>DATBBF010000001.1:0-43671 GCA_036271135.1 Solirubrobacteraceae bacterium
ACCGCGACGATTGTGGAGGCCGCGCCCGTGCTGCGATTCCAGACGGCAGGCGCTGCGATCTTGCTCAAGCCCCACTGCTCCTTGAAGCGCGCGTCGTCGGGGATCTTGGCAGGTTGATAGAGGTAGACCGGCTCGGCGAAAGAGACTCCGGGCTGGCGCGCCAGGGCCTCTGCCGTCTCCGCTGCGCTCGCTCCCGGCTCGAGCGGCACGCGGAGCAGCGCGCTGCTCTCTTCCGATGTTGCCCCGAGCGCGATGATGGACGGCTCGGCGTCCGTGGCCTCTCCTCGCGAAGGCGGAGCGGCGCCGGGCGCGAGCCGGACCAGGACCGAGTCGGTGGCGTGCAGCGAGAGCGGCTGCGCGGTACAGCCCAGCGTGGCGATGATGGCCGCCAGCGCCGCCTTGCCGCGTTTGAGTCTGCGTCGCGGCAGCTCAGGCTCGTCGGGATCGAAGAGTGGGTCGTGCGGCTCGAAGCGTGGATCGATGAGTCGAAGCGGATCGGCCGAGCCGATAGGCAGCAAGCGTTCTTCGTGCATTGGTTCCCCCAAGGAAGGTCAGTCCCCGGGGGTATTGCAGCGGCCGTGCCTCCGGCTCTTCAGAGGAGAGCTCCGAAGAGGGGCGGTCTCAATTCAGGACCCTTCGAGCGGCAAAGGGTCCTGAAATGCGCGCTTCACTCTTCGGCGGCGGTCACGACGACTTCCGTGGTCAGCATCAGCGAGGCGACCGAGGCGGCGTTCTGCAGGGCGAACCGCGCCACCTTGGTGGGGTCGATGACGCCCGCGGCGATCAGGTCTTCGTAGACGCCGGTGGCCGCGTTGAAGCCGAACGCGCCGCTTCCTTCGCGCACCTTGCCCACCACGATGCTGGGCTCCCAGCCGCCGTTCCTGGCGATCTGCCGCGCCGGCTCCTCGAGCGCGCGGCGGACAATGTCGACGCCCAGCTCCTCGCCGGGCCCGACTTGCAGGCTGTCGAGCGACACGAGCGCGCGCAGATAAGCCACGCCGCCACCCGGCACGATGCCCTCTTCGACCGCGGCCCGGGTGGCGTGCAGCGCGTCCTCGACGCGCGCCTTCTTCTCCTTCATCTCCGTCTCGGTGGCCGCGCCGACCTTGACGACGGCGACACCGCCGGAGAGCTTGGCCAGACGCTCCTGGAGCTTCTCGCGGTCGAAGTCCGAGTCGGTGTTCTCGATCTCGGCTTTGATCTGACCGATCCGGCCCTTGATCGCGGCGGCGTCACCTGCACCGTCGACGATCGTGGTGTTGTCCTTGGCCACGACCACGCGACGCGCGCGACCGAGCTGGGAGATCTGTGTGTTCTCCAGCTTGAGGCCCATGTCCTCGGTGATGACCTCGCCCGCCGTGAGGATGGCGATGTCCTCCAGCATCCGCTTACGACGGTCACCGAAGCCGGGGGCCTTGACGGCCACCCCGGTGAAGGTGCCACGGAGCTTGTTCACGACGAGCGTCGCGAGGGACTCGCCCTCGACGTCCTCGGCGATGATCAGGATCGGCTTACCCGACTGGATGACCGCCTCGAGCACGGGGAGCACGTCCCTTACCGAGCCGATCTTCGAGTTGGCGATCAGGATGTAGGGGTCCTCCAGGGTCGCCTCCATGCGGTCCTGGTCGGTGACCATGTAGGGCGAGATGTAGCCCTTGTCGAACTGCATGCCCTCGGTGAACTCGAGGTCCATGCCGAACGTCTGGCCCTCCTCGACGTTGACGACGCCGTCCTTGCCAACCTTCTCGATCGCGTCGGCGATGACGTCGCCGATCTCCTCGTCGCCGGCAGAGATCGTCGCCACGCGGGCGATCTGGTCCTTGCCGGAGACCTCCTTGGACTGCGAGGCGATGTTCTTGACGACCTCGTCGACGGCTTTCTCGATGCCGCGCTTGAGCGCCAGCGGGTTGGCCCCGGCGGCGACGTTCTTCAGACCCTGGCGAACGATCGCCTGGGCGAGGACGGTGGCCGTCGTAGTGCCGTCGCCGGCCACGTCGTTGGTCGCCGTGGCGACCTCGCGGACAAGCTGGGCGCCCTGGTTCTCGAAGACGTCCTCGACCTCGATCTCACGAGCGATGGTGACACCGTCGTTGGTGATCGTCGGCGCGCCGAACTTCTTGTCGAGCACGACATAGCGGCCCTTGGGGCCGAGCGTGACCTTGACCGCGTTAGCGACCGCGTCGACGCCTGCCTCGAGCGCTGAGCGCGCCTCGGCGTTGTACTTGATCTCCTTGTGAGCCATGTGTTCTCAGATCTCCTTAAGCGACCTTGGCGAGGACATCGGACTCGCGAAGCACGAGCAGGTCCTCTCCATCGATCTTGATCTCGGTACCGCCGTACTTGCTGTAGAGGACCTCGTCGCCCTCCTTGACGTCCAGCGGGATCCGCTTGCCCGCATCGTCGAGCCGGCCATCGCCCGCGGCGAGGACCTTGCCCTTCTGCGGCTTCTCCTTGGCGGTGTCGGGGAGCACGAGGCCACTCGCGGTGGTCTGCTCCTCCTCGATCGCCCGCACGATCAGACGATCGCCCAGGGGCTTGAGCTTCATATTCGGAAAACCTCCATCTAGAAAATGCATCTGTCGGCTCGTGACCAGAGCTGCAGGCCGAGCCGCCCTCTTTGGCACTCTCGGGGGGAGAGTGCCAACGTTCGACTCAATATATAGAAGATCTGGGGCGATATCCAAGCGCGCTGGCACTCTTGCAGGCAGAGTGCCGCCTGGGCTCGGCTCTAGTTCTGAGCGCCGCCGAAGCCCTTGATGGCCTCGGTCATCCCCGACGGTGTGTCGAGGATCTGGGAGAAGCGCACGACGGTGACGACGTCTTCGGGAGAGACGGAACGGTCGTAGATCTGTTCGAGGAACTTGATCAGCTCCTCGTGACGGCGAAACTCGGGGTTGTCGTGCTTGATGTCCCTGGGCGAGAGGTCGGCCAGCTTCATCACCTCGACGTTGTCGATGACCGCTTCGAAGATCCGCTCGCGGGGGGAGTACTGGAAGCCGATCGTCACCAATACCGCCTGGTTCTTGCGGTACTTGCTGGACTTGTCGCCGAGGCGGATCGTCGCCGTCTTGCGTCCCCGCTTGAGCTCGTCGGCGAAGATCGTCGAGTAGAAGTTCAGGACCTGCATCAGGGACGCAGGCTATCGGTCTTTGCCGAGATGGGCCATGGCCAGCGCGACCATCTCCCGCTCGGCGTCGTGGCTCAGCTCCCGCTCGGCATCGGCCAGGGCGATCCAGCGGACCTCCTCGACCTCGTCGTCGTGGTCGGCGGTGTCGCCATCCAAGTGCCTGAACAGGAAGAACGAGACTTCCTTGCCGATCGTCTTGCCGTCACGCCGATACCAATACCGAGTCTGCCCGAGCTCCTTGACGGCCTCGGCAACGATTCCCGTCTCCTCCCTGACCTCACGGCGGGCCGCCTCGACTGGCGTCTCCCCCGGATCGACATGACCCTTGGGCAGCGCCAGAACACGCGAGCCATCCGCAGCTCGGCGGGTTGGCACGATCACGATGACCTCATCGCCCCGCACGACCACCCCACCGGCAGAGAACTCCCGGGCCTGGCGTTTGCTGGGGCGCCCCGATGAGCGTGAGGGCCTAGAAGACATACTGCTTGAGCGCCTCCGGATCGTGGATCACCAGGCGCCCGCGCCCCTGGGAGATCACCCCGGCCCGCTCGAGCACCGCCAGGAAGCGGCTGGCGGACTCCCGCGAGGAGCCCGCCAGCTGCGCGAGGTCGGCTTGGGTCGCGGTGACCAGGACGTCCGCACCCTCGCGCCCGTCGGCGATCGCCTCCTCGACGAGGTTTCCGAGGACGACCGCCACACGGCTCTGAACCGTCTGGAAGGACTGGCGGGAGAGCCGCTCGTTGGTCTCCCGCAGGCGCCTCCCCAGCGAGATCACGAGGCGCATCGCGATCTGCGGGTGTTCGCTCATCAAGCGGCGCATGTCGGGGCCGAGCACCCCGATCACGCTCATCCGCTCGATTGCCTCGACCGTCGCCGAGCGCAGCTCGTCCTCGAACATCGCAAGCTCCCCGAAGAAGTCCCCCGGGCCGAAGCTCGCCAAGGTGATCGTGCGACCGTCGCCGTGGGTGCGGATCGCGCGGCCATGCCCCTCGCGTACGACGTAACAGGTGTCGCTCGCGTCGCCCTCGCGGAACACCGCCTGCCCTGGCTCGAACGTTCGCGGCACCGAGACCTCCGCGATGCGCTCCAGATCGGCTCGCTCCAGCGTCGAGAAGACGGGCACCCGCCCCAGCAGATCGGCGACGTCCCCGGAGCGCGTATCCACGTTGAACGGGATACCACAACCGGGGGAGCCTGACGGGGCTCGCCGCTATCGTCACGATCATGGCCACCCCCGCCCGGATGCGCCCTCTGGCGCTCCTCGCCGCCACCGCCGTCTGCCTGCTTCCGGCCGGCGCTTCGGCGGCCGCCGTCGCGCCCGCAGCGAGCAAGGAAGCGCCGCTGCTGAAAGCGCTGCTGCGCTCTCGCGAACTGTGGGCGACGATCGACGTCTGCAACCCCGTCGACCAGCCCGACTTCGTCGGTATCCGCGGCTCGATGCCAGGCGACAAGCAGGTCCACGACAAGATGTACATGAGCTTCCGCCTGCAGTACATGGACGCAGCCGGCAAGAAGTGGGTCGACCTATCGAGCGCCAAGAAGGCAGCTTTCGTGTTCGTCGGCCCCGGCGGCTCCGTGCGCCAGGGCGGACGGAGCTTCCAGCTCGTGCCCCGCGCGGGCAAGCCCGCATCGACACTACGCGGCGTCGTTGACTACCAGTGGCGGCGTGGCAAGACGATCCTGCAGTCGACGAGCCGGCCGACGACGGCCGGCCACAAGAGCCTCGCAGGAGCCGACCCGGCCGGCTTCAGCGCCGCCAGTTGCCTCATCGGCTGAACAGCCGGGGGTCGTTGGTGATGATCGCGTCGACCCCCATAGCGCTGAGCCGCTCAATCCTGCGGGCGTCGTCGACGGTCCACACGTAGAGCTCGCCGCCACCCTCGTGGACGGCGCGCACCAACGCACCGGTGACGACCCGCCAGTGAGCCATCAACGCATCGAAGCGTCCTTCCGACAGCGCCGCCTTCGCGCGCCGAGGCAGGGTCGCGCGGTAGCCCGTGAGGATCGCCAGGGCTGGTATCGCCGTCAGCATGTCGGTCGTGTAGTCGCGCCGCACGCGCGGCACCGACCAGCCCAGCCGTAGCTTCGGCTCCGCCGCCCGGATCCTGTCGAGCGCGGCGGGGAACATGCCGCTGATCAGCGTCCGCTCGATCATCCCTGCATTGCGCAGGGCGTCCAGCACTCGCAGCTCATAGCCGGGGAGCTTGACGTCGACGTCGAGCTCGATTCGCTCGAACCGAGGGCCTGCGAGATGCTCGAGAGCCTGCTCGAAGGTCACGGGGCTGCGGCGGCGCATGTCCTCGTGGTCGTGGGCGATCAGCAGCCGCCCGCTTCCGTCGGCATGCTCGGCGAGCACGTCGAACTCGATCATGTCGACGCCGTGAGCCAGTGCCGCGTCGAAGCTCTCAAGGGTGTTGCCAGGCTCGATGTGAGCGGCGCCCTTGTGGCCCACCCGGCGGGGGCGCCTGACCTCGCTGGGGCTCATCGCGCCACCTTCGCAGAGCGGCCAGACCTTCAAAAGGGGCGACGGCCCGGCAGCGGCGCCTGAGGGGGACCGCCGCGCCGGGCCGCCGCGCGCGGCGTCAGGCGGCGACCGGAGCGCGATTGCCGGCCGCTACCGCCTCGACGGCGGCCCTGGCGCCGACGTATGGAGCGAGCACGATGAAGGCTAGGTGATCCACCAGCGACGGCAGTCGAGACAGGCGGTTGTTGGCCACGAGGCTCGAGATGACTCCCCACACAGCGCCCGTCACCGCCTCGCACGCGATCTCGGGGGCGCGCACGGGCGGTGGTCCGGCGGCGGTCAGCATCTCTGTGAAGTCCGCCACCGACCGGGTCATTCGTCCCACCATCGCCGGACCCACTTCGAACAGGTCTATGAAGGCGATCCGCAGCAGCGCCTGATGGGCGACTAGATGGGTCACGAACGCGGCGATCCCCTGGTAGACGGCCTGCTCCCAGGAGTCCGCGTTCAGAGTCGCTGGTCGTACGCACTCCAGCGTTTCCTCGACGAATTCGTCGAGGACGGTCAGGAAGCACTCCTCCTTGTTGGCGAACTGCCGGTGGAATGCCTCGGTGGAAACGCCGGCGAACTGAGCGATCTGCGGATCGGTCAGCCCGGCGTAGCCCTCGTCGAGGGTCAGGTGTACGACGGAGCCCAACAGGCGCGCGCGCTTGTCGTCGCCAGTCAGGAAGGCGGCTGGCGAGGGTGGCAGATGCGGCGGCTTGGCGAGCGAGAGGGTACGAAGGCGCGTGCCCGGCGGGACCCTGTAGGCCTCGACCCAGTCGAGCACTTCGTCGGCCATGCCCGCAAGCTCGCGCTGGCGGCGTTCGAGCATCCGCAGGAAGATCAGATGACGCACGCCGCTGACGACCGCCCGGGAGGTCAGCTGCGGGAACACCACGTCCTCCGGTGCCATCTGGAAGGCCGTCGAGACGACCCGCTCGAAGACCAACCCGGCGAGCTGCATCCGTTCCCGGGCTCTCGGGCCGATGCCCAGAGAGTCGACCAGCACGAGGTGCGGTCCCTTCGGCGACCGCGCGATCCCACCGAGCAGGCTCGCGCACGAGGCGTGCATGCGGTTCTCCCAACCGTGCTCAGTCGACCAGGCCTCCAAGACGCGCTTGCGCGACTGCGCCACGACGATGTCGTAGGTGCCCAGGAAGCAGTCTTCCTTGTTCGTGAATATCTCGTAGAACGCGCGCCGAGAGACCCCCGCCAACGTGATCACGTGCGCGACCGTCGTGCGCTCATAGCCAGTTTTGGCGATGGCCTCGATCATCGCCCCATACAGTCGGCTGCGCTGGTTGCGCTGGACCTCCTGCTTGCCCATTCCGCTTGGCCCGTGCGGCAGCCTGCGGTACAGCGGAACTAGCTCATTTTGTGTTTGAGCCATCCTCACCATTCCAACCTAACGGATTCCCTCGAACTCTACACCGGCCCCCTGCGAGCGATCAAACTACACAAGAGTTTCAATAGTTCCACCGGTGTCTCCCTCGCGTTGGCCTGTCCGACAGACAATGCGCGACAAGCTTGCAAGAGGCCCCTGCAAAGCAGGAAAATCCAGGCTGGGAGCGGCCTAGCAGACCGTCAGGCGCTGAGCGTGAGCCGGCGCGGGCCGGTCTGGAAGCCAAGCTCCACGAGCGCCCCGACGAACGTCGAGGAGATGGCCGGCCCGCCGTCGATCCGCTCGAGCGAGAGCTTTCCGACACGGCCCGCACGGACCGCGTCGGCGAGCGCCGAGAGCGCCTCGGCGAATACGTCCGACTGCCCGAGGGACAGAGTCTTCCGGGAAGACTCCAGGAGCGTGATCAGCCCGCGCCCCCCGCGCTCCACGTAGAGCACCGGCTGCTCGGAGACGCTGACCACGTAGGCGCCGGCGACACGGGCGGGGCGGCGCTCCTGGCCCTCCCTACGCGGCCATGACAAGGCCGCACCATAGGGCTGAGCGGGATCGGCGGCAGCCAGCACCAGCGCGCCCGGGCGCTCGGACTCGCTGAGGGGAGCTGCGCGCAGGCGCTCGACGGCGCCGGGCAGGGCGAACTGAGCGCCGCCCATACCCTCGATGAAGTAGCCGCGGCGGCAGATACCGAGCGTCTCGAGCTTGGCGAAGGTGTCGTAGAGGATCGCGAAGCCACCCTTGACGCCCTCGGCCAGCACCTGCTCGCGGGTCACGATCCCATAGCGCTCCAGCAGCAACTCGGCGAGCGTGCGGCGGCGCTCGGCGGCCTGGCCCGCATCTGGCTCTCCCCCGAACACCGTCCCCGCCAGCGACCAGCGACCCTGCACCTGAGACTGAGCGCCGCTGCTGCGCCGCGCGGCGAACCGCGAGCGACCGGCCCTGCGGATCCCGGCGCCGCCACGCTGGGAGGACTCGCCACGCGCGAGCGCCAGACGCGGCGCCCGCAGCGGCGCCCACGCGTCGTTCGTCACCTCGCCGGACCAAACGAGGTCCCAGAGCGCCTCACGCAGAGCCTCCGGCGAGGCGTCCAGTTCGGCGAGCAGGTCCGTGAAGAAGCTCGGACCCGAGGCCAGCCGCTCGCGGATCAGATCGTGCTCGGGTCCTTGCGGGGACTCCACCGCCCCCCGCGCGGGGGGCGGGCCGATCGCGGCTGCATCCTCACGGAAGTAGAGGGCCACGCGACCGGAGCGGCCGGTCGGTCCCGCGCCGACCCAGACGACCTCGCCGCTCGCGCACAGCGCGTCGAGCCAGGTCTGCGAGTAGGCGCCCGTGCGACGGGGCAGCACGTCGCGCTCCCAGCTCTCGACGGGCAGCGCCAGTCCCTGCAGGGGTACGAGCACTTCGCGCAGGCGGTCGATCCCGGCTCCCGCCCGGGTGTGGCGGTCGACGCCCTGCCACGAGGGCAGGAAGGCCGCCAGGCGGCGCTGGTCGGCAGGCTCGATCTCCTTGCGCAGCGCCGCCAGCGAGGCGCGGCGCAGGCGGCGCAGCACCTCGACGTCGCACCAGTCGCGCTCGCTGCCTCCGGGTCTGAGCTCACCGCGCACGAGCAGGCCGTCGCGCTCGAGCTCACGCAGCACGCCGGCGGCGTCGATCGCGTAGCGCTCGTGGATCTCCCGTGCCGAGAAGGGCCCATGGGTCGAGGCGAAGCGGGCGATCAGCTCACGTAGCGCGTCGGGGACGTCGGCGAGAAAGACCTCGGGAAGTCCCCCGGGCGGGGCCGCGCCTAGCGCGTCGCGGTAGAGGCCTGCCTCATCGGCTGCGATCAGGCGCTCCTCGCCGCCGATCCGCAGGCGGACCGCCCGCCGTTCGCGCTCGAGCGTTGCGATCAGCGGTCCCGACTCGACGCCCTCGAACACCCTTGCCTCGATCTCCTCGGGCGTCAGGTCGCCGACCCTGCGCAGCACGTCATGCAGGCCATCGCGGTCCGTCGCCCTCGTCATCTCCGAGCGGCATTGCAGATCGGCCTCGACGCGTTCCAGCGCCCCTGGGTCGATCAGCTCGCGCAGCTCCTCCTGGCCGAGCAGCTCCCGCAGCAGGTCCTTGTCGAGCGAGAGGGCGGCCGCGCGGCGCTCGGCACTCGGCGTGTCGCCCTCGTACATGTACGTCGCGACGTAGTCGAACAGCAGCGAGGAGGCAAACGGCGAAGCGACGGGCGTCTCCACTTCGACCAGCGTTATCTCCCGGCTCTGCAGCCCGCGCAGCAGCTCCTTCAGCCCTTGCAGGTCGAGCACGTCCTGCAGGCACTCCCTGTAGGTCTCCAGGACGATCGGGAAGTCGTCGTAGCGGCGGGCGACCTCCAGCAGGTTCTGCGCCTTCAGTCGCTGCTGCCAGAGCGGCGTGCGCCGGCCGGGGTAGGCGCGAGGGATCAGCAGCGCTCGGGCGGCGTTCTCACGAAAGCGCGCGCCGAATAGCGCCGAGCCGCCGATCTCCGCGACGACCATCTGCTCGACCTCCTCGGGCTCGATCAAGAGGAGATCGGCAGCCGACGGCAGCGACTCGGCCTCCTCCGAGTCGAGGTCGGGCAGGTGCATGATGATCCCGTCGTCTGTCCAGATCGCGTCGGAGTCGACGCCATAGCGCTCGTGCATCCGGGCCGAGAGCGCCAGGCCCCACGCAGCGTGGACGCGGCCGCCGAAGGGTGAGAGGACGCACAGCCGCCAGTCGCCGATCTCGTCGCGAAAGCGCTCGAGGACGATCGTGCGCTCGCTCGGCAGTACACGAGTGGCGGCCTGCTGCTCCTGTAGATAGGTGAGGAGGTTCTGGGCGGCGCGGCGGTCGAGGTCGTAGTCGCGCTGCAGCGTCTCGGGCTCCTGCTCGACGGCCCACCGTGAGAAGGCGCCGATCGCCTCGCCGAGCTCCTTGGGCCGCCCGACCGAGTCGCCCTTCCAGAACGGCACCGCCCCCGGAGCGCCGGGAGCCGGCGTGACGATCACGCGGTCGCGGGTGATCTCCTCGATTCGCCAGGTGGACGCGCCGAGCAGGAAGACCTGCCCGGGACGGGCCTCGTAGACCATCTCCTCGTCGAGCTCACCGACCCGCCGCCCGTCGGGGAGCGTGACAGCGAAGAGACCGCGATCGGGAATCGTGCCGGCGTTGGCCACCGCCAGCTGCCGGGAGCCCTTGCGGGCGCGGATCACTCCCTCGACGCGATCCCAGACGATGCGCGCGCGCAGGTCGCCGAACTCGCGGGAGGGGTAGCGCCCGTCGAGCATGTCGAGGACGTTCTCCAAAAGCTCGCGGGACAGCTCCGCGTATGAGTGGGTGCGCCGCACGAGCGCATGCAGCTCGTCGACCTCGATCCCGTCCGGCTCGGCCGAGACGGCGATCGCCACCACCTGCTGGGCGAGCACGTCGAGAGCGTTCTTCGGCACGATCGTCGGCTCGATCGCGCCTTCGTGCATCCGCCTGGCGACGACGGCGCACTCGAGCAGATCGCCGCGGAACTTGGGGAAGATCCGGCCGCGGCTGACCTCGCCGACGCCGTGCCCGGCGCGGCCGATGCGCTGCAGCCCGCGAGCGACAGACTTGGGCGACTCGATCTGCAGAACGAGGTCGACTGCCCCCATGTCGATCCCCAGCTCGAGCGAGGAGGTGGCGACGAGGCAGGGAACCCCACCGGACTTCAATAGCTCCTCCACCTTCGTCCGCTCCTCGCGGGCAAGGGAGCCGTGATGGGCACGGGCGATCTCGACCGGACCGGCGCCCTCGGGCAGATTGCCCTGCTCGTCCTCCAGCTCCTTGGCGGCCAGCTCGTTGAGCCGCAGGGCGATCCGCTCGGCGGAGCGACGGTTGTTGACGAACACGATCGTCGAAGTGTGCTCGCGGACGAGCTTGAGGATCTCCGGATAGATCGCCGGCCAGATCGAGGCGCGGGTCGCCTCGCTGCCCTGGACGTGACCGTGGGGATCCCCACCGGGATTCAGCGGGTCCTCGGGCACGGCCGGGGGCCCGCCGGGCTCAGTCATCGACTCGACGGGGACCTCGATGCGCAGGTCGAGCTCCTTTCGGGAGCCGGCATCAACGATCGCCACCTCCCGGCCGGGACCTACGAGGAAGCGCCCGATCTCCTCCAGGGGATTCTGAGTAGCGCTCAGGCCGATCCGTTGGAAAGCCGCATCGTCGGGTCCAATCTCCGGGTTCGCCGCGTGGACGAGCGCCTCGAGGCGCTCGAGAGTAAGAGCCATGTGGGAGCCGCGCTTCGTTCCAGCAACCGCGTGGATCTCATCGACGATCACGGTCTCGACGCCGGTGAGCATCTCCCGAGCTTGGGAGGTGAGGATCAGATACAGGGACTCGGGGGTCGTGACGAGGATGTCGGGCGGCTTGCGGACCATCGCCGCCCGCTCGCGCTGAGGCGTGTCGCCGGTGCGGATCGCGACTGTGATGTGCTCGGCGCCGATGCCCCTGATCGGGGCGCGGAGGTTGCGCTCGATGTCATACGCGAGAGCCTTGAGGGGGCTGATGTAGAGGACGCGAGTTCCCCTCTTGTCGTCCTCAGGCGGCGGAGCCTCCGCGCCCAGGCGGTTCAGCGCCCAGAGGAAAGCGGCGAGCGTCTTGCCGGAGCCGGTGGGCGCCGAGAGCAGGACGTGACTGCCGCCGGCGATCGCGGGCCAGGCTTGGTCCTGGACCGGCGTGGGGCTCTCGAAGGCGGCCTTGAGCCAGCTCTCGACCGACGGCGTGAATCGCGACTCGGGCACCTATCGAGCCTATCGAGCGACGACCGGCGCTCAGCAGCGCGTGGCTACTCAGCGGATGCCGTGGAGGAGATCGCCGCTGGCGAGATCAAGGCCCCGGGCGAGCGCCACGATCGTGTCAAGGCGGGGCATGCGCTTGCCGCGCTCGAGCAGACTGACCTCCGTCCGGTCTAGGCCGGCGAGTTCGGCGAGAAGTTCCTGGGAGAGGCCGGCGCCCTCTCGGCGCGCCTTGAGGTTGTCACCGAACTGCTGGCGCAGGCCGTCCACGCGTCGGAGACTTGCCCAGCGACAGACAAGAGTCTACGGACGATTGTCTGCAGGCGGGTCAGTCGCCGAGCGCGCGTCCGTACTGCCGGGCGTAGTACTCGCGGTACTCGCCGGAGCGGATCGGCTCCCACCACCAGGGGTTCTCCCGGTACCAGGCGACGGTCTCGGCGAGGCCCTGCTCGAAACGCACGCGCGGCTCCCAGCCGAGCGCCCTGACCTTCTCGGATGAGAGCGAGTAGCGGCGGTCGTGCCCGGGCCGGTCGGCGACGTGGTCGAGCAACGACTCGGATGCGCCGGTCAGCGCGAGGATGCGGTGGATGACGTCGATGTTGGCCTCCTCGTCGGGGCCACCGGCGTTGTAGACCTCGCCGGGCTTGCCGTGCTCGAGCACATGTCCGATCGCCCGAGCGAAGTCGCCGGCGTGGATCCAGTTGCGGACCTGCATGCCGTCGCCGTAGACGGGTAGGGAGTCGCCGTGCATGGCGTTGAGGACCATCAGCGGGATCAACTTCTCGGGGTATTGGTAGGGCCCGTAGTTGTTGGAGCCCCGGCAGATCCTGACGGGCAGCTCATAGGTGTGGAAGTAGCTGAGGGCCAGCAGGTCGGCGCCGGCCTTGGTAGCCGAGTAGGGCGAGGAGGGCGCCAATGGGCTCTGCTCGGTGAAGGTCCCCTGCTCGATCGATCCGTAGACCTCGTCGGTCGAGACCTGCAGGTATGGGATCTCCCGCTCGCGAGCGGCCTCGAGCAGGACGTAGGTGCCGAAGGCGTGGGTTCTGACGAAGGCGTCGGGCTCGGCGATCGAGCGGTCGACGTGAGTCTCGGCGGCGAAGTTGACGATCGCCTCGGGGCGCAGCTCGTCGAGCACGGCGGCGAGCGCCGGGGCGTCCTCGATGGCGGCCTTGACGAAGCGATAGCCAGGCAGCGAGGCGACCTCCCGCAGGTTCTCCTCCCGCCCGGCATAGGTCAGCTTGTCGAGGACAGTGACTTCGTCGCCGCTCTCGCTCAGGCGCTGGCGGGCGAAGGTCGAGCCGATGAAGCCGGCGCCGCCGCAGACGAGGAGTCTCACGTGCGCATCATCCCAGCGAGCGCCGCCAGATAGCCGGCAAGTCCGTCCTGCCAGGGCGGCAACGGCAGCACGTCGTCGCGTTCGCTCTCCAGCGCCGACCACGCGGGCCGGGGGGCGGGCCGGGCCATCTGCTCGCTCGTGGCGGGCTCGACGCGGCAGTCGATCTCGGCCTGCCGGAAGATCTCCTGGGCGAAGCCGTTCCAGGAGACGGTCCCACCTCCGGTCAGGTGGACGAGGCCGGAGACGTGACGTTCGAGCAGTCCCAGCAGAGCGGGGGCCAGGTGTCCGGCCCAGGTCGGGGAACCGATCTGGTCGGTCACTACCTGGACGGCGTCGCGCTCGCCCGCCAAGCGCATCATCGTGGCGACGAAGTTGGGCCCGTCGACCCCGTAGAGCCACGCCGTGCGCACAACGGCGTGGGCACGGGAGGCGGCCAGGACGAGCCGCTCGCCTTCGAGCTTGGTCGAGCCGTAGACCGAACGGGGGCCGGTGGGATCGGCCTCCAGGTAGGGCCGGGGACGCCCGGCTTCGAGTGGTGCGGTGCCGTCGAAGACGTAGTCGGTCGAGATGTGCAGCAGCCGCAAGCCGGCCGCCGCCGCGGCGGCGGCAAGCACGCCCGCCCCCTCGGCGTTGACGGCGTGGGCCTGCTCGCGCTTTGACTCGGCACCGTCGACGTCGGTCCAGGCGGCGCAGTTCAGGACGCCGTCGAGCGAGCCCTCCTCATCCTTCAGCCGATCGAGCATCGCCGCGACCGCCTCCGCGTCGGTGATGTCGAGCTCGGGCAGATCGACGAGGACGAGCTCGTGCCCAGCGCGCTCCCCGGCGCGCTTCACGTCGTGGCCGAGCATTCCCCGGGCGCCGGTGACGAGCAGCCTCACAGGATCGAGATGTCGGAGTTGTCTCCGACCATGAAACGATAGGCGCGCGGCTGGCGCTCACCCCGGCGGACGGTCACGTTGCGCCCCAGGAGCGATGACTCCATGCGTCCGTCCAGATCTGAGACCTCGCATCCGGCGAGCAGGATCGAGTGCTCCACCTCGGCGCCCGAGATCACGCAGTTCTCGCCGATGGCGGTGTAGGGGCCGACGTAGCAGTCGCTCAGCACCGCCCCGGCGCCGATCACGGCGGGACCGCGAACGCGGGTGCGCGTGAGCTTCGCTCCCGCCTCGATCACGACGCGCCCGTCGACCTGGGAGTCGATCAGCTCGCCGTCGATGCGCTCGCGGAGGTTGTCGAGGATCAGACGGTTGGCCTCGAGCATGTCCTCGAGACGTCCCGTGTCCTTCCACCAGCCGCGGACGATGTGCGGCTCGACCCGCAGCCCGCTGTCGACGAGGTGCTGGATCGCATCGGTTATCTCAAGCTCCCCTCGGGGCGAGGGCTCGATGGCGCGGGCCGCGTCGTGGACGCTCGCGGTGAACATGTAGACGCCGACGAGCGCCAGATCGGTCGCCGGCTCGGTGGGCTTCTCCACCAAACGCCTTACTTTTCCGACCTCGCCCGCCCCGGCGTCATCGAGCTCGGCGACGCCGTAGTTCTCGGGATCGGGGACGGGCGTCAGCAGAATCAGGGCGTCGGGCGCGTGCTCGCGAAAGGCCGAGACGAGCTCGGAGATGCCGCCCTGAAGGAGGTTGTCGCCGAGATACATGACGAATGGGCTCGCGCCGAGGAACGGCTCGGCCGTCAGCACGGCGTGGGCTAGCCCGAGCGGCTCGGCCTGACGGATATAGGTGATCTCGAGTCCGAAGCGCGAGCCGTCGCCGGCGGCCGCTTCGATCTCCGCGCCGGTCTCGGGAGCGATGATGATGCCGACCTGCTCGATCCCCGCCTCGGCCATCGCCTCGATCCCGTAGAAGAGCACGGGCTTGTTGGCGACTGGCACGAGCTGCTTGGCGCTCGTATGCGTGATTGGGCGCAGGCGGGTGCCCTTGCCACCTGAGAGGATCAGACCCTTCAGCGACTCCATGACGCGGAACCCTAGCGATCGTCCCGACCCGAGAAGGGCCGGGGTTCGTGTGATCGGAGTGACGGCAAAAACTAGAATCTCGAGACTGTTAACCCGATCAGCCGATATTTCCAACTATTATCGTGAGCCACAAACCCGCTTGAGACGTAAAGGTCTATAAGCGTCAACAGTGGAGTGGATAGATATGCCCAGAACGAAAGCCCCTCAAGCCAAGCCCACAGACCAGGAACCGGCCTGGTCGATACCGAGCCTGCGCGAGCCGCGCTACTCGCAGTCGCTGGAGCGCGGCCTGGCGATCCTCGGCTGCTTCACGCCAGCCAAGCCTGTGCTGGGCATCGCCGACATCGCCGACGAGCTGGGCATGAGCCGCTCGACGACGCACCGCTACGTGATCACGCTGGTGGCGCTGGGCTATCTGGAGCAGGGCGCCTCACGCAAGTACCGCCTCGGCCTGCGTGTCACCGACCTGGGCATGTCGGCGCTCAACTCGACGGGGCTGCGCGAGCACGCGCGTCCCTACCTGGAGGAACTGCGCCAGCGCTCCTCCTACACGACGAGCCTCGGCGTCCTCGACGGAACCGAAGTCCTCTACGTGGACCGTGCCCGTAGCTTCCGCCGTGGCCAAGGCCAGATCGACATGGGCCTACAGCCCGGCTCGCGCGTGCCCGCCTACTGCACGGCGATCGGGAAGATGCTGCTGGCGCACCTCCCCGAGGGTCAGCAGCGCGACGTCTTGACCGAGATCAAGCCGAGTAAGCACGGCCCCAACACGATCCTTGCCAAGAAGGCCCTGCGCAGTGAGCTCGAGCAGGTTCGCGACGCGGGTTTCGCCGTCGACGACGAAGAGTTCGCCGCAGGCCTCTACGCGATCGCGGCTCCCGTCCGCAACGAGGGTCGTGACGTGGTGGCAGCGGTCAACCTGGCAGCCCACAGCTCGATGATCGCCCTCGAGGAGCTGGTCGACGCGCTTGGCCCGCACCTCGTCTCGACCGCCGATCGGATCTCAGCGCGGTTGGGCTACAGGCGCGACGACGAGAAGAACTAATAGCCTTGCGGCCATGCGCCGCCTGCTCGCCCTGACATCCCTGCCGCTGTGCTCGCTGGCAATCGCCGGCTGTGCGACGACGACCTCGACGGCGTCCTTCAAGGGCACCGAACACGAAGTTGCTCAGACGGTGGCCGATCTGCAGTCCGATGTGACGGCGGGAGAAGAGAAGAAGATCTGCGGCAAGGATCTGGCGGCTGCTGTCGTGACTCGCCTCGGCGGCACCAAAAGCTGCGAAAAGAACGCTAAGGACCAGGTCGGGGAGATCGACAACACCGAACTCCAGGTCGAATCGGTCAAGGTCAGCGGCACGAGCGCGACCGCCAGCGTCAAAAGCATCTACAGCGGCAAGAAGAAGCTGACGTCCGTCTCGCTGGCCAAGGAAGGCGGCCGCTGGAAGATCGCCTCGCTCGGGTGAGCCAGGCTCAGTAGACGCCACCGAGCTTGCGGTGATCCCAGCTGGCCCGCCGTAGCTCGCGGAACTCCAGGGCGACTCGCTTCCCAGCTTGGCGGTCGACCATCTCGCCCACCTCCGCCGGCAGCTCCGCAGCGGGCGCCTGGCCGCGAGGCATGGCATAGCGGGCGAAGATCTCGTGGCCGAGGGCACCGACGGCCTCGGGGTCACGGTGAAGGACCACGTCGCACTCGAGCATGACGCCTCGCAGCAGCTGGTATTCCTCACCGGCCTCGATCTGCAGGGAGGCCCGAGGGTCGCGCTCGAGGTTGCGGACCTTCTGGGAGACGGCGTAGGTCCAGGCCCACAGGCGCGGCCCAGGCTCGCCCGCCGGAGGCTCGCGCAGCACATACCAGAGGGGCATCAGATGAGGCCAGCCACGCGGCCCTTGCGTCGCGCAGGTGACGGTCCGCTCCTCGGCGAGAAAGGCAGCCGCCTCGGCCTCGCTCATCTTGATCTTCTCGCGGCGGCTCATATCAGCGGTGATAGCGATGGTGCCATCGCTGGATTATCCGTGATCGAGCCGTGTGGTCGTGGTGCGGGTTGTCAGCAGCGCGGACTTGAAGAACATCGGCGTTTCCGAGCCGTTTTCCGCAAGGTCGGAGACAATTGGTCTGTCTCACTGGAAAATCGGAAATCCGGAACTAGCCTGTCTTCTGTGGGCACTCCTCCTGAAAGGGGCGAGGAAGTGGAGCCCGGGGGCTTCGAGCGGCGTTCCGGACAGGAGCGGCGCTCCAACGCGGCCCGCTCCCCTTCCCATCACCAATGGACTCCTCTGGGTCGAGCGTTGCTGGTCGTGGGCGATCACTGGACGCTGGCGATCGCCATGCAGCTGGCCGGCGGACGCACGCGGCTCTCGGCGCTACGGAGCCGATTGTCGGGCGTGAGTGCTGCGGTCCTGGACCGCTACCTGCACCGCATGACCGATGCCGGGTTGGTAACGAGGACCCGCTTTCGGGAGATGCCTCCTCGTGTGGAGATCGAGCTGACCGACGCGGGCCGCGAGCTTCTGCCAATCGCGGCGGAGCTCGCTCGGTGGGGCCGCAGTCGCGCTTGGACGGAGCCGCGCAACGGCGAGGCGATCGATCTCGATGCGCTCCTGAGGCTGCTGGCTGAGCTGGTCTGCGAACCGCTTGACACTCCTGACGGCCTCGTCGAGCTGGCGATCGAGAACTCCGGCGAGCCGAGCCATCGAGTGGAGATCAGCGAAGGGCGGATCAGGTTGCTGCGCGACGGGGAGGAGGCGCGACCCGCCGAGGCCGTGATCAGAGGCGACCGGCATGCTTGGATCGATGCGCTGGGCCCGCGTGCGAACCTCGCGGAGCTGAAACTGAGCGGCAAGCGCGACCTTGCCCAGCAGCTGCTGGGCAGGCTGGTCGAGGTCTCCTAGACGCCGGCCGGGGAGGCGTTGGTCTCGCGCAGCCGCGCGACCGCCGCGCGGACCGCCTCACGAGCGTCCTCGGGCTCCAGCACAGCGGCGTCCCCTGCTTCCCTGAGGATCTCCCTGACGAGCCAGTCGACGCCGGCGAAGCTCAGCTCGACGATCACAGACCCGTCGGCTCGCTCCTCGACGACACGACGGGCCTCGCGCGCCCAGCGGGCACGCTCGGGCGCGACCCACACGCGCGCGCTGCGGGAGGCCTCTACCTCGCCGGTGCGCAGCCAACCCTCGACGCCTGCCGCGGGATCGACCTCGGGGCGCGGCTGGAAGCGCTCGTCGGTGACAACAGCGTGCTTGATCCGGTCGAGGCGGAAGTGGCGCATCGCGTCCCTGTCGAGATCGAAGCAGGCCACATACCAGCCCTCGCGGCCGTTAGTCAACGCGTAGGGCTCGACCCTGCGCCTTGAGATCTCATCCTCGTTCTCCTTGAAGTACTCGAGCTCGGCCACCAGGTGTCCGACGATCGCCTTGGAGATCGTCCGAGCCACGTCAGAGTCGTCGCTGGCCGGCGGCGCCACCTGCAGCCCCTGCTCCATCGGGTCCTCGCCGAGCGCCGCGACGATCTTCTCACGAGCGGATGTCAGCGAGCCCTCTGGGATGTGCTCGCCGATCAGATCGATGGCAGCCACGAGCGCCTTCGCCTCGACGGGCAGCAGGCGTGCCGGCCGGTCGAAGTTGTCGCTGTAGGGCTCGGGGTCGACCTCGATCTCTCCCTCCTCCTCCTTGATCTCGGCGTAGAGGACGTAAGAGCCGCCGCCGAAGTTGACGACGTTCAGCACGTTGACGTCCTCGCGCAGCTCCTCGTCTGAGATCTGCAGCCGCTCGCGGATGTCGGCCATCACGATCCGCTCTCCCTTACGCCCCGCGTCGATCAGGATGCTGGCGAGGGTCACCAGGCGCGCGAAGCGCTCCGGGCGAATCGCGGCCTCCGGCCTCGCGTCATCGCCCTCGCCCTTGCGCGCCGGCCGTTTCGCCGGCTCCTCGGCGGGTCTCGCGCGCTTGCGGCGGGACGCCGGCGGCTCCTCATCGTGGCGCTCGCGCAACTGACTCAGGCGCGCGCACAGCTCCTCGGCGAGCTCGGGCGGCCCGAGCAGGCGTGCATTGACACCGAGGCCCAGCAGCCAGGAGACGAGGCTGCGTGGGCTGGAGTAGCTCGTCTCATAGATGCGGTCACCGTCCTCGACGGCCACGCCGGCGAGTATCTCGCCGTCCTCGGCCTCGAGGTCGGCGGGATCGCGGATCTGTCCGTAGCGGCCGAAGTGGCGTTCGATCTGCCAGGCGATCCGCTCGGAGACCAGGACCCTCGCCAGGCCCTGCTCATCGCCCAGTTGCCAGTCCGCCCGGTTGGCATAGGCGCGCGGGTCGAAGTCCTCGGGCCGGTGGAAGTCGTGCTCAGCCTTGGTCGCATAGGAGACCTTGCCGCGGATCCTCGAGAGGCGGAAGACGCGGATCGCCTTGCGCTCGTGGGAGTAACCCAGGAGGTAGAACTCCCCGCCTTGGAACAGCAGGTGGTAGGGGTCGACCTTGCGCGATGAGACCTCGTCGCGACCCATCGTGTAGTACTCGAAGACGATCGTCTTGTTGCGGAAGATCGCCGTCTCGACCTTCGCCAGGCGCGCCGAGAGATCGTGGCCGCCCGCCGAGGCCGTGATCCCCAGCGCGACGGAGCGCTGCTCGGGAGCCCGCAGTGGACTGGGTCTTCCCCAGGTGATCTGCTGGAGCGCCAGCCGCAACGGCTCTGCGTAGGCGAATTCGCCGTCGAGCAGGCTGAGTGCCGTCTGCAGAGCCGCCAGCTCTTTGTCTGTAAAGGCGATCGGGGGAAGGTGGAAGTTCTCCGGGCGCAGCGAGTAGTTCTCCTGCTCGGCCGCGCCGTCGGCGGGACGCTCGACGGTCAGCTGGATTCGCAACGACTCGAGCTCGGAGCGGTCGGCGTAGAAGCGTCGCGCGAAGGCGTCCTCGTTCATGCCGCTGTAGCCCTCCACGTCTCGTCTGATCTCCAATGCCGTGACGGGCCGACGCTCGGCCATCAGGTAGGAGATCAGCGAGAGCTGGCGGATCAGCTTCTCGGTGTCCTTTGCCATCTGGCTCTGAAAGATAGAAGCCGACGGCGAGAGGAGAGCGTCGGCCCCAAGGCCGCCCCGCTATTTGCGAGGTTTCAGGCCGCTTCGCGCTGGGGAGCCGTGGAGCGGACGGGCTCCACGGACTCCGCAGGGCGCTCAGCGAAGAACGCCCCGGAGCCGATCGCCCGGTCGAATTGCGACCAGCGCCGGCCTGGCGCCAGCTCCTTCTCGAGGCGGTCGAAGCTACCCAGCCGACCGCCGAGGTTGTCGATCATGTGCACGAGGGTCGCCTCGCGGGTGCAGGGAACGACCGGGCTGCCATGCTCGAGCGAGCCGTGATGGGAGAGGATGATGTGCCCGATCGCCTGGGCCAGCTCGGCGGGAAAGCCCTCGATCTCCTCGATCGTGCGGCGGATCAGGTAATAGCCGAGGGCGATCTCGCCGTGGAGGCGCCCGGCGTCGGTGAGATCGATGCTGCCCGAGTCGGCCGCGTAGGCCTCGAGCTTGCCGATGTCGTGGAGCAGCGCTCCGGTGACCGCGACGTCACGGTCGACTCCTCCGAATGTCGCGCTGATCGCGCTGACCGCCTGGCCAACGCCGAGGCAGTGCTCGAGCAGACCGTGGCGATAGGCCTGGTGGTAGTGCTTGGCTGCGGGCGCATCGCGATATGCGATCCATAGCGGTGAGGACTCCCCCATCAGACGGTCGAGCAGGATCCGCAGATGCGGCTCCTGGATCGTCGCGATCAGGTCCCTGATCTCGGCTTCCATCTGCGTCGCCGTACGCTGCGGCCCGTCGAGCAGGTCGGCCTCCTCGTAGCTCCCCGGCACCGCCTCGGCGAGCCCCCGGAGGTTGATCTGGGGACCGAAGCGAGGATGCACGATGTAGCGGCCGCTGACGGTCACGGGCTCGCCCGCGCGAGCCAGCCGAGTGGCCAGCCCCAGCTCCTCCCAGACCATGCATGGCACCGCCCCGGTGCGGTCGCCGAGCATCAGCCGCAGGAATTCGCCGCCGTCGCGGCGAGTGCGCAGCTCGGCCTCCTTGACCAGCATCACCTGGTCGATCTCGACGCCGTCTGTCAGCTCGTTGAGGAGCATGGATTGAAGGTAGAGGCGGGTGCGGACGGCGCCCGGCGCGCCCAGCGCCGCCGGGCCGTAAGATCGAGGCGATGCGCCACCTTGTCCTTGGTAGACGTCTGCGTACGGCCCTGGCCCTGGCGATCGGAGTGCTCGGCCTGACGGTCGTACCGGCCGCCTCGGCATGGTGGCATCCGCCGCAGCGGCCGACGTTCTACTGGCAGTTGCAGGGCAAGAAGGGCAAGATCGACACGACAGTGCCGGCGGCCGTCTACGACATCGACGGCTTCGAAACGAGCGCCACTGAAGTCGCGGCGCTGCACGCGGAAGGTAAGCACGTCGTCTGTTACATCGACGTCGGCACAGCCGAGGACTTCCGTCCCGACTACGGCGAGTTCCCCAAGTCCGTCCTCGGTCACTCAAACGGCTGGCCCGGCGAGAAGTGGCTCGACATCCGCCAGCTCGCGGTCGTCGAGCCGATCATGGACGCCCGTTTTCAGATGTGCGCCGAAAAGGGCTTCGACGCAGTCGAGCCGGACAACATCGAAGCCTTCTCCAACAAGAGCGGCTTCCCCGTCACGCCCACCCAGCAGCTGGCCTACAACGAGTGGGTAGCCGAAGCCGTCCACTCGCTGGGAATGGCCGTGCTGCAGAAGAACGACGGAGAACAGGCGAACGAACTGCAGCCGTTCTTCGACGGCGAGCTGACGGAGCAGTGCAACCAGTACTCCGAATGCTCCGACTACGCGCCCTACCTGAAGGCCGGCAAGCCTGTCGTCAACGCCGAGTACAAGCTGAAGGACACCAAGTTCTGTGGTGCCGACGAAGCATTGGGGATCGTCGGGGCGCGCTTCAATCTGGCGCTCAACGGCAAGCGCTTCGAACCCTGCGCTGACGACCGCTGAGGAGGTGTCGGGCCATCACCGCGGCCGCCACGATCGATGTTGGTGGTGACAACGCTTTCGCGGCTTCCGGGGCGGACCGCCTCCCGTCGGAGGCGATGGCTTCGCGGGCGGCGTCGCGGCTGTGGTCACCGTCACAGTTGTCGTTGACGGCGCATTAGGGCTTGTCGCAGTCGAGGACCCCGTCGACGTTGTATTCGCAGGCGGGCCGTGTTCGCCGCCGCCTTTCGGGCTGTCCTTTACGCGTGGACCGGGTTTAACGACTTCTCGGGGCGGAACTTCCAATGCGCTCGCGACCTCATTCTTTGTCCTGCATTCTTTGGCGCCGGGATAGATCGTCTTGGCCAGCAGGAACGCTTCTTCCGCGAGCGCATCTGATTCCTCGGCGGCAGCGATCAGGGGTCGCAGCCTCCCAACCGACTCGCTCTCAATCCGAGGCCGCGGGATCCAGAAGATGTATCCGTCGCCGGCGATGCGCCTGGTGAGTTCCCGTTTGGGCGATTCCCCGGGCTTGGACTTCTTCGCGGCCGCCTTGGCTGTCCTCGCCCGTTCGGCAGCCGAAGGATTGGTGATCGTCACTCGTGCGAGGAAGACACGAGTCGAACTCTCGCCCACCCAGAGCCCCCGTACAACACAGCCGTTCTTCAAGAGCACGGCGGATCCCTGGGCAGACGGCTCATGAAAGGTCCTGCTGTACGTGAGGGCTGCTCCGAACAACGGCACTCCCGTGAACACCGCCAGTCCGTACCAGAAGAAACGAGACGGGTGCAGTCTGCCGATCGCCCAGTTGACCAGGCCGAGGACGAGACTGACAGCGCACGGCAGGAGGATCCAGCTGGACTCGAACAGGACGTCGGCCAGGAGCACCACCGCGACAAGCCCCAGGCCGATGGCAACGCGCTGAAGCGTCTTGTCGGTTCGCAGCGCCTTCCAGAGCGCTCGCCAGGTATGCGCCTGTGCTTT
This sequence comes from Solirubrobacteraceae bacterium, assembly GCA_036271135.1. Classification (GTDB taxonomy): domain Bacteria; phylum Actinomycetota; class Thermoleophilia; order Solirubrobacterales; family Solirubrobacteraceae; genus Palsa-744. The sequence goes on from DATBBF010000001.1 coordinate 23,024, forward strand.
CGCCGACCTGCGGCTCACTATGGCAGCGAGGCATGCAGCGATGATCACGGCGACGCACAAGAGCGCCTTGACCCCACCTTTCAGCTCGGTGTGCACGATTACGAGGATGAACTCAACCGCGACGATCGCGATCAGCCCGAGGGTGCCGCGAGGCGCGTAGTGGCCCTTTGCTTTGTCGGTCTTCCATTCGAACAGTCGTTCGTCGAGTACGTCCGTATCCTTGGCAAGCCGCTCTCGCTCCGCTTTCAAAAGCGCGAGCCTCTCCGTGCCGGCGGCGGTTTTCTCCTTCGCCTCCTGTGCGGCAAGCGGCTCTATCGTCGCTTCCAATTCAGCGATTCGCGCGTGAGCGAGCTTCCTCTCGCGCTTGAGAGCCGTGAGCGGATCGACTACGGCGCTCTCCGCCGGCCGGACCCCATCAGCGCCCCCCTTCTTGTCCTGCTTCTTCTCTTTGTCCCGCTTCTGTTTGTCGGCCTCGTCACCAAGCAGACGGTTCAGGACGGCTGCTTGGGTCAGGTATACGGCGAGCACGGCTAGTAGCCCCAGCGCCAGATAGAGGACAAGCGTCACCACGCCGGTCACCAGCAGACTGCTCTTGGGCAAGTCACCAATCGCTTGCTCCGCTGGGATATTCGCCGCGCTGAAGCGGATCCAAAGTATCCCCGCCCCCAGGACCGAAATGAAGCCGGAGATCCCGATCGCGCTGCTGACTGCGGGCAGAGCAGTCTTTGCCCACGAGATCAGCTGTGAGCTCGCACCATTCTTCGGCGGGGTCTTCGCCGGCGCTTCGTCTTTCGTTGGAGCTTCACCGTCGTCAGCCTTGTCAGCCATCGCCCCCCCTTCTAGCGTTGCCCTGGGGCGACTTGTATCAAATAACTGAACTTGACCTCTTTACATCCCCGATAGCCGGCTGCTTGGCTCAGCCCCGCCGCTGCACGGCCTCGGTCGAGGCCTCCCAGAACTCGTCGATCTTGGTCGCGTCGGACTCGTCGATTCGGTGTGAGACAGCCCACATCTCGACAGGCTCCGAGCCCTCGTTGCGGTGCGAGCGGGCGGTGCTCGCCGAGACCCTGACGGCCCCCGGTGCGGTGACGGTTCGGACCTCCTCGCCGAAGCGCATGGTCAGCGTTCCCCGGCTGAGCAGGTACAGCTCCTCGATCTCCCCGTGAAAGTGACCTGTCCCCTGCTCGAAGTCCGAGTGAGGAGGGACCCTGATCAGGGTCACCGCGAGCTGCTCGCAGCCGAGCTGCTCTGTGAGCCTTCGGAACTCGCCCGGGACATCCGAGTCCTCGTATGGGTTCTCGACCTCGTCCGGGTCGACGATCGCAAAGCCTTTGTCTGACATGCCGTTGGCACTACCCGCAGTCGGCGGCGATCACGCTCCATCTCCGAGGAACGCCGCGACCCGTTCGGCCGCCAGGGACAGCATTGCGCGTCGCGTGGCCTCGGTCGCGGAGCCGATGTGCGGCAACAGCACCGCACGGGGCGCCGCCAGCAGCTCGGGCTTGAGGAGCGGCTCGTACTCGTAGACGTCGAGGCCGGCCGCGAGGAGTTCCCCGCGCTCGAGCGCGCCGGCCAGAGCGAACTCGTCGATGACGGCTCCGCGAGCGGTGTTGACGAGCACCCCGTCCGGGCCGATTAGCGCAATCCGCCGCGCGTCGATCAGGCCGCGGGTCGACTCCGTCAAAGGCACGTGCACGGAGACGATGTCGCTTTCAACGAGCATCGCGTCCAGATCCGGACACCAGCCCGGCTCGCTCGTCTGGCCACGCGTGTGGTGCAGCACCGTCATCGAAAAGCCCCTGGCACGTCGGGCGACGGCACGGGCGATCCGCCCGTAGCCGACGAGGCCGAGGGTGGCGCCGTGTACATCGCGACCCTGGGTGTCCATGAAGCCCCAGCCATCCCAGCGCCCGCCACGCAGCTTCGATTCGGCCTCGCCCATCGTCCGGGAGGCCGCGAGGATCAGGGCAAAGGCGAGATCTGCAGTCGTCTCGACGAGAGCCTCACCTGCAGTGAGGACCTCGATTCCGCGTGCAGTTGCCGCGTCTAGATCGACCGCGTCGGTTCCGGCGCCCGCCACCGCGATCACCCGCAGGCCTGGCATCGCTGCGATCGCCGCTGCCGTGACGGGCACGATCGGCGGGCAGATCAGCGCCTCGACGTCGCTGTCCTCGCCCGGAGCACCCTCGATGAGCTCATGCGCCCGAAGCCCTGCCAGGCAATCTTCGATCAGCGGCGTTGAGATCAGGATCCGGGACACATGGCTGAAGCTAGCGGCTCCCTGGACGACCCGCCTCGCTCGTCTCTGCGACCATTCCACCAATGAGAATTCCTGTTCGCCTCGCGGGCCGTCTTGCGCTTGCCCTCACCACGACCGCCGTGGCCGTGGGTGGCGGATCGATCGCGAGCGCGTCCCCACCCGCCACGCCAGTCGCAATCGCGGCCAAGTCTTGTAGCGGTAGCTACACGCACGCGGTGATCGGCGGCGCACAGAAGTGCCTACGCCGCGGCGAGTTCTGCGCCCACCGCTACGCCTCGCAATACCGCCGCTACGGCTTCTCCTGCACCCATACCGACGACCGCGGCAACTACCACCTGACTTGACCCGCTGCGCCCCACCTCGGAGCACGGCCCAGCTCAGGGAGTAAGCCGGTGCGGCCCGCGGTACAGGAACGTCACCTCACGGACGTTCTCCTGCCCGAGCATCTGCATCAACAGCCGTGTGAGACCGAAGCCGAAGCCCCCGTGCGGGGGAGCGCCGTAGCGGAAGAAGTCCAGGTAGTACTGGATCGACTCGGTCTCCACACCCCTGTCCTCGGCCTGCGCGATCAGCTTCTCGTAGCGGTGCTCGCGCTGGGCGCCGGTCGTCAGCTCGATCCCCCGCCACAGCAGGTCGAAGCTCTTCGTCAGAGTCGGGTCGTCCTCGTGGCGCATGTGGTAGAAGGCGCGCACCGAAGCCGGGTAGTCGGTGACGAAGCAGAACTCGTGGCCGTGGCGCTCGACGATCAGCGCCGACAGTGCCCGCTCGCTGGGGGGGTCGAGGTCGTGGCCGGCACCGGGCACGTTGTGCCCCTGCACGCGCAGCATCTCCTTGGCGTCCTCGAGCGTGATCCGGGGGAACGGCAGGCTCGGCACGACGACCTCAGTGCCGAACGTCTCCTTGATCTGCTCACCGTGACTCTCCGCGACAGCGCCGAGCACGTGCGCCAGCCAGCGCTCCTCGACGGACATCACATCCTCGTGGGAGTCGATCCAAGAGAGCTCCATGTCTACGCTCGTGAACTCCGTGTCATGGCGTGAGGTGAAGGACGGGTTGGCGCGGAACACGGGGCCGACCTCGAAGACCTTGCCGAAGCCCGCCGCCATCGCCATCTGCTTGTAGAACTGAGGCGACTGGGCCAGGTAGGCGTCGCCCTCGAAGTAGTCGACGTGGAACAGCTCGGCGCCAGACTCGCTCGCCGAGCCCATCAGCTTCGGCGAGTGAAGCTCGATGAAGCCCTCTTTCTTCCAGAAGTCGCGCATCGCCTGCTCGATCGCCGTCTGGATCTCGAAGATCAGCTTGCGGTCGGGGCGGCGCAGATCGAGATAACGCCAGTCGATCCGCTTGTCCAGCGCCGAGTCCTCGGCAATCGGCAGCTCAGGGTCGGCCAGCGAGTCGACCTGCAGGGACTCGATCTTCAGCTCCAGTCCGCCCAGCTTGACCCGCTCGTCGCCGGCGACCGTGCCAGTGATGCTCACAGCCGACTCCGCCGTCAGGGCCGAGATCTCCTCGTTGAGCGCACTCGGCGTCTCGTCCTTGGACAGGACGGCCTGAGCCATGCCGCTTTCGTCGCGCAGGATCACGAACTGGACCCGCTTCTGGTCGCGCAGGGCGTTGACCCAACCACGAACGGTCACCTGCTCCCCGACCTTGCCGGGCAGCTCTGCAATCAGAGTTCGCTTCATGCCCGCCAGCCTATCGGTGCTACGCCGCGGCCTCCTCGGCCAGCTGCACCTCGACCGAGAACTCCTCGCCCTCAGCCGTCTCAAGCAGCTCGATCGAGCCGGCCTGGCGCAGGTCATCCGCCCCCAGCTTGAGCGCCCCGATCCGCTCGGCGGTGTCGGTGACGATCACTCGCGTCACAGGCGCGCGCATCGGCAGCTGCGCCTGGGACTTGGCCTTGCGTACCTCCGCCAGCGCCGCCGCGGCGATCTCCAGGGCGAGCTCCTCGCGCTCGATCTCTCCGCCCCCACCCAGCTCAGCGTCTAGTTCAGCCGCTCCAGGCCAAGGGGCGCGGTGGATCGAGCCCTGCTGCCACCAGGACCAAACCTCCTCGCAGACGAACGGCAGAAACGGCGCGAACAGGCGCTGGAAGACCGACATCGAGATCCGCAGGGCACGACTGACCGACGCGGCCACCTCCGGCGAGGAGTCGTAGCGCCGGCCCTTGACCAGCTCCAGGTAGTAGTCGCAGTACCACCAGAACAGCTCCTCTGCCCGCTGCAGAGCGCGGGCGTAGTCATAGCCCTCGAAGCTCTCGCTCGACTCCGCCACGACCCGTGAGAGCCGGGCGACCATCGCCCGGTCGAGCGGGTGGCTGAGCTCGTCCCCCTGCGCGGGCAGGTCGGCGAGCGCGAACTTCGAGGCGTTCAGGAGCTTCACCGCCAGCTTGCGGCCGACCTTCATCTGCTGGGCCTCAAACGCCGTATCGGTGCCCGGACGGCCGCTCGCCGCCCAGTAGCGGACCGCATCGGCGCCGTGCTCCTCGAGCAGATGCATGGGTGTCACGACGTTGCCCTTGGACTTCGACATCTTCTTGCGGTCCGGGTCCAAGACCCAGCCGGAGATCGCCGCGTTGCGCCAGGGCAGCTCGCCCTGGTCGAGCTCCGAGCGCAGGACAGTCGTGAACAGCCACGTGCGGATGATGTCGTGGGCCTGCGGGCGCACGTCCATCGGGAAGACCTTCGCGAACAGCTCCGGATCCTCGCCGGCCTGTCCCGCGATCTGAGGGGTCAGCGAAGAGGTCGCCCAGGTGTCCATCACGTCCGGATCCCCCGCGAAGCCCCCCGGCTGGCCGCGCTGCTCGGCGCTGTAGCCCTCGGGCACGTCGGTGGAGGGATCGACGGGCAGCTGCTGCTCTGTGGCCGCGATCGGCTGGGAGTGGATCACGTTGCACTGCTCGTCGAGCGGGTACCAGACGGGGAACGGCACGCCGAAGAAGCGCTGGCGGCTGATGCACCAGTCGCCGTTGAGCCCATTGACCCAGTCCTCGAAGCGTGCCCGCATGTACGAGGGATGCCACTCCAGGCGCCGCCCGGCGGCGATCAGCTCCTCCTGGTGCTCGATCGTCTTGATGAACCACTGCCGACTTGTCACGATCTCGACCGGCCGGTCGCCCTTCTCGTAGAACTTCACCGCTCGATTGACAGGCTCGGGCTCGCCGATCAGATCGCCCGACTCGGTGAGCAGCTCCACGATCCGGCGGCGGGCCTGGTTGATTGAGCGCCCCGACAGCTCCGCGTAGCTCTCGCGAGCCTTGTCGAGGTCGGCGGACTCCCAGCCCGGCGTCCCCCATGCAACCTCGGCGAGACGCCCGTCGGGTGCCAGGACGGAGCGAACCGGCAGCGACAGCTCCCGCCACCACGTCACGTCGGTCAAGTCGCCGAACGTGCAGACCATCACCAGCCCAGTGCCCTTGTCCTGCTCGACCAAGGGGTGGCTGAGCACCGGAACCGAGGTCCCGAACAGCGGCGTCACGGCCTCGCCGCCGACCAGGCCCTTGTGGCGCTCGTCGTCGGGGTGCGCCAGCAGCGCCACGCAGGCGGGGATCAGCTCAGGACGTGTCGTCTCGATCAGGGCCTCCCCGCCGTCAGCAGCTCCGAAGCGCACACGGTGCATCGCCCCGGGACGCTCGCGATCCTCCAGCTCCGCTTGGGCCACAGCGGTCTGGAAGTCGACGTCCCACAGCGTCGGCGCCTCCAGCTGGTAGGCCGCGCCACGCTCCAGCAACCCCAGGAACGAACGCTGGGAGACACGCTGAGCCAGAGGTCCGATCGTCGTGTAGGTCATCGACCAGTCGACCGACAGGCCGAGCGTCCGCCACAGGTCTTCGAACGCCTGCTCGTCGCTCTCGGTCAGGCGCAGGCACAGCTCTACGAAGTTCGGCCGTGAGATCGAGACGGGCTCCTTGGCGGAGGGCTCGGGGGCACCGCCGCCGCCTGAGGCGGTGGTCGGCTCGAACGAGGGGTCGTAGGCGATCGAGGGATCGCAGCGCACGCCGAAGTGGTTCTGGACGCGGCGCTCTGTCGGCAGCCCGTTGTCATCCCAACCCATCGGGTAGAAGACCTCGCGTCCGCACATCCGCTGGTAGCGGGCCACGGCGTCGGTATGTGTGTAGGAGAAGACGTGACCGACGTGCAGCGAGCCGCTGACGGTCGGCGGCGGCGTGTCGATCGAGTAGACCCGCTCACGAGGGGCGGCGCGGTCGAAGGCGTAGACGCCGTCGCGCTCCCACGCCGCGGCCCACTTCTCCTCGAGGCCCTCGAGGGTCGGTCGGTCGGGCACCTGGGCGGGCTGGGGGGGACTGGAGGAGGCCAAGAACTGATCGTACCCGGCACGCTCTCCTTCACGCCCGAAACGGCGGCCGACCAGTGACTCAGCTCATGCTGACGTAGCCCGTCGCTTCACCGGCGCTGCGTACGTTCGCCGAGACCTTGTTTTCGTAGTTCCCCTCGACAGTCTCGATGCGCCCGTCCGGCAGCACGCCACGAACGATGCCGACGTGCTCGCCGCCGAAGACGATCAGATCGCCCGGCTTGGGCACGACCCCCGGCCCGTTCGTAACAGCACGACCGGTGCTCTGCGCCCACGACCAGATCTCCGAGACCGAGCCGAGGCCCTGTCCGGACGCTCCGATCGGCTCGCCGGCCTGCCGTGCCGCCCAGGAGGCGAAGTATGCGCACCACGGCTCCCCCGGCATCGCACCCGCCGTGGCGCTGCGGTATTCGGCGATCGCCGGGCCTTCGTTTGAGCCCGGCGGCTGCTCGGCCTGCCCGATCTGGGTTTCGGCGACAGCCGCTACGCGAGCGCCCGAACCGCCGCTCTCCTGCATCGCGCCGGGCATGGCCGTCGTCCCGTAGCTCGAGCCGGTGCCGCTCAGCCCGCTGCTCGCCCCCGACAGCCCCTCCTCGGGGGTGGCTACCCCGGCTTCGGCTTGCGGATAGCCGGCGCTGGCCTGCGCGAGAGCGGCAGCGAACGGCGAAGCCGCCGTCGCGCCGGTCCCACTTGCCGCCGGTGCGGCCGTTCCACCGGTCGCGCCGGAGCCGTTGACCAACTCGGCGGGATCGGCGATCGCTGCCCTGATCGCACTGACCCGGTCGATCGTCGTTTCGATTGACATCGCCCCCGGTAATCGGCAGGGCCACGCCGCGTTTGAGGTCCAGGCCCGGCCCCTTAAAGTGAAGTGGGCGACCGTCGTCGCCCACTTCGAACCACCGTTCCCTCGATGAATCGGCGGTATGTGGCTTCCGCCGGTCCTTTCTCAGACCGCCTGAAGCGTTGTGTTACCCCCCGGCGAGCTGCCCGACACAAGGCCGGATCATCGCTCGAAGGGCTTCGCTGCAGCGGTGACGCCCGAAGACGTCACCGCTGAGGAAGATCTGACTGCTACTGCAGCAGCTTCAGGACAGCGTCCGGGAGCTGGTTGGCCTGGGCGAGAATCGCCACGCCAGCCTGCTGAAGAACCTGGTCCTTGGTGAACGCGGTCATTTCGGTGGCCATGTTCACGTCGACGATCCCACTGACCGCCGAGGAGAGGTTCTGGCTGTAAACTTCCAGGTTGGAAGCGGTGTACTGAATACGGTTCTGGACCGAGCCGTATTCACCAGCAGCCTTGGTCACTTCGTCGAGTGCGGTGTCGATCGATTTGATTTCGGTGATCGACGCACCTTCGACCGCTTTGGCCAATTCGATCGTTTTGACTTCGACCGTTTCTTCTTCGTTGGCGCCGACCTGGAAGGTGATCGAAGCTCCACCTTCAAGAAGTTTCACGCCGTTGAACGTCGTCGTTTCACCGACGCGCGTGATCTCTTCTTTGAGCTGTTCAGTCTCCTGTTCGATCGCTTCCTTGTCGGTTTCCGACGTGGTGCCGTTGGCGTACTGCACCGCGAGCTCACGGACACGCTGGAGCATGCCCACGACGTCGCTCAGTGCACCCTGGCCCGTCTGAGCCAGTGAGACCGCGTCGGCGATGTTCTGCGTCGCCTGGTTCAGGCCGTTGACCTGGCCCTGCAGACGCTGGCTGATGGCGTAGCCGGCGACGTCGTCGGCAGCCGAGTTGATGCGGAGGCCTGAAGACAGGCGCTGCATCGATGTCGACAGCATGTTCTCGGTGCTGTTCAGGTTCCTCGCGGCATCCATCGCCTCGATGTTTGTGTTGACCGTCAGGCCCATGCGTTCATCTCCTTGATGACGTTTTGTGTTAGGTCCCGGAGCCGACTCCATGTCGACCCACGCCGATCTATCGACCGGCGTGGAGGGAAACTTGAGGAGGCACTCCTCCTCGCTGGACCGGGTTTCTCCACCCGCCGATCGTCTCCTGCGCCTGGGCGCGTGCTTGCGTCAGACGCGGATGTCGATGTGCCCCTCGCCGGGCTCGTCCTCGGGAGGCTCGCGGTACTCGGCGCCCTCCCGCGGCTCTTTGGGATCGCGCCGCGGGCGGTCGCCCTCGCGGGTGATTCGCCTCAGTCTGTCCACCGGTGGCACCCGTCGCGAGGGGAGCGCCGTCGTTGAGGGGTCGATCGGAAGCAGCGGGTCCATCGCTCAACGGCCTATCCGGCCGCCCCCGTGCTCTGAGCCGGCCGTCCCTCGGCGACCTGACGGGCCGCGCGGGCGGCTCCGGCAGCAGCCAGGATCTGCTGCTCGCGGGCCTTGATCTCGAGCATCACCATCCGCCGCCAGAAGAACAGCGCGCCCGCCCATACCCCCACGTAGAGGACGGCGCCTGCGATCAGCGCCCGCAGCAGCGTCTCAGCGACGGTGTGGGTGGACAGCGACTCGTAGCCGCCGAGCATGAAGCCGATCAGGGCGCCCCAGCCCTTGGCACGGCCCACCGCCCTTGCCGCCCGTGGATGCGCGGCGACGCTCGGCCCACCAGCCGCCTCCTCGCCGTCTGAGCCCTTGTCCTTCTTGCCCTTCTTCTCCTTCTTCTCCTTCGCGGGCTTGGCAGCCTTGGCAGGCTTCGCCGCCTCGGCGGGCGCGGCCGGAGCAGCCCCCTCCTCCTCGGGAGGAGCCTCGATCGTCGCCTCTGCCTCAGCCACCGGAGCCCTCACTCTCGAGGCCACGACGCCGTTCGGAGCGCTGGCACTCGAAGATGAAGCGCACCAGCCGGCGGCGATCGAGATCGCTGATCGACTCGAACTCCACCGCACGGTGTCCGTGAGCGTCGATCCTCACGACCTTCCCGGTACCGGAGATCGGCAGCACTCCCGGCGTCAGCGTCAACCGGAAGCTGACCTGCTCGCCGATCCCGAGGGTGTCGGGGCCGGCAAGCAGCAGGCCGCCGCCGCTCACGTCGACGGTGAAGCTCTGGACCCTGTCCTGGTCGCGACCGCAGTAGACGAGCACCGGGCGGGCGGAGTTGATCCGTACGTACTCGCGCTGCTGCAGCACCTCTACCGACCGCGGCGAGACGATCTGCACGACGTCGGGGTCGGAGGGGTCCTGGCTGGCGACCGTCCCCGCCAGCCGTACACGGCCGCGTGGGCTCGAGAATTCCACGAGCAGTTCAGCCAGCTGATCGTGGCCGAGCGGGCGGGTGGGCACGGTGATCGCCACCGCCAAGGAGTCTGGTCCACGCTCGATCACCCGCGCGGGGATCCGGCCGCCGCCGACCGCCAGGACGACCATCTCGGCCACCTCCGGTAGCGCCACCGGCTCGTTGCGGGGTGCTTTGCGCCGGGCGAGCCTCACGGCAGCACCATCGCCGCCAGTCCGGCAGGGTCCAGGCGTCGCAGGCGCCAGCCGCCGGAGCGGACGTGGGTCAGCATGTACTCGGGCGCCAGGCCGAAGTTGCAGGCGGCCTCGACGGCGACGCCGATCTGGTCGGTCTCATCGGCATGGGTGACGACCAGGCCGTCGGCCTTCAGCGGCGCCAGCGCCTCGAGCAGCTGCGCCGCGGCCGCCCGGCCGAGGGTCGCCGGCAAGGCCAGCAGCACGCGGTCTGGGGCGAGCTCGCCGAGCACGCGCCCGAGTCGGCGGATGCCGTTACGGTCAGCCGGTGAGAGCCGCGGCGTGTCGAGCACCGCAAGGCCATCGGCGCGAGCACGGCGCAGCGCCCGCAGCGCCTTGGGGCTCTCCAACGGCACCGGTTTGAGCAGCTGGGGGCTCATCAGCAGCCGCAGCTCGCCCGCATCGCCCTCGCGGACGAGCGTCGCGAACGCCGCCGGGAGGGTGCTGCCGGTGCGGTATGCCTCGAGCAGCGCCGCGCAGCAGGTTGTCTTGCCGGCGCCGCCCGCGCCGGCAAGCACGATCGACGCTCCCGTCGCCGACAAAGGCTCTGCGACCGGTATGCGCTGGGCAAGCGTCGTGCGCACCGCTGCAGCGAGGCCCGAGCGGGGGGCCAGCGGCATCGCGTGGGCCATCGCCATGTCGATCAGCTCTCCCGCCAACTGCTCTCCGATCCCGTAGCGGGCGAGGCCCTTTTCGACTCCCGCTCGCGCCCGGGCGTGCGAGCCCGGCTGGACGGTGCGGCGCTCGAGCGTCGGGCGCGCCGCCCAGTCCGCCGGTGGCGGGGCGATCGGTGCCGCGGGGCGCCTGGTCTGCTCGGGGATCAGCTCGTGGAAGTCGAGCGGCGGTGGGGCGGGAGCCGGCCGTGGTGGCTCCGCCACCAGCGGCGGCGGCGCCTGCGCGACACGGTCGGCCCTTGCGAGCGCGGCGAGATGGGCAGTCACGTAGGCACTGCCGCCCGGCTCCCCGGCGGTCGGTCGACCCGCGAACAGCGGCTCCGGTTCAAACCCAGCCGCGGCCGGCGGTAGATCCGGGGCGGCCGGGGGGCTCGTAGCCGGCGGCGCGAACGACTGCGGCGGCGTCGTCGCAGCCGGTGGCGCCGTGGGGATCGGCAGCGGCTGATATCCCAGGGCTGCCCGCGGCGGGGCGAGACCGGGGGCCATCGCCGGTGGCGGCTCGACGCTCGAAGGCTCGTCGTAGAGATCCACTCCGGCGGTGCCGGGCACGGCCTCGATCTCCACCCAGGAATGCTGGAAGAAGCCCATCACGCCGCCCGTCAGGCCCTCGCGGCGGCGCACGACGATCGCCTCCGGGCCGAGCTCACGCTCGATCCGGGGGATCAGCTCCTCGACGGTGCGCCCGCGGAACACGCGCGGAGTGGCGGTATCGCGGCCGCCGGCGAACCGTGCTCGCGCTTCGCGTCCAAGCGCATTCAGAAGGTCCCCCGGAGTACTCATATCCGCATCCCCCTGTCGCGACACCGCACATCTGCTGGCAGCGGAGCGGCGATACGGCTGTGCTCGCCCGCCGCGTCAGCGACCACGACGTCGGTACTCCCGGCCCCGTAGGCGGCCCCGAGCACAGGCGTATCGCCGCGGAGCCCCCTCATGCGTGGATCACCCCGATCGTTTCAACATCGATCCCCGGTGAAATCTCGTTGTAGGAGCAGACCGCCAGGTGCGGCTGGGCCTGGGCGATCAGCCGGCGCAGGTGGCGGCGGATGCGCGCCGAGCAGAGCAGCACCGGTCGCGAGCCACGGGCGGTCGCGTGCTCGACCTGCGCCCGCAGCGCGGTGACTATCGCCTGTGCTCTAGGAGGCTCCATCGCCAGGTACTCCCCGTCGGTCGTCTGGGTGATCGAGGTGGATACCTCCTGCTCGATCGCCGGGTCCAGGGTTATCGCTTGCAGGCGCAACTGATCGTCCAGGTGGGGAGCAGTGATCGCCCGGCCCAACGCCTGGCGAGCGTACTCCGAGAGAAGACTTGTGTCACGTGTTGTTCGCGCCTTGTCGCCGATCGCCTCCACGATCGTGCCGAGGTCGCGGATCGGCACACCCTCCGCCAGCAGCGATTGCAGCACCCGTTGGATCTCTCCGAGCGACAGCGCGTCGGGCACGACCTCTTCGACGACCGCGGCGTTGGTCTCCTTGAGCCGGTCCAGCAGCGTGCGCACGTCCTGGCGCGTCAATAGCTCGGCGGCGTGATTGCGGATCGTCTCCGTCAGGTGGGTGACGATCACCGACTCGGCGTCGACGACCGTGTAGCCGAGCGACTCTGCCTCGGCGCGGCTGGACTCGTGCACCCACACGGCCTCCAGGCCGAACGCGGGCTCGCGCGTGGGGATGCCGTTGAGCGTTCCCAACGCGTCGCCGGGGTCCATCGCCAGCAGATGCCCGGGCATGATCCGCCCGCGCGTGACCTCCGAGCCGCGGATCTTGATCACGTACTCGTGCGATTCCATGCCCAGCTCGTCGTGGATTCGCACACGGGGGATGACGATCCCCAAATCGCCTGCGATCTGGCGGCGGACCATGCTGACGCGGCGCAGCAGCGCGTTGTTGGAGCTGCCGCCGGAGCCACCGTCGACGAGCGGGACGAGGCCGAAGCCGATCGCCAGCTCGAGTGCATCGACGCCGACCTCCGAGAGTGGCTCTCCGCCGCCGGCCGGCAGTGCCGACGGCACGGCCTTCGCGGCTTTGTCCTCGGCTCCGGGCATGCCGTTCCGAACGCCCCAGGCGATCGCCCCGAAGATCCCGCCGATGAACAGGAAGGGGAGCTTCGGCAGCCCCGGCACGAGTGCGAAGCCGGTGATCGCGGCGGCGGCCACCATCGGCGCTTTGCGCTGGCCGAGGATCTGATTGGCGATGTCTGAGCCGAGGTCGCGGTCGGAGGCGGCGCGGGTGACGATGATGCCCGTCGCGACCGAGATCAAGAGCGCCGGGATCTGAGCGGCCAGGCCGTCACCGACGGTCAGCAGCGAGAACTGGTGGGTGGCTTGGCTGAAGCTCAGGCCGTGCTGGGCGACGCCGACGATGATCCCGCCGACGAGGTTGATGAGGGTGATGATGACGGCCGCCATCGCATCGCCTTTGACGAACTTCGAGGCGCCGTCCATCGCCCCGTAGAAGTCCGCCTCGCGACTGATCTCCGAGCGCCGTTCGCGAGCGACCTCGTCGGTGATCAGCCCGGCGTTCAGGTCGGCGTCGATCGCCATCTGCTTGCCGGGCATCGCGTCGAGGGTGAAGCGCGCGCCAACCTCGGCGACCCGCCCGGCGCCGTTGGTCACGACGACGAACTGGATCACGACGAGGATCAGGAAGATCACGAGGCCGACGATCACGTTGCCGCCGACGACGAACGCGCCGAAGGACTTGACGACGCTGCCGGCGTTGCCCGTCGTCAGGATCAGCCTCGTCACCGAGACGTTGATCGCCAGGCGGAACATGGTCGTCAGCAGCAGGAGGCTCGGGAAGGAGGCGAAGTCCAGCGCCTTGCCGAGGTACATCGTTGCCGCCACGATCGTCAGCGCCGCGGAGATGTTGATCGTGATCAACAGGTCGAGGATCGCCGAGGGCAGCGGTACGACGAGCATCGTCACGACCATCACGACGGCAACCGCGGCGAGCAGATCGGTGTGTCGCAGCAGGCGCTTTACGGAGTTGCTGCTCATCAGGCGACTCTCCTGGTGGCGGGCGCCCGGCCGGCCATGCGGTAGACGAATGCCAGCACCCGGGCGACGGCGGCATAGAGTTCCTCGGGTATCACCTGACCGATCTCGGTCGAGCTGTGCAGCGCCCGCGCCAAGGGCGGATCGGGGACGACGGGCACGTCGTTCTCCTCGGCGATCCGCCTGATCTGCGCGGCGATCAAGTCCTGACCCTTGGCGACGACTTCCGGCGCCGATTTGCTGCCGTCGTAGCGCAGCGCGACGGCGAAGTGAGTCGGGTTGGTGACGACCACGTCGGCCTGCGGGACGGCGGCCATCATGCGCGCCCGTGCAAGCTGCATCTGACGTCTGCGCAGCGCCGCTTTGACCTCGCCCGAGACCCCGTACTGGCGGACCTCGTCCTTCAGCTCCTGCTTGGTCATCCGCAGCTGGCGCTCGTGGCGGAAGCGCTTCCAGGCGTAGTCGATCAGCCCGATCGCGACGTAGGCCATGGCCGCATGCTGGGCGACGCCCAGCGCGCGGTGCCCGGCGATCGAGGCCAACGCGCCCGGAGGGATCCCGACCGTCGCAGCCAGGTTGGTCATGCCGGGCAGCAGCGTCAGTGCGGCGACGGCTCCGACGACGCCGACCTTCAGCACGGCCTTGATCGCCTCGAAGATCAGGTTGGGCCCGAGCAGGTTGCGCAGGCCACTGACGGGGTTGATGCGCCGGAAATCTGGTTTCAGAGCCTGTGGCGTCGGGCGCCCGCCGACCTGCGCGACGCCGCCGATCAGGGCAGCAGCCAGGCAGGCCCCCGCGATTGGCAGGACAGTTATCTCGATCGTGCTCAGCGCCGTGTGCATCAGGCCCGTCAGCCCCGCGGCCGTCGTCGCCTTGCCGGGGTGGGCGATGTCGGCCAGGATCGCCCGGAAGCTGTTGCCGCCGGCGTTGGCGATCGCCGGTGCGGTGATCGAGACGACGGCCAGCCCCGCGACCAGCACCAGCGAGCCGCTGAGATCGGCGCTGCGAGCGACCTGGCCTTTCTCCCGCGCGCGTTTGCGGTGTTTCGGCGTTGCTTTCTCTGTGCGGTCCTCGCGTGCCATGACTCAGGCCACGTGCAGCGCGCCGAGCGCCGCCCCCACGCTCGTAGAGAGCTGGCCGGAGATCCAGTTGGACACGAACGGCAACGACGCGCCGACGATCAGCAGCGCCACCGCGACCTTCGTCGGGAAGCCGACCGCGAAGACGTTCAGTTGCGGCACGACGCGCGAGACGATCCCGAAGGCGACGTCGGTGATCAAAAGCGCCGCCAGTGCAGGAGCGGCGATCTCGATCGCGGAAGTGAAGATCGTCGAGAACACCTGCTCGGCTCCCCCCACCAGCGAGGACAGCCGCGGCGCGTCGGTCAGGGGCACCAGTTCGAAGGTCCGCCCCAGACCCTTCAGCGTCCAGGCGTCGCCGCCGATCACCAGGAAGATCATCGTCCCGACGAGCGAGTAGAAGCGCGACATGACAGCGCTGGTTTCCCCCGAGATGGGGTTGATGAGACTTCCGTAGGAGAAGCCCGAGACGACATCGATGATCGACCCCGCCGACTCGATCGCGCCCATCAATATCGCCAGCGCGAAAGCGAACGCCAGACCGGTCAACAGCCCCTCGAACACCAGCCCCGCGACCTTCATCGGATCGCTCGGGATGTGCTGCCCATGCATCGCGATCGGAGTGAGCCCAATCGAGATCCCCACCGCGATCAACCCCTTCACACGCGCCGGGATCAAGTCCGAGGAGAAAAGCGGCGCCAGCAGAAACAACGGAGTGACCCGAGCGAGCACAAGAATGAACCCACCGAACTGGTTCCCGGCAAGCTGAGTCAAAACCTGGTTCATCGCCAGTCGCTCCCAAGGTCCACTGCGCCCCGGGCGGGCGGAGTCGTGACGCGGTGAGGATCCCCTGCCGCCGAACTCGCAGTGTGTGTCCCCGCGGCAAAGGTGGCAGCTCGGGTCCTCACCACGTCACGACGGAGCATCAGGATCCGACCATGGTTGGGATAGCCGTGTACAGATCGGTCGTGTAAGAAACCAGCTGTCCGAGCATCCACGGCCCGAGCACGACGATGACCACAGCCACCCCCACGATCTTGGGGATCAGGCTGAGGCTCTGCTCCTGGATCTGGGTGACGGCCTGGAAGACGCTGACAACCAGGCCGATCACGAGCGCGACGAGCAGCAGCGGGCCCGCAACCTTCAGCGCGAGGCTCATCGCCTGCGAGGCGAGGTTGACGACGGTGTCCTGATTCATCCGATCAACCTCAGTGGAAGCTCTGGACGAGCGCTCGGATGACGAGGTCCCAGCCGTCAACGAGGACGAACAGCAGCACCTTGAAGGGCAGCGAGATGAACGTCGGCGGCAGCATGATCATCCCCATGCTCATCAGCGTCGAGGAGACGATCAGGTCGATGATCAAGAACGGCAGAAAGATCAGGAAGCCGATTTGGAAGGCCGTCTTCAGCTCGGAGATGATGAAGGCGGGGATCAGCACCTCGGTGGGAACTTCTGCGCGCTTCTTGGGCGTCTTGTCGTGGGCAAGGCCGACGAACAGCGAGATGTCCTGGGTGCGCGTCTGGCGGAACATGAATTCCCGCAGCGGCTCCTCGGCCCGCTT
Source organism: Solirubrobacteraceae bacterium (assembly GCA_036271135.1). Lineage (GTDB taxonomy): Bacteria > Actinomycetota > Thermoleophilia > Solirubrobacterales > Solirubrobacteraceae > Palsa-744. The sequence goes on from DATBBF010000001.1 coordinate 39,316, forward strand.
GATCGCCGTGGTGGTGCTGATGTGATGTCCCGTCAGCGGTTCGATCGCGTCCTTCTTGATCGCGTTGATCGTCGGCGACATCACGAAGATCGTCAGGAACAGAGCGATTCCGACGAGCACCTGGTTGGGCGGCGCGTTCGACGTGCCGACGGCTGTGCGGATGAAGCCCAGCACGATCAGAATCCGGCTGAAGCCGGTGACCGTGAACAGGACGGCGGGCACGAGCGTCAGCCCGCCGATCAGCAGCAGGATCTGGACTGCGTTGCCCGAGTCGACGTTGAGGCCGGCGGCGATCGGCGTCAACGGCGCACCGTCATTTCACGCAGGCGGTCGACAACGCCCGAACCGGGACGGTCCTCGGGCATCCGCATCGGGTCGTGACCACCGCCGGGGCAGTGGACGACGCTGGTTGTGGCAACACGACCGGGACCCGAAGCGTACGTCGGCTCTGACGGTGGCCGCAGCAGCGCACGCCGAGGCTTGGCGGGCGCGTCGATCACATCCAGCAGGCCGGCTTGGCGAGCCTCTTCCTCGGTGTAGCGGTGGATCGGCACGACACCCTGCTCGGCGCTGCCCAGCAACACGTAGTCGCTACCGGCCTTGACGAGGTGCACCGAGCGGCCGGTGCTGAGGCTCAGTGCGGCGATGCTGGTCAGCCCGGCGCTGGACATCTGCGGGTCGCGACCGGACTTGACCTGGCGGAGGATCCACGCGAGACCCCAGATCACGGCGATCACGATCGCCAGCCCGACGATCGTGCGCACGATGCTCCCCCCGGAGCCGCTCGAGTGCGTTCCGGTCGAGACGGGGCTGAGGTTCAGGGGCGTGTTTTCGCCCGCGCCCGTGGACGTCTTGGAGCTTCCGGCGGCCAGCGCCGTCGCCGGGCAGGCGGAAGCGAGCAGGCAGGCGCCAGCGGCCGCGGCCGCCGTCGCGACCGCACGGGAGAGCGGGTTCAGCTTCGTCATCGAGGGTCGACTCCGAGGAAGAGTCGCCCGGGTTATCGACCCGGCCCGGCGAGTCTTGAGCTACATAAGCTGCTCGACCGCCACGCCCCAGCCGCCGTCGGCGGTGACGACGAGGCTGCCGCTGGCGAAGCACAGGCCGTTCGCGAACAGCTCGATCGGCCGATCGGCCCCCTGGTCGAGCTCGACGACCGTGCCCGGAGCCAACTCGAGCGCCCGCCCAAGGGCGATGTGCGTGCGTCCCAGCTCAGCCCATACGCGGACGAAGATGCTGCGCAGGATCGACGGGGAGGTCTCCTCATCGGCGGCGGAGCGGGCATGCGCCCGGGCGCGGTCGAGCTCGGCGCGGCCCAGCTTGGCGTAGGTGGCGGCGTGCACCGGCTGCTCATCGGCAGCCTCCAGCTTGATCGCCTTCCTGGCGCCGCTGCGGCCAGGCCGTCCGCGGCCAACCGAGACCTCCTCGGCGTAGAGCCGCACGCCATCCTCCGAGCGCTCGCTCAGCTCGACGACGGAGCCCGGGGCGATGTCGAGCATCTCCCCGATCGGCATCTGCACCGAGCCGACCTCGGCGCGGAGCAGGACCTGGGCGACCGAGAGCCCTTCGCGCAGGCCGGCCGCAGCCGGCTCGGCCGCGTCCGCCGCGCTGCCGTGGTGCGGGCCCTCGGCGACGGACTGCACAGCGCTCCAGGGCATCAGCACCCAGATCGCCGACTCGCAGCCGTCGATGTGTGTGCGCAGCTGCAACGACAGCGTCGGCTCGCCGGGCGCGACGCTCACCCCGGCGTCGCCTTCGAGGTCGAGCTCGCCGCGCGTCAGCTGCGGGCCGCCGAGGTCGCGCCAGGCGACATCGAGCTCCGCCACGACCGTGTCGAGCAGGCCCTTCGCGAGCGTCCAGTCGATCTCCGAGAGATGGCGCTCGGAAGGCGCCTGGGCGGCCTTGCCGCCGAGCAGGCATTCCAGCGCCTGCAGGATCATCGGCTGTTCGACGTGCAGCAGCATCGAGCGTGCCGGCAGGTCGGCGTGGACGGCGACGGCGATCCCGTCGGCGGCCAGCCCGGCGCGTGCCGCCGCCCAGGTGTTCTGGGCGGTCTCGGCTGCCTCCACCAGGACCTCCGCCTTCAGGCTCGCCGACATGCTCGCCGACAGCGCCTCGCAGCTCGACTCGACTGCGAAGCCGATGCGGCGGCGCAGCTCCGGAGAGAACTTGCTGGGCTGTGAGAAGTCCAGCGCGCGAACCGCCGGCGCCTCCTCGCTTCCCTCGGTGGCCTCGGCGGCGGTCTCGCCGCTGGGGCTCACCGCCATACGCTCAGGCCTCCTCGCCGGTCGCGGCAGGCTCGGCGACCGTATCCGGCGGCTGCTCCTCCCCGGCGCCGGGGACGCCGGCGAGCGGTGGCTGCTGCGGTTCGTCGAGGATCTCGGTGATGCGCAGACCGTACTGCTCCTCCACGACGACGATCTCGCCTCGCGCGATCGGCGAGCCGTTGACCAGCAGGTCGGCCGGCTCGCCCGCTTGGCGCTCGAGCGCCACGACGGCGCCGACGCGCAGCTCGAGCGTCTGCCCGACCGTCATGTGGCTGCGGCCCAGCTCGACGCTCAGCTCCATCGGGATGTCGCTCAGCCGGCTGAGATCGGCCGAGCCGCTCGCGGCCGGCGTGCCGGCGTCACCGGTGGCCTCGAACTCCTCGTACTCGATCGTCTCTGGCACGGCGCCTCCTATTGGACTGTCAGATCCGGAATCAGGACCGATTCGACTTTCAGGTCGGTGTCCTTGCGGATCGTCAGCAAGATCTTCTGTCTGATAGCACGCCGACTGGACGACCCCACGAGCGTTTCGCTTGACTCGTTGGTCACGGCGTTGGTGACGATTTCGCGCACGATCGGTTCCTCGGGCAGCGTGCCCGGGCCTTCGGTGCTCGCCGGTGCGGCGTCGGCGGAAGCGCCGTCGCTCTGTCCCGGGGCGAGCTGGAGGGCGATCGTGAGCTTGGCGTAGCGCCCGTCTGAGAGGTTCAGCAGGAACGACTGGGGCATCACGTAGACGATCCCCTTGATCTTCATCTTCACGACCGGCTTCGGCTTGGTCATGGTGTATCCCATGAACAGCAGCACCGGCAGGGCAACGGCCAACATCACCTTCTTGTTCTTGAGCATGTTTCAGTCTTCCTTGACTTAGGGTTCCGCTCCGGACCCGTAGATCCTTCGCACGACGATTTCGACGCGACGGTTGCGGGCGCGCCCACTGGCCGTTGCGTCACTGGCCAGCGGTCGCTGGTCGGCATAGCCGATCGCAGTGATGCGGCTGGCACCGACCCCCGTACCGACCAGGAACCTGACAACGGTGCTCGCGCGAGCCGTCGAGAGCTCCCAGTTGCTGGGGTAAAGGGCGCTGTGGATCGGGACGTCGTCGGTGTTGCCCTCGACGTCGATCGGATGCGTGTTGGCGAGGTTCAGAAGCGCTCCGATCTCGCCCAGCAGCGAATCCGCCTTCGGGTTCAGGCCGGCCTGGCCGGAGGCGAACAACAGATCGTCGGTGAGCACGCGGATCACGAGACCCTGGCGTTCGATCGACGTCTTGACGCTTTTCGCGAAGCCGTGCTTGGCGGCATAGGCGTCGAGCTGGTGCTTGATGTGGACGAAGCTTTCGGCCTCCTGCTGGGCCGCTGCCTGGGTGCTCGCCGTCGAAGCCGTCGGAGAGTGGCTGGCGCTGTTCGCCAGCTTGCTTGCGCCGCTGGTGGCGACGGGCTCGAGGCCCTGCACTTCGGCGGTCGCCGGAACGTGGCTGGCGTTCTGGGTGGAGCCCTGCTGGGCGATCGCCTTGCCACCCGGAAGGACGTTGCCCGAGAAGGCCGCCTTCAGCGACTTCTGCAGCGTCTGGTACTTGGAGATGTTGACAGAGGAGATCGAGAACAGCACCATGAACAGCGCCATCAGCAGCGTGATCATGTCGGCGTAGGTGAGCAGCCACCGCTCCTCGTTCTCGTGCACGGCGTGGCGGGCACGGCGCCCTGAGCGACGGCCCGCCATCAGGCGGCTTCCTGCTGGGCGAACTCCCGGACGTTGGCCCCCTCATCCGCGGCGTTGCGCTCGGCCGGCGGCACAAACGAGCCGAGCTTCTCGGCGACCACGCGCGGGTTGTCACCGGCCTGCACGGCCAGGATGCCCTCGAGGGTCAGGGTGCGAAGCTCGACCTCGGCCTTGGACAGAGCCTTGAGGCGGTTGGCGATCGGCAGGTAGAGGACGTTGGCGGAGCCGACGCCCATCAGCGTCGCGATGAACGCCGAGGAGATCGATGGGCCCAGGGTGGCCGGTGCCGACAGGTTCTGGAGCACGTGTACGAGCCCCATCACGGTGCCGATGATGCCCATCGTGGGGGCGAAGCCGCCGGCCTTCTCGAACG
>DATBBF010000002.1:0-105563 GCA_036271135.1 Solirubrobacteraceae bacterium
GCAGTCAGCAGCAGGTCGAGGTCGGCGTCCATCGAGACCCTCCTTGGGTCGGCGACTGGTTATTGAGTACCGCCGACTTCGACCCTGCTGCCTATAAACCCACCCGTTCCACACCCAAGACCGTGGAATCAATCATCTAGCCGTCGCGGACATCCAGGAGATCCATCGCACGCTGCTCCGGTTCACCGAGGATCGCGAGATCGCGGGGGTCCTTCGCACCACCCAGAGCTGGATCGGTGGAAACGACTATCACCCAATAGGCGCTTCGTATGTCGGTCCGCCGCACGAGCAGGTCCCCGAGTTGCTGGAGGACCTCTGCCGATTCATCGACCGCACCGACCTCGCGGCCGTCGCACAAGCCGCCGTCGCACACGCGCAGTTCGAGAACATCCACCCGTTCATCGACGGCAACGGGCGTGCCGGGCGTGCTCTCATCTACACCGTTCTGCGCCGCCGTGGAGAGATCGCGCACTATCTCCCGCCGGTGAGCCTCGTCCTCGCGGCAGAACCCAGGAACTACATCGGCGGCCTCGGCGCCTACAGCCAGGGCAAGGTCAGCATCTGGTGTGGCCGGTTCGGGCAGGCGACCAGGCGCTCGGCCGGCGAAGCAGAACGTCTCGCCGGGGAGATCGAGGCGGTCCAGGCGAGATGGCTCGAGCAGCTCGGCCAGCCTCGCCGTGATGCGGCCGTCCGAGAACTCATCAACGCGCTTCCAGCCCAGCCCGTGATCGACGTCGCCGCGGCCCAGCAGCTCACCGGCAAGTCGCACGTCGCCATCGGCGGCGCGATCGCACAGCTGGAGGAGGCTGGGATCCTCACGAAGCTCAACGAGCGTAAATGGGGCCGAGTCTGGGAGTGCGGAGAGCTGCTCAAGCTCGTGGACGACTTCGAGAAGGCCCTCTCGACGCCTTAGCCACCAGCGTGGTCCGCCACCGGCGATCCAGCGACGGAGCGGGGTGCAAAACGGGGTGCAATTTGAGCGAAACTGGGGGATACCCAGCCACAAGAATGGCTCTAGAGAGCCAAATCGTACCCCCCTAAACTACCGAGAGCCTGCTCATAACCCGAAGGTCGCGGGTTCGAATCCCGCCTCGCGGTAGATGCACCTGCGACTTCGATCACATTCGCGCGTCGAGGGGACGTGCGGCCGCGCGAGTGATCCAGGTCCCGCGCGGTCGATTAGTCACGACTTTCGGCGGTCGGCTTGTCCCGCGCGGAACCTTCCCGCCCGACTCACGCGGTAGCTGCGAGCAGAGTTCAACTTGTGGACTTGATCGAGAAGTGCGCTAATCAGCCGTCGCAACTTGCCGATACAGACGGATGCAGCGACTTTCCCCGATCAGCTTCGTCCGGTATCCGGTCCGTGCGGTGCGCGAGTGGGGGCGGGCGCGCGAGGCTGGCTCTACGTTTGCGTTCGCCGCCCGCTTGTGGATGGCTGCGGCTCTCACGCTCGCGATCATCGGCATCCCTGGTTACCTCCTGCTCGAACACAATCTTGCGCAGCGTCAAGTCACCGACTACGCAGCTGCGCACCGAGCCGATGCCAAGGCCCTCGAAACCGATGCCTCCCACGTTTCCAGCCAGGCTGCTGCTCTGCGCGACGTAGATCGCTTCATCGACGCAATCGCGCAGCGTCCAGGCACCCTCGCGGTGCTGCTAATCGATTCTCGGCATGTGATCAGAGCGTCCGAGGACGAGGCTCTCATCGGCAGCAGCGATTCCGACCGGGCGATCAATCACGCGCTCATCGCGGGCAGGCAATACGCCGGACGCGAGAACGATCCGAGCCTGGATCAGAGCGACTTCGAGTTTGTTACCCCGCTCAACCTGCCTGGAGGACGCTACGCCTTCGAGGTCACCTACGCCCACCGCACCTACGATGCGCAACTCAATGAAGTGCGCAAGATCCTCGCTCTGGTTGGGTTGCTCGCTCTGATTGGCGGGGGGATCGTGTTCTACCTGTTGGGGGGGCGCCAGTTGATGCGCGACCATCGGATGATGCTGCGTCGCGCCACACGCGACGGGCTGACCGACCTGCCCAACCAGCGAGCGTTCCAAGATGAGTTTCCGCAGGCGGTCGCCTCGGCCGTCCGTTATCGCGACCCACTTGCCTTGGCGGTGCTGGACGTCGATGACTTCAAGCACATCAACGATTACCACGGACACCTACACGGCGACGCGGTGCTCAAGCGTGTCGCCGAGGTCCTGCGCGAGACCAGACCGGGGGATCGCCCCTACAGGATCGGGGGCGATGAGTTCGCGCTGCTGCTGGCCCATACCGACACGGACGGCGCTCGCATTCTCGCCCGGCGCTTGAGTCGCGCGCTGTCGGATGCCGGCATCCAGGTCAGCGTCGGTGTAAGCGATATGCGGCCAGGACTTCAGGCCGACACCTTGCGCGCGGAGGCCGACAGCGCCCTGTATGAGGCCAAGCGCCACGGCGGGAACCGTGCGGCTCATTTCGAGGACATACGAGAGCACGTGGTCGTGACCACGCAGGAGAAGAAGGAGGCGGTACGGCGGCTGATTGACGAGGCAGGCATTACGACTGTCTTTCAGCCGATATGGAACCTCGAGGCGGAGACACTCCTGGGCGTCGAGGCGCTCACCCGCCCCGACCCCTCTTACGCGCTCTCAGGTCCGGCGGAGGTCTTCGACATCGCCGAGGAGATCGGGCGCGTGCGTCAGTTGGATGTGCTGTGCGTGGAAAGCGCACTGCGGTTCGCCCCAGAGCTCGAGCCAGGCGTGCTCCTGTTCCTGAACCTCTCGCCGTTGACGCTCGATCTGGACGCCGAGGCGAATGCTTGGCTGGCACCACTCGTCGCGCAGGCAGGGCTGCATCCGCAGTCTGTCGTGATCGAGGTCACGGAGCGCTTCGGAGGTCGCACACCGGCTGTCGTCAAGCGTCTGAAGCGTCTGCGCGAGCAGGGCTTCAAGACCGCGCTCGATGACGTCGGCACGGGTAACTCTGGACTTGAAATGCTGCAAAAGATCAACGCGGAGTTCGTCAAGCTGGATCGCAGCATCGTGGCTGCCGCCGCCACAGAGCCGGGCGCGCGTGCGGTGCTAATGGCGATGGCGACGTTCGCCCGCCAGACGGGTGCGCTGGTCATCGCGGAGGGAATCGAGGACGAGGACACGGTCGAGTTCCTTCGTGGCCTCGATGAGGGTGACCTCGGGTCGGGGATGATCGTCCAAGCTGGTCAGGGCTTTGGCCTAGGACGGCCCTCGGTCGACCTCACCCCGGACTTGCCGAGAATCCTGCACGGACACACCCGCTCCGTGGTCTAAGGGGTTGAGCCATCACTCTGGTACGCCGCGCTGGATGATCGCTGCCACTCGCGCAGACCGGCGCGCCTGGGGATCTTTCTAGAGGCCACCGGCTCTCCTAGCAGGCACGACTCCTCGACCCTATGGGCTAGGGCCGCTGTTCGCGGGCCAACTACGGTCGCAGGATTGAGTATCAATCCCGCCCCCGCTATGCCACTAACCTGCGACCGTCCGGTCGCTTTCGTTGGCGCTTGAGGGCGACGAAGGCACAATGCGCCCGGCGCTAACGCGCGGTCCTCACTGCTCGATCCCATTGAGGAGCGCGCGTGTGAGCGGCTCGGGGTGGGTGAGCGGGATCATGTGGCTGGCGCCCTCGATCAAGGTGTGCCGCGCGTGCGGCAGGTGCCGTCGAACGACGTCGCAGATCGCGTGGTCGACGGTGGACGTTTGCGATCCCTCGATTACCTGGACCGGTGCGGTCACCTCGGCGAGCGCGTCAAGTGTCAGCACGTCGTCCAAGAGAACGTGCCATAGGTCTCCGCGGGCCTGCTGCGCAGCGAGAAACGCCTCGCGGCGCTCGGGCGGCCACCGTGCGAACGAGCCAGGGCCGTTGTAGAAGTCGACGAACTCCTCGAAGGCCTCATACCATCGCCCCGCGCGGACGTGCGCGCGCCATCGGTCGCGCAGGCGACAGATCTCGGCGTATGCGTCGGCGTCCTGTGTGCGCAGCAACGCGTATACCTCAGGCTCGACCACGGCGAGCGAGTCCACGAGCTCGGGCGTCGCGGAAGCGACGCGGAGGGCGGTGGCGCCGCCCCACGAGAACCCGACCAGGCCGACGGACGTGCCGATGTGCTCGACGACGGCGTAGACCTGATCGGCGTAGTCGTCGAGGCTCCGGCGCCCGGTCACGCCGGGACCGGTGCCGTCGCGGTAGGCCTCGATCGCGACGAGCCGGTGGCCGTCCGGCCAGAGCGAGAAGACCTGCTTCCACTCGCCGGCGCTGCCCACCCCGCTGTGGAGGAACACCATCGGTGCTCCCGTGCCACGCTCGATGACCTTGACGCGGCGCCCAAGCGGCGTCCGGAGGATCGTGGTTGACGCCATTTAGTGAACTCGGTTCCGGGATCGCTCGCGGCTAGCGACGTAGCTCTGCTTGTAGCCGGGTGGCGAGGCGGACGGAGGCCTCGATCTCGACTTGCCGGATCGAGACGCTCTCGACGCTGAGCCCAAATGGAACTCCCACGCGCCGGCAGAATGCGATGAGCTCGACGGCCGTGGCGACGGCTTGATCGTAAGACGCGTCGAGGGTGTTGTCCGCGTGGCGCAGCTCGTTCTCGATCCAATGCGGCACATCGACACCGAGCCACTGAACGAACTCCAGTGTCTTCAACGAGCCGCAGACCGAGAACGTGAACACGATCGGTGCTGGCTTGACGTCACGAGCGGCACACTCGTAGTGATAATCGGAGACCAAGTTCTTCGCGGCATTGACGTCATAGATGATCTGGGTGACAAAGAACGAGCAACCTGCCGCCTGCTTCGCCAGCAGACGGACATGCTCCCCGCGCCCGCGCGTGTGCCGCTCTGGGATCGCGACACCTCCGAGAAGGAGATCCGGGCGCACCTCGGTCCTGAGCTCGTAGGCTCGCAACAGAGAGGTTGCTGCCGCCTTCTCACGAGAGGACGCACCGACGAACACCGACAGCGCGTGGGTTGGGGCTTGTTCGCTGAGCCACGAGCGAAGACCTTGCTCTGGATACTTGCTGACAGCGCGGTACACGATGGCCGGCACTTCCAAGCCGACGAGATAGCGAGCGAGGTAGTCGGCTGGGTCCATCGTGGGTAGGAACGGAAAGGGGCGTTCCTCGGGATTGCGGTCGCTCTCGTCATCAATGTCGTAGAGCACGAGGCCGTCGAGGTCCACAGAGCGCAGGCGCTCGAGTGTTTTCGCGGCGATCTGACTGGCTTGCTCCGGTTCGGTCGTCAGGCGCGGTGGGGTCAGCGCGAACAGCAAGAACTCACCCGTCCCCTCCGCAATGCGCCGCTGCAGCTCCACGCGCTGAAGCGTAACTAAACGCCTATGCACGACGGCTGGGCGCCGGCGGTTGTGAACCTCCGTTAGCGGCTGCGGCACGCGGCGTCCTTGCGTCCACGAGAGCCGCGTCGAATGCTGCCTGGACGCGCCAACCAGCGCGGGAGTCGCCGCGAGTCATGCGACTCAGGACGACCGTGAAGCAGCCGATCCTGCGGCATCTAGCACCGGCTATCCGAGTAGGCACGACTCCTCGACCCTGTGAGCTGTGTCCCCTGTTTGCGGGCCATCAACGGTCGCAGCATTGCGTATCGATCCCGCTCCCGCTATCGAGAAGTCCCCGGAATCCGGGTGACTCAGTGGCTTAGCCTCCGAGCAGCTCCTCCAAGAAGAACCGCGTCTTTGCCGGCGGCTCCTTTGCGGGATAGACATGTTTGAGCACGTCCAATGCTCCCTCGGTGCTGTGGATGTCGCACTGCCGCAGCAGGATCTCGATGTCCTCGTCGTCCTCTCCGAAGCGCATCGCCATCAGCTTCATCGCGAGCAGGTACCGGGGCGACGCCGTGGTCACTTCGATGCCATCGATTGCGGGGACTGGGCGGGGTGCCTCGTCCGGACCCGGCATGAATCCCTTGACCCCGTCATTGAGCCAGTCGTCGGGCAGTCCAAGCTCCTCGGCCACTTTGGCGGCAGCGGTGTAGACGGTTTGCTTGGGCTCGAAGACGGCGTCGATATCCCTCGTGACGCGCCTGGTCGAATAGGCAAGCGCCATCGCCGCGCCGCCAACGATGAAGACCTGCGCTCGCACCCCCTCGCGGGCCAGCTCCTCGCCGAGAGCTTGGAGCGCCTGCAGAATCCGTGCCTTTGTGAATTCACGCTCAGGCACGGTCGAACACCTCTCGGGCCAGGAACACGCCATGGCGGGCGAACAGTGCCGGCGTGTTGGCGAGCGTGTATGCGTCGAACGCCGGGCGGCTCGCGACGAACCACCAAGGCTCGAGGAAGCGGCCAGGGCCGTTGACCCACACCGGCGCGGCAATGCCGACCTCAGCGGCGAAGAACTCGGCCATCCCCGCGAGGGCAGCATCGAATCGCGCGTCGTCAGTCGGCGGCGGCTCCTCGGCGATCAGCGCGATTCGTCCTGGTCGTGAGGATCCACGAAAATCGTCAGCGAACCCGAACAGCAACCGCAGCGCATCGCTTTCCCGGTTGCCTGACAGATCCTTGGAGATCGTCGCGGAGAGCGCAGCAAGCGACGCGGCGCCTCGCCGTACGCGAGGGTTTGCAAGCACCTCAAAATCGTGTTCGCAGCCGTCGAGCAGCCGCGAGAGCGTTGCGAGGTTCGGCTTCTTGGCACCTGACTCGTATGAGGCCACGGCAGGCTGGGTCGTGCCAGCTCGCGCCGCCAACTCGACCTGGGTGATGCCCGCGGCGTGTCGCGCGGTCCGGATCAGCGTCATAGGCTCCATCGGAGTCATTATATATGTTTAGATATATCGGTTACAACGGTCACCGGCTGGATGCCCTCGAAGTGCGAGACACAGCTGGAATGGTCTCTGCGCCGTTGTTTCACTCCCGGTCTACCGGGTGGCATCCCTGCCCCCCCAGAAAGGGAGATGACGATGAGACATCTGAGCTTGCTGAGGCACTCGATCACGGTTGCATGCGCTGTGCTCGGGCTATTGGCGTCCGCTGGCGGCACGGCGATCGCCGCAAACCTTCAAGTGTGCGTTCCTGAAGCTGCAGGGACGGCAGTAGTGACCCCCAAACCGAGCGGGGCCTGTAAACCGGCGTACACCAAGACGAAGCTGCTGCCCGAAGCAGAAGAGCAGGCGCTCGAGACGATCCTTCCCTACGTCAAATACATCGCAGCAGGGGTCGGCGGCAAACCGACGATCCAGATATCCGGTGCGAATCTCCAGATCGTCAACGGCGAAGGGCTCACCGCCAGCACCAACGGCGCCGGGAACCTCATCATCGGATACGACGAAGCGCCGGGGCGCCAGAGCGGCTCGCACAGCATCCTGCTCGGCAACGAACAGGCACTGACGAGCTACGGAGGTATCCTCGGCGGCTCTCGCAACGATCTCTCCGCGCCCTTCAGTGTCGCCTTCGGTGAGGGCAACCGAGCGGAAGGCACGGCATCGTCGGTTCTCGGAGGCTCGTTGAACCTGGCCCAGGGTGCCTTCTCGTCGGTGAGCGCGGGAACCGAAAACAGCGCGAGCGGCGAATGGGCCTCGGTGAGCGGCGGCCAGGGCAACGAATCATCCGGATCGCGTTCCGCGGTCAGCGGCGGCAAGCAGGGCGTTGCAGGTGCTGAAGGCGCCTCGGTTGCGGGGGGCCGTTTCAACAAAGCCAGCGCTCCGTTCAACACGATCAGCGGCGGCTTTGAAAACGTCGCGAGCTTGTTCTCCTATGCATCAGTGTCCGGGGGGTACAAGAACGAAGCCGCCGGTCGCTACTCCTCGATTCTCGGGGGCAAAGAACAGGTCACGGCAGGGGAATACGAAACAAGCCCCTAGCGAGTCCTGGCGCGGGCTCCTGTTCGTGGGCGTGTCGCGCAGAAGGTCGCTCGGGAGCGCCGGAGGCTGAGAGAACTCGGCCTTCGGCGCTCGCCTCGGCACGTGAGCATCCAGCGATCCCGAACCGCCGAGACGAGCGCGCACGGCGGCTAGGATCGGCCCGCGGGGCGAACAGAACCCAACCCCCACCGCAACCCAGGAGCAAACCCCTATGAGCACCACCGAGACTGTCCAGCCGATCGACCCGTCCAAGACCGCCCTGCTGGTCATGGACTACCAGAACGGGATCATCCCGATGGCTCCGAACCCCGACGAGCTGCTGGCCGGCGCCCGTCAGGCGATCGATCTGATCCGCTCCCACGGCGGGACGATCGGTTACGTGCGCGTCGGCTTCGCCGATGCGAGCGAGATCGGCGGCTCGATGGGCAAGCGAGTCGGCGGCCCCGTCGCTGCTCTGGAGCACTTCCACGCCGACCACGCCAACACGCAGATTCACGCTGACGTCGCACCCGAGCAGGGCGACATCGTCGTGCGCAAGATCCGCGTCGGGCCGTTCGGCAGTACCGATCTGCACGAGCAACTCAGAGCGCGCGGCATCGACACGCTCGTGCTGGCGGGCATCTCCACCTCTGGCGTTGTCCTATCGACCGTCCGCGATGCCCACGACCGGGACTATCGCCTGATCGTGCTGGCCGACCTTTGCGCCGATCGTGATCCCGAGGTTCACGACGTCCTGACGGGCAAGGTGTTCCCTGCCCAGGCCGAAGTGATCAACGCCGCGGACCTGCACCAACTGCTGCATTGACCTGGCGCTAGTCCGCGAGGAACCCCGCGACCGCCTCCTGATATCCCGGGACAGTCGGCAGGAACGAATCGTGACCGAGCTCAGCGGCGACCAGCTCATCGGGCGACGCAGTCTTCTTGATCACCTTGTTGAGATCGGGGGGCCGGCTAGATCATCAGTTCGAGAAAAACTTCGAGGCTGCCGGCGAGCAGCTTCGGCGCCTGCAGACGGCTCTCTCCAAAGCGTGGAGAGTGCTCCTCAGTGGGCGGCCCGATCAATCGACGCAAGCGGATGTTCCACCGCGAAATACCTATGAGCCTCATAGATGCAAACGCGGACGGGGCGGCCGATGCTGGTGTGCGCGACACGCGCGGGCATTCGCCCTGCAACGGCCTGGGTTCCCGGGCTCTGTACACGACGAGAGGAGCCTGATGGGACTCGGGAAAGACATCCTGAAGAAGTCGGTCGGGATCGGTTTTGTGAAGGACGTCAAGCAGGGCAGCCAGGCGGCGAAGGTGGGCGCCGAAATGATGCGCGACAAGGATCAGATGCTCGAGCAGGCGGCAGCGCTGCGGGCCGCGCAGCAGGCGGCCATGCCCGGCGCGACGAGCGTCGCGATGCCGGGGGCCGGCGTGATGCCCCCCGCCGGACCTGTCGATGAGACGGATCTGGAGCCGATCGCCGGCGTGTCGCTCCAGCAGTACGTCGACATCTCCAAAGGCCTCGCGGCATATGGATACGACCAGTCCAAGGCAGTCGAGGTCGCCGCGTCGAAGGGCGTCTCAGCCTCCGACTGGGACGCGGCCGTGGCGGGCTGGAACGACCGCATCAAAGCCAACCGCGCGATCGGCCAGCGTTTCAACGAGCTCTACATAGGAGGCTGATCATGGGTCTGTTCAAAAACATGAACGACATGTACAAGGCCGGCGGCGAACCGCTGGGCAAGGGGCGTCATGCCGCGCGAAGCGAGCGGATGGCCGGCGCCCAGGCGAAGATGGCCGCCGCGCAGGAGATGATGGCCGAGCAGACGCGGCTACTGACGCTCGCGACGACCGGCGCCGACGCCTCGGCGACGATTCTCGAGGCGCGCCAGACGACGCAGATGATCAACTACGAGCCCGTGATCGAACTCGATGTGACGATGATCATCGATGGCCGCCCGCCCTATCCGCTGACGGTCCGACAAGGGGTGCCACAGCTCTATCTGGCCAAGGCCCAGGCGGGGGGAGTGCTGCAGGCGAAGGTCGATCCGGCCGACCCGACGGCCGTCTTCCTCGACTTCGCGAGGAGCTGAGCGCGACCGTCTCGTGGCCGTCCGCTAGACGGTCTCGGAGGAGCCCTAGCCGTAGGCGGCGAGGGCCTCTGGGAGCGCTTTGCGCGAGGCGATCCCCAACTTCCGGTAGGCGACGTGCAGGTGCGACTCGACGGTCCCGCGAGTCACGAACAGCGCCTGGGCGATCGCCGGGTTGGACAGACCTTCCGCGGCCATCCGGCAGATCCTCAGCTCCGAGATCGTCAGCGCGTCCGCGTCCCAGCGTCCGTCTGCCCTGGGTCTCGCGCCACCTGCCCCAAGCTCCTCTCGGGCGAGCTTGGCGAGCGGCGCCGCGCCGCAGCTCTCGGCCAGTCTCAGCCCCTCGGCAAGTGGATCGCGGGCCTCGGCGCGACGGCCGGCCCGACGCAGCGCGCTCCCCAGCGACACCAGCGAGTGCGAGCGCTGCAACACGGCCGGCGAGTCGCCCAGCACCGATGTCGACTCCTGCAGAAGTCCGATGCCGTCGTCCCCGCCGACCAGCAGACCGTGCGCACGCAGGGCGATGCCCAGCGGCCTCCGCGCGCCGAAGCGCCGCGCGATCTCGACCTCCGTGCCGCTCAGCTCCAGAGCCCGGACGTCGTCGCCGAGCTCGTGCATGGCCTGCGCGGCGAGCGACCGCCAGGGTAGGAAGGCGGGGTTGACGATCCCAAAGGACTCGCTGCGCTCGCCCGCTGCGAAGAAGCGCTCGAGTGACTCCTCCGGGCGTCGCATCGCAAGCAGGGCGCGCCCGGTCGCGAACTCGGTCTCTCGCGCCCACGTCTGGTGCGAGCTCACTGACTCCAAGCCGGGACCGAGGAGCTCGAGCGAGGCCTCGGGCTCTCCACGCTCGATGAGTACGATCGCCAGATGCACCGTCGCGAACCCCTTGATTGCCTCCAGCGCGGGGGACTCCGAGGCGATGCGCAGGGCATCGCGCGCCAGCAGCTCTGCCTTGGCGAGCTCGCCACGCAAGTACTTCGTCCAGCTGAACATCGCCGCCGTCGAGGCGTAGGCGAGCGGCGAGGCTCCCTCCCGTGCTCGTCTCAACGCCTCGCGATAGTGATCGTCGGCTTCGTCGAGCTCGTCGCAGATCGCCAGCATGCTGATCGGGACGAGGTAGACGTCGGGGCTCAGGGGGGCTTCGTCGAGCAGCCGCCGACCTCTCAAGGCCGTGCGAGCGAAGCCGATTGCCTTCTCGGCCGAGACGCCCTCGGCGGCCGCTGAGTAGGCGCACTGGACCGCAACAACACGCCCGACGTGGGAATCCACCTCAGCGGTCTTGCGTATCGAGTCCAGATGGGCGTCGGCGATCTCTCTCAGGCCCACGTCCGAGCGGGCGGCCGTCACGAGGGCCGCCTCGAGTTGAAGGCGCAGGTCCTCGTCGATGCCATCGAGCTCCGCCAAGGCCGGTTCGACCGTCGCGACGGCCTCTCCACCGAGCCCGGCGAATACCAGGAAGCGGGCGAGCAGCAGGGCCGAGTGGGCACGCGGAACGGCCCCATCGCTGGCGGCCAGGGCGCTTCGCAGCGAGTCGAGTCCAGAGGGTTCGCCGGCGATCGACTCGGCCAGCCCCAGCATCGTCTGGATCGACGCCAGCTCATCGATCGCCGGCGGCTCTGCCAGGGCGCGCCGCAGCAGCGGCACGGCGGCTGAGCTCGAGCCGGTGGCGAGCTGCGCGGTTGCCGCCTCGCAAAGACGCTCTACGGTCCATTGGTCGCGGTCGGGATCGCTGCGCAACAGCTGTGCTGCCACCGTGGCGGTGGCGGCCCCGTCTTCGTAGAGCAGGCGCGCTGCTCGCTTGTGGTCGGCGGCGCGGCGTGTGGGGGGAAGGTCGTCGTAGATCACCCGTCCGATCAGCGGCTCGAGGAAGCGCAACTGCGGTGTTCGCTCGACGAAGCGCGATTCGACGAGCGCGTCGGCGGCATCGACGGCCTCCTCCCGCTCCAAGCCTGCGATGGCAGCGGCCTGGGGGAGGGTGCAGTCGAAGCCGAGGATCGCGAGCGCGCTCGCGAGTCGCTCGGCGCTCGGCGGGAGCCGTCGCAGTCGCAGCAGTGTGACCGTCGATATCCGCTCCGGTGCCAGCGATTGGAGTCGCTCGGTCGCCGCGGGTCCCGGCTCGAGTCCCTCGGCTGTGAGCTCCGCCGCGACCTCCGAGAGGAAGCTCGGGTTGCCGCCCGTCCACTCGTGGCATGCAGCCGCGAACCCGTCGTCGATCCGGGTCCCGAGGAGCGAGCCCAGCAGCTCGGTCGTGCCGGTCAGCCCGAGTGGAGCCAGCCTCCTCGTTTCGCACACAGGCTCCGCGGCCAGCGCTTCGAAGATCGGATGCGCCGCATCCGGCTCACCGAGCCCCACGGTGACGACGACAGTCACTGAAAGCCCCTCGATCCGCCGGGCGAGATACAGCAGCCAGTCGAGGCTCGGGCCGTCGCACCACTGGGCATCGTCGAGCAGGAGCGCGATCGGACCCGCCTCGGCCAGGTTCGAGAGCAGCCAAAAGAGGCCGTGGCGTGCCTGGATCGGGTCGACGGGAACCGTGACCTCTGCACTGTCCAGCAGAGGTCTCGCGAGGGCCGCTGCGCCCTCGAAGAGCCGCTCGGGGTCCTTGCTGGTGAGGCTCGACTCGAACAGCTGCTGCGCGACGCCGAATCCGGCGGCCTGCTCGAACACGCCGCCGCGTGCCGTGAACGCTCGCGTGCCTTGCCTCCTCGCCTCGGCCGCGCTGTGCGCGAGCACCGACGACTTGCCCACGCCGGGGTCGCCTTCGACGATCAGAAGCCGTCCCGCTCCCTCGCCACCCGCGGCTATCGCGGCGGCGATCCACGCGAGCTCCCGGTCGCGCTCGAGGAGGGGCGTCGGATCGGTTTCGACGGCGGCCAAGTTCGAGCTCGGAGGATACGGAGCGCGTGTCCGCGAGTCCGTCTGCGTCAGGAGCTCACCCCCGACCACGTCTCCCCGCCGCTGACGCGCTCGAAGCCGACCCACACCGTGTTCATCGCCGTCGCGACGATCTGCTCCCGCGTGACCTCCGGATGCTCACCCCACCAGATCGCCAGCTCCGTGAGCCCGCCGCGAATCACCTCCGAGGCCATCGCAAAGGCCAGTGGCGTGCCGCCGGTGCGAAGGTGCGAGGCGCCTGAAAGTCCGCCGAGGATCTCCGCCAGCGCGCCGTTGGCCTCCGCCGCGATGCGCTGGTGGGCCTGACGAATCTCGGGGATGCCGGTCGTCTCGCGGAAGAACATGCGTGGCGCGTAGGGGTGTGCCTGCACGTATCGCGCCCAGGCGTCGAAGGCCTGCGCGATCTGCTGTTCGGGCGTGCCCTCGCCATCGAGGTTCTCGCGCCACATCGTCAGCAGCTCGTCGCGGGTTCGTTCGAGCAGCCGCTGATGAAGCGCAGGCTTGGACTCGAAGTGGTCGTAGACGACAGGAGGGCTGACCTCCGACCGGCGGGCGATCTCGTCCATAGCCGTGCCGTGGTAGCCGTGCTCGGCAAACAACTTCATCGCCGCGAGCTCGATGACCTCACGGCGGGCGGCCGCAGTGAGGCGTTTGCGCGGGGCTTGTGATTGCAACCTAGTGGGCATTAGGTATATCCTAGTCTGCACTAGCTTACGCGGACGATCGGAGGCTTTGATGGCGACCAACAGCGAAGCACGAGAGCTCATCGAGGATCCGGTCCTGCGGATGCGCAGTCACTTCTGGACGACCGCCGAGGATGGTCTCGAGGTGCTCAACGTCGAGACGTGGGTCGATCCGGGCGGGGGCGTCAGCCCGCACATCCATCCCGCCATGGAGGAGCGCTTCGAAGTTCTCGAGGGGCGCCCCCAGTTCCTGTCCGGGCGACGCTGGAAGGAGGCCGCGCCGGGTGAGACCGTCGTCGTTGCGCCGGGCACCCGTCACGCCTTTCGCAACCGCGGCACGAAGATCGTGCGCTTCGTCTGCCACGCGACCCCGCCCTCGACGCTTCAGTCGTTCCTCGAAGACGCCGCGGGGCTCTCCCGGTCGGGCGGGATCTCGCGCCACGTCCTGCCCCGCAATCTCGACGGCCTCTTGAAGGCCGCGGTGATGGCTCACCACTACCGCGACATGGTCACGCTCCTCGCCCCGCTTCCACCACCGGCGATACAGCGCCTGGTGATACCCCCGCTGGCGCGGGCCGGCGAACGGCGTGGCTACCGAGCGGGCAGCATCGGGCGCTAAGCAACTATCGGTTGCGTATCTCTGCTACGATCCGCAACCATAAGTTGCGTACATCGGAACGAGCATGAGGAGAAGCGGATGGCAGACATCAGACACCGAATCGGGATCGCCGCGCCGGCCGCCAAGGTCTACGGCGCCCTGACAACGCCGGAGGGTCTCGCCGACTGGTGGACCCGGGAAGTCGAGGGGCAGTCGAGTCCCGGCTCAGAGCTCCAGTTCTACTTCGGCAACCCAGACCGTGGTGCCGCGATGGAGGTGACCGACCTGACTCCTCCGAGTCGCGTCGTGTGGCGGTGCGTTCGAGGTCCGGAGGAGTGGGTCGGGACGAACCTCACCTTCGAGCTGAGCGATGACGGCTCGGGCGAGACGGTCGTGATGTTCACCCACGCCGACTGGCGCGAGCCAGTGCCGTTCATGCACCACTGCAGCACAAAGTGGGCCGTCCATCTGATTGGTCTCAAGCACGGGCTCGAGGGAGGCGCGGCGAGCCCCTATCCGGAGGACAGGTCGATCAGCAGCTGGGGGTGAGCGAATGGATTCCGGCGGACCGGCCGCTAGTGTGCGCAACCGGCGATTGCGTATCCGGGATGGAGGGCACGATGGCTGAGGGCACGATCGAACGAGAGATCCTGATCGAGGCGCCCGTCGAGGTCGTCTGGCGGGTGCTGACAGAGCCCGAGCACCTCCAGGGCTGGTTCAGCGACACCGCCGCGCTGGACCTGCGCCCCGGCGGCGCGGGACGGGTGACGTTCGACAACCGGCCTGAGGGCGAGCTGGTCGATGTCCAGGTTCAGGTCGAGTCGGTCGAACCACCGCACCGCTTCGCCTTTCGCTGGGATCATCAGGCCGGCGCGGAGGCGGATCCGACTAACTCGCTGCACGTCGAGTTCACGCTGTTGAGTGAGGGCGAGGGCACGCGGCTGAAGCTCGTCGAGGCCGGATTCGAGCAGTCAGGCCGCGAGAGCAAGATCGAGTCCCACCGCCAGGGCTGGGCGACGTTGCTCCCGAAACTCCTCGACTACGCACCCGCGCAAAGCGGCGAGCCGACGAGATGAGCACGGCGCTCGCCGAGGACCGGCTCTGGGCGGCCATCGGCGAGCCATCCAGGCGCCGGCTCCTCGACGTCCTGCTGGTAGAGGGAGAGGCCACGCCGACGGGCCTCGCAACCCAGCTTCCCTACTCCAGACAGGCAGTGGCGAAGCACTTGGCGGTGCTCGAAAGGGTCGGCCTCGTCGAGCCGCGACGGGAAGGGCGCGAGGTCCGCTACAGCGTCCAGGCCGGCCGCTTGGAGGAGGCCATCCGTCTGATGTCAAAGGTTGCAAGCACGTGGGACGGCCGCCTGCTGGCGATCAAGCGGATCGCCGAGCAGATTCACCGCGAGGAGACGGCCTCGCGCGCCTCGAATCGATCCCCGAGATGACTCGGCTTGGGCTGCCGCCGTCGAAGGGGGCTCAGCTCAACCGCGCTCCGGGCGGATCCGCCTGATCCGCCGGCGCCGGCCGGTGACCTGCCATGGCCCCGGGGTGAGGTCGAGCACGAGGTTGACGAGCCAGACGATCAACGTCGCCCCCACGAGCGTCCAGAAGCCATGGATGTGAAAGCCGCCGACGATCGACTTGGTGATGACGAGCATCAGCATTGCCACGAAGAACCATGCGACTCCGAACGTCAGCAGAGCGAGGGGCAGCGTGGCGAAGCGCAGCAGCGGCTTGAGGATCGTGTTGAGCACGCCGAACACGGCGGCGGCCGCCAGCAGCGAGCCGGCGTTGCGGACGTGAACGCCGCTGAGCAGACCGGCGACGATCGCGAGGATCAACGCGTTGGTCAGCCAGGAGATCGCGAGACGCACAGGCAGCGAGGGCGAGCGATCTCGCAACCCCACGACTTCGCCTTTCAGCGGCTCGTTCACAAGAGGAAGCCTACGCCGCCGGCGTGGCCGTCATCGAGGCGATGTGGTCGAGCATCGCGTCGAGGGCGACCTCCAGGGGGCGGGTGTCGCGCTCGACTTGGGTCAGCAGGAACCCGCCTTGCAGCGCCGCGAACAGGGCCAGGGCCAGCTCCTCCGGATCGGCCTCGGCGCGGAGCTCGCCGCGATCGCGCATCGTCCTCAACCCCTGCTCGATCGCTCCCTGCCAGCGATTCAGGCCGGCCAGTACAAAGGTCCGGGCCTCGGGGTCGGTCTCGGCCAGCTCGCTGCCGATCGAGCCGATCGGGCAGCCGCCCCGGCAATCCAGCCTGGTCTGGATGCCCACGATCAGATCTCGCCAGGCGCGCAGCGCGGGGAGGCTGTCGAGTGCGCCCAGCAGCGGCTGTTGCGCGGCGATGATCGCCTCGGTCTGATGCTCGATCACCGCCAGCACGAGCGCGTGCTTGTCGGCGAAGTAGTGGTAGAGCTGCGAGCTGCTGACCCCCGCCGCCGCCTTGACCTCGTCGAGGCTCGTCCTTGCCACGCCCCGCTCGAAGATCTCCGCGGCGGCCGCCGCCACGATCCGCTCCCGCGTGGCCATTCCCTTCGGCGTCAGCTCAGTGCTCGCCTGGCTGGGCTTCATACCCCAACCCTACTGTTTTGGACTGGATAATCCATATTTATGATATTAATGGATCGCGTAATCCAATTCAAGGGTGATGGGGCGGAGTGAACGAACGTGCCGCCGAGTCGCGCCCGATCGAGCAAGTGGAGGACACGATGGAACTCGAGAACAAGATCGCCCTGGTGACGGGCGCCGGAGCGACAGGCGGAATCGGCTTCGCCACCGCGAAGGCGCTGGCCGACGAAGGAGCTGCTGTCGTGATCTCCGGGCGCGACGATGAGCGTGGCGAGGCCGCCGCCGAGGCTCTCGGCCGGGCGGCGAGGTTCGTGCGGGCCGATCTGACCGACCTGGCCTCCGTACGGGCGCTCGCCGAGGAGACGGGGCCGGTCGACATCCTCATCAACAACGCCGCGGCCTTCACTGTCGGCCCGACGGTCGAACAGGGCCTCGACGGCTACGAGGAGTCCTTTGCGGCAAACGTCCGCGCCCCGTATTTCCTGACAGCCGCCCTCGTGCCGGGAATGATCGCCCGGGGCGGTGGCAGCATCGTCAACGTCTCGACGATGGCCGCCCGCATCGGAATCGCCGGGATGTCCGTCTACGGCGCCACGAAGGCAGCGCTTGAGTCGCTGACCCGTGTCTGGGCGGCGGAGTTCGCGCCAGGTGGGGTGAGGGTCAACTCTGTCGCTCCCGGTCCCACCAGCAGTGAGAAGGTCATGGACCTGATGGGAGATGGGGCGCAGCAGCTCGCGGCCGGCACGCCCTTGTCGCGGATGGCCTCCGTCGAGGAGATCGCCCAGGTGATCGTGTACCTCGCCGGTGGGCGGGCCAGCTACATCACGGGCGCCACAATCGCCGCCGACGGCGGCCGCACGGCAGTCTGAATGAGGGCTTCGGTCCCGACCACGATCCTGCGAAGCTGAGCAGACCCCCGAGAGGAGATGAGCAGATGAACGACAGACCCAGATTGCAACCAGGCCCCGACCATCCGATCACCGTTGAGCGCAACCCCAAGCGGGTGGTCGTCTCAGTCGGCGGGCAGGTCTTGGCCGACACCCACAACGCGCTGACGCTGCGCGAGGCGAACTACCCGCCCGTCCAGTACGTGCCCTTCGAGGACGTCGATCAGAGCCGGCTGGCCGCGACCGATCACGCGACCTACTGCCCCTACAAGGGCGACGCCGGCTACTACAGCATCCCCGAGGGCGGCGATGCCTTGGCGAACTCCGTCTGGCAGTACCGCGCTCCCTACGACGCCGTGGCCGAGATCAAGGACCACGTCGCCTTCTACACCGATCGCGTAGAGCTCGTCGAGGAGCCCGCCGCGGCCTAGTCGCGCGATCCGAGGCGGCGGGCCTGCGCCCGTCGTCACGGATCAGAGGCCGGGCACGAGCAGCTCCTCGAGCCTGTCGAGCAGAGGAAGCTGCCCAGCCACGAGCAGCTCACGGGCGCTCGCCGGCTCACACCATCTGACCCGGTCGATCTCCGGGAACTCCCGCATCTGTCCCGAGCGAGGCGGCCACCGCATCTTGAAAACTCCGGGGCGGAGCGTCGCCGGATCGAAGTCGCCCTCGATCGCCCAGGCGACGACACGCTTGCCGCCCGACTGGCGCACCTCGCCAAGCTCGAGGACCGGCCCATCCGGAGGCTCGGCGCCGGTCTCCTCGCGGAACTCCCGCCGGGCCGCCGCGATCGGCTCCTCGCCGTCGTCGTACTCGCCCTTGACGATCGACCACGCGCGCTCTTCGCGGGTGGCCCACAGCGGGCCTCCCATGTGAGCAATCAGCACTTCGACTCCGCCAGCGCGACGGCGGTAGAGCAGAAGTCCGGCGCTTTTGCGAGCCACTTGGCGAGAGAGCCGGCTAAGCGAGATCGAGTTGGGCGAAGCCGTCTCCGCTCTCAGGCTCCCAGATCGGTAGGTCGTCGAGGACGCCGGTGATTCGGAACAGGCGCAGGCAGGCGCCGTCGCCGGGGATCAGCAAGAACTCGCGACCCGCCTCCCGGCAGCTATCCCAGGCGGTCAAGACGGTTCGTAGCCCTGAGGAGTCGATGAACGTTACGCCGCGCAGATCGAGGATCAGGGACTCGACCCGTCCCGACAGCAGTCGCTCGACAGAGGCGTCCAGCGCCGGTGCCGTGACGACATCGAGCTCGCCCGACAGCGCCAGGCGCTCGCGCGAGCCGTCCTGGTCGTGGGCGATCTGCAGCTGACCTGTCTGGGTCATGCCCGCAACCCTAGCGAGGGACGGTTGCTAGGATCGCGCGGCGGTCCTCCTTCTCAGCTCCCTTGCCCTTGAGCGTCGACATCACACCCGCGGAGCGCGCCGGAGCTCATGTCCTGCTCTTGACCGGCGAGCTGGACATCGCCGAAGTGCCGACGCTCGAAGCCGCTGTCGACCGCGTGCTCGGCGAGGGCACTACCGGCATCACGATCGACCTTCGCCAGCTGGAGTTCATCGACTCCTCGGGGCTCGCCGCAATCGTCCACGTCAGCGGCCTCTGCGCCAAGCGCGGTCACGACTTCGAGCTGATCGCCGGCCGCCCTGAGGTCCAGCGCCTGTTCGAGATCACCGGGCTCAGCGGCGTCCTGCCGTTCCGGGCCGCCGCCTAAGCCGGCCACGCACGCTCGCGCGGCCGGCCCTGTAGATCAGGCGACGAGGGGGGCGAGCCTCGCTCGCGGCGCCGCCAGGTCAGGTCGCGGTCGCGCCTGCTGTCGCACCGGCGGCCTTCACGCGGTGCTCACCCTCTGCGAACTCCTCGACGATCTTCGCGCAGAAGGCCGGCAAGTCGTCTGGATTGCGACTGGAGACGAGACCCTGATCGACTACGACCTCGCGGTCGACCCAGTTGCCGCCCGCGTTGCGGATGTCGGTCTGAAGCGATGGCCAAGAGGTGAGCGTCCGGCCACGGACGAGATCGGCCTCGACCAGCGTCCAGGGACCGTGACAGATCACGCCTACGGGCTTCCCTGCCTCGAAGATCGCCTTCAAGAACTCAAGCGCCTCGGGCTTGGTGCGCAGCTGGTCGGGATTCGCCACGCCACCGGGCAGGACGACGCCGTCGTAGTCGTCGGGATCGGCTTGATCGAGGGTCCTGTCCACGTCGAACTTCGAAGCGGCGTCGAGGTGGTTGTAGGCCTGAACCTCGCCGTCCTCGGGCGCGACCAGCTCAGGCCGGCCTCCTGCCTGCTCGACCGCCTTCCAGGGCTCGGTCAACTCCACCTGCTCGACGCCCTCTTGGGCGACGAGGAACGCAATTCTCTTGCCGTCGAGCTGGGATGACATCTCGACCTCACTTTCGTCGTTTCCGTTTGCCTCAGGCCTACCCCCGCCAGGACAGGGCAAACGGGGCAGTCAGGACACGGACTCCTCCTGCGGGACGGCTCAAGACAACAGCTCGAGCACAGCTCGTTCGATGCGGCGGCGCACCCGCGGCCGGGCCAGATCGGGACCCGCGGCGGCGGCGGGGAGCGCCCCGGCGATCGTCTCTCCGTCGCTGTAGCGGTCGATCACGCGGGGGTCCACGTAGGAGGCTCTGCAGACCGCCGGTGTGTTGCCCAGATAGGAGGCGACGCTCTTGATCGCCGCTGTGACGGCGCGATCGCGCCTCGCGGCCGGGCAGTCGGAGGCGCCGGCCAGGGCGACTGCCGCCAGCACGGTCGCATTCCAGGTGCGGAAGTCCTTGGCGCTGAAGCTCTCGCCGGTGGCGGTCTTGACGTAGTCGTTGACCTCCTCGGCGTGGACCTCGTGCCAGCCGCGCCCGTTGCGATAGGCAAGCAACTGCTCGCCTGCTCGGCGGCGCTTGAGCGTCGAGATCACTCCCAGGGCCTGGGGGTCGGCGATCGCTTGGACGCGTCGTCGGCCGGACTTGGCCGGGAAGTCGAACAGCAGCTCCTCATCGCTGACCGTGACATGCTCGCGCAGCATCGTCGTCAGGCCGTAGGACTCGTTGCGCCCGGCATAGTCCTCCGAGCCGATCCGGAAGAAGCCGAGGTCCAGCAGTCGCACGGCGCAGGCCAGCACCAGCTCCTCGCTCATCGCCGCGGCCGGGGGGCGTCGGCCTGGCGGTCCGGCGGCGTGCAGATCGCGGTCGACCCGGCGTCGCAGCCGCGGCAGCCGTTCGCCGAAGACGACCATCGAGTCGTACTTCTGGCGGTCGCGGTTGGCTCGCCAACGCTCGTGGTAGAGGTACTGCTTGCGCCCCGCCGCGTCGAGGCCGGTCGCTTGAAGGTGGCCGAGCTCGTCGATGCAGATCCACACCTCTCGCCAGGCCGGCGGGATCGCCAGCTCGGCGATCCGCTCCAGCACCTCGGGGTCGTCGATGGTCTCGCCCGCTGGGTCCAGGTAGCTGAAGCCGCGTCCGCGTCGGCGGCGCGCGATCCCGGGGGCGGCGCAGCTGGAGCGTCTCAGGCGTGGCATCGACCGGTCTCTACCCGCAGAGGGCTCGGCGTGGACCCGTAGGATGGACGGCCGTGGCGGCGGACGGTCCTGAGATGCTCGAGGTGCTGCTCGTCGAGGACGACGACGGTGACGCGCTGCTGGTCGAGGACGATCTGGCCGAAGCGCTGCCGGACGCTCGGCTGCTTCGCGCCCGCTCCCTCGGCGAGGCGCTGGCTCCAGACCGTGAAGGCGCCGACTGCGTGCTGCTCGACCTCGGTCTCCCCGACACCAGTGGCGTACAGGCGGTCGTCGAGCTGCGGGCCCGCCTGGCGACTGTGCCGCTGGTAGTGCTCACCGGCCTGGCCGACGAGGCCGCGGGGGTCGCGGCCGTACAGGCCGGCGCGCAGGACTATCTCGTCAAGGGTCGTCTGGAGCCGGGGCAGCTGGCCAGGGCGATCCGCTACGCGATCGGGCGCCAGGCGACCGAGGAAGCCGAGCGCGAGCTGATCCTCGCCGAGGCTCAGGCCCGTGAGGTCGAGCGGCTGGAACGGGGTCTGGCGCCGCGACCGCTGATCGAGGACAGCTCGATCTGGTCGGTGTCCTGCAACCGCCCCGGACGCAGCCGCGCGCTGCTCGGCGGCGACTTCTTCGACCTCGTCCAGGACGGGGGCGCGCACATCCACGCTGTCATCGGCGACGTCTGCGGTCACGGCGCCGACGAAGCGGCGATCGGCGTCAGCATGAGGGCGGCATGGCGGGCCCTGACGTTCTCTGGCGCCGGGATGCCGGCGAAGCTCGACACGCTCAGCCGCGTCTTCGAGCACGAGCGTCGGGTGCCACGGCTGTTCGCGACGATGTTCACGCTCGACATCGATCTCGCCGGCGCCACGGCAAGCACCGTGATGGCCGGCCACCCGCGGCCGCTGCTGATCGACGGCGAGACGGTTCGGCCTCTGTCTCGAGAGCCCGGCGGCGCGGCGATCGGCTTCGGTGACGGTCCCTGGCCGGTGGAGACGGTCGACCTGCCTTCCGGCTGGGCGATCCTGATGTACACCGACGGGATCGTCGAGGGCCGTGTGGGGGCCGGCTCCGAGCGCCTGGGCGAGGCGGGCCTGGCCGCGATGTTGAGCGCCCGACTGCGAGAGCGCCCCTCCTGGCGTGAGCATCCCGAGGACCTGCTGGGCGAGCTGCTCGACGGTGCCGAAGCGCGCAACGACGGGCCGCTCAGCGACGACGTCGCGATGCTGCTGCTCGGGGTCCACCCGGGCGCCGGCCGATGAGCGCGGCGGGACAGCCGCGCCGGCGGATCGTCGAACGGCTGTCCGGCCTTGGTGTCGGCTCGCTGCTGGCGCTCTCTATCGGACTCGCCCTGATACTGGCCGCCGCCGGCATCGGCTTGGCGCTCGTCGCCAGCGCCCGTCTGAGCCACCAGCGGAGCTTCCTGCTCGATCGCGTCGGTCCCACGAACCGCGCGGCATTGGAACTCGAAAACGCCCTCGTCAACGAGGAGACGGGGATTCGCGGCTACATCATCACCGTCGAATCGAGCTTCCTCAGCCCGTACGGGACGGGACTTCGAGCCGAAAAGGCCGCCCTGGCGACGCTGCAATCGCACCAGCAGTCCGTGGGGGCGCCCGTGCCGGCCGAGCTCACGGCCGTGCGTGCGGCGGCGGCGGAATGGCACCGGCGGTTTGTCTCGCGGGCGCTGTCGGAACCGCGGCAGACGGTGCGCCCCGGCGCTACCCCCGACGCCGGCGGCAAGACCCTGTTCGACACTCTCAGGGAGAGGCTGACGGCTCTTCAGGACACGCTCAAATCGAAGGACACGAGCGCCCGCAACAAACTCAACGACGCCGCCGATCAGCTGGAGGCGCTGTTGATCCTCGCGGCCGTGCTCGTCCTTGGCAGCGTGATCGCCGCCGGTCTGGTGCTGCGCCGCACCGTCACCCGGCCGCTGTCTGCGCTTGGCGGGGAGGCCCGGCGGGTCGCCGCCGGCGAGTTCGCTGCACCGCTGCACAGCCCCGCGGGGCCGCGGGAGGTGCGAGAGCTGACCGACGAGATCGAGGCGATGAGAGCGAGGATCGTCAGCGAGCTGGCGACCGTCGAAGCCGGCCACGAGCGATTGGAGAAGCAGGCGCTGGAGCTCTCGCGTTCCAACGCCGACCTCGAGCAGTTCGCCTACGTCGCCTCACACGACCTCCAAGAGCCGCTGCGCAAGATCGCGAGCTTCTGTCAGGCGCTGAAGACCCGCTACCACGGCCAGCTCGACGAGCGGGCCGACCAGTACATCGATTTCGCCGTCGACGGCGCGAAGCGGATGCAGATCCTGATCAACGATCTATTGGCTTTCTCACGGGTCGGCCGCAGCGGCCGCGATCACGTTCCGGTCGAGCTGGGCAGAGCGGTGGGCGCGGCCGTCGAGGCGCTGGGGGAGGCGGCCGAGCAGAGCGGGCTGAGCGTGCGAGCGGACGGCCTGCCGACGGTCGTCGGTGACGAGGCGCTGCTGGCTTCGCTGTTCCAGAACCTGATCGGCAACGCCCTGAAGTTCCAGGGGTCCGAGCCGCCGCACGTGAGCATCGAGGCGGAGCTCGGTGAGGACGGCTGGTGGGAGCTCAGCTGCACCGACAACGGCATCGGCATCGAGCCCGAGTACGCCGACCGGATATTCCTGATCTTCCAGCGCCTGCACGGTCGTGACGCCTACGAGGGCAGTGGCATCGGCCTGGCGCTGTGCCGCAAGATCGTCGAGTATCACGGGGGACGCATCTGGCTCGACAGCCGTCACGCGGGCGGCGCCCGCTTCCAATTCACCCTGCCGGCGCGAAAGGAGGAGGCCCGATGAACGCAGACCTGATCTCGGTGCTGTTGGTCGAGGACGATCCCGGTGACGTGATGCTGATTCGGGAGGCGTTCGCCGACCACAAGGTGGGGAACGTCCTGAGCGTCGTCAGCGACGGCGTCGAGGCGATGCGCTTCATCAGACGCGAAGGCGAGTACGCCGACCGCGAGCGCCCCGACCTCGTCGTGCTCGACCTCAACCTGCCACGCAAGAGCGGCTCGGAGGTGCTGGCCGAGATCAAGGGCGACCCGGAGCTCTCGACGATCCCCGTCGTCGTGCTGACGACCTCCGAGGCCGAGGAGGACGTGATGCGTTCCTACCGCCAGCATGCCAACGCTTACATCACCAAGCCCGTCGACTTCGACCGCTTCCGCGAGATCGTCCACCAGATCGACGACTTCTTCATCGGCATCGTGCGCCTCCCGTCCCACTGAGCAGCGCCGGGGCGCTGGCTCGCTTCACTCTCAGAGCGTCCGGGTAATGACAGCTCGAACCCGGCGCGCCGTGCCGTCGCGACCGGTCAGATCGAACGAGCGAGGGCGCGATGAGCGAGGGTGTGGAGACCGGGACGATCAAGACAAGAATCCCGGCGCGACTGGATCGCCTGCCCTGGTCCCGGTTTCACTGGATCATCATCATCGGCCTCGGTACGGCCTGGATCCTCGACGGCCTGGAGGTAAACGTCGTCGGCTCGATCTCCGGCCGGCTGGCCGAACACGGGGCCGGCGCCGGGCTGACCAAGTCCGACATCTCCAGCTGGGCGGCCTCGCTGTACGTCGGCGGTGCCTGCGTGGGCGCTCTGATCTTTGGGCAGCTGACCGACCGCTTCGGTCGCAAGCGCCTGTTCATGCTGACCCTGGGGATCTACTTGGTGGGTACCGTGCTGACGGCCGTGACGTTCTCCTCGGGCTGGTTCTTCGTGTTCCGCTTCCTGACGGGCATGGGAATCGGCGGTGAGTACAGCGCGATCAACTCCGCAATCGATGAGCTGATCCCCGCCAAGCACCGCGGACGCGTCGACATCTCGATCAACGGCAGCTACTGGCTGGGAGGCGTCGGCGGCTCGCTGCTGGCGGTCGTGATGCTGAACACGGCGATCTTCCCGACCAACCTCGGATGGCGGCTGTCGTTCGTGCTCGGGGCCGTGATCGGCTTGGCGGTGCTGCTGGTCCGGCGCAACGTTCCCGAGAGCCCCCGCTGGCTGTTCATCCACGGCCGCGAGGACGAGGCCGAGGAGATCGTCAAAGACATCGAACGCCAGGTCACCGAGTCGACCGGCAAGGAGCTTCCCGAGCCCGAGGGGGAGGAGCTGACGGTCCGTCAGCGCAAGGCGATCCCGTTGGCTCTGATCCTGCGCTCCGTGGTGACGATGTACCCGAAGCGCACGATCCTCGGCCTCGCGCTGTTCATCGGCCAGGCCTTCATCTACAACTCGGTGCTGTTCGGATTCGGGGCGCTGATGACGATCTACTTCCACGCCTCCTCGGGTGACATCCCCTACTACATCGCGGTGTTCGCGGTGGGCAACTTCGCCGGCGCGCTGCTGCTCGGCCCGCTGTTCGACATCGTCGGGCGCAAGCTGATGATCGCCGGCACCTACATCCTCTCGGGGATCTTGCTGGTCGTCACGGGGCTGCTGTTCAAGGGACACCACCTCGACAACATCAGCTTCGAGGCGTGCATCTGTGTCGTCTTCTTCTTCGCCTCGGCGGGCGCCAGCGCGGCTTACCTCACTGTTTCGGAGGTCTTCCCAATGGAGACCAGAGCTCTCTGCATTGCGGTCTTCTACGCGGTCGGCACCGGCATTGGTGGCGTGATCGGCCCGCAGGTCTTCAACCGCATGATCGAAACCGAAAGCTACGAGCAGGTGTTCCTCGCCTTCGGCCTCGGCGCGGTGATGATGATCCTCGGCGGCCTCGCCGAGATCTTCTTCGGGGTCAACGCCGAGCGTCAGAGCCTCGAGAGCATCGCCAAGCCGCTGACGGTCGAGGACGCGCCGCGAGGGGCCCCTGCCGTTGCGGCCGCGGGCTAGCAGCGATGCCGACTCGTTCCAGTCCGATTGCCGTCGAGCGCGCCGGGGTAGACCGACCCGGCGAGCCGAGCGCGAGAACCCCGCCGGCGCCACCCCAACCCAGGTAGGAGGACTGACATGACAGCGACCAAGAGCAGCAACGGCATTCTCTCCGAGGACAAAGCGCAGGAGCGCGAGCAGATCGTGGAGATGCTCACTAAGGCGTACTGGATGGAGATCGAGACGGTGATGAGCTACATCGCGAACTCGACCAACCCGGACGGCGTGCGTGCCCAGGAGGTGATCGCCTCGCTTAGAGAGGACATCCAGGAGGAGCTCGGTCACGCCACCCAGTACGCGAACCGGATCAAGGAGCTCTACGGCGTCGTCCCCGGCTCGCTGGCGTTCGAGGCCGAACAGGACTTCCTGCAACCGCCCGCGCATCAGAACGACATCGTCCACGTCATCAAGGGCGTGATCGCCGCCGAGACCGGGGCGATCGACTTCTACAACGAGATCGTCGAGGCGACCGACGAGAGCGACCCTGTCACCAACGACATGGTGATCGCGATCCTCCGCGACGAGGAGGGCCACCGCCGCCTGTTCGAGGGTTTCCTGCGGGAGTACGAGGAAGAGAGCTAGTCGTCTCAGGGCGATGGCGCCACGACCATGACAGGCCCTGGCAGCCAGGCCGGAGACCGGCGGCGAAACGAGACCGAGCTTCAGCGGCTCGACCGCAACATGGAGGAGCTGACTGGAGAGCTCCGGGTGGTCGTCACCGGTGTGCAGGTGCTGTTCGCGTTCCTGCTGATCGTGCCCTTCGACGCTGGCTTCGCCCACGTCGGTGGCTTCGAGCGGACCGTCTACCTAGTCACGCTGTTGCTGGCGGCGCTCTCGGCCGTCTGCACGATCGCCCCTTCGGCACAGCATCGCTGGGTGTTCCGTCACGACGACAAGCGCCACCTCGTCTTCGCCTCCAACCGCGTCGTGATCGTCGGCATGATCTTCCTGGCGCTGGCGATGTGCGGATGCCTGCTGCTGGTGACGACGAAGCTGTTCGGCACCACGACGGGTGTTCTCACGGCCGCGCTCGGCGCGATCCCGTTTGCCGTCCTGTGGTTCCTGATCCCCGTGCGTCGTGCCGCGGAGCTCAGCCGCCGAGCAGCACGGGAAGCGTCCTCAGCTGACTGACTCGCTCCTCTGCCGCGCCATTCGCCTACAGCTCGATTGCCCTCATCACGTGCTCATCGGGGAGCTTTCCGAGGATCCGCTGCAGGGCCTCTCGCTCCTCGGCCTGCTCACGCTGCAGATCGTTGACCAGCAGCCTCACGGCACTGTGGGCGATCTTCATCTGCGGCGGGCTCAGCGCGACCGTCAGACGTCCGCGCTCGTCGGCTGTGGCGTCGAGCGCGGCGAGCACTTCACGGGCGAGGCCTCTGATCTGAGGCTCGTGGGCCTCGTCGGAGATCAGCAGCCGCAGAGCGCTGGCGGCGGCGAGAATCTCCTCGGTCTCGAGCAGCAGGTGATACTCGGATGTCCCGTCAGCGTCGCTCATCACTGGATGCCTCGCGATGCTACTCGGCGACCGTCTCCGGAGGCGGGCCGGAATTCGCCTCGGCGCGCTCACGGCGCAGGCGCGCGAGTCGTCCTCCGCCGGCCGCCAGGAACATCCCGATGACAGCCGTGACGACCGCCAGCAGCGGTGGAAAGCTGCCGAGCGAGACCTTCGCGTGGGTTCCGGCGATCGCATGCGCGACCAACAGCGCAACGCCGTAGATCGCACCTCCTGACAGGCCGCGGTCGGCTCCGCCCCAGCCGTCCTGATGCTCGAACCCCGACAGGAAGCCACCGACGCCGGCGACGATCGCGACGATCCAGTAGCCCGCCGTCGAGGCGCCGACCAGGACTCCGGCGAGCGCTCCGATGGCCGCCGGGATCACTCCGCCGAGAACGATCTGGGCGGGACGCGAGCGATCCCTGAACAGCACCGGCTCCAACATTCGATCCTCTCCCCGAGAAGCTTGCGATCAACCCTATCCGACGGCCGGGCGGCCGGGCCTCCTACTGTTGAGCGACGTGTCCGATCCTCTGCGTCTCTCGATTCTCGACCAATCCCCGGTCTCGGAGGGCATGACCTCGGCGCAGGCCCTGCACAACACGCTTGACCTGGCCTGCCTCGCCGATCGCTTGGGCTACCACCGCTACTGGGTCGCCGAGCACCACGGCGGCCCGATGCTCGCGGGACCGAGCCCAGAGGCGCTGATCGGGCCGATCGCTTCGGCCACCGAGCGGATCAGAGTTGGCAGCGGCGGTGTGATGCTGCCCCATTACAGCCCCCTGAAGGTCGCCGAGACATTCAGCCTGCTGGCGGGACTGTTCCCAGGTCGGATCGATCTCGGCCTTGGCCGCGCTGCCGGCACCGACCCGATCACCACCTTCGCTCTGCAGCGCGACCGTCGTCAGGCTTCGCCTGATGACTTTCCCCAGCAGCTTGCGGAGCTGCTCGGCTATCTGGAGGGCCGGCTCCCGGCGGACCATCCCTTCGCGCGCCTCGCCGCCACGCTCCCGGGCTCGCCCGAGCGGCCTGAGCCGTGGCTGCTTGGCTCCTCCTCGCAGAGCGCGCTGTGGGCGGCCGAGCTCGGCCTGCCATATGCCTTCGCCGACTTCATCAACCCGAAGGGCGCCGAGGCGGCGCGCCTCTATCGGGAACGGTTCGCCGAGCACGAACACGCGACGAGCCCACGGACGGCCGTGGCGGTTTGGGTGATCTGCGCTGACACGGATGAGGAGGCCCGGCGCCTTGCCTCCAGCGGGCGGATGACCTTCACGATGCTCCGCCAGGGCCGTCCGATCGCCGTTCCTCCGCCCGAGCGTGCCGAGCGCTTCCTGGCGAGCCAGGAGTCATCGAGCGGGTCCTCCGGCGGCGAGCGCCGGGCGGTGATCGGCTCCCCGCAGACGGTCGCCACCGAGCTTCGCGAGGTGGTGGCGGCCTATGGTGCCGAGGAGGCGATCGTCGTCTGCATCACCTACAAGCACGAGGCGCGCAGGCACAGCTACGAGCTGCTCGCCGAAGCCTTCGGTCTGTAGCGACTCCGCCGAATCGACCGCCTGTATCTTCAGCCGATGCCCGCTTCGGCGATCAGGCGCGCGAGGCCCGAGGACATCCCGGTGCTCGCCGGCGTCCTCGCCAGAGCCTTCATGGACGACCCGGTGGCGAGTTGGGCGTGGCGGCCCGATGCTCTCCGGCCGGCGGCCTTGGAACGCTTCCAGGCGACGCGGCTGCGTCAGCTGATCGCCCAGGAGGAGGTCTGGTGCAGCGAGGATCTCGACTGCGCGGCGCTGTGGGCGCCGCCGGGGCGCTGGCACTCGACACTGCGAGAAACCGCCGAGCTCATGCCCTGCTTCCTGCGCCCGCGGCTGCTCGCGCGGATGCCGCTCGTCGCCCTCGGCTGGGAAAAACTCGAGCGCGCACACCCGCGCAAGCCGGAGCACTTCTATCTGGCGGTGCTCGGCACGAATCCCTCCGCGCAGGGGCGCGGGCTGGGCTCTGCGGTGCTGCGTGGCGTGCTCGACCAATGCGATCACGACGGCGTCGGGGCGTTCCTCGAGTCCTCCAAGGAGAGCAACGTCGCTTTCTACGCCCGTCACGGCTTCCGTGTGACCGAGGAGATCAGGCTCGTCAGGGGCCCCGCGATGTGGAAGATGTGGCGCGACCCGCAATCGTGAGCCGGGCCCCGTCACCGCTCTGACAGCCTGAAAGTGATCCGCTTGGCGATGGGTCCCGTAGTCACTGAAACAACCGAAGCTGCGCGCGGGGGCTGCGCGGTTCCCCCTGCAAGAAAGCGGTGACACGTATATGGCTCATCAAATTAACCTCGAGCAGATCGACGTCGACGGTGCCGTGCGCGAAGCGGCCGACGCTGTGTCCGGAGACACCAGGCTGAGCTTCCTGAAGAAGGCCGGCATCGCCGGCGGCACCGCCATCAGTGGTGGCGCGGTCATCTCGGCGCTCGCGCCGAGTGCGTTCGGTGCCTCACAGCCCGGGCGTCCGCCCGCCTCATTCGGCAAGGGTGACGTCGGAATCCTCAACTATGCCCTCACGCTCGAGTACCTGGAGGCCGCCTTCTACAACGGCGCCACCGAAGCGAAACTGGCTCTCAGCCCCCAGGCTGCCGCGTTCCTGAAAGTTGTGACAGCGGATGAGAACGCTCATGTCGCGTTCCTCAAGAAGGCCCTCGGCAAAAAAGCTGCGAAGTCGCCGACATTCGACTTCAAAGGCGCCAACACGAATGTGGAAACGTTCATGAAGACCGCCGAGGTGCTCGAGAACACCGGTGTGCACGCCTACTCGGGTCAGGCCCTGAACATCAAGACCCCGGCCTACGTCAAGGCGGCCGTCTCGATCCTCACGATCGAGGCTCGTCATGCCAGCGTGATCGGTCTGCTCAACGACCCGACCGGCGAACAGATCGCCCCGAACGGCCCGTTCGACACGCCTTTGACCGCGAGCAAGGTGCTTGCGGCCGTCAAGGGGACAGGCTTCATCACCGCCTGACCTTCGGGTCCCGTCAGGACTCGTAGCGAGTGGCGTTGGAAGACGCCGCCAGAGCGCCGGCCACTTCGCACCGAGTGGCCGGCGCTTTCGCTTTTAACACTCAAAAGTGATCCGTTAATTGTGCAATTGCGAACACACAGTCAAGAGCGTTTGGTGGCCCAGCCACGAGGCGTGCAACTCAGCGTGGACGACCCGGTCGTCTACCGGAAACCACAGCGAGGTGTCACAGATGTCCAGTGAAACCAGTGAGCGGCGCGACTCTGCGCCGAGTGGTCTCGTCGAGCGGCTGGTCCGCGACGATGTCGACCGCAAGCGCTTTCTGAAGATGGCTGGAAGCGCCGGTGCGGCAAGCTTCGGAGCATTCGTGCTCGCCGCTTGCGGGTCGAGCAAAAAAGCCGCCACCACGGCTGCTACGACGGCCAGCACGTCTTCGGCGGCGGGCGGCGACGTAGCGATTGCAAACTATGCCTTGACGCTCGAGTATCTCGAGACGGAGTTCTACGAAAAGGTCGTCTCCTCCGGCTTCTTCAGTGGCGCGGAAGCGAGCCTGATCAAGTCATTCGGCGAACAGGAGCAGACCCACGTCGAAGCTCTCAAGGGAGCTGTATCGAAGCTCGGCGGCACCCCTGCCGAACAGCCGATGGGCAAATTCCCGATCGAAAACGCCAAGCAGGTTGCCGAACTGGCCTACACCGTCGAGAACCTCGGCGCTTCGGCCTACCTTGGCCAGGCGGCGAAGATCCAGAACGCCGAACTGCTCGCTGCCGCACTGGCGATTCACTCTGTCGAGGCCCGTCACGCGGCGACGCTCGGGACGGTCCTGAAAAAGCCCATCACGCCGGACGGCGCCTTCGCCAAGCCGGCCGACATGTCCACCGTCCTGGCAGCGGTCAAGCCGTTCCTGGCCTAGGCGCCAGGTTCTGAAAGGAGCAGTTTCGATGTCACAGACAGACCTTCAGATGGACGGTGTCGCCAGCTCTCAGCTCGGCGAGATCGAGGTGCAGGGAATGACCCGCTCGAGCTTCATCCTGCGAGGCGCTCTCGCCGCTGGTTCCGTGTATGGCCTGGGTGCGGTTACTCCGTTCGTGTCGAGTGCCTTCGCCGAAAGTGGCGGTGGCGATGTGGAAATCCTCAACTTCGCGTTGACGCTCGAGTATCTCGAGGCAGACTTCTACAACGTCAAGGGCAAGACGGTGGGCCTCAAGGGCCTGGCCAAGACCTACGCCAAGACGTTTGGCGAAGAGGAGGCCGACCACGTAAATGCGCTGACGGCGACGATCAAGCAGCTTGGCAGCAAGCCGGTCGCGAAGCCGTCGTTCGTGTTCCCGGCGACGAGCGAAAGCACCTTCCTGGCGCTCGCCTCAGTACTCGAGAACACCGGTGTCGGAGCCTACAACGGCGCCGGCCCGTCGCTGCAGAGCAAGGAAGTTCTGGCGGCGGCCGGAAGCATCGTGCAGGTCGAGGCGCGCCACGCGGCGGCCATCAACCTGCTGATCAAAAAGAGCCCGACGCCCAATCAGGGCTTCGATCGTCCGCTGACCAAGGCGCAGGTCCTGGCCAAGGCCGGTCCGCTGATCAAGAAGTAGCGAGACGAGGGTCGCGGGTGATCCGCCGGCGGCCCTCGTCCGTAGGAACAAATACAGCAGTACAAATTTTCTAAAAGGGCAGGCCACGGGCCTGCGACGAAAGAGGAGGACCGCCAAATGGGACTCGACAATCCGCTTCACATCGCCTTTCTGCTCGTCGTCATGCTGATGGTCTTCGGCGCCAAGCGCCTGCCCGAGATGGGCAAATCGCTCGGCACCGGGCTTCGTGGATTCAAGGAGTCGTTGAACACCGACGCACCGCCGTCGGCGCTCGCGATGGGCGAGCACCCCGAGCCGGTCGCCGTCCCGGTCGCTGAGCACCACAGCACGGAGCGCGCCGCCGCATAGGCGGCCTGATGCGGCGGGCGTAGGATGCGTCCAGGCAGCGGACACGGATCGTCCCGTCGGCGCCCGTCGGCGGGACGGCCTGGCGTCGTCTCCGCCGCCAGCTTCTGCCGTAAGGGAACCAAGCATGTTCAATCCTCTGCGATCAGCCACTGGCGAGCGATCGGCCGGCCACTTGCGAGTGCTGGCCGACGAGGAGCTCATGCAGCTCGTGTACAGGGGCAACGCGGACGCATTCGAGGTCATCTATGACCGCCATGCCGACGCTGCCTTCTCTCTGGCGATGCGGATGTGCCGCCAGCGCTCGCTCGCCGAGGACGTCGTTCAGGAGTCGTTCCTATCGCTGTGGCGCAGCGGTGCGCGCTATGACCGCAAGCGTGGCAGCGTCCGCACCTGGACGCTCGGAATCGTCCACAACAGGGCGATCGACGCGTTGCGCCGCAAGACGGTCCGCGATCGCGGCGTCGTCAGCGACGAGGGCATTGAGGAGCGAATCCCGGCACGCGAGCGCACAGAGCTCGAGTTCGCCCGCCGCGACGAGGCACGGGAACTTCGTGACGCCCTGGAGGGGCTTCCCGAGGAGCAGAGTCGGGTGATCGAGCTGGCCTACTTCGGGGGTATGACCCACATCGAGATCGCCACGATGCTCGACACGCCCGTCGGCACCATCAAGGGCAGGATGCGACTCGGTCTGACGAAGATGCGGATGGCGCTCGGCGATCCGGCGGAGGTCGTGCAATGAGCCACGACGATCCTCAGGACGTCTATGCCGGCTGTGGCGAGGACGCTGCGCCCTATGTCCTCGGCGCTCTCACAGATGTCGAGCACGAGGCATTCCGCGTGCACCTGGAGTCCTGCGCGATCTGTCGCGAGGAGGTCGCATCGCTTGCGGTCGTGGCTCACTCGCTGCCCGCGGCAGTGCCACAGTTGAGCGCTCCCGGCGAGGTGCGCGACCGCGTCATGGCGACGGTAAAGGCGGAGGCCGAGCTGCGTCAAGAGCGCACGCCGCGTGTGCTCTCGCGCCGCCTCGGCCCGAAGCACACCGCTTGGAGGCTCGGACTCGCCAGTGCCGTCACGACTGCGGCTGCAGTGATCGCCATCGTGCTGGCGCTGGGCGGCTCTGGCGGCTCGCATGCCTCGCAGCACACGCAGTTGATTCGCGCGCAAGTCAGCGCGCCACGGGGGACGGCCACACTGGCGGTCTCCGCCGGCCACGGCCAGTTGCGGATCGCCGGGCTGCCGCAGTCTCCGCCGCGCCACATCTATGAGGTCTGGCTGGAACGCGCCGGAAAGGCGCACCCGACCGACGCGCTCTTCACCGTCAGCGTCGCGGGTAACGCGACCGTAGCCGTGCCCGGCAGCTTGGCCGGCGTCAAGGCCGTGATGGTCACGGCCGAGCCTGAGGGCGGAAGCACCGTGCCGACCTCCAAGCCGGTCATCGTCGCCGGCGTCAGCTAGGCGCGCGCTTCTTCGTAGGCATAGCGGACGGGGGGCTCGCCCGGCCATGGCGTGAGTCGGTGCGCATAAGAACATCCCTCTGTATTGTTAACCACATGGCTAACGATGCTCTGCTGGACCGGTCGTTCGCGGCCTGCTCGCACCCCGTGCGGCGAGGGATCCTCGAACGCCTCGCCGGCCGCGAGTTGAGCGTGGCGGAGGCGACCGGCGGGCTCGGCGTCTCCAAGCCCGCGATCAGCAGGCACCTGAAGGTGCTGGAGGAGGCGGGCGCGATCGTGCGGGTGATCGACGGGCGCACCCACCGTCTACGCATCCCCGAGCGCTCGCTGCTGGACGCCGAGCGCTGGATCGCCGGCCAGCGAGCGATGTGGGAACGCAAGATGGACGTGGTTGAGGAGTACCTCGACGAGCAGCGGGCCGTAAGGGAGCGGAGATGAGCAGCATCGAGGACACCACGCTGCGACTGCGGCGAACCTTCCAAGCCTCTCCCGAGGACGTCTTCGATGCCTGGACGAACCCTGAGGTGCTGCGGCGCTGGTGGGTCAGGGATCCTGCCTGGAGCACGCCGGTCGCCGATGTGGACCTGCGCGTGGGAGGTGGTTACCGGCTGTCGATGGAGGACCCGGAAACCGGCCACACGCACACCGTTCGCGGGGAGTACCTGACGGTGAGCCGTCCCGAGTTGCTCGTCTACAGCTGGAGCTGGGAGCTCGAGGACGGCGGTATCGGCTCTGCCAGCACGGTCACCGTCGAATTCCTCGCGGAGGAGGGGGGCACCAGCGTCGTGTTGGTGCACACGGGCTTCGAGGACAGCGGTTCGCGTGACCGCCACGGCGAGGGCTGGGGCGCGTGCCTGGAAAGCCTCGCGAGGACGATCTTCACGGGGGCGGCGGAGCCGTCCTGAAACGACGGGCAACGAAGCGAAGGAGAGCATGATGGCGAAGTACCTGTTTGCGTATCGCGGTGGTGAAATGGCCGGGACGGAGGCCGAGCAGCAGGCCGCGATGGCCGCCTGGGGCGCTTGGTTCGGCAAGCTGGGCGCGGCGATCGTCGATCCTGGCAACCCCTTCGGTCCCTCGGCCACGGTCGGTGAGGGTGGCTCGGTCAGCGACGGCGGATCGGCCGGCCTGACCGGATACTCGGTCCTCAGCGCGGAGGATCTCGGCACCGCAAACGAGATGGCCAAGGGCTGTCCGGTGCTGGCACATGGCGGGACGGTCGAGGTCTATGAGACCTTCGAGGTGATGTAGAGACGGGCGGCTCGGGGCGAGGTTCGACCCTCGCCCCAAACGCCGGCGAGGGCGTTCTCAGGTTCCGGCGGTCACGAGCAGCTCGTGCCCCGGCAGCCGTACGCGGTCGCCGGGATGCAACTGGCGCCCGCGGCGGTCCTCGGCCTCGTCGTTGACGAGCACCGTCTCGGCGGCCAGCAGCGCCCGTGCTTCGCTGCCGCTGCCGACCACACCGGCCAGCTTCAACAGCTGCCCGAGCCGGATCGTCTCGCCGCTGATCGCGATCTCCTCGCTCATCGGCTGAATCTAGCGGTGCGAGCGCGCCGAGGAACCGGGATCGCTAGGCTCGACTCGATGGGCGAGCGCGACGGATACGCACCCGGGACCTTCTGCTGGGTCGAACTCTCGACGACCGATCAGGCTGCCGCCAAGGAGTTCTACGCGGCTCTGTTCGGGTGGGCCGCCGACGATCGCCCGGTCGGCGAGGGCTCCTACTACTCGATGCAGCAGCTCGACGGCCGGCATGTGGCGGCGATCTCCGGCCAGCCCCAGCAGCAGCGCGAGGCGGGCGTGCCGGCGCTGTGGCACTCATACGTCTGGGTGTCCGACGCCGACGAGGCTGCAGCCCGCGCACGTGAGCTAGGCGGCAGCGTCCATGCTGGGCCATTCGACGTGATGCAGGCGGGCCGCATGGCTGTTCTGCAGGATCCTCAGGGCGCCTACTTCATGCTCTGGGAGCCTCGCGAGCACCGCGGCGCCCAGCTCGTCAACGTGCCCGGGGCATTCGCCTGGAACGAGCTGTCGACGTCCGACATGGAGGCGGCGCAGACCTTCTACGGCGGCCTGTTCGGCTGGAGCTTCGAGCCATACGAGGGCAGCCCTCAGCCCTACCTGGGCATCAAGAACGGCGAGGCCAACAACGGCGGCGTTCGCGAGCTTGCCGAGCCGATGCCGCCGAACTGGCTCGTGTACTTCGCCGTCGATGATCTCGACGCGTCGCTGAGCCGCGTCACCGAGCTGGGCGGCGGGCAGATGCTCGCGCCGATGGACATCGGCATGGCAAGGATCGCCGTCGCACACGACCCGCAGGGCGCCCCGTTCGCGCTGTACTGCGGAACGCTCGAGCCCTAGCCGCGGCGTCGAGCCAGCAGCTCGCGGGCGGCCTCGGCGTGGTCGACGATCGGTGCTGGATAGCCGAGCGCGCGGCGCTCGGCGGCGGACAGAAGCCACGGCTGGTGGACAGCGCGACCCTCGACATCGGCGAGCTCGGGCACATACCGCCGCACGTAATCGCCTTGGCGGTCGAAGCGCTCGGCCTGGCGCAGCGGGTTCAAGACCCGGTTCGGGCGAGTGTCGTTGCCGGTGCCCGCGACCCACTGCCAGTTGCCGACGTTGTTGGCGACGTCGGCATCGAGCAGCAGCGAGGCGAAGTGCGCGGCGCCACGGCGCCAGTCGATGTAGAGGGTCTTCGTCAGGAACGAGGCGACGACCATGCGGGCCCGGTTGTGCATGAAGCCCTCGCGGGCCAGTTGGCGCATGCCGGCATCGACAATCGGATAGCCCGTCAGCCCCTCCCGCCAGGCGTCGGCGTCCTTGGGCGAGCGTCGCCAGCGATCCCCGCGGGGACGGTAATCGGCTCGCGGCAGGTCCGGCCGGTCGGCTAGCACCTGCCGGTGGAAGTCCCGCCAGCAGAGCTGGCGGATGAACTCCTCCCCGCCGGGACGATCGTCGCAGCGCTCCAGGACCGTCCGTGGCGAGATGCAACCGAAGTGCAGGAACGGGCTGAGACGGGAGGTGTCCTCGGCGGCAAGGTCGTCGTGGGTGGATCCATAGTGGGACAGGCCACCGCGAACCCAGCCGGCCAGTCTTCTGCGCGCCTCGCTCTCACCGCCTTTCGTCAGCTCCGGTGAGGGCTTGGCGCTCGTCAGCGAGCGTAGCGCCGGCAGTCTCGGCGCCGGCAGGCCGTCGGGCGGATGCACCTGGCGCGGCGTCGGCGCGGCTGGTCTCACCGGCAATGCGCGCCACGCTCGCCAGTAGGGGGTGAAGACCCGATAGTGGCTGCCGCCGGTCGGCGTCAGCGCTCCCGGTGCGACGACCGAGGAGCCCAGATGGCTGTGCAGCCCGATTCGTTCCTCTTCGCAAGCTTTGGCCAGACGTTCGTGGCGCTCGCGCGCATAGGGGGTGCGGTCCTCGCCGACGTGGATCGAGCGTGCCTTGAAGCGCCGGGCGAGCTTGATCGTTTCGGCTACTGGCTCGCCGCGCTTCACCACCAACCGCGCGCCCCGCGCTCGCAGAGCATCGTCGAGGTCACGCAGGCATTCGAGTAGGAACGTCAAGCGGTTGGCGTTCGCGCCGACCACGCCGAGCAGGTGCTCGTCGAGCACGAAGGCCGGCACGACCAGCTCGCATTCGGCGACAGCCGCTGCCAGGGCCTGGTTGTCGTGGACACGCAGGTCGCCGGTGAACAGCACGACGGCGCAGCTCGCTTCGCTCACGTTGATGTCTCGCCTCGCTCCTCGGCGAGCGCGCGCGCCAGCGACTCGTCGAAGCCCATCGGCTCGATCGCGAAGGCCAGTGCTCCCTCCGGGTCAGTGACGACGGTCGCAGTTTTCAGGCCCTCCACGAGCGGGCGCGCGACGTTCGTGTCGACGGGGGTGACCAACCCCAGCCACAGCGCCGAGAGCCAGGGCGTGATCAGCGGCACGGGGATCTTCGGCCGGGGGCGAATGCCCATCGCTTGGGCCATACGGTCGAGCATCTCGCCATAGGCGAGCACGTCGGGGCCGCCGATCTGCACCTCACGTCCCTCGGACTCGGCCACCTCAGGGGCCAGCCTCAGATACTCGATCACGTCCTCGACGGCAATCGGCTGGGTCTCGGTTCGCAGCCAGCTCGGGGCGATCATCACCGGCAGGCGTTTCACCAGATAACGCAGCGTCCGGTATGACTCGCTCTCGGCGCCGACGACCATCGCGGCGCGGAAGTAAGTGAGCGGCGGTCCCTCGGATCTGAGCGCAAGGGCAGTCTCGTGGCGGGAACGCAGATGTTTGGAGACCGACTCGTCACCGAGCCCGCCGAGGTAGACGATCCGGGCCGTGCCGGCCTCGCGCGCGGCCCCGGCGAAGTTGACGGCGCCTTCGCGCTCGCGCTCCTCGAAGCCGGCGCCGCCGGCCATCGCGTGGATCAGGTAGTAGGCGACCTCGATGCCGTCGAAGGCGCCCTGCAGGCTGGAAGCGTCGGTGACATCGCCGGTGACGAGCTCACAACCCTCGGCGCGCAGATGTCCGGCTCGCGACGGATCTCGCACCAGCGCTCGCACAGCCGCCCCCGCGCCGAGCAGCGAGCTGGCGAGCCTGCCACCGATGAAGCCGGTGGCACCGGTGACGAGCGCTCTTGTCTGGATGCGTCGAGGTTATCCGCCGCGGACAGACCCTAAGCGGGCGGGTGTGGCGCGCGGCCGTTCCCTGAGGCTCCGGCCGTCTCGACACCCTGGCGCTCGGCCATGTCGGCACCGGTCGTGGTCGTCATCACCTGGGCGCTGCTGCCGCCGATCAGTCGCCGGTAGAGGGGCGGCGCGAGCGTGCGCAGCGCGGCTGCGATCCCGTAGGGGCGCGGCACGTAGCGTTCGGGCTTGCGGCCCAGCCCGGCCTCGTAGATCGCCTCGGCGGCGCGCTCGGGCGTGGAGACCATCCGCCTGGTCAGCGGTTTGGCGACCAGCTCGGATTGGGGAAAGCCTTCGGTCGCGATGAAGCCCGGCAGGACGAGCCCGACGTGGACACCGTGCTCGCGCTCCTCGGCCCACAGCGAGTCCGACCAGCCGGCCAGCGCGAACTTGGAGGCGCTGTAAGCGCCGCTACCGGCGCGCGCGACACGCCCGGCGGTCGAGGCGACGTTGACGATCGCCGAGGGAGCGCTGGCGCGCAGCAACGGCAGCAGCGCCTCGGTCAGCCGCAGTTGGGCGTCGAAGTTGATCGCCATCGTGCGCCTGACGTTCTCATAGCCGCCGTCGGCGAAACGGGCGCGCCATGCGGCGCCGGCGTTGTTGACGAGCAGATCGAGACGGCCGTGAAGCGATTGGACGTGCTCCAAGACGCGTGCGGGCGCATCGTCGTCGAGTAGGTCGACGGCGAGGAAGCTCGTTCGTTCGCTTCCGAGCGAGGCGGCGAGCGCCGCGAGTCGCTCCTCACGCCGTGCGACGAGCACCAACGATGCGCCGGGCTCACGGGAGAGGCGTCGGGCGGTGGCCTCGCCGATGCCGCTGGAGGCGCCGGTGATCAGGAATACCTTTCCACCTGGTCTGGCCTGGCTCTGCTCTGTCATCTGCTCCTCACTTCGCTGGGAACCGAACGTCCGAATGGCCGCCTGCGGTTAGCCTGTCAGATCGCTGAGCAATGAGCCCGCCGGGACCCACGCCGACCGATACGCCAGCAGGGCCCCGCAAGGTCGAGGCGCTGGAGCTGTTCAGCGGCCTGCCACGCCGCTACGACGAGCTGTCCGCGGCGCTCAGCTTCTGGCAGGACCCACGCTGGCGCCGCGCGCTAGTCGATCGGATCGCGCCGCGCTCCGGTGAGCGGATCCTCGACGTGGCGACGGGCACCGGACTGGTCGCCGCGGAGCTGCTGCGGCGAGCCGACTGCACCGTCGTCGGCATCGATCAGAGCGCGCAGATGCTGGGCCGCGCGCGGGCCAGGTTCGCGGGCGTGTCGGACTCTCGGATCGAGCTGGTCGAGGGCCAGGCCGAGCAGCTGCCGTTCGGCGATCAGAGCTTCGACGCGCTCAGCGTCACCTACCTGTTGCGCTACGTCGACGATCCGGCGGCGACGGTCGCCGAGCTGTCCCGGGTCGTGCGGCCGGGAGGCAGGGTTGCCTCGCTGGAGTTCGGCGTGCCGCCGTGGGCGCCGGCGCGGGCCGCATGGCGCTTCTACACAGCCGTCGGCCTGCCTCTCCTCGGTCGG
Source organism: Solirubrobacteraceae bacterium (assembly GCA_036271135.1). Classification (GTDB taxonomy): domain Bacteria; phylum Actinomycetota; class Thermoleophilia; order Solirubrobacterales; family Solirubrobacteraceae; genus Palsa-744. The sequence goes on from DATBBF010000002.1 coordinate 39,988, forward strand.
CTCGACTCCACCGAATGGGCGCGGGCCGGAGCGTTTCTCGGGCCGAGCATCCGCGGCTTCTACGCGGCGCATCCGCTGGAGCGAATCGTCGGCTACTGGCGGGCGGCGGGCCTGAAGGACGTGCGGTTGCAGCGCATGAGCCTCGGCGGGGGTGTCGTCATGTCGGCGACCCGGATGGGCTGAGTCAGTGCGGGAGGATGTGCGCGCCGGGGCCGGGTGAGACCTCGATGCAGTCGGCCGGAATCGCCACGCCCGGCTCCAGTAGTCCCAGCACGGAGCCGCCGAAGCCGCCGCCCATCAACCGCGCCCCGGCCGCGCCCGCGCGCAGCAGCTTCTCGACGGTCGCCTCAACCGCGGGTGTGGAGATCTGGTACTGGTCGCGAAGGCTCGCATGCGATGCGCTCAGCAGCGACGCGAGGGTCTCGATCTGACCGGCGCGGAGGGCGGCAACGGCGGCCAGCACCCGGGCGTTTTCCTCGAGCACATGGCGAGCGCGGCGCTGCAGCGGTTCGGGCAGGGTCTCCAGCTCGTTGAGGCCGACGCTTCGTAGCGAGTCGACGCCGAGGAGCGTGCAGACCTCGGCGCACTCCTCGCGGCGCTCGTTGTAGCCGGAGCTGGCGTGTGCGTGACGCTCGCCGGAGTCGGCGATGACGAAGCGCCAGCCTCGGCTGTCGAGCGGGACAGGCTCGACCTCGAAGCTGCGGAAGTCGATGCACAGCGCAGTCTCGGCGGCGCCGAACAGGCTCGCGAGCTGATCGAGCAGCCCGGTCTGCGCGCCCGCCCAGCGGTTCTCCACTCGCGAGCACAGCTGAGCTATGGCGATGCGGTCCATCGCGGCGGCTCCGCCCTCGCCGGGAAGCTCAAGGAGCGCCAGGGCGAGAGCGACGGTCAGGGCCGCCGAGGAGGACAGCCCGGCTCCCAGCGGCACCCGGCCGGTGATCTCGAGACGCGCGGGCATCGCCGGGTGACCGGCGTCGGCCAGCTCGGCGACAACGCCATGGACGTAGGCTCGCCAGCCCTCGCCGGGACCGGGTTCGTCCAACGAGAAGATGTCGCTCTCGTCGAGGTCGGTCGCGAGCGCTCGGATCGATCCATCGCCCGTATCGGTTGGCGCGGAGTCGGCAAGCACCGTGACGCCTTGGGAGATCGCGAACGGCAGCGCGAGTCCCTGGTTGTAGTCGGTGTGCTCGCCGACGAGGTTGACGCGGCCGGGGGCGAACGCTCGGCAGCGCCTATCGGGCACGTTCGATCGCCTCGCGCAGTCCCGCCGCTGCCTCCTCGGGGAGAACGTCGGAGATGAACGTCCCCGCACCCTGCTCAGAGCCGGCCAGGTACTTGAGCTTGTCGGCCGTGCGCAGCGGCGGGTAGAACTCGATGTGCAGGTGCCCTCCGGCGCCGGCCTCGGCTCCGGTCGGCGCCTGATGGACAGCCATGACGTAGGGGAGGGGACGCTCGAACAGTCGGTCATATCCTCGGATCAGCGTCTGCAGTGCCTCCGCCAGCAGGCGCAGCTCGTCCGGCTCGCAGTCCAGCAGCGAGGCGCGATGAGAGCGCATCGACAGATGAGCTTCGTATGGCCAGCGGGCAGCTTCGGGGACATAGCCGGTGACGGCCTCGTTCTCCAGCAGGATGCGACGCCCGTCCTCGCGCTCGCGTGCCAGCAGCGCGCACGGAGCGCAGCCACCGAGCCGCGCGTCGGCGGCCAGCTCCAGCGCGGCGACGGGAGGTAGGAAGGGATATCCGTAGATCTGGCCGTGGGGGTGGTGCAGCGTGACGCCGACCTCGATTCCGCGGTTTTCGAAGATGTAGACGTACTCGACGTCCTCGCGGGCGGCCAGCTCGGCGTAGCGGTGGCGCCACACCCACATCAGGGCCTCGACGCGGTCCAGTGGCAGGGCGCCGAGCGAGCCTTCGTGATCGTCGGTGTAGACGACGACCTCGGCCGCGCCGCCGGGACGCTCGAAGGCGGGGAAGCGGTTGTCGAAGACGACGATCTCGAACGCTTCCAGGGGGATCTCCGTCGGCGGATGGCCGGGGCGCGTCGGATCGAGCGGGCAGTGCGCGCGGTCGGGCAGGAAGGTTCGGTCCTGACGGTGGATCGCGTAGGCGACCTGCTCGCCGCGCAGCTCGTTGAAGCGCAGCTCGCTCACGGCGACGGTGGCTCCCGCGAGTAGGCGATCAGCGAACGCCCGTCGTCTTTGCGCATTCGCCTCAGCGTCAGTGGGCCGAGCCGCTCGACCCCGCCGGGAGCGGGCTGGGCGTCGGCGTCGGGCGCTCCGGGGTCCTCGCCCGAGGCGCTCTCGGGACGCTGGCGCTCCTGCTCCTCCGGCCGGCCGGGTTTCCGGTCCATCACCCGAGGGTATAGCGAGCGGCGTGGAGGACATGGATCGATCGGCCATGGTCGCGACAGCGTTGGACGCGTCGTCTGGAGCTGTGCGAGCTGGCAGCCTTCTTGCGAGATCAGGGAAGGCTCCGGGGGTTGACTGGGGAACCTCTTCCGGAGAAGCTAGTGTGCATTGGTGCTATCCGGCTGACGGCCGGTCGTAAAGCAGAACGGAGGAGAGAGATGTCAGACAGCGATCAGGCCCTCGACCTACCTGACCACTCCCAGGCGGCCACGACGAAGCCGGGGTTCGACCGGCGCTCGTTCCTGCGCCGCACGGCGGTGACAGGTGTGGCTGCCGGCTCAGTCGGAACGATTCTCAGCGCTTGCGGTTCGAACGGCTCCAGCGCTTCGAGCGGAGGTGGCGACTCGGCGGGTGTGTTCGGCTCGCACAAGAACTACAAATTCGTGTTCGTCAACCATGTGACGACGAACCCGTTCTTCACGCCCACGCAGTACGGAGCCGCCGACGCCTGCAAGCTGCTCGGCTGCTCCTACCAGTGGACGGGCTCGGAAAACAGCAACGTCAGCCAGATGGTCAACGCACTCAACACAGCGGTCACCGGAGGCGCTGATGGCATCGCGATCGCGCTGATCGATCTGCACGCTTTCAACGCGCCGGTCGAAGCGGCGATCAAGGCGGGCATCCCGGTGATCGCCTACAACGCCGACGCTCCCGGCAACGCGCGACTGGCGTATGTCGGTCAGGACCTCAAAAAGGCCGGCGAAGAAATGGGCGTACGGATCAAAGAAGCTGTCGGCTCGGGCGAAGTCGGCCTGTTCATCGCGACGCCAGGCTCGGCCAACTTGCAGCCGCGCATCGAAGGCGCGGAAAAGGTGCTGAAGGGCACGGGCATCACGACTCACTCGGTCGCGACGGGTGCGAACGTCTCGGAAGAGGGTCCCGCGATCGAAGCCTGGTACCAGAGCCACAAAAGCGCGAAGGGCATGTACGCAGTGGACGGCGGCTCGACCGAATCGCTGGCGAAAGTCATGCAGAAGGAGGGCCTGGCCAACAAGGGCGTGCACGCCGGTGGCTTCGACCTGACTGAACAGACGCAGAAGCTGCTCTCGGAAGGTGACATCGAATTCACGATCGACCAGCAGCCTTATCTGCAGGGCTTCCTGCCGATCCTGGAGCTGTTCCAGTACAAGGTCTCGGGCACGCTGACGGGTCCCGCGGAAGTCGACACGGGCCTGAAGTTCCTCGACAAAGAAACGGTCCAGCCGTACCTCAAGACGAAGACGCGCTACGAGGGAACCTCCTCGTCCGTCGCGGTCGTGAGCTAGAGGGCGAGAGGGCGGACGGAGCGGGATCGTGGCCAGCGCGACGCACGAACCCACCGCCAAAGGCCCGCAGGGGAGCGGGCCGGAGGGCTCGGTGCACGATCACCGAGCCCTCCCCTCCGGGCGCCAGATCCTCGAGCGCCTGATCTCGCTGCGCGAGGGCTCGATCATCGTCGTCACGATCGTCGTGGCGATCTATTTCTCGGCGAACACGAGCACCTTCTTCACGGGCAACAACTTCAAGACGCTGCTGCCTTACTTCGCGCCGCTTGCGATCCTCGGCGCCGGCGAGGTGTTCGTGATGATCCTCGGCGAGATCGACCTCTCGATCGGTGGCATGTACATGTTCGCGCCGATCGTCTACTACAAGCTCGACTCGGCCGGTCTGGGGCTTGTGGCATCGTTGATAATCGCGCTGCTGATCTGCTCAGCGGTCGGTCTCGTCAACGGCGCTTTCGTAGCGTTCCTCGGTGTCAGCTCGTTCGTCACGACGCTCGGGATGCTGTTCGGCTTTGAGGGTCTCGGCCTGATCCTTTCGCACGGCACGCCTGTTGCGACGCCAGGCGGGCAGGTGCACTCGACGACGGTGAACGTCCAGCACGTCGTCAACGGGCACACGATCACGTTGCCCGAAAAAGTCAACCACATAGGGACGTTCGCGAAAATCTTCGGTGGGGGGGTCTACTCCGAGCTGATCTGGGCGGTGGTGATCGTCGTCGTGCTGCAGGTCGTGCTGACGTTCACGCGCTGGGGTCTCTACACGGTTGCGATCGGGTCGAACAAGATCGGCGCGGCCGAGGCCGGCGTGAAGGTGAAGCTCGTCACGGTTCGTAACTTCATGACGGCGGCGACGCTGGCGGGGCTGGTAGGAGTCTTCGAGGCGATCCGCTCGCAGACGATCCAGCCGGATCCTGCCGGCCCGAACGAAATCCTTCTGATCGCGATCGCCGGGGCGGTGATCGGTGGCACGCTGCTGTCGGGCGGCTCGGGCACGGTGATCGGCGCGTTCATCGGCGCGCTCTTCTTGGGCATCCTCAAGGACGGCCTGATCCTGCAGGGCGTGAACGCGAATTACCTACTGTTCTACACGGGGATCGCGATCGTCGTCGCGATGACGGCCAATGTCTATGTGGGAAGAGTCCGAAGGGGGCATGGCGGAAGTGGCTGACGCGGGCACGACAACGACGGGAGTGGTGGGCCCGAGCTCGGCGCCCGATGACGTGTTGCGCGTCGAACACATCGCCAAGCGCTTCGGCCCGGTGACGGCGCTGAAGGACGTCAACTTGCACCTCAAAAAGGGCGAGGTGCTGGGACTGCTCGGCGACAACGGCGCCGGCAAGTCGACGCTGATCAAGATCCTCTGCGGCTTTCAGAAGCCGGACAGCGGCAAGATGTTCCTGCACGGCCAGCCGTTCGAACCGAAGAGCGTCGACGACGCCCGCGACGCTGGGATCGAGACGGTCTACCAGGACTTGGCGCTGATCGACGAACTGTCCGTCTACCACAACCTGTTCCTGCGCAAGGAGCGCGTGCACAAGCCGCTGCCGCTGCTCTCAAACAAGCAGATGAAGCGCGAAGCGCGAGCCGCCCTCGATGAGATCGGCATCAACATCCCACGCATCGACGTGTCGGTCGCGCGCCTCTCAGGCGGCCAGCGCCAGGCGATCGCCGTCGCCCGGACGGTCAATTCCGACGCCGACATCATCCTGCTCGACGAGCCGCTGGCAGCGATGGGTGCGAAAGAGGGCGCGCAGATCCTCGATCTGGTCGCTCGCCTCAAAGACGAGGGCCGGGTCTCGATCATCATGATCCTCCACAACTACGTGCACGTCCTTCAGGCGTGTGACCGCGTCAGCATGATCCAGGATGGGGCGATCGCGCTGGACAAGCCGACGTCTGAGACCTCTGTGGAGGAGCTGACGGACATCGTCGTCAACGAGTACCGACGCGCTCGCGAACAGAGCCACCGGGAACAGGCCGCGGACGAGCAGGCCGCGGGCGAGCAGGCCGGCTAGCTTAGGCCGTCTTTGACGAGCTTCTCGACGTAGGGCTGAAAGAGGCTGGAGACGGCTGCGGCAGTGGCTCCGGCGGGCCCGTTGGGCAGCGCCGCGTAGCTGATCGCCAGGCGAACGAGGACGTCGCCCAGCAGCTCGGCGTCACGACGGCGCATCAGTGGCCAGCCGGCGACCATCACGTCGGTGAGGCGGTCGGCGGCGCGCTCGACGAGAGGCTTGCCGTGGACGGTCAACAGCGCCAGCAGCTCCTCGGCCCCCTCTTCGATGACGATCGCCCGCAGCAGGGGGTTCTCGGCGGCGGCCGTCAGGAACAGGTCGAAGGCGGCGGCAAGTGCCTTGGAGGGGTCCTCGAGATGCCTGCCGACGGCCTGCTCGACGGCATCGAGGAAGCTTTCGGCCTCACGCAGGACGAGGATCTGGGCGAACTCCTCGCGCGAGCCGAACTCCTTGTAGAGGGTCTGGCGGCTGACGCCGGCGGCTACGGCGATGTCGGCCATGGTGATGTCGGCCCAATGGCGAGAGGACAGCTCGTGGCAGGCAGCGTCGAGGAGAGTGTTGCGGAGCAACTCCCTGGCGGCGACGGAATATGGGACGCGTTGGCCTGCGGCGGGCATGCTTGAGGTGGTGGCGACGGTCGAGCGGGGCGGCATTACTCGACGTGCTCGAAATCGACCTTATCGCGCACTCCGCAATCGGGGCACGCCCAGTCCTCGGGAACCTCGCTCCAGGGGGTCCCCGCAGGGAACCCCTCGCGGGGGTGGCCTGCGTCCTCGTCGTAGACATAGCCGCATCCGGGGCAGCGGTGGCGGCTCATGAGGCGGCCTCTGTCTGCGCCTCCCGCAGGTAGCGCCGGCGAGCGCGCGGGTTGAGGTTCGCCAGGCCTACATCGCCGTCGTAGTGATCGAGCACGCGCCGGTCCATGATGCGCCGCCAGACCGGTGGGAACAGGGCGGTGAGGATCATGCCGGCGTAGCCGGTGGGCAGTTGCGGCGCCTCTTGGACGTGGCGCAGGGCCTGATAGCGGCGGACGGGATTTGCATGGTGGTCGGAGTGGCGCTGAAGGTGGTAGAGCAGTACGTTCGATGCGACGCTGTTGCTGTTCCAGCTGTGCTCGGGCTGAGTGCGCTCGTAGCGTCCGTCCTCGCGGCGCTGGCGAAGCAGGCCGTAGTGCTCGAGGTAGTTGACGACCTCCAGCAGCGAGAAGCCGACGACGGCCTGGATCACGAGGAAAGGCAGGATGACGACGCCGAAGATGGCGACGAGGACGCCGAACAGGACGATGGTCATGGCCCAGGCGGTGAGGATGTCGTTGCGGGGCGTCCACATCGAGCTCTCAAGGCGGGCTAGGCGGGTGCGCTCCAGCTCCCAGGCCGAGCGCAGGCTACCCGCGACGGTCCGGGGCCAGAACGCCCAGAAGCTCTCTCCGAGTCTCGAGCTGGCGGGGTCCTCGGGGGTGGCGACGCGTACGTGATGGCCGCGGTTGTGCTCGATGAAGAAGTGGCCATAAGCGCTCTGGGCGAGCGCCACGCGGCTCAGCCAGCGCTCGAGGCTCGCCCGCTTGTGGCCGAGCTCATGTGCCGTGTTGATGGCGATCCCGCTGACCATGCCGACGGTCAGGGCCAGGCCGACCTTGTCGATTACCGAGAGGCTCGAGCGTGAGAACAGCCAGCAGGCCAGGACCAGCCCCCCGTATTGGACGGGGATGTAGGCGTAGGTGCACCAGCGGTAGTAGCGGTCCTGCTCGAGCCACTTGATGACCTCATCGGGCGGGTTGCGGCGGTCCATGCCGACGGCGAGGTCGAGCAGGGGGAAGATCCCGAAGACGAGTACGGGGCCGAAGAACCAGAAAGCTCCGACGCCGGTTGCTTCGACGAGGCCCCACGTCAGGAAGGGGAGGGTGGGGACGACGAGACCCAGCAGCCAGGCGTGGCGCTTGGGGTCTGTCCAGCTGGTTGGAGCGGCGGGCTGGGAAGGCTTGGCGACCGCGCTGGTGACGGGGGGTGGGCTGGACGATCGTGTGGCGGGGGCTGACATTGGTCGACCTCCAGTTCGGGGACACGCACCCTCCTCGGTCTAGGAGTTTACACAGATCGGGTGACTTGTCCAGAGTTTGGACAAGTCGAACGTGGTTCGGGTTCGATCCTGGGGCGCCGTCCTGGCGGTTGCCGATGCGCTGCTTGCGTCCTCGGTACGGGATGGTTGGGGATCGCCGGCGGCGATGGCGCGAATCCGGGTACCGGAGCTACGAGGCGATCACGAGAGTGCTGCTGGACGGCGGGCTGCTCGTGTGGCTAGATCGAGCCGGCGCGCGAAGGCTGATCCGAGTGAGGCGTCAGGCGGAGCCGGGCGGCTTGCGCGACGCGAGGTATTCCTCGTTCTGGCGACGCTCGCCGCGAACTTGGACGGCGATGTAGACGACGATGATGTTGACCACCACGCCGATCCCGCCAAAGGTGGCGATTAGGCCGACGGTCTTGACGAACGCCTGACTGGCAGCGAGAACCATGGCTCGGAAGCCTACCAACGCGCCGGGCGCCCGGTGTCGTAGCCTTCATCTCGCCGCCGGTGCCGAAAGAACGGTTGCCGAGTGCCAGGAGAGGTGCCAGAGCGGTTGAATGGGCGCGACTGGAAATCGCGTAACGGGGGAAACCTCGTTCGAGGGTTCGAATCCCTCCCTCTCCGTTAGGGTTCGGATAGGTGGTATCCGAACCCAACGAACTGATCTGGAAGAGCTGGGATGAGGCATGGGCCCAGTCGCGTCATCTTGAGACGATGCGCTCGCAGTACCTCGGCTTCTTTTTCACGGTGCTTCTCGCGGCGGCGTTCTTCGCTATCAAGGAAGGAGCCAAGGGCGGTTGGCTGTCGAGCACTGCTTTGCTGCTCCCTGTCTTTCTCGCAATTGGGGTCGAGCTGCTCGCAGCTGCCCTGCTCGCATTTGTCCGTCGAATTGGCGAGGTCTTGGTGTACTACACGCGTGTCGTCGTTGCAATCCGCGACGACCAGCTCGTGGACGTAGGCCCGGACCGACCAAGCTGGGCCGAGCCCTGGCCCCTGTCGAACACGATTGGTCCGCGGTGGCGCCTTCGCTCGACGCAAGGCGCCAGCCAGCTTGTGTTGGAGGCGTCTATCGTCGCTACGACTGCCGCCCTGCTCGCGCTGGCTATACGTGTGACTACCTTGAAGTCGGCGTCCACTGCGTTGATCGTATTCTGCATTGTCGCGGCTGTGATGGGAGCCGTGATAGCGGCGTTGATGCTGCCGTCTGGGGACAGCCCGCGAGCCGCGTAGCTCTCTGTATGGCCCGCTGATTTCGGTCGTTCAATGGTTGTCCGTGCCGAACCGCTCATGGTGGAGCCGCCGGATCAGCGGCCACGGAGATTTCGAGAGATTTCCCGCCATCCCCGTTTTGGCCGGGAGTGCGACCGTCGATCGAACTCTCGTACCGTGACGGAATGAGGGCCGCTGTCCTGATGCGTGCCGATCGCGTCGAGGCCTATATGCGTTTGCCGGCCAACGTGCGGTGGCAGTAAGCCACACACAGTGCTGAGCCTATGGCTTCGGGGGACCGTCCCCTTGTGATCAGCACGACGCAACTGACGGCAAAGGCTCCCGCGACGATGACCAGGAGCATGTCCGCGACGAGCAGCAAGACGCGGCGGGCACCTTGGGTTGCGTCGCGGACGGGGCGTTTGCGAGACATGGAGGGGACGATCGCGCGTCGTCGTCGCGGGCAGTACTCATCTGCCGGCTAAACGGCGAGGATCGTGAAGTCGGGCCCGAGGAGTACGCGCATGTCGTCAGGATCGGAGGTCGCGATCGTGTCAAGTCGACGACGCACACCGACTGCGATGCACGCATCGATAGTTCCGCTTCCCGGGACACTCCGGCGGAGGCTGCCTGCGGCCCGAGCAAGCTGCTCATCTACGGGCTCGATCGAGCAGGCCTTGAGAAGGCGAGCGACTCGAGCGTCTCTGGTATCTCCGCGCCAGACCTCGGCGAGCGCGATGGTCGGGATTGTGGGCACGAGACCGCGGGCGTATGCGACCGTGAGGATCTCGCGGATGCGCTCATTCCCGCGCTCGTAGGCTATGAGCGCACCCGCGTCGAGAGTCAGCCCGGCCACTCGGCAGCGATCCGCTTCTTAACGTCCGCGGGGATCGCTCCGAGCTCAGCTTCGTCCGCCGCAAGCAGCTCTCGGCCTCGGGTGACCTGTAGCTCGTGTAGGACTGCGGCGTTGACGAATGCCGAGAGGCTTCCGCCAGACCGCGCAAGCCGCTGCTCGGCCTCGCTTATTACCGGCTCCTCAAAGGAGATCGACCGCTTTTGACTGGCCATAACAGGTGATCCTACCACGGTAGGATCGAGGCAAAGGCGCACCCGTCTTGCTTCTGCTTGGCTCAATCCCCGAATCGCTGTTTGTGGAGCATACGAATCAAGGGCCACGGAGATTTCGAGGATCGTCCCGCGGTCTCCGTGTGTGAATTGACCCGTTTTCGCGTCGCGGAGCCGAGAGCTCCGCGAGACAGCAGCGATCATCTGAGGATGAACTGAAGCAGCCCGTCGTGTTCGCCGTCTGCGATGAAATCGAGACGACGTAGAAGACGCTGGGAAGGCTTGTTCTGGGGATCGACGCGCGCTGTCACCACATCGACTCCGGGCTGTGCTCTCGCCCAATCTGCCAGCAGACGAACAGCTCTGGCCGCGAGGCCTTCTCCGCGAGCCGCTGGGACCAGCGCGTAGCCGATCTCCACCTGACCATCTTGCCCCGGCGGACCCCGGAACCCGACGTCTCCTACTGCGAGACCATCTTTCTGCCGCACGATCACATAGGCGTAGAACGGCCCGAGTAGCGTTTCGTCAAGCGTAATTTCTTCCAGAAACGGAAGTAGCGCTGCGGCAGGGAATCCCGCCTCCCATGCCAGGGCAGGCGTGGGTACCCCGGCGAGCAACGCGCGCACCAGCTCTTGGCTGATCGGCACCAGTCGCACCAGATCGTCCGACACCTCAGGTCCTGGTGATGATTCGACCAGAGGCATGCGCCCGATTCTCGCAGCCTGCCCATTTGACAATTTTCGTTCCTTCTACCGGACGCCGAAACATCGGCTCAAGGCCGAGCGCCCCCAGACCGCATCCACACCAGCGCCTGCAAATTAGACGCCAGCTCCTCGCTCGTCGGCACCTTCGTGGGATCCGCGAACAGCTGAAGCATCAGCCCGTCTGTGACGGCGATCATCGTCGTGGCGATCTGTCGCACGACTGAAGGATCGAGGCCGAGGCCGAACGTCGAGGTGAGGACGCCGGCGACGCGGTCTCGCTGTCGCTCGTAGTGCCGGGCCAGTTGCGCGGCCAGCTCCGGCGAATGGGCACTGCGGGCGAGCGCCTCGATGAAGGCGAGGTGGTAGGGCCTGACGTGCTCGAACTCGTCGAGCAGCGCCGCCGCGGAGATCTTGAGGCGCTCGAGAGGCGTCTTTCCCACTCCCGCATCGGCCGCCTTGGCCATCGTCTCGGCCCACTCCTCGAGGGCGTTGCCGATCGCCTCGTTAAGGAGGGCCTCCTTGGAGCCGAAGTGGTAGCCGATCGAGCCGAGATTCGTATTCGACGCCGCCACGAGATCGCGGGCCGTGATGTTGCCGTAGCCCTGCGTGCGCAGCAGCGTCCCGGCCGCTGCCAACAGCGCCTCACGGTGCGTCGTCTTCACGTCTCTAGACATGTGTATAAGACAAATGTATAAGATGCGCCCGATGGGATCGTCCGGAGAAGGCCTTCAACTCAACGCCGACACCAAGGCCGTGATGCTCTCGGCGGGGGTCATGTTCCTGCTGGCGCTGGTGCTGGGCGTGTGGAAGTACCGCGAGATCGTTGCCAGCGAGGACTACAAGGCCCACCCCTATGTCGACATCGCCCACCGGGCTGCTCTGCTCTACTCCTTCGCGCTGCTGCTGATAGCGAGCTTCGTGCAGTTCAGCGGGTGGAGTTCGCTGGTCAACCTGATCGCGGCCGGCGCGATGGCGCTGCACTTCTTCGGAGCGGTGAGCGGATACGCCCTGCACGGCTTGCGGCGCGACACCGACAACCAGTTCCGCGACATACCCGACACTCACAAGATGATGGTGAGCCTGATCGTCGCTGAGATCGGCGGCTGGCTCGTTCTGATCGCGGGGTTCCTCGACGGTCAGGTCTTCTGAGCCGCTTCGACCCGACCGCGGATCAGGCTGGATCTGACGCGAACGCCAGCCCAAGAATCACCCGTGAGGCGTCCCCGATGAACTCCTCCCGCTCGATCGGCGGCGAATCCAGCACGTAGCGGACGAGCAGGTGCTGGGTGATCTCGACTATCAGCCAGGTGGTGCGCTCATGGTCTGAGTGATGGAGGGCCTGGGGGTTGGTGGCGAGGCTGTGGAAGACGACGTCGGCGAGACGGTTGCGGACCGGTCGCAGGGCCTCTCGCTGCTCGACGGCCGGGACGCGGTCGACCAAGGCACGCAACAGCGCCGCGTGCTGCTGCAGGGCGTCGAGGGCCGCGCCGAGCACGAGCCTCGTCGCGACCGGCGGGCGCTCCAGAGCGGCGACGCGGACGACGGGGGTGATGGCAGTCGAGAACTCCTCGACGAGGCGGTGGGCGATCTCGGTGACGATCGCGTCCTTGTCGGGGAAGTACTGATAGAGGCTGCCGGGGCTGACGCCGGCCTCGTGGGCGATGCGGTTGGTGGAGGCGTCCTGATAGCCGTGCTGCTCGAGAACGCGAGCACCGGCGGTGACGATGCGCTCGACCATCGCCCGTGAGCGGGTCTGGCGAGGCGTTCTTCTGGGCGCGGGCGCCATCGCCACAGCTTCGCACGAAATACGACTTGAACGCGAGCGGTCGCTCGCCTTAGCGTTCATGGCATGACGAGAACCGCATCTCAGGATCGATCGACCGTGGCGAACTGTCCGGCGGGCGCTTCGCTCGGCCCGGGCTCGCTCACCTGGAAGTACTTCGGCGACGTCAGGAGCGCGCTCCTCACACAGCGCTCGGGCGTCCTGCAGGTCATGCACCCTGCGATCACCGCTGCTGTGTTCGATCACTCTGACCTGTTCGATAACCCCACGCAGCGACTGCTCCGCTCGGCAGGCCCGATCCTCGGGGTGATCTACGACGAGGACGGGGAGGAAACTGCGCGCTGGGTACGTGACCGCCACACGCAGATCCGCGGTCACGACAGCCGCGGCCGTCGCTACCACGCGCTGGATCCTGAGACCTACTACTGGGCTCACGCGACGTTCTTCGAGTCACAGATAGCGACGCAGGAGATCTTCGGCAAACCGTTCACAACGGCGGAGAAGGAGCGGCTCTATGCGGAGTCGGTCACGTGGTACGAACGCTATGGCCTGACGATGCGGCCGGTCCCGCGCGACTACAAGGCCTTCGAGCGCTGGTGGCAATCGATGTTCGACGAGGTCTTGGAGGCCACGCCGATCGCCCTCAGCGCGGTGCGGCCGGCGCGCGACCTCCCCGCTCCCTATCCGGTGATCGACGGCCCGCTGTGGGCTTTGATGCGACCGCTGTTCGCCCGTGGCGGCCCCTGGCTGGCGCGGGGGACGCTGCCGCCGCAGGCAAGGGAGATGCTCGAAGTCGAATGGAGCGCCGCCGACGAACTCGCGTTGAATGGCCTGCGGACCGCCCTCAAAGCGGCGTGGCCGATCGTCGCTCCGGGACTCACACGGATGACTCCCGTCCTGGCCGGCCGATCGGCGCCCCGCTGTCCTTACTAGCGCTGTTGTTCCCGTTCGTCACGCTCCTCAGTCTGAGCCAAGCTCGTAGGCGAACAGCACGCGCGGCATGCTGACCGCGATGGTTTCGGGTTCTACCCCGATCGCCAGGGTCGCGTCCGCCGGGACGCTCGCGGTGTCGCTCGCATCCGAGCAGCCTTCGCTGGGGGAGATGATCACGCAGCTCAGATCGGTCGGCGAGTGGTTCACAACGAGTCGGAAGCGGATCTCGGCCGGGAGGAACGGCGATTCAAGTGGATGATCGAAGGTGGTCACATGCAGGTTGCTCGCGACGGTCGCGGCGGCCGAGGCGGGAACGCTGACGGTTTCGTCGCCCACATTGGAGAAGCCGCTTCCGGCGATGTAGCCCCCTTGTCCCGTCTCTTCATATTCGACGCCATCCAAGCTCCCGCCCGTGATCGTGCCCCCCACAGGGCTGCCGGACAGCCCTTGCTTACCTTGCGACCCTGCGGCTCCCGTTGCTCCGCCAGCGCCCTTGGCGCCGGGTGCTCCCGCGGGCCCCTGCTGATTCCACGCGACAGTTTTCTGCCCTCGCGCGCAGTGCTTGCCCGACTTGAGCAGTCTCAGGCCGCCTTCGCCGTTGACGCACGCGCGCAGCCTGCCGCCGCTCGAGAAGCCCCCGCTCGCGGCTATCGCGCCACCGCTCATGGCGAATACCAGCGCGAGTGTCGCCACCACGTTGGCGTAGCTCAGATGCCGTCTGATTCTGTCCATCGCGCCTCCTCAAGGCTCGTGTTGGACGACCGAGTTTTCCAGAAGGCAGAATCTCGATGGCCCAGTCCTGAAGGCGGAGGACATCTAACTAAGCGCGCTGTCCAGCCACCCCTGCCACTCGCGGGTGACGGCCTCCACCTCGATCCCTTCGCCGAACAGGTGCGCGCTCATGCCGACAGGCGCTCCGAAGGCATTACGCCCAAAGAAGCAATACAGCCCGTCGTCGGTGCGTACGCCGAGGAAGTTGGGTTGCTTGTAATCGACGACCCCCGAGAGCGGATCGAGACCTTCGGGGGTAAGAGTGACGCTGTCGCCCTCGACATCGGCGGGTGTCAGGCCGAGGGCGCTCTGCATCTGCCTGAAGCCGTCAGGGGTGGCGGAGGCGGCGGGTCCTTGCAGCCCGCCGGGGCCGCCGCCGATGTAGGTGGCGGGCTTGCCGTTGAAGTGCTCGAGGTATTGGGCGAGGGTGTGAAGGTAGAAGTCTGTGTGCTGTTGGACGCCGTCGTATTGGGTGTCCCAGTCGTCCATGAAGATGCCGCTGTGGGAATAGCGAAGGGTCGTGCTCGACCCGTCCCTGGCCTCGATCTCGAACTCGAGGGCGTTGAACCAGTCGCCCCTTTGGGTGCGGACGACGAAGTGATGGGGTGGGTCCCAGACAGTGGCGCCCGATCCGTCGGCGGCGATGTCGTTGGGGAACAGCCAGGCGGCGTTGCCGGCGGCGGTGGCGACGGCCTCCCAGGCGTCCTCGGGGCTGCCCGGCAGGACGACCTCGCGCTTGCACTCGAACTCCTTTGACATCTCTAGCGCTCCTTTGCTGGGTTCTTGGTGATGGAGGGGTGCAGGGCGACGATCAAGCGGTGCTTGCGCGCGCTTGGCGTCGCCGCGGAGTGGTGGGCGGCGATCAGCCGCTCGACGTGATCTGAGAGCTCGGCGACGAACTCGGCCCGGTCGCGGGCCGAGGCGAAGGCGATCTCCCCGTCGATGCCGAAGCTCGCAAGGGGCTTTCGGGCGGCCCGCGAGCGGGTGATGAGCGTCCCGAGTTCCGCCACCATGCGTCCGGCGAGCGCAAGTAGCCACCGTGCTGAGAGCTGGTCGGGAGAGCGGTCGGGATCGGGTGCGAGGGCGGGCAGAGCGGCGGGGCTGATCACATAGGAGGAGGCGGTGGCACGCATGACCCGCTCGGTCATGCCGCGATTGCGCCGCTCTTCGACCAGCTCCACCAGCCCGTTGTCCTCGAGGGCGCGCAGATGGTAGTTGGCCTTCTGGCGCGTCAGCCCGACTTTCGCGGCGACGCCACTGGCGGTGCCGCCGTCGGCCAGCTCGGCCAGCAGCCGTGCGCGAATCGGGTGCAGGGCGGCCTCGGCCGCGCGAGGGTCTTCGATGACTGCGATCTCATCCATGGGGCGCAGTGTGGCAAAGACAATATTTTTTGTCAAGAAAGATTTAGTTGCCTTGGCGGTCACCAAGCGTGCCGCCAGTCCACACGGCGGGTTGGAGCCAGACGGGCACGAGTCAGGCAGCGGCCGTGTGGCGCGGCTTCGCGCGTGTCGGGAGGAAGTGGCTAGCTGGACTGCTCGAGCAGCGCTGCGAGCTTGTCGAGCGACATGCGGGTGCCGAGCTCGTTGTCGGCCGGTGCGACACCGCCGGGGAGGCCTTCGTGAACGATCGCGATCTCGGTGCCGCCGGGAGCGTCGGTGAGGGTCGTGGTGACGGTCATCTCGCCTTGGAGCGCCGGGTCGTCGCTCTCGAACTCGACGACCTCCACGACGGTCTCGCCGGGGACGAGCCGAGCGAAGTGGCCGTGGTAGGTGTCGGTGCGCCCGGACGTCTTCCCGGCGGCCTCGCCTTGGTAGGTGAGCGAGACGCGAAAGGCGCCGCCCTCGTGTGGGTCGAAGGAGTGGACTTGACTCCTCATCCCCTCGGGGACCTTCCAGCGCTCGACGGCGTCGGGATCGAGCAGGGCGCGGTAGACATCCTGGCGCGGCGCCGCGACGTGGCGAGCCGACCGGGTGGTGGCCACGGTCAGGCGGGGGGGCAGCCGGTGATGAGCCGCAGCGCCCCGACGAACTCCGGCTGGGTGCGCAGGGCACCGAAGCGCTCGTCCCACGCTCCGCTCCCGAGGTCGGCGGCCAGTCTGGCGAGCCCCCGATCGATGGCGGGCTGATCGACGAAGCCCCAGGCCGATTGGCAGGCGCGGACGGCGGGGTCGAGGAACATCTCGGGGCGCCCGTAGTAGGTCTCGGTGAAGCCGTCGGTGCAGTCGAGGGGGATCGGCACCTCGAGGATCTCCGTGTTGGCTCCGAAGGCCCGTGCGATCTCCTCGACGTCGGGATAGCGGCGTCGCTCGGCCTCGAACAGCTCGGGCCAGTACTCGCCGAGCCAGAGCCGCTCGAGAGAGTCACCGTCGAAGGTGAGCACGACGACTGGCCCGCGGCTGACGCGTCTCATCTCGGCGAGGCCCGCGAACGGTTCGGGCCACTGGTGAACCGTGATCATGGCCATGGCGGCGTCGAAGCTGTCGGCGTCAAAAGGCAGCCGTTCGGCGACGGCATCGACGGCGGGCGCCAGCTCGGGGCGGCGCTGCGCGCGCATCGTGGCAGAGGGCTCGACGGCGACGACCTGGCGGTCGGAGGGCTCATAGGAGCCGGCGCCGGCACCGACGTTGAGGACCGTCTCGGCGGGCCCGAGGGCGTTGTGAACGAGAGCGGCGATGCGAGGGTCGGGGCGGCGGACGGTCGCGTAGGCCCTGCCGTGGGTCTCGTAGTCGAAGTCGCCTGCGGGCTGTCCGCGCATCCAGGGGGAAGTCTAGGAGAGCGATCGTCATAGACTGCGGCCCCGTGAGCAAGAGCCGAGATGAGCGGATGAAGGAGCGGTGCCGATGAGCGTCCAGGTGGGCCGCGATGCGGTGATCTGCGAACCCCTGCGAACGCCGGTTGGGCGCTTCGGGGGCGTCTTCCGTGACGTCGATGCGGCGACATTGGCCTCGACGGTAATCAGGGAGCTGGTCGCGAAGACGGGCCTGAAGGGCGAGGACGTCGACGACGTCGTGCTGGGGCAGTGCTCGCCCAACGGCGAGGCGCCGGCGATCGGACGGGTGGCGGCGCTCGACGCGGGCCTCCCGGTGGACGTGCCGGGCGTGCAGGTCGACCGCCGTTGCGGCTCGGCGCTTCAGGCGGTGATCGACGGCTGCATGAGAGTTCAGACGGGCGCTGCCGACCTGATCTTGGCGGGCGGCGTGGAGAGCATGAGTCAGACGGAGTTCTACGCGACGGGGATGCGCTGGGGTATCAGAGGAACGAACGGGATCCAGCTGCAGGATCGCCTCGCGCGGGGGCGAGTGACGGCGGGGGGAACCAACTACCCCGTGCCGGGCGGGATGCTCGAAACGGCGGAGAACCTGCGGCGGGAGTACGCGATTCCCCGTGACGAGCAGGACGAGTTGGCGCTGCGCTCCCACCAGCTGGCGGTGGCTGCCCAGCAGGACGGTCGCTTCGCGGAGGAGATCGTGCCGGTAGTGGTCCCGAAGGGCGATCCGGTGGCGCTCGACGAGCACCCTCGCGCCGACGCGAGCCTTGAGAAGCTGGCGGGGCTGCGGGCGGTGATGTCGCGCGACGATCCGGAGTCGACGGTGACGGCGGGCAACGCGAGCGGCCAGAACGACGGCGCGGCGATCTGCATCGTGACGCACGCCGAGAAGGCGGCCGAGCTGGGATTGCGTCCGCTGGGACGGCTGGTCTCTTGGGCCGCAGCGGGCGTCCCGCCGGCGACGATGGGCATCGGCCCGGTGCCGGCGACGGCGCGTGCGATGACGCTTGCGGGGCTGACGTTGGACGACATGGGCCTGATCGAGCTCAACGAGGCGTTCGCCTCCCAAGTCCTTGCGGTCCTGCGGGAGTGGCAGTTGCACGACGGCCTGGAGCGCGTGAACGTCAACGGCTCGGGGATCTCGCTTGGTCACCCGGTCGGTGCGACGGGCGCGCGGATCCTCGCGACGCTGCTGCGCGAGATGGACCGCAGGGAGGTCCGCTATGGCCTCGAGACGATGTGCATCGGCGGTGGCCAGGGGCTGGCGGCGATCTTCGAGCGCACGGCTGCCTGAGCGTCGCTCATGGGCCAGATACTCGCCTGCCCCCGAGACGGTGCTCTCGCCTCGTTAGACTCCGTCGCTCTGCGCCCGTAGCTCAGCTGGATAGAGCGTCGGTCTACGGAACCGAAGGTCAGAGGTTCGAATCCTCTCGGGCGCGTCAGCCCTGTGGTGCAAGGGTGGAATAGGAGGAGGCCGCGCCGAACTCGATCGTGTCGGCGGGGCGCTCCTCGCGGGTGTCCTCGACGAGGAACTCCTCGAGGGGCTGATCGCGGCAGGCGTCCGTCTCCGCGAGCGGCTCGTCCTCTCCCAGGATCGCGAAGCGGAACTGGCCGCTCTCGTCGGACACCCAGAAGGCGTCCCCGTACTCGGCCCGCTCGTGGAGGATCGAGCGGTCGTAGTGCGAGGCGATCCTGACCAACGAGTCGAAGTCGGTCAGATCGATCACGGCGACTCCCGGCTGTTGCCAGACCCGTGCTACAGGCACGATCAGCGACCCGTAGCGCGCGAGGATCCTCTCTGTCTCCGCGCGGCGGCGCGGCCTGATGAGGCTTGTTGCGGCGAGCATCGCGCAGATCAGGATCGCGATCCCCGCGAGCGAGATCGCACGGGCCGTCGCGACCGATACGTGGACCGCGCCGACGGAGAGCTGCGATGCCCGGCTCCGCCGGGTGGTAACGGTGCCGGCGCTCGAATGCGCGAACAGCGTCGCCGCGGGCTTGGCTTCAGAGGCCGCTCCGGTGGCGGTCACGGGCCGCATCTCGAGCTGGTTCAAGGAGAACTTCGCGACTGGCGAGAAGCTTGCGTGTACGGGGGCGCCGCCGACCCGCCCGCTCGTCCTCACGCGCGGGATGATCGTCAGGGTGTAGGTGCCTCGGACCGCCGTCGTCGCCTCGACGCGGACGATCAGCGACAGAAGCGAGCGAAGGTCGAGCGTCGCCTCGAGAACGCCGCTCCCTCCCGCCAGCGTCATGGGCGCTCCAAGCGGGATCGTCGTCTGCCAGCCGCTGGTCGACGCGATCTCGGCGACGAGCGATCCACGGGCGCTGACCCTATGCCCGGTCGCACTCTGGAAGCTGTAGGCGAAGCGCAGGTCGAGTTCGTGGACGACGTGCGTGAACAGCGGCTCACCAGTCCTCACCCGGCCGTCCGGATAGGCCGGACCTGGGGCTGTCCTTGCCGTGTAGCCCAGCGAGCCACGCTGACTGTAGGGAACCTCGATGAGCGTGTCGGCTGCCGGTGGGCGCGTGAATGCCAGCAGCGCGAGGACGAGCAGGGGCGCCATCGTCACGAGGCCGGCGACAAGAACCGCCGGCGGTACCGGCGGCCCTACCCGTGGAGTTCGTTCGGGGGGCATCTTCGCTGCAACGCCGTCGCGCCTCTCTCGACTTCGGCGCCGCCGGCGTCTCTTGAAGGCGGCGCCGCCGAACAGCAGCGTCGCGATCGCAAACAGTCCGCCCACGAGCGCGGGCGAGCGGATCGAGGCCAGCTCCCCGCCGGCGCCCGGGAGATGGGCCCACAGCGCACCGATCAACTGGCTGCGGCTGGGATGTTCGAAGTCCAGGAAGTTGTTGTTATCGCCCTTGAAGACATACCGGGATCCGTCGCGGGCGACGATTCGGTGGAGCACGATCGTGTTCAGCTCCCGGTTGCGATAAGCGACGATCTGACCGACGCGATAGTGGCTCTCGCCGCGTACGAGGACGAGATCGCCGGCATGGAAGCGTGGCTCCATGCTGATCCCATCCGTCACAACCCAGCTCGTCGAGCCGCCGAGGGCGGAGGGAGCCAACAGGAACCACCCACAGGCCAGCAGCACGAGGACAAGGCCCGTGGAGATGATCTTGGTGGCGTGTCGTGGAGGTCTCATGGCTATTGGGCTGACCGCCCCGCCGCCGTTGCGGAGCAGCCCGCCGTGGCTGCTCCGCGTGGCGGTTGGTCCTATTCGATCGTCACGGTGCCGCTGCTCACCGCGGCGACCGACAGCTTCAGGCCTTCGCCGTCCGCGATCGGTGTTCCGAAGGTGCAGGTGACCGCGAAGGGCGAGGAGCCTTCCGAAGCTCCGCAGTCACTCCAGTCGCCTTTGCTCGGCGATCCAGCCGTCAACGCCACCGCGACGTCCGATGCGCCCTTATCGAGATCGAACGTGACGCCGTCCATGGTCGTTCCGTCGCCGCTGAAGGTGTAGTTCGTCGGTGAGGCGACCGTGTAGCCGCTGACCGCCGCCGAACCCGCACCGGCTGAGTGGCTCGCGACCGTGTTGCTCGCCGTGAACGCATAGACGCTCACTCCGATCACGCTCGCAAGCACAACGACCACGAGGCCTGCGACTCCGCGCCGGCCTCCGATGCTGCGCCTGCCCATATGAATGCCCACAGGGGGCCCCCTTTGTTTTTGTAACGGACACTCCCTGTGTCCGTGCAGGGGCCATCGACGCGGCGCCGAGCGCGCTTTACGCCTGCACCATCGGTAGCAGTGCCGGGAATCTTGAGTCCCCGCACTTTGTGCTGGACCGGCGTCCGGGTTGGGCGGGCCTCGTGCTCAGCCCGCGCCCAGCGGACCGGTGTGGTCGACTTCACTCGTGGTCCGCGTCCGGAACGCGTCGATCGTCGCCTGCGCAGCGGTGGCCGTTAGCCGATGGCTCGCGACCGCTCTACGCAGTCGCCTTTCTCGAGGTCGGGTGAGCGCCTCGATCAGCCCCGAACGCGACTTGCCGGTTGTTGCCGAGGCGATCTCGGCGAGGCTCTTCCCTGAGGCCAGGCGGGAGAGCAGGGTGTCTGCCTCGATTCCCAGATAGCCGGACGCCAGTGCCATCACGCTGCTGTTTCCGCGCCGGGCTCGCCGAAGCTCGTTCTCGAGTCTGTCGGGAATAGCGGCGAGCTTTTCCCTTTCCTTGCCGGTGGAGAGGCCCCGCTTCTTGATCGCCGCGGTCCGCGCCTGCAGCAGCGCGTGGAACAGACCGGCGCTCGAGGTGCCCTTCCCGGTGTCGGCGACCTGGGCGAGAGTCAGGCCCGAGCGCAGTTGCCGGCGCAGGTCTTCCGTGCTGATGCCGAGGTAGCCTGCCGCGACCTGGACGTCGCTCTGGCCCACTGGACCAATCCTCATTCGCCGATGCTGGCCGCCGCCCGAGAGGACGAGGATCAGGACCGCCGCGAGAACCGCCAGCACCGCGAGACCCAGCAGCGCCACGCGTTTGCCAGGAACTCTCATTTGGTTCTGTTGATGACCGTCAAGACCTGTGAATGCTAGACTGGCTCGCCAGCCAACGCGCTCGCTGCAGAGACGTGGCTGCAAGAGTAAACGGCATCGGTGAGCCCCCGCCGATCCGCCCTAAGAATGCGCCTCGCAGGGTCCGTAGAGACCGCGTACACACTTGCCATTCCGCGGGTCATCCGTGGTATGCTCGCGCGCATCGAGTCTCGATCTCGGGGGGCCAAGGGGGTGCCCAGAGGAAGCGCCTGGGACGCGGACGCGCACGTATACCCGTCGGATTAGCCTTTCCAGCAAGGCGAAAGCGAGGACTTAGGAGAATGAAGAGTCTCAGGATCATGATTGGGCTCGTCGTCGCGGCGACGGCGCTCGCCCTTGCGGCCGTGCCGGCATGGGCGAGCAAAGAAAAACCGAAAATTCCGACCGGGAACTTCATTGCCAGCGTGTCGGGTGGGACGATCACTCCGGCTACTCCCGCGATAGCGAAGTCGACCGAAGGCGAAATCAGCAAACTCACCTTCGGTGGCATCCCCGGCCTCGAATGCAAGGGCGCATCTTCGGTCAGCAAGGTTGAAGAAGAAGTCTCGCCAAACCTGAACATGGAACTCTCGTTCAAAAGCTGCAAATTCCCTCGTCACATCGGCATCTTCACCGGGGGAGGCACGCTGAAGTTCAAGGAACCGCTGCACCTACAGCTGCACGCCAACGGCTCGGTCAAAATCATGACGATCGGCCTTGACGAAACCGAAGTCCACGTCGGCGGCTTCAAGTGCAAAATCACCATCCCCGCCCAGGAAATCCCGCTTTCGGCCGAATCCAAAGAAGGCGAATTCGAAGCGGTCGAATATTCGACCGAAAAGGAAACCGTCGAAGGCTCGAAACTCAAAAAATTCCCTCGTGGCTTCTTTGAACTCCTCGAAGTCGAATTCGTGAAGATGAAAAGCCTGGCGTTTGTCTACAAACCCGAAGAAGGCGGCCGCGAAGCCAAGCACTGCGGCTACACCAAGGACGAAGAAGGCCAGTTCAACCCTGAAACGGGCCTCGTCGAAGGCAAGTGGGCTTTCGAAGCCGACCTCGAAGAAATCAAGATCAAAAACGGGAGCATCGGGTTCGAACCGCCGGTCTGATCGAATCCGACAGCACCTGATCGCTTCGTCTCACGAAGCGGCTGGTTGACTGAGAGCGCGGGGAGCACGGCCATGGAGCGGCCGGGTTCTCCGCGCTCTTTCTTTTGCGTGGCGGGTCAGGCGCCGGCGAGGACTGGCACAGCGCATCCGTCGCTCTTCGACCTGTACATCGCCGCGTCGGCCTGGCGCACCAGCTCCTCGGCGCCTATCTGGCCGCTGATCCCGCAGGCCACGCCGATGCTGGCACTCAACTCGGCCTCGCCTCCGGTCAGGCCGAAGCTGCCGCAGACAGTCATGCTGATCCGGTCGGCGACCTGCATCGCCATGTCGGGTGAGGGCAGGTCGCGGAGGACGATCAGGAACTCGTCGCCGCCGAGTCGGCCGATCACGTCGCTGTCGCGACTGGCGAGTTTGAGACGCTCGGTCACCATCACCAGCAACTCGTCGCCGGCGGCATGGCCGAGCGTGTCGTTGACGGGCTTGAACTTGTCGAGGTCGACGTAGACCGCACCGGTGCGCGCCTCGTCCTCGCGCGCCAGCTCCTGCTGGAGCACCGCCAGGATCGAGGAGCGGTTGTAAGCGTGGGTCAGGGTGTCGTAGGTGGCCCGGTGCTCGAGCTCCTCACGTGCTCGGGCGCTGTCGGTCACGTCCAGCACGCATGTGATCGCCCCACTGACCTCGCCACTGGCGCGCGACAGCGCCCGCAGGCTCATCAGCGCTCGTCGCCAGGCACCCGAGGGAAGCATGATGTCAACCTCGACATCGCGGTCGGCGCCCTCGCCGAGGACCTCGTCGAGCACCGCGTCGAAGCGCTCCATGCTGTCCGGTGTCAAGTTCTGCAGCAGCGTCGTGACAGCCGGCGCGGAGGCGTCGCCACGCGCTCCCGGCGTCGGCGCCTCGCCGTGAACGGCCGGTGCGTCCTGTGGCGTCTCGGCGCTCTGCAACGGTTCGCTGCCGTAGAGGATGTCCAGCAGGCAGGCGTTGTTGTAGACGACGTCGCGCTCCGTGTCGATCTGCAGCAGCCCGACGGGCATCGCGTCCGTCAGTCGTCGCAGCAGCTCCTCGTGTTCGTGGAGCGCCTCCTGGGCGGCCATCTCGGCTGAGATGTCGATGATCTCCACGACCACGCAGTTGCGGCCTGGCTGGTTGAGGAAGTTGTGAAGGGTCGTGTCGACCCACATGTAGCTGCCGTCCTTGCGCCGGCGGCGCAAGCGCGTCTGCTGGGCGCGGTTGCTGGAGATGACCGCCAGCCACCCCTCGACGGCGCGTCCCTGATCGTCGGGGTGGATCTGGTCGAGGACCGACTTCCCCACCAGCTCCTCCCCGGTGTAGCCGAACATCTCCGTAAAGGCCGAGTCGGCGGCCAGCACCCGCGCGCCCTCGTCCTCCGTGAGCGTGCAGAAACGCGGCGCGGCCGGCGTCAGATCCTGCTGCTGCGGTGCGTCATCGGCGTCTTCCTCGCTGGTCAGGATCACGCCGAGGAACACCCCGTGGACTTCACGCAGGTCGATGAAGTGCAGCGTCGACCACTTCGCGGGGCTCGCCAGCATCCGCACCCGCGTGGCCGCTGCGCCCTCCTGCTGGGCGCTGATCCACAGTCTCACGACAGCAGTCCGGTCGCCCGCCACGACGTTGTCGATCAGTGCGCGGCCCTCGATCAGCCCCTGGCCCCAGAGTCCCACCGACTGGGGTACGGGAACGATCAGTCCGTTGCCCGCGAGGGCGCAGACCTGCGCGCTCGGATGCTCTCGAAGCAGCGCTTCGGCGCCCTTGGCGATCTCGTGGCCGTCCTGCTCTACAGGCTCGTCCACGCTCGGCTCCGACCCGAAAGCTCAAGCGCGTCGGCTGAGCACAGGATATTTATAAAACTCAATGACATAGAACCCCCTTCGGGGTCAACATCGGCGCCGGCTGGAGGCGACATGAGCGCTGCAGTGGAGCTTGGACGGCTCGTCGCCTTGACCTCAGCCATCGCCGAACGGGGCGAGCGCGACGCCGTGATCGCGCTCTCGCATGCCGAGCTCATAGACACCGCCGTGACGGGAACTCAGCACCCGTGAAGCCTGCGTTCTGCCGCCGGCGACCTCCACTCGCAACGAGGCGATCGAGCAGTTGACGACGTCGTGCTCACTGCCGTCGGGGTCGGCGTAGCGCCATCCCGCCGCCCTCCCCGTCGGCACCGCAGCGGTCACGTTCAGGCTGAGTCCGCCGGAGCCGCCAAGGCCTACCGTCGCCCCCGAGGGAGACTCCGAGACGCGCGGGCGGTTACCGAGCAGGCTGCCGATACGGTGGCGCTCACCGGCCAGACCCAGCGTGCCGTTGGCGACCCACGGGGTCATCCTTCCGCCCAGCGCGATGCGTCCCAGCGCGACGTCCAGCCAGGCCGTCGGGTCCTCCTCGAAGAGGCAGCCGTGCAGCCAGATCCAACGCTCGGCGTGCTCGGAGCCCCAGTTGTGGCCGACCATGCCCCTCCAGCCCGCCAGCTCGATCGGGGCACGACCAGGTAGCTCGACGGTGCCGTCGAAGCTCGCCAACGGCGCCGGGCTCGTCAGCTTCGTCCGCGGCAACGGCGCCGCATAGAGTAGCTCCGGACGCAGATGGCGAAGCGATTGCTCCAGAGGCGTGATCTGAAGCGACCAGCTCGCTCCGCCGCACTTCCCGACGGCGCCCTCCGGACCGAAGCAGGCCTGCTCGCCCACCTCGATCCAGCCCGTGTCGGGGCGCTCGAGATGCTCGGAGGTTACCTTGGCCATGAACGGCTCGCCTGCCGCCGCGTCGAAGACCGTGCACCAGATCGATCCCGTTGCCGGCTCGCCCGGGGGCTTGTGCACCGTGTGGCGGATCCAGACCCCGACGGGCTCGAGCGGCGAGACGGCTCTCAGGTAGAACGACTCGTACATCCCCGCCGAAGGCTTCGCTTGGGGGAACACCGGATGGGCCCGCATCGGGCGATCCTAACCCCGTCGGGCAATCCTGAGAGGATCCGGCTATGGACCGTTCCCCCCTCGTCGCTCTGCCCGCGGAGTTGACACAACCGTCGCCTCGTGCCGACGCCCGCTATCTGCTCGGAATCGACGGTGGCGCCACCAAGACGCTCGCCGCGGTGCTCGACGTCGAAGGCCGCTCGCTGCACGTCGGCCGGGCGGGACCGAGCAACGAGGACGCCGTTGGCGCCAAGGCAGCGGTGCAGGCCTTGCTCGACGCCGCCGGGGCGGCGCTCGACGGGGCTGGTATCGACACGGGTGATCTCGGCTCGGCCGTCCTGGCTGTCGCCGGTACCGACACCGCGTCGGTGACGCGCAACGTCAAGGAGGCCCGGGCGGACTGGATCGTCGTCAACGACGTCGTCGGTGCATGGGCCACCGCTACGGGTGGCGGGCCTGGCGTGGCGGCGATCGCCGGCACGGGCTCGAACGTCTTCGGGGTCGGACCCGGCGACCGCAGCTGGCGGACCGGAGGATGGGGCCATCTGCTGGGCGATGAGGGCTCCGGTTACTGGCTCGGCGTCGAGTCGATTCGCGCCGCCCTGCGCGACCGCGATGCATCGGGCCCGGTGACGGGGCTGGGGCAGGCGGCCTGTGAGTTCTTCGGCCAGGACACGGTCGAGGCGGTCGCCAGCCTCGTCTACTCCAAGCCCCTGACGAAGGGCGAGATCGCCGCCTTCGCGATCGAGACGGCCAAGCTCGCCGAGCAGGGCGATGAGATCGCCGGTGAGCTCTACGAGCGCGGCGCCGGCGAGCTCGGCGGCCAGATCGCCGCCGTCGTCGAGCAGACGGGGCTGCGGGGCGATTTCCCGATCGGACTGATCGGAAGCGCCTACAAGGCCGGCGAGGTGTTCCTCGGTCCGCTGCGGCGGCGTATCGCCGACGCGGCACCCGAGGCGAGCATCTCGAGCGTCGAGATGGCTCCTGTCGGCGGCAGTCTGCTGTTGGCCGCCAAAGCCTGCGGGCGCCACGACGATGTCTCCGCCGAAGAGCTCTCCGGGCTGCTGGAGCGGGCGCTCGGCTCCTAAGCCAGACCCCTCTGCGTTCGCGCCTCGATCTCCGGACGGTGGGCGATCGCGCCGGGACCGGGTCCGAGCATCCTCAGCGCCGCGGCCGCACCGGCCAGCCTCCCCGCCTCCATCGCCGCAAGTCCGCCGGCGAGTGCCGTGAAGAAGGCGGCCGCATAGACATCGCCGGCGCCCAGATCGTCGGCTGGGTCCTCGATCGATTCGAGGCTTAGCTCCAGCGGCCCTCCGGCGGGCAGCAGGATCTCGGTGGCGCCCGGCCCCGCCGTGATCGCCACCGTGGCACCGGCTATGCGGGCGCGGTCGATCAGCGTCTCGCAGGCCGAGCGCTCCTGCTCGCTCAGGATCACCGCGTCGCAGGCCTCGGCGAGCGCGAGCGCCGCTGGACCGGGGGTGCGGGAACGGACCTCGGCGCCGAGCGCCGGCCAATGGCGGACGAGACCCTGAGGCGTCAGTCCGACGAGCTCCCGTCCGGCAGGCGGTGGCCCTGCGAGCTCGGCCGCCACTGGCGCCAGGTGAAGGATCGCTCCGGCGGGGAGGTCGCTCATCTCGATCGAGCCGGCCCAAGCGAGGATCCGCTGGCGCCGGGCGGCCCCTGCTCCCGTCGTCGCAAACGTGGTCGTCTCCGGCGCCGGCTGAATCAAGATCTCGAGCTCATCGGCAAACGGCGCCAGCAGCGCCTCGATCTCACGCTCATTGCCACGGGTGAGGATCGTCGCCCGCAAACCCAGGCGGGAGGCCTGCAGAGCGGAGTAGAGCGCCGTGCCGCCAGGGCGGCGCTCGCCGTTCGCGAGAACGTCGACGGTCACATGACCGACCGCCACATAGCTTCCCTGCAACGCAGCGCTCATGTGAGACGCGGGGCCTGTGGAAGGATGGCGCCCGTCGGGCCGCCGGTGCCCACGTCACGCCGACCACATCGAACGCGTCCCCTGGATGTTCTTGCTGCTTGAGAGATGATCGCCACGGTAGGTAAGCCCCATCTTCGCCGAGCAGCCATCGCGATGGCGCGCTCCTGCGCGCTGCTTGCCCTACTGAGCCTCTCGGCGCTTGCCGCCGCGACTGCGGCCGATGCGCGCGGCTCCTCCGGATATCCAGCTCGGGCCACCAGACCAGCGTTTCGTGCGAGCCCGAAGCAGCTCGCCCGTGCGCACGGCGCGAGCTCGGCCAAGAAGAAGCCGCGCAAGCCGGTCCTGCACGGCGACCCGGCTCGGGCCCAGCTGGCCTTCGAGGCGATGCAGAAGGGCTACTACATCCTCGGCTCCGGCCTCTACAAGGGCGAACCGTTCTCCTTCTTGTGGCCGTTCTCGCAGGCGCTCGCGGCGACCGTCAGCGTCGCCAACGTGCCGGCGCTGCGAGCCGGCATGACCCGCGAACTGAAAGCGCGGATGGTGGGGCTGCGCTCCTATTTGGACCTCAACAACTCGGGGGCGCCGGAAGGCACCTACACGAGCACGCTGGGTGCCTTCGACGGTACCGCCGCTCCGCCCGTCGGGCCGGGCGGGGCCAAGTACTACGACGACAACGACTGGGTCGGCATCGAGCTCGTCCGTCTCTATCGGCTCACACATGAAACGGCCGCACTGGGCAGCGCCGAGGCGATCATGGCGTTCGAGATGGCCGGCTGGCAGACGAGCCCCGAACTGGGCTGCCCGGGTGGGCTGCCGTTCTCCAACCTGCTGGAAAACACCGACCGCAACACGATTACGACAGCGCCGGCGGCCGAGCTCGCTCTGCAGCTCTACCGCGTCACGGGCAACGCCCAATACCTCCAGTTTGCCCTGCAGGCCTACGAATGGGTGCGGAGCTGCCTGTTGGAGCCGAACAACCTCTACGGCGATCACGTCAACAGGAAGGGCGCGATCGAACCTCATCTGTACAGCTACACACAGGGCGTGATGATCGGAGCCGGCACGCTGCTCTATCAGGCGACGGGCAACTCGGCCTACCTCTACCAGGCACGCCAGACCGCCGCTGCCGCCCTCGCCTACTTCACCCCCGAACGGTTGGGTGCGGAGAACCCGTTCTTCCCGTCGATCTACTTCCGCAACCTCATGTACCTCGATGCCGTCACTCACGACCCGCCCGGACCGAAGATCGCCCAGGCCTACGTCGACTACGCCTGGCAGCACCTGCGGCTGTCGAACGATCTGTTCGTGGCGGGCTCTCCGCCTACCGGCCAGCTGCTCGTCCAAGCCGCGATCGTCCAGATCTACGCGCTGCTGTCCTCATCGCCCAGCACCTACTTCTAGGTCCCGGGCGCGCACGCGGGCAGGCCCTTACTGCTCTGCGTGGGCCGGGACGCGGCGTGGAGGGGGTAGGCTTGCCCGATGAGCGATGCCGCCAACCTGATCACCGCTGAGGGCCTTGAGACCCTGAAGGGCGAGCTCGAGGTCCTCGAGCACGACGGGCGGCGTGAGATCGCCGAGCGCATCAAAACGGCGCGCGAGTGGGGCGATCTGAAGGAGAACAGCGAGTATCACGACGCCAAGAACGACCAGGCTCACCTGGAGACGAAGATCGCGCGCCTGCGCGAACGGATCGCCGATGCTGTCGTCGTCGAGGAGCAGGCCACCAAAGCGGGTGGTGTCGTCGGGCTGGGCTCAACGGTCGTCGTACGCGATCAAGAGGGCGCGGAGCAGACCTGGCGGATCGTCAGCTCCCACGACGCCGCTCCGCGCGAAGGGCTCCTGTCGGTCGAATCGCCGGTGTCGACCGCGCTGCTCGGGCGCGCCGCCGGAGATGAGATATCGGTGACGCTCCCGCGCGGCACGCGCACCCTGACGGTCCTGACGGTCAGCTGAGCCGGGCGTAGGCGCGCGCGACGCGCGCCATGAACTTCCGAGGCTTGCGCTTGTAGAGCACTCTGCCCCGACGTAGGGCGCGGCGCCTGAGCTTGGCGCGCCGGCGGCGGATCAGCTTGTGCAGCCTGCGTCGGGTCGCGCTTCCGGCGCCGGCGCTCGCGCCGTGATCGGAGATCCACTGCCCCAGGACAGCGAGATCGTGCTCCTCGCCGAGCAGCTCGCCCAGCTCATCGGCACTCGTCGCCAGATCGGCCAGCCACCTGCGCTCCTTGGCCGCGCGGGCTGAGCGTGCCCGCTTGCGGTCTTCTCTGCCCGTGCTTGACGAATCGTGGCGCTGGAGTGCTTCGGCCGCGTAGCGGAGGTCCTTGACGCGCTTTCGCCACCGGTGCATCGTGTGCATCCGTCCGCCCTGCTTGCCGCCCGCCTTCGCCATGCGCTTGCGGCCCGAGGAGTAAAGGCTTTGAAGCGCGCCGGCGATCGGGTCGATGGCGGGGCGATCGCCGAGCTGCCAGGCGTCGGCCCCGGCGGAGAAGGCCCGCAGCTCTGAGGCGACGCGCAGCCGGTTGGCCGGTTCGGCGAGGTCTCGCTCGGCGACCTTACGGTCGGCGGCGAGATGGCGATGCAGGCGAGCCACGCCCTTGCGCTTGCCCAGCTTCTTGCGGTGTCGCTTGGTCAGATCCTCGAGCGTCGCGAGCATCACCTCGGCGTCGCGGGCGTCGGCGAGTCCGGCTGCCGCCGTCCTGAGCCTCGACTGCTCGCGTTCGCTGGTCTCGTGTCCCAGCTCGCCCTCCAGCAGCCTCACGATCGCGCGGGCTCGCTTGATCGACTTGCGTGCCTCATGCACCGCCTTCTCTGAGCCGGTGCTATCGGTCGCGGAGAGGCTCTCGGCGGCGATCTCGGCCTGGGCGACGGCCATTCGCCTCAGGCCTTCGACCGGCGTCTCGCCCGAGGTCAGGCCCAGGCGCCGTTCCGATCGCCGTCGTCTCGCCTGACGGCGACCGGTCTCGGCCCTCACCAGCACCATGCCCAGCCCGATCGCCGCACCGGCCGCGAGCGTCGCTGTGAAAGGCGCGAGAATGGAGCGATGCCGGGCCTTCCGCGCGCGCCTTGGTGGACGGTGCGTCCCGCCGCCAACCTCAAGCCATCGACGTATCGCTGTCCGGTCTGTGGTCATCTGCTACCTGCTCTGAGCGAGCATATGCTGATCGCGCCCGAAGGCGATACTCGCAGGCGCCGGCATGCCCACACCGAGTGCGTCGTACGGGCCCGCCGCAGCGGCGCCCTGAAGCTGCGCGAGGACTGGCAGGCCGAGCAGCCGCGGCCGGCATCCTGGTGGAGCCGGCTGCGGGGTCGCTCGGGGACTAGCCCCTGACGGCGACGTGCTCCGGCTCGACCCGGATGATCACGCGCTGTTCGCCGGGCTGGCGAAGCGGGTACTCGTCGGCGTCCATGTACTTCTTGGCCATCGCGTCGATGTGCGCGTCGGCGCCCTCGTGGGTGCGCTCGGCGACCTTGCCACGGATCTCGAGGTACTCGTAAGGGTTCTCGAGATTCTGGATCGTCAGCGTTACGCGTGGGTCACGTTCGAGGTTCTTCGGCCAGACACGGCCCTCGGCGGTGTTGAGCACAGGCAGGCCGTCCTGCACGTCCACCCACACCGGCGCGGTGTGGACCGAGCCGTCGCTGCGCAACGTCGAGACGTGGCAGAAGTTCTTGGCCTTCAAAAGCTCCTCGGCACGGCCCTCGATCCGGTCAGCCATCTCCCCGTCCTTTCAGTCGATTTCCTGATCCCACCAACATAGGACCTCCACGGCGTGGGCCGCGTCACACGACTGGAAGCCGGCGTTAGTTGCGGCTGTCGCCGGACTTCGAGTTCGCCGGCGGGATCGGGTCGAGCGCCGCCAGCTTGCCGTTGTTGAGCGCGAAGTGCACGACGCGCTGTCCGCCGCCGGGGCAGCAGAGCGGATCGCCGGCGCGGTAGAGGGGGTAGGCGATCGCGACTTCGGTGTCGTTCTGAGAGACGACCTTCACCTTGGCGCTCGCTTCCTTCGTGTCGGTCCCCAGGTAGTGGCCGTCGACGAAGAAGAACGCTTGCTGGCCATATCCGTCGGCGGAGCCCGTGCGGGTCCCGACGAGCACCCGCAGCGTTTGCCCGGAGTGATATTCGGAGGTGTCGTTGGGCGTGTAGCCGCGTGTGTGGAGCGCTGCCACCGCCGCGCCGAGCGTTCCCGACTTGGCTTCCTGTTCGGGTTCGGTGAACGAGGGCTCGGGCGCCGTGCGGGTCGTCGAGGTGTCCGTGGGCGTCGTCGCGGTGCTCGTCGTCGCTGGGCTGGAACTGGTCGTGTCCGGTGCCGTCGTCGCGGTGCTCGAGCTGGTCGGGGTGGGGGCGCTGGCGACGGTCACAGTCTTGGTCTGGGAGCCGCAGCCGGCGAGAGCGATGGCCGTGAGCAAGGTCAGAGGGAGGAGTCGTCTCATCCTGCCCATGGTATTCACCGCCCTTCAGCCCAAAAGGGTCTGCACGGACACGCCCGCCGGCGCAAATCCGGTGGTCAATCGCGCCCGTGGAGGGAGTACGATCGGTCTTGAGAGATGTCAGCGCCTCCGATTCAGGAGCCGAGTTCCTCGGCCAAGAAGCAGGGCCGCCGTCGCAGCCGCGGTGAGAGTGCCCGCACCGGCGCACTGGTCGCATTGGCGATCCTGATGACGTTGTTCGCGGTCTTCAACCTCGACGAGGTCAAGGTCCACTGGGTGTTCGGCTCCGGCCGTGCTCCGCTGATCATCGTGATCGTGATCTCGTTGCTCGTCGGCATCGTCTTGACGTACTTCGCCGAACGCCGCTCGCGCTCGCGGAAGTAGCGGCCGGCTCTCAGGCCGGGCCGGCGAGCGACTCGATAGCGCGTCTGGCACCGAGTAGTGGCGCCAGCGCCACGTAGCTGAGCTGATCGGTGACGGCCGGCAGCAGGCCGGCGCGCTCCTGTGCCAGGTGCAGACGGACAGTGTGGCTCAACGCGCCGATCGTGGCCTCGCGAATGAATCCCGGGGCGTCCGGACCGATGCGAAGCGCCATGCCCAGCGCGTCGGCGAGTTCGCGAGTCTGGGGTTCTTCCACACCGCAGAGCGCCGCGCCGGTCAACGCGTGGGCCCTTTCGGGATGGGCCGCGAGGTGCTCGAGCAGAGCGGCCAGCGCCGGGCGAATCCACTGGGGCCCCTCGTCCGGTCTGCCGGCTCGGGCCGTGACGTCGACGATCTCCCGGCCTGCCTCGGCGAAGGCGACCCGCAGGCAGTGGGGTCCATCGTCGAACAACTCGAAGAAAGTTTCGACGGGGACATCCGCGCCATCGGCGATCTCGATCGCGCTCAGCTGTCCACCCAGACGCTGAGCGGCGGCGCGAAGGGCACTGTCGAGCAGGCGTTCGCGTGCTCCCGGCGCCTCGGCGATGCTTGCCGCTGTCGCTTTGCGGGGCATCCGCTCGCGCAGCAGCTCGGCGAGGCGCGCCGGCGCCGCTGTGGCGCGCGGTGCGATCTGGGCGAGCGTCCATTCGGTCAGATCGCTCGCGAGCCCCGCGAGCTCGCCGTCCTTGAGCCTCGATGCGAGGATCGCGCAGATTCCCCCGGCGACGGCGCGCACGACGGGCGCGGGGAACGAAGGCTCGCCCGTGCATTCACCGAGGGCAGAGGCCAGCATCCCTTCCCCGGTTGCGATCGCTGCGAGCAGACGCGAGCGCCCGGCCATCCCGGCGGTCTCGGCGTGCTCGAGCACGAGCAGGGTGGCGTTGCGCTCGGCCCCGGCGGTCTCCGTCAGCCGTAGGAGAGCGGCCGCCAGACGATCTTGGGGACTGCCAGCCGACTCGCGATGGGCGAGGCGAGTTCGCTCCAGCAGCCTGCCGGCGGTCAGGTCGATCGTTGCCAGGAAGCAGTCCTCGCGGTTGGCGAACTGTTCGTAGAAGGAGCGGCGAGAGACGGCGGCCAGGGAGATCACGTCCTTGACCGAGACACGCTCGTAGCCGCTGCGGCTGACCGCCTCGACCATTGCGCCATGGATTCGCGCACGCTGGTGGAGGGACACGTCGCGCGCATCGAGGCTGTGCGGACCGCATGGCAGTCGCTTGTAGATCGGTGCGGTCCGCTCGCGTGAGCGCGGCACAGAACGGCTTCCCCCGGACTCGGGACTCACCTCCACCTCCTTACCTCTCCAAACACGAGCTGCGTCAAATGGTTCCGATAGATCGCGCCGAGATCCTACAGAGCGCCGCAGTGTTCTGTCTGCGATCAGTGCAGAACGATCTTCAGGGCGAGGATCGCCAGCCCCATGGCGACGCCCACGCCGGCCTCCAACGCCAGCTCGCCGCGGCCCGCGCCCGAACGCAAACCGGCGATCAGCTCGAACGTCGCGAGGCTTATGACCGAGCTCCAGACGGCGGCGGTCACGGCCGCTTCTTGTGCGGCGCCGGAGAGGGCCGCGACTACGAGCGCCAGCAGCGGGATCGAAGCACCTCGGATCAGAGCCCAGTCGTGGGCCAGCGCGGCGAGCAGCGAGCCGAGCGTCAATCGCTCCCCGGTGCTCAGCCTGCGGCCAAGGACGCCCGCATAGCTGTGTGCCACCCAGTACAGGGCCGCCGCGATCGCCGCCGAGAGGAGCGTGTCGAGGTAGCTCTCGTGACGACCGCTCTCGGCCGCGAGCAGTGCACCGATGACGATCACCCCGTAGACGGCTCCCGAGGGATTCTCGGTGGGCACGATCCAGTCGGAGGCGTGGCGCAGAAGCCGGCGAGCCGCGCTCGTGTCGGGCTGTGCTCGATGCTGGGGGCGCTCACGCTCGATCGTCTGATTATCTCCGCGCGGCGGTCGTCGCCGTTAGCCTGGGGCGATGGCCGAGGATGCTCCGAGGGTGAGACTGCGCCAAGCCGTGCTGGTTGCCGAGCATCTCGAGCCGGTTACCGGTCGGCTGCGCGAGGCGCTCGGGCTCGGGGAGCCGTTCCGGGACCCAGGCGTCGGCGAGTTCGGGCTCGCCAACGTCGTCTTCGCGCTCGGCGACTGCTTCCTGGAGGTCGTCTCGCCGCTACACGAGGGCACCGCGGCCGGGCGGCGGCTGGAACGCGGGGGCGGTGACGGCGGCTACATGGTCCTGTTCGATCTCACAGACCTCGACGGGGCACGCGAGCGCGCCGGGCGGCTGGGCGTGAGGACCGTCTGGCAGATCGATCTGCCAGACATCTCGGGAACCCATCTCCACCCCGCCGACGTGCCGGGGGCGATCGTCTCCCTGGACAGCTCACGCCCATACGGAACCTGGCGCTGGGGCGGTCCTGAGTGGACCGGACGGACCGGCACCGGCGCCCCCGGGCGCCTCACCGGGATCACCGTCGCCGTGGCCGACCCGGCCGCCGTCGGCGAGCGCTGGGGTGAGGTCCTGGGGGTCGAGCGCGCCGACCGCGCCGAGGCGGCGCTGCGCTGCGACGGTGCCGAGATCCGATTCGTCGCCGCAACGGACGGAGGGCCCGATGGGATCGTGGAGATCGCTCTCGCGTTGCCCGCCGAGGTCCGTGCCGGGCGCGAGCAGATCGAGGTGGGCAGTGCGAGGCTGCTACTCAGCGATCTCTAGCGGCGCGCCGATCGCCTAGCCTTCTCGGATGTCCGATGTGCTCGATCGGCTGGAGGCCTTCGACCCGTTTCCCACCCGTCCGCCGCAGGGCGGAGGGCCCGAGGAGCGCCCGCGGCGCTATCTCCTGCTCGACGTGTTCGCCGACCGGCCGCTGGAGGGCAACCAGTTGGCGGTGTTCACCGATGGGACGGGCCTTCCGGCGGCGCAGATGCAGTCGATCGCCCGCGAGCTGAAGCTCTCGGAGAGCGTCTTCCTGCTGGCGCCGGAGGCCAAGGGAGATGCTCGCGTAAGGATCTTCACGCCGGCGGCGGAGCTCCCGTTCGCCGGTCACCCGGTGCTCGGCGCGGGGGTCGTTCTGGCCGGGGCGCTCGATGCTGAGCAGGTCGTGCTGGAGACGGGCTCGGGGCCGGTGGCGCTGAGGATCGAGCCTGGAGAGGGGCGTGTGCGGTCGGGCAGCATGAGCCAGCCGGTGCCGGTTTGGGAGCAGTTCGCGGCGGCAGAGGAGCTGCTCGAGGCGTTGGGCGCGAGCGCGTCGTTGCTGCCTGTCGAGGTCTATGAGAACGGCCCACGCCACATCTACGTGACGCTCGGCTCCGAGCGCGAGGTCGCGGCCTTGGACCCCGACCTGCGGACGCTCGAGCGGATCGCGGGAGCGGCGGGCGTCAGCTGCTTCGCGGGCGGTGAGGGGAGCTTCAAGACGCGGATGTTCGCGCCCGGGCTGGGCGTCCCCGAGGACCCGGCGACGGGCTCGGCGGCGGGTCCGCTGGCGGTCCATGCCGTGCGCCACGGCCTGGCGGCGAGCGGTGAGGAGATCGAGATACGCCAGGGCGCGGAGATCGGACGGCCGTCACTGCTGAGGGCACGGGCGCTGATGAGCGGCGAGCGGATCGAGCGAGTCGAGGTCGGGGGCAGCGCCGTGATCCTCGCCCGCGGCGAGCTCTGGCCGGACTGAACGGTCCGGAGCTAGTCGCCGCCGGCGAGGCCGTGTGTTCGTTCGGCCCACCAGCTGAGGGGGACGATCGCGAAGGCGTGCTCGCGGGAGCTCTCGTCGAGCTCCAGGGCCAGTGCGATCAAGGCGAGGATCTGATCGTGCAGCCAGGTGTCGTCACCGAGCACCTCGGCGCGCTCGCTGGCGACGTTGCTGCGAGCGAGGTTGCGCTCGCGACGGCTCTGCCCGTCGGCGGGCTCGTTGTGTGCGAGGACGCTGCTCAGCCACTCCAGGCGTCCGGCCAGCTCGACGTGGCGATCGAGCACGGTGGCGTATGCCCGGGCTCCGACCATCACGGGCGCCCAGTCGGCGATCACTCGCGAGGCGTGCTCGCTGAGGCCGGCGATCAGACGCTGCAGGCGCGCCCGGCGCTCAGGGTCCTCGAGCAGGGCGGTGGCGGCCTGCGAGAGGCGCTCCTGGTCGGCTGTCAGCTCGGCGCTGGCCTGGAGCGAGCCGGTGCTGCCGCTGTGGACCTCGCCGACGTCGAGCAGCTCCAGCAGGCCCGTCCAGGTCGCCCGCGCCGACTGGATCAGGGAGAAGAAGACGCTCTGGGCGAGCAGGCTCCAGCGTTTGCGGTCGCGCCGTTCGACGATGCCGTTGATGGCGACGACGGTGACGCCCACCACCAGCAGGTTCGCCAGCAGCGAGGTCAGCAGCGCATGGTGTGCCCAGAAAGATGAGATCAACAGATCAGAGACAGCGGCGGCGACGATCAGACCGAAGCCGACTCCGGCCGCTACGAGCAGGCGGCGATCGGGGCTCATACCCTCGCCGGTGCCGCTAGGAGGCCTGAGCGCGCTGCTCCTCGACGGTCAGCTCGGCCGTCGGAAGTACCTGCAGACGCTCGTCGGGAATCGACTCTCCGCTCCGCACCGACAGGCCGTAGGTGCCCTCGCGCAGTCGCTGCTCTGCACGCTCGACAGCGGCGAGCTGAGCGCTCAGATCCTCGGCGCGGCCGGTGTCGCGCTCCTTTTCGTATAGGTCCTCGGAGTCTCGCTCGCCGGGTTCGCCCTGCTCGGTCTCGGCCTGCGTCTCGCCTGCGTCCAACGTTGCGATCGCCTGCTCGATTCGCTCGCGCTCGGTCTCCAGCAGCTCTCGTGCCCTTTCGTCGTCCATGCACTGGAGCCTAGCGGCGTGCGGCCGTAGGCACCGGGATTGCGACTGTCGCGGGGGGTCTCTGGGACGCCTCCGTCCAAGCACCGTGTCGGTACGCTTGAGTCGTCAAGTTCGAGGATCCAGAACGAGTCGCTGGGCGATCCCCGGCGAGGAGGGCAGATGAAGCGAGCGGCGAGCTGCAGCCTCACGGCCCTGGGTCTGATCGTCGTCGCATTGGCGTTCGCACCCGCTGCTCCGGCGACTCCCGTCGTGACGTTCAAAGCAGTGCCCGTGCCGATTCCAGGCTTTCCCCACACGGGCTTCATCCTCGGTGCGGGCGCCGCGCTGGAAGCCGAATACAAGATTTCGGGGACCGAATACGGGGGATTTCCGCCACCGCTGATCGGCGTGAGCTTCTACCTTCCTGCAGGGGTGGTGCTGCACCCGTCGGGCTTTCCCACCTGCCCGCCTGCGAGCCTCGAACCATCCGGGCAAGGTCCCAGGTCCTGTCCCAAGGGATCCGCCGCCGGACCGCCGGGCGAAGCCACTGGCTATGTCGCGTTCGGCACCGAAATCGTCCCTGAGACGGCGAAGATCGAATCTTTCTACGCGCCCGGCGGCGGACTGACGTTCTTCACGTTCGGCCACGAACCGGTGCTGCTGGAAATCCTCTCCAAGGGCCGCTACGTCGGTGCCGGGGGCCTGTTCGGCAAAAAGCTCGAATCGGAAGTGCCGCTGGTCGAAACGGTGCCCGGAGCGCAGGACGCCTCGGTCAAAACGATCAAACTCAAGGTCGGCTCGGCGATTCGCGTTGGCGGCAAGCCCGTCTTCTACGGACGACTGCCGGCGAGCTGCCCCCACAAATATCTGCCGGTCAAGACCGAATTGATGTTCGCGGGCCTCGGCGGGCTGGCGCAGCAGACGGTCACCGTCGAATACAAGGCTCCGTGCCCGCGCCGCTGAGAGGTCACCGACAGGCCGCACAAACAGGTCTTCGCGCTGACATGTCTGGGGCGCTCCCCGAGCCATCGGTCGATCTGTCGTGTTAGAGGAGACGAGAGGCAGGGGAGTGTATGTCCGCTGTCCGAAGTTCCTTCAAGCGAAAGAGGAGAGAGCGATGCGCAGAGCAATTACCGGCGCGGTTCTTGGCCTGGCGCTAGCGGCGCTCGCCCTGCCGGGCGTGGCCGCGGCGACGCCGACCGTCAAGTTCCGGGCCGCGGCAGTGCCGATCCCCGGCTTCCCCCACACGGGGAACATCAAGGGGGCGGGTGCCGCCGTCGAAGCGGAATTCCACATTTCTGGTACTGAATACGGCGGGTTCCCGCCGCCGTTGACGCATGTCAACGTGTTCCTACCGGCAGGCACGAAGCTGCATCCGACGGGCTTCCCGACTTGCAACCCCTCGGTGCTCGAACCTGCGGGCAAGGGCCCTAAAGGCTGCCCGAAAGGCTCAGCGGCCGGTCCGGTCGGCACAGGCGAAGGCTTCGTTGCATTCGGAAGCGAAGTCGTTCCCGAGAAAGTGACTGTCCAGGGCTTCTATGCGCCAGGCGGCGGTCTGACGTTCTTCACGTTCGGCCACGAACCGGTGCTGCTGGAAATCCTCTCCAAGGGCCACTTCACCAATGCGAGCGGCCTCTACAGCAAGGAGTTCCTGGCTGAAGTGCCGCTGGTCGAAACGGTGCCGGGAGCGCAGGACGCCTCGGTGAAGTTCATCAAGGTCAAGTCGGGCTCGGCGATCAAGAAGGGCGGCAAAACGCTCTACTACGGGACCGTGCCGACGACTTGCCCGAAAAAATACCTGCCGATCAAGGCCGAACTCACATTCGCCGCTCTCGGTGGGCTCGCGGAACAGACGGTGCCTGTCGAATACAAGGCGCCCTGCCCGCGTAAGAAGTAGCGAGCGCCAGAGGGATGTCAGACGGGCCGGGGACTTGCTCCCGGCCCGTCGTCGTTAACGGGGCGACGCCGGCGACTGGTTTGCTGGTGGCCTGTGCGCCTCGAGAAACCCGGCCGGAGCCGATCCCCTTCGATGGTGTTGAGCTGCCGCCGAGAACACCGCCGGCAGTTGATCCTTGGGATCGAGCGGCCGCCCTCAGCGAGTAGACAAGCCCAGGAAGCCGCGCGGCGCAGTAGCGTGAGCGTATGGTCGCGATTGTTCTCGCCGCGTTCGCAGCAATCGTCGCGTTCCAACTCGCAGTAACCGGCAGAGCGTGGAGGATCGCCAAAAAATGGCGCGCGCCAAAGTCCGAGGTTTCATGGGGTGATATCTCGACGGGCAGGAAAGTGGTCGCCGTCATTTCCTGCTCGATACCGCTCGCCGTTGCCGTGCTTATCGCTGTCGCCGCTCGCTAGCGGTGCAGCTGGCCATGGGTCACAGATGGGTCACAGCGTTTCCCTCGACCCCAACAGTCATAAGGCAACAAAAACCGCCCATTTGCAGACGGTTTAGATGAAGCCCAGCAGCGGACTCGAACCGCTGACCCCTTCCTTACCATGGAAGTGCTCTACCAACTGAGCTAGCTGGGCGGGGAGCCAGACTCTAGCGCGCCTGCGGACGGCCGGCCATCGCTGATCGCGGTCCGACCGGGGAGGCGAGGCGGCGGCCGTGTGGCCGGGTGGAACCGGCTCAGACGATGCCGTCGAGAAGCTGGGAGGGGGAGGAGAGCTGAAGCCCACGCGAGAGGATCACGATCGTCTCCAGGCGCGGTGAGCGCTTACGGCGCTCGAGCAGGCTGATCTCCGTCCGGTGTAGATCGCAGATCGCCGCCAGGGCCTCCTGGGAGAGCCCTGCGGCATCCCGGTAGTGGCGAAGATTCTTCGCGAATTGGTCACGGACACCCTCCATCGCTGCCAGCCTTGCGAGGCGCGGACGGAAGGTCTACAGACAGAAGTCTGCAGTAAGTTCGGATTTCTGGAAGTTCGAGATCGGCAGAGAACGTTAAAATACACAATTATCAACCCTTGCTCTAGCCATCCGCACGTCGCTTCTGGCGTTGATCTACGGGGGTCAGGCCGGATCGTCGTCGGGCGTCACGGTGTGGACCGGCAGCCCCAGACCGGAGACCTTGCTGGGCAGGTCCAGGTGCAGCCAGCGCGACAGTTTCGGCGAGAGCGTCGAGATGATCACCTCGTCGAAGCCCCTCAGGTTGATCGCGTCCTGGACGGCCGCCGAGGGGTCGGGGTCGCCGACGATGCCGTCGACCTCGCCGCCGGCGGCCTGTGTGAGCTTGGGCAGTGCCTCATCGAGGACGCCTTGAGCCTCGCCGGCGTCCTGGTCCTCGGCGTCGACGACCTTGTGCAGACCGTGTGCGGCGTTGGGGACGAGCAGCGTGAACGTGGCCGGCCCAGCGGCGGCTCGCTCGTGGACCGCATCGAGTAGCGGCTGGGTGGCGGCGGTCTTGTGGGCGACGACCAGAACTCGGGTTGGGACCTCGGCGGACATCTCGGTGCTCCTCCTGGCTCGTTGACAGGCCCGCCCGAAACGGGCGGGGCTGAGCATCTTCTACCCCGATGCGCCCGCGCTTGCAACGGCTCGCCGGGCTACCCTGTGGCCGTGCGCATCGAGCTCAGCGGCGACGTTCTGGACATCCGGCTGTCCTGGTGGCAGAAAGCGCTCGGGCTGATGCGAGACATCCACGTCCCGCTCGCGCAGATCAGCGACGTCGAAGTGATCGAGAAGCCGCTGGCGATTGTCCACCGCGCCGGCATCAAGATTGGGCTGCGCCTGCCGTGGCTGTACTTCGTCGCTCGCACGATCCGCCTCGATGAAGCCTTCGTCGTCCGCCGTGGCATGTCGGCGCTGTCTTTCCACGTGGCCGGCGAAGGTGTCCTTTCTCGGGTTCTGGTCACGACCCCAGAAGCCGAACGGCTGGCCGAGCGCTTGCGCGAGTCGTAGTCCGGCCTCGATCGAGGCCGACCGCTGCATCCGAATCCGAGCCTGGAGAGCAGTCCGTCGGGTGGACTCGCGGAAACATCTGTTGATCCCGGATGTGCGAATCGCCGCACCGCATGGCCAGAGGAGCGTCAGAGCCTCAAGAAATCCCTTTCTGGAGCCGAGTTCTATGGGGATGGCGCTCCTCGGAAGTCCTGAGCCGATCGAGACGGCCGAACACATCCTGCGAGCCCGCCGCACGGCTGCTGTGACGCGAGTCACGATGGGCCTGCTCGGGATCGTCTTGATTGCCAACTGGCCCGGTCTCGACGAGCACCCGGCGTTGGGCGTGGTCGGCTTCGCCACGATCGTGATCAGCGCCGCCGTTCAGCTGGCCGCGCCACGCCTGGCGTGGCTGACTCTCGAGGAGTCGCTGTCGGCCGGCGCCGGCGTATTGATCGTCGGCTTCGGCGGGCAGCACGTCGACGTCGTAACGATCCT
Source organism: Solirubrobacteraceae bacterium (assembly GCA_036271135.1). GTDB lineage: Bacteria > Actinomycetota > Thermoleophilia > Solirubrobacterales > Solirubrobacteraceae > Palsa-744. Next base: position 81,448 of record DATBBF010000002.1, read on the forward strand.
CTGGCTGGTCGCCGTCGCCAGCGGCGTGCTCGCCCGTGGCGGGCGCGTGCACTGGATCGGCCGTGCGGTCCTGATGTGCGCCCTGTTCCTTCCGATCGTACGTCTGGGCGAAGTGGAACCGGAGTACGCCGGGATGTTCGTCGCCACGATCGGTCTGTTGCTGACGGCGGGCCGGTTGACGGGCGAGTTGAACATGCTTCTGCGCCAGGCCCGGATGCAAGCCGACAGCGCCGAAACACTGCTGCTCGCCGGCGACATCGCCTCGCGCATGTCAGACCACGTCGCTGCTCCCGGCGAGGAACCCCAGGCGGCCCCCGAGCTCACCGAGACCGAGTTGGCAGGCGCTCGCATCGCCCTGGCGCGACTGATCGAAGGCGAGGGCCTGTCGATGGTCGTCCAGCCGATCGTCGACATCGAAACAGGGCAGATCCACGCCTACGAGGCTCTCGCTCGCTTCGGTCAGGCCCGCCCCGGCGAAGGGCGCCCCGGCGCTACGCCGCTGCATTGGTTCGCTCTGGCTGAGCAGCTGGGTGGACGCCCCGCGCTCGAGCGGGCCTGCCTGCGCGAAGCGCTCGTCCTGCTCGACCGACGTCCCGCCGGTAGCCGCTTGTCGGTCAACCTCTCCACCCCCGTCCTGCTTGAAGCCCCGACGCTCGAGATGCTTGAGGAGGCCGCCGCCGCAAGACCGGAGCGGCTCGATGGCCTGATCGTAGAGATCACCGAGGAGACCCTGATCGAGACCGACGACGTCCTCAAGGAGGCGATCGGGCCACTCTTGGCCCATGGTGCCGTCCTGGCCGTCGATGACATGGGCGCCGGCTACTCCGGCCTGCGACAGATCACGACCGTTCGGCCGGCCTACCTGAAGCTCGACCGCTCGCTGGCAACGGGCATCGACGGAGACGCCGAGCGCAGCGCTCTCGTCGCCGCTTTGGCCGGCTACGCCCGTCAGGTAGGGGCGATCCTGATCGTCGAGGGGATCGAGACGACCGAGGAGCTGCAGGTGCTGCGCCAGATCGGCGTTCAGCTCGTGCAGGGCTTCCGTCTCAGTCGGCCCGGTGAGCCCTGGCCTGAGATCGACGCCGACGATGCTCGCGGCACCGAGGCGCGCCGTCCCGGCCACGATCTCGTGCTTGGCTCCGGCCTGCTCGACCCGTCTGACTGGAAGACGCCTGTGGGAGCGGGTCTGGAACGCTCCGCCGCCGGCTCTGTCGAGCACGTCTGAGTCGCCTGCCTGAGATCATCGGCGGGTGATCCTTCCCCGCGATGAGGCCGGCTCGGGTCCGGCCGTGGTGTTCCTCCATGCCGGCATCGCCGATCGGCGGATGTGGTCCGGTCATCTCGACGTCCTGGCGGGCGCTGGGCATCGAGCGATCGCTCTCGACTTGCAGGGCTTCGGCGAGGCGCCCCTGCAGCCGGGTCCGCAGGCTCCCTGGCAGGACGTGATCGAGACCCTCGACGAGCTCGGGCTGGACCGGGTCGCGCTGGTCGGCAGCTCCTTCGGGGGGCTGATCGCCCAGCGCGTCGCCTTCCTCGCGCCCGAGCGGATCTCGTGCCTTGCCCTGATCTCCAGTCCCGTCGAGGGGATCGAACCTTCTGAGCGGCTACAGGCAGCCTGGGAGAGCGAGGAGGAGGCGCTCGAGTCCGGCGATCTCGACGCGGCCGTGGCGGCTGTCGTCGATACCTGGACCCTCCCCGACGCACCAGCGGCCCTGCGCGAGTCGGTGGCGGAGATGCAGCGGCGGACCTTCGAGATGCAGGCCGGTGTAGACGAGCTCGACGAGGCGCCCGATCCCCTCGCCGACGGCCCTGAGCCACTGGGCCAGATCGCCGTCCCCGTTCTGCTGGCGGTTGGCGAGCACGACATGAGCGACTTCCACGAGGCGGCGAGCGTGCTCGCCGCGATCCTCCCGCATGCGCTCCGCGAGACGATCGCCGGCGCTGGGCACCTCGCCCCGATGGAGCAGCCCAAGGCATTCGACGAGCTGCTGCTGCACCTCCTCGCCGACCAAGGCGAGAACGCGCTTCCGACCTGAGCCCTCTCTATCTTCGGGAAGCGCCGATGCGCCTCAGCTCTTCCGCCACCAGCGCTTCGACCGCGCGGGCAACGGCCCTCGACGGTCCCGTCCGGGTCGTCCTCCACAGCAAAGACGAATGCGCCGGAGATCCGCGTCTGGAGGAGTTCCGCTGCGGCGAGGGGCCGGCTGCCCGTGAGGTCCAGATGATCCTCGAGAACCTCCACAGCGGCGAAGCTCTTCCGCAGACGGTCGCGATGCTCAGTGAGGAGTGCTCGGGCGCGCTGCTGGCGCTGGCCTCGATCCGGATCGAGGGCAACGCTCAGATCCGCGCGAAGGCATCGACGCCCTGGTTCCTGCGCAGGCTCAGCACGAACCCCTACGTCAACCTGCTGGTGCGCGACGAGCGCTATCGCAACCACGTCCTTTGCGACGGGCAGACGAGGATCGGCACGGCGGCGCTCCGTGCGGGTCTGGAAGTCGTCGAAGCCGAGCTGCCGGACCGGGCGATCCCGACGGTGTGGGCGCTGATCAGGCGCGCCAACGAGACGAGCAAGCTGACCTTCCGCGAGTTCGCCTTCTACCCGCACGCACGCTCAGCCGAGAACCAACAGGACGTGTTCGTACGCCGCGCCGGCCGGGCGCTGCCGCCGGCCGACCCGCACGCATACATCTCCTTCGAGCGCCGCAGCGTTTCCCGCGACCTGTCGGCGTAGAGGCGCCTCACCGCCGGGGCGACGGCTCGCGCCCCGGGTGCGCCTCTATGGCGGGGGAAGGATTCGAACCTTCGAAGGCAGAGCCACGTGGTTTACAGCCACGCCCCTTTGACCGCTCGGGAACCCCGCCGGGGGCTGGTCAGTCTAACGATGGCGGCGGGGTAGCCCGGCTTCGCTTCAGGACGCCTCTCGCAGCTGCTGCGCTTCGGGCAGTGTCTGCAGCTTTTTGAGCGTCCGATTCTCGATCTGGCGAACGCGCTCCCTGGTGATGTTGAAGGCCCTCCCGACCTCCTCGAGTGTCCGCGACCGCCCCCCGACGATCCCGTAGCGCATCTCGATCACCTCGCGCTCGCGCCGAGGCAGAGCGGCCAGCACCCTCATCACGTTCTCCCGCCGCAGCGCCTCTGAGGCCATTTCGAACGGTGAGGCGGCCGAGACGTCCTCGACGAAGTCCGCCAGCGCCGAGTCGTCCTCCTCGCCGACGGGCTTCTCCAGGGAGATCGGCTGCTGGGTGATCCGCATCACGTCGCGGACCTCCCGGACCGTGCACTCGAGCTCGCCGGCAAGCTCGTCCGGGGTGGGCTCGCGGCCGAGCTGCTGGATCAGACGCCGTTCGGCGTGGAGCAGCTTGTTGAGCCGCTCGACCATGTGCACCGGGATACGGATCGTCCGGCCCTTGTCGGCCAGCGAGCGCGTCACGGCCTGGCGGATCCACCAGGTGGCATACGTCGAGAACTTGTAGCCGCGGCGATAGTCGAACTTCTCGACTGCTCGGATCAGTCCCAGCGAGCCCTCCTGGATCAGGTCCAGCAGCGTCAGGCCACGTCCTACGTAGCCCTTGGCGATAGAAACGACGAGCCGCAAATTGGCCTCCACCATGTGCTGCTTGGCGGCCACGTCACCACGCTCGATGCGCTTGGCCAGCGACACCTCCTCGACGGCGCTGAGCAGCGGCACGCGCCCGATCGAGCGCAGATACAGCCGCAGCGAGTCAAGGCTCGGCTCGACCGTCAGGTCGACCTCGGGCCGACGCAGCTCCTCCAGGCGCGCCCGTAGTCCCCGTCCCTCTTCGTCGGACTCCGCCTCGTCGCCGTCATTCTCGGCAAGCTCGGTAGCGGCTGTGGCGGTTACCTCTCCCACCGCCGCCAGCTCTGGAGCCGCTTCACCGGCGGCGAGGATCTCGACGCCGTGCTCCTCCATGTAGCTGAGGAGATCCCGGGCCTGTTGGCCCGACAGCTCGGCCTCCTCGACCACCCCGGCGATTGCCTCAGCGGTCAGGAACCCGCGCTCCTGCCCCTCGGCGATGAATCCCTGCAACTCCTCCATCTCGACAACTGCCGTCTCGGCCGTAGCCACTGAACCGACAAGCTTCTCGCTCAATTTGACTCCCAAGGACCTCTCCGAATCCCCGTCGCGGCGTGTTCGCCGTGACCTCCCCTGACCTACGCTAAGCCTCCTGTGCGTTGCGCTCTCATCAGCAGTCTCTTCGAGTCACTGACGCCTCCCGACCATTGATGTGATCCTGCTCCCCTGACCCGGTCGGGCGACTAAGTGCGGAGTGATACCAGAAACCACGGTCGAGGTCTCCCACCATGTGAAGCGGGGGTCGGGTGTCCGCGCCACGCTAGGCTTGGCAGCGGTGCAGGCGAGCATTCCGACCTCCACTCTGTCTCCGACCCTCGGGTCCGGCGACGATGTCCAGGCTCGTGTGCCGGGGATCCCTGTCGGGCTCTCCCGCGTCGGCGTGACGGGCGTCGAGAAGGTCGTTCGAATTCGCGAGGAGCTGTTCTTCGCGAGGCTGGACTGCTTCGTCGACCTCTCTCGTGAGCAGAAGGGTGCGCACATGTCGCGCTTCGACGAGGTCGTCAACGAAGCGATCGGAGAGGTCGTCCTCAGCGAGGCTCCGTTCCGTGCCGAGACGCTCGCCCAGCACATCGCCGAGCTGGTCCGCGAGCGCCAGGGAGCTGCCCGCGCGGAGGTGACGATCGCCGCCCGCTACCCCGAGCACAAGCCGGCCCCCGTGTCGGGCATCCAGACGCAGGAGATCTACACGCTGCATGGCCGGGCGGTCGCCTTCGAGCATGGGACGCGGCGGATCGTCGGCGTCTCGGCGACGGGCATCACGGCCTGCCCCTGCGCTCAGGAGCTGGTCGCGGCGCGAGCGCGCGAGCGGCTGTCAGGCGAAGACTTCAGCGCGGAGCAGATCGAGCGGATCCTGCGCAGCGTCCCGATCGCCACCCACAACCAGCGAGGGCTCGCGACGCTCCAGATCGGCTGTTTGGAGGACTGCACGGCGGAGATCGACGCGAAGACCCTGTTGGCAATCGCCGAGGCGAGCATGTCCTCGGAGATCTACGAGCTGATGAAGCGCTCAGACGAGGTCGCGGTCGTCGAAAAGGCGCACAGGCGTCCTCGCTTCGTGGAGGACTGCGTGCGCGAAATGATCGCCGGCGTCCTTCAGAGCTTTGGTGAGCTGGAGGGGGCGAGCTTCATCTCAGCCCGCCAGGAGAACCTGGAGACAATCCATCAGCACAACGTCGTCGCTGAGCGCCACGGGCTTCTCTCAGAGCTTCGCGAGGAGGTCGCATCGGGCTCGCCGACGCAACGTCAGACGAGCCTCGAGGAGTGGCTCGACGCGGGCGTCGAGCCTCAGCTGCCTGCCTGAGCCTTGCGCTCCAGCTGCGCCTGACTCTGGGCCACCAGGCGTCGCACGCCGAAGAAGTAGTCGAGGCCCGAGAGGACCGTCACGAGCACTGTCACGTAGAGCAGCGCCGAGACCCACAGCGGTTTCCCGTGGAAGGAGATGACGGCCATGATCGCCGCGATCTGCAGGCACGTCTTGATCTTCCCGAACATGCTCGCCGCCATCACGACCCCCGCCTGGGTGGCGCCGAGCCGCAGCACCGTGACCGCCAGCTCGCGGGTGATGATGACCATCGCCACCCATGCCGCCAGCCGGTGCAGGGAGACGAGCGATATCAGGGCGGCCACGACAAGCAGCTTGTCTGCCAGCGGGTCCATCAGCTTGCCGAAGTTCGTGATCGAGTCTCTCGCGCGCGCAAGGTAGCCGTCGATGAAGTCCGTCAGCGATGCCAGGGCGAAGACGATCGCCGCCAACACGTCCCCCTCGGGGGTGTTCCCGAGCAGCGCCACGACGAGGACGGGCACCAGCATGATTCGCAGGACCGTCAGCAGGTTGGGGAGGTTCAGGGGGAACACAGAACTCCAGATTAGACGTGGTGGCGGGGCCGCCTGCTTGCGGCCTCCGGATGCTTACCGGAGGCTGCCTCCGGTTTGATATACCGAGGTCGCGTGGCAGGCGCCCGGGCGCCGGCCATGACCGAGTCCAGCAGCCGAGAGGAGCAGACATGAACAAGCGCACGCTTGGAGCCGACGGTCCCGAGGTATCCGCGATCGGGCTGGGCTGCATGGGGATGTCGGCCTTCTACGGACAGACCGATGAGCAGGAGTCCACCCGGACGATCCACCGCGCTCTCGATCTCGGCTGCAACTTCCTCGACACCTCCGACATGTACGGGCCTCACACCAACGAGCGCCTCGTCGGCGCCGCCATCGCCGAGCGCCGCGACGAGGTCTTCCTGGCGACCAAGTTCGGAATCAAGTTCCAGATCGGCGCCGACGGCAAGCCGATCCGCTCGGTCGACGGCAGCCCCGAGTACGTGCGCAGCGCCTGCGAGGCCTCGCTCGGGCGGCTGGGTGTCGAGCACATCGACCTCTACTACCAGCACCGCGTCGATCCCGACACGCCAATCGAGGAGACCGTCGGGGCGATGGCCGAACTGGTGCAAGAGGGCAAGGTTCGCCACCTCGGCCTCTCGGAGGCGAGCGCCGCGACGATCCGCCGCGCGCACGCCGTGCACCCGATAACGGCAGTGCAGACGGAGTACTCGCTGTGGACCCGCGACGTCGAGCAGGACGTGATCCCCGTGCTCGCCGAGCTGGGCATCGGGCTGGTCCCATACTCGCCGCTCGGCCGCGGCTTCCTGTCGGGGCGCTTCACCTCTCCCGACGAGCTCGACGAGGGCGACTTCCGCAAGCACGGCCCGCGCTTCACCGGCGAGAACCTCGAGCAGAACCTCGCCCTGGTCGAGCGCGTCAAGGAACTGGCGGAGGAGAAGGGCGTGACCCCCGGGCAGCTCGCCCTCGCCTGGGTCCTGCATCGCGGTCCGCACTTCGTGCCGATTCCCGGCACCAAGCGCGTCTCATACCTGGAGGAGAACCTCGGGGCCGCCGAGGTCAAGCTGAGCGACGAGGACGTGCAGCGCATCACCGATGCCGTCCCCGAGGCCGCCGGCGCTCGCTATGACGAGCAGGGGATGCGCACGGTCAACCTCTAGGCTCGCCGGACATGGCCGCGCGAGACCGCCACCTCGACTGGCCGGGTGTGTTCAACGCCCGCGATCTCGGCGGCCTACCGGCCACCGGCGGGCGCCACACCGCCTGGGGAGCCGTGGTCAGAGCGGACTCGCTCTCGCGTCTGAGCGACGACGGCTGGAAGGCGCTGCTGGACCACGGCGTGCGAACGGTCGTCGACCTACGCAGCGAGGAGGAGCGCGGCGAAGACGCGGCGACCCGGCCTGAGGAGATCGTCACCGTCCACGTGCCGCTCGACGACAGCAACCGGGACCGCTCCTTCTGGAAACCCCTAGAGGAGACGCCAGAGTTCGGGACCCCGCTCTACTACCGAGCGCACCTGATGCGCAAACCCCAGCTGTCGACTGCCGCTGTGGCAGCGATCGCCCAGGCCCAGCCCGGTGGCGTCGTCTTCCACTGCGTCGGCGGGCGCGACCGCTCGGGCCAGATCGCGATGCTCGTCCTAGCGCTCGCGGGCGTCCCGGCCGAGGAGATCGGCGCCGACTACGAACTGAGCCGCGAACGGCTCGCCGGGCTGTTCGCTGCGATGGAGATGGACGACGAAGGAGCGATGCTCGCCGAGTTTCTCGCCGGCAAGGGCACGAGCGCGGCCGAGGTGATCGCCACGACGCTCTCCTCACTGGACGTTGAGGCGACGCTCCGAGCCGGCGGCCTCACCGATGAGGACTTGGTTGCGCTGCGCGAGCGGATGCTCGCTTCGTAGGTTGAGCCGGTGGCCTGCGCCCTGAGCTAGGGCGTCGCTATTGACGAGCTTTGAGGCTGGCCGCATCGCCCGTCACTGGTTGTGTGCGACGCACATCGCCGCCGCTGGTCGAGCGGCCGTCCTCAAGCGCCACCACTCGTCTTTTGCTTGGCTCAGCCGCCTACCATCTCGTGCTCAACGAGCCTTGAGGAGGCGCAATGGAACGGATTGGGCAGCACCTCAGCTACGCGAACGTTGCCGCCACGCTGGCGTTGGTGTTCGCGATGAGCGGTGGCGCGATCGCTGCGACTGGAGGCTTCACGACGGCATCGAGCAGCATCAAGGCCTGCGTCGGCGGCAACGGCGTCTTGAAAGTGCTGAAGGGCAAGAAATGCAAAGGCGGCCAGAAAGCCGTCTCTTGGAGCCAGAAGGGTCCGGCCGGCGCAAAAGGAGCGACAGGCGCAACGGGGCCGTCGGGGATAGCCGGGCTGAACGGCGCTCCGGTGCCCAGCGCGACGACTGCTCAGACGGCCAACAATGCGCTCGCGCTCGGCGGCGTCCCAGCCTCGGGCTTCACCCGCAGCGACTGTGCTTCGACCACAGGACAGATCAAGGGCTTCGCGATGGTCCCGGCATCCACGCCACAAGAATTCGTGCCGGTCAACCCAAGCTACAACTGCAGCGGCCAGCCCGTAGAAGTCGAGTCGCTCGAAGCAGGAACGGGCTTTTACGTCGTTCGGTTCGATGGCAACCCGGCCGAGATCGCCATGGCCACGGGGATAGGCCGCCCAGCGGACTTCCCGGTGGTCGTGTCAGTCGAACTCGAGGCCCCGGGGGAGTGGGAGGTGTGGACAGCCGACAGTGGCAGTATCCGGCCGGAGCCCTTCGAGCTGCTCGTGCCTTGAGAGCCTGACGGCTGTCGAGCGTCCCCAGCGGTCCTCGGTCCGCTGGGGACCGCCCCGGTGAACGAGGCGAAGATGCAAGCTCGACCACCCGGCCAGCAGAGGAGCCGGCGATTGGCGTGGGTCTCCCTGGCCGTCCGCCCCCTGAGCGCCTCGTCGCTGGTGGTCGGCCACAGCCTCCGTCACCGGCGGTTGTGCAAGTCCACTTGGCGGTCGGGTTCCCAGGGGCTCCGCGAAAGGCGGAGGTCCTCTACTCGAAGCGCTTCCGTTCTCAAGCTTCGAGTAGAGGACCGGAGCCTAGTAGCCGACCGAAAAGAAGCTGATGTGCCGGCAGCCCTCGAACTTCCAGTGCGGTTTCGCGTGGTGGCTGGTGAAGACCACCTGGTGGGGGTTTTCGCAGTGGATCACGCCGCCGTCCTCGTGGGCATGGACGACCGTCGCGGGGTTGGTCCCCGTCCAGACGTAGTTGAGAGTGTCGTTGGCGTAGATGAAGTTCTTGCCAGGCCCGGCATGGATCACGGCTGTCTGGCGCTTCTCGCCACTGGGGTGGTAGTCGCCCCAGATCACATCGCCGGAGTTGCCGCCGACGATCGTGTCGTCGCCGTATCCGCCGAGCAGGTAGTTGTGGACGCCCGGCTTGCCCGTCAGCACGTTCTGGTGGCCGGCGGGACCCTTGTCCATCACCAGGTGCTGGTCGCGAGGCCAGCCTGCATGGCTGGTCATAGCGACGGCCGGGACGGCCAGTGCCAGCGCGCCGAGCAGCGCGACGGCTGCCGCCAGCGGGGAGCGGCGGCGGGGGACGGGGAAACGGGTGGGGGGATTGCGATGGGTCATCTCGGCTCCTTCCGTGAGCAGTCCATCGTCGAAGAACCCATCTACCCCGAGGTGGTTGCGGGTGCAACTCGGTCATTCGGCCAGGCGGTCAGCAGTCCGACCGTGCCGGTGGCGCGCCTGCACACCGCCAGTGCCGGGACGCCGACCGCTAGGGTGGGCACATGCCGCTGATCCCCATGGTCATCGAGCGCACCGCCCGAGGTGAGCGCGAGTTCGACATCTACTCCCGACTGCTCAACGAGCGGATCATCTTCCTCGGCACGCCAATCGACGACCAGGTCGCCAACCTCGTCGTCGCCCAGCTGCTGCACCTCGAGAGCGACGATCCCGACAAGGACATCTCGCTGTACATCAACTCGCCCGGCGGCAGCATCTACTCGGGCCTGGCGATCTACGACACGATGAACTTCATCAAACCCGACGTGGCGACGATGTGCGTCGGGGTGGCGATGTCGATGGGCTCGCTGCTGCTGGCCGCTGGAGCGAAAGGCAAGCGGGCGGTGCTGCCGAACTCGCGAATCCTGATCCACCAGCCCTCGGCGGGCTTCGAAGGGCAGTCGACCGACATCGAGATCCACGCGCGCGAGATCCTCAAGCTGCGCGCCCGGATCGATGAGATCTACGCCGAGCACACGGGTAAGCCGACGGAGGAGGTGCGCGCCGACATGGAGCGCGACCGCTTCTTCACCGCCGAGCAAGCCCTTGAGTACGGCCTCGTCGACAAAGTCCTCGAGAGCCACTGAGCGCACTGACCCGCTTCGAGCGCGCCGCCCTCGGCGCGATCGCGGCCCTCGCGGCGCTTGCGGGCGTCGCCGATTACGGCTCCTGGGCAGCCGTCCCCCGCTTCGCCCTGGCGACCCTCGCGCTGGCGGGCCTCGCCTGGATCGTCTCCTTCGCCACCGAGCAGCTCGGCGAGCACTTCGGCCCCGCCGTCACCGGCCTTCTGCAGTCGACCCTCGGCAACCTGCCTGAGCTGTTCGTCGTCATCTTCGCTCTGCAGAAGGGCGAGCTGCTCGTCGCCCAGACGGCGATCATCGGCTCGATCCTCGCCAACGGCCTGCTCGTCCTCGGTCTCGTGATCGTCGTCGGCGCCCGGCGCTCCTCAGACGGAGTGATGCGCTTCTCCAAGCGCCTGCCCCGCGACACGGCGACGCTCCTGCAGGTCACCGTCTTCATCATCGTCCTGCTGGGACTGTCGCTGGCCTCCCACGACAGCGCCAGCCACCACGTCAAGGCGATCTCGGCCGTCGGCGCCGTCTGCCTGCTGGTCGTCTACATCGCCTGGGTCGTCCCCTATCTGCGCTCTGACACGGCGCCCCACGCGGGAGAGCCTGGAGCTGAGCAGGACGAGGCGACGACGTCCCCGGCACGCCTGTCACTAGGAGCGACCGTCGTCCTGCTCGCGCTCGGCGGCACCGGCTCGGCGTTCGTCTCGGACTGGTTCATCAACGGACTCACCCCCGCGATCGCCCAGCTGCATGTCTCCAAGGCCTTCGCGGGGCTCGTGATCGTGGCGATCGCCGGTAACGCCGTCGAGAACGCCGCCGGCCTGGCGCTGGCCTACAAGGGTCGCTCGGACCTGGCGATCTCTGTCGTCAAAAACTCCGTCTCCCAGATCGCCGCCTTCCTGTTCCCGGCGCTCGTCCTGATCTCCTTCGCCCTCTCCACGACCCTGACCTTCGCGTTGGCGCCCGTCTACATCGGCGCTCTCGCGCTCGCCGCCCTGGCGTTGTGGCAGGTGACCGGCGACGGCGAGGCCGCCGAATTCGAGGGCTGGGCGCTCGTCGCCCTCTACGTGATCCTCGGGGCGTTGACGCTGTACGAGTAGAACGGCAGGCGGCCCCGGGCGAATGTGCCCCTGGTGCGTGGTTGGCTCTACGGGACCGCACTTGGCAGGTCGGACGGCACGGGCTCCGACCCGGCAGGAGCCCGACCCGGCAGGCCCGATGCGCTGTGGCTATGGACCAGGCTCGGCAGGCCGGACGCGCGGGACCGCACTCGGCAGGGCCGGACATCTGCACTCGGACTCTCGGCTGACCAGGCTCGTCAGGCCGGCGCGGGCTCGGCAGGCCGGAACGCTCGGGTTGAGACTGCGCAACCCGAGCATCCGGCCCCGGAGGGGCCTATTTAAAGAAGATCAACCTCCGGCGAGTCCGCTGATCAAAGCTCCGGCGACACCGCCCGCTCCGGCTGCAGTTGCCGTGCTGCCGACGCCCTCCAGCGGCGCGATGAACATCGTCTGGATCGCCAGTCGACCGGGGCCCGTGAAGCGGTTCCACGTCAGCTTGCCGCCGCCGCCGAAGATGCCCGTCTTCAGACCCATCGTGACGGCTTCGAGCTTGACGGTCGGGTCCTTGTAGAGCCATCCGCCAGCCTCGACGTCGAGCTGCTCGCCCTCCATCAACTGAACGAGGAAGACGTTGCCGTGACCGTGCAGCCAGACCAGCGCGTCGCCGTCGGTCGCCCTGAACTTGTCCATGAAGAAGCCCGAGCCGCCGAGCAGCATGTTCTGGACGCCCTTGATCCGTTCGAAGCTGTAGTCGAGGTTGTCCGTCGCGGCGATGAACTGGTGCTCGCGCACGTCCAGGCCCTCACCCTGTTTGAGGTGCAGGGGGACGCATTGACCAGGTGAGTCTCGCGAGAAGGCGATTCGGCCCGAGCCGGACGTGCGGGTGACGAAGAACTCGAGGCCTGCGATCTTCCGCTTGATCGCGCCCTTCAGTTTCTTCAGCTCGATGTTGAGGTTTGTCTCCTTCCACAGCAGGACGTGGTGCTCGAACATCACCGCCCGGTTGGAGATGTCGATCTGCAGCTCAGGGACCAGTTCCCCGCGCACGTGATAGGTGACGCCGGCGAAGGTCTCATCGTGAACGCTCGGCGGGATCGGCTCGGGCAGGTGCATGTTCCTCAGTCTCCTTCGGCGCCCCGGGGGGCGTCTCGATCGGGTGGCGGTGCGACACAGCGGGCTTGTCGCGACGAGCTTCGCGGCTGTGGCGGACGGCTCCGGGCACCAAGCCCCTGCTCGTAGCTCCGCGGTGGCGGCAAGCGCGCTAGACTGCCTGTACCTCGCGCTTGGGCGGGGTTTTTCTTCGCCCAAGGCCGTTGCCAACAACTACTTAAGGGTTTTCCGATCATGGCCCGCGGAGACGTGCGAATCGCTATCACCCTCGCCTGCGAGGAGTGCAAGCATCGCAACTACCAGACGAACAAGAGCAAGCGCAACAACCCCGACCGGGTGAGTCTGCGCAAGTACTGCCGCTGGTGTCGTAAGCACACCAGCCATCGGGAGACCCGTTAGCGCGGGAGCGCTGCTGTGGCTCGTGACCGTAAACGTGCGAAGCAACGCCGCGATCGCGGCCGCGCGGCGACTGTCGGACGCTCATCGAGCGCCGGCGCTCCAGCCGACGCCGGACTCGAGCGAGCGGACGTCCCGGGCGCCCTCGACCACGCCTCTGCCGACGTCGACGAGTTCGACGCCGCGCTCGTGCGTGGGGCCGGCGGCGAGCCGCTCGGCAACCAGACTGCTGAGCAGGCGTTTGGATCTGATGACGAGCTACAGGACCCCGGCGCACCTCCCTCGGGTGGTGGCGGCACGGGCGGATCTGGCTCAGGCGGCGGTGGCGGCGCAGAGCCGCCGTCGGGCGCTCCTCTTCGCGGCGGCAACAGGGCCGTCGGCTTCATCCGCGCCAGCTGGGCCGAGCTGCAGCGTGTGCAGTGGCCGGACCGCCGCCAGGTCACGCAGGCCACGGCCGTCGTGCTCGGCTTCGTCGCGATCGCTGGTGCCTACCTGGGCCTGGCGGACTTCGTGGCCAAGGAAATCGTCGAATTCATCCTCTGAGGTCTGAATGTTCCGCTGGTATGTCGTAAACACCTACTCGGGTCACGAGAACAAGGTCAAGCACAACCTCGAGCACCGTGTGATCTCACTCGGCCAGCAGCGCGCCGTGCGCTCAGTCGTCGTGCCCACCGAAACCGTGATGGAGATGAAGGACAACGTCAAGAATCCGGTCGAGAAGCGCACGATGCCCGGCTACGTCCTCGTCAACATGGAGCTGAACGAGGACTCGTGGCAGGTTGTCAAGGGCACCCCCGGCGTCACCGGCTTCGTCGGCGCCTCCCAGGAGCCCGTGCCGCTGACCCAGATCGAGGTCGACAGGCTGCTGCACAAGGAGGTCGCGACGGCCACCCGCACACGTGCCCAGTTCACGATCGGCGAATCCGTCAAGGTCGTCTCCGGGCCGCTCTCGGACTTCTCCGGAGAGATCTCCGAGATCAACGAGGACGCCTCCAAGCTCAAGGTGCTGGTATCTATCTTCGGTCGCGAGACCCCTGTCGAAGTCTCGTTCGACCAAGTCAAAAAGCTCTGACCGGGCCGATGGCCGGCGCTGGACGGCGTCCTCGATCGCTCGTGTGCTGGCGCACACTTCGCTCACTGCGTCCTTGTCCAGCTTGACCCTCGACCCGCTCAGCAGGAAAGCCCACTAACCTCACAACTTCAATATGGCCAAGAAGGTTCTTACAACGATCAAGCTGCAGGCGAACGCCGGGCAGGCGAGTCCCGCCCCGCCGGTCGGTCCCGCGCTGGGTCAGCACGGCATCAACATCATGGAGTTCTGCAAGGCCTTCAACGCTCAGACACAGAGCGAAACGGGCACGGTAATCCCGGTCGTCATCACCGTCTACGAGGACCGCTCGTTCACGTTCGTCACGAAGACCCCGCCGGCCGCCGTACTGATCCGCCAGGCGATCAAAATCAGCAAGGGCTCGGGCGAGCCCAACCGCGTCAAGGTCGGCTCGATCTCCCAGGCCCAGCTCCGTGAGATCGCCGAGCGCAAGCTCGCCGACCTAAACGCCCACGACGTCGACCAGGCGGCCAAGATCATTGCCGGGACCGCCCGCTCGATGGGCGTCGAGGTGCAGGGATGAGCCACGGCCGCCGCCACATCGAGGGCCTCGCGAAAGTCGATCGCGACCGCGAATACCAGCCGTTCGAGGCGATCGCCCTGATCAAGAGCCTCTCCAGCGCCAAATTTGACGAGTCGGTCGAGCTGCATGTGCGGACCGGCCTCAACGTTCGTCACGCCGACGAGCAGTTGCGCGGCACGATCGCCCTGCCCAACGGGCTCGGCAAGGATGTCACGGTCATCGTCTTCGCTCAGGGCGAGAAGGCCAAAGAGGCCGAAGACGCCGGCGCCGACGTCGTCGGCGCCCAAGATCTCGCCAAGCGCATCCAGGATGGCTTCGACGACTTCGACGTCGCGATCGCCACCCCCGACCTGATGTCCGTCGTCGGGCAGCTCGGCCGGATCCTCGGTCCGTCGGGCAAGATGCCGAACCCCAAAGTCGGCACCGTCACGATGGATGTCGCCAAAGCCGTCGAAGAGTCCAAGTCGGGCAAGGTCGAGTACCGGACCGATCGCACGGCGATCGTCCACCTGGTGATCGGCAAGGCGAGCTTCGACGAGCGCAAGCTGCTCGAGAACTACGCCGCCGTCGTCGAGGAGCTCGTTCGCGCGAAGCCCTCGGCCGCCAAAGGTCGTTACCTGCGTTCGATCACCATGACCTCCACCATGGGTCCCGGCGTGAAGGTCGACACCAGCCGCACCAAAGAAATCCTCGAGGAGGCGCCCGCGGCGACAGTCGCCGCCTGAGGCAGCCCTCCCACAGGCCACCAGAGACCCCCGGCGACGCAAGTCGTAAGACCGGGACAGGAGCCCAATGAACCGAGACCAAAAGGCAGTGGCGATCGCCGAGATCGCCACCAAAATCGATGAGTCGGAGGCGATCTTCGCCGTCGACTACAGAGGCATCACCGTCGAGCAAGTGGCGGAGCTGCGTACGAAACTGCGCGAGGCCGACGCGACCTTCAAGGTCGTCAAGAACTCCCTCACCGAGCGCGCCGCCGATCAGGTCGGTGCCGAGACGCTGAAGGCATACCTGGCCGGTCCGACCGCTCTGACCTTCGTACGGGGCGATGTCGCCCTGGCCGCGAAGGCCGTCGCCGACTACGGCAAAGCCACCCAGTTGCTCCCCTTCAAGGGCGGCCTGATGGGAGGCGAGGAGCTCGAGGTCGAGCAGATCCGCGCGCTCTCCAAACTGCCCTCCCGCGAAGTGCTCTACGGACAGCTCGTCGGCATCGTCGCCTCGCCCGTCAGCGGGCTCGTGCGGACCCTCAACGCGCTGCTCAGCGGCGTCGCCGTCGCGCTGGGCCAGGTGCACCAGAAGAAGGAGTCGGGCGAGATCCCCGCCGGAGAGGCGCCCGCGGCGCCCGCGGCCGAGGAGGCACCCGCGGCTGAGGCAGCGCCGGCGGCCGAGGCACCTGCCGTCGAGGAGGCACCCGCCGCGGAGGCAGAGCAGGACAAAGCTGAGCCGGAGGCTGAGCAGCCGGCGCAAGAAGACGACAAACAGGCGGACGTCTCGGCAGAGGCCGAGTCCGATGACGCCGAGACGAACCCCACCAAGGAGGACTGACAGACATGGCAACCAGCACACAGGATTGGATCGAGGAGCTGAAGGGCATCTCGGTACTCGAGCTCGCCGAGCGGATCAAGGCGCTCGAGGAGGAGTTCGGTGTCTCCGCGACCGCTGTCGCGGCGGCTGCCCCGGCGGCGGCTGCCGGCGGCGGCGACGCCGGCGGAGGCGAAGAAGAATCGAGCACGGTCGATGTGATCCTGGCCGGGTCCGGCGACAAGAAGATCCAGGTCATCAAGGTCGTCCGCGCGGCCACCGGCCTCGGGCTCAAAGAGGCCAAGGCGCTCGTCGACGAGGCTCCCAAGCCGGTCAAGGAGGGCATCGACCGCGAGGAGGCCGACAAGCTCAAGCAGGAACTCGAGGAGGCAGGAGCTTCCGTCGAGGTTAAGTAGCGCTACGTGGTTGGCCTGCCGTGCCCGGCTCCGCTAGGGCCCGGCAGGCCAACCACTTCGCTTCGGCGGAGCCATGCGTGTGATGTGACGGTCTCGCTTTGGCGGGGCCGTTCTTCTTTAGCCTCGCGCTGCGGGCTGCGGTCGGTGGCCTGGCGCTCTCCGGTAGAAAGTGTCGATGCTCTCCAATCGCTCGGGGCCGCCCTCCGCTGTCACTCCCGAACTTGTCTACGACGATGTCGAGGAGGCGGTTGCTTGGCTGTGTCGGGTGTTCGGCTTCTCTGTCCGCTGGCAGGCCGGTGACCATCGCGCGCAATTGCACGTCGGGGATGGGGTGGTCGTCGTGCGCGATATGCCGCCGGATGTCGATCCCGGTGCGCCCGTCCCTGGGGCCTGCTCGTCGGTGCTCGTGCGTGTCGAGGATGTCGATGCTCAGCACCAGCGCGCCCTCGGCGCTGGCGCCCGTGTGGTCAGGGAGCCGAGCGACCATCCCTATGGGGAGCGTCAGGTGAGCTTCGAGGATCTCGCCGGCCACCGTTGGACGTTCACGCAGTCGATCGCTGACGTTGCCCCCGAGGAGTGGGGCGGGGTCTCCTTCGATCTGGCCTGACTCGGCCGGCGGTGAGCCCGCGCTGTGCGAGTCAGGCGGCTGGGTCTGTACTGGAGTTCTCGCGCCGAGCCCTGATCGCCTCGTGGCGCTCGGCCATCGCCTCACGGAAGCTCTCATAGGCGTGGCGGTCGGACTCGTTCGCGCGCCGCTTGGCTGAATGGGAGTGCCCGGATGCGCGCATCGCCTCCCCGCGCGCCTCGGCGATCTTCGCCTTGGTGGCGCGCATCGCCTCCTCCTTGGCGGCGTTGGCCTGGGCCTTCGCGGCGCGCTTTGCCTCCTCGCGGATGCTCGCGATCTGCTCTTTGGCGGCCTGCTTGGCGTGGGCGTGGGCCGAGGTCGCCCCCGTCCTGGCGGCCCGCTTGGCCTCCTCGCGCTGCTGCCTTGCATCCTCCTTCGCGCGGTCGCGCATCCCGCGCCAGGCCGAGCGAGCCTGCTTGAGCGCCTCCATCACCTGCTTGCGGGCCTCCTCGGTGGCGATCGTCGCCTCGTGCAGCTGAGCGCGGCTGCGGGCGCCCTTCGTGAGCAGGCTGAACGACCACAGTCCCGTGTCCAGCAGCCTGGCGGCGCGCTCCAGATCCTCGGCCACCGCTTCGGCCAGCGCCGCGCCTCGTAGGCCCGCTTCGACGTGCCGGATGCGCGACTGGAAGGACAGCTCGACGAGCCCCGCGATCGCGCGGCCGGCGATCGCCGGCTCGGGCTCCGCCGGGTCGACGTCGGCGTGGCGGGCGAGCTCGGTCGTGACGACGATCGCCAAGCGGTCCTGCAGCTCCAGCCATGCCGCTCGCAGGGCGGGCGTCGAGGCGACCATCTCGGCGAACAGCGGTAGCAGCATGTGCGACTCGTCTGAGAGCTCCTCGAAGTCCCGGCTCTGCTCGGCGAGCTCGCGCAGGATCACCCGCGTCGGCGACTCGCCCGTCCCTCGCTCGCGCAGCGCCCGCGCCAGCCTCTCGCTGCCTTCGTCAGCCTGGTCGAATACGAGCGACTCCTTGGTGGGGAAGTAGTTGTAGACCGTCTTCTCCGAGACGCCCACGATCTCAGCGATCTGGGCGACGGTCACGTGCTCGAAGCCCCGCACGACGAACATCACCGTGGCGACGTCGGAGATCTGCTGGCGCGTCAGGCGCTTCTTGCGCTCCCGCAGGCCCTCGTGGGGGTGGCGCCGGCGCATCCAGCGCTCGTGGAGGGCTCGCGTGTGCGCGTAGCCACTGGCCATCTCGGCGCCCATCTCGTCGATGAGCAGGCGATTGATCCGATCCGTTCCGGGAAGACTGTCGAAGCCGTCGTCCTCGTCGGACTGCTCTGGGGTGTCGAGGCCCTGGGTGGCCATGCCCGCAGCCTACCAAGAAGATTCAGTTGCAGAAAAGTTTCAGTTAGTGTAAGTTCTTCGCATGACCTCTCAACCACCCCTCGCAATCGAAGCCCAGGGCCTGACGAAGCGGTTTGGAGACTTCACCGCCGTCGACGCTCTCGATCTCGAAGTACCGACAGGCTCCGTCGTATCGCTGCTCGGCCCCAACGGCGCCGGCAAGACGACGATGGTGCGGATGCTCGCGACGCTGCTGCGTCCCGACGCCGGCAGCGCGCGGATCGCCGGATACGATGTCGTCACCGAAGCCGAGCGCGTGCGAAGCGTGATCTCGCTGACCGGCCAGTTCGCCGCGCTCGACAAGAACCTCACCGCCGTCGAGAACCTGCGCTTGATGGCGCGCCTGCGCGGACACCGCCGCGGCGCCGTGCACGCACTCGTAGACCAGCTCGTCGAGCGCTTCGACATCGCCGAGTTCCGCGACCGCCTGGTCAAGAACCTCTCCGGCGGGCAGCGCCGCCGCGTCGATCTGGCCGCCGGCTTGATCGACCGTCCGCAGCTGCTCGTGCTCGACGAGCCGACGACCGGCCTTGACCCCCGCAGCCGCCAAGTCGTCTGGTCGACCGTGCGCGAGCTCGTCGGCGAAGGCGTCACGCTGTTGCTGACGACGCAGTACCTCGACGAGGCCGACGCCCTCGCCGACCGCGTCGTGCTGATCGACCACGGCCGCGAGATTGCCGCCGGCACGCCGGCGCAGCTGAAGGCGCAGGTCGGCGAGCAGCGCGTCGACGTCGTCGCCGCCGACAGCGCCGCGCTCGATGAGCTCGTCGCGCTGCTCGACGGCGAGTTCCAGACGACCGTCGCGCGCGAGCAGCGGACGGTCTCCGTGCCGGCGCCGAACGAAGCCGCCGACCTCGCACGCGTGGCCGGCGTGGTTCGCGACAGCCGCATCGCCGTCGACGAGCTCGCCCTGCGCCGCCCGACGCTCGACGATGCCTTCCTCGCGCTGACCGGGAAACCGGCGAGTGCCACCGACGACGATCGCGCGAGCGCCGAGGAGGTTGCAGCATGAACGCCACCGCAATGCCGACCACGCGCGCCGGTTTCGCGCCGCAGCGCTACGTCCGTGACACGCTGCTGCTGACCGGCCGCAGCCTGCGTGCGATCCCGCGTGTGCCCGAGCGTCTGCTCGACGTGACGATCCAGCCGATCGTCTTCATCCTGCTGTTCCTCTACGTGTTCGGCTCGGCGATCCACGTGCACGGGATCAGCTACAAGGACTACCTGTTCCCCGGCATCATCGGGCAGTCGCTCGCGTTCGGCATCATCGGCGCCGGGGTCGCGACCTCCAACGACATGACCGAAGGGGTCGTCGACCGCTTCCGCTCGATGCCGATCAGCCGCCTGTCGATCATCACCGGGCAGGTCATGGGCCAGTTCTGCGAGGCGCTGCTCGGCATGACGATCGTCGTCGGATTCGGGCTCGCGCTCGGCTGGCACCCGCACCTGACGCTCGCGCATGGCTTCGAGCTCGCCGGGTTGATGGTCCTCGCGATGTTCGCCTTCACCTGGGCCGGCGTGCTGTTCGGGATGCTCGTGCGCTCGCCCGACGCGATGCAGGGCATCGGCTTCATCGTGATCTTCCCGCTCAGCTTCATGGCCGGGACGTTCGTGCCGATCGCCGGCATGGACGCCGTGCCGCGCGCGATCGCCCAATGGGACCCGATCTCGGCGCTCGTCGCGAGCGTACGAGGGCTCACCCAGGGCACGCACTCGACCGGCTCCTGGCAGCTCGAACACCCGCAGCTCGCGATGGCGCTGTGGTGCGTGGTGATCCTCGCGATCGTCGTCCCGCTTGCGCTGCGCCGCTTCAACCGCACGCTCGCCGCCTGAGTCGGCGGCGGGCTCGGCCACCGGGTGCCGACGATCTCTTTGGCCATGGCGGCCGAGGAGATCGTCGAAACTCGTTCACATCGGCGCAAATTCCGGTAGGATTGCCGACGCTGGTCGATAGTCGCAGCCGTCCGTATTGCGATCTCGCGCCACATACGCGAGTCGGGGGCGGGGTCCGTGAGCACCGGCGGCCCTTCAGGGTGACGTTTCCCTGTGCTATCTTTGCTGGTCGCGCCCCCGGCGCCCTCCTCGTCCGCGTTTCACCCTCCGAAGGAGTCATTTCTTGGCTGCTGTAGATGCACTCCGGACGCGCCGTACTTTCGCGCGTCTGACTAAGACCGTTGACGTCCCGAACCTGATTGACATCCAGCGCCGCTCGTTTCTGTGGCTGACCGACCCTGAGAAGGGCGGCCTTCGCGAGACGATCGACGACATCTCGCCCATCGAGGACTACACCGGCAACTTGGCCGTGCAGTTCGGCGAGTTCACCTTCGACGAGCCCGTCGCCTCGCTCGACCAGTGCCGTGAGAAGGACCTGACCTACGCTCGCCCGCTGACCGTCACGGTCGCCTTCATCAACCGCGAGACCGGCGAGATCCGCGAGCAGTCCGTGTTCATGGGCGACTTCCCCTGGATGACCGAGCGCGGCACCTTCGTGATCAACGGCACCGAGCGCGTTGTCGTCACGCAGCTCGTGCGCTCCCCGGGCGCCTACCTGATGGAACCGAAGGATCGTGAGAAGCAGGTCTTCATCGCCAACCTGATGCCCGC
This sequence comes from Solirubrobacteraceae bacterium, assembly GCA_036271135.1. Lineage (GTDB taxonomy): Bacteria > Actinomycetota > Thermoleophilia > Solirubrobacterales > Solirubrobacteraceae > Palsa-744. Next base: position 102,432 of record DATBBF010000002.1, read on the forward strand.
CCGTGGCTCGTGGCTGGAGCTGGAGATCGACAAGAAGGGCAAGGTCTTCGTCCGTATCGACCGCAAGCGCAAGCTTCCCGTCACCGTGCTGCTGCGGGCGATGGGGTACGCCTCCGACGAGGAGATCCTGCGCCTGTTCGAGAACTCGCTCTACATCCGCAACACGATCGACTCCGACACGGAGGTGACGCGGACCGAAGAGGGCGCCCTGATCGAGCTGTTCAAGAAGCAGCGTCCCGGCGAGCCGCCGAGCGTCGACAACGCGAAGGCGCTGTTGAACCAGCTGTTCTTCGACCCCAAGCGCTACGACCTCACCCGCGTCGGCCGCTACAAGCTCAACTCTCGTCTCGGACTCGATGTCGACATCGACACGAGGACCTTGACCCATGACGACATCCTTGCGCTGGTCCGCGAGCTGGTCTCGCTGCCGAAGCGCCTCGGTCTGCCCGAGGACGGCGAGATCGAGATCAAGGACTACGCCGCGGAGGCGATCAGCATGCCCCGCGAGCCCGTCGCCGAGCACCTCGACGAGTACGAGCACTTCGGCAATCGCCGTCTGCGTACGGTCGGCGAGCTGATCCAGGAGGCCTTCCGCATCGGCCTCTACCGGATGGAGCGGGTCGTTCGCGAGCGCCTCACCACCGAGGACGCCGACACGATCACGCCGCAGACGATCATCAACATCCGCCCGGTCGTGGCGGCGCTGAAGGAGTTCTTCGGCTCCTCCCAGCTCTCGCAGTTCATGGACCAGACAAACTCGCTGGCGGGACTCACGCACCGCCGCCGTCTGTCGGCGCTCGGCGCCGGCGGTCTGACGCGCGAGCGCGCGCCGATCGAGGTCCGTGATGTGCACCCGACCCACTACGGCCGCATGTGCCCGATCGAGACGCCCGAGGGTCCGAACATCGGTCTGATCGGCTCGCTGTCCTCCTTCGCGGAGGTCTCCGAGTACGGCTTCGTGACGACTCCCTATCGAGTCGTCAAGGACGGTGTGGTCACCGAGGAGGTGCGCCACCTCGATGCCACCCAGGAAGAGGAGCTGGTGATCGCCCAGGCGAACACGCCGGTCGACCCGAAGACGGGCAAGCTCAAGGGCACCGAGATCCTCTGCCGCACGCAGGCCGGCCAGTACGTGACCGTCGGCCCGAAAGACGTCGACCTGGTCGACGTCTCGCCCGAGCAGATCTGGTCCGTCGCCACGGCGATGATCCCGTTCCTCGAGCACGACGACGCCAACCGCGCACTGATGGGCTCGAACATGCAGCGCCAGGCGGTGCCGCTGCTGAAGTCCGACGCGCCGCTGGTCGGCACCGGCATGGAGCGCCGTGCGGCGCTCGACACCGGTGACGTGCTGCTGGCCAAGAACGCCGGGACCGTCGACTACATCGACGCGGACCAGATCGTGATCGCCGGCAACGACGGCAAGAAGGACGAGTACGAGCTCCAGAAGTACATGCGCTCGAACCAGGGCACCCTGATCCATCAGAAGCCGCTCGTGAAGACGGGTCAGAAGGTGGGCGACGGCGACGTGCTCGCCGACGGCTCCTCGACCGACAAGGGCGAAATGGCCCTCGGCAAGAACCTGATGGTCGCCTTCATGTCCTGGGAGGGGTACAACTTCGAGGACGCGATCATCCTCTCCAAGCGCCTCGTGCAGGACGACGAGCTCACCTCGATCCACATCGAGGAGTACGAGATCGACGCCCGTACGACGAAGCTCGGCGAGGAGGAGATCACCCGCGACATCCCCAACCGCTCGGAGGAGTCGCTGCGCAACCTCGACGACCGCGGCATCGTCCGTGTCGGCGCCGAGGTCATCTCAGGCGATCTGCTGGTCGGCAAGGTCACGCCGAAGGGCGAGACGGAGCTGACCGCCGAGGAGAAGCTGATCCGTGCGATCTTCAAGGAGAAGGCGCGCGAGGTTCGCGACACCTCGCTGAAGGTGCCGCACGGCGAGGGCGGCGTGGTCATCGACGTGATGACCTTCAGCCGCGACGCCGGCGACGACCTGCCGCCGGGCGTCAACGACCTCGTGCGCGTGTTCGTCGCAAAGAAGCGCAAGATCTCCGAGGGCGACAAGCTCGCGGGCCGTCACGGCAACAAGGGTGTGATCTCGAAGATCGTCGACCAGCAGGACATGCCGTTCCTCGAGGACGGTACGCCGGTCGACGTGATCCTCAACCCGCTGGGCGTGCCTTCGCGCATGAACGTCGGGCAGATCCTCGAGACGCATCTCGGTTGGGCGGCCGCCCAGGGCTGGTATGACGACGGCACCGAGGCCTACAAGGAAGCCGATGCCGCCGACGGCAAGCGTCGCGTGTACGTCTCGACGCCGGTGTTCGACGGCGCGACCGTCGAAGACGTCGACAACGCTCTCGTCAAGTGGCAGGACGCCCACGAGGGTCGCATCCGCATGGACATCGACAAGTCCCGCAGGGTCGGCGAGCAGGCCTCGGGGAAGATGACGCTGTTCAACGGCCGCACCGGCGAGCCCTTCGAGGAACAGGTGACGGTCGGCTACATGTACATCCTGAAGCTCCTTCACCTCGTCGACGACAAGATCCACGCACGCTCGACCGGTCCGTACTCGCTCGTCACCCAGCAGCCGCTGGGTGGCAAGGCGCAGTTCGGCGGCCAGCGCTTCGGCGAGATGGAGGTCTGGGCGCTTGAGGCGTTCGGCGCCGCCTACACGCTGCAGGAGATGCTGACGATCAAGTCCGACGACACCGTCGGGCGCGTCAAGGCCTACGAGGCGATCGTCAAGGGCGAGAACATCGCCGAGCCGTCGATCCCCGAGTCCTTCAAGGTGCTGCTCAAGGAGATGCAGTCGCTGGCGCTCGACGTCAACGTCGTCTCCGAGGAGGGCCAGCGCACGGAGATGCGCGACGAGGACGACGACCTGCTGCGTGCCGCCGAGGAGCTCGGCATCGACCTCTCCGGCGTACGCGCCGCGACGGGCGAGTCGAGCGACGAGGAGCTTGAGGGCGAGGACGCCACCGACGCCTCCGCCGAGGCGGAGGCGGAGTCCGATGACGACACCCCTGCCGCGGTCGAGATCGACGAGGTCGGCGCGACCGAGGAGATCGACCTGGACAGCCTCGTCTCCGAGGAGGCACCCGAGTAGAGAGACCG
>DATBBF010000003.1:0-457435 GCA_036271135.1 Solirubrobacteraceae bacterium
TCCCAAGGGTTGGGCTGTTCGCCCATTAAAGCGGTACGCGAGCTGGGTTCAGAACGTCGTGAGACAGTTCGGTCCCTATCTGCCGTGGGCGTTGGAGAATTGAGAGGATTTGTCCCTAGTACGAGAGGACCGGGATGAACGCACCTCTGGTGTATCTGTTGTCCTGCCAAGGGCATAGCAGGCTAGCTACGTGTGGATCGGATAACCGCTGAAAGCATCTAAGCGGGAAGCCGGCCTCAAGATGAGTTCTCCCATCCCCTAGAGGGAGTAAGACCCCTGGTAGACCACCAGGTTGATAGGCCAGATCTGGAAGGACGGCAACGTCTGTAGGAGACTGGTACTAATGGGTCGAGGGCTTGACGGATTTTTTTATCCGCCTTCGGGCGGAGTGGTACCCGGTGTGGCGCTGTGTAGTTTTGAAGGACGGTGGGAGGCTTGGTCTTTCGCGTTTTTCCGGTGGCTTTAGCGAGGGGGAAACACCTCTTCCCATTCCGAACAGAGTAGTTAAGCCCCTCTGCGCCGATGGTACTTGGCTTGAAAGGGCCTGGGAGAGTAGGGCGCCGCCGGTTTACTTGACAGTCGGGCCGCCTGCGGGCGGCCCGACGTCGTTAACGGGGCGGGCAGTCTGGTCAAGCAGCGAGGCGGGTTGCGAGACTCGCTCGCGTCATGTCGTGACTCTGATGTGATCTGCTGCGGAGCTCGGTGTTAAACGCCGCCAAACGGGGTGGCCTGGGGCGGAAGCTGTTCGTGGCTCTCGGAACAGTTGGCAATGACGAACCTCGTGCTGCAGATGGTTCTGGTCTTCCATTCTCGTTGATATTTCGCGGAGAACGCCTTTAGTGCGACTTGCTGGTGCGCCACGTTGAGCGCACTCTCGGCTGCTGTCACATCGGTGGGAAGCACATATGGACCACGATTAGCTTGTCGGACGACGAATATGACCCAATGGCCGGCGTATCGCACGGGCCCGCCGACGACGTGGAGCGGCGCCGCGAAGATGGCTCGCACGAGCTCTCCGTCGAAGTTTCGTTCCTCTTCGCCTGGGGTCTGCTGATTAACTGTCTCGTGCAGCGCCCTAGAGGCGAACTGCTTCCCGATGCCAAGTCTTTTGCCGAGAGCGGCAGCGGAGGACCGGTTATTCAGCTGCTCTATCAGATCGGTGGTACGGGTTTCTTCCCTGAAAAGAACTCGGTGGTGTCTCGTGTAGTAGTCAGTCAGTTCCGCTTCGGTCACGGCTGGGATGCGACTCGAGACGGCCTTTCGAATCCCGCGCGCTGCCAAGGCCGCTTCCGCGAGAAATTCGGTATCAGGGCTCGCGAGTGCCTTCGCTCGCTGACCAGTGGCCTTCGCGAGAGCCGTGAGTGGTTCGTTTGCGAGCTTCCTCACGGCATCACGGGAGATCGTGACGCCCTCGCGTGCCGCCTCCCCAGTCAGCCAATGAGCGGAGATCAATAGCTCAAGCGCTTGTTCACGCGTGCTCTGTCGCGAGCTGTGCGAATCGATCGTGGCGATGGCGCCGGCCTTTATCGCCTCTTCCCAATGCGCCACCGTCGTGCGGTCGATGCTCACGTCCCCGATTCGCACGACCGCGGAGCCCGACGTGCTTTTGCCGCATCCTGCGCTGCATACCATCAGCAGCAACGCGAGAGCTGTCGTTGTTCTCGTGATGAGCTTGCCGGTGGACATGGGCGAATGTGTCTCCCTCTGGTCGGTTTCCACGGCCTCGATCTAGCCGCGAGAAGTTCGCTGCGAGCCGCACTTTGGCCGAGATCGCCTGCAATGCAGGGCAGTTTGGCCGAGTGCGATGTTGTCGGACACTCGGTCCCTCTCAGCAATATCTCGAAAGCTCACAGGAGACGCAAGCCACCGCCGACAGCCTCCGACTCGGCCGGATTGCCTGGCCGGCTTCGCTATCCCGGGAGCGTTACGCGCCCCTCGTCATCTAGTGTCCAATGCGGGTTGTGGGCGACCTCCCAAGGGTGCCCGTCCGGGTCGATGAACACCGCTGAATAGCCACCCCAGAAAGTCTCGGCAGGCTCACGGGCGATACGTGCCCCAGCTGCACGGGCCTCCTCGATCACGGCATCGACCTCGTCTTGCGTCCGGGTGTTGTACGCGAGCGTGACGCCGCCATATCCGCCGGGGTCATCGACAGCGCTGTCCTTCGTCAGCGAGTCACGACCCCACAGGCCGACGATCATTCCGCCGGCCTGGAAGAACACCACGTCCTCCGCGGAATTCGCGCCAGTACGCCAGCCGAGCGCTTCATAGAAGGCCTTGGCCCGAGCGAGGTCCGTTACACCGAGCGTTACAAGGCTGACTCTCTGCTCCACAGTGCTTCTCCTGTGATCGATGGTTGCTTGGGGCCACGCTAGCTCCTGCCCGAGCTCTCATCCGTGCCGGCTTTGAGGAAGGAAGCGCGGAGTCTCAGTAGGTATGACCGCTAGGTGATCTTGCCGTGGCGGTCGCGGGCCGCGCGCGTCTCCGTGCGCCCGGCCCGCGAGCCACGGCGCGCGGAGAGCTCGCTCTCGCGCTCGGCGCCTGCAATCCCTCGCGTGGTTGGCCGGCCGTAGAAGGTGGGGGAGATGCAGAGCTGTGGCGACGCCGGCGTACCGCCCGCGCGTCGTGAGAAAGACGGCCTGCGCAGCGGCGCTCGGTGCGGATGAACCGGCGCAAGAGGCTCGCTCCGGTCGACCTCCCAGTCGACGCATTCGTCGTCCTCGAGCATGAGGAACGAGCGGGCCAGATCGGCCGCTCCGAGCGCCCGCTGTGCAAGCTGTGATGTCCGCAGTAATGAGAACATGTGTTCGTAAGGTACGAGCGCTCGCGGACGGAAGATCGGGCGGCTCCCTGAGTGCGGTTGAGGGTCTGGGGGAAACGGCTCTGCAGAGCCGATCAAAGGCCTCTCCGCTGCAACGAAAGTTGCATCTGGGGACGGCCGTGTAGCTCAGGGAGGGCCGCGCTCAGGCTTCGACCAGCCATGCAGGTACGAGACGCTCTCCCTCGAACTTGAGTGCAGGATGGCTGTTACGCTCTTCGAACGCCACGCAGCTGGGCCGATCGTGGCCCGTGGAAGGCGGCGAAAGCTCATGGAGAAGTTCGTCATCGAAGGCGGCGCGCCGCTGTCGGGCACGATGGTGCCGGCCGGCAACAAGAACGGCGCCCTGCCGATCCTTGCCTCGAGCGTCCTCACCGAGGACGAGGTCGTCGTCCGCAATGTCCCGCGCATCCGCGACGTCGAGGCGATGATCGAGATCCTTCGCGCGATCGGCGTGGACGTCAACTGGCGCGGGCCCAACGAAGTGGCTCTGTGCGCCGCCAACGTCGCCGAGGTCGAGATCGACCGCGAGTTCGCCGAGCTCATTCGCGCCTCCTTCCTGCTGGCCGGACCGCTCCTGGCCCGTTTCCACCGGGCCGTCATGCCGCCCCCCGGCGGCGACGTAATCGGGCGACGGCGCCTGGATCCCCACCTCGACGCCTTCCGCGCCATGGGCGCCACCGCCGAGTGCGGCCGCGAGATCGTCCTCAACGCGCCGCGCGGGCTGCGTCCCACCGACGTCTTCATGGACGAGCCGTCCGTGATGGCGACCGAGAACGCCCTGATGGCTGCTGCCCTCACACCCGGTACCACCGTGATCGGCAACGCCGCCTGCGAGCCCCACGTCCAGGACCTCGCCCGCATGCTCGTCAAGATGGGCGCCGACATCCAGGGCATCGGCTCCAATCTCTTGACCGTCAACGGCGCCGAGCGCCTCCACGGCTGCGAACACGATGTCGCTCCCGACCACATCGAGATCGGCAGCTTCATGGCCCTAGCCGGAGTCACCGGCGGCGAACTTCTGATCAAGGACGTCGTCGTCGACGACATCCGCATGATCCGACTCGTCTTCGAACGTCTCGGACTTCGCTCCGAGCTACGCGGTAACGATCTGCTCGTTCCCGGCAACCAGAAGCTCGTCGTCCAGGCCGATGTCGGCGAATACAAGAGCAAGATTCAGGACGGTCCCTGGCCCGCCTTCCCCGCCGATCTGACCTCCATCGCCGTCGCCCTCGCCACTCAGGCCGAGGGCTCGATCCTGATCCACGAGTGGATGTTCGAGAACCGCCTGATCTTCGCCGACAAGCTGACCTTGATGGGTGCCGACATCGTCATGTGCGACCCCCACCGGGCGATCGTCACCGGTCCCCGCCGCCTACGCGGCGAGCGTGTCGAGTCCCCCGACATCAGGGCCGGTATGGCGATGCTGCTCGCCGCCCTCTGCGCCGAGGGGCGCAGCGAGATCGGCAACATCCGCCAGATCGACCGCGGCTACGAGCGGATCGACGAGCGCCTCCGGGACCTCGGGGCGCGCATCGAGCGCGTCGCCACAGAGCCCGTTCACGCGTAACCTCTCCGGGTCCTCATGATCCACCCGATTCCCAGTGGCACACGTGACGTGCTGCCCGACGAGACGCGCGAGGCCCGCGCGATCACCGATGCCCTGCGCGGTGTCTTCGAGCGCCACGGCTACGGAGAGATCTACACGCCCGCGCTCGAGTACGAGTCGGTCCTCGCCCGTGCCGACATGGCCGAAGCCGAGCCCGCCTACCGCGTCTTCGACGAGACCGGCGCCGTCCTCGTGCTGCGCTCCGACATGACCGTCCCCATCGCCCGCGTCGTCGCCAGCCGCTACGCGACCGCCGAGCCGCCCCTGCGCTTCTGTTACTTCGCCCACTGCTACCGCGGCGTCGCTCCCTCCCGCGGCCAACCCCGAGAGCTGCTGCAGGCCGGCATCGAGCTGATCGGCTCACCCGCCCCTGAGGGGACCGCCGAGGCTCTGACACTGCTCTGCGCCGCCCTCGATGCGACTGGTCTCAAGGGCTACTCGATCGGTCTCGGCGACGCCTCCCTCTATCCCGCATTGATGGAGACCCTCCAAGTACCCGAGGACGCAAGGCACGGACTGCTCGACGCGCTCGTCATGCGCGACTTCGTCGAGCTGCGAGACCGCGTCGGCGAATCCGGTCTCAGCGGCGAGGCGGCGGAGCTCCTGATCGACGTGCCCAAGCGTCGCGGCGGCCCCGAGCTGCTCGCCGACGCCCCCGCCGAGGCCGCCGAGGCCGTCACCGGTCTGCGCAGGGTTCACGAGCTGCTTGACCCCAGCGTCGCCGAGCGCGTCATCTTCGACCTTGGCCTGCTACGCAACATCGGCTACTACACCGGCGCCGTCTTCGACGTCTACGACCCCGCCCTCGGCGCGCCGATCGGCGGCGGCGGGCGCTACGACGACCTGCTCGGCCGCTTCGGCCGCCGCCTCCCCGCAGTCGGCTTTGCCCTCGGCGTCGACCGCCTGCACCTCGCCCTTGCCGGCGAGGAGCGCGGGACTGGCGCTCTGCTGGCCGGTGCCGGCATGGACAGCGGCGGGTCAGCCGCATGAGCGCCCTCGGCGGCCTGACTATCGCCGTGCCGCGGGGCGCTCTTTTCCCCGACACCGTCGAGCTGCTCGCCGCGCTCGGGATGGACACAGACGAGCTCTCCACCAACGACCGCAAGCTCCTGTTCGAGGACATCGGCGTCATCACCATGCGTCCCTCCGACGTCCCCACCTACGTCGAGGCCGGCGCCGCCGATCTCGGCGTGACCGGCAAGGACGTCCTGCTCGAGCAGGCCGCCAGACGACGCGGCGACGGTGGCAGGGAGGTCTATGAGCTTCTCGACCTCGGCTACGGCGGCTGCACCATGGTCCTCGCCAGCAAGGCCGGCCCCGACCCCGCCGCTGAGGCCCTCCGCCGGCTCGGCGTCATGCGCGTCGCCACCAAGTACCCCCGAATCGCCATCGGTCACATGGAAGCCACCGGCCGCCAGGCCGAGATCGTCGAGGTCAAGGGCTCCGTCGAGCTCGCCCCCCTGACCGGCATCGCCGAGGCGATCGTCGACCTCACCGCCACCGGCACGACCCTCCGCGAGAACAACCTCGTCATCCGTGAGGAGATCGTCCACTGCACCGCGCGGCTGATCGCCAACCCCGTCGCCCACAAGCTGAAGGCCGCCGCCATCGACGAGTTGCAGACGCGGCTGCGCGCGCTCCCGGTCCTCGGAGGCTGAACGTCATGCAGCTGGAGCGCCTCGACTGCACCGAGGTCGCCGCGCTGGGTGGCCCGGCGGCGGCAGCCGCCCGCATCCGCTCGCTGATCCCCGCCGGGGACTCCGTCGCCGCCGATGTCTCCACGATCGTCCAAGGCGTTCGCGAAGGAGGCGACACGGCGCTGATCGACTACGTACGGCGCTTCGACACTGCAGGCGCCGAGCCGCTGGCATTGCGTGTCGAGCCCGAGGCCCTTGACGAGGCCATCAGGCAGATGCCCCTGGAGCTCGTCGCCGGACTGCAGGTCGCCATCGCCAACGTCGCCCTCGTCGCCGAGCGAGGCGTAGGGGAGGAGGCCACCGTCGAGCTGCCTCAGGGCCACTCGGTGCGACTGCGCGAGATCCCCGTCGGCTCCGCCGCCGTCTACGTGCCCGGCGGTCGCGCCGCCTATCCCAGCACCGTCGTCATGGGCGTCGTAACCGCCCGGGCCGCCGGCGTCCTCGACGTCGTCGTCTGCGCGCCGCCCGGACCGGATGGGGAGATCGATGCGGCGATCCTCGGCACCTGCCGGCTGTGCGGGGTGGAACGCGTCTACCGCATGGGCGGCGCCCACGCGATCGCCGCCCTCGCTCACGGGACCGACACCGTGGATCGGGTCGACGTGATCGTCGGACCCGGCAACCTCTACGTCCAGGAGGCCAAGCACCAGCTCTCAGCGCTCGTCGGCATCGACGGCTTCGCCGGGCCCTCCGACCTGCTCATCGTCCTCGGCGCCGAGACAGGAGAGCGTGAGATCCGCTTCGCTTCCCTCGACATGCTCGCCCAGGCCGAGCACGGCGCAGGCAGCCTCGTCGCTGCCGTCTCGCCCGTCGCCGAGATCTGCGAGCAGCTCGCGACGACGCTCGCCGAGCTGATCGTCGATCGGCCCACCGTCGGCGAAGCGGCCTTCGCTGTCGTCACCGTCGAGAGCGCAAGCGACGCCATCGCTCTGGCCAACGCATTCGCCCCTGAGCACCTGCAGCTGATCGGCGCCGACATCGAGCGCCTGGCAGGGAAAGTGCAGTCCGCGGGCTGTCTGTTCGTCGGGGCCGAGAGCGCCACCGCCTTCGGCGACTACGTCGCGGGCTCCAATCACACCTTGCCAACAGGCGGAGCCGCACGCTTTGCCTCCGGGCTGACGCCGCGGCACTTCCGCCGTCGCATGACCGAGGTTCGGATCGGCCAGGCCGCCGGGAAGCTGGCCGCCGCCGGGGCGCCCATCGCCCGCGCCGAGGGCTTCGAGGTGCACGCCGAGTCGATGGAGGCCCGCATCCTGGAGAATGGAGAGCAATGACCCGCACCGCCACGATCGAACGCAAGACCGGTGAGACCGACGTCAGGCTCACGCTGACCCTCGACGGCACCGGCGCGGGCTCTCGCAGCACCGGCGTCGGGTTCCTCGATCACATGCTCGACCTGCTCGCCCGCCACGGGCGCATCGACCTCGACGTCAGCGTCACCGGCGACCTGGAGACGGGCGCCCACCACACCGCCGAGGACACCGCCATCGTCCTCGGACAGGCGCTCGACACCGCCCTCGGCGACCGCACCGGGATCGTTCGCTACGGCGCTGCCACCGTGCCGATGGACGAGGCTCGCGCCAGCTGCGCCCTCGATATCTCCGGCCGTCCCTTCACGCTGTTCGAGGCCGATCTGCCGCCCGGCTCGACCGGCGGCTTCGAGCACGAGCTGACTGAGGAGTTCTTCAGAGCCCTCGCCAACGCCGCCAAGCTGACGCTGCACCTGCGGGTCGAAGCCGGCAGCAACGCCCACCACATGATCGAGGCGGCATTCAAGGCCTTCGCCCGAGCGCTCCGCCAGGCCGCCACGATCGACCCCACCGAGCATGGCGTGCCCAGCACCAAGGGCACCCTCACAGCATGAGCACCACAGCCTCGGGCGGGCCGGTCGAGATCGGCATCGTCGACTACGGCATGGGGAACCGCCGCTCGGTTGAGAAGGCGCTCGAACACGTCGGCGCTCGTCCGCTCGTTAGCTCCGATCCAGATGTACTGACCCGCGCCGCCGGGCTGGTGCTGCCCGGAGTGGGCGCGTTCCCCAGGGCGATGGAGAATCTGAAGCGACTGGGGCTGGCGCAACTGCTCGTCGAGCGTGTCAGCGCCGGCGCACCTGTGCTGGGCATCTGTCTGGGTATGCAGCTCGCCTTCGATGGCTCCGAGGAGCTCGGCGGCGCCGAGGGCCTCGGGATCGTCGCCGGCTCCGTCACACCGCTGCAAACGGATGGGCTGAAGCTGCCCCACATCGGCTGGAACGAGGTCTCCTTCAGGCCTGGTTCCCCGCTGCTCGCCGAGCTGCCCGAGCGCTGCGCCTTCTACCACGTCCACTCCTACGCTCCCCGGCCCGCCGACGCCACCGATGTCCTCGGGACGGCCGTCTACGGCCAGGAGTTCGTCACGGCCGTCCGTCACGGCTCCTTCCACGGCGTCCAGTTCCACCCCGAGAAGTCCTCCGTCGCGGGCCTGCGGATGCTCGGAAACTTCGCGCAGATCTGCCTCGACGCACGTCAGCCGAGCACGACGCACGCGTGAACCTCTACCCGGCGATCGACATCCTCGACGGCAGCGCCGTACGTCTCGTCAAGGGCGACTTCGACGCGAAGAAGGTCTATGACCAAGATCCCCTCTCGGCGGCACGCGCGTTCGCCGAGGAAGGCGCGCGCTACCTGCACGTCGTCGACCTCGACGGCGCCAAGAACGGCGAGCCCGTCAATCTCGATCACCTGCGCCTGATCGCCGGCGAGCTCGGCCTGCCGGTGCAGTTCGGCGGCGGATTGCGCTCCGATGCAGCTGTGACCGCTGCGTTCGAGGCCGGCGCGAGCCGGGTGATCCTCGGTACGGCGATCTTCACGAACCCCGAGCTGCCGTTTCGCGCGATGGAAGCTCACGGCGCCGAGAACGTCCTCGTGTCGCTCGATGCGCGTGGTGGCTTCGTAGCGACCCATGGCTGGTTGGAAGCAACCGAGGTGCCCGCACGCGAAGCGATCGAGCGCTGGGGCGAAGGCGACGGCGGCGTCAAGCAGTTCGTCTTCACCGATATCGCTCACGACGGGATGCTCGACGGCCCGAACCTGGCCGAAGCCGAGGTTCTTGCCGGTGCTGTCGGCGACGGGAGGCTGATTCTCTCCGGTGGCGTCGGCGAGCTCGAGCACCTGCGCGCGATCGCGCGCCTTCGCAGCGAGCGCGGTCTCGACTCCCTCGACGGCGTGATCGTCGGCAAGGCCCTCTATGAGCGGCGGTTCACGGTTGCCGAGGCGCTGGAGGCCCTGAGCGGCTGAGCGGCGGCCGAGTGGCTACCGTTGGCGCGTGCACTACAAGCGCGTCATCCCCTGCTTGGACGTCGACAACGGCCGTGTCGTCAAGGGCGTCGAATTCCTCGACATCCGCGACGCCGGCGACCCCGTCGAGCGCGCCGCCCACTACGACCGCGAGGGCGCCGACGAGCTGGTGTTCCTCGACATCACCGCCACCCACGAGAAGCGCGACACGATTGCCGGCCTCGCCCGCAGCACCGCCGACGAGGTGTTCGTCCCCTTCACGATCGGCGGGGGCATCCGCTCCGTCGCCGACGCCCAAGCTGTACTCGACGCGGGCGCCGACAAGGTCTCCGTCAACTCAGCCGCCCTCGCCCGCCCCGAGCTGATCGACGAGCTCGCCGAGGTGTTCGGAGCCCAGTGCGTGGTCCTCGCGATCGACGCCAAGGCCCGCACGGGGCCGGGCGAGGATGGCTGGGAGGCCTATGTGGCCGGTGGGCGCACACCGGCCGGGCGGGACGTCATCGAGTGGGCACGCGAGGGAGTAGAGCGAGGAGCGGGCGAGATCCTGCTGACGAGCATGGACCGGGATGGGACGAACGACGGATATGACCTGGAGCTGACCGCCGCCGTCAGCCAGGCCGTCGCCGTGCCCGTGATCGCCTCGGGAGGCGCCGGGACGCTCGAGCACCTCGCCGAGGCGCTGCGGGCCGGAGCCGACGCGGTTCTCTGCGCCTCGATCTTCCACTACGGCCAGCACACCGTCGCCGAGGCCAAGGCCCACCTGGCGGCAGCCGGGATCCCGGTCCGCACGACGTGAGGAGCACGGCGTGAGCCGGACGCACGCGATCAAATCGCCGGAGGAGGCGATCGAGCGCCTCAGGACGCTGCCGGGCGGACGGGAGCTGCTGGCCCAGGCCGCCAAGCGGGAGGACATCGCCCTCGTCGGCGGGGCCGTCCGCGACCTGCTGCTCGGCCACTGGCCCAGGGAGCTCGACGTGACCGTCGCCGGCGACTCAGCTGGGCTCGCGAGTGCCATCGCCGCGTCGATCTCGCCCAGCGAGCGGCCCTACGGGCATGCCGTCCAGCCGGTTCTCCACGAGCGCTTCAGCACCGCCTCCGTCGTCTGGGGCTACGGGCGGATCGACATCGCCGAGCTGCGCGCCGAGTCCTATGCCGCGCCGGGTGCCCTGCCCGAGGTGCGACCCGCCGCCGGGGCTCAGGAGGACCTCGTCCGCCGGGACTTCACCGTCAACGCCCTCGCTCTGCCGCTGGCCGGCGGGCAGCGCGGGCGGATTCTGGCCGTCGACGGTGCGCTGGAGGACCTGGCTGCGGGCGTTCTGCGGATCCTGCACGAGCAGAGCTTCCGCGACGATCCCACCCGGATCCTTCGGCTCGCCCGCTACGCCGCCCGGCTCGACTTCGATGTCGAGCCGGCGACGCGAGCGCTCGCAACGCAGGCAATCGAGTCGGGAGCGCTGAAAACGGTCTCCGGCGGCCGCGTCGGGGCCGAGCTGCTGCTCGCCGCCCGCGAAGCCGACGCCCGGGCGGCGATGCGAATGCTCGATGAGATGGGGGTGCTAGCGGCATTGGGAATCCAGAGCCCCTTCGACGACGATCTCGCCGCGGCCGCCGAAGCGCTGCTGCCAAGCGACGGCGCGCGCGATGCGCTGCTGATGGCCGTCACGATCCATGGCGCGCCGCGACCGACCGAGTTGATCGCCGGGCTCGAACTTCCCGGAGAGCTCGGCACGCGCGTGCTGGCCGCAGTGGAAGGCGCCTCGGGACTCGCGGATGAGGTCGAGCAGAGCAAAAGCCCGGCCGCGAGCTTCGGCGTGCTCGACAAACGACCGCTCGAGACCGTCGTGCTAGCGGGCGCCCTCACCACCCGCCGCGAAGGAGCGGCAGCCACGGCGTTTCGCGACTGGATCGACACCGCACGTCACGTGCGGCTTCAGATCGACGGCAACGATCTTCTGCGGGCCGGAGTACCGGAGGGACCCGACATCGGTCTCAGGCTCGACGCCGCCCTGCGCCGCAAGCGCGAAGGTTTGACACCCGACCGCGACGGCGAGCTTCGCGCGGCCCTGGAGACAGGCCTGTGAGCGAGGAGCTGAGGGCAACGCTCCCGGGCGGCGGGGTCCTGTTCACCGACCGCAGCCACGGCAACATGTCGAGCGTCGATGGGCTCGATGCCGAGCACGGCACCGAAGCACGCGACCGGCTGCGCGACCGGCTCGGTCTGCGGGCGGTGGCGCGCGGCTTTCAGGTTCATGGCAGCGTCGTCGAGATCGTTGCGGAGATACCCGGCTCGGAGCCTGACACGGCGGATCTCGTGCGGGCTGACGGGCAGGCCACGGCTCTGAGCGATCTCGGCGTGATGGTCCTGGCGGCGGACTGCCTGCCCGTGGCGATCTCCCGCGCCGGTGCCGTCGCGATGGTGCACGCGGGCTGGCGGGGTCTAGCAGTCGGCGTGCTCGAGAACGGGACGAAGGCGCTGGGCGGATCGCGTGCGGAACGCCCAGTCGCCGTGCTCGGTC
This sequence comes from Solirubrobacteraceae bacterium, assembly GCA_036271135.1. Classification (GTDB taxonomy): domain Bacteria; phylum Actinomycetota; class Thermoleophilia; order Solirubrobacterales; family Solirubrobacteraceae; genus Palsa-744. The sequence continues at coordinate 11,916 of DATBBF010000003.1, forward strand.
CCTGCGCCGGACCCTGTTGCTACGAGGTCGGACCGGAGGTCCACGCCGCCCTCGGCAGCGATCTCCGCGAGAAAGCTCCCATCGACCTGCGCGCCGTCGCTCGCCGGAAGCTCAGCACAGCCGGGATCGACGAGGTAATCGAGCTGGGCGGATGCACGATCTGCGACGAGCGCTACTTCTCCTACCGCCGCGAAGGCGAGGCGGCCGGTAGGCAGACGGGGGTCGCGTGGTTGAGCTGAGGCACGGCCTGGAGGCCTCCGCGATCGCCGAGAACTTGCGCCGGGTACGCGAGGAGCTGGACACGGTCGCCGGCGACGTGAGGATCCTGGCCGCCACCAAGTACGTGCCCGCCGAGGAGCTGCCGGCGCTGGCGGAGGCCGGCATCGAGTTGGTCGGCGAGAACCGCGCCCAGGACCTCGCCGAGAAGGCCGCCCTCCACGGCGAGCTGTTCGAGTGGCACTTCATCGGCCAGCTACAGAGCCGCCGGGTGCGGACGATCGTGCCCCACGTGAGCCTGATCCACTCCGTCGCCTCGCGCTCCGCCCTGAAGGAGCTGGAGCGCAACATTGATCTGACGAGGCCGGGACTGCGGATCCTGCTGGAGGTCAACGTCGCCGGGGAGGAGGGAAAGGCCGGGATCGCTTCCGAGGAGATCGATGGATACATCGAGGCCTCGCCGGTCCCTGTCGCGGGTTTGATGACGATGCCGCCGCTGTCTGGAGACCCCGAGGAAAGCCGCCGTTGGTTCGCCGCGCTGCGTGAGCTAGCCGCCGCACACGGGCTGAAGGAGCTGTCGATGGGCACCTCCCAGGACTATCTCGTCGCCGCCGAGGAGGGCGCGACGATCGTGCGGATCGGCACCCGCCTATATGATTGAGCTGCCGGAGCTTCTGCCGGATCTCTAGCATCTGCAGGGAAACCCGCTCGCCGGGCGAACACGCAATCACCATGGCATTCCGCGATTCCTGGCACAGCGCGCTTGTTTACTTCGGCCTAGCCGAGGAGTATCACGACGACTACGACGACGAGCCCGCCGGGCCCGGACCCGAGTCGGAGATCGAGAGCCGCTACAGCGAGCGCCCCAACGTGCGGCGTCTGCGCAAACGTCGCGACGAGTACGACGACATCTTCGCCGACGACGACGAGGGCGAGACGACCGTCGCCCGCGGCGCCCGCGGACGCTCCACAGCCACGCTGAAACCGGTCGCCGCCCGGACCAACGGCGAGGTGCGCGTGCACCTCGTCATCCCCAAGTCGTTCAACGACGCCCAGCAGATCGCCGACAAGTTCAAGGACTCGATCCCCGTGATCCTCAACCTGCAGACCGCGGACACGGATCTCTCAAAGCGTCTGATCGACTTCGCATCGGGCCTCACCTACGCCCTCGACGGCGGCATGCAGCGGATCGCCGACAAGGTCTTCATGCTCACTCCCCGCAACGTCGAGATCTCCGCCGAGGAGCGCGCGCGGCTGATCGAGAAGGGCTTCTTCAATCAGAGCTAGCCGGCTGCCTCTAGCCTGGGTCTTCTCATGAAAGTAGGACTTATCGGCTCAGGCAACATGGCACGCGCGCTGGCGCGTGGCTGGGGGCGCCCCGTGATCTGCGCCGACCCGATGGCCGAGCGCGCGACGGCCCTGGCCGAGGAGCTGGGCGGTGAGGCCGCTGCAAGCAACGCCGAGGTGGCCCAAGCGGTCGATCTCGTCGTGCTCTGCCACAAGCCCGCGCAGCTGGCCGCTGTAGCCGCTGAGGTCGCCCCGCACGCCAAGGCGATCGCCTCGATCCTCGCCGCGACACCGCTCGCCGACCTGAAGGCGGCCTATCCGGACAAACCTGTCTACCGCTTCATCCCGTCGCTGCCCGTCGAAGTTCGCCAGGGTGCCGTCGTCCAGGCCGCGGGCCCCGAGCAGGATGCCGAGATAGACACGACCGTGTCGGAGCTGTTCTCCGAGCTCGGCACGCTCGTCGTGCTTGAGGATCGCCTGGTCGACGTGGCGATGGGGCTGATGTCGTGCGCGCCCGCCTATGTGGCGCTGATCGCCGAGGCCCAGATCGACGCGGGTGTGCGCCGTGGCATCCCGGCCGCCCAAGGCGCCGAGCTGGTCGTGCAGACGCTCGCCGGCACCGCCGAGCTGCTGCGCCGGCGCGAGAACGACACGATGGCGATCCGGCGCGAGGTCACCTCGCCTGGGGGGCTGACCGCTCGCGGCCTCGACGCGCTCGAGCGCGGCGGGATCAGGGCGGCGTTCAGCGATGCCCTCGATGCCGTCTTGGAGCCCTAGTGCTGCTCGCCACTGCAAGGACGGATATCGCGGGGATCCTCTCCTCGATCATCTACGTCTACACGATCCTGATCTTCGTCCACATCGTCGTGCAGCTGCTGTTCCAGGCCGGGATCAGGATTCCCTACTCGCGCGCCACCAACGGCATCCTGCAGTTCCTCAGGGACGTCTGCGAACCGTTCCTGCGCCTGTTTAGGCGCCTGATCCCAGGGATGGGCGGCTGGGACTTCAGTCCGATGCTCGCGGTGTTCACGCTGGTGATCGTCAACCGCGTGGTCGTTGAAGGCATCATCCACGGCTGACGGCCGGATGGCGGAGCCCTCAGAGCGCCGGACACCGAAGCTGGGCTCGGTCACGCGATCGTGGCTCGCTGCGGCGATCGTCGTCGTCCTCGTCGTCATCGCCGACCAGGTCACAAAGCACGCCGTGCGCTCCTCGATCGTCCCGGGGGAAGAACGACGCTTCCTGCCTGGTGTGGAGCTCGTCAACACCCGCAACCACGGCGTCGCCTTCGGCTTCCTGCCCGGCAGCCACATCGGTGTGACGATCCTGATCATCATTGCTTTGCTGGTTCTTCTCGGCTACTTCGCCCTCCACGTCACCCGCCCCCTGATCTGGCTGCCGACAGGGATGCTGATCGGCGGTGCGATTGGCAACATCGTCGACAGGATCCGCGGCGGCTCGGTCACGGACTTCGTCAAGCTGCCGCTTGGCTGGCCTCCGTTCAACCTCGCCGACGCCTCGATCACGCTCGGGATCGTCGTTCTCTATTTGGTGATCGAGCATTCCCGCACGCACAAGCAATGAGCGCGCCGGAGGAGCAGGACGCGCCGGCCCCGTTCTCGGTCGTCCACCGCGACGATCATCTACTGGTGATCGACAAGGGCGCCGGTCTCGTCGTCCACCCCGGCCGCGGTCACCACGAGGACACGCTCTCCCAGCTGCTGTCTGCGGAACTGGCCGGCGGCGATCCCGAGCGGGCCGGGATCGTCCACCGCCTCGACCGCGACACCTCAGGGCTGATGGTCGTGGCCCGCGACGAGGAGACCCACCGCCGCCTGCAGAGCGCGATCGCCGAGCGGCTCGTCGAACGCGAATACCTGGCGCTCGTCGAGGGCCGCCCGCCCTCGCGAACGGGCACGATCGACGCGCCGGTGGGGCGCGACCCGCGCGTGCGGACACGGATGGCCGTGGGGGGTTCGGGCGCGAGAGAGGCGAGGACCCACTTCACGCTCGAGCGCTCCCTGCCGAAGGCCTCGCTGCTCAGCCTTCTGTTGGAGACGGGCCGAACCCATCAGATCAGAGTCCATCTGCAGGCGATCGGCCATCCCGTCTGCGGGGACCCGGAGTACGGGACGGCTGGTCTCTACGGGCTGGAGCGCCAGTTCCTGCATGCCACCCGCCTAGCCTTCGAGCACCCGATCACCGGGGAGGCGCTGGAGCTCACGGCGCCGCTGCCTGTGGACCTGCAGGTCGCGCTCGAGCGTGCAGAGCGGGTATCCTGAGAGCTTCGACAATCGGACCTTCGACCCGTGCGAGAACGGATCGCGGCCCTGCCCGGAGGTGAGCAACCTCACCCAACCGGGTCCGCGAAGCCACGTACGGAATCAACTGCACATACAAGGGAGTAAGCCCGTGGCTGACGTTGGAATCGCGGAGCTGCTGGAGGCCGGCGTTCATTTCGGTCATCAGACGCGCCGCTGGAACCCCAAGATGCGCCGCTTCATTCATGGTGAGCGTGGTGGCATCTACATCATCGATCTGCTCAAGACGCAGTCGCTGCTCGCGCAGGCCCAGGAGTTCGCAGGTGCGCTGTCGCACCGTGGCGGCACGGTCCTGTTCGTGGGCACCAAGAAGCAGGCCCGCGACACGGTCAAGGAGGTTGCCGAGGCGGCCGACATGCCCTACGTCAACCATCGTTGGCTGGGCGGGCTGCTGACGAACTTCCAGACGATCAGCCAGCGGATCCGCCGGCTGCACGATCTCGAACGCTACGAGGCCGAGGGCCAGCTGGCGCTGCTGCCGACCCGAGAGCGGATGGCGGCTCAGGCCGATCTCGCCAAGCTCCGCGCGAACCTCGGCGGGGTCAAGAACATGCAGCGCGTGCCCGACGCGATGTTCGTGATCGACCTCAAGACCGAGGAGATCGCCGTCAAAGAGGCGCACCGCCTGCGGATCCCGATCATCGGCCTGGTCGACACCAACTGCGACCCCGACGGGATCGAGTTCGTCGTTCCCGGCAACGACGACGCGATCCGCTCCTGTGCCCTGATCACACAGGCGATCGGTCAGGTCGTCTCCGAGGGTCACTCGGTCTTCCGGGCCGAGGAGGAAAGGGCTCGCAAGGAGGCCGAAGAAAAAGCCAAGGCTGAGGCCGAAGCACGCGCCAAGCGTGAGGCCGAAGAACAGGCCAAGCGCGAGGCAGAGGAACAGGCCAAGAAAGAGGCCGAGGACAAAGCCGCCGCCGAACGGGCTGCGGCCGCCGCAGCTGCTGCAGCACCAGCCGCGGAGTCCACGCCGGTATCCGCGGCACCGGCCGCTCCCGCCGCACCCGAGCCCGCTCAGGAGTCAGTGACGCCGATGTCCGCCAGCCCGGACTCGAGCCAGCCGGCCAAGGTCCAGTCCGCGCCGCCGGAGACGGTCGCCGAGAGCGCGGCCGAGACAGCCGCAGCCGAGCCGGTGGCGGTGGTCGAGAACAGCGAGCAGACGACAGCGGAGAGCAACTCATGAGCACGACGGAGATCTCAGCCAAAGACGTGAAGGCCCTGCGCGACCGGACGGGCGCGGGGATGATGGACTGCAAGAAGGCGCTGTCGGAGGCCGAGGGCGACATCGATAAGGCGATCGAGCTGCTCCGCGTCAGGCAGGGCAAGAAAATCCAGGACCTCGGTGAGCGCGCCGCCACCGAGGGCACGATCCAGTCCTACGTCCACGCGGGCTCGAAGGTCGGAGTGCTGATCGAGGTCGACTGCAATACCGACTTCGTGGCCAAGAACGACGACTTCGTCGGCTTCGCCCACGAGGTAGCGATCCAGATCGCCGCGACCCCGACCGTCGCCTACGTGACCCGCGAGGAGGTTCCGCAGGAGCGCAAGGACGCCGAGTCGCGGATCTACGAGCAGGAGGCCGCCGACAAGCCCGAGAACATCCGCGAGAAGATCGTCGCGGGGAAGCTCGACTCGTGGCTGTCGACGATCGTGCTGCTCGACCAGGAGATGCACAACCCCAAGCACGAGGGCAAGACCGTCCAGCAGCTGCGGGACGAGCTCACTGCGACGACCGGCGAGAACGTCGTGATCCGCCGCTTCGTGCGCTTCGAAGTCGGAAGCTAGAAGCTTCTGCGCCCAGGATGCGTTGAAGGCAAAGGCGGCGCGAATCGGCGCCGCTGGAACCTTCTCGCCGATCTCCTACCGCCAATCGCGCTCCCGTCCCGAAGCCTTTAGTCTCCAGCGCCGATGGCCCCTGCCTTCAAACGCATCCTCCTGAAGCTCTCCGGCGAGGCGCTGATGGGTGAGTTGGACTACGGCACCGATCCCGAGCGGGTCCTGGCGGTCGCACGGCAGGTGACGGCCGTCCGCGATCAGGGCGTCGAGGTCGCGATCGTCGTCGGCGCGGGCAACATCTACAGGGGCATGAAGGGCGCCGCGGCCGGGATGGACCGCGCGACGGCCGACTACATGGGGATGCTGGCGACAGTCCTCAACGCGCTGCCGCTGCAGGATGCTCTGGAGACGATGGGGACCAAGACACGGGTGCAGTCGGCGCTCGGCATCTCCGAGGTCGCCGAGCCTTACATCCGCCGTCGCGCGATGCGCCACTTGGAGAAGGGCCGGGTCGTGATCTTCGCCGCCGGCACGGGGAACCCATTCTTCACGACCGACACCGCCGCCGCACTTCGCGCCGCCGAGATCCACGCCGAAATCATCCTGATGGCCAAGAACGGCGTCGAGGGGGTCTTCACGGCCGACCCGGCGCTCGACCCCGACGCCAAGTTCATCCCTGAGATCACCCATATGGAGGCGATCGAGCGGCGCCTGCGTGTGATGGACTCCACGGCGCTGGCGCTCTGCATGGACAACGGCATGCCACTGAACGTCTTCAACATGGACGACGACACGAGCCTGCCGCGGATAATCTCGGGCGAGCGTGTCGGCACGCTGGTAACGACATTGGGAGGAGAGCAGAATGGCTGAGAACGTGATCGACGAACTGCTCGAGGACGCCGCCGAGCGGATGGTCAAGTCCGTCGAGTCCGCCCAGCACGAGTTCTCCACCGTTCGCACCGGGCGCGCCAGCCCGTCGCTGCTCGATCGCATCGTCGTCGACTACTACGGGGCGATGACGCCCCTCAATCAGCTCTCGACGATCGGGGCGCCCGAGGCGAGGATGCTGACCGTCCAGCCCTACGACAAGTCCTCGATCAAGGCGATCGAGAAGGCGATCAACGAGTCCGACATCGGGCTGACGCCGTCCAACGACGGCAACATGATCCGCTTGGTCGTGCCGGAGCTGACCGAAGAGCGCCGCAAGGAGCTCGTGAAGATCGTCCGCAACCTCGCCGAGGAGGGCCGCGTGGCAATCCGCAACGTCAGACGCGACACGATGCAGCATCTTCGTGAGCTGAAGTCCGACGGCGAAGCCTCCTCCGACGATGAGCACCGCGCGGAGGTCGAGCTGCAGAAGCTCACCGACGGGCGCATCGGCGACCTGGACGGGATCCTCAAGACCAAGGAAGAGGAGATCCTGGCGGTCTGATGGGGCTCGCGGGGTTGCGCTACGTCGCGATCATCACCGACGGCAACGGCCGCTGGGCGAACGCGAAGGGAGTGCCCGTCAACGAGGGCCACAGCGCCGGAGCGGACACCGTCAAGGCGCGACTGCGTGACGCGGCGGATCTCGGGATCGAGGAGCTGACGGTCTACTCCTTCTCGACTGAGAACTGGTCTCGTCCCGCCGCCGAGGTCCAGGGCCTGATGGCGATGTTCTCCCAGCGGATCGCCGGCGAAACCCCAGAGCTTCATCGCGAAGGGGTGCGGATGCGCTTCATCGGCCGGCGCGAGGGGATCGCGGCCGAACTGGCCGAGCAGATGGACTGGGCTGAGGAGATGACGGCCGCCAACCAGCGGATCACCCTGTTCGTCGCCTTCAACTACGGCGGGCGGGCCGAGATCCTCGATGCCGCCGGCCGATACCAGGGGGGCGGCGAGGAGGAGTTCCGGGCCGGTCTATATGCGCCTGAGATGCATGACCCCGACCTGATCATCCGCACCAGCGGCGAGCGTAGGCTCTCGAACTACCTGCTGTGGCAGTCGGCCTACTCCGAGCTGGTCTTCCGCGACGAGATGTGGCCGGACTTCAGCCGCGTGGCGCTCGAAGAGTGCTTGGCCGAGTACGCCGCGCGCAAGCGCAGGTTCGGCGGCAGATGAGGCCCCGCTGATGGCCAGCGAACCACCGCCGCGCGTAAGGCGCGCGGGGCGCACGGGTCCTTCTACCCCGGCCGCCCGCTCCGCCCGGGGGCGCGAGCGGGCCGCGGCCTCCGCTCGCAAACGGCCCAAGGGCCCACGGTCTGACCTGTGGGCACGGGTGCGGTGGGCGATCCCGGCGGTCGCCGTCGCGCTGTTCCTGGTGGTCGAGGGCGGTCCGATCTACGCCTTGGGTCTGCTGGTGCTGGGCGTCATTTGCCTGCACGAGCTCTACTCAATGTACGACCGTGCCCATCCAGTCCGCCTGGCCGGGTTCATCGCACTGGCCGGCCTGCTCGGCGCCGCCCTCTACGGCGACCAGTTCCAGGTCCTGCTCGTGGCCGTCATGGCGGTGCCGCTGCTGTTCTGCCTGACGGTGATCTCGCCGCGGCCGAGCGTGGGGGGGATGGCGCTGACGCTCCTGGGCATCTACTGGATCGGCTTCGCCCTCGCCCACGCCGTGCTGCTGCGACGCCTCCCTCACGGCGAAGCGATCGTGATCGACGTGCTCGTCGGCACCTTCCTGGGCGATACCGGCGCTTACCTGGGCGGGCGCATGTTCGGCCGTCGCCCGTTGGCGCCGACGATCTCCCCCAACAAGACAGTCGAGGGCCTGGCGATCGGGATGCTGTTCGCGATCCTCGGCGTCTGGATCGCCGGGCGCTACGAGGAATGGCTGCCCGGCACCCACGCCCTGGTGCTGGGCCTCGGCGTGGCGATCGCGGCGCCCATCGGCGACCTGTTCGAGTCGTTCGTCAAGCGCGACGCCCAGACGAAGGACTCAGGCGGGCTGTTCGGGCCGCACGGCGGGGCCCTGGACAGGCTCGACGCGGTGCTGTTCAGCGCCGTCGCGGGGTATTACATCTGGGCGGCCTACGTTCACTGATCTCAGGGGGGTACGCTCTCGAGATCATCGCGAGTCCAAGCTCGCGCGATCATCTGGGGATTGGAACAAAGGGGATTGGGATGAGACGTCTTTCGATTCTGGGGATCTGCCTCGCGACCGTCTGCTCTACGGCCGCGCTATCCACCTCCGCCGCGTCGGCAGCGCCGGGCTGGTGGGCATGCCAACGGGCCGTGCCCGTGAACAGCGGGCACTACAGCGACAAGCTCTGCACCGCCGCCGTCGAATCGGGCGGGAAATACGAACTTGTGCCGGGGGTCGGCAAAGGCAAAGGATTCAAGGGCAAGGGCAACCAAGCGGTGCTGCACATCGTGGTTCCCGGGGTCGGCGATACGAAGGTCGAATGTGGCGGCGTCAAGGACTCGGGCAACGTCGCCGCGCCCAACCGTGAGCTTCGCGTCACCCTCGCGTTCTCCAAATGCGTGTTGATGGGGAGCCCCTGCGCCAACTTCAGCACCCCGTCGCTCGCCGGCGAACTCGGCTGGCTCGACAAAGAAGCCGGCGAAGTGGGTATCGCGCTGAGCAACGAATCGGCTCCCGGCTCCGGCTCCATCGCGCAGATCGAATGCCCGGGACTCCTCGGCGTCCGGATTCACGGAGCCTTCATCGGGGTGCAGAAAGGCGACATCCACGAAATCTCGAAAGTCACGACGGTCACGTACATCGTCGGCAGCTTCCTCGGCGAACCGTCGCCCGGCTATCAGCCGATCGTGAACCAGCCGGCCTTCGAAGAAGGCCCCGTCGGCGTGCTCCTGAGCGAACTGAACGACGCGGAAACACACGAAGAATGGGCGCCCGAAGGCGGGCTGGCGTCAGGCCTGGAAGTAAACGGGCCGCCCGCCCATCAGGGCATCTTGATCAAGGGCGAAACGCTGCTGATCCAGTAGGGCGGTTCCACAGGTGCCGAGCGCGGGGGAGCGGTCTCACAGCTCCTCCGCGACCTGCGCCGCCACGTCAATAGACGCTCATCGCCGGCGCCGCCGCCGGATGCCTGTCGATCTCGAACCACATCCGCACGCTCTCGCCGGCCGCTTCGAGCTGCCAGCGGTCAGCCAGCTGGTCGAGCAGCAGCGAGGCGTAATCGGAGTGCTCGTGAGGCGCGCGCGACAGCGTGTGGGGCGCTCCGAGCATCTCGACCCTGACGACGTCCTCGGGCATCCAGACCCGCAGTTCGATCACCTCGCCGGTCGAGCGCTCGACTGCCTCGGTGACGAGCTCGCTGCACAGCAGCATCACGGCGTCGCGAAGATCCGGGGAGGGATGGTCGACCTGCGCGACGCAATGACGCGCCGAGCGCGGGGAATGGATGTCGAGCGGCAACACGACCGCCAGATCGGGCCGCCGAGGGTCAAACGGCATGCTCTCGTGACTGCCCCGCGCCTCCGGATTTCAACCATTAGCAGGCAAAAGTGTCAGCTCTCGGCCAGGCGGGCCGCTGGACACGGCAGCTGGGAACCGCTTAGGATCTACGGTCAAGCCCTTGAGGGGGGAACTGGAGATGGAGGGAACCATGAGACGCATCACCGGGGCCATGCTGGCCTGTGCCGTCTTCGTCGTCTGTCTGGCTACGGCCGGCTCGGCGTTGGCGATGAAGTCAGTCTGCGCGAGCGGCTGTCAATTCACGAGCATCCAGGCGGCGATCAACGCCGCTTCTGAAGGCGCGACGATCACGATCGGCAAAGGTACATACGCCGAGAACGTCGTCGTCAACAAGCCACTGACCCTGCAGGGGTCCGGCAAGAGCACCGTCATCGAGCCGGCCATCTCGAACCCGGCATGCGCCGGAGGATCGCTGTGCGGTGGAGCCGCCAGCAACATCATCCTCGTGCAGGCCAACAACGTCACGATCACGAAGATGAGCCTCGAGGGCGACAACCCGAGCCTGACCAGCGGCGTCGTCGTGGCCGGCAAGGACATCGACGCTCGCAACGGCATCATCACCAACCACGAAGCGGGCAAATTCAACGACCTGACCGTTTCGAAGGTGTCCGTCGCCGACATCTACCTGCGAGGCATCTACGCCTCCTCCGGCGGGAGCTTCGTGTTCAAGGACGACTCAGTCCGCAACGTCCAAGCCGAAGAAGCCTCGATCGCGATGTTCGCCTTCGAAGGCACGGGCGTGATGGAACACAACAAGGTCAGCGAAGCCAACGACGCGATCTCGGCGAACTGGTCGCAGGGCACCCAGTTCATCGACAACACCGTCACCAAGTCCGGTAGCGGCATCCACACCGACAACAACGGTGGTTCCGGTGGTGTCGCCGACCTGATCAAGGGCAACAAGATCTCCGAATGCAAGGAAAACGGCTACGGGATCTTCGTGTTCGTGCCCTACGTCTCGGCCACCGTCGAACAGAACAAGATCAGCGGCTGCTACATCGGCATGGCCGCCTTCGGTGCCGCCGTGTCCGGTCAGGGCCCGACGTTCGCCGCCAACAAGGTCAACGGCACGGGCGCCAAAACCAGCGATCCGGCGGGCAGCTACGGCGCCTACCTGACGACCGACCAGCTCGGCTTCGCCTTCGGCGATCTGACCGTCCAGCTGACCGGCAATCAGGTCATCGACACCGGTAACGCACTGCTGGTCACCCAGACCAGCCCGAGCCCCGGCCAGCCGGCCGGCGGTCAGGCGACGGTCACGGCCTCCGGCAACTCGTTCCACAAGGACGGCACCGGGGCCAATGGGGAAACGGGCACTGTCGTCAACGCCGAGAACAACTGGTGGGGCTGCATGCAGGGCCCGAACGTCAGCTCGAAATGCGACACCGCCACGGGAACGGTCGACTACACCCCCTGGCTGACCGCGAAACCGTAGGACCGACGGGATTCAGACGGCAATGAGTGCAGAGGGGTCGCCCTGGCGGCCCCTCTGTCGTGCCGCCGCTGTGGCATCGGCACGAGAGGCAGCCCGGCAGGCCGCCACGGCAAGCGCCGTGACGGCCAGCCAAACCAGGGAGAGGGAAATGAGGATCAGAGTCAGGAGCACTTTGTCGATCACTCTGCCCGCCGATCCTGAACGATCTCTGAGGATCGGCTGAAAGTCTCATAAAGCCGCCATCGTGGGCGGCCCCCCGCCAGCGAGGCCCCTATGATCGGGCCGGTATGGCTGAGCGCAAGCGCCTGTTGATCCTCGGCTCGACCGGCTCGATCGGTCGCCAGGCGCTCGACGTATGCGAACGCAGCGAGGAGTTCGAGTTGGTCGGGCTCTCTGCCGAGAGCTCCTGGGAGCCGCTCATCGAGCAGGCTCGCGCCCACGGCGTCAAGCGCATCGGGCTGGCCGATCAAGATGCCGCGGCCCGCGCCGGGGAGTCCTGGACCGACGGCCAGGTCCTGTCGGGCGCCGAGGGCCTCGTGCGGCTCGTGCTCGAATCCGAGCCCGATCTCGTGCTCAACTCGCTCGTCGGCTCGGCGGGCCTGGCGCCGACGGTGGCGACGCTCGGCGAGGGGATCGACTTGGCGCTGGCCAACAAGGAGTCCCTCGTCGTCGGCGGCGAGCTCGTCACCGCTCTGGCCGAGGCGACAGGCGCGCGGATCATCCCCGTCGACTCCGAGCACACGGCCCTGCACCAGCTGATCGCCGGCCAGCCGCCCGGCTCAGTGCGTGGGATGACGATCACTGCCAGTGGCGGGCCCTTCCGCGGCCGATCACGCGCCGAACTGGGCGAGGTGAGCGTCGATGAGGCCCTCGCCCATCCGACCTGGGCGATGGGCGGCAAGATCACGATCGACTCGGCGACGCTGATGAACAAGGGCCTCGAGGTGATGGAGGCCCACCACCTGTTCGGGACGCCCTATGAGCAGATCGACGTCGTCGTCCATCCCCAGTCTCTGATCCACGGCCTCGTGCTGCTGGAGGACGGCGCGATGCTCGCCCACCTGGGCCCGCCCGACATGCGGATCGCGATCTCCTACGCCCTCCACGGCGGCGAGTCGGCTAAGTTGCCGATCGTCCCGCTCGACCTGGCGGCCGTCGGGCAACTGAGCTTCGAGCCCGTCGACCTGGACGCCTTCCCGTGCCTGAGGCTCGCCGGCGAAGCCGCACGCGCCGGAGGGACGGCGCCGTGTGTGCTCAACGCCGCCAACGAGATCGCCGTCCATGCCTTCCTGGGGGGCGGACTGCGCTTCTTGGAGATATCCGAGGTGATCGAACGGACGCTGCAGGGCCTCGGCGGCCAGCCCGTCAGCGGCTTCGAGTCGCTGTATGAGGCCGATCGGCTGGCGCGGGAACTGGCCGGGGAAGCGGTCGCTGCGCTGCGCTGAAGGACTGGAGACGCCGCCCAGCCTGAAGCGGACCGGCCGGGAACCTGCGGGCGGATGCTGATCGTCCTGCCACACTGAGCCCCGTGAACCTGGCTCTGACGCTCCTCGGGATCATGGCGCTGATCGTGCTCCACGAGCTGGGGCACTTCGTCGTCGCCAAGGCCGTCGGCATGCGCGTCGAGCGATTCTCGCTGTTCTTCCCGCCGCGTCTCGTGGGCATAAAAAGGGGCGAGACCGACTATGCGATCGGCGCGATTCCCGCGGGCGGCTACGTGAAGATCACCGGAATGAGCCCGATTGAACTCGCACAGGTTGACCTGCGGGTCTCAGATCGTGCGTACTATATGCAGGCGCCCTGGAAGCGCATCGTTGTGATCCTCGCCGGTCCGGGCGTGAACATCCTGATCGCCTTCCTGCTGTTCTGGCTGGTGCTGCTGAGTAGCGACCTGAATGGTGCGATAGCGCTTGAAAGCCTTGACCCAAACGTGCGAACTCTGACTCCCCCGCGGGCGATCGTTGGGGCGATCGAGCCAGGTCAGCCCGCCGCCGGCGTGCTGCGCGTCGGTGACCGAATCCTGACCGTCGACGGGCACCGAGCGGGGGTCGAAGCGATCAGGGCCCGGATCGACGCCCACGCCTGCTCGGGGACGCCCGTCAAGGGATGCCGTGCCGCCACGCCCGTGAAGCTGACCGTTCGCAGATCGGGCCACACGGTCGCTTTGAGCGTCTATCCACGCTACGAAGCGAAGGTCAAACGAATGCTGATCGGCTTCGGCTTCGGCGCCGAGGCCCGTCACTTCGGGTTTGGATCAGCGGCTGGGGCGGCAATCAGCGAGATGTGGCACACGACGACCGGCACGATCACCGGATTTGGCAAAGCGCTTGCCAGCTCCAAGGAGCGCAAGCAGCTCCACAGCATCGTCGGGATCACCGAACAGGGGGATGAATTCGTATCTGCCGGCGCCGGCTACGCGGTCGTCTTCCTCGGCTTCCTCTCGTTGATCCTGGCCGTCATCAACCTGTTCCCGTTCCTGCCCCTTGACGGCGGGCACGTGTTGTGGTCGCTCGGGGAGAAGCTTCGCGGCAGAAGGATCTCGCTGGCGGCGATGTACCGCTACAGCTCCATCGGCATCGTCCTGTTGCTGTTCCTGGTCGTGAACGGCGTCGGCAACGACATCAGCCGTCTGGCGGGCTAGGCGGCATTCGCAGGCTCACCCAGCTCTTCGTCAGCGGTCCCACGCGCTCCGGCCGGGTCGCCCCGAACAGGGCCTCCATCTCGGCACGTCCGAGCAGCGATATCTCTTCCCACGCGCCGGTAGCGCCAAGGCGCCAGTAGAGCCTTCGCAGCCTCACCGGCAGCCAATGGGCGCCCGGCAGCAGCGCGTGGGGCTCGATCGGGAAGGTGCGGGCGGGAGTCTGCACGAACCAGCCGCGGCCGACCCGTCGCAGTTCCTTTGCGAAAGCAGCGCGCCGATCGGGTGTGACGTGCTCGATCACGCTGGAGCAGTAGACGAGGTCGAACTCGCCGTCGGCGAACGGCAGGCCCTCGGCGGCGTCGGCCCGGACGAACGGCCCCGGATAACCGGGGCGATCGTCTAGGTCGCAGCCGGTGATGTCCCGGCCGGGCTCCAGGGCCCGCAATCCGAGCGCTCCGCAGCCGAGGTCGAGGATGCGGGCACCGGGGGGCAGGGGAGGGAAGAAGGCGGCATGGCGGCGGGCGCGGGCGCGGGTCGCGAGCGGGCCCGCCAGGCGTGCCAGCGGGCCTCGGGCGGTGGCGTAGACCCCGGGCATCTAGAATCAGCCTATGGCCTCAGAGCGGCAGATCCTTGTGGGCATGGTCCCCATCGGTGGCGGTGCGCCCGTCGCGGTGCAGACGATGACGAAGACCGAGACGGCCAACTTGAAAGCGACGATGGATCAGATCCGCACCGTCGCGGAGGCCGGCGCGGACATCGTCCGCGTGGCGGTGCCCCGCGAGCCTGATGCCGAGGCGCTGAAGACGATCGTCGCCGAATCGCCGATCCCGATCATCGCCGACATCCACTTCAACCACACCCTCGCTCTGAAGGCGATCGAAGCGGGCGCCCACTGCGTGCGACTGAACCCCGGCAACATCGGCGGGCCCGAGAAGGTCGCGGAGGTCACGGCGCTCGCCAAGACCCGTGGTACGCCTCTGCGCGTCGGCGTCAACTCCGGCTCACTGCCGAAGCACCTGCGGGACCTCGAGTACGAGAACCCCGTCGAGGCGCTCGTGACGGCGGCGATCGAGACGGTCGAGCTGATGGAGCGCCTGGACTTCAAGAACTTCAAGGTCTCAATGAAGTCGACCTCCGTGCCGAACACGATCGCGTCGAACCGTCTGCTCTCCGAGCGGATCCCCTACCCGCTGCATCTCGGCGTCACCGAGGCCGGCACGAAGTGGTCGGGGTCGCTGAAGTCAGCCGTCGGGCTCGGCACGCTGCTGGCCGACGGGATCGGCGACACGATCCGCATCTCGCTGTCGACGTTCCACGCCGAGGAAGAGGTCAAGGTCGCCTGGGAGATCCTCAAGGCCCTGAAGCTCCGCGAGAAGGGTCCCGTGCTGATCGCCTGCCCGACCTGCGGGCGGCTGCAGTTCGACATGGACACCGTCGTCGCCGAAGTCGAGCAGCGCCTGGAAGCCTACGAGGACCCGATCGAGGTCTCCGTGCTCGGCTGTGCCGTCAACGGCATCGGCGAGGCCCGCCACGCTGACTTCGGGATCACCGGCGCCAAGGACATGGGGATGATCTACTCCAAGGGCGAGCCGCTGAAGAAGGTCCCCACGGGGCAGCTCGTCGACGAGCTCTTCAAGGAGATCGACCGCTACTACGCCTCCGGCAAGACCGTCCACCGCGACGAGAGTGCCGCGGCCGAGGCCCGCGCCTGGCTGGCCGAGAACGAGGACGAGACGGCCATGACCCCCGAGCGGATCGCCGCCCTGGAAGCCGCTGCCGCCGAGAACGACGAGATGGCCGGCGAGGTGCTCGAGTCGATGCTGGAGCCCGCTGGTGCAGGCGTGGCGCTGGACGAGGCGGTCTCGCCTGTGGCCGGGCGCCGCTTCAACCGCGGCTAGAGCCAGCCGCCATGGCCGACTCCGAGGAGTGGAGCGACCCAGCGCACGTGGGGCGCTATCTACAGCGCGCGCACGCGGAGGAGCTTGCGATTGGAAGCGATCAGGCTCTGCTCGAACAGGTGCCGGCGCGAGCGCTGCGCTTCCTCGACCTCGGAACAGGCGACGGGCGCATGGCGGCGCTCGTGTTGGAGGGGCGTCCGGACCGCAGCGTCGTCGCGCTCGACCACTCCGAGCCGATGCTCGCCGCGGCGCGCGAGCGCTTCGCCGACGACGGCCGGGTCGAGCTCGTCAGTCACGACCTGAATCTGCCGCTCCCGGACCTGGGGCGCTTCGATGCTGTCATTTCCTCGCTGGCGATCCATCATCTCGAGCATGAGCGCAAGCGCTCGCTCTACGCCGAGGCGTTCGCGCTGATCGAGCCCGGCGGCCTGTTCGCGAACTTCGAGCACGTGGCATCGCCAAGCCGCCGGCTGCACCTGGCCTTCTTCGCCGCGATCGACGAGCCGCTCGAACACGAGGACCCCTCCGACCGCCTGCTTGACGTGGACACACAGCTGCGCTGGCTGCGGGAGATCGGCTTCGAGGACGTCGACTGCCACTGGAAGTGGCGCGAGCTTGCTCTGATCGCGGGCGTGAGACCGGCGGCGCAATGATCAGAGAGGCGGCAGCTGAGGATTGGCCTGCGATCTGGCTGTTCTTCCACGAGATCGTCGCTGCGGGGGAGAGCTTCGGCTACGACACCGAGATGAGCGAGGAGGAGGCGCGGGCGATGTGGCTAGACAGTCCTCCCAGCCGTACCACCGTCGTGACGGACGCCTCGGGCGCGATCCTTGGCTCGGCCAACATGCACCCGAATAGGGGCGGGCCGGGCGCCCACGTCGCCAGCGCAACCTACGTCGTCGACACCGCCCACCAGGGGCGTGGAGCCGGGCGTGCGCTGGTCGAGGACTCGCTCGCCTGGGCGCGTGGCGCCGGCTTCAAGGCGATGCAGTTCAACGCTGTGGTCGAGACGAACGAGCGGGCGGTGGCGCTGTACGAGTCGCTCGGCTTCGCGATCGTAGGCACGGTGCCCGAGGCGTTCAGGCATCCGCGGCACGGCTACGTCGGGCTGCACGTGATGCATTGCGGGCTTTGAGTGGCAGGTTCGACTATGCGCGGGCCTTCTCTGCAAACCGCTCCCGGGCCGCTTGCCGAGAGACGCCGAGCGCAATTCCGATCTCGCCCCACGATCGACCGTTGACACGTGCGCGAGCGACGAGCTCGCGCACGTGCGCCTCGCCCGCGCGTACCCCATCGACGGCCTCTGCGAGGGTTCGCAGGTCTGTCGTGTCGTCCATTGGTACGCCGGCTGGATCGAAGTCCTCAGCAAGCTTCGCCGCTCGCTGGATGTCCTCGTTCGTGTGCATGACGTGCTTCCGGGCTGTCTGCGCTATGCGCATTACTGACAAGGTATCTTGTCACGCGGCACCTGTCAAGGAAGCCTGTCAGGGGTGCGATAAGTGTGAGGACGCTGCGCACCGGCTCCCACGCCTGCGGGAGAGCCGGTGCGAAAAGAGGCTGCCTAGGAGGCAGCCGCGAAGCGCTCTGCGATGCGCGTCCAGTCGACGACGTTCCACCATGCGTCGAGGTAGTCCGGGCGCTTGTTCTGATACTTCAGGTAGTAGGCGTGCTCCCAGACGTCGACGCCGAGCAGCGGCGTCTTGCCGTCTGACAGCGGCGTGTCCTGGTTGGCGCTGCCGACGACCGCGAGGCCGGAGCCGTCGTGGACGAGCCACGACCAGCCTGAGCCGAACTGGTTGACGCCGGTTTCCTTGAGCTTGGCCTGGAAGTCAGCGAAGGAGCCGAAGGCTGAGTTGATCGCGTCGGCCAGCTCGCCGTCGGGCTCGCCGCCGCCGTCGGGGCTCATCGACTCCCAGAAGAGCGAGTGGTTGTAGTGGCCGCCGCCGTTGTTTTTGACGGGCCCTTTCTTGTCCCCGAGGGCGTCGAGGTTCTGCAGGACCTCCTCGATCGACTTGTCGGCCCACTCAGTGCCCTCGA
This sequence comes from Solirubrobacteraceae bacterium, assembly GCA_036271135.1. Lineage (GTDB taxonomy): Bacteria > Actinomycetota > Thermoleophilia > Solirubrobacterales > Solirubrobacteraceae > Palsa-744. The sequence continues at coordinate 29,953 of DATBBF010000003.1, forward strand.
GGGCAGCATTGGCCTTGTCCACGTAGGCCTGGTGGTGCTTGTCGTGGTGGAATTCCATAGTCGCCTTGTCGATGTGCGGCTCGAGCGCGTCGTAGGCGTATGGAAGCGGTGGGACTGTGTATGCCATGGGGCTCCCTTCCCGGGGTGTTCAGTTCGAGATCGTTCGGTGTGGCTGTTCTATCAGAGGCGCCGATTCCGCCAGCGGGGCGCCGGTGCGCGTCGAATGGGCTCTGGCAATGCCTTTGGGCGCCATGCGCAAGGCCGCTACTGGGGTTAGGCTTCACACATGTCGGGAGCAAACCCGCCCGTCGCCACGGGCCGCCCCGGCCGCCCGGCCGCCGCGACGAGGGAGGCGGCGCTCGCGCTGGCCAGACGCCACTACATGGCCGGCGAGCGCATCGACATCCAAGCCATCGCCCGCGAGCTGGGGCTCGCGCGGGCGACCATGCACCGCTGGTTCCGAACCCGCGAGCTGCTGCTTGGGGAGCTTCTGGCGGAGCTCGGAGAGGAGCGGCTGACGGTCCTGCGCCGGCGCGTGCCCGGTCATGGCGCCGAGGCTCTGCTGGAGAGCTTCGATGCCTTCAACCGTGAGCTGGCCGACACCGACGGGCTGCGGGTCCTGCTGGCCCAGGAGTCGGAGCTGGCCCTGCGCCTGCTGACCTCCACGGCCGGCCCCGTGCAGCCGCGAATGGTCGCCGCCGTCGAGCGGTTGATCGAGGAGGAGGTGCGCGAGGGGTTCAGGCCCGCCGTGGAGCCCAGCCTGCTGGCCTACGCGATCGTCCGCCTGGCCGAGGCGTTCCTCTACAACGACGCCGCCGCGGGCATCGCCGGCGACACCGAGCGGCTGCGCCAGATCGAGGCCGCCCTGCTCGGCGTCAGTCCCCAACGGTAGGGGTTTGAGTCTTTTAACTTTATATGTATAAAATGTCTTAATCGCGGTGGGGAACCGCGATGCCGTGTCACACGAGGAAGGGGAGAGGGATGATCGAGGGAGAGACACGAGGGGTCCGCCTGCGCGCGGTCTCTGGCAGGTCCGCGCTGGCCGTTCTGGTGGTGGCAGTGTTCGCGCTCTGCGCGCTGGCCGGGACCGCATCGGCGAAGAGCAGCACCGTATGGCTGTGCAAGCCGGGCAAGAAGCCAGACCCGTGCCTGCAGGACCGCACCGCGACGGTCGTCACCTACACGGGCGCGACGCGCCACGAATCTGTTCAGAAGCAAGTCAAACACGGCAAGCCGACGATCGACTGCTTCTACGTCTATCCGACCGTCTCCGAACAGGAAGGCCCCAACGCCAACCTGGAAATCGAACCGCAGGAGTCGCAGATCGCGGCCGACCAGGCCTCGCGCTTCTCACAGGACTGCAAGGTCTACGCACCCGTCTACCGCCAGCTGACCTTGAAGGCGATCAACACTCCGGGCGGCGTCACGCTCGAAGACGAGCTGAAGGCCTACGAAGGCGTGCTCGCGGCGTTCCTCGAATACATGCACAAGTTCAACAAGGGCCACGGGATCGTCCTGATCGGGCACTCCCAGGGCGCGCTGATGCTCGAGAACCTGATCAAACAGGAGTTCGACGGAAGTGCCGTGATGCGCAAGAAACTCGTCTCGGCGGTGCTCCTGGGTGGCAACGTGCTCGTGCCCGAAGGGCAGACCGAGGGCGTGACCTTCCAGAACGTCCCCGCATGCACGTCGGCGACCGACACGGCTTGCGTGATCGCCTACTCCTCGTTCCTCAAAGAACCGCCTGAAAACTCGTTCTTCGGGCGACCCGGCAGCCAGCTCCTGGAAGGCGGCATCACACCGCCCGGTTCGCAGGTGCTGTGCGTCAACCCGACGCTGCTCAAACAGACCGGCGGCACCGGCAACCTGATCACCTACGCGCCGACGACGCCCTTCCCGGGCACGCTCGGGGCGGGCTCGCCGACGCCGACCGCCTCGACACCGTGGGTGGAGGCGCCGGGCCTGTACACCGCCCAGTGCAAGAACGAAAACGGCGCCAGTTGGCTGCAGGTGACGCTGTCCGGCTCGATCGGCGAAGAAGTCCAGAAAGAACTCGGCGAACGCAACGAACTGGCCGAGGAACTGATCGGCCCCGAATGGGGACTGCACCTCTACGACGTAAACATCGCGCTCGGCAACCTCGTCAACACGGTCGCCTTGCAGACTCAGGCCTACGGGTTCGAAAGCTGAACCCGTAACAGAGCGGGCCTGACAGGCCAACCCTCGAGTCGCCCGGAGCCCTCCCCGGGCGGCTCGAGGATGGTCCGCGCGCGGTGGGCGAGGGCGGGTGCGCTTCATTTCCGTATACGCTCGACGCTCTTCGGTGCCCGATGGCGCCGGGAGCCCTGAGCCCGCATGACACGCCTGAGCGAATACCTGCTGCCGACCGAGAAGGAGGCCCCGGCCGATGCCGAGGCGATCTCACACAAGCTGATGGTCCGTGCCGGCCTGATCCGCCAGATCGGCGCCGGCATCTGGACGTGGCTGCCGGCCGGCTGGCGTGTGCATCAGCGCGCAATGGGGATCATCCGCGAGGAGATCGACGGGATCGGCGGGCAGGAGATGCTGATGCCGGTCCTGCAGCCCGCCGAGGTGTGGCGCAAGAGCGGGCGCTATGAGATCGACGAGCTGTTCAAGCTCTCCGACCGCAAAGGCGCCGACCTGGTCCTGGCGATGACCCACGAGGAGGCCGTTACCACCCACGTCGCCCAGGTCGTTCGCTCCTACCGCGACCTGCCGCTGATCCTCTACCACTTCCAAGTCAAGGAGCGCGACGAGCCGCGCCCGCGTGCAGGGGTGCTGCGCACGCGCGAGTTCATCATGAAGGACTCCTACACCTTCGACCGCGACGCCGAGGGGCTGGAGAAGCGCTACCAGCTGCACGTCGGCGCCTACGACCGCATCATGCAGCGGACGGGCCTGCGCTACTACCGCGTCGAGGCCGACGTGGGGATGATGGGCGGCACCGGCGCCCACGAGTACATGGCGCCCTGCGCCGCAGGGGAGAACGAGGTCGTCCTCGCCGGTGACTACTCCGCCAACATGGAGGTCGCGAGCGCCGAGGCCGCGCCCGTGGAGTTGCCCGTCGCACCCGAGGTGCCCGAGCCGGTCGCTACGCCTGGCCTGAAGACGGTTGCAGAGGTCGCAGGCGCTTTGGGCGTTCCGGAGGCGGCGTTGCTGAAGGCGTATCCCGTGATCGTCGAGGGCGAGGAGGCTCGGATGGTGCTCGTGCTCGTGCGCGGCGATCACCAGGTCAACGAGATCAAGCTCGCGATTGCGCTCGGCGCGCGCAGCCGTCCCGCTTCGGCCGAGGAGATCGAGGCGAAGCTGGGGCCGCCCGGGTTCATCGGTCCGGTCGGTGTCGGCGAGGACATGGAGATCGTGCTCGACAGCGCCGTCGCGGGCGGTCCTGAAGGTGGCTATGTGACCGGTGCGGGACGCATCGACGAGCACCTGCGGGGCGTCGTGCCCGGCCGCGACTTCGCCTTCAGGGCGGTGGACGTACGCAACGTCGTCGCCGGCGACACGATCGGCGGCGTTCCAGTCGAGATCGAGCCGGCGATCGAGGTCGGCAACATCTTCAAGCTCGGCACCCGCTACTCCGAGCCGCTCGGCGCGACCTACCTCGATGAAGAGGGCAAGTCGCAGGCGATCTGGATGGGTTCCTACGGGATCGGCCCCGCCCGCATCGTCGCCGCCGCCGTCGAGCAGTACGGCGACGAGCACGGCATCTCCTGGCCGCGCTCTCTTGCCCCCTTCGAGATCCATCTCGTCTCCCTCGGCAAGGCAGGCACGCCCGAGCGCGAGGCCGCCGACCGCCTGTACGAGACGTTGCAGGCCGCCGGTCGCGATGTCATCTACGACGACCGCGAGACGGGCACGGGGGAGAAGTTTGCCGACGCCGAGTTGCTCGGCTGCCCGCTACGCCTGACCGTCGGGCGCCGCTCACTGGAGTCGGGCGAGATCGAGGTGCAGATCCGCCGCGGCCGCGAGCAGGCTGCGCCGCTGCCCCTCGCCGGCGAGCCCGAGGCGCTGCTGCGCGCCCTGGACGAGCTGTGGCAGAGCCTCCCCTAGAGCCGCCCCGACCGGAGGCGTCCGAGGGAGGGGAGAGGACGCGTTGGCGCCCGCCGCGGCTCACCGTTCCCCGCCTGTTCGGCCTGGACCGCTCCGGACCGCCGCCACCCCAGACGCAGGCGGGCTCGCCGCTGAACCCCTGGACGATCCCCAACGCGATCGGCTTCTTCAGGCTCGCCCTGATCCCCGTCTTCCTGATCGTCGCCCTCTCGAGCCACGACGGCCGCGACGCCCTGGCCGCAACGCTGTTCGCGGTGATCGGCTGGGGCGACTACGCCGACGGCATCGCCGCCCGCGTGACCCGCCAGTACAGCCGCCTGGGAGCCCTGATGGACCCCGTCACCGACCGTCTGCTGATCGTCTGCGGGGTCGTTGTGAACTGGCGCTTCGACCTGCTCCCGCGCTGGGCGCTGGCGGTCCTCGCAGTGAGGGAGCTCGCGATGCTGGCGCTCGGCCGTTACGGGCTCAAGCGTGGGGTGGACCTAAAGATCAACTGGCCGGGCCGTCTCGCAGTGGCCCCGGTGATGGGCTCGCTGTTCTTCCCGATGACAGGGCTGAAGACGTTCGGCGCGGTGTTGCTCTACATCGGGCTTGCGATGGCGTTGACCGCGACGGTCCTATACGCCCGCAGCGGCCGGAGGCAGCTGTCCGAACGGGGCTGAGCCGTCACGAGATCGGGAGTTCCAGGCCCGATTTGCCGAGGCTCGAGAAGACCTGTTCGACGGCCCGGAAATACGTCGCCAGCGCGGCTTCGAACTTGGGATTGCCGATCAACTTCTTGAACGGGAAGGCACGCACATCCAGACGGCGGTCCGACCGATTCTCGTAGCGTCGCAGCCGGTGCCTCACGACTTCTTCGGAATCGAATAGGCCTTCTTTTTCTTTTGGTTCGACTTCAATTGTCGCTGTCGAGTTCGCCACGTCGTCTTCGTGTACCACGCGGATCGTGCCGGCAGACAGGCCGGAGTATCCGCTGGCGACCCAGTAGCGGATGTCGGCGCAGATGTCGGGCGCCGGGATCTCGCTCAGACGGACTGATTCAAGAGCCAGGTCGTGCAGCAGCCTCGTGAGCTTCCTGTTGCTCCAGCGCAGCCGCTTGACGGTGGCGTAGAAGCGAGTGTCAGGCAAGCGATTCAGCGTTTCGTCGGCGTTGAGTGCGTCGTCGGCGATCTCCTTTGAGAGCTCCGAGTCGACGCGATCTGGAGCTTCTTCAGGGCCGGCCAGAGGCGTGCCGGTGAGAATCCCAGGGCATTCGGTGTGTAGTTGTTCGGCGAGCCCGCGGACCGCGTCGAGTCCGGCTTCTCCGGATCCGGTTCCTTCCCGCTGCAGCCTCAGCTTCGCCAGGAGATAGGCGTGTGTGGCAGAGGCGTCACCCGGGCGGACGGCCGCCACTGCTGGAGCAGCTCCCAGCAAAGCGAGCATGGCAATGGCACAAGTGAGCCACCGTATGAACACGATGCAATTCTGGCATCAGCAGAGGCGGAGGTCCCCGTTTTGGGACGAACGAGCGCCGGCCAGAGACTCGTCTCTTTCTCGGCGCGGTATGGTGCGGGCGCTTCTCGTCCCAAAACGGGGATCGGAGCCTCACCCTCAGCTTGACCCTATTGGTCTATACTCGCCGCTCCGCCGCAAGCTGCCGTCCCTCTCCGGGATATGTGGCCCGGCCCGAGCGCGCGAGGAGAGAGAGCCACATGGACGAGACGTTTCCCGACCTCGGAACGCTGAGCGACGTCGAACTGAAAGACGTGATTCGGCAACTGACCGAGGAGGAGACCGAGATCTCCTACCGGCGCCGGATCCTGCACGGCAAGATCGACATCCTGCGCGCCGAGCTCGTCAACCGTCTGCGCAAACAGCACGACGGCGGCGAGATCACGATCACCGGCGATGACGTCCAGAAGCTGACGGACATCCTCGCCCACCGCCAGCCCGCCGAGGGGTCGGAGTGAGGCAGCTCCCGTGTCCCCGGCGCAAGCGATAGCGCCGCCTCCGGCGGCATAGACGAACATGGCTCTGCACTGCACGGAGTGCGGCTTCCTCAATGCCGAGGGCGCCAACTACTGCCAGCGCTGTGGCGCGCTGCTCGAGCGACCCTCCGAGGGCGCCGGCGACCCCGTCACGGCGACCTATCGGATCGATGAGACCGGCGAGCTGGTCCCTGTCGAGATCGGCGAGGTCACCGCTCGCGGCCCGGCGCTCGTGATCCGCGCTGGTGGCGGCCGCGAGGGTGAGAGCTTCCCAGCCGAGGGCGAGCGACTGAGCATCGGCCGTCGCCCGGACTCCGAGGTGTTCCTCGACGACGTGACGGTCTCGCGCGACCACGCACTTTTGATCCGCCGTGGCGAGGACTGGTATCTCGACGACTGCGGCTCGCTGAACGGGACCTATGTGAATCGCTCACGGATCGAATCCCAGCGCTTGGACGAGGGCGATGAGCTGCAGATCGGCAAGTACAAGCTGACCTTCCACGTGCGCTGATGACGGCCCAGGCGACACCAAGCGACGCCGAGCGCCTGGAAGCGGAGCTGGCGGCCGCGGACCCCGAGCCCGGCAAACGCCAGAAGTCGCTGACGATCGGCGCTGTCTGCAAGGCGCTGGCCCAGGAGTTCCCCGACATCTCCATCTCCAAGATCCGCTACTTGGAGGATCAGAAGCTGCTGACGCCCCGTCGCACGCCGGGTGGGTATCGCCTCTACACCTCCGGCGATGTCGCCCGCCTGCGCACGATCCTGAGGATGCAGCGCGACGAGTTCCTGCCGTTGCGCGTGATCCGCCAGGAGCTGGCCTCCGGTCGCGCCGGCGATGCCGAGCCTGTCCCAGGCCGCGGGCCCGCACGCGACAGTGCCCGCACCTGGCGCCCCAGCGTCAGCGTGCGTGAGTCGACCGGAGCGCTCTACTCGCTCGAGGAAGTCCTCGAGGAGACGAAGGCCGAGGCGAAGCTCGTCAAGGAGCTCGAAGAGTACGGCGTCGTCAAGGGCGAGCTGCGCGGCGGCGTGCGCTACTTCGACGAGACCGAGCGCGAGATCGTCGAGGCCGTCGCCGAGCTGGCCCGTTACGGCGTCGCCGGGCGCAACCTCAGGGTCTTCCGCTCCTCTGCCGACCGCGAGGCCAACCTGCTCCAGCAGATTCTCGCTCCGGCGCTGCGCTCACGCAATCCCGAGCGGCGCAAAGAGGCCGTCGACGCTCTCGAGAACCTCGCGGCCGTCGCCACGCATCTCAAGCACCTGCTGCTGATCCGGGACCTGCGCAAGATCGTTCGGTGAGCGCCGAGCTCCCGAACCAGCCGGAGCCCACCGAGCGCCTCCGGGCGCTGATCCGCGACATCCCCGACTTCCCCACTGCCGGGATCCTCTTCAAGGATCTGACGCCGCTGATGGCCGACGCAGTGGCTCTCAAGCAGGCCGTCGCCGTGCTGGCGGAGATCGCCCGTCCGCTCGAGCCCGACCTCGTCGTCGCCGCCGAGGCGCGGGGGTTCCTGCTGGGGCCCGCCCTGGCGATCGAGCTGGGCGCCGGCTTCGTGCTGGCCCGCAAGCCCGGCAAGCTGCCCCACGAGACGATCAGCGCCGAATACCAGCTCGAGTACGGGACCAATGCCCTTGAGGTGCACAGCGACGCGCTGCGCTCCGGTGCGCGGGTGCTCGTCCACGATGACCTCCTTGCGACCGGCGGTACCGCCGCGGCGCTCTGCGAGCTGGTGGAGCGCCTTGGCGGCGAGGTCGTCGGCGCCGGCTTCCTGATCGAGCTGTCGTTCCTGAACGGGCGGCGGCTGCTTGAAGGGCGCGAGGTCCACGCTCTGCTCACCTACGAAGCCTAGGATGGGCCGATGCCTACCGCCCGGGCCAGCCGCAAGATCGCAGCGCCGCCGGAGGATCTGTGGGAGATCGTCCGCGACCCCTACCACCTGCCCCGTTGGTGGCCGCGGGTGGCGCGTGTCGAGGACGTCGCCGACGGCGCCTTCACGGAGGTCATGAAGACCCGTAAGGGCAAGACCGTCAGAGCCGACTTCGACGTCACCCGCAGCGACGAGCAGAGCCGCACGGTCGTCTGGGAGCAGCGCGTCGAGGGAACCCCCTTCGCGGGCGTCCTGTCCTCCTCGGAGACCGAGCTGCGGCTCGCCGCCGCCGGCGAGTGGCCACCCGCCACGGAGGTGACGATCGAGATGCGCCAGGAGCTCAGCGGACAGGCGGCCTCCACCTTCCGTGGAAAATCGCTGCTGCCGAGCATGGGGCAGCGAATGGTTCGCCGCGCGGCCCTGAAGGTCATCGAGGAGGCCCTGACGGGCCTCGAGCAGATCAGTGTCTGAGTCGGTGCCGCAGATGCGTTGGTGGGGGTGGGGGGAGGATCGCCACAGCGGCGCTCTGCCCGAGCACGCCACCCACTTCCTGAAGGACACGATCGGGATCGCCGAGGAGTCTCGTCCGCCGGTCGCGATCGAGGAGGTCGACCTCGAGCCCTCGGCGCTGGGGGACTCCGCGCGAGCGGGACTCGCGGAGATCCTCGGTGCCGAGCATGTTCGCGAGGACCGTGCCGAACGGGTCCAGCACGCCGCCGGCAAGGGCTACCCGGACCTCGTCAGGATGCGCGCCGGCAGGCCCGCGGGCACGCCCGACGCCGTTGTTCATCCCAGCGGACACGAGCAGATCAAGGCGGTGCTCGAGCTGTGCACCGAGCACTCACTGGCGGTCGTGCCGTTCGGCGGCGGCACCAGCGTCGTCGGCGGCGTCTCGCCGCTGCGCGGATCCCACCAGGCGGTCCTCGCGCTCGACCTGAGACGGCTGGCGGACGTCTGCTCCTTCGACCGCGAGTCGGCGACGGTGACCGTCGGCGCCGGGATGCGCGGTCCCGCTCTCGAGCGCCACCTCGCAGGTCTCGGCTTCACGCTCGGGCACTTCCCTCAGTCCTTCGAGTACGTCTCGCTCGGCGGCTGTGCTGCGACCCGCTCAGCGGGCCAGGCCTCAACGGGCTACGGGGCGATCGAGAAGATGATCCTCGGCATGCGACTTGCTGCGCCTGCGGGGGAGGTCGCGTTGCCGCCTTTGCCGGCCAGCGCAGCCGGCCCCAGCCTGCGCCAGCTGCTGGTCGGCTCCGAGGGCACCCTGGGGGTGATCAGCGAGGTCTCCCTACGCGTGCGTCAGGCCCCGGCGGCCAGCGCCTACGAGGGCGTCTTCTTCGAGGACTTCGTGAGCGGATATGAGGCCTTCCGAGTTTTGGCCCGCGAGCATGCCCTGCCCGACGTGGCACGCCTGTCTGATGAGTCCGAGACCCGGATGTCGCTGGCGCTCGCCGGTGAGGGCGGCGTGAAGGGCAAGATCGGGCGGGCCTATCTGGGCGCTCGCGGCTATGGGGATGGCTGCCTGGCGATCGTCGGCTTCGAGGGCGGCGCCCACGAGGTACCGGCCCGGCGCCGTCGCACCCTGCACCTGCTGCGCCGTGCGGGCGGCCTGGCCGTTGGCTCCTCGCCTGGGAAGGCCTGGCGGGCGGGGCGCTTCGCGGCGCCCTATCTGCGCGATGAGCTGCTCGGTAGCGGCGTGATGGTCGAGACGCTCGAGACGGCCACGCAGTGGTCGAAGATCGGATCGCTTCACGCGGGCGTGACGGATGCGATCGAGCAGGCGCTGCAGGCGGCGGGAACTCCGGGGCTCGTCATGTGCCACGTCTCCCATGTGTATGAGAGCGGCGCCTCGCTGTACTTCACGTTCTTGGCTCGTCAGAAGCCCGGTGCTGAGATCGAGCAGTGGCGGGAGGTCAAGCAGGCTGCATGCGACGCGATCGTCGCGGGCGGCGGGACGATCACTCACCACCACGCCGTCGGCGTCGATCACGCACCCTGGATGGAGGCCGAGATCGGCCGCGACGGCGTCGAGCTGCTGCGCGCGGCCAAGCAGCGGCTGGATCCTGCCGGGATCATGAACCCCGGCAAGCTTCTACCGGTCTAGCCGGCGAGGTTGAAGGCGCCCCGCAGGACGACGTGGCCCGGGTGCTTGGGCCGCGTGCTGGTCTCGCGGGTCAAGAGGATTTCGCGGTAGCTGGAAGCGTTGCTGGGCAGCAGCGCCGCTCCAGCCAGCTTGTGGCTTTTGCCGACGGGCGGGCTTTTGCTCAGCGGCAGGGCGCTGGTGTGGGAGTTGTAGAGCCAGATCGCGTAGAAGAAGTGCTTCGTAGCGGGGATGTGTTCGGCCTGGATGTAGAACGCCCGCTTGCCGCCTTCGGAGAGCACCTCGACGGTGCCGGCGCTGCGGCTGTGAGGGGTGGCCGCGTGCAGGGTGAAGTGGCCTTCTTCCTTGGTGCCAGACGTTTTGGCGCTCGTCGAGCTGGTCCCCGTCGTCGAGGCTTTCTTGTTCGAGGAACCGCCGCCGGAGACGAGCAGGATCACGACGACGATCACCGCCGCGAGCATCGCCGCCAGCAGCAGCGCGCCGCCCAGCCGCGAGCTGGGTGCGCTCGTGCCTGACTCAACAGGGGCTGGGGTCGTGGCGGCTTGGGCCAGCGGATAGGGCTCCTGGCGCCCGGTCGGCGGGGAGGCTGCGCCTGTCGCCACGCCGGGGATCTCCGGGGGGGCTCCGTCGTAGAGGTCCGCCAGCTCGCCGGCGATCGCCTGAGCCCAGGCGCCTGCGGCCTGGGAGTTGGAGAGCAGCGTGCGGGTGCGCAGGCGCTCGCCGACAGCCGTCTGCTGGCCGAGCAGGTAGTCGCCGATCTCGCGGCGGTGCTCGGCGTCGATGCCTCGGGCCTGGCGTGGCGCGAGGATCGCCAGCGCCGCGTGAGCACGGTCGTGAACGGCCTGCTCGGCGATCCCGAGCATCGCCGCGACGTCCGAGTAGCTCTTGTGCTGGCGCAGCAGCAGAGACAGCGCGGCGCGCTGGTCTGGCGGAAGCTCGTCGAGTCTGCTCATGGTGTGTGTTTCTCCGCCATCCGAGGATGGCCCGCCTCGGGGCTGCGCGGAGGACCGTAGGCTATCGTGGCGGCGCGATGGGTACCCCGAGCGCCGAGCAGATCAATGAGGCGATCCAGGGCTTCGACCGGCTTTACGGCCTGGAGCTGCTGTCGGTCTCGGAGACCGAGGTCAGAGGCCGGCTGGCCGTGCGCGACGAGGTCAAGCAGCCGGCGGGGCTCGTCCACGGCGGTGTCTACGCCTCGATTGCCGAGTCGCTGGCTTCGCTTGCCACCCACGTCGCCGTCGCCGACCAGGGCGAGATGGCGATGGGCCTGTCGAACAGCACGAGCTTTCTGAGGCCCGTCACCGAGGGCACCGTTCACGCCCTCGGCACCCGCCTTCACCGCGGCCGGACCACCTGGGTGTGGGATGTGCTCTTCACAGACGATCAGGGCCGCTCCTGCGCGGTGACGCGGATGACGATCGCGGTGCGGCCGGTCCCGACGGCCTAGCCGAGCGGGCGCACCGTCGCCGGTAGCTGCGAGGGCAGCGGCGTCGAGCCGAAGCCCGTGTCGGGCCGGCGGGCAGGAAGGGTCTGACCAGGAGCGCCAGGTTGGTTGATCGGCACGATCGCGCGCGCCGCGGCGAGCGCGGAGGCGGCATCGTTGGCGAAGACGTCCACGACCACGCCGCCGGTCGGGATCGCGATCGTCCGACCCGCCTCCGTGAAGACCGACGCGATCCCCCTGACGTTGACGGTCGTGCGGGCCGTCTCGCCGCCCGGTAGGAAGCTGTTGTCGGGCGAGGTGACGATCTTCAACGGCGGCGTGCAGGTCCCCTGGCCGCCCTGGAGGCAGTTGCCGTATTGGACGCTGAACGCGCCACCGGGGTCATGGGTCGCTTCGGTGATCTTCAGCTTGCCGAAGGAGTTGCCCAGCCAGTAGACGGGGAACGGCGCGACGACCATTCCCTCGAGGATGTTGTGGGGGATCGGCTTGTCCTGCAGGGTGTCGCCGCAGCCGGCCGCCAACGCCGCACAGACGACGGCGAGAAGCAGGGCTGTGAGCGCGCGTGCTCTGCTCATCCGCGGTAGCGGTTTGTGATCGGCATGCGGCGGTCGCGCCCGAAGGCGCGAGCGCTGATCTTGATGCCGGGGGGTGCCTGGCGACGCTTGTACTCGGCCAGGTCGACGAGTCTGATCGCCCGCTCGACATCGGGCTCGGGCAACCCTTGAGCGATCAGCTGCTCGCGGCTCTGGTCGAGCTCGACGTAGCCCTCGAGGATCCGGTCGAGAACGCCATACACCGGCAGGGAGTCATCGTCGCGCTGGTCGGGGCGCAGCTCCGCCGACGGTGCCCTGGCGATGATCGAGACGGGGATCGGAGCGCTTGCGCGCTCGCCGGAGCCAGAGCCGGCCTGTGAGTTGCGCCACTCCGAGAGTCGGTAGACGAGCGTCTTGGGGACGTCCTTGATGACCGCGAAGCCACCGGCCAGATCCCCGTAGAGGGTCGTGTAGCCGACCGACATCTCCGACTTGTTGCCCGTCGTCAGGACAAGCCAGCCGAACTTGTTGGAGAGCGCCATCAGCAAGTTGCCGCGGATGCGGGCCTGGAGGTTCTCCTCCGTCAGGTCCGCCTCTCGGCCGGCGAAGGCTCCCGCGAGAGCCGACTCGTAAGCCTTCATGGCCTCGGCGATCGGCAGCTCGAACACCCCGACGCCGAGCGCCTCGGCGAGGTCGCGAGCGTCCTGCTGGGTCGAGTCGGAGGAGTAGGGGGAGGGCATGATCGTGACGCTGACGCGCGCGGCGCCGAGGGCGTCGGCGGCCACGCAGGCGACGAGCGCCGAGTCGATGCCGCCGGAGAGCCCGAGGACGACATGGGCGAAGCCGTTCTTCTCGACGTAGTCGTGCAGTCCCAGGCACAGCGCCGCGTAGACCTCCGCCTCGACTGGCGCGAGCGGTGGCGCGAGCCGCGTAGGAATCGATGGAGGCGGGGAGGAGGGCTCCGATGGCGGCAGAGGATCGAGCTTGCGGACGTTGCCGGGATGGCGGCGGGCGGCGGGACGGTGGCTGGCGTCGCGCAGCCGCGCTGCGGAGGCGGCGGCCAGATCGACATCGCAGACGAGCATCTCCTCGCTGAACTGGGCGGCGCGGGCGATGGTCGTGCCGGTGTGGTCGATCACGCAGGAGTGCCCGTCGAAGACGAGCTCGTCCTGGCCGCCGACGAGCCCGCAGAAAGCCACGCAGGCGATGTTGTCGCGGGCCCGCTGGGCGAGCATTCGCTCGCGCTCGCCACCCTTGCCGGCGTGGTAGGGCGAGGCGGAGATGTTGACGAGCAGCGTCGCGCCCGCGAGCGCCTCCTCGCTGGCGGGGGGTCCGGGCTCCCAGATGTCCTCGCAGATCGAGATCCCGACGACGTCGCCGTCGAGGGAGACGATCGCGCCGCCCGGCCCGGCCTGGAAGTAGCGCTGCTCGTCGAAGACGCCGTAGTTGGGCAGGTATACCTTGCGGTAGATCGCGTGGACCGCGCCGCCGGAAAGCACGGCGGCTGCGTTGAAGACGTCCTCGGCACGCTCGGGGAAGCCGACGATCGCTGTCAGGCCGTTCGCTTGCTCGGCGAGGCGCTCCAGCTCTCGCCTGGCGTCGGCGAGAAAGTGCTCCTTCAGCAGCAGGTCCTCGGGCGGGTAGCCGGTCAACGAGAGCTCAGGGAACAGCACCAGCTCGGCGCCAGCCTCGCGTGCGGCCGAGAGGCCCGCGGAGATACGCCGCGAGTTCCCCGCGATGTCGCCGACGGTGGCGTTGATCTGGCAGAGGGCCAGGCGCACTCAGCTGGCGCTGGCGGGCTTGCGAGCGGCCCTGGAGCCGGCGGCCCGTCTGGCGGTGCTCCGGGTCCCCTTGGCAGCAGCCGCTTTGCGTTTGCCGCGCGCACCGGCTGGGCTCAGGCCCGCGGCGCGATACAGCGATGCGATCGCCCATTTCATGTCGTCGGCGATCGCTTCGAGTTCGGGCAGCGCGTCGTAGTCGCCCAGCAGTCCGAAGCCGAGGTGGCCGTCGTAGCTCATCACGGCGATGCCGAGTGCCTGGCGGGCGGCGAGCGGGACGACGGGATAGAGGCCTCGCAGTTGCCGGCCGAGCAGGTAGAGCGGGAACTGCGGGCCGGGCACGTTGGTGACGACGAGGTTGAAGAACTGCTGGCGAGCCTGCAGCCGTGCGGCTTGGCTGAGGATCGTGGGCGGCGCGAAGCCGGCGAGGTTCGTCAGCACCTGCGCGCCGACGGCCTGGCCGGAGCTCTTCAGGTCCTCCATCGCGGCCGAGACGGACAGCATCGCCTCAGCCGGCGACTGGATGCCGACCGGCAGTGGCGCCCACATCGCGGCGACCTGGTTGCCGAGCGCGCCGCGCTGGGCCTTGGTGCGAACGGAGACGGGCACCATCGCCTTCAGCACGAGACCGTCTGTGTCGACTCCCTTGCGCCGCAGGTAGCGTCCCAGAGCGAGCGTCACGGAGGTCAGGACGGCATCGTTGAGTGTGCCTCCGAGCGAGTCCTTGATGCCTTTGAATCGCGACAGGTCGGCATCGAGGAAGGTGTAACGGCGGTGCGGGCCGATCTCGACGTTGAACGGGCTGGGCGGCGCCGGTGATTTCACGCCCGCAATCGTCGTGGCGCCGATGTTGACGAGGCCCTCACGGACCTGTGAGACAGCCCTGCGCGGCGCGCGCAGCAGCGCTCGCCCGCCGCGGAGCATCTCGGTAGGCATGGTCCCGCGCTCGAGCAGCGCCTCGCCGAGCAGCTTCGCCTGTCCGGGCAGTGGCTTGGCGCTCCAGGCCGACGGGGGCGCCGTCGGCGCGGGCTCGCGCGCCGTGTCGAACAGCACCGTCGTGATGTCCACGCCCGAGACGCCGTCGACGAGAGCGTGATGGGTCTTGGCGATCAACGCGAAACGGTTGCCCGCCAGGTGCTGCACGAGCCAGATCTCCCACAGTGGCTTGGAGCGGTCGAGCCGTTGTGAGAACAAACGACCGGCCAGGCGCTTGAGCTCAGCCTCGTCGGCCGGCTTCGGCAGCGCGGTATGGCGGATGTGGTAATAGGGATTGAAGTGCGGGTCGTCGGCCCACACCGGCCGGCCCTGGCCCAGCGGCACGTGCGCCAGGCGCTGGCGGTAGCGGGGAACGAGGTGAAGCCGCGAACTGACGTGCTCGACCAGTTCGCGGTGGGTCGGCGCCTTGCCTTCGAAGACCATCACCGAGGCGACGTGCATGTGCGCCGGGGAGTGGTCCTCCAGGTGCAGGAACGTCGTGTCGAGCGCTGTCAGGCGGTCGGGGTTCGCCATCAGGCGATTGTCGCTGATTCGCGCGCGGCGCGCGGCGAGGGCAGAGTCGCGCCTCTCAGCCGCCCAGTTCCATCTTCAGCGCCTGTGCGAGCAGCCCGATCCTGATGTGTGGGCGGCGATCGCTGCTACGAACGCGAACCGTTGAATCGTCCGGGCAGACGACCTCGACGATCACGCAGACGTCGCCGATTTCGCACTCCTCGCCGTGGTCTTCTTCGATCGCCTCCATCTGTTCGGCAACGACCTGGCCGAGCTTGCTCTGATCCATCGTCATCGGGGTCCTCCTGTGGTTTGCCGGGCATCGAGGCGGCCGTCGCGGCGTCTCTCGCGCTGCCGTGCGGGACGGTAGCTGCAGCGTAGTGAGAGGCAATGACTTGACCGGAAAATCCCTGCAAATCGAGCTACTTGTGGCTTATGCCACTTCCGCTGTTGTGTGATGTCGATCACATATATGTACTAGAAGTATGTATAATGTTGGATATGGACGCGAACCCGCTGCAAACGCCGAAGAAGATGCGCGATAACCCCACGCGGCAGGAGTCATCGGAATCGGACTTCTCGCTGATGGAGTTCATGCGCCGCTACCCAGACGACGCGGCCTGCCTTGACCGGCTCTGGCGCGAGGGGTACGCACCCGACGGGCACCACGCGGAGTGCCCGAAGTGCGAGCGGACCCGGAAGTTCCACCGGACCAAAACGCGCGCCTCCTACACCTGCGACTCCTGCGGGCACCACATCCACCCGATGAAGGGGACGATCTTCGAGAACTCGGCCGTCTCGCTCCAACTCTGGTTCTACGTCATGTACGTCATGGCAAGCACTCGATGCGGGATATCCGCGAAGCAGATCGAGCGCGAGATCGGGGTGACGTACAAGACGGCTCACCGCATGATGAAGCTGATCCGCACGGAGCTGATGACTGACGACGAAGGCCCGTTGCGCGGTGACGTGGAGGTCGATGAGACTTCCTGGGGCGGCAAGCCGCGCAAACCCCACGGCCAGCACCCGTATCTCTCTGGCGGACCGTCACGGCGCGCTGAAGGCAAAGCGCACGCCGAAGCGAAGCCCACGATCCTCGGGATGGTCGAGCGCGGCGGACGCATCCGGTTCCGGGTGATCGCTTCCCGCCACGGCGCGGTGCTTAGTAGAGCCGTCACGGCGAACGTCAATCCGCAGTCGGTCATCCTCACCGACGACTGGGCCTCCTACAAGCCGCTCGCCCGCGAGTACATCGACCACAAGGTCATCAACCACTCAGCCGGCATCTACGTCGAAGGCGACACGCACACCAACACCATCGAGGGCGCTTTCGGGAACCTCAAGACCGGGATGCGAGGCGCCTACAAGAAGGTGTCCCCGCGCTACCTACAGTCCTACCTTGACGAGTACGCATGGCGCCACAACGCACAGCGCGCCCGGCCGGAACTCGGGCCGCTGTTCGAGCAGCTACTCGTCCGCGCTGCCTGCGGCTGAGTCGTTGCCCTTCACAGCTCGCCGGACCAGCTTCTCGAAATCATCCTCGGACGGGACGGGAATCTCGACCGGCTCGCCTTCCTTCGGCTGCGTCAGCTGAGTCTTGGTCGTAGGCTGCGGCTCTTGCTCGTCTCTCATCAGCTAGGACGGTAGCGCGTGGGCAAGCGCGGGCGACGCCCCGGGCCTAAGAAGCCGCCGCATCCTCCGCCTAAGTGCAGGATCTGCGGTGCAAGTGGCGTGCGCATGACCGATGAGGATACGTATCCGTGGTGGCTGCGTAGACGTATCCACGACTGGATACGAGCGCTACCCGAGGGCAGTGTCGCGCCAGGGTGGGAGCAAGGGCGCCGGGTGCTTCTCAAGGTGTGCCAGCCATGTCAGCGACGCCTCAACACGGTGTTCGAGAGTCCAGCAAGCATCCTGCTCAAGGAGATGATGGATGGAGCCGTAATCGACCTGACACCTCGTCAGCAAGTGCTAGTTGGCGGCTGGGCCGCCAAGACCGGAATGCTCCTCATCCTCGCGCGAACCGACATCGCGTGGATGGATCGGATGCTCCGCCACTATCTGCTGCATATGCTCAAAGAGGGCACGCCACCGGCGAACTCGACGGTGAGAATCGCGTACCTCTCGAACGACCTCAAACCACCGGGCACAAGCTTTATTCCTCCGGGCTGGGTAGATGTACTCCCGGCAGCAGAGAGCATCGTCTCCATCATCTCGGTCCCCGGCCTGATCGCCGAGGTGATCGTCGCACCGGTCGCCGTCACCCGTTCGTTCGCGGATATGACCCAGGATGACGATCGGTTCGTTCTTGTCTGGCCACCGCAGGTCCCGAACCAGAGGTGGCCACCCCCCATCCTCCTGGGACCTCTCGATTCTGAAGCGATCCGCGACGAGTGGGGACACACCGACTGGCACGGAAACTTTCCGGCCGTTGACGCCCAGCGATGGACGGAAAGCAACGATCCGTCGTAGTGATCTAGCCATGCGGGAGCATCCCCGCCAAGCGCCACGCCCTGCCCTGCGGCGTGGCGCTACCGGGTGCTAGACGTGCGTGCCGATGATCGCCACCGCACGGAATCCCGCGTGCGTAGCGAACACAAACCCGTCCGAGGTCTTGAGCGCCAGCCCAGCAGTCAGCAGGCCCGCAACGGCGTCCTCCACCGTCTCGTCCTCGACCGCTAGGCCCAAGTCCTCTACGGACCAGATCGCCTCGCCATCCGCCGTCAGCCGGTACAGCACATCGCGTTCCAGTTCGTCCTCTGAGCGTCCAGAAGTAGGCTCCGTCTGCATCGTTAGGCCAGTCCTTTCGGTGCCAGGCGCCCGGCTGTTTACGCAGCGCGGGCGCCACTTGTTGAAGTGGCGCCGAAGCTAGGCCGCGTGGGGGATGTCGAAAGTACCTACCGCTTCTACACATATGTGATGTCGATCACACAACTGCCACTTCTCAGCACATAGGCTCGAACAATTGTTCGACTCGCCGAGTCGCCTCCGTTGATGGGGGCGAACGGGGGAACCACCGCCGGCACCGCGTCTCACAGCGGAGCCGGATGGGGCGAATCCGCTGCTGATGCAGCCGTAACGCCCGGCTGACACGCGTCTGTTCGCGTGCCGCCGGCCGTGAGCCCGACAGCTAACCCCGCAGGCGACCCACAAGGAGGTTCCAAACTAAATGTACGTCCCTGCGACGCCCGTTCAGCCTGCGCCCGTGCTGGCGCCGGTCGGCGTCGTCTCCACGGCGCCCGTATCGATCGTCACGCCGCTGGATACATCCCTGAAAGTTCACAGCGAGCAGTTGAACGTGCTCGAGAACCACCGCAGCTCGGTCTCCGGCCGGTTGCTCGAAGCCCACCATCCCGGCGAAGCCGGGCGCGTCGTCGCCCTGCAGGCCCTGATCGGCCGTGGCTGGAAGACGCTGGCAAGCGCCCACACCTCCACGGGTGGCCGCTTCCGGATCAACCTGCGCCCGCGCCGCCTCGGTAGCCGGCTGCTGCGGCTGCGCTTCGCCGGTGACGCCACCGCTCGTCCCACCCGCCGCCGGCTGGGACGCCTCAACGTCTACCACCTCGCCGGTGCCTCCTGGTACGGCGGTGGCGGCGGGCTTGCCTGCGGCGGTGAGCTGACCAGCTCCACGCTCGGTGTCGCCAACAAGACGCTGCCCTGCGGCACGCTCGTGACGCTCCGCTACGGCGGGCATTCGGTGCGAGTACCCGTCGTCGACCGCGGCCCCTACGTGGCCGGCCGTGAATTCGACCTCACCGAAGCGACCAAGCGCGCCCTTGGCTTCGGCGACACAGGTGACGTATGGAGCACCAGCTGAGCATTTGAGCGCCCGCCTCTGGGCGGCTTCGTGCAGGGGTTGGGTTTCTGGCGTTCGGGCCGTTCAATCACCAGGATGCCCGCCGGATCTCGACCCTCACGCTCAAACCCGTGGCTTGACAGCCTCGGCGAGTGGAGCTGGCCCGGACAGCGGGTCGCCACCGCCGAGGTGCTGCCACCGGCCTGGGTTCCGGCCTACCCGCCGTCGGGCGCTTCGCCGGCGAGCGGCGTGCCGCTCCCGGCACCCTGGCAGCGGGCGCGCAGGCTGCTGATCGGCGCGTTGCTCAGCGCCCTCGTCGCCGTCACCACCGCTCTCGCCCTGCACCGCCAGCTGGGCCTCGACGGCTCACAGGCGCTTCCCAAGGCGCGCGTCGCGGCGAAGAGCAGCGAATCGCTGCTCCCGGCGCCGGCTTTGACGAGCATCAGCAAAGACGCCGCCGGCAGCACGATCGCCAAAGCCTCCTACCACTCCGTAGCCCTCCACCATGAAGGCTCCTTCTACGTCTACCTGCCACCGGGCCTGCACGCAAACGCCGCGGCGGCCGCGAGCGCCCACTACCCGGTCATCTACCTGCTGCACGGCAACAGCCAGTCGGCGACGGCGTTCCTGCGGATCGGTCTGCAAGGCGAACTCGATCGGCTGATCGCCGCCCACGCGATCCCGCCGATGATCGCCGTGATGGTCCAGGGCGGCCCGGGCGCCAACAACTGGCGCAACCTCGGCGACCTCTACTACGAAAGCTACGTCTTGGAAGTGCAGGAAGTGATCGACCGCATGCTGCCGACCGTCGCGGCTCGTGGCGGTCGCGCGATCGCGGGACTCTCGATGGGCGGCTACGGAGCGATGGAGCTGACGCTCAACAACCCCTACCGCTTCGGCGTCGTCGAGAGCTGGCTCGGCTTCTTCAACGGCCTCGAAGACCAGCTGCGCCTGGACCATCACGCGATCTCCACTCTTGGGCTGCACGCCTTCGTCTACGGCGGCGCGTCGGACAAGATCGCCGACCCGAGCGAGGACGCGCCGTTCGCGGCCCAGCTGCGCGCCGAGGGAGCGAGCGCGCACAGCGCCATCTATCCCGGCGAACACAACCTCGAAACGATCCAGGCGCACCTCGCCTCGATGCTCACCTACGCCGGACGCTCGCTCGACGGCGCCACCGCCGCGGCCCGTCATGGCTCGCACTGAGATCCGTCCCGTCGGCTGCTCGGCTGGAGCGCTGGGAGCCGCTGTCACCGGATCGTTCGCGCTCGGCGCCTTCGCCGGGGGAGCGGTTGCGGTCGGGGCGATGGCGATCGGCCGCTTGGCGATCGGGCGGCTGCGGATCGGCGGGCTGACGCTCGGCGACGCCAGCGGCGGCGATCTCGTCCTGGACTCGCTCGAGGTCGGCCGACTGAAGGTCTCAGAGCTCGTCGTGGAGCGCCCCGTCGCCGGTCCTGGGCAGGACTGGCCACGCAGCCAGTAAGATCGGGCCGAGCGCCGACACCTACTCCCGGGGAGGGTCCGATGGCCACGGTCGATAGCGACATCCGCAGCGTCGAAGTGAGCGACGAGGAGCTGTGGCGAGACGGGCCGCCGCACGAGGTCTTCAAGCGAATGCGCGGCGAGTGCCCCGTCCACTGGACCGAGCAGATCCAGGAATTCCCCGACGAGGCGGGCTTCTGGTCGGTGACGACGGCCGACGACGTTCTCGCGGTCAGCCGCGATTGGGAGACGTACTCCTCGGAACTCGGTGGCATCACTGCGGCGGGCGTGCTGCCCCTCGAGCTGAACAGGGCGATGTTCATCGGCATGGACCCGCCCAAGCACGACCGCGTCAAGGCGCTCTTCCAGCGGGGCTTCACGCCGAAGCGGATCGCCGACCACGAGGAGCGCATCCGTGAGATCACGATCGGCGTGCTCGATCGGCTTGCGGACCGCGAGGCGTGCAACCTCGTCATCGACGTCGCCCAGCCCGTCGTCGCACGCGTGATCGGCAGCTTCATGGGCATCGACGAGTCCGAAGACGCGATCTGGGCGGAGCTGATGAACGCGACCCTCGGCGGTGGCGATGAAGACCTCAACCCCGAGGGGCTCGAGGCGATCATGGGCAAGCTCGTCCCCGAGATCTTCGAGCGCTGCAAAAAGCTGATCGACGCACGCCGCGAGAGCCCGACGGACGACCTGACGAGCGTGCTGGTCCACGCCGAGGTCGACGGCGAGGAACTCGAGGAGCATGAGATCGTGATGGGCTTCTTCCTGCTGATGGCCGCCGGCAACGACTCGACCAAGGCGACCTACTGCAGCGGCATGAGGGCGATCATGGAAGACCCCGAGCAGCGAGCACTGCTGCTGGAGGACCCCTCTTTGGTCCCCGACGCCGTCGAGGAGGCGCTGCGGATGTTCCCTGCCTTCGCCCACTTCCGTCGCACGGCTACGCGGGACACAGAGCTGAACGGGCAGGAGATCAAGGAGGGCGAGAAGGTCGTCATGTGGTACGTCTCCTCCAACCGCGACGAGACCCGCTACGAGGATCCGGACCGCTTCGACCTGCGTCGCAAGACCGAGCACCAGGCCTTCGGAGCGGGTGGCAGGCACTTCTGCCTGGGCACCGCCCTCGCTCGCCTTGAGCTGCGGATCCTGATCGAGGAGACACTCAAGCGTTATCCGCAGATCGAGATCGAGGGTAGGCCCGCCTTCGCTGAGTCTCCTTTTATTAATCAGTTGAAGTCTCTACCAGTGACGCTCCGGGCCTGACTCGTGAGTTGCTGACTGCGCAGCGGACAACAGTGGAAGCGCTGCCCTCCGAGCACGAGAGCAACTCACGAGTCAGCCCCTCCGCTACCGCACCGAGGGTGTTGCGGTCGGCTCGATGAACCTCCCGGAGTTGCGGACGGCGCGGTTGCTGCTGCGGCGCTGGCGGGCGGAGGATCTTGGTGAGTTCGCGGCGATCAATGGTGATCCGGTCGTCATGGAGTACTTCCCCGAGACGCTGACGCGCGAGCAGACGGCGGAGATGATCGAGCGGATGGAGGCGGGCTTCGAGCGCGACGGCTATGGGTTCTGGGCGGTCGAGGTGAGCGAGACTGGATCTCTTGCCGGGTTTGTTGGTTTGAATCCGGTGTCGAAGGCGATGCCGTTCGCGCCGGCTGTCGAGGCGGGGTGGAGGCTGGGGCGCGAGCACTGGGGTCACGGGATCGCGCGGGAGGCTGCTGAGGCCGCTTTGGACCACGGCTTCGGACCCCTTGGTCTGGATGAGATCGTTGCCTTCACGACAGTCGGGAACTTGCCCTCGCGGCGGTTGATGGAGCGGCTGGGGATGCGCCACGACGAGAGTGCCGACTTCGATCATCCGGGGCTCGCCACCGGTCATCCTTTGACTCCGCACGTGGTGTACCGGCTGTCCAGGGAGAGTTGACGGGGCGTTCCAACCGGGCCGCCGAATGTGGTCTTCCAGCTGTGTGTCTACTGACTGTGGCGCGGCCGCACGGCGTGGGCGAACATGTGTTCGTATGAGCCCACGACCTTGGCGACCGGCGGGAGAGCTCGAGAAGGCTCTCGAGAGAGGAGACCTGCGCTATGCGGTGGCGCTGGCCGAGGAAGTGAGGATCGAGCGGGGGAGACCGATCGAGCTGTTGCTGGCGGTGCGCTTCTTGCCTCTGATCGCGGCCGCCAGCCCCGGCGAGTACGACGCCTACGCGCTGCGTTGGCTGGGCCGCTGGGTGACCGAGACGGGCACGGCGACAATCGAGCTGGCCGCGGAGATCGCGGCCTCGCTGGCCGATCTGCCTGTGGAGCCGACGATGCTCGACACGATTGCGGCGACGCTCGGGTCCTGACATAACCTGAGGGCATGTGCGGGCGCTACACCAACACGGCTGGACCCGAAGAACTCAACGATCGCTTCCGCGTGCCGATCGAAGGCGCCGAGGGTACCCACCGCTTCAACATCGCCCCGACCGAACAGGTCCTGGCGATCGTCGCTCCCAAGGGCAAGCCTCAGGCTGAGCTGATGCGCTGGGGGCTCGTTCCCTCCTGGGCGACCGAGATCAAGGCGCCGCTGATGATCAACGCCCGCCTTGAGACTGTCGCCGAGAAGCCCGCCTATCGGCGCCTGATCCCGCGCGCCCAACGTCGTGCGCTGCAGATAGCCGACGGCTACTACGAGTGGCTGAAACCTGAGCACCGCTCACAGCCCCGTCAGCCCTTCCACTTCAAGGTCGACGGCGGCGTCCCCTTCGCCTTCGCCGCGATCTGGACGCCGGCGCGGGTGGATGAGGAGTGGCTGCACAGCATCGCCCTGTTGACCTGCGACTCGAAAACCAACCGCGTCGCCGCCGGGATCCACGACCGGATGCCGGTGATCCTCGCCGACGCAGATGCGCAGCGGGCATGGCTGGATCCTTCACTCGACGCTGAGGAAGCGCTGGCTCTGTGCGGGCCGTTGCCGGAGGAGAGACTCTCGGCCGCGCCGGCCAACCCGGCGGTCAACAACGTGCGGACGGCTGTTGACGGGCCCGAGTTGCTGGTCGCGCCGGGCTAGCGGCTACCACGGGGGCGCGCGCCAGCCATCCCATCACAGCGTGATCATGGGTTTGTGCCAGACGATCTCCTCTCCGAACTCGCATAGGACTCGGCTATCCGCGCGCTCGATCTACAGGAGCGAGGGATCGAGCAACTACGTGCGCGTACTGGCACGCTGCTGGCTGCCTCTTCGCTGACGGCGTCCTTCCTCGGCGCGCTCGCGGTTCAGCGCTCCGCGACCTTCGGCGCACTCGACGCGCTCGGGTTGATCGCGATGGTGTCCTCGATAGCACTATGCGTCTATGTGCTTCTTCCGAAGAGGGGATTTGTGTTCAGCCTAAGCGGCCCAGCGGTCTACGAGAAACTATTCGAGTTCCGTGAGGACAAGTCGGAGATCCACAGGCGACTTGTCTACTGGCTGGAGAGCTACTGGCAAGCGAACCAGGCGAAGATCGATGTCTTGGGGCGCTTCTACCTGGCAGATGCTTTGGGACTGTTGATCCAACTGGTGATGTGGGCCTCGTCACTCGGCGCTACGCTCTCCGGATATGCGAGCACGGACCACAGGCAAACGGCCGCCCCCACCTCCGCCGCCACCACCACCCGATCTCGGACATCCCGAGACACTTGGTGGTTTGGGAATTTTGAGCCGCTGACCAGTATCTCCGGCGCGCCCGGCTTCTACTCGCCCGCCAGCCACCGCCGTGGGTTCTCCACGAAGATCGTCTCGAACACCGCGTCGTCCATCACGCCCATCTCGCGCAGAGCCGGGACGACCTCCTCGAAGACGAGCGTCATCGACCAGTTGCGGATCGCGCCCTGGCTCTCGAAGAACTCGGCGGCCTCAGGTGGGAACCAGTCGATCGACGCGCAGAAGTCCTGGGAGATCGTCAGCCGCTCGGCATGGCCGCGGCGTAGCAGCTCCGCGGCCGTCGCGTTGCGCTTGTCGATCGGCAGGTACATCTCGAGGCCGTAGCGGTCGAGGCCCACATAGACGCCCTCGGCCAAGAGTCCCTCGATGTAGCCGACGTCCTCGGAGTCGCCGCAGTGAGCGATCTGAACGCGCGAGAGATCGACGCCCTCCTCCTTGAATATCTCCACCTGCCGTGGCCCCGTCGCGACGGCGGGCATCGAGTGGGCCATGATCGGCGCGCCAGTTTGCACGCTCGCGCGGGCGACCGCGCGGTGGATCTTCTCGACATTGTCCGTCACCCCCGCCGCGTCGGCTGCGCACTTCAGGAAGGCGGCACGGATGTCCGTGCCCTGGCAACCGCGTTCGATGTCCTCCACGAAGTGATCGGCCATCACGTCGATGTCGCGATTCTCGAAGTAGTGGGGGAGATAGTCGTAGCTGTAGATGCCCGTGCAGGCGACGATTCGTACGCCCGTCTCGTCGGCGACCTGCTTCATGAAGCTCACATCGCGCCCGCCGAACATCGCCGTCGCGTCGACGATCGTCTGAACGCCATGCTCCTTGGTGGCCCGCACCGCGACCAGCGCCGCGTCCAGCTCCAGCTGATCGTCATAGCGGCCCGGCCACTGCTCGGCGACGGCCTCGTCTCGGAAGCGGACGTGCTCGTGCGCCAGCACGATCCCCAGATCCCCTGCGTCGACCGCGCCCTGCACCGTCTGCACCTCTGCCATGCCGCTCCTCCCTCAGACGCTCTCCCGGACCCTGCTCTCCCGGCAGCCTATACCGCTGCGATCAGGCGCTGAAGTGCTTGGCGGCGATCTGCTCGACCGTCCCCATCGTGCGCGTCGTCGTCGCGCCCAGCGCCCGCTCGATCGCCTTCCATTCGAGCTTCGAATCGCTGATTCCGCCGGCGGGCAGCCAGAACAGCTCCCGGGTCCCGAACGCCAGCGCGTCGGCCTTTCCGGATAGCCCCAGGACTGTCTTCTTCGCCGCCGCCTTTGGCTTCTCGCCCAGCATCACAACCTGGAGCTTGCCCTTCAGCCGCCGCGTTGTGGCGGCGTCAAATGGCTTCGCGTGAGCGATCTCAAGCATCTCTTCGCGACCTCTGAGGAACACAGCGACGGTGTAGCCGAGCAGCCGCTCCAGATCCGCTTCGATCAGCGTCGTGAGCTCCGCCGCGCTCCTTTCCTCCGGATCGTCGAAGACGACATTGCCACTCGCCCTGAAGACCGCTGCGCCGGACAGGCCGATCGCCTCGAAATGTCCACGCAGATCGTCATTCGTGATCCGGCGTTTGCCGAGATTGATGCCTTTCAGGAAAGCGGCGAAATCAGCCACGGTCAACCCTTGCGAGGACCTGGCGGTGCGGTCGATGTGAGAAGGCGCACGATGCCCCGAGCATCACAGATCGATGCGATGCCCACGGCGAAGGCTGCGCCTCCTCAGCCGACCGCGGCTCGCAGCTGTGCGGCCAGGTCGCCACGACGCTCCACCCGAACCTCGGCCAGCCCCAGCCAGTCGCACAGCAGCTGCAGCTCCTCGGCCAGCTCAGCCGCGACGTGTGCGGTCGCCTGTCCGGGCTCTGCGTAGGCGCCATGCACTCGCAGCGTTCCAGTCGCGCGCTCCGCCCTGACGTCGACGCGGGCGACCAGCGAGTCGCCCAACAGGAACGGCAGGACGTAGTAGCCATACACCCGCTTGGCGGCGGGCGTGTAGATCTCCAGGCGATAGTCGAACCCGAACAGCCGCGCCGTCCGCTCGCGCGCCCAGATCAGCGAGTCGAACGGCGAGAGCAGCGCCCGCGCGTGAATCCCGCGCGGCCGGCGCGAGCCGGGCCACAGATACGCGGGCATCCGCCAGTCCCCGACAGTCACCTCCTCAAGCTCTCCCGATCTCACCAGCTCGGCGACCGTGGCCTTGGATGCGGCGCGGGGGAGACGGAAGTAGTCACCCAGGTCCGGCTCGCTCGCCACTCCCAGCGCTCGGGCCGCGATCCGCACCAGCTCGCGCTGCGCGTCGTCCTCCGCTGGAGTCGGCGTAGCCAGCACCTCCGCCGGCAGCACCCGCTCGGCGAGGTCGTAGCGACGCTCGAAGTTCACACGCCCGGAGGCGGCTACCTGCCCGGTGAAGAACAGATGCTCGAGCGCGATCTTGCCGTCGTGCCAGTCCCACATCCCGGTCGCACGACCTTTCGGTCGAGCGATCCCCGTCTCGGAGGCCCGGATCGGGCCTCGCTCGCGCACCAGCTCGAGGACGTCAGCGATCAGCCCGGGGTTCTCCTTGACCATCCGCCGCATGCTGCCCCACGCTTCGAGGTGGGCGCGAGCCATCCGCCACCGCAGCAGCGGCTGCATCGCCACCGGCAGCAGCGAGGCTTCGTGCCCCCAATACTCGAACAGCTCGCGCCGCTGCGGATCGACTCGCCGAGGCGCACCTGTGCCCGCACCAGAATGGGCGGCCAGTTCGTCCAGCCTCGCGCGCGGGTAGGGGCCGAGGCGGGCCCGCACCGGCAGGTAGTGCGACCGGACCACCGCGCTGACGGAGTCCAACTGCAGCAGACCGACCGTCCCAATCGTCCGTCGCAGATGACGCGCATCGACTCGTCCCGTCGGTCGGGGGTCGGCGAAGCCCTGCGCTGCCAGCGCGATCCGCCGAGCGGCGGCGATCGGGATCTCTCTCATGCCCGCAGCATCTCAGGCGAGGGTCTCACGACCGGACGCGTGCCGTCGTGGCGAACCGGAACTAGACCGCTGTGGAGGCGGCGACCCGGTCGGCGAGGATGCCGGCCAGGCGAGCACGGTGACGCTTGGCGCCGCCGAGCAGCGCAGCGTCGATCTGAGCGCGCTTGTAGAGCCAGTGGATGTCGGCCTCCCATGTGAAGCCGATGCCACCATGGGCCTGGATCGCACTGGCGGTGACTTCGACGCCGGCGCTCGAGGCGCACGCCTTGGCCATCGCCGCGGCCTCCGCGAGGCTCTCCGGGTCGGCGTCGGCCGTCCAGGCGGCGAACGCGGCGGTCGAGCGGGCCTTCTCGGTTTCCAGGAGCATCTGCGCGCAGCGGTGCGAGACGGCCTGGTAGGCGCCGACGGGAACGCCGAACTGTTTGCGGTCCTTGACGTACTCGACGGTCATGCCGAGCGCCCTGTCGCAGACTCCAACCAGCTCAGAGCTGACCGATACGAGCGCACGCCCCAGTCCCGCGCAGGCACCGTCGCCAAGCGACTCGCCGGCATCGTCGGAAACGCTCACGCGAACCGTCGAGCGGGTCGGGTCGATCGAGTCGATCGGCGTGATCTCGGCTTCATCGACGCTCAGCACCCGCCCGGCGCCGTCCTCGTCGATCAAAACGAACACGCTCGCCTCACGGCCGCCGATGACCAGCTCTGCGGTGCCGTCGACGACGCTTCCGAGCGCACCGATCGTCTCGCCTGATGCAAGGCCCGGGAGCCAGCGCGCACGCTGCTCGTCCGAGCCGTCCTGCTGGATCACAGTCGCGGCGATCACGCTGCCGAGGAAGGGGACGGGCGCCAAGGAGCGGCCCAGCTCCTCGCAGAGGATCGACAGCTCGATCTGACCGAGGCCCTGGCCGCCGTGCTCCTCGGCGATCGCGATGCCCGGCCAGCCCAGCTCGGAGAGCTCGCTCCACAGCGCCTCGTCGGTCTTGCCGGACTCGGCGTGCTCGCGGACCCGGTCGGGACGCGCCCGCTCGGCCAGCAGCTCACGGGCGGTGCGCTGGATCTCGCGCTGGTCGTCGGTCAGTCCGAAATCCATCAGACGGCCACCTTCAGGCGGGGGAGTCCGAGCACGCGCTCGGCGACGATGTTCTTCAGCACCTCGGTCGTGCCGCCCTCGATCGTATTGCCACGGGCGCGCAGGAACTCATAGCTCCAGGTCGTGCCGGAGGTCAGCGCGGCGGGACCGACGATCTCGACGGCAAGCTGCGTGAGACGCTGGTTGGTGTCGGACCACAGCCACTTCACGAGCGAGCCCTCGGGGCCAGGCTGGCCGTAGCGCTCGACGTCCGTCAGGCCCTTCCAGGCCAGCAGACGGATCGACTCGCAGCGCGTGTGAAGCTCGGCCAGCTCGTCGGCGTAGACCGGATCGTCGAGCAGGCCGCGCTCGGCGGCGACGGCGATCGTGTCGTCGAGCAGCTGGCGCAGGCGGATCTGCAGTGCGAAGCCGAGGCCCGCACGCTCGTTCATCAGCGTCGTCAGCGCGACCTTCCAGCCGTTGCCGACGCCACCGACGACGTTGGCGTCGGGGATCCTGGCCTCCTCGATGAACAGCTCGTTGAACTCCGCCTCGCCGGTGATCTGGCGCAGCGGGCGCACCTGCACCGCGTCCTGCTCCATATCCATCAAAAAATAGGTCAGGCCCTTGTGCTTGGCGACCTCGGAGTCGGTGCGGGCGACGAGCATGCACCACTTCGAGTACTGGGCGCCGCTCGTCCAGACCTTCTGGCCGGTAACGACCCACTCATCACCGTCCTTGACCGCACGAGTTTTCAGCGATGCCAGGTCCGAGCCGGCCTCGGGCTCTGAGAAGCCCTGACACCAGATCTCCTCGCCGGAGAGAATCGGAGACAGGTAGCGCTCCTTCTGCTCGTCTGTGCCCCAGACCATCAACGTCGGGCCACCCAGCAGCAGGCCGAGGACGTTCGCGGCCATCGGCACGCGGGCGCGGCCGATCTCTTCGAAGTAGATCGCCGACTCCGTCAGCGAGGCGCCACGTCCGCCGTACTCAGTCGGCCAAGCGGGAGCGGCCCAGCCGGCGTCATATAGACGGCGTTGCCAGTCGCGGCGCCACTTGAACTGGGCCCCTTCCCCGCCCTCGTCCTCGCCACCGTCGACAGGCTCGGCGTCCGGCTGGTTGGCGGAGAGCCACGCGCGCAGTTCGTCGCGGAAGGCGATCTCCTGAGGGCTGAAGGTCAGATCCATGGCTGTGTCTCTAACCCTACTTCAGCCGGGCGTGCTGCTGCCTCACGCCCGCCCGCTCAGCTGTGATGCGTGGTGGTGGCGCAGCGCCTGATCTTCATCGAGCGCGAGGCCGTGGTGGCCTTGGCGGTCGGCGAGGTCGGGGTCATCGTGATCTTCGCCAGCAGGCGGTGGACTCCGGCCTTGAGCTTCGCGCCGTTGATACGGATCGAGATCAGCCCGTTGCTGGTGGAGTGTGAGGTCCGTCGTACGACCCTGTGGCCGTCGACGTAGAAGGTCACGTTGCTCACCCCCGGGGAGGTGACGCTCGCGGTGAAGGTCCCGCGGAAGCACTTCTTCGGCCCACGCAGCGACGGACTCGACGTTTTCGAGCTGGCGACGCCGGATTTGGCGTTCGTCGAGACCGAGGACGTCGTGATTTCGTTGGTCACCGTCTTGGTGATGGTGGTGACGGGCGGCTGAGACGGTTCTTCGCCGGAGCCGATCGGGTCGACGAGGACACCAGCGGTGGTGTGCAGGATCGGCACAGCGGGCGTTTCGCCCGACGCGGGCGTCGCCGTGACGCCGGCGGCATTGGCGAACACACCCGCCGTCTTGTCGGCTTCGGTCAAACGGTGGGTGCAGACGAACGTGATGCTCCCGCGCGGCGGGATCGAGCCGGCGCTACCGCCGGCCGGCATCGAGTCGCATCCAGGGTCGCTGAAGCCGGTGAAGGTGAGAGGCGTGTTGCCGGTGTTGGTGGCGACCGTCTGGTAGTCGACGGTCTCACCGACGCTGCCGGGGATCGCTTCGGTCGTGAACGGCCCGCCGAGCGACTGTGTCGTCTGCATCGTGAACTGGGAGTTCGGGCCGCAGATCAGCGGTTCACGAATGTTGAAGGAGCCCTTCACGCCATTGCTGTTGAACTTCCCGCGAATTCCCACGCTGGAGTGTCCGAGCGGCGCGGCGATCGGGATCGTCGTGGTCGCTTCGGTTCCGTCGAAGCCAAAGATCGAGGGGGCGAATACGAACGTCAGCAGCGGCGCCGGCAGCTGCCGGAAGACGACCTTCTCTGAGACGGCGTTGGGGCTGTCGGGGACCGCAAGGAAGCCCGTGTATTTGACGACGATCTGCGTGCAGCCGATCGTGACGGTCGCGTGTTCGCTTACTTTGTTGGCGAGGCGGACCGCTTCGCGCGAGAGCTCATGCGCCTGCCGTTCGGCTTTGTTGACGGCTTTGACTTCTTTCTTGGCGGTACGAATCGCTTCGCGCTGCAGGTGGACCGCTTCGCGTTCGGCGAGGTGCTGGGCTGTCTGGATTGCGCGCTGCGCGGCGCGTTCGCTGCTTTCGGGGCCGCTGGCCTGTCCGGCGGGTGCTAGTGCGGCGAGCGCGAGGATTGCGAGGATCGCGAGCGCGAGGACTCGGTTCAGGCGGACGCGAGAGCCCGTACCTTGCGGTCCTCGGGCGTTCCCAGGGCGCCGAGCCTGCCTCCGGGCCCGGCCATCCATGCCTTTATTTCCTTGTCGGTCCCGCTCCATGGGCTGTGTCTCCCCGCTGGGTACTGCCGCATTTGCCTGATGATCCGCGCCTGCCCCCTCAAGGAGATGCGGCTACCGCCTCGTCAGTGTCCCGCTCGCCGCTACCAGATTGATCCCCCGAGACGGGTGATCTTCGGGTTATCAAGGGGGTGACGTGAAGGGTGATGTGCAGCTCACCCATTCGCTCCGCGATGTCGATACGATCTTCGCATGCCGGATACACAGAGGATCACAGTCGCGCTTGGAAGCTTCGACGATTTGATCGCCCGGGGCCTGCGCGGCCTGATCGAAGACGACCTGCAGCTCGAGCTCATCGCCGAGGACATCGCCACGCCGCAGCTGACGATGGTGCTTCGCGCCAAATCCCCCCGTGTGGCGATCCTCGACTTCGCTCAGCTCCGCACCCCGGCTGATGTCCGCAACCTCACGTCGCGTCACCCCCGAACTCATCTGCTGCTGTTGGCCGACCGCCCATCGAGCGTCGAGTGCGCCCAGCTGCTCGCGTTCGGAGCCTCGGCATGCTTGGCCAAGGCGACCCAGTCGCGCGATGTCCTGAACGCGATCCACCTTGCATCGCGGGGGATGCAGCTGACGCCTCGCGAAGGCCGGGGCGTGGCGCACGGCTCGGGCCTGCTGACCGCCCGGGAGGCCGACGTCCTCGCGGGGCTTCAGCAGCGCCGCTCGAACGCCCAGATCGCGGCCGACCTGCACATCAGCATCGAGACGGTTCGTACCCACGCTCGTCACATCTACCGCAAGCTGGGGGTCTCGACCCGCCGTGAGCTGTTGGCTCCCGGGACGGCGTTCGATCGCGACGGCGACGGCCAGACCCCGCCGCCGTTGGCGGCCGTTACGCAAGGCTGAGCGGACCTGCGGCGACGGCCGCCCCCGGCGCTAGATTCGAGTGGCCGTGTCGAGCGAATCCAGCCTGCGCGTCGCCCATCTCGACGCAGATGCCTTCTACGTCTCGATCGAGCTGGGCCGCCACCCGGAGCTGAGGGGGCTGCCCGTGGTCGTCTCTGGTACCGGGCCGCGGGCGGTCGTGACGACTGCAAGCTATGAGGCTCGTCGCTACGGCGTCGGCTCGGCGATGCCGGCGTCGCGCGCCAGGCGGTTGTGCCCCCAGGCGGTCTTCCTGCCGCCTGACTTCCCGACCTACAGGGACGTGTCGGCGCGGTTGATGGCGATCGTCCGCGCCCACGTCGAGCGTGTCGAGGTCGTGGGACTCGACGAGGCCTATCTGGACCTGGAGGGGCTGTTCTCTCCGCGTACCGCGATGCGCAGGCTGCTTGCGGAGATCAGCGCCAAGGTCGGGATCGTCTGCTCGGTCGGGATCGGCCCGAACAAGCTCGTCGCCAAGGTCGCCTCCGACGCGGAGAAGCCTGCGGGCTTCGTCGTGCTGACTCGCGATGAGGCCTGCGCACGGTTCGGCTCCGAGCCGCCGAGCCTCGTGCCGGGCATCGGGCCGAAGACCGCCGCGCGCCTCAGCGAGATGGGCCTGACGACGCTTGCCGCCCTGGGGGCGGCCCCGGAGCAGCGGCTGATCGAGCGCTTCGGGCCGAATCTCGGCAGAGACCTCTCGCGACGAGCGCGATTCGAACACGACGGCTCAGTGTCCGAGGCTCGCAAGGTCGTCTCGGAGTCGCGCGAGCGGACCTTCGACACAGATCTCAGAGACCCGGAGCGGATGCGGGAGTCGCTGCGGGAGATGTCCCGGTCGCTGTGCGGGAGCCTCGAGCGCCATGAGCGCAGCGGACGCACGATCGGGATCAAGGTCCGACTCGACGACTGGACGACGGTCACGCGTGCACACACCCTGCCGGAGGCGACGCGCGACCTCGAGGTGGTGACGCGGGAAGCGCTGCGTCTGCTCGCGGAGTACGACCCGCCTCGTCCCGTGCGACTGCTGGGGGTGCGAGTGGCGGGCCTGACGAGCCCTCCGGCACTGGCCGATGGCGCGTCGCTCGGCGAGGAGCAGAGTGCTGCCGGGCAGATGGCCCTGCCGGTATAGGATCAGCCAATGGCATTGGTGCGCGCTGGAGAAATCGAGCTGGACGTCGAACGCAGCGGATCGGGGCCGCCGCTGCTTTTGATCATGGGCATGAGCGGAACCGCCCTGCACTGGGGCGAGCCGTTCCTGGCACCTCTGCGCGAGCGCTTCGAGGTGATCGCCTACGACCACCGTGGTGTCGGCGCGAGCACACGACTGACCGACGGCCGCGTGACGATCGCCGAGATGGCCGAGGACGCCGCCGCCCTGCTGTCGGCCCTGGAGATCGAGAGCGCCGATGTGATGGGGATCTCGATGGGCGGGATGATCGCCCAGGAGCTGGCTTTGGCGCACCCGGAGCTGCTGCGGACGCTGACGCTCGGCTGCACCTACTGCGGAGGTGAGGGCAGCGCGATGGCCGCCCCGGCAACGATCCAGAAGTTGAGCGAGGCGATGATGTCCGGTGACCGGGCCCGCGCGATCCGCGCCGGCTGGGAGGTCAACGTCTCGGCTTCCTTCGCCGACGATCCCGTCGGCTGGCCCGCCTTCCAGGAGATCGCGGCTCAGCGCGCTGTCGCCTTGCCCGTCGTGATGGCCCAGATGCAGGCCTGCGCCGCGCACGACACCAACGAGCGACTGTCCACGATTGAGATGCCGACGCTCGTCATCCACGGCACTGAGGACCAGCTACTGCCGGTCGAGAACGGCCGTCTGATCGCCTCGCGGATCGACGGATCGCAGCTCGAGATCCTCGACGGCATCGGGCACCTGTTCTTCTGGGAGCGCCCCGAGCGCTCCGCCGAGCTCGTGCTCGCACACGTCGGCGTTCCCGCCTGAGCACGCGGTGAGCGACGCCGAGCCCCTGTCGCTGCGGGCGGACGGGACGGAGCTGTCGGGGGAGATCAGCGGCGAGGGCGTACCCGTCGTGCTGCTCCACGGGCTGACTGCGACCCGCCGCTACGTCGTGATGGGCTCGCGAACGCTGCAGCGCTCTGGTCACCGCGTGATCGCCTACGACGCGCGGGGTCACGGCCGCTCGGGGCCGGCCGCCGAGGGCGACTACGGCTACCCCCGCCTGGCTGCGGACCTCGGCGCCGTGCTCGACGCCGCCGGGGTGAGGCGAGCTGTTCTCGCGGGCTCATCGATGGGCGCCCAGACGGCCGTCCGTTTCGCGCTGGAGAACCCCGAGCGCGTCGCCGGCCTGGTGCTGATCACGCCTGCCTTCGACCCTCGGCGGCAGCTGGGCGAGCACGAGATGGAGGGCTGGGACGCGCTCGCTGCCGGGCTGCGGGAGGGCGGGGTGGACGGGTTCGTCGCCGCCTACC
The DNA here is from genome assembly GCA_036271135.1 of Solirubrobacteraceae bacterium. Lineage (GTDB taxonomy): Bacteria > Actinomycetota > Thermoleophilia > Solirubrobacterales > Solirubrobacteraceae > Palsa-744. Next base: position 64,199 of record DATBBF010000003.1, read on the forward strand.
CGCTCGACGGGCTCGCACCGGAGCTTCGCCCGACGGTCGAGACGGTCCTGCGCCAGCGCCTCGGTGCCCACGAGCAGCCCCTCGCCGTCGCCGTCGCGCTTGAAGCCGTGCCACGGTCGAGGCCGTTCGAGAGCGCGGACGAGCTGGCGGCGCTGGCAGTTCCCGCCGCGGTCGTGGCGAGTCGCGACGAGGCCGATCCGAGCCATCCTCTGGCCGTCGGCGAAGCGTGGGCGGAGTGGATCCCAGAGGCCCGGTTGGTGGTCGAGGACGAGGCCTCGCCGCCGCGCTCGCCGATCGCCTGGCAGGGCGGCCAACTGTCTCGCGTGATCGCCGAGGTAACAACAGACGCTCGTATGTGATAGCGTACAGCGCAATGACTGCTTGCAACTGGGACGGAACCTCTTACGACCGGATCTCGGCGATCCAGCAGGGCTGGGGCGCCGAGGTTCTCGAGCGCTTGTCGCTGGAGGGTGGCGAGACGGCGATCGATGCCGGTTGCGGCTCGGGTCGGATCACAGAGATGCTGCTCGACCGCTTGCCCGAGGGGCGGGCTATCGCCGTCGACGCCTCGCCTTCGATGGTCACAGCCGCTCGCGAGCGCCTGCAAGGACCGGAGAGCCCCTACGCCGAGCGCGTCGAGGTCGTGCAGTGCGACCTTCTTGACCTGGAGGTCGCCGAGCCCGTCGACGCGGTGATCTCGACAGCGACTTTCCACTGGATCGCCGACCACCGTCGGCTGTTCGAGCGGATCCACGCCGCGCTACGCCCCGGCGGGCAGTTCGTCGCGCAGTGCGGGGGAGAGGGCAACATCGACATTCTGCGTGGCGTCGCGCGTGAGGTGCTGGCCGCCGAACCCTACGCCGAGCACTTCCGCGACTGGAAGGCGCCATGGAACTATGCGGGCGCGGAAGAGACGCAGGCGCTGCTGGAAGGTGCGGGCTTTGCCGAGTCGCGCTGCTGGCTGAGCCCCGCGCCGTCCACTCCCGATGAGCCTCGCGAGTTCCTAACCACGATCGTCCTGGGCCCACACGTCCAGCAACTTCCTACCGAGCTGCGCGAACCGTTCATGGACGAGGTGCTCGCGCGTGCCGGTGAGCCGCTCGTGATCGACTACATCCGGCTGAATATCGTCGCTCGCGCCTGATCAGGCCAGCGCCGGGTCCTGCCCCAGTCGCTCATCCTCCGCGTTCCGAGCGCCGCTGAGCAGCGCCTCGTAGCGGCCCCCGGCATGGGCCAGCTCGTCGTGGTTGCCACGTTCGACGATGCGCCCGCTGTCGAGCACGAGGATCTGATCGGCGCTGCGGATCGTCGAGAGCCGATGGGCGATGGCGATCGTCGTGCGACCGCGGGACAGCTCGTCGAGCGCCTGCTGCACGGCGCGCTCGGTCTCGTTGTCCAGCGCCGAGGTCGCCTCGTCGAGGATCAACACGGGCGGGTTTCGCAGGACCGTCCGGGCGATCGCCATGCGCTGCTTCTCACCACCCGAGAAGCGATAGCCACGCTCGCCGACGAATGTGTCATAGCCCTCGGGCAGACTCGCGATCAGCTCGTGAATCTGGGCGGCGCGGGCCGCGTCTTCGATCTGCTCGTCGCTGGCCTCGGGACGGGCGAAGCGCAGGTTCTCGCGGATCGATGCGTTGAAGAGGTAGGTCTCCTGTGAGACCAGGCCTACGGTTTCGGCAAGCGACCCCAGGGTGGTGTCGCGTATGTCGATGCTGTCGATCGTGACGCTGCCGCGGCCGGGGTCATAGAGGCGCGCGACAAGGTAGGCGAGCGTCGTCTTGCCGGATCCGGTCTCACCGACGAGCGCGGTCGTGGTTCCCGATGGCACCTCGGCGCTGATCTCGCTGAGAGTCCACGGCGTGCCGTCCTCGTAACGGAACCACACGTCGCTGAGGCTCACATCGCCGCGGCAAGCCGGCAGCGGTGCCGCGCCGGGACGCTCGACGATGTCGACGGGCAGGTCGAGGTACTCGAAGATGCGCCCGAACAGGGCGAGCGATGTCTGCACTTCGAGGCCAACCGACAGCAGCGATTGAATTGGGAACAGCAGCCTCGTCTGCAGTTGCGTGAAGGCGACGACGGTGCCGATCGAGATCACATAGCCCTCGGAGCCGAACTTGAGGCCGCCGATGAGGTAGACGAGCGCCGGCATGATCGCGAAGCTCATCTGCACGGTCGCCATCCGCCAGCGGCCCGCCATCCGTGCACGCACCTCCAGATCTGCCAGTTCGCCCGACTCGACGCTGAAGCGGCGGACCAGCTCGGGGGCGCGTCCCATCGTCTTGCCGAGCAGGATGCCCGACACCGACAGGGACTCCTCGACGAGCGTCGACATGTCGGCCAGACGGCCCTGGCGCACGGACTGGATGCGACGACGTTCCTCGCCGACGCGCCGCGTCAGCCATACGAAGAACGGCAGCAGGACCAGCGAGAACGCCGCGAGGCGCCAGTCGAGCAGGAACATGCCGACGACCGTCGCCACGACAGTCGTGACGTTCTGGACGATCGAGGTGGCGGTGGAGGTGACGACGCTGTCGATGCCGCCGATGTCGTTGGCGATCCGCGACTGCACCTCGCCTGTGCGGGTATGGGTGAAGAAGGCCAGCGACATGCGCTGTAGGTGGGCGTAGACAGCCGCGCGCAGGTCGTGCATCACGCGCTGTCCCACCTGGTTCGAGATCCAGGTCTGCGCGACGCCCAGGACGCCGGTGAGGATCGACAGGGCGATCATCCCCGCGACCAGCTCGCCGAGCAGCGTGGTGTCGTGCTTCGGGTAGGCCTCGTTGATGATTTCCCGCAGCAGGAACGGGCTGATCACACCAAGGGCCGAAGCCACGAAGATCAGGCCGAGCAGGCGCCCGAGGCGGCTGCGGTAGGGCGTGAACAGCCGCGCGATGCGCCGCAGCGAGACAGGCGTCGAGGGAATGTCCTCGGGGCGCAGTGGAGACGGCGGCCTGTGCCGGCCTTCCCCGCCGCGCCCCGTCGAGAAGGGCTGGGCGCTCACCCGAGAACTGTAGCGGCGGCCCCGCGTCGCCATCGGGGCCGCGTCCCCCGAAACGTTCACGTCCGTCACTGGGGCCTACAACTGCAGCGGCCAGGCTGTCGAAGTGTCCACGTCGCGAAACCGGGGAGTACAGGCTCAAGTTTCTCGGCAACCCGGAGTCGCATGGCCGTCGGCCGGGGCTGCGTCGCCGGCGGCCAGCACGCCGCCTAGACTCAACAGCAGTGTCAGCGCTCCAGCTTGAACTCTCCCCGGAGCAGGTCCGGGTGCTCGGATGTCTGCTCGAGAAGCAGCGCACGACCCCCGACGCCTACCCGCTGTCGCTGAACGCCCTGCGCCTGGCCTGCAACCAGTCGACGAACCGCGATCCGGTCGTGGACTACGACGAGGCGACGATCCGCGACGCGCTGCACCGCCTCGAGCGCCGCGGACTGACGCGCCTGGCCAGCGGCAGTCGGACAGCCAAGTACCGGCACCTGCTGGCCGAACGGCTGCCGATGGACCGTGCCGAGGAGGCGCTGCTGTGCGTGCTGATGCTGCGGGGGCCTCAGACTCCGGGCGAGCTGAAGCAGCGCGGCGATCGCATGCATCCTTTCGCAGACCTCCAGGAGGTCCAGGCGACGCTCGAGCGCCTGATCGAGCGTGAGCTGGCTGTACGGCTCGCGCGACGGCCCGGTCAGAAGGAGGAGCGCTATGAGCAACTGCTCGGCGCCGAGCAGGAAGGCGAGGAAGGGGCTGCTGCGACGGTAGCCAACGGCGGCTCGGCCTCCATGCATCACGGCGAGGGGCCAGACACCAGCGGCAGCCCCACCTTCCCACGCGATGAAGGCTTGCCCAGTGGCGGTGAGCAGATCTCCGGTACCGCCGGTCTGGTGGCTCGGGTCGAGAAGCTGGAGCGCGAAGTGGCGGAGCTGCGGGTTGCACTCGTGCCGAGGTCCGCACCGGAGCCGGCCTCCCAGGAAACGCCGGACTGGGCGACACAGCGATGAGCGCGCACCTGACAGTCCTGGCCGCAGCGTCGGACACGGCCACCGGCGTCGGCATTCCCGTGGCGGTCGCCGCTGGGCTCGTCTCGTTCCTCTCGCCATGCGTCCTGCCGCTTGTGCCCGGCTATCTCTCAACCGTCATCGGCGTGACGCCGCGTGATCTGCAGGAGGGGGTAGGGGTGCGGCGCGTGCTCGTGCCGAGCCTCCTGTTCATCGCCAGCTTCTCGGCGATCTTCATCCTGCTGGGTCTCAGCGCGACGGTGATCGGATCGAACCTGCGCACTCACAAAGAGACGCTCCAGCAGGTCGGCGGCGTGCTGATCATCCTGATGGGACTGGTGTTCATCTCGACGCCCTTCATCGGCTTCTTCAATCGCGAGTGGCACTCCGAGACACTGCTGCGCCTGGCCGGCCGCGGCGGTCCGCTGCTGGCCGGGGCGGCCTTCGCGATCGCCTGGACCCCCTGCACGAGCATCACCCTCGGGGCGATCCTGACCCAGGCGGCGATCTCCAGCTCCGCCGCCCACGGGGCGCTGCTGCTGGCCTTCTACTCGCTGGGTCTGGCGATCCCCTTCCTGCTGATCGCCCTGGCCTTCGAGCGGATGACCAACGCCCTGGCGGTCGTCAAGCGCCACTTCCCCGTGATCATCGGGATCGGTGGGCTCGTGATGATCGTCCTCGGCGTGCTGATCTTGACCGGCGAGTTCACGATCCTCAACAACAAGGCCCAGGAACTGACGAGCGAACTGGGGCTGCCCAGTACGTCGGTCTAGAAGCTACGGCGTCCTCGCGGGAACGTCCCCGCGAAGGGCCTCCTGCTCACGGGGGGCAAGCAGGAACACGATCACTGCCGCGGCGAAGATGAGCCCGCTCTCGTAGAGAATCGAGATGATCCCGTCGGCGAGCACGTCACCCTTGCTGCCGAACGGCCCGTCTCCGCTCGCCGCTTCGACCTCGCGAACGATCGAGTAGACGTGCAGGCCGAAGAGCCCGACGGCGGCTCCGATCAGCCCGCAGACCGTGAAGAATGCGAGCCCGCCCACGGGCCCCGCGTCGATCTCCGGCAGCCATCGAGTCGCCGCGAGAATGCCTGCCAGGAAGGCGAAGAAGAAGACGAGCACGGGAATCCACCACACAGGACGGATTCTGCTTGTTGGAGCGGACGGGCCTGGCGGCAAGGAGGCCTTAGATGGAAGTGCCCGCGGCTTGTCGGGGTGTCAGACCCCGCCGGTAACGCGCTTCCCACGCCTCCTGATTGCGCTTCGCATCGAGCACGAACGGCGAGTAGCCGATCGCTTTGACGATCCCCTCGTTGATCGCCGACTCAGGGAAGGGGAGCGGGCGCATCACATCGACGAACAGCACCACGCGGGTCTCATCGGTGTCGTTCCAGACCTCATGGTTGAACGTGTCGTCGAAGATCATCGACCTGCCTTCCTCCCAGTGGCGATAGTCCTCGCCGACTCTAATGCGGCACGATTCGGCGTCCTCGGGGACGATCAGGCCGAGGTGGTAGCGCAGCACGCCCTTGTAGGGGCCGCGGTGGTCGAGGATGTGCTTGTGAGGGGAAAGGATCGAGATCATCGCCGTCTTCATACCGGGGATCTCGCCCATCAGGGCGGCCGTGTGCGGGCACATCTCCACGCCCAGCTTCGCCTCGAAGCCGTAGCCATAGATGAAGAACGTCTTCCAGTGATCGTCGTCGGTGATCTCGATCTGGTCCTTGGAGATGTCTTGGAAGTTCGCCAACGACTCGCGGTTCTCGAGCAGCGCCGCCGCCTCCTCGCGGATCACCTCCCAGTTGGCCTCGACGTGCGCCACCCAGCCGAAGCACTCGAGTGGAAAGAACGTCGCGTCGCCGACCAGCGAACGCCTGCCGATGAAGCGCTCGATTGGGGCGAGAGCCCGTTCGCCGAGTGAGATCGTCAGCTCGACCGTCCGCTCCCACAGCAGCTTGCGCTCCATCGCCATCACCTCCAGCAGTTGATGGACCCGCAGTCTAAACGCGGCGCCCCTTTTCGTGCCGGTTTCAGGCTCCGGCCAGCACGATGGGCACGTCGTAGAGTTGGAACTTCCGGTCGCTCGTGAGGATCGTCAGGCGCTCCCGTTTGGCCTGGGAGATCAGCATCCGGTCGAACGGGTCACGGTGGTGTAGGGGTAGCGCGCCAACGCCAAGTCCGTGCTCGAGTGAGATGTCCAGCATCCGGGTGGGGAGCTTGAGCTTGCCAGATGCCTTGACGCCGGCCTCGATGAAAGAGATCGGGCTGATCAGCAGTTCCTCCGCGGCGACACGTGACATCATCAAATCGACCCGTCCCCATGTTTCGATCCGTAACGGAATCTTGACAGTTCGACTGATTCCGGGATAGCGTGTCAAGGCCAGGCGCAAGGGGGCGCTGTCGAGGTCACCGCGGATGGGGTGGAGGCCAAGCAGGGCCGGCGCTGTGACCGACCACGACATGGAGGATGGACCTTGTTCAGAGGAACACGACGGATTCTGACCCTCGCCGCAGTGCTGGCGGGGGCGCTCGCCCTCACGCTGCCGGGCATCGCCAGCGCAGCAAAGGGGCTGTGGGTTAGCGCCTCGACGCCAGCCGGTGCCGACACGAGTTGCTCGAGCCCCGGCTTCGCCACGGTTCAGGCGGCGCTCAACGCAGCCATGGCGGGCGCGCAGGTGAACGTCTGCGCCGGCACCTACACCGAACAGATCGAAATCACCAAGGCGCTCAAGCTGACACAGGCCCAAGGTGGCGTGACGCTGCAAATGCCCAGCAGCCCTGCGCCCTCGAAAACCATTTGTGACACCGAACCGGGCCTCGAACCGGGCCAGATCGACGAGATCTCGGTCTGCACCAAAGGAAACGTCACGATCTCCGGCCTGAAGATCGTCGCCCTCGCACCAATCGAAACCTGCGCCGGCGGCCTCAACGGCATCTTCGTCGCGGACGGAGCAACCCTGACGGCCTCAGGCGATCAGATCGTTGGGGCCAGCACGACCCTCGACAACTTCAAGGGTTGCCAGCACGGGATCGCCGTCGAGGTCGGCTCGCACAAAGCCAACGAGGTCGGCCACGCGAAGCTCGAAAGCGACTCGATCAGCGGCTATGAGAAGAATGGGACAACGGCCACCAACCCGGGCTCGACGCTGTTCGTCAAGAACTCCGTCGTCACCGGCGAAGGCGTGAGCACCTATATCGCCCAGAACGGCATCGAGGTCGCCTTTGGCGCCAAGGGCACGGTCAGCGGCACGACGATCAGCGCCAACGAGTGCGAAGTCGAAGGCGTCTGCACCTCGACGAACCTGGAAGAACAGGCCACGGGTCTGCTGTTCTTCGGCGCCGCGGCGGGCTCGAAGGTGAGCGACTCGGTGAGCTCCGATAACGACATCGGCGCCTACTACGCCTCGACGAGTCCCAGCCAGCCGACCAAGCCGGAGCTGAAGCTCCTCTCCAGTCATCTGACGGACAACCGCTACGAGGGCGCCGTGCTTGAAGAAGGCGATGCGGCGCTTACGCGCGACACCATTACTGGCGTCGGCCAGGTCGGGATCGACGTCGTCCAGTCGGCCTCACAGCAACACGCCGACGACTCGACCGCCAGCCATTGCACGATCGAAGATATGACCGTCGGTGCAGTTGCGATCACGACCGATGGCCTCAGCGGGGACCCCTCGGGCATCTTCACGATCAAGGGCAGCTCGATCTCCAAAAACGCCGCGCAGGTGCTCGATCCGAGCACGAACTTCACCGTCACGAGGAAGAGCGACAACTAGCCCGGAAACACAAAAGCCCCGGTGCGCTCAGTGCGCACCGGGGCTTTTGCCAATCATCTGAGCTCTTGCTAGGCGGCCTCGCGCAGCGCCGCCAGCTCTGGGCTCTCGGCGAGCTTCTTCAGCGCACGCTGCTCGAGCTGTGAAGCCCGCTCGGCGGAGAAACCGAGACGCTTGCCGATCGCCGTCAGCGTCTGAGGCTCCTCGCGACCCGTTCCGAAGCGCAGGGTCAAGACCTTGCGCTCCGTTTCGGGTAGCTGCTCGATCGCCCTGTGGACGATCTGCTCGCGCTCGTGCTCCCAGGCCGTGTCCTCGGGCGCCTCGGCGTCGGAGGGCAGCAGGTCGCCGAGCGCCGTGTCGCCGTCCTCACCGATCTGCTGGTCGAGGCTGACGAGCGCCGCACGCTGGTGGCGCACCTCCTCGACCTGCTCGATCGGAAGACCCGTCTCCACGGAGAGCTCCTCGAGGGTCGGCTCGCGGCCGAGCCTGACCGACAGCTCGCGCTCGACGCGCCCGACCTTCCGGGAGCGCTGGGCGACGTGGACGGGCAGGCGGATGGTGCGGCCGGAGTTCTCCAGGCCGCGCTGGATCGCCTGACGGATCCACAGGGTCGCGTAGGTCGAGAACCGGAACCCCTTGCGCCAATCGAACTTCTCGCTGGCGCGGATCAAGCCGAGCATGCCCTCCTGGACGAGATCGGCCAGGGGCAGACCCTGATTCTGGTAGCGGCGGGCGTTCGAGGCGACCAGCCGCAGGTTGGAGTTGACCAGCAGTTCCTTGGCGTGGAGGTCACCGCGCTCGATCCGCTGGGCCAGTTCGATCTCCTGAGGCGGCGTCAGCAGCGGGTAGCGGCGCGAGTGCGCCAGTAGCTGATCGACCGACTCGGGGATGAATGTGTCGGGCGTGCCTGCCTCAACGCGCTCGATCGGGCTGTCGAGCCGCGCCGCGGGGGTGACCTGCGTGCCGTCGGCCTGGGGAGAGGCCTCGACATCGGTCGTCGCGGGATCGAGCTCTAGTGTTGTGTTCTGGGGGGAATCTGACATGGGCGTCCTTCTAATCCGATGCTTGGAGTCGGAATTATAACCCCGAGTAGTTGCGTTGTCAATTATCCTCTGCGGAGTCGATATGGAGGCTCGTTCGACATCGAGCACATGCTCCCCTGCAACGCGGATATCTTGAAGATGCCCGCGCCCACAGGGCCTAAAACCCGCTACAGCGCCAAAAAGAGCGATTCGAGGGCCTCCGCGGCGGTATCGGAGGAGGCCGGCCGCGCGTTGAGCTTCACGGGATAAGCTCGGCGGATGAGCATAGACCTCTCAGGCAAGGTCGTCGCCGTCACCGGAGCGTCCTCTGGGATCGGCGAAGCCACCGCTCTGGCTTGCGCACGCGCGGGTGCGACCGTGGCCCTGGCCGCCCGCCGGACCGAACGGATCGAAGATCTGGCGGCTCGCATCGAGCAGGATGGCGGCAGGGCAGTAGCGATCGCCACGGATGTCGGCGATGAGGATCAGGCTCGCGCCTTCGTCGAGCGTGCCGCCTCCGAGTTGGGCCGCCTCGATGTGCTCGTCAACAACGCCGGCGTGATGCTGCTCGGCCCGATCGCCGGGGCTCCCACCGAGGAATGGCGCCAGATGATCCATGCCAACGTCTTCGGCGTCCTCTACTGCACCCACGCGGCGCTGCCGATCATGCGTGCCCAGGGCTCGGGGCACATCGTCAACGTATCTTCCGTCGCCGGCCGCTTCGCCAGGGCAGGCTCGGGCGTCTACAACCTGACCAAGTTCGGCGTTGGCGCTTTCTCAGAGTCCTTGCGCCAGGAGGCCGTCGAGATGGGGGTTCGCGTGACCGTCATCGAGCCCGGCGCTGTCGCCACCGAGCTTCCTGGTCACAACCGCCCCGAGATCCAGGAGATGATCCGCGGCGTCTTCGCCGACGTCGAGCCGCTCGAGTCCGCCGACATCGCTGCCGGGATCCTCTACGCGATCGGCTCTCCGCCGAACGTCGCCGTCAACGAGATCCTGATCCGTCCCAGCGGCCAGGTCCGCTAAAGATTTTCACACGCCGAATCTGCCCGGATGTAGATTTCCGGATGTAGATCATTGAGCGGCAGGCGGGCGACGGTCTCGGGTTCATGGGAAGGATCTGGAGGGAGAGATGGCTCGTTTGTCACGGACCTGGAGGGAAGGCTCATGAGACGAGGGAAGAGAAGGGGAGAGACGAGTACCCGTGGGCGGGACAGGGGGACGCGAATCGCCTTGCGCGGCCTGATCCTCGCCGCGGCCGCCGCGCTGACGGCAGGTCTGCCCGCGACTGCGGGCGCCGCGAACGGAGGGCCGCTGGCCTCGCCCTTCGTCAGCTCAGCACCTGTCGTGCTGTCGATGAAGCCGACCGAAGGCGCTCAGTCCGGCGGCACGAAGGTCAAGATCAAAGGCGAACACCTGAAGGGTGCCACCACCGTCGACTTCGGCGCGACCGCCGTGGTGCTGTCCAAGCCCAACAAATCCGAAACGGCGCTGACCGTTGTGAGTCCCGCGGGCACGGGCACCGTTGACGTTCTCATCAGCACCCCAGAAGGAGGCACCAGCGAAGCCGTTCCGGCGGACCAGTTCGCATATCGCTCGACGTTGCCCGAAATCTCGAAAATAAGCCCGCCGCAAGGCCCGGCCAAAGATGAGCGCAAGGTCACGATCAACGGCAGCGGCTTCACGGGCGTCACCGAAGTCCGCTTCGGGTCGATCAGCATTCCGTTCAAGGCCGTCAAAGGCACTCGCATCACGGTGACCGCGCCGATCGCCCAGGAAACCGGCCCCGTCGACATATTCGTGACGACTCCCCAGGGCACGAGCGAAGCCACGTTGGCTGACCAGTACGACTTCGAACCTGAGATCCCGGCAGTGGAAGAAGCCAGCCCCGAAGTCGGCTCGACCGGCGCCACCGTGACGCTCCAAGGAGAAGGCTTCGCCGGCACCACCGAAGTCCTGTTCAACAAAGTGCCCGCGAGCTTCGAAGTCGTCAACGACATCGAGATCCGTGCCGTCGTACCGCCGCATCCCTCCGAACGGGTCGCGATCACGATCAAGACGCCGCTCGGCACCACCGATGAAGCGTGCGGGAACCCTGTCTCGTGCAGACCGATCGCGCATTTCGATTACCGCCCGTCGATCACGTCGGTGAGTCCCGGCAGCGGCCCCCGGGCGGGAGGCACCCCCGTGACGATCACCGGGACCAACCTGTCCAACGCGAACCGGATCGAATTCGCCAAGAGCAACGCGACCTCGCTGGAATGCTCTGAAACGAGCTGCACCGCGATCTTCCCAGCATCCAAAACCGCCGGGACCGTCGCCGTGAAAGCTCACGTCGAAGCCGGCTACAAAAAGCCGACTGAAGACTTCAGCCTGGTTACTGAAGCTAGTCAGTTCACCTACGAATAAGGGCTCCGGTTCACCCCCGCGAGACGCGGCACTTCGTGCGAGCGTCTCGCGGGGGTGAACCTCCGCCTTCGCTTGCCCACACCGAACCCCAGTGCCGCTGATACAGCAGGCTGCTTGCTCAGCGGTCGCGTAGGCGCTGAAGGCCTGACTTGCTCGCGTCGGCGGCTCCGCCTACTACTGAGAGCATGTAGAGACCCCAAACGGCTATGAGCAGGCCGATTACCGCCGCGAACCAGATCCTTGTGGCGATCAGGGCGAAGAACACGATCAGTCCTGCGACGACGGTGCACCAGGCGGCTGATCTGCTTCGCATGACCTTCTTCTACCCAGGGCTACGGTTGGCATAACCGGCGACGCCGGCGGCGAATCAGCTGGAGCTGGTGGGGGTTGCCGCCGGGGCTATCTCGAGCAGGTCGCCTCCTTGGTGGTCGACCTGGAGGGTCGTGTGATGCAGACCGAAGCGGTCGTGGAGAGTTGCCTCCATCTCCCTTCTCGCCTGGTGGCAGTCGGACTCGCCCCGTACGAGGACGTGGGCCGAGAGGGCTGGGAAGCCGCTCGTCACCTCCCAGACGTGGAGGTCGTGGACCTCGACCACTCCTTCCACGCCGATCAGCGCCTTGCCGATCTGCTCGGGGTCGAGGTCCTTCGGGGCGGCCTCGAGGAAGATCCTCGCCGAGGCTCGAACGAGCCCCGAGCCGGAGCGGATCATCAGCATCGCCACCAACAACGAGGCGATCGGGTCGGCGCGTTGGAATCCCGTCGCGAGGATCACCCCTGCCGCGACGGCCGTGCCGATGAAGCCGTAGAGATCTGTCAGCACGTGCTGGAAGCTGCCCTCGAGGTTCAGGCTGGAGCGGTCCCCGCCCGCCAACGTCACAGCGGCCGCGACGTTCAGCAGGGCGCCCACGGCGGCGACGATCAGAACCAGCCCGGCGTGGACATGAGGCGGGTCGACCAGGCGGTGGATCGCCTCATAGACGATGAAGCCCGCCACGACCAGCAGCGTCACGCCGTTCGCCTGGGCGGAGAGGATCTCAAGGCGTCTGAAGCCGAACGTCATCGCCCCCTTCGCCGGGCGGGCTGCCAGGCGCATCGCCACCAGCGAGAAGCCGATCGCACCGGCGTCGGTGAGCATGTGCCCCGCATCTGAGAGCAAAGCCAGGGAATGGGCCAGCACGCCGGCCGTCAGCTCACCGGCCATCAGCACCAAGATCAGCACCAGAGCGCGCCGCAAGCGGGGCATGTCGGCGACCGAGCCGTGTAGGTGCGCGCCGTGGTCGTGGGCCACACGACCACGATAGGGGAGGGGCCCGCTCGATCGGCAATGCATCCGCCCGCGCGTAACGGCCGAAGCCGCCGCTTTAGTCTCTTGCGATGGCAGCCGTACAGGACAACGGGCAGGACCCCGGGCCGCGACGCACGACGCTCGTCTCGATCGCCGTAGCCGCGCTGCTCGTCGCCCTGAAGCTCGGCGTCGGCCTCGCGACCCACAGCCTCGGCCTGATCTCCGCCGGGATCGAGTCGAGCGGCGACGTCGTCGCGGCAGTTCTCACTTTCTTCGCCGTCAGGCTGGGGGGCAGGCCCGCCGACCGCGGCCATCCCTACGGGCACCGCCGCGCCGAGAACCTCGGCGCCCTCGGCGAGGCCGCGATCCTGATCGGCGGCGCGATCCTCGTCACCGTCGAGGCCGTGCGGCATCTGATCGACAGCGCCGGCGCCCCCTCGATCCACTGGTACCAGTTCGCCGTAATCGGGATAGCCCTTGTCCTCGACCTGGGCCGCACCAGCGCCTCGCGGCGGGCATCCCGCCGCTACGACAGCCCCGCGCTGCGCTCCAACGCCGTCCACTTCGCCTCGGACATGCTCGGCTCCGTCGCCGTCCTCGCCGGGCTGCTGGCCACCGATGCAGGCTTTCACCAGGGAGACTCGATCGCGGCGCTGCTGGTCGCGGCGATCATCCTCGCCGCAGCCCTGCGGCTGCTGACCGAGAACGCCAACGTGCTGATGGACCGCACGCCCACCGAGGCTCGCGAGGCGGCCGAGCGAGCGATCGCCGCGCTCGACGCCGACATCGAGCTGAGCCGGCTGCGGCTGCGCGAGTCGGCCGGGCGCTACTTCGCCGACGTCGTCGTCAGCGTCCCCGCCGGTCAGCCCGTCGTCGAGGGCCACCGCGCCGCCGACCTCGTCGAGCAAGCCGTCGAGTCAGAGCTACCGGGCAGCGACGTCGTCGTCCACGTCGAGCCCCGCCGCCGTGGGCTCGACCTGCGCGACAGGGTGCTGGCGATCGCCCTGTCGGAGCCTCTCGTCAAGGAGGCCCACGACATCGCCGTCTTCGAGCAGGGCGATCGGGCCAGCGTGTCCCTGCACCTGAAGTTCCCCGACGATCTCGACCTGCGCTCCGCTCACGAGGTCGCCGAGCGCGTCGAGCAGGCGATCCGCCTGCGCCCCGGCGTCGATGACGTCCAGACCCACCTGGAGCCGCTCGAGCGTCCCCTGCAGGCCAAGGCGGGAGACTCGCAGGCAGACGACGAGACCCTCCACGAGGTCCAGGCGCTCGTCCGCGAGCGCACCGGGCGCGAGCCTGCCAGCGCCCGCCTGCTCTCGACCGACGCCGGCAGGGTGCTGTTCCTGACCTTGTCCGGCCGCGACGGCGAGTCGCTGACCGACGCCCACCTGCTGACGGGCGAGCTGGAGGACCAGCTGCGCTTGCGCATCGGCGATCTCGCCGACGTGGTGATCCACACCGAGCCCTGAGGCGTTACTGGCCAGATCCCGGCCTTTGGGAAGGAATCAGACCTGGCGGCATCTCTAAGGCCGACCGACGCCAAGATCGATGACGCGATGACAAAGGCGGTTCCGATGACTCCCAAGAGAATTTCAACGCGCCTCGCACTGCCGGCGGCGACGGTCCTCGCGGTCGCCTCGCTGGCCGGCGTGGCGCTGGCCGGCAGCACCCCGACGGTCAAGAGCGTCGCCAACGCGAAGCTCGGCGACACGATCGTCGTCAACCCGGCCGGGCGCACGCTCTACACGCTCACCCCCGAGACGACCCATCACCTGCTCTGCAAGGAACGGGAATGCCTGGCCATCTGGCCGCCGCTGACCGTCCCTTCGCGTACGACCAAACTCAAGGCAGGCCCAGGCGTGCAAGGCAAGCTGGGCATCTTCAAACGCAGCAACGGGCGCTGGCAGGTGACGCTGCGCGGCAAACCCCTCTACAGGTTCTCCGAAGACCGCCACAGCGGTGAAACCGCCGGCGAAGGGCTTGAAACATACGGCGGCATCTGGCACAGCGTCACCGCTTCGGCGAGCGCCACACCCGCTCCGAGCATGCCCGCCACGCCGATGACCCCCACCACACCCGCCAGCACGCCTCCCTACGGCTACTGAGGTTCGCGGCACCGACGGCGCCCGGGCGTAGGATGGGTCCGCGGCGCCGTCGCCGTGCGGGGAAGGAATCCCGGGCAGGTGGTGTCCTAGGAACCGACAGCCCCGATATTGGAGGACAGACCTTGACGACGCAAGCAGCAGCGCAAGCGAAGAAGCACCGTGGCCGCAGGCTCCTGACAGCGCTACCGGTGCTGATCGGCCTCCTCGTACTGGCGGGCTGTGGAAGCTCCTCCAGCAGCAGCTCATCCGCGAGCACGCCCGAAACGACGGCGGCCTCGACACCGGCGGAAACCACTTCGACGCCGGCTGAAACCTCGAGCTCGAGTGCGAGCGCCGCGCCGGAATCCTCCTCGGGTGGGTCGAGCAAGCTGAGCCTGTCGGCGAACAAGGAAGGGCAGCTCTCCTACAACACCAAGACGCTGTCGGCCAAGGCCGGTGCGGTCTCGATCGCCTTCGAAAACGCCTCGCCCGTTGGTCACAACGTGACAATCGAATCTTCCTCGGGGGAAACGGTGGGCGCCACGCCGACCTTCCAGGGTGGATCGAAGACCGTCAACCTGAAACTCAAGCCAGGCACCTACAAGTTCTTCTGCTCGGTCCCCGGCCACAGGCAGGCCGGCATGGAAGGGACGATCACCGTCAAGTAGTGCTGCTCAGCGTCCGGTGGTGGCCGGCATGCTTCGCGTGCCGGCCCGCCGGGCGTTCTTGACGCGGTAGAGCTCCGCGTCGGCGGCGCGGATCAGCTCCTCGGGCGTGGTGTGCAAGCCCGAGGCCGTGCCGATGCTCATCGGCACCCCTTCGGGCAGGCCCAGCTCGCTCAGATCGACGGCCGCTGCCGTCGCGGCCAGGCGTTCGGCGGCGACCTTCGCCGCCGCTTCGTCGGCTTCGGTCAAGGCCACGATGAACTCGTCGCCGCCCAGCCGGCCGTAGATGTCGTGCGCGCGCATCGAGTTACGCAGGCAGTCGGCGAGCGCCACGAGCACGCGGTCGCCGGCCTCGTGACCGTGGCTGTCGTTGACCTCCTTGAATCGGTCCAAGTCGATCATCAGGATCGACAGCGGTTCGCCACGGCGCCTCGACAGGGCCGCCGCGCGGGTCAGGTTTTCCTCGAAGCCGCGCCTGTTCATCAGTCCCGTCAAGGAGTCCGTGCGAGCGATCGCCTCGAGCTCCGCCGAAAGATGCGACAGGCGAGCTCGGTCGGCCATCGAGCGGGCGAACAGCAGGACCAGCAGCAGGCCCAGCAGGGTGACCAGACCGAAGACGATCCACGGAATCCACTTGGTGTTGCCGTTGATCGACATGTACAGCTTGCTGTTGGGGACCATCAGCACCATCCGCCACGGCGTCCCTGGGATCTTCGCGACGGTGAACGTGCTCGGGACCTTCGCCCCCGAGACTTCGCCGGTCGAGTGCTTCGCGAGCGCTTCCGCCAGCGGTAGGTCGGCGCCCCAGATCGACGTTGCCGTCGTGCTCGGGCTCGACGCGAGCAGCTCGCCGCGTTCATCGATCAGGAGGACTTGGTGTTGCGGGTAGGCGATCGCGTGAGCGACGAATGCCCGGAGCTGAGTGCCACCGACGCGGTAGGCGGCTGCGAACACCCGTCGCCCGACGATCACCGTCTGAAATGGCACGCCGATCGCCGCCACGCTTTCCAGCCCGCTTTGGACGGGGAGCACGCCCGATACCGACACCTCGCCGTGCTCGGCCTCCTTCGCCGAGGGGTAGTCGTCGGTCAAGTCCTGCCCGATCAGCCGCTTTTCATAGGGCGTCACGTCGATCACCCGGCCGTGTGAGTCGAGTAGCACCGCACCCTGGGTGCCGAACGCCGAGGCGACCGTGCGGAAGCGTTCCTCCGAGACGGATGGCGTCGAGAGCAGTTCCTGCGCCGAGTCTTTCTGGCGCTCGGCTTGCTGGCCAATGTAGGTCGATACGAGCGTGGCGGAGGCCGTTCCGCGCAGCTTGAAGTTGGTCTCCAAATGGCTGCGAGCTTCATCTTGAGAGCGCGCGATGAACAGGCCCAGCGTGCCGAGCATCAAGATCAGGGCGCCGGCGGCGACGCCGACGCTCCATGCTCGCCGCGAGCGATTGCCCGGTCGAGGAGGCATGAGCCCAGAATCGGCTCTGCAATCAGAAAACTTTAGTTCTTGCGCTCATTTGTCAGCGGTCCAGGCGGGCGCTCCGCGGGAGCTGACGTGCGCAGCGACGGCGACTGTGCAGGCCAGCGCCAGGGCCAGCGCGAGCCCAGCGGCAACCGAGACTTCCAGCGCCAGCAAGCCGCCCGCGAGCGCGCCCATCACCATCGCCAGCACAGCAGTGACGCGACGGACCGACATCGCGACGTCTCGGCCCGCCTCGGATGCCAGCCCCGTCAGCGTTTTCGTAAGCACCGTCGTCGTCAGCTCAGGTACGGCGATCCGGGCGGCGAGGGCGTTCTGGATCCCCATCGCCACGGCCAGCACCGCCGTGATCGCGTAGCGCACGCCGTCGGGCTCGGGTGCGGAGGAGGCCAGCGCGATCGCCAATGCCGCCGCTATGAGCGTCGCCTGGACAGCAGTGGCCGCGCGCACGAGGTGGCCGCGGTGTACGCCCAGTCTCGTGCCGATCCGTCCGCCGGCCCGGGCGCCGAGCAGGAACGCGCCGAGCGCGATCAGGGAGCTGGCGATCGACACGCCGCCGGCGCCCGCCAGGGCGAAGCCCAGGAAGACGACGTTGCCCGTCATGTTCGCCACGAACACATGGCCCAACCGCAGGTAGCTGACGGCGTCGACGACGCCTGTCAAAAGCGTCAGGGCGATCATCATCGGCACAAGTGGGCCGTGGCGGTCGGAGGTTCCGGGCAGCAGGGCAGCTCGGAGCGCGGCAGCCATCAGTCGAGCTCGGTGACGAAATCCGACACGGGAGCCCGCTCGGGGACGCGCTGCTCCTGGACGGGGTCGCCGAGGTAGAGCAGCCCGAGAGGCGTCTCCTCGGCGGGCATGCCGAGCAGCTCTCGTCCACGGGGGTCGTCGAGCAGCGGCACAGTGCGCCAGTAGGCGGCCAGGCCCCTCGCGTGGGCGCCCAGCAGCACGATGTAGGCCGCCACGGCGCTCGCCAGCACGTCCTCCTGGTCCTGCGCGGGCTCACCCTCCAGGTGGGCGCTGACGGCGATCAGCGTCGGGGCGCGACGCAGCTTGATCGCGGCGCCCGGCTGCTCGGACTCGGCCAGCTCCATCAGTGCTGCCCGGGTGCGCTCACCCAGCACCCTGAAGCGCCACGGGTTCGTGAGGTGATGGTTGGGTGCCCACCTGGCGAGCTCGAACAGATCTCTGAGCACCTCAGGCGGGACCGGGCGAGGGCCGAACGCCTTATGGGTACGGCGCGTACGGATAGCCTTCTCGACGTTCACGCCACCACCCTAGAGGCCAGACCCATTCCCTCCCAGACCGCCACTGCAGTCGCGATCGCGAAGCCCGCTTGAGCCTCGCCGAAGTTCTCTGCATAGCCTTCGCCGGGCTGGCGGCGGGCACGATCAACACCGTCGTCGGCAGCGGCACGCTGATCACGTTCCCCGTGCTGCTGGCGTTCGGCTACGCCCCCGTCACGGCCAACGTCTCGAACACCATCGGCCTCGTCCCCGGCTCGATCTCCGGCGCGATCGGCTACCGACGCGAGCTTCGAGGGCAGGGCAGGCGCGCCCTGCGGCTCGGCTCGATGTCCGTGCTGGGCGGCATCACCGGCGCGGTGCTGCTGCTCGTGTTGCCCTCCTCGGCCTTCAAGGCGATCGTGCCCGTCTTCATTGCGATCGCCCTCGTGCTGACAGTGATGCAGCCGCGGATCAGGGACTGGCTGGCCCGCCGCGAGATCGACCTGCAGCGCGACGGCCATCCCCTTACCGCCCTGGCGATCTACCTGACGGGTGTCTACGGCGGCTACTTCGGCGCCGCTCAGGGGATCATGCTGCTGGCGATCCTCGGCGTCGTCCTCGCCCAGGATCTGCACCGCACCAACGCCCTGAAGAACGTGCTCGCAGGGCTAGTCAACGGCGTCGCCGGGCTGTACTTCGTGTTCGCCGCCCACGTCGACTGGGGCCCGGCGGCGATCATCGCCGGCTCGGCGATCGTCGGAGGACAGTTGGGCGCCCGCTACGGACGGAAACTTCCCCCGGGCGCGTTGCGGGCGCTGATCGTCGTCGTCGGTGTGTCCGCGATCGTGCAACTGATCGTCGGTTGATCCGCTCTTGACCCGCAACCGCGATGATGGTCTGAGATGAGCACCCCGAGCGACCGCGAGCGGGCCGATGCCCTGGTGATCTTCGGGATCACCGGCGACCTCGCGCGCAAGATGACTCTGCGCTCGCTCTATCGCCTGGAGAGCCGTGGCCTGCTCGACACGCCGATCGTCGGCGTGGCTGTCGAGGACTGGGATACAAAGCGCCTGCGCGAGCACGCGCGGCAGGCGATCGAGCAGAGCGGCGAGAAGGTCGTCGCGAAGGTCTTCAAGCGCCTCGCTGCCCGCATGTCCTACGTCAGCGGCAACTTCGAGGACGCCGAGACCTACAGCCGGGTTGCCGCCGCTCTCGGCAAGGCCGCCGCCCCGGTCTTCTACCTGGAGATCCCACCTTCACTGTTCGGGACGGTTGTCGCCGGTCTCGATGAGGCGGAGCTGCTGGGCGGCGCTCGCGTGCTCGTCGAGAAGCCCTTCGGCCACGACCTCGCCTCGGCCCGCAAGCTCTCGAGCGAACTGCATCGCCACCTGCGCGAGACCCAGCTCTATCGAATCGATCACTTCCTGGGGAAGATGGGCCTTGAAGAGTTCCTGCACCTGCGCTTCGCCAACGCGATGCTCGAGCCGATCTGGAACCGCGACGCTGTCGCCAGCATCCAGATCACGATGGCCGAGTCGTTCGGCGTGGGGGACAGGGGTCATTTCTACGACCCCGTCGGCGCGTTGCGCGACGTCGTCGTCAACCATCTCATGCAGCTGCTCGCTGCTGCCACGATGGAGGCCCCGGGCAGCGGCGACCCCGAAGCGATCAAGGACGCCAAGGCCGCCGTGTTCGCGGCGATGCCGCCCGCTGACCCCGACCGCTACGTGCGTGGGCAGTACGCCGGCTACCGCAAGATCGACGGCGTCTCCGCGCGCTCGAAGACCGAGACCTTCTGCGCCCTCGAGCTGGGCATCGAGAGCTGGCGCTGGGCGGGTGTGCCCGTCCTGATCAGGGCCGGTAAGCGCATGCCGGTCACCCAGACCGAGCTGCGCCTCGTCTTCCGTGAGCCGCCCCGGCTGCCGTTCCTCGGCAACCGCATTCAGCCGAGCCCTAGCCAGCTGGTCGTGCGGATCGATCGCGGTACCGGCGTGCGGGTGGTGCTCGACGCGCACCGCGCCGACGGCGCCGGCTCGCGGCCGATCGAGCTGGACATGGAGTTCGCCACGGAGGGCGGGGAGGACCCGACCCCCTACGAGGTGCTGCTGAAGGCGGCCCTCGATGGCGACCCGACGCACTTCACCCGCGAGGACGCCGTCGAGGAATGCTGGCGGATCGTCCAGCCGCTGCTCGACACGCCGCCGCCTGTGAAGACATATGCCCAGGGTTCCTGGGGGCCGCCCGGCGCGGAGGAGCTGGCGGCATCCGCCGGGGGCTGGCAGAAGCCCTGGCTGCCGGGCTGATCAGCCGAGCTGCTGGACGATCAGAAAGACGTTCAGGCCGGAGATCAAAAGCGCACAGCCCCACGCGAGCAGCTTCGTCGGCAGGCCGTTGACGTGAGAGCCCATCACTGCCTTGCGTGAGGTGAGGATCACCAGGGGGATCAGCGCGAAGGGGATCCCGAACGACAGCACGACCTGACTCAGCACGAGCGCGTCGGTCGGGTTGACGCCGACCGCCAGCACGATCAGCGCCGGGAGCATCGTCACCACCCGCCGCAGCAGGATCGGTATTCGCACGTTGATGAAGCCCGCCATCACCACCTGGCCGGCATAGGTGCCGACGCTCGAGGACGAGGCGCCCGAGCACAGAAGCGCGACGGCGAAGGCCAGAGCCGCGCCACCGCCAACGAGGTGACCGAACTGGACGTGGGCCTCGGAGATCGACGTTAGCCCGGACAGGGCCGGGGTGTGGAACAGCTTGGCGGCGACCGCCAGCATCGCCATGTTGACGAGGCCGGCGATGCCCAGCGCGACGATCACGTCGAGGCGCTCGAAGCGCAGCACGCGGCGGCGCTCGCCCTCGTCGCGGACGGGCATCCGGCCCTTCATCAGCGAGGAGTGCAGGTAGATCACGTGAGGCATCACGGTCGCGCCGATGATGCCGACCGCCAGGTACACAGAGCTAGCCCCGTTGAGCCCTGGGATCAGGCCGTGCAAGGAGTCGTGGGCGGAGGGGCCGATCCTCAGCGTCTCGTAGATGAAGCCCAGAAGGATGATCCCCAGGAGCGCCGTGATCGCCAGCTCGAAGCGGCGAAAGCCGTGCGACTGCAGCTCGAGGATCGCGATCGCGATCACGCCCGTGATCAGCCCGGCGGGCAGCAGCGGCACGCCGAACAGCAGGTTCAGGCCGATCGCCGCGCCGAGGAACTCGGCGATGTCGGTCGACATCGCCATCACCTCCGCCTGCGCCCACATGCCCCAGCTGACCGCCCGCGGGTAGCGGTCGCGGATGTTCTCAGGCAGGCTGCGCTCGGTGACGATCCCAAGCTTCGCCGAGAGGTACTGGATCAGCATCGCCATCAGATTCGCGGCGAGCACGACCCACAGCAGCAGATAGCCGAACTTCGCCCCGCCCTGGATGTTCGTCGCGAAGTTCCCCGGATCGACATAGGCGATCGAGGCGACGAACGCGGGGCCGAGCATCGTCAGCGTCGCGCGGATCCGCCCCTTGGCGAGCAGTTGGTCGAGTGCGCTCGGCGGCTCGGGACGCAACGCGACCGCGGCACCCTCTGTGCCCTCGAGCACCGGGACCCGCGGCGGGGGCGTCACGCCGCCGGCTCTCCCTGCTCGACTCGCATCGCGCGGGTGAGGGCGTCGCCGAGCGCGTGTGTCTCCTCGCCGAAGCGCACGAACAACGGACCGCCGAACGGCTGGCGTTCGACGATCTCCAGCTCGGCTCCGAGCGCGATGCCCTGCTCGGCCAGATAGCGGAGCATCTCCGGATCGGAGTCGGAGACCCTAACGAAGCGGCCGGTGGCGCCGATCGGCAACTCGTCCAGGCGGGTCGTCTCGCGCTCGTCGAGGGCGTACTCGACTGTCGGGATCGGGTCGCCGTGAGGATCGACGGTGGGGTGCCCGAGCTTCGCGGCGATCAGTTCCTCGAGGTCATCGGAGAGAACGTGCTCCAGCACCTCCGCCTCGGCGTGGACGCGGTCCCAGGGCATCCCCAGCACCTCGGCGAGGTAGCTCTCGAGCAGACGGTGGTGGCGGATCACCTCGAGTGCGATGCGCCGGCCCTCGGGTGTCAGCCGCACGCCCCTGTAGGGGATGTGGGTGATCAGGCCGAGCTCGTCGAGGCGCTTGAGCATCGCTGAGACCGATCCCGGCGTGATTTCCAGGCGTTCGGCGAGCGTCTTCGTAGGGACCGGTTCGTCGTGGCGGGACTCCAGCGAGAAGATCGCCTTCGTGTAGTCCTCTACAGCGGGGGTTCGGAGCGCTCCGTTGGTTGCCATGGCAAAAGGATATGGCATGCCAAACTTTTCTTCAAGGTATGGCTGACAACATTTGTATCGAGCGCGAGGGCTGGGTCCTTTAGCGCGCTCAGCGCGCGATGTCGGGTACGCGGGGCGGTTGCCGGGTGGATGGCCACGCATGATCATCGCCGCAGGAGAGGTTGCGCTGTTCGGCTGGTGGGGCTTCGCTGCCCTGGTGGTCGTGAGCTTGGCGCTGCGGCTGTGGCGCCGCAGGCGCTAGCCCTCGAAAGATCAATTCACGGCAGCGACTCGCTCTCGCGCGAACTCGGCGATCAGCGCGGCGGTCCGCTGGGGCTGGTCGATCGCCACGAAGGTGAGGCTGTCCTCGATCAGCTCCAAGCGGGCGCCGGGAATCTCGTGGGCCATCCGTTCGGCGTTGGCGAGCTTGAAGAAGCGGTCCTCCGGCGCCCATGCGAGCAGCACGGGGATCTTCAGCTCCGGGAAGCCGCGGGCGGCCCGCAAGGTGTGCTCGGGGCGCATGCCGGCGAAGATCTTCGCCGTCTGGTGGCGGATCTCAGCGTTCCTGCGAAGCGGCGTCGCCCACGAGGCCGTCAGGGCGTCGTCGGCGCGCTTGGTGATACCGCCGTAGCCAATGGGGAGGCGACGGATGGTGGCCGAGCGCATTGCCTGGGCGATCCCCAGCAGTGCGACGGACGATCGCCCGACGGTCGCCAGCGCCTTGAAGGCCGGAGGCGGGAAGTGCTCGTAGGCATCGCAGGGGGTGAGAACCATGCGACCGATTCGCTGGGGGTGTTCGGTGGCGACGAGCTGGCAGATAGCGCCACCGGTGTCGTTGCCGACAAGCGTGACTCGCTCCAAGTCGAGCGCCTCGAGGAAGTCGACGACGAGTCGGGCAAGGCCGGGAGGGGAGAGGTCAGCGCTCGGATCCAATGGCAACTCTTGGGAGCCCAGCGGCCAGTCGGGAGCGATCACGCGGAAGTCCTTGGCCAGGATCGGGATCACATCGCGCCACAGCTCGCCGTTCACGAGCACGCCGTGGACGAGCACGATCGGCTCTCCGGAGCCGCTTTCGCGGTAGCGGATTGGACCCTGCGGGAGGTGGATCTCATGCATCTCGGCGGCTTGGCTCATGTCCTTCTCCGTTTCTGGCGATGAGTGTTGAAATCACATACATACATACTGTCTGTATGTATCACAGAGATATGATCGCCGTCAACGTGGACGGTGGGGGAGGCGAGCAGATGACCGACGGCGAGGGCAAGCGGAACCTGAAGGCCGAGCGCTCGCTGGCGACCCGCACGGCGCTGTTGGGCACGGCCCGGGAGCTGTTCGCCGAGCGCGGCTACGGGGCCGTGGGGACCGAGGAGATCGTCAAGGCGGCGGGCGTGACTCGTGGTGCTCTCTACCACCACTTCGACGGCAAGCTGGAGCTGTTCGCGGCCGTCTACGAGCAGGTCGAGAGTGCGCTGATGGCGGAGATCGCCGAGGCGGTGGGAGCTCGCGCGAGCGACCCGCTGGACGCGTTGCGAGTCGGTGCGTTGGCATTTCTCGATGCCAGTGAAAACGACCGGGCGCTGCGTCAGATCGCGCTCGTCGACGCGCCGTCGGTCCTCGGCTGGGAGCGTTGGCGGGAGATCGGCATGCGCTATGCCTTGGGACTCGTCCAGGCGACGATCGAGGAGGCCGCTGCGGCCGGGATGATCGAGCCGCAGCCGTCGGCGGCGCTGGCTCACCTGCTGCTGGGGGCGATCGACGAGGGCGCCCTGCTGATCGCACGCTCAGATGACGGGGGGGAGACCCGCAGGCAGGTCGCGACATCCCTGGAACGGGTGCTGGGCTCGCTGGTCGGCTGAGGGGACGCGCTCAGCCGGTGGGCGCGTGGTGCGCGTGCAGCCCTATGTGAGAGCGACTCAGGACGCTCTGGAGTCGCGTCTTCAGCCTCGCCACCCGCGTCGCCTCGGCGGTCTTGCTCAGATGCACGGCGCTCGCGCGCTCGTCGAGGCGCTTGGTGGCCGTCTCGAGCAGCGCCTGACTGAGGCCTGCCGAGGACTTTCCGGGCGTGGCGTCCGCTACCTCGGCCAATGTCTTGCCGGAGCGCAGATCGGCCGCCAGAGCCTTCCGTTCGATGCCGAGGTAGGCGACCGCCGCCGCGCGCAGGGAGTTGTGACGGCGAGCGGCGCCCAGCCGGTGGTGTTGGAACTCGCCGGGCTTGCCCTGGACAAGGGCCTGGATTCGTTCGTTGAGCTTCGTCGAGGCAGATTGCAACCTCTGCTTGCCGGCGGCAACAAGCGCCGAGACGAGACCTTCTTCGGACTTGCCGGGGGTCGCGGCGGCGATCTGGGCGAGCGTCTTCCCGGATGCGATCTCGCTGCGGATCTGACTGGCGGGGATGCCGAGATATCCGGAGGCGACCGCGAGGAGACCGTGGCGGGCGCCGTCGTGGGCGTGACGGTGGCCGGCTCTGCCGCCATGGCCCGAGCCGGTGGTGCCGAGTGCGACCGCGGTGCCGCCGGCGAGGAGCGCTAGCGCTGCCACGGCCAGGGCTAGGCGTCGTTTCAGCATTCGCGCCACGGATCCACTGTGGCAGGCCGCTCTAAAGACAGGCTGAGGCGAGCGGGTCAGGCCGCTGACTGTGGTCTCAGCGGTCGTAGGTCGCGATCACCCGCAGCGAGAGGCCCGTGAGGATCAAGCCCAGGCCGGCGATCACGCCGAAGCAGACGGCCAGCTCGCCGAGCTTCCAGCCATCGATCACCAGCGAGCGCAAGCCGACGATCACGTAGCTGACGGGGTTGATGCGGGCCAGCGTCTCCATGACCGGTGAGAGCCGATCGAAGGGGACGAAGTTCGGCGTCAGGAACAGCAGCGGGAAGAACAGCAGGAAGCTCGACTGGGTCGCCTGCACGTTGCGGGTACGCAGCGCGACGAGCACGCCGAAGCCCGCGTAAGCGACGCCGAACAGCGCAGCCAGAAGGACGATCACGACCGCTCCGGCGATGCCGCTGCGGATGCTGACCCCGAAGGCGAGCCCGACGAGCAGCACGAGGGTCGATCCGGCGATGCCGCGAACGAGGTCGGACATCAAGCGTCCGAAGATGATCGAGGAGCGCCGGATCGGGGCGACGAGCAGCTTGTCGAAGTAGCCGAGGTCGATCTCGGTGACCATCGCCAGGCCGGTCGTGGCGGTCGCGACGGCGAACATCAGCGAGACGGGCAGCTGGAAGGCCGCGTAGCCCTCACCCTTCAGGAACGGTGTCGAGCTGGGGAAGGTCTTCGAGACCTGGCCGATGTTGACGACCAGGAAGAACAGGGGGATGAACAGGGTGGGGATCGTCGCCTCGGGGTAGCGGGCGATCTCGCGGACGGCGCGCCGGCCCAACAGCAGAACCTCGGTCATCGCTGTGCCTCCTCTGCGTTCTCGTCCTCGGAGCCCTCCAGGCGCCGTCCGGTGGCCTTCAGGAAGACATCGTCGAGCGAAGGCCTGGCGACGGAGATCGCGCCGACCTCGATCCGCTCGCCGTCGAGGCGGCGAACGATCTCGGCGATCGCCGTCGCGCCGTTCTCGATGTAGAGCGCAAGGGCGTCGCGCTCGGCGACGATCGAATCCAGCCCTTGCAGGCCCGACAGGGCAGCTTTTGTCGCCTCGACGTTGGCCCCGCCAAGGGTGACCGAGACGACATCGTGGCCCATCTCGGCCTTCAACTCCTCGGGCGTGCCTTCGGCGACGATTCGCCCGCCGTCGATGATCGCGAGGCGGTTGCAGAGCTGATCGGCCTCCTCGAGATACTGGGTGGTGAGGAAGATCGTCGCCCCACCGGCATTGATGCGCCTGGCCTCATCCCAGATCGTCAGGCGCGATGCCGGATCGAGACCTGTGGTGGGCTCGTCGAGAAACAGCACCTCGGGGGAGTGAACCAGCGCGCTGGCGAGGTCCAGGCGGCGCTTCATGCCGCCCGAATAGGTCTTCGTGCGCCGCTCGGCGGCATCGTTGAGCCCGACGAGGTCGAGCAGCTCGGCGGCCCGGTCGCGGCCACGTTGGCCGGTGATCCCGTAGAGGCCGCACTGCAGCTCCAGCAGCTCTCGGCCGGTCTGGACGGGATCCAGGCCGATCTCCTGAAGCGCCACGCCGATCCGCCGACGGATCTGGGCGGCGTCGGCGACGACGTCGAGGCCCGCGACGCTGGCGCTGCCGGCGGTCGGAGGAAGCAGCGTGCAGAGCATCCGCACGGTCGTCGTCTTGCCCGCGCCGTTGGGACCGAGGAAGCCGAAGACCTCGCCCGGGGCGACCGTCAAGTCGATGTCGCGGACGGCTTCGATCTCGCCCTTGAAGGTCCGCCGTAGCGCTCGGGCGGAGATCGCCGCCTCACCCGCATGTGTCTGGCTCGCGTCGCTCATCTGAGGGCGCATCTCATCACGCCCGGTGGTCGCGTTCTCTGCGTAGGTTGTGAACATGGCAGCGAGGCTATGGGCGGTTTAGGTCAGAAACGGTCCGCAATATTCGAGTCCCGACCCGAAGCCGTAGTCCTTCGCCGTTAGGCTCGTCAGATGGACATCGCTGAACTGGCGGCAAGGCTCGCCGAGAAGTCGAACAAGTCCGGGCGGGCGGCAACGCCTGCTCAGACTCCCGACGGACGCGGCAAGGACAAAGGCGGGACCGGCAAGAAGGCGAAGCCGCAATCTGCCGAGAAGCGTCCGTCGATCGCCAAGAAGGCGTCCGCCGGACGCCGGTCCGTGCCACGGACCTCCGGCAAGTAGGAGCAGGTCAGTCAGGCGCCGACGTAGGCCGCGAGGTGCTCGCCGGTCAGC
Source organism: Solirubrobacteraceae bacterium (assembly GCA_036271135.1). Classification (GTDB taxonomy): domain Bacteria; phylum Actinomycetota; class Thermoleophilia; order Solirubrobacterales; family Solirubrobacteraceae; genus Palsa-744. Next base: position 91,201 of record DATBBF010000003.1, read on the forward strand.
GTCGAGCGGTCCTTGACGAGCGCCCCGGGCGTGCCCTCGAAGACGACCCGACCGCCGTCGTGTCCGGCGCCGGGGCCAAGGTCGATGATCCAGTCGGCGTGCGCCATCACCGCCTGGTGGTGGGCGATGACGATCACCGACTTGCCGGAGTCGACGAGCCGGTCGAGCAGGCCGAGAAGCTGCTCGACATCGGCGAGGTGCAGGCCTGTCGTCGGCTCATCGAGGATGTAGATCGCGCTTTTCTCCGCCATCTGGGTCGCGAGCTTGAGTCGCTGACGCTCGCCGCCGGACAGAGTGGGGAGGGGTTGTCCGAGGGTGAGATACCCGAGCCCGACGCCGGACAGCCGCTCGAGGATGGCGTGTGCGGCCGGGGTGCTCGCGTCGCCGGTGCCGAAGAAGTCCTCGGCCTCGGTGACGGACATCGCCAGAACCTCGCTGATGTCGCGGCCGCCGAGACGGTGTTCGAGGACCGAGGCATCGAAGCGCTTGCCCTCGCAGACCTCGCACGTGGTGGCGACACCCGCCATCATCGCCAGGTCGGTGTAGATGACGCCGACGCCGTTGCAGTTCGGACAGGCGCCCTCGGAGTTGGAGCTGAACAGAGCAGGCTTGACGCCATTTGCCTTCGCGAAAGCCTTGCGGACCGGGTCGAGCAGCCCTGTGTAGGTGGCCGGGTTGCTGCGCCGTGAGCCGCGGATCGCGCCCTGGTCGATCGACACGACATCCGCGTCCGCGGGGATCGATCCGTTCACGAGCGAGCTCTTGCCCGACCCGGCGACGCCCGTGACGACGACGAGCACCCCGAGCGGGATGTCGACGTCGACATCCCGCAGGTTGTTGGCGCTCGCGCCGCGGATCTCCAGCGTCCCGGTCGGCTCGCGCACCGTCTCCTTGAGGGTCGCCCGGTCTTCGAGGTGACGGCCGGTAATCGTCTTGGTGGCTCGCAGTCCATCGACGGTGCCCTCGAAGCAGACCTTGCCGCCCGCGGTGCCGGCGCCGGGGCCGAGGTCGACGACGTGGTCGGCGATCGCGATCGTCTCGGGCTTGTGCTCGACGACGAGGACCGTGTTGCCCTTGTCCCTCAGTCGGCGAAGCAAGTCGTTCATCCGTTCGATGTCGTGCGGGTGCAGGCCCGTCGTCGGCTCGTCGAAGACATACGTCGTGTCTGTCAGCGAAGAGCCGAGCTGGCGGATCATCTTCGTGCGCTGCGACTCACCGCCGGACAGTGTCGCCGTCGAGCGGTCGAGTGAGAGGTAGCCGAGGCCGATCTCCACGAACGAGTCGAGCGCCTGCCCGAGCGCCTCGAGCAGCGGCGCCACCGAGGGCTCGTCGAGACCCCGGATCCACCCGGCGAGATCGCTGATCTGCATCGCGCAGGCGTCACCGATGCTGACGCCTTTGATCTTCGAGGAGCGGGCGCCCTCACTGAGCCGGGTCCCGTCGCACTCGGGGCAGGTAGTGAAGGTCACGGCGCGGTCGACGAAGGCTCGGATGTGCGGCTGCATCGCCTCCTTGTCCTTGGCGAGCATCGACTTCTGGATCCGTGGGATCAGGCCTTCGTAGGTCATGTTGATGCCCTCGATCTTCATCCTCACGGGCTCGTGGTGGAGGAGGTCCTGCAGCTCTTTCTTCGTGTACTTGCGGATCGGCGTGTCAGGGTCGAAGAAGCCGGAGGAGGCGTAGAGCCGGTAGTTCCAGCCGCCGGAGGTGTAGCCGGGGATCGTCAGCGCGCCTTCCGAGAGAGACTTGCTCTCGTCGAACAGCTGCGTGAGGTCGAGGTCGGTAATGCTGCCGATGCCCTCGCAGCGGGGGCACATGCCGCCGGTGACGCTGAAGGTCCGTTTCACCGTCTTCTTGGCGCCTCGTTCGACGGTGATCGAGCCGGAGGCTTTGACCGAGGGGGTGTTGAAGGAGTAAGCCTTGGGCGAGCCGATGTGCGGCTTCGCGAGACGGCTGAAGACGATTCTCAGCATCGCGTTCGCGTCTGTGGCCGTGCCGACGGTTGAGCGAGGGTTGGAGCCGATCCGCTCCTGGTCGACGACGATCGCCGTGGTGAGCCCCTCCAGCAGGTCCACCTCAGGCCGTGCGAGCGTCGGCATGAAGCCCTGGACGAAGGCGCTGTAGGTCTCGTTGATCAGACGCTGGGACTCTGCGGCGATCGTGCCGAACACGAGCGAGCTCTTGCCCGAGCCGGAGACGCCCGTGAACACCGTCAGCCGGCGCTTGGGGATCTCGACGCTGACGTCCCTGAGGTTGTTGACGCGCGCGCCCTGCACACGGATCAGCTCGTGGCTGTCAGCGGCGTGTGGCGCCGAGGGCTCGCCGGTCGTCTTTGCCTTGGCCATCGGCGGTCACACTAGCCGCGGCCCGCGGCGGGCGCTTCTCCATTCCTGATCGATTCGGCCGTGGCACAGGTACGGGGCCGGCGCCTGGCCAGAACCAGGCAGGCGAGCGTGCTGGAGCGCATCGGCCGGCCGATCCGCTCGTGGAGGGCTTGGTTCTCGGCGGCGAGAGCGTTGCGTTGCGGGGGTGAGAGCCGGGCCCAGAAGGACATCGTGCCCAGCAGGGCATTGAGCTCCTCAGCGGTGTGCTCAAGCTGCATCGGAACTGTGGCGACTTGCACGTCGTCGAAGAGGTCCGCCGCATAGTCGCGGGCCAGCTCGTAGCCGCCGAGCCACGCCCATACCTCCGAGATGTTGCCGCGCCGGGCCGCGACGCCGGCGAGGATGCTGTCGAGGTCCCGGTAGGTGGGCCACTCGGCGGCTGGTCCGGCCTCGACCTTCCTCAAGGCCTCGCGCAGCGCCTTCTGATCGCCGGCGCTGCGGGGGTCGTCGAGCCCGAAGTAGGAGACCAGAGCAAAGGTGCCGCCGTCCACCAGCGCGTCGGCCGCCTTGCGCCAGCTCACAGCTGGATCGACCCAGTGGATCGCCGACGCGGAGAACACCGCTGAGTAACCGGCAAGCGGCAGCTGAGCATCCTCCAGGCGCGAGTTGAGGAACCGCACCTCGCCGGCACCGCTCAGCCGCTCACGGGCCCTTGCGATCAACCGCCGGCCGGGCTCCACGGCCGTCACCCGCAAGCCGCGAGCGAGCAGGCTGCGCGTGAGCTGCCCGGTTCCGCAGCCGATCTCGAGTACCTCAGAGTCGGGACCGATCCCGGCGGTCTCGCACGCCATATCGAGGAGCACGTCCGGGTAGGCCGGACGATGACGGTCATATTGCTCGGCGATGTCGTCGAAGACGCGTCCGTGGCTGCGAACATCGGCTTGGCGCGGCATGGCCTCAAGGTAGGCGATGGCAGCGACCAAGCTGGTCACGGCGGCGAGTTCGGGGGTCTTCTCGGCGGTGAGACCGATGGCTCTGTCGGAGCCCTGGATCAGGTGCTCGCGAGCTACAGTCATCCGCGATGACCGTGGACTTCGAGCAGCCATGCTGGGAGGCGGACAAATACCCTGGTCGCCACGTCGCTCCCGTGGGAGCTCAGGCCGGGGCGCAGGAGCTCGCCGCCAACGTCTATGAGCTCGACCCAGGCGCCGTCGGCTCGCCGCTGCACGTCCACCACGCCAACGAGGAGCTACTGCTCGTCCTAGCCGGGACGCTCTCGCTGCACGGTCCGGACGGGACGCGGCTCCTGCCGGCCGGCACAGTGGTTGCGTTCCCTCGAGGTCACGCAGGTGCCCATAGCCTGGTCAACCGCTCCGACGAGCCCGTCCGTTACCTCGTGGTCTCCACGACCAACCGCCCCGACGTCGTCGAGTACCCCGACACGGCCGCGACTCTCGTCGTCCTCGCCACGCAGCGCCTGGCCTTTCCGCAGGGCGTGGAGGTGGACCAAAAGCCCGTCATCGCCGAAGCGATGCGGGCGGCGGCCGACCGAGACGCCTGACACCAGATTGCGAGGTCTCAGCGACGTGAGCCCGCAGAATGGTTCGCCGGCGCCGAAGCGTTCTGCTCCCGTTAGTTGAGCAGCGTGGCAATGTGACGGGCCGCCCTGGCGGCCCCGTCGGTCTCTACGTCGCGGTAGTCGACCTGGCTGCCGATCTCCTGTGCGATCGCGGCAGCGATCCGCTCTGGGGGAGAGTCGTCGTAGTCCATGCGGCGACCGGCGCCGTAGCGTTCGAGGCGGTGTCGGACGTGGAAGTTCTGCTCGAAGTGGTGGCGGAGGGGGAAGTAGAGGAATGGCCGCTTCTGCGCGGTCAGCTCCATTGAGGTGGTCAGGCCGCCCTGAACGACCGCCAGGTCGCAGGCGGCCAGATGCCGGTAGAGGTTGTGGACGTAGGGGACGACTTCGAGGCCGGCATGGGAGGGAAGCGAGTGGGGGTCGATGCGGGGCCCTGCGACGACGATCATGCGCAGCTCCGGGATGCGCTCCTTGGCCTGTGGAAAGGCGGCGATGACCCGTCGCAGCAGGTCAGCGCCGACGCCTGAGCCGCCGACGGTGACGATGCACACCTGCTCGTCGTCGCCGTAGCCGAGCTCAGCGCGTAGCTTGCTGCGATCACCGAGGTCAGCGGGGTCAAAGCCGGTGACGTAGCCGGTGAAGTCGAAGTTGCGCTCGGTCCAGTCGCGGATCAGCGGCAGCTCTGGTCCGAGACGCGCCGCGACGATGTCATCGGGGTTGCCCACGAACAGGGCCAGGTCGCGGACCTCAGGGTGGTGGGCGACATGGTCGACCATGTCGGCGTTGTAGTCGGCGGTCAGAAAGCGCTCGCGCGGATCGCCGTCGTCCATCGGGAGGAAGCCGACGAAGTCGGTAAGCCACGCGAACGGAACCCGCTTCTCCGTAGGGTTCTCGTGCAGGTAGTAGTCGAGCTCCCATGCCTCGTCTCCGATCCACAGGTCGTAACGCTGCTCGCGCACGATGTCGTGGAAGAGCATGAAGTTCGCGGCGAGGATCTCGTCCATCCGGCGCAGCGCGTGAAAACAGTGCAGGTCGTGCTCGGCGGACTCCGACTCGATGTGCCTGGACTCATTGGCGAGATGCGCGCTTGCGGGATGGATGCGCTCGCCCTCAGCCGCAAGCACTCGAGTGACCGGGTCCTGCGCGAGCCAGTCGACCTGCAGGTCTGGGTGCAGGCGGCGCAGCTCGCGGGCGATCGCGAGATCGCGCTGCGCATGCCCGAGCCCGATCGGCGAGGAGACGAACAGCGCACGAGGACGACCTTCCGGGCGGTACACGGTGGGATCGCGCGGCGCGCGCGGGCGGTCGAAGGCGTCCTCGGAGAACTCCCGCAGCGCCAGGTTGAACTGGACAGGCTTGCGGGCGTGAAGGAAATGGCCGGCGCCGGGGACCGCCTCGAACCGCCCGCCGCTGAGACGGGCCAGCGCCCGTCCGTCGCGGGGCGGCGTTATCTTGTCGCGTTCGCCGGAGACTACGAGCACCGGGCAGTCGAGGTTGCCCGCCAGCTCGCGCAGCGTCCGCCGGCCACTGAGAAACTCGCCGTGTGTCACGGTGGCGATCAATGTCTCGGGGTCGGTCTCCAGCGCCCATCCGACGCCGTCCTCGATGGCCTTGGTCGAGTGTGGCTCGGGGAAACAGCGGGCGATGAACCATTCCGGGAACGCGTGGCGGTCCTTGCGCCAAAGACCTGCGTTCATGCGTGCCCACCACGGGTGAAAGGGTGCGGGCAAGGCAAAAAGCAACGGGAACAACGAGGTCGCCTCCAGCGACACGGGCGAGGGCGTATATGGGAAAACCGGGCCAACAAACACAGCTCCCGCCACGCGCTCAGGCGCGATGCGCACCAGGGCGAGCTGGTACTGAGCGCCGGTGGAGAGACTCGCCATCACCGCTCGCTCTGTCCCGGTGGCATCCATCACCGCCAGGCAGTCGCGGGCGACTTCCGCGGGTGCATAGCGCGGCGCCTCGCGGCAACGATCGGAGCGCCCATTGCCGAGACCGTCCATCACGAGCAGCCGGAAGTGACGCGCCAGATATGGGATCTGCATCTTCCAGTGGCGTGAGTGGACCAACGACCAGGTCGGAAGCAGGAAGACGGTCTCCTCGCCCTCACCGTAGACCTCGTAGAAGAGACGCTGGCCGTCGCGCTCGACGAAACCCTCAGCGTCGGGATAGCGGGCACGGCTCTGCTCGCCGTCACGGCCGATCGTTCGCTCAGCCGGCGCCGGTGCGAGCGCCCTATTGGTGACCGTGTTCATGCGTTGCCCCTAGAGTCGATCGTAGGGCTCACGGCCGCGCTTCGAAGACGAGGTTGAAGGGCGTCTCCGCGGCCCGGCGGAAGCGAGTGAACCCCCCGCCCGCGACGACGTCGCCGATCCTGGCCTCTCCTGCTTGCGCTCCGAGTGCGAGCCCGACCTCCTGCGACAGTGAGGCGGGCGTGCAGAGAAACGTCGAGAACCCGTAGAAGGCGCGTCCGACGGGGTTGAGGTTGTCCTCGACACGGTCGCCGGCCATCGGCTCGACGATCAGCCAGGTCCCGTCCGGCGCGAGCATCCTGTGGACCTGCCGGGCGGCGCCGACAGGATCGCCCATGTCGTGCAGGCAGTCGAACATCGTCACCAGGTCATAGCCCTCGCCGTGATCGGAAGAGGCGGCAACCGTCTCGAAGCGAACGCGATCGGAGACCCCCGAATCCTGCGCGCGCTGGCGGGCGGTCTCGATCGAGCCTTCGTGGTAGTCGGAGCCGACGAACGTCGAGGACGGAAACGCCTGCGCCATCAGGATCGTTGAGGACCCGTGGCCACAGCCGATGTCCGCCACCTTGGCGCCGTCCCGGAGCTTCTCGACGACCCCGTCGAGCGCGGGCAGCCATGCCGGGATCAGGCTGGCGTTGTAGCCGGGACGGAAGAAGCGCTCGCACCCGTCGAACACGTCGTGGTTGTGCTCGTGCCAGCCCACGCCCTCGCCGCTGCGGGCTGCCTCGGTGATCCGAGGGGAGTCGATCACCGTGCCGAGCGCGATCTGGAAGAACCCGGGGAGGAAAGCGGGACTGGACTCGTCGGTGAGGGCGACCGTCTGCTCGGGAGGAAGTGTGTAGGTGCCGCCGATCGGGTCGTACTCCACATAGCCGCCCGCGGCCTGTGCGTTCAGCCACTCGCGGATGTAGCGCTCACTGACCGCGGTCCGCCGCGCGAGCTCGACCGGCGTCAGACCCCCGGCATCCGCAAGGGCACGGTAGAGCCCCAGCTTGTCGCCCATCACGACAAGCGCCGCGCCCAGGGTCGCGCCGACCTCCTCGACGGCGCGGAATACGAACTGCTCGAGCTTCTGGCTGTCTACCTCGACGGTTGCCATTGAGGTCTCCCTTGGATCGATTGACGTGACCGTAAACCCGAGCCCGTGGGCTCGCATCAGGGGGGTCGCCTAGTTGTCTCGGCGGCCGAACCCGGCCGCACTGGGGGTGCGAACTAGTCAGAATCGACTGATGTTGCTTGGCCGGGAAGACGAGCAGCTGGCGCTCGATCGGCTGTTCGCGCAGGCGCGCGAGGGCCGTAGCGGCGTGCTCGCGCTCGTCGGCGAGCCAGGGATCGGGAAGACCGCCCTGCTCGAGCACGCAGCCGAGCGCGCCGACGGGATGCGGATCCTGCGAGCCCGCGGGGTCGAGCCCGAGGCGGTGATCCCGTTCGCGGGACTGGCTGAGCTGCTTCGCCCGGTTTTGGGCGCGCTGGACCGGATCCCAGCGCCGCAGGCGACCGCGCTCGCCGGCGCGCTCGCGCTCGGTCCGGCTCGCGCCCAGGACCGTTTCGCTGTCGGCGCCGCGACGCTGAGCCTGCTTTCCGTGTGTTCAGAGGAGGGTCCGCTCGCGCTGCTCATCGACGACGCGCACTGGCTCGACCGCTCCAGCGCGGAGACGCTGCTGTTCGCCGCACGACGGCTTCTAGCCGATCCCATCGCGCTCGTCCTCACGGTACGGGAGGGCCAGCCTTCACTGCTGGACGGCACCGACATGCGGACACTGACGATCGCCGGGCTCGATCGGTCAGACGCCGCCGAGCTGCTCTCTGGCGCGGATGTTCCAGACGACGCAGTTGAGCGCCTGTACCTTGCCACCGGCGGCAACCCACTCGCGCTGCTCGAGCTCGCGCCGCAGGCAACCCGGCTGCTCGCCCTGCCGAGCGATGCGCCTGTCCCGATCTCGACGAGCATTGCCGGCGCGTTCCTAGGCCGCTTCGGGCGCCTGCCCGAGCCAACCCGTCGCGTCCTGGTGCTCGTGGCGGCAAGCGACTCTTGTGGTCTTGGCGTGCTGGCGCGCGCCGCCTCCCGCATAGGGCTCGACCTCGGCGATCTCGCTCCGTCGGAGGCGGCGGGCCTGGTCAGGATCGATCTCGACAGGGTCGAGTTCACACATCCGCTAGCGCGCTCCGCCATATTCGCCAAGGCGTCTGCGCCCGAGCGCCGCGAGGCCCACGGGGCCCTCGCGGCGGTGCTCCCCGACCGAGATCTCGATCGGCGGGCCTGGCACCTGGCGGCGGCAAGCCTCGGCCCCGACGACCGAGCGGCCGATGCTCTGATGCAGGCGGGAACGCGGGCGCGCGAGCGCAGCGCCTACGCGGTCGCGACGGCGACGTTCGCGCGCGCCGCCAGCCTGTGCTCGACCGACTCCGCACGCGGACAATTGCTGTTGGAAGCAGCGCAGGCGGCATGGCTGGCAGGCGACGTGCCACGCGTGCTCGAGCTGGTCGAGGAAACGACGGCGCAAGAGCTCGCTCCCACCGTCGCGGCACGTATTGACTACGTCCGCGGGCAGGTGGCGATGCGATGCGGGCCGGTTGTGGCCGCCTACCCGTTGATGGTCGGAGCGGCCGAGAGGGTTGCTGACACGGATCCGGAGCTGGCCGTCGTGATGCTCGCTCAGGCAGTCCAAGGATGCTTCTACACGGGCGATACGCCGGCGATGATCGCTGCCGCTGAGCGCGCCCTGGCGCTTGCCAACGTGCATGGCTCTCGCCGCGCGAGGTTCTTCGCGGCGATGGCGCACGGCATGGCGCTTGTCGCAGACGGTCAAGGCGACGCCGGCGCCGCTTCGGCGCGTAAGGCGGTCAAGATCCTCGAGGAGTCAGACGAGTTGCGCGGTGACCCAGGGCTGCTCGCCTGGGCGGCGCTTGGGCCACTGTGGCTGCGCGAGGCCGACACGGGACGAGGCCTGATCGACCAGGCATTCGAGCTGGCGCGCACCAACGCGGCGCTTGGCGCCTTGCCGAACCTCCTGCACATGCTCGCGCGCGATCAGGCAACGACCGACCAGTGGGCAGCCGCCGAGACCAGCTATGACGAAGCGATTGGACTAGCTCGGGAGACGGGCCAGCGAGTCGAGATGGCGGCGTCACTGGCCGGACTGGCCGGACTGGAAGCACGCCGGGGACATGAGGCAGCCTGCCGCGAGCAGGCCGCCGAGGCGACGAGGCTGTGCGACGAGTTGGGCATCGCCCTATACGGCGTTTGGGCAACCCAGGCCCTGGGCGACCTCGAGCTCGGGCTCGGTCACCCGGCTTCCGCCATCGAGCACTATGAGGCCCAGATCGACGCTCTACGCTCGCACGGCATCGCCGATGTAGACCTCTCGCCGGCGCCCGAGGTCGTCGAGGCGTTCCTGCACCTCGGCCGCGACGAGGACGCTGCTGCTGTCGCTGCCGATTTTTTCGCTCGCGCGAGCGCGAAGGGCCAGCCGTGGGCGCTGGCCCGCGCTACCCGCTGTCTCGGGCTGCTGGCGGAAGCGGACAAGCTCGAACGCCACTTCGAGGAAGCGCTGCGACTGCACGAGCGGACACCCGATGCTTTCGAGACCGCCCGCACCCGGCTGGCATACGGGGGCTGTCTACGTCGTGCGCGCAAACGCACACGCGCACGCCAACAGCTGCGAGCGGCAGCCGGGACCTTCGAGCGCCTCGGAGCGCGGCATTGGCTCCAGCAGGCAGATGCAGAGCTTGCGGCCACGGGCGAGACGGCGCGTCGGCGCGATGTCAGCACGCTCGACCAGCTGACTCCCCAGGAGCTGCGCATAGCCAGCCTGCTCGCCGACGGACTGACCACGAGGGAGGCCGCGGCATCCATCTTCATCAGCCCGAAGACCGTCGAATACCACCTCGGACACGTCTACCGAAAGCTGGGGATCCACTCGCGCAACGAGCTGGCGGCCGCATTTCAGAGATCACAGGCGCTCCCAGTCTCAAACGAATGAGATCTCGTGTAACAGCGCGAGTCTCAGATGGATGAGACAAAACGGTCTCGTCTGAATGAGATTCCTGTCTCGTTGGGTGAGAAGCCGCAGCCACGAATGACGCGACGCTGCGCCTAGAACCGTGGGTAGTGCATCAGTTTCGATCTGCGCTGGATTCGGCGGGTGCGGACGCTTTAGGGTCGCGGCACTAACCAAGCGGCCCCGGCGCGAGCGGTAACTCAACGCCGGGACCTAGACACGGAGGGATTAGCTCCATGCCTGACCCGCAGCCTACCCGTGAGGTATCGCGCTCGATGGATGAGATCGAACGCGACCTGCTCTATCTCTTGACGGCGCCAGACGGCTACCCGATCTGGACCCGCGACGATCTGTCCCGAGAGCTGAACGTGCGCCATTCGGGCGACTATCTGCACGGCCTTCGCCGCGCTGGGCTGGTTCACGAGACCTCAGACGGTCATGTGTTCGCGAGCCGTGCAGGCGTGCGGGCGGTCGACCTGACAGGCGCTGTGGTCTAGGGCTACCAGTTGGGATTCTGGCGGCTCGCTAAGTAGATGGCCGTTCCTGCCGATCTTTAAGGGGGCAGGCGTTAGCATTCCGGGTACTCAGGCACAGAGGAGGCAGCGATGAGCAAGAGACCTGCATGGACCGAGCGGGAAGCCACCGCGCAGTCGTTGGACATAGAGTTCTCCCGAAGCCAAATCACAAAGCTTCGGAAAATTCTGAATAGTGGCCAACAAAAAAGCACGAAAACAAAGGCGGCAAGCGTCGCCAGCAGTAGCCGTACCCGCGCAGCAGCCAAAGCCTAAAGCGGCGACGCGAGCGCGCCCCGCTACGTCCGCGTCGCCGTCACTTCGGATTCAGGAGCCGGTGGTCTGCCGGGTGCTAACGCACCCCAAGGGGTTTCCCTCGTTCCTCCAGTTTTGTTGCGGCAAAGACCGCCGGGAGGAGCTGGAAGTGAGCCTCACGATCCACAACCTTTGGGCGGGTACGACGCAGGTGCAGCAGATCGCTGTCCTGCTTGAGAAGGATGTTTCCGTTATTCCCCACACGCAGGAGCGACCGCTGATCGGCGTCTGCACCATCGCGGAGGCGCAGGTGGATGTCCAGGGCACCGGCCTGAATCCTCAAGAGCACGGTGCCCTGATCGGTGTCATCGGGACGGACTTGACGTACCGGAAACATAAGCTCAGCGATGGGAAAACGAGGCCAGCGGTGGCGCTCGTGACGGGGGCGTTGAAGCTCATCGAGCAAATGTTCGGCGGCGGCACGATGCCGTTCGTACGAACGAACGTCCTTCCCACTAACGAAGGCAGCAGACCGCTCTTCGACGAACACTGTTTTGAGGATCTCGGGCGACCGATGCAGATCAACGAGCACGGCGTCAAGCAGCGAGCGGACAACCTAGCCTTGTTCCGCCCACCCGGGATATCGCCAATGCAAAAACGGCAACGTACGTGGTCTAAGTAGCCGGATGACTCGCTAGTCGAGCAGCGCCGCTATCTCCTGGGCCGTCCAGACGTGATCCGCGACCCCGGCGGCCATCGCCGGGGTCCGCGGGTACGGGTCCTTGAGGCTGTTGTGCGGCCGCGCGAAGTTGTACGCCATGAAATGCAGCGCCACGGCGGCAGCGTGGCTCTCCAGTTTCTTCGAGGAAGCGTTGGTCAGCCGCGTGAACCGGCGCATGTTCATCCTCATCGTGAGGTTCTGACGCTCGATGTAGCTCGTGCTGACCTTCGAGAGATCCGGGTTCCCGAGCTGCGGCTTGACGTGCATCCCTGTACAAGCAGGCGGGCTGTAACGGCCCGGAGCGACGTTCGTTGACTTGTAGTCCTTCACGACCTGCGCCCAATCCACATCGCCCGCGAAAACGAGCCCTACCGCACTCTTGTAGCTGGCGTGAGCATCGGTCGAGAGTTGGATGCGGTAGCGGAGCCGGTCGCGTAGATTGTTGAGGAATGCGACGCAGTCACCGGTCTTGCGTTCCCCGAGCAGCCATGACGGAACGAGCTTCGTCTCGGCGTCGATAGCAACCCACGTCCACACGTCCCCGACGCCGAACTCGCCTTGACGTTCCTCGGGCACGTTCTTCGCCTTCGCCCCGACGAAGCTCCATATCTCGTCACATTGGACCTCAGTGCAGCGCAGATCGCGCAACGTTCGGTCCTGGTACTCCGTGCAGGCCGCTCCCACGTCCAGCAGCAGCTTCGAGACGGTGTTGAATGAGCACCCTGCCATGCGGGCGGTTGCCCTCATGCTGTTCCCCTCCGTGAGCATGGCGATGATTTGCGCCCGCCGCTCGATACTCAGTCGATTCATACTGAACATTATGCGTAAGCGACCGGACGGAAAACTCCCTCGGAGGACGACGCTACGATGCGGGAATGGCCAAGCCTCCTCCGCGCCCCCGTGACCCCAGCCAGCTCGGAAAGCTGGTCGTGGATCTCGCCACTGGGCAGGCCCAAGAGGTCGACCCCAACGCTGGGAAGGATCAGAAGATGGCCGCATTGGGCCGGAAGGGCGGCGCTGCCGGCGGCAAAACGCGCGCTAAACGACTCACGCCAGCGGAGCGCAGCGAGTCAGCCAAACGCGCTGCCGAGGCGCGCTGGGCGAAGACCCGCGCTTAGCCTCGCGTATCGGGCGGCCAGCCTTTGGTGGTTGGACGCGGAAGCTCGTAGATCGTTCCCGAACGGCGGAGCTTCTTACCCACGCGAAGCACGATCACGAGTTCCTGCTTGTAGTCGACTTCCCAAATCAGCCGATAGGTTGCTTTTTCGAAACGGATGCCGCGGGCGCCTGCCCACTCATCTTCTAGTTCCTTGCCAGCATCGGGATTCCGCGCCGTCTCATCGATCAAGTCTTCGGCCGTCTGCCACGCTTTTTTGCTTCTTTTCTTGAGGGCGCGAAGGTCTTCGCGCGCCTCGGGCGTCAGCTCGACCTGAAACTCGGCGATGGCTCGCTACTCGTCATCTTCGGCAGCTAGCTCGCGCCGAAAGTCTGCCAAGGACATCAGCTTGCCTTCGCGTGCATGACAACGAGAGAGATCCAGCCTCTCCGCCTCTCCAGGCTCCGCGCGGATTTCCTCGGTCATTGTCATCGACCTTCGCGGCTCGGCATGAGAAGTTTCGCGCCGTGCCCTTTCGCGCCGCTCGTCGCGCTGGCTAAGCGACCGGTGATGCCGTTCATGACGCCTGAGCAAACGGCCGAACTTCTCGTCTCGGTTTTGGTCTGCGTCAAGCATGATCAGGAGATGAACTTCTGCGAGAACGCGAGCAAATGCTCAGTCGCAAACGAGCACGACTGCACGATCTGCTCTTCGATGACATCGAGATCGGACCCCGGCCGCGGCGGGTCTGGACTCGGTAGGAACATGAGGGACGCACTCAGGAGAAGCCTATCCGCCGTGTCGTGAGCGTTGTTGATATCTGCGTGCCAGTGGTAGTCGTCGGTGGTCCCAGTCAAACTGAGCCCCGCGCTTTGAAAGTCGGGAAGGTCGCTCCTGTCGGTGCTGCGCTTCAAAAGTTTGTTGGTGACGTGCTGTCGAACGTCTCGCTTTCCATCTTCGGGAACGGAAACGACGATGCGGATTTCGTCCGTGTAGAAGGCATGAGTTGTCTTGCGTCGCTCGGGCGGCGCCAGGAGCGGACGTGTTTTCTCAAGGAGGTCCCGCATTCGTCGCTTCGTGTCTTCCATCGTCCGTAGGTTGACGCACCGCATAAAGACTCCGGCTGGGGATAGGTCGTATGTCCATGAGTCGCTTTGAAAGCGAGCCCCCGTCTCCGGTCGCAGCTCGCATGAAGTCAGCACGGTCCCTTCCGGGGCGTCTGCGTTCAGAGCGGCAAACAGATTCGACAGGCCGTCCTGGTCGAACCTCTCGACCTCTGGCCATAGGTTTACTTCGACGGCAAGCCGCCGCGTGCTGAAGGCGTCATAGAGCAGAGACATAGACCGAGAGTCTACGCGCGAAACAATTCCGGCCATCAGTGGACAGCCCGTCCGTAGCTAGGGAGATCCGGTGGCACCCGGGCTTCTCCGACCAGATCAGGAGCACGGGACAAGACCGAGCGCGTCGAGCCGTGAGAGGCACGGGGAGGCCCACAAGCGCTCTCCGTGCCGTAGGACGACGCCATCAGCGGCGAGCGTCTTGACGGCCGCGACAGCCTCAGAGCCGAGCAGTCGCTCAAGGCCGTCAAGCTCGCGCTCTCGTTTGAGCACCAGCCGCACAACGGCGCGTTGCATCGTGATCTCGTCGGGTCGCATCGCTGCCGACCGTAGCCAGCAGCGTGTTCCGCGTGGGCCGGATTCTCAAACTGATGCACTACCATGCTGTGCTCGATAATGAATGTTATGTAAACCTAAAAGGGTGAAGCAGCCCAGAATGGCGGCGCCCACGTCCCCTTTGAGAGGCTTGACGGGTTGACCGTCGCTCTCACGAACACGCAACAAGACGATCTCGAGTGGGTCATGGCTCTGGAGGCCGACCCCGAGATCGCTCGCTGGGTCACCGTCTGGCCGGCTGAGCGCCATCGGCTGGCGATTTCCGCGCCCGATGAGGCGCATCTAACGGTCAGCTTCGCGGGCGAGCTCGTCGGCTTCGTGCTGCTCGCGGGCCTCAGCGGCCTCCACGACGCCATCGAGCTGCGCCGCATCGTCATCGCCCGACCTGGGCAAGGTCTTGGCCGTGTGACCCTCGAGGCGACCCTCGAGCACGCCTTCGAGCATTGCGAGGCGCACAGGGTCTGGCTCGACGTGATGCTCGACAACGAGCGCGCGCGCCGCCTCTACGAGTCGATCGGGTTTCTCGCCGAGGGCATCATGCGCGACGCCCATCGCGATGGTGACCGCTACCTCCCACTCTGTCTTATGTCAATCCTGGCTCCCGAATGGCGCGAGCGCCGTCGGAGCACTAGGAGTGGCCCGTCAGCCGGCGTGCGCGGCGGCTCATCAGCTTCTCGCAGACCTCCTTCAGCTGGCCGCCCGGCTGATTGACGAGTTCCTCGGCGAGTGCGATCAGCGCCTTCACATTCGCCTGATCGACGTCGTCCATCGGCTCCTCGGCAGATGTCAGCCTGACCTGGAAGCGATAGAAGGCTTCCGGTCCCAGGAGCGTCTTCAACTGGTACTCGACCGCTTCGGTGACGCCGTCGAAGACCACGTCGAGGATGTGGCTGCCCCAGCCGATCAGGCCCCAGCCCTTTGCCTCGCCGTAGGACAGCGGCTTCGTCAGTTCGCCCGTGCCCAGCGAGACCATCAGCGTCCCCGCCCGCCGGCCCTTCGCGGCCGTCCTGTCGACGAAGCCGCACATGCCTGGGTTGTTGGCGTACACGCCGCCGTCGACCAACACCATCTCACCGCCAGATTCGGCATCCGGCAGCACCACTGGCCGGAAGTACGTCGGGGCCGCCGACGTCGCCAGTGCCACGTCGCGCATCGCGAAGTCGTGCGCATGGTTGACCTGTGCCTGATCGCTGCGGAAGAAGATCGGCCGACGACCCTGGATGTCGTAGGAGGTGACGATCACCTCCGTAAGCGCCTCCTTCAGACGGGTCTCGCCGAAGCGGTCCGTCAGGACGTCTCGTCGGCCGTTTTCCGGGTACTCAGGGCCGAACAGGCGCCTGATCGTCCCGAGGAACTCGTGCGGGAAGATCTGCGGTCCCTGCGTGCTGTACATCTTGACCAGATCCGCGGCGCGAAAGCGAGGAGCGCCGTCCTCCCCCGGGCAGCTCAGGCCCAGCGCCAGGATGCCCCCCGTCGAGGTGCCCGCGATCACGTCGAACAGCTCGCAGATCGGCATGTCTTCGCAGCCATCTTCGATCGCGGCGAGCACGACGGCGGGAACTACCCCACGGATGCCTCCGCCATCGATCGAGAGGATTGTCGTCTCGTCATCCGTGACCTCGGGTGTCGCCCCCATGGCTGCCCCTTCCCCCGCACGACAGCGTGCGGATCGCGGTCTAGTTCCAATATCTGGACCCTATCGTCAAGGGCGGCGAAGGCACCCGGCGAGCGCCGGCCGGCGGTGTCCTAGCATCTCCTCACCAACCCCGACGTAGGAGGCTGAAGCGATGGCGAACACGATCTACACGGCCGAAGCGCACGTCACAGGCGGTCGCGCCGAGGGCCACGGCCGCACCAGCGACGGCGCGCTCGAGGTCGACCTGCGACTGCCCACCGAGATGGGCGGGCAGGGTGGCGGCACCAATCCCGAGCAGCTATTCGCCGTCGGCTATGCCGCCTGCTTCGAGGGCGCACTCGGCGTTGTCTCACGCCGCGCCAAGCTCGAGGCCGGAGACGTCGCGATCGATTCCAAAGTTTCCCTCTCGCCCGACGGCAAGGGCGGCTTCCAGTTGGCGGTCGAGCTCGACGTGAGCCTGCCCAGCGTCGACGACGCCCAGGCCGCCAAGGACGTCGTCAAGGCCGCCCACGAGGTCTGCCCCTTCTCCAACGCCACCCGCGGCAACATCGAGGTGACCCTCACAGCCAACGGCGCGCCGGTCGACTGAGCGCTCGCCGGGCGACGGCTTCTTGCGCGTCCTCAGCTGGAACCTGTTCCACGGCCGCTCGGTTCCGCCCGGCGGTCGCGACCTCGAAGGCGAGTTCGCGCGAGCGCTCGCCTCGTGGCCGTGGGACGTGGCGCTCCTGCAGGAGGTGCCGCCGTGGTGGCCCGACACTCTGGCGCGAGTCGCCGGCGCCGAGCAGCGGACCGCCCTGACCTCCCGGAACTCGCTGCCGTGGCTCCGCCGCTCGATCGCCAGGCGTTGGCCCGATGCGATCAAGTCCAACGGTGGCGGCGCCAACGCGATCCTCTCGCGCCGGGCGCTGCTGGACGCTCGCACGGTGAGGCTGAGGACACGGCCCGAGCGGCGTGTCGCCCAGCTCGCGAGGATCGCACCCGGGCTCGTCGTCGCGAACTTCCATGGCAGCACGCGCGTCACGCTCGCTGAGCAGGAGCTCGCGCGCCTATGGAGCCTCGGTCTCGATCTCGCCGACGGATCGCCGCTGATCCTTGGCGGAGATCTCAACCTGCGCTCTCCCGTCGCCCCCGTTGCGGGCGCCGACCACGCCGCCGCCCGCGACGTTGACCACATCTTCTGTCTGGGCCTCACTGCGCGTGGCGAGGCGCAGGCGCTCGCGCCCGCGCTCAAGGATGGCGCCGCGCTCTCCGACCACCCTCCCCTGCTCGTCGAGCTCGCCTAGCGGCCGAACGTCCGCAACAGCTCGCGTGTGCCCGGGACGACCGCGCCCAGCAGCCGCCGTACCTCGCCGATACCCTCGCGGACCTCCACGTCGCCGAACTCGACCGGCAGCATCGAGTCCTGCAGCGCCCCCAATTCTCCGTCCGCGGCAGACGCCTCCGCGGCCGCCGCTTCGATCAGCGGCTTGACGCCACGGGCCGGCGCGCCTTCGGGGGCCGGGCTGAACCCCCGTGCCGGCAGGCCCGTCCTGGCCGCAAAGTCGTTGTGGGTGCGGCGCAGGCGGCCATAGGCAAGCTGGATCGGGCGAAACACGGCCTCTTCCATCCGCTCGGCACTGCGCTCGTCGAGCATCTCATAGGCACCGCCGAGCTCCCCCAGCGCCACCGCCAGGCGATCGGCGGCGGAGCCCAGCATGCGCAGCAGCTGACCGCGGGCGTCGGCGTTGGAGGTGGACACTCCCCCACCCTAACGACGGTCCGGCGATCCTCCCGCCGATAGCTCCAGCGCACGCTCGAGGACCGCGTCGATCATCGGCTCGGTCAGCCGGCCCGTGAAGGTGTTCTGCTGACTCGGGTGGTAGCAGCCCAAAAGCGGCCATGGCTCCCCCGGGGCCTCCGCACCGTGACCGAAGCGGGGACGCCGCTCCGCCGGCGCATCCGGCCCGCGCAGCTCCCGGCGCAGCCTCAGCGCTCCGTCCCAAGCGAAGGCGCCGAGACAGACGACGACCCGGACCTCCTCCAGCAGCTCAGTTTCGCGCAGGCTCCACGGCAGGCAGTTGTCGCGCTCCTCCGGCGTCGGCTTGTTGGCGGGAGGCGCGCAGCGCACCGCCGCGCTGATCCGCGCTCCGCTCAGCTCGAGGCCGTCTCCGTCTCTGAGCGACTGCGGCTGGCTCGCCAGCCCCACTCGCCACAGCGCTGCGTAGAGGAAGTCCCCCGAGCGGTCTCCCGTGAACATCCGTCCCGTGCGGTTGGCACCGTGCGCCGCCGGCGCCAAGCCGAGCAGCAGGATCCGCGCGGCGGGATCGCCGAAGCCCGGAAGCGGTCGTCCCCAGTAGGTCTCCGAAGCGAACGCAGCGCGGCGCTCACGGGCCACCTGCTCGCGCCATTCGACCAGTCGCGGACAACGCCGGCAGGCAGTCACCTCCGCATCGAGCTCCTTCAGCCGGTTATGCGCGTCCGCGGTCACCGGGCAGTAGTACCATCGCTCACACCATGCAGACCTGGATGTGGATCCTGCTGATGGCTGGCCTGATCAAACTGCCGATCGCCGCTTTGATGATCTGGATTCCGTTTCGCTACGACGAGTCCACCAACGTCGCCGACGTCTCGGACTCCTCCGAAGAGGACGGCGGATCGAAGGCGCTCCCAGGCGGCCCCTTGAACCCGCATCCGCGTAGTCCGCTGCCGCGCAATCCCCGGCGCGGCCCTCACGGGTCGCCCTCCCCTTCCTCGCCGCGGCGGGTTCGGGGGCCGGTCCGGACGCGCACGCCGGTCCGCGCCGTCTCGCACGGCTGAGACCTCAGCGGTGTTTCTTGCGCGCCGCTTTCGCGGCCCGCGCTTTGTTGCGGCGGTTGCGCCGCTGTACCGCCATGTTGCGGCCCGATTTGCCTTCGCCGTACTCCTCCGCGCCCGCAGGCGCCACCCGCCGGGCGTCGCGAACGATCACGAAGGCGATCGCGATCAGCAGCACGATCGCCGCGGCGATCCCGATGTAGACCGTTTTGCTCGAGTTGTGGACTTCGGCTTCGGTGCCAGTCGTCGTCGCCGTCGTTTCCGTCGGCGTCGTTTCCTGCTGAGCCTTTTGGGAGAGTTCGTTGAAGGAGTTGCCGCCTTCGACCGATTCGGCCGCCGACGCAGATCCAGTCATCGCGCCGCCGCCGATCATCGCGACCGCCAGCGCCAGGGCGGCACGCTCGCGCAGCCCCCGGCGATGATTCGCTCTCCCCTGCTTTGAAGCCTCCCTCGACACGCCGCGAGCATACCTCCTGTCCGCCGCGCGGGCACCCGCAACCCGGCGGCTGACGCTCGGAGCGGCCACGCGCACCCTCACCACCTAGAATGCCCGCCGATGGCACCGAAACAACGTCAGGTACGGATGGAGCAGCGCGGAAGCCTGGAGGCGATCCAGGCGCTCGAGCAGCGCTCCGACGAGGAGCTCGAGTCCGAGACGAAATACAAGTCCGCCGCTCTTGCGATCCTCGGCGCCCGCGCCTCGGAGCGTTTCGACGCCGAGGCCGCCCGGAGCTACTTCCAGCGAGCCATCGCCGCTGCCCGTCCCCAGGAACGAATGCAGCTGCGGCGGATGGCCGATGCCTCCCTGGCGCTCGCCGAACGGCGTGCCGGAGATCTCAAGAGCGCCGTCGAGCGGATGGGCCAGGAGGCACCCAGCGGCCGCCAGATGCTCGCCCTGCGTGCGATGGGACTGCTGCTCCCCGCGGCCTCCGCCGGAATCGTCGCCCGCATCCGCGGGGTGCTCCTGATCATTCTTTTGATTCTCGTCCTGCTCGCCGTCGGCTTTGGCATCGTCGAGCTGATCTCCCTGCCCTTCGGCGGCATCGGCGTCGCTCCCGCTGTCCTGCTCGGGGTGTTCGTCGTGATCGCCGCCGTTGCGATCCTCGCCGCGATCGGCCGGCGACGGCGCGACCGTGCGAAAGCCGCCAGCCCCCGCTGAGCCTCAGCTACCGGAAGGGCTTGCGGGAACACTAGGCTTGCCTCGTGCCGGAGCCCATCTGCCTGCTCGTCAATCCATCCGCCGGAGGGGGACGCTCCGCTCGCCTCGCTCCTGAGATGGAGCGCACCCTTCGCGGCCATGGTCTGACCGTCAGGCGCGTCGACACGCGCGACCTCGACCACGCCAGGTCACTCGCCCGCGAGGCCGCGGGCGCAGGCGAGACGGTCGTCGCGCTCAGCGGCGATGGCCTCGTCGGCATCCTCGCCGACGAGCTGCGCGGGATCCCCGGCGCGGTCTTGGGTGTGCTTCCCGGCGGGCGCGGCAACGACCTCGCCCGCGTGCTGGAGATCCCCGCCGACGCCACCGAGGCCTGCGCCACGATCGCCGGCGGCGTGCGCCGGCCCGTCGATCTCGGTTGCGTACGCGCGCTCGGAGACGAGGACACCGGTGAGCGGGCTTTCGTCGGGATCGCCTCGGCCGGCTTCGACAGCGACGCCAACCGCATCGCCAACGAAGCCCCTTCCTGGCTCGGCGGGCTCGTCTATGCCTACGGGGCCCTCCGTGCTCTGCTCTCCTGGCGTCCCGCCCGCTTCGAGCTGGAGCTGGACAGCGGCGAGCGCCACTCCTTCGCCGGCTACTCGATCGCCGCCGCCAACTCCCGCGCCTACGGCGGCGGCATGCTGGCGGCTCCCGACGCGATGCTCGACGACGGCCTGCTCGAGATCGTCGCGATCGAACGCGTCGGGCGCCTGCGCTTCCTGGCGAACCTGCCGAGGGTCTTCAAGGGCACCCACGTCCAGCTTCCGAGCGTGCGCGTGTTCCGCGCCGCCGCCGTCACGATCTCCGCCGACCGGCCGTTTGAGATGTACGCCGACGGCGACCCGATCGGCTCGCTGCCCGTCCACGTTCGCGCCCTCCCCGGCGCCGTCACGCTGATCGTCCCCGCCGGGGGCTCCCCCGCGCTCGGCAGCTCACGCGATACGGCCGCCCTCGCCGGCGAGCAACCCGCGAAGGCCTGATGGGCGCCGTGCTCTCGGCAAAGCTCGCTCTCGCGCGAGGCGCCAGCGCGTTGGCGCGGCTGCGCGGCTCGGGCGCGACGAGCATCCCCGGGATGGTCCTGATGAGGATCGAGCCCTGCGCGATCGGGACCCTCGGCGGGCGCCTCTCGCAGGGCAGCGCCCTGATCTCCGCCACGAACGGCAAGACCACCACCGCCGCGATGGCCGCGGCGATCCTGACCCGCGGCGGCCATGAGCTTGTCCACAACCGCGCCGGGGCGAACATGGCCGGGGGCATCGCCACGACTCTGCTCGACGCCGCCCGCCCACGCGACGGCATCGCCGGCGAGCTGGGCCTGTTCGAGGTCGACGAGCTGTGGCTGGGCGGAGTCGCCGCCGAGCTGCGCCCGAGGGCGATCCTGCTCGGCAACCTGTTCCGCGATCAGCTCGACCGCTACGGCGAGCTGGAGGCGATCGCCGACAGCTGGCAGGAGGTGCTCGACTCAAGCGACGGTCTCGCGGTTCTCAACGCCGATGATCCCCTGCTCGCCGATCTCGGCCGTGAGCGAAGCGGCGGGCCCGAGGCGCTCTACTTCGGCGTCGATGACGACTCACTTGCATTGCCCGGTCTGGCTCACGCCGCCGACGCCAAGCACTGCCGCCACTGCGGCTCGCCCTACGTCTTCGACGCCGTCTACCTCGGCCACCTCGGCCACTACCACTGCCCGGGCTGCGGGCGCACCCGTCCCTCCCCCACCGTGCTTGCCACCGACGTGCGTCTGCACGGCGTGCGCAGCGCCGGCTTCACGCTGCATACGCCGGCCGGCAGCGCCAAGGTCGAGCTGGGGCTCCCCGGCCTCTACAACGTCTACAACGCCCTCGCCGCCGCGGCGCTGACGAGCGCGCTCGGCGTCTCCCTGGCGGACATCGTCGCCGGGCTCTCCGAGACGCGTCCCGCCTTCGGGCGCGCCGAGACGGTCCGGGTGGGCGCCCCGGGTGGCGAGCGCGACCTGCAGATCCTGCTCGTCAAGAACCCCGCCGGTACGAACGAGGTGCTTCGGACGTTGACCCTGGAGCCCGGCGAGCACGAGCTGCTGTGTGTCCTCAACGATCGGATCGCCGACGGGCGCGACGTCTCCTGGATCTGGGACGCCGACTTCGAGCTACTCGCCGACCGCATCGCCGGCGTCGTCTGCAGCGGCACGCGCGCCGCCGACATGGCGGCCCGGCTGAAGTACGCAGGGGTCGCGCCTGAGCGGATCCGAATCGAGCCCGATCTGCCGGGCGCGCTGGCGCTCGCGATCTCCGCCGGCTCGGGCTCGCGGCCGCTGTATGCGCTCCCGACATACACCGCGATGCTCGCCCTGCGCGACCTGCTGGTCGCCCGCGGAGAGGCGGCAAGCCAGTGGTCATGAGCCCACCCGAGGCCGAGGTGATCTGGCACGACCTGGAGTGCGGCGGCTACCGCGCCGATCTTTGCCTGTGGCGCGAGCTCGCTGAGTCACAGGCATCGCAGAGCAAGGCCGCGACGGTGCTCGACATCGGCGCCGGCACGGGACGAGTCGCGCTCGACCTGGCAGCCCTCGGGCACCACCTTACGGCCCTTGACCACTCGCCGCAGCTGCTGGGCGCGCTCTCCGACCGGGCTCGCGAGGCTGGGCTCGAGATCACGACTGCTCGCGCCGATGCCCGGCGCTTCGCGCTCTCCCATCAGCTCTTCGACCTGTGTCTCGTACCGATGCAGACGCTGCAGCTGCTGCGTGGCGCGAGCGAGCGCCGGGCGCTGTTCGCCGCCGCTCGAGCGCACCTACGTCCCGGCGGCCTCCTGGCCCTCGCGATCGTCACCGACGTCGACCCGTTCGACAGCCGAACGGGAGATCTCGGCCCTGCTCCCGAGCGAGCCACGATCGTCGGCGGCACGTACCTCAGCCGCGCGGTCCAGGTCGAGTGCCGGGAGCGCTTCATCCGTATCGAGCGCGAACGGCTCGTGATGCCTCCCGGCGGCGAGCGCCCCCCGGCAGAGATTGACGTGATCGAACTGGAGCGTCTCGATGAGCTCGAGCTGTGGGCGGAGGGCCGTGCCGAGGAGCTGTTGCCCGAACCGACCGTGACAATCCCGGAAACAGACGAGCACTCCGGCAGCGAGGTGGTGATGCTTCGTGCCTGACCGCGAGCCCGACATGGCGCTGCGGGTCTGCGCCCTGTACCCCGACCTGATGAACATCTACGCCGACCGGGGCAACCTGATCGTGCTCGAGCGCCGCTGCGCGTGGCGCGGGATCGGCTTCGAGCTGACGGCCTCGGGACTGGGTGAGCGGCTCGACGGCGACGCCCACGACCTGTTCTACATCGGCGGCGGCCAAGACCGCGACCAGCGTCTGTGCGCGGAGGATCTGCTCGCGAACAAGGCCGGAGCGCTGCGGACGGCAGCGGCCAGGCAGGCGGTGATCCTCGGCGTCTGCGGCGGCTATCAGCTGCTCGGCCGCTCCTACACCCTCGGCGAGGAGTCGATCGAGGGCGTCGGTCTGTTCGACTTGGAGACCATTCGCGAGGATGGCCCGAGGCTGATCGGCAACGTCGCGATAACGCCGGAAGGACTCGACGGCATCCCCGGCGGGTCCGTCCTAGCAGGCTTCGAGAACCACGGCGGGCGCACGCGGCTGGACGACGGACAGACCGCCCTGGGGCGCGTTCTCAAAGGCTTCGGCAACGACGGCCACAGCGGCCTGGAGGGCGCCGTCTCGGGCAACACGATCGGTACCTACCTGCATGGACCGCTGCTGCCGAAGAACGTCTGGTTCGCCGACTGGCTGATCGCCACGGCGCTCGGTCTCGCCCCGGGTTCGCTCGACGCCTTGTCGGACGAGATCGAGGACCAGACGCACGCCGGTGCTCTGCGCGCCGCAGGCGTCTAGCTCAGGACGCGACCGCGAAGCGGGCGAAGCGCTCGGCCAGCCGCGCCGGTACCAGCGCCCGGACTCGCACGCCCTCGGCGGTGTCCTCGCGGGTGACGTCGCCGGCCAGCTCGTGTAGCTCGGCGAGGCTGCCGCCGTCGGCGTAGGGGACGAGCAGCTCCAGCGGCCTGAGCGTGTGGGCCAGTTCCGCCTCGATGCGCTCAGTCAGCTCCTCGATGCCCTCGCCCGTCTCGGCGCTGACGAGCGTCGCCTCAGGGTGGTTGAGATGCAGCTCCGTCCGTGTCTCGGCGTCGAGCAGGTCGGCCTTGTTGAGCACCAGCAGGCGCGGCTGCTCGCCGGCGCCGATCTCCTCCAGCGTCTCCTCGACGGCCGCCTTCATCATCGCCGCGTGCTCCTCGCCTGCCGAAGCGTCGAGCACGTGCACAAGCAGGTCAGCGCGGCGTGTCTCCTCGAGGGTCGCCGCGAAGGCATCGACCAGCTGGTGGGGGAGCTTCGAGATGAAGCCGACCGTGTCGGTCAGGAGGTGGTTGCGACCGGCGATCCGCAGCGTCCTCGTCGTCGGGTCGAGCGTGTGGAACAGGCGGTCACGGACGCCGACCTCGGCGCCCGTCATCGCGTTCAGCAGCGTCGACTTGCCGGCGTTCGTGTAGCCGACCAGCGAGATCGTCGGCAGCGCCGCTCGTTCACGCTCGGCCCGCTGCACCGCACGGGTGCCCTTGACGTGCTCCAGGCGCTTGCGCAGAACGGAGATGCGGTTGCGGGCCAGCCGCCGGTCGGTCTCGATCTGCGTCTCGCCCGGGCCTCTCGTGCCGATCCCGCCGCCGAGGCGCTCGAGGTGGCTCCACAGCCCCCGCATGCGGGCCATGTTGTACTCCAGCTGGGCCAGCTCGACCTGAAGCTTGCCCTCGGCGCTGCCAGCGTGAGAGGCGAAGATGTCGAGGATCACTGTCGTGCGATCGATCACCGGCAGCCCGATCGCCTCCTCCAGGTTGCGCTCCTGGCGGGCAGTCAGCTCGTCGTCACAGGCGATCAGGTTGGCGTCGGCGGCCTTCGCGGCGGCCTTCGCCTCTGCCACCTTGCCCGGCCCCAAGTATGTGTTCGGGTGGGGCCTATCGCGGTGCTGGGCCATCTCACCGACAACCGCCACGCCGGCGGTCCTCAGAAGCTCACCGAGCTCCGCCAGATCATCGCCCTGCTCGAGCGCTCCGACGCAGAACGCGCGCTGGACCGCGCGGGGCGCCTGCTGCGCCCCGTATTGCCCCGTGCTCTGCATGTTGCCTCCGCCTCTACCGCGATCCATAACCACAACCCAGTCTAGGCCCTCGACCAGCCGCGATCGTGACTATTCGGCGCTCGCGGCGCCGCGGTCAGGCAGCCAGCTTGCCGAGGCGCTCGACGGCCTCGATGATCCGCTTATCGGGCGTCGTCAGCGAGATCCGGAACCAGCCCTCTCCGGCGGGACCGTAGATCGAGCCCGGTGAGATCACCACGGCGGCCTCCTCGAGGACGTGCTCGGCATAGGCGGCGGAGCTCTCGAAGCCTGCGGGGATAGGCGCCCACACGTAGATCGTCGCGTGCGGCTTGCGCACCTGCAAGCCGATTCCTTCCAGCGCATCGCACACCAGATCGCGACGGCGACGGTATAGCTCGGTCATCGAGGCGACCTCAGGCTCGACCTCAGGCGAGAGGGCCGTGATCGCGGCCAGCTGCACCGCCTCGAACACTCCCGAGTCGATGTTCGTCTTCAACCGCCAGTAGATCTCCAGCGCCTCGGCGTTTCCGACCAGGGCGCCGACGCGCCAGCCGGTCATGTTGAAGCCCTTCGACAGCGAGTAGGCCTCGATCCCGACCTCCTTCGCCCCCGGGGTCGCCAGGAACGACGGCGCTTTGTAGCCGTCGAAGACGATCTCCGAGTAGGACATGTCGTGCACGACGAGGATGTCGTAGGCGCGGGCGAACTCCACGACCCGCTCGAAGAAGCCATCGGGGACGACAGCCCCTGTCGGGTTGTTCGGGTAGTTGAGGTACATCAGCTTGCTCTTGCGGGCGATCTCCTCGTCGATCGCGCCGAGGTCGGGCACGAAGCCGTGCTCGGGCTCCAAGGCCATCAGCACCGGCTCGGCGCCGGCGAGCCAGGGGCCGCCCGTGTAGGGCGGATAGCCGGGGTCGGCGGCGAGGGCGTAGTCGCCGGGATCGAGGAAGGCGAGATTGAGGTTGAAGATCGCCTCCTTGCCGCCCAGTGTGGGAATGACCTCTGTCTCCGGGTCGAGGGTCACGTCGAAGCGGCGCGCGTAGAAGTCACGGACGGCCGCGCGGAAGTCGGCGCGGCCGCGGTTGGAGGGGTACTGGTGGGTGGCCGCCTCGGTCACCGCCTCCTGCATGGCCTCGACGATCAGTGCCGGCGTGGGACGGTCGGGGTCGCCGATGCCGAGGCTGATCACGTCGATCCCCGCCGCGCGCCTGTCGGAGATCTTGCGCTCGAGCTGGGCGAAGGCGTAGGGCGGGATGCGCTCCAGGCGACTACTCGGTTTCATCTAGCTCCTTTTCGAACTCGTCGCTGATCGACCCGGCGAATACCGGTCTCGCCCAGCCTGTCAGGTTGACCCGCAGATCCTCGCCGACCTCGACCTGCAACTCGCCGCCGTCGAGCACCACCGTCACCGTGCCGCTCGCACCACCGCGATCCTGCAGGTGGGCGATCGCGGCGCCCGTCGCGCCGGTTCCGGAGGACAGCGTCTCCCCCACCCCGCGCTCGAAGATCCGTGCGCGGATGCGCGTGCCGCCGGGGTCGAGCGGCGCGTACCAGGAGACGTTGCTGCGGTTGGGAAACAGCTCCGAGCCTTCGATCGCCGGGCCGATCGCGGGCAGGTCGAGGTCTTCGAGCTCCTCGATGCTTGCGACGGCGATGGCGCACTGCGGGTTGCCGATCGAGACGTGGCGGAAGGCCCAGTCGCGGCCCGCGCTCGTGATGCTCCCGCGCCCGTCGGCGGGCCCACCGGGGTAGTCGGCTGAGCTGAGTGACGCGCGGCCCATGTCGACGCGGCAGGTGTCGGGGCCGGTGATCGTCGGGCGGATCTTGCCGGCGATCGTGTCGATCGAGAAGTGGTCGCGATCGGTCCAGCCGCGGCTTCGCAGGTAGAGGATCGCCTCACGGGCGCCGTTGCCCGACAGCTCCGCCTCGGAGCCGTCGGGGTTGAAGATCCGCAGATCGGCGACGTCGCCACGGTCGGCCGGCGGGGAGAGCAGCAGCACGCCATCGGCGAACAGGCCGAAGTGCCCCTCACAGAGGCGGCGCACCCGCGCGGGGGTCAACGCGAACGGCAGATCGTCGGCCTCGAGGATCAAGTAGTCGTTGCCCAGGGCCTGCCACTTCTCAAAGCGCATCGTCATCAGCCGGGAGAGTCTAGGATCTCCGCCGCCACCGACGCCGGGTCGCGGCCCGTCACGTCGATCGTCTCGACGCCCGCGAGCTTTCGCATCCAGGTCAGCTGACGCTTGGCGTAGTTGCGCGTGCGGCGCTTCATCCGCTCCACGTCCCCCTGCAGCAGCTCCTCGAAGCCGAGCGCCTTGACGGCTGTCTCCGACACCCCGTGAGCACGCGCGGCGAGAACCTCCTCGCGCGCTCCGGCCGCGAGCATCTCATCGACACGGCGGTCGATCGCCTCATAGAGCGCCTCGCGCTCCATCGTCAGACCAGCCAGCACGGTCGGGTGGCGCAGCTCCTCGCTCCACAGCTGCGATGGACCCTCCGGCGGCTCCAGCTCGCCCAGCTCGTGCAGCTCCAGCGCCCGCACGATCCGCTGGCGATCGGTCGGCGCGAGATCCTCCGCAGCCCACGGCGCCAGGATCGCCAGCCGCGCGTGGAGCGCCTGCGACCCGTCGCGTTCCAGTTCGGTGACGAGGCGCGCTCTGAGACCTTCCGGCGGCGGTGGGCGCAGGTCCATCTCGGCCAACGCGGCGCGCAGGTAGAGGCCGGTCCCGCCGACGACGATCGGGCGGCGTCCTTCGGCCAGCAGCTCATCGATCTGGGCGTGGGCGAGCTGTGAGTACTGCCCGGCGCTGAAGCTCGCGTCGAGCGGCAGGAACGAGAGCAGCCGGTGCTCCAGGCGCGCCTGCTCAGCGGCGGTCGCGGCGCCGGTCAGGATCTCGAGACCGGCGTAGACCTGGAGAGCGTCGGCGGACACCGCGACGGGGTTCTCGCCGCGTGCTCGCAGCAGCTCTGCCAGCGCGATCGCGACGGCCGTCTTGCCGACCCCTGTGGGACCGAACAGCGCGATGATCTTCATAGGGATAGGCTCACAGCTCTTGCAGATCTCCGGTTCTACAGTCCTTTTGACCGGCGCCACGGGGGGTATCGGTCACGCGATCGCGAGGGCCCTTTCGGGGCGCGGCGCGAAGCTGATCCTGACGGGTCGGCGAAGCGACGTGCTGGAGCCACTCGCCGCCGAGTGCGGCGGACGCGCGCTCGCCGTCGATTTGGCCGAGGCCTCGGAGGTCGACCGGCTGATGGCCGAGGCCGGCCCGATCGACATCCTCGTCGCCAACGCCGCCCTGCCCGCCTCCGGAACGCTCGAGTCGTTCACCGTCGAACAGGTCGACCGCGCCCTCGACGTGAATCTGCGCGCGCCGATCATGCTCGCCAAGGGCCTGTTTCCGGCGATGGTCGAGAAGGGCAGCGGGCAACTGGTGTTCATCTCCTCCCTGTCGGGCAAGACTTCGACACCGGGCACATCGCTCTACAACGCGACCAAGTTCGGCCTGCGCGGCTTCGCCGGAGCCCTGCGCGCCGACCTACGACCCGCCGGCGTCGGCGTCTCAACGATCTTCCCCGGCTTCATCCGTGACGCCGGCATGTTCGCCGAAGCCGACGTGAAGTTGCCGCCTGGTGTCGGCACCCGCACCCCCGAGGACGTCGCCAAGGCCGTCGTCGTCGCGATCGAGCGCAATCGCGGCGAGATCGACGTGGCGCCGCTGCCGCTAAGGGCAAGCACCGCCTTTGCGGGCCTTGCCCCGGAGCTCGCCGGGCGCCTCGCGCGCCGCCTGGGCTCTGACGAGATCACCAAGCAGATGGAGGCCGGCCAGCGCCACAAGCGCTGATCGAGCTGACCGTCCGCGCCGCGAGCATCGCGGGGCGGACACGACTGACGCCGCCTCCGCCCCGCGCTCGTCCTCTCCTCAGAACAGGCTCTGCTGAGCCTGCATCGCCGCGGGCCAGCGCTCCTGTGACGCAGCGCGCTCCCTCAAGCCGCTGCGCCAGAACGCACCCGGCGCTCCTCCCCGTCGCACCAACGCCGACAGCCGCTCCCGTTCCGACTGCGGCGCGTAGGCGCGCCTGTAGAGGTTCTTGTAGCGAGGCACGAGGTCTGGCCTGGCGGCCGTCAGCCAGTCCATGAACACCCCCCTCACCTCCCCACGCAGGTGCAAAGCGGCACCCGCGACGTTCTTCGCCCCCGCCTCGGCCGCTGCTGCAAGCAGCGGCTCGACCTGATCGGGTGCATCGTTGATCCCCGGCATCAGCGGCGCGATCAGTACGCCCGTCGGGATCCCCGCGCGGTTCAGCTCTGCCACCGCCTCCAGGCGCGCCTTCGGGTTCGGCGTCCTTGGCTCCGTTTCCCGCCAGACCTTCTCGTCGAGCGTCGGGATCGACAGGCATGCCGTGAACTCCGCTCGCTTTGAGATTTCGACCATCAGGTCCAGATCGCGCAGCAGCAGCGGTGACTTCGTCAGGATCGAGCACGGGTTGGCCGCGTCGCGCAGCGCCTCCCAGATCCCCTCCATCAGCTTGTAGCGGCCCTCCACCCACTGATAGGGGTCCGTGTTCGTTCCCAGCGCCACGCGCTCGCCCTTCCACGAGCGCCTGCCAAGCTCGGCGCGCAGGACCTCTGGCGCGTTGACCTTGACGACGATCTCCCGCTCGAAGTCCCGGCCCGCGTTGAAGCCCAGGTAAGTGTGGGTCGGGCGGGCGAAGCAGTTGTGACTCACCACGCCGTTGGCGATGAAGTCCCCCGTGCCAGTCGTGATGTCGTACATCCGCATCGTCATCCCCAGCGGGCGGATCTCCTTTACGTACAGCTTCGAGTCTGTTTCGAGTGCCGCTCCCTCGATCGTGCGCTTGCGTGTGATCGCCGGGTCCGTGCCCAGGAGGAAGCGCATCCGCTCAGGGAGTCCGCCGGTCAGGCGCACGGCGCGTACGCCATCGGCTCGTGCCGGCTCCAGCACAGCGGAAAAGCCCAGACGCGCCAGGGACAGCGTTGCCCAGTGGAGGACCTCCGAGTCGCTGCTCGCGATGCGGAGCACTCCGTCGCTGCAGTCGCCCTTGGCGTCGAAGATCCCCGCCAGGAAGCCCTTGATCCAGGACAGGCTCGGCAGTAGCGGCCATTTCACGAGATCCCGAACCTGCTCGGCGGGGAATCCCGTGGGAGCTCGTACGGCACGAGTCTCGCGGTGCGTGCCGACGGCTGCCGAGAGCGCCAAACCGCTCGTCTCGGCAACGAACGTGAGTAGGTAGCGCTCAGCGCGTTGCAGCGCCTCCTCGTCTATCACCGAGAGCCGGAAGCGGCGGGGGTCGCCCGCCCGCTCACGGGCGTAGCTGTCCAGGTTCCCGTCCGCTCGAACCACGCCCGTCAGGTAGCCGCGCTTGTACGAAGCGTCCTGCTCGGGGGCCGCCACACAGCCCCCGGGCCCTAGCAGGCGGCTGGAAAGCGTCAGGTGCGGACGCTGCAGCGGTCCCCAATCGGATCCCGTGACGTGATTCCACCCACGGCTGCTGAGGAACCGGTGCTCGTCGCTTGCGATCAGCCGGGTTCCGTCCTCGAGGCGAACCTCCCATGCGGCCTTGATGCTCGACCACTTGTCGAGCACCTCCGTCTCGACGAATCGGCGGTGCGAGTCGCGTCTCTCGGTTCCGTAGATGCTGTCCCCGACCTGCAGATCCGCGATCGCCCGGGTGCGTCCGTCGGCCGTCAGCACCTGCGTATCTCCGGCGACGCAATACGTACACGCATGAGCGCATCCCCTGTACGGGTTGACCGTCCAGCGGAACGGCATCGACGAGGACGGCGGCACGCGGTTGAGGACCGATTTCGCCTGGACCTCGTAGAAACGGGTGTCGAGGGCCTCCGGAGCCTCGAAAGTGCGCACCGCCGCTGGATCGCGGTAGCCCGGCAGGCGGTGCTGCGACTCCTCCTCAATCGTCAGGTTGCTCCAGCGCACGAACATATGTTCGCATAGCGCTGGGACGGAGCGCGAAACGCCTCTTATGTCCCCCCTACGAACCTCTCGGCTCGCACTCAGCATCCCCTTCGATTCTCCTCACCCGCAGGCTCGATGCTCATCGCAGTGTTCAAGCCAAGACCGGGAGGTCACGAGATGCTCATCTCCAAGCTGCTCGCCGCAACCATGATCGCCGGGCCCGCCGAGCCGGCGGAGTCCCACGTGCGCCAGGAGAGCGATCCCATCGCGATCGTCGCCACGCCGCCCCGAAGGCGCCCCGGCCGTGGGACGGGAGGCCCTCTGCGGAGCCGCGGCATCGTGGGCATGGCCGTACGCCATCGCGGCCCTACCCGCATGCGGCACATATCCAAATAGTTGAATTAGTCGTTTATTTCTGTTTCAACTTGTGTCCAGCGCCTGCAGTCCGTCGTCATCGTCAGACTCGGATGAGTCGAGCAATCCACATGCCCGTCCAGCCCCCAGAAGCCAGATCCGCGCCCAGCACCTGGCTGTGCCGCGACGACTTCGACCGCGAGCGGCTGCTCGACATGGAGGAGCGGGTCCGCCCAGCCCGCAAGCGGACCTTCGCGATCCTCTTCGTCGCGATCGTCATCCTCGCGCCCTGGCTCGGATGGTGGCCACTGCTGTTCCTGCCCCCCTCCGTCATCTTCTTCGGCCTCGCCGACCGCTTCACGGGTCGTGTCGAACGGCCCGAGCTGTTGATGTTCTCCGCCTGGGTCGGCAGCGAGACGATGATCGCCGGCGCCGTCGCCCTGCAGGGCGGGGCCAAGATCTCGGCTGTCTCATGGCTCGCGATCCCCGTCATCACCCTCGCCACCCGCTTCTCGATGAAAGGCGTCGTCGCCGGCGTCCTCGTCGCCTGTTCGCTGGTCCTCGCCGTCGGCTTCGGCTGTGACGCCACAGCCGTCCTGCACCACCCCGAGATGGTCGTCGCACCGCTCGCCCTGATCATCTGCGTCGCCGTCCTCTCCACACCGCTGATGCGCTCTGAGATCCAGCACCGCAACGACTCCGTCATCGATCAGCTGACCGGGATGCTCAACCGCAAGGCGTTGGAGACCCGCGTCCACGAGCTGACCATGCAATCGCGGCTGACCGGCGACCCCGTCGGTGTCATCGTCGCCGACCTCGACCACTTCAAGGTCGTCAACGACACCCACGGCCACGCCACCGGCGACGTCGTCCTGCGCGACGTCGCCTACCTGCTGCGCAAGCAGCTCCGCGCCTTCGACCTCGCCTACCGGTTGGGCGGTGAGGAGTTCCTGGTTCTGCTGCCCGGCTCAGATCTCCGCCAGACCGCCGATCTCGCCGGGCGCCTGCGCGAGGCGATCGCCGCCGGCACCGTCGGCGAAGGCATGAACGTCACCCTAAGTCTCGGCGTCGGCGCCTCCCGTCACGGCGAAGGCCTCGATTACCCGCTGGTCTTCGCCGAGGCCGACGCGGCTCTGTATCGCGCCAAGCGCGGAGGACGCAACCGCGTCGAGCTGGCCGACGAGCGTCTGTTGGGCGGCGGAGTGCCTGCCGCCGTCGCCGCCTGAGCGGCCGCGCTTTCTATAGCTCGAGGACGCTGCGGATCCCGTCCTGGGCCTCCATCAGCTCGAAGCCCTCGTTGACCCGGTCCAGGGTGAGGCGGTGGCTGATGAACGGGTCGACGTCGATGTCCCCTGCCATGTAGCGATCGATCAGCTTCGGGACGTCTTCGCGGCCCTTCAGACCCCCGAACGAGGAGCCGCAGATGCTCCGGCCCGTGATCAGGAAGCGCGGGGTCACATCGAGCGTCTCGCCCTTGCCCGCCACGCCGCAGACCGTGCAGAGGCCCCACCCCATCCGCGCCGCCTCGACCGCCTGGCGCATCACCGCCACGTTGCCAGTTGCCTCGAACGTGTAATCCGCGCCGAAGCCATCGGTCATCTCGAGGATCTTCATGACCGTGTCGGGACCGCCGAGGATGACGTCCGTCGCGCCCTGGCCGCGCGCGAGATCCAGACGCTCGGGCGAGAGGTCCACGCAGACGATCCTTTCCGCCTCCTGTAGACGGCATCCCGCCACTGCCCCGAGGCCGACCATCCCGGCGCCGAAAATGACGCACGTCGACCCTACCCTCACCTCTGCCGTGCGCATCGCCGCGCCCAGACCAGTCGATAGCCCGCACGCAAACAAGCAGGCACGGTCCAACGGCGCCTCCGGGTCGATCTTCGCGAGGGCGATCTCCGGCATCACCGTGTACTCCGCGAACGTCGACGTGCCCATGAAGTGGCGCAGCGGCTCGCCGCCGAGCGACAGGCGCGTCGTGCCGTCGGGCAGGAAGCCGAGGTTCTGCTGCTCGCGGATCGCCAGGCAGAGGTTTGTCAGCGGGCTCGTGCAATGGATGCATTTGCCGCACTGGGGCGAGAACAGCGTCACGACGTGGTCGCCGGGAGCGAGCAGCGTCACGTCTTGGCCGACGCGCTCGACTACTCCGGCGCCCTCGTGGCCGAGAACCGTCGGCGCGTAGCCGGAGGGGTCGACGCCCGAGGCCGTGTACATGTCCGTGTGGCAGACGCCGCAGGCTGTGAGCCGGACGAGCACCTCCCCCGGTCCCGGCTCAGCCAGATCGACCTCCTGGACGACCAGAGGCTTTCCGAACTCCTCAAGCACCGCCGCCTTGATCCTCATGCTGTGATTCCCCCGCCGGCGCGGGCCAGCAGCAGCTCCTCGCCCATCAGCGTCTGGCTGGTGGCGGAGGTGATGTGAACCTCCGCAATCTCGCCGGGCGCGGCCATCCCCGTGAAGTTCACGACCTTGTTGTGGCTCGAGCGGCCCCTGAGGCGGTCGGGATCCTTGCGCGACGTGCCTTCGACCAGCACCTCGAGCGTTCGGCCGACGAAGCGCTGGGCGCGCTCCTTGGCCCCCTGCTGGACGAGCTCGACGAGGCGCTCCATCCGCTCGGACTTGACGTCGTGGGGTACGAGGCCCTCCTTGATCTCCCCCGCGGTCGTCCCGCGCCGGGGCGAGAAGACGAACGTGAAGGCGCTGTCGTATTGGACCTGCTCGACCACTTCGAGAGTCTCGACGAAATCCTCCTCGGTCTCGCCGGGGAAGCCGACGATGATGTCGGTGCTGAGCGACACGTCAGGCAGGTGCTCGCGGATCATCGCCACCCTGTCGAGGTAGCGGGAGCGGTCGTAGGTCCTGCGCATCGCCTTCAGAATCCGGCTCGACCCCGACTGCAGCGGCAAGTGGATGTGCTGACAGACGCTCGGGAGCTCGACGTGGGCGCGGATTACGTCCTCTTTCATGTCCTTCGGGTGCGGGCTTGTGTAGCGGATTCTGTCGATGCCATCGATGCCGTCGAGGAGTCGTAGGAGGCCCGCGAAGCTGGGGCGGGTCTCAGTGTCGGCACGAGGCAGGTCGCGGCCGTAGGAGTTGACGTTCTGGCCCAGCAGGGTGACCTCGCGGACACCGTCGGCGGCCATCGCCCTGACCTCCTCCACGAGCTCCTGTGGCGTGCGGCTGACCTCGCGACCGCGTGTCGAGGGGACGATGCAGTAGGAGCAGGCGCAGTTGCAGCCGACGCTGATCTGCAGCCAGCCCTGGAAAGGACGTTGGCGGCGGGCGGGCAGGTGGCCCGTGAAGCCCTCGAACTCGAAGTAGCCCTGGGCGGAGAGCGAGTCGCTGGTGAGGAACTCGGCGAGCATGTGCACCTGGCCGGGCCCGAAGGCGACGTCGACGAAGGGGAAGCGCTCGAAGACCTCGTCCTTCAGCGACTGCGCCCAGCAGCCGCCGACGCCGACGACGACCTCGGGCCGTTCGCGCTTGGCCTTGCGGGCCTCACCGAGATGGGTGAGGAAGCGGCTGTCGGCAGCCTCCCTGATCGAGCAGGTGTTGAAGAGGATCAGCTCCGCCTCGGAGCGCTCTTGGGCTTCTGAGTAGCCGAGGGACTCGAGCATGCCCTTCATCCGCTCGGAGTCGTGCTCGTTCATCTGACACCCGAAGGTCGTCAGGTGGTAGCGCTTGCTGATGTCGGCCTCGGTCCTCAAACCGCCCCAATCATCGCAGCCGCGCGGGCCGGGAGGATCGGGGCGGGGTCGTGCCGAGGAGGCGAATCGTCCTCAGTCGATCGTCATGCAGTTGCTTGTCAGCTGGCCGTAGATCCGGTTGGCCAGCTCTCCCGCCTGGTTGTCGGAGCTTTCGTTGAGCAGGTTCTGTTCGTCCTGGTCGACGGCGGTGTTGTAGTCGTGGAGCAGGCTCTCGCACTCGGCGTCGCCGTAGCCGGAGATACCGGCGCTACCGGCCGATTTGATCGCGGCGACGGGGGCTTTCTTCACGACGGTCACCGTCTGCACTTTGGTCAGGGGAGTCTGCTTGATGATCGCGGCTGAGCTGATCGCCGGAGTGACGCCGACGGAGAGAGCGGCGGCTGCGGAGAGAGCGATGGCTGCGGTGCGGATCTTGCTGAACATTTGGCTTGCCTCCTAGGGCTTGCTTGGTTTGTAAGACCATGCTCGCCTCGATCCGGCCCGCCGGAAAGACACCCTAGGGGTGTCGTGTGCTTACCTGATCTGGATGGCCTTCGAGGAACCCACGCCTCCCGAGGAGCGCCCCGAGAGCGAGCCGCTCGTCGACGAACGAGCCGGCTCGGCGTGGTTCGGCCTGCCCGCGATGCTCGCCTACGCCATCATCATCGCCGCGCTGACTACGGCGACCAGCCTGATCGCCGTCGTCTATGCCGTCGGCGGAGTGATCGTGCTGTTCCTCGCGATCGGCCTGGCGATGACGGTCGCCAAGCGCAGCTAGTCCGGCTAGAGGCGCGCCACTACGAGTCCGGTGGCGAGGAGGACCATCGCCACCGCGCATGACTGGAGGGCTCGCTCCATCGGTGCAGCCAGGCGCGCGGCGTCGAGTGGGATGATCGAGCCGTCCGCGAGGTGTTGCTCCCCGGAGATCGAGACGGTGCGCCGGCGCAGCTCGCGGACGGGGGTGCTGAGGCTTCGCTGAGCGACCAGGAGCATCGCGCAACCGGCCGCCGCCAGGATTGCCGAGGGGCGGAGTTCGAGGGCGTTGACCCAATAGGCGGTGAGGACCGGGAATACGCCCCATGAGACCGCTAGCCAGAAGGTCGTGTGGAAGCGGCCGCCGAACCACTCGAGGTTGTAGGCGAGGACTATGAAGACGCCTGCTAGTACGAACGGGATCAGGGTTAGGGAGATCGTCACGGCGCCGACTATGCCGATCGCTGCTGCTCCTGCCAGGGAGACGACGGCGAGGGTGATCAGCGTCTGGTTCGTGAGATGGGTGCCGAGTGGCCTTCCCTGCAGCTCGTCGAGGACGTGGGCGCAGATGCCCACCGCCAGGAAAAACGCTGCTAGCGCTGCCAGCAGGCGCCCGGCGTGCAAGTGCGGGGCTAGTGCGGCCCCGATCGCCACGTTGGCCAGGTTCCACGCCGTGTAGGGCGGATGCAGCAGGGTCACGAGGTCTCGCCAGCCCCCCGGGCGCAGCGCGTAGAACGCCGGGCGCTCGAGCGTTGGTGAGGCGCTTTGGATTGTTGGCCCCGCCGGCTCCATCTCGGTAGGGCCTCAGACTGTCATGTCTGGGGTGGTGGAGCGCTGATCAGAACGCCATGTGCCCCGCGGAGCTGCGTCCTCGACCGACAGATCGACCCATTTGGTGGACCGGTAATACCGGCTGACGGTGGGCTCGGCGCTGCTGCTGCACAGGGCGAACAGCAGCTATCGACGAACCCCGAGCGAATCTCGCTGGAAGAGCCTCGCGGACAGCTCGACTCTAAAGAGTGGGCGCTGGTGACATTGCCGCCGCGTCCGGATCGCCATCAATGACGCTGGCCGGGGCAACACTCGCGTCGCTCGCCGCTGGGCGGGGATCGTCTGCTGAGACGAAGTCACGCATGCCGTCGTTGCGTGTGCCCGCCCCGTCCACGTCGTGCGACATCAAGGGAAGGGCGTCAGGGGGCGAGCTTGTCGCACTCTTTGGAGTCTCGGTCTCGCTGCGGATCTGAGGAGGACGTGCCTGCCACGGCTTGAGGTCCTGAACGAGCTCGCGATAGAAGGTGACGACTTGGGCGCGAGTCTCCCGCACGAATGAACCCTCCGTTCGCCCGCGCTTCTGCCCCAAAGGGCGGGTCAGCGCGAGCGTGAACGAGCGAGGATCACGCTTGGCGTCAGAGCTGCAGAGCATGCTGCTGGGATCGTTACGGGCCTGCTCGAGCGTCGCCGCGACGCTATCTCGAGCATGCGGATACCACACCTCGACACGCAAGTCGGGCCATGCCTCGGGAAGCTGACGGACGAGCCAGCTAATCCGGGACTTCGATCGCCCTTCAGTAGGCGCGGCGACATCGATGCTGATCGTTGTCTGTCGTGCTTTCAGATCGGCCTCGAGACGCATCTCACCGACCGCGTCCGGAACGCGAATCGTCGCCTCGAGCGTGCCCTCGGTGGCAAGGGCCTTCTCAACTTCGTCTATGCGCCCGCCTGTCGTCTGCTTGCGAGAACGGGGGGAGACGACGTTGCACCCGAGTTCCTGGGAGAAGCTGAGGCAGAGGTACTCGATGAACTGCTCCCAATGCTCAGCGACGCTGCGGACCGTCGGATCACCTTGTCGGAGCATTCCGTCCCGCGCTGCACTTCGCACAGGCACCCAATGCTCGCCCATGTCCTCAAAGCCGGTGATACCCGATGCCTCGCTGCTCAGGTAGTGAATGAGCTCGCGAAGAACCCATGCCTGATCGGTGTCGGATACCCCCCTGTGACGACTCTGCATGACGGCCTGGGTCAAGACCCACCACCAGGAAAGATGCCATAGCTTTGTCTTCTTGAGCTTCCGCCCGTCGACCGCTACGGGCGACTCTGATACTGAATGCGTGATTGCGTTGGAGATCGTGAGAACGCCGTCGAAGTCGTGCTCCCGTGCAATGTCTAGGTATCTGCCGACCTGCTCGTCGCGCAACGTCGCAGACCCGGTCTTGACCTCGACGAGGCAAGTCCAGCGTCGTCCCGCACGCTCACAGACGATCGCACCGTCAGGAATGTCCGTCTTACCGTCAGCGTTCTTGAAGCGGACCTCACCAAATGTCTTAATCGTCGGCGAGCGAGGCGCACCGAGCTCGCTGAGCAAAGCGTGTCCGAAGTCCGGCACGCCGTGCATGACGGCGAGCAGACAGGAGGTAGCACGCTTCTCCTGCTCCTCCTGGCTACGAATTCCGTACGTAGGGATCAGGCGGGCGTGACGCCAGTCCTCGACATCTGCTTCCAACCCGCTCCCGCTGCCTGCGGTTGCCATAGACGATTGTCCTCGTCGACTTACCTTACGGGCCTGTGGCCGCGCCGGCGTTGTCGCGAACGTTGGCCGCGGATTTCTCGGCGTTCGCCTCCGTGACGAATGACTCGCCGCCCGTCGCAATCTTCTCACCATTGGTCGCCTTGGCGTGCCAGTACCAGGCTGAGCCCCCACCTGTCACGGAGTAGGAGGCAGTTTTGGCTTTTGACTTGAATCCTTCGGCTGCTCGCTCGGCGTTGGACTTGCTCGCAAAAGACTCGCCCGACGAAGCTACCTTGTTGCTCCCGGACCAGAGACGCCAGCGATAGTGACTGCCAGTATCCGCGTAAACTTCGAAACGCACCTCGAACCCCCTTACCCCTCTATTGGGTTCGAGCATACGGGCTAGTTCGGATTTTTGTCAACTCGTGCGACCGTAGACGAACTCGACGATGCAGTATTGGGGTGCGCCACTGGGCCAGACCCAGACCACCCCGCGGGCAAAGCTAGGAGGCTGGCCGGCGGCCAGCCTCCCTCCACCTAAGCTACGCCGCCGCGACCGCCGGTTCGCTAGCAATAGGCGCCACCACGTCCTTGTCCCGGTCGATCGGCGTCACGAGGTCGCGGGACAGGCCCAGCGCCTTGTAGATCTTCTCTTCAATCTCTTTCGCCATCGCCTGGTTCTCATCCAAGAAGGCCTTCGCGTTGTTGCGACCCTGGCCCAGACGGTCGTTGCCGTAGGAGAAGAACGAGCCTGACTTGGACACGATGTTGTGCTCCAAGCCCAAGTCGATCAGGCAGCCCGTCGTCGAGATGCCCTTGCCGAACTCGATGTCGAACTCCGCCTGGCGGAACGGTGCCGCGACCTTGTTCTTGACCACCTTCACCCGGACCCTGTTGCCGACCGCCTCCGTGCCGTCCTTCAGCGTCTCGATGCGACGGATGTCGAGGCGCTGGGAGGCGTAGAACTTCAGCGCTCGCCCGCCCGGCTGCGTCTCCGGCGAGCCGAACATCACGCCCACCTTTTCGCGAATCTGGTTCGTCAGGATGCACAGCGTCTGCGTCCTGTTCAAGTTCCCCGCCAGCTTGCGCATCGCCTGCGACATCATCCGCGCCTGAGCGCCGACTGTCTGGTCGCCCATCTGGCCCTCAAGCTCCACCCGTGGCGTCAACGCCGCCACCGAGTCGATCGCGACGACGTCGACTGCGCCCGAGCGCACCAACATGTCCGCGATCTCCAGCGCCTGCTCGCCGTAGTCGGGCTGCGAGACCAACAGCTCGTCGATGTCTACCCCGATCGTCCGCGCGTAGAGCGGGTCCATCGCGTGCTCCGCGTCGATGAACGCGCACACGCCACCCAGTTTCTGGGCCTCCGCGAGCACGTGGTAGATCAGCGTCGTCTTACCCGAGGACTCCGGGCCGTAGACCTCGACTATCCGGCCTCTGGGCACCCCGCCGATCCCCAGCGCCAGGTCCAGTGACAGCGCTCCCGTCGGGATCGCCTCGCAGCGCACCTGCGCGCCCTCGTCGCCCATCCTCATGACCGTGCCCTTGCCGAACTCGCGCTCGATCTGCGTCAGCGCGCCCTGAAGGGCGGCATCGCGCGCCTTGGCGGCCTTCTCTTGCTCGTTGACGGACATGGTCGGACTCCTCCGGTTCGGGATCGGAAAGAAAAGGTAGAGGTCGCTTCGGACGGAACCGTGCGAACAACTGTTCGTATCCGGTATTCGTCCAAAAAAGGCGGCTCCCTTCGTGGGACTGGGCAATTCAGACGATGCACGGCCAGTCAGAGCAACCCCCTCTCACCTCATCCTCATGGCCTCCCTCCCCTCCCTCCACAGCCCTCGCCGTGCCCTGCTCGCCGCCCTGGCGGTCCTCGCTCTGGTCGGGCTGATGCTCATCCCGGCCTTCGCCCTGGCCCGTGTGGCCCGGTCGGCCTCGCGCTCCACATCTTGCGCGGCGGCGACCCGCACCACCGGCCATCACGGCAAGCGCTCCACCGCCAAGACCCACTGCACGAAGCACAAGTCGCACAAGCACCACACCGCGACCCACAAGACCAAGAAGACCGCCGGCAAGAAGACTGCCACGCCCAGCGTCGCTTTGACCCCCGCCGTCTGTGAAGACGGCAGCCTCCCCAGTCACGCCGGCGGCGGCACTTACAGCTGCGAAGACGGCTCTGAACCGGCCTGCGAAGACGGCGATGCGCCGACGCGCGCCAAGGCCACCTCCGCCCCGATGTGCAAGGCCGAATCGGAAGTCGAAGTCGAAGTCGAATGCCTCCAGGAAGCCTCCGGGGAATGCCAGGCAGGGGAATTCGGCTGCGAAGACACGCGCGAAAGCGGCGAAGCCGGCCAGGCCTGCGAAGCATCCGCCGGCGAAGAAGCCGACGACGAATCCGAAGACTGAGCGCCGAGCGCTCCCTCGCCGGGGTTGCTGCTCACCCACCGCTCGACAGCAGAGAGCTCGTCAGCGCCTCATAGCGGGCGCCCGCCGGATCCAGTCTGGATCTATAAAGGATCACCTCCTCGACCGTGAAGACGAGTTGCGGGGTCGCCGGCAGCTGCGCCACGGGCATCTCACCGGAGCGCGAGCGCGCGACCGTCACATGAGGGCGAAAGCGTCGCGGCTCCGGCAGGCCCGACACGGCGCACAGCATGCGAGCGGTGTCACGCTGTAGATCTCCCAACGCTCCGGAGTGCTCGTTCAGCTCGATCGCCAGGGCCCTCGGGCGCCGTGGCGGAAGCCACACCGGCGCCGCCGTCTCGACCTCGCACGGTTGAGCCCGTGCGGCTGCTGTCGCGATCGCCTCCGCCAGCTCCTCGATCTCCTCGACAGGCCGCTCTCCAAGGAACATCAGGGTCACGTGCAGCGACTCCGCCGCGAGCACCCGCAACATCCGATCGCGACCGGCCGCCGCACGAGCCCAGGCCGTCAGCCTCTCGGCGACCTCGGGAGGCGGATCTACCGCCGCGAACAGCCTCGCCGTGGCACCACGCGACATCCGCCGCAGCCTCAGTTGTCGAGCAGCGACCGGCGCAGCAGGTGAAGCGCGACCGTCGTCGCACGGTCGCGGACGTCCGCGCGTCCCCCCGGCAGGTTGACCGAGCGGGTTAGCAGCTTCGGCTCGCCGCCGTCGAGGGCCGGCCCCGCGACGCTCAGCCAGACCAATCCGACCGGCTTCCCCATGGTCTCTCCCCCAGGCCCGGCGATCCCGGTAATGCCGATGCCGATGTCCGCCGCGAGTATCTCCCGCGCGCCCCGCGCGAGCGCCTCGGCGACCTCCTGCGAGACCGCCCCGTGCTCCTCGATCAGCTCCGCCGGGACGCCCGCCTCAGAGGTCTTGACCTCGTTCGAGTAGACGACGATCCCGCCCTTGAAGTAGTCCGATGAGCCCGGACGCTCCGTCAGCCGGGCCGACATCAGACCGCCCGTACAGGACTCGGCGACCGCGACCTCCAACGCGACGGCATCCGCGGCCGCCCCCTTCCGAGCTCGCAGCAGGTCGGCCACGATCTCATCGACCGTGCGCCCGTCCTCGGAGAACAGAGTGTCGCCGTGGCGCTCCCGGACAATTGCGCTGAAGGCCTCGTAGACCGTCTCCTGGGCGGGCTCGTAGCGCGTCACGATCTCGACCTCGCCGCGTTTCAGGCAGGTCGTGACCTCGATCGCCTCCAGGTCGACCCCCTCCCGTTCGGCGCCCCTCAGCGTCTCCGCGATCTCCGACTCGGGGATCCCGAACAACCTCATCGTCTCCTGCCGGTAGACCGTCGCGCGCTCGAGCACCGCTCGCAGCCCAGCGCTGCGCCGGGCGTCCTCCCACATCGGCTGGAGCTCTCGCGGCGGGCCCGGTAGCACCACGACCGTCGGGCCCGGCGGAGACGCGGGCGTCACGACCAGGCCGGGGGCGGTGCCGACGGGCTCCAGCACCTCCGCGCCGTCAGGAACGGTCGCCTGCTTGCGGTTGGCCTGTTCGACCGCCTCTGGATCGATGTTTGGC
Source organism: Solirubrobacteraceae bacterium (assembly GCA_036271135.1). Lineage (GTDB taxonomy): Bacteria > Actinomycetota > Thermoleophilia > Solirubrobacterales > Solirubrobacteraceae > Palsa-744. The sequence goes on from DATBBF010000003.1 coordinate 133,602, forward strand.
CAGCGTTTCATCAGCGGCGCGACGATCTCCGCGATCCGTCCCGACAGGGCCTCGTCGAGGATCATCTCCCGCCCCTGGAAGCCACCGACTACCTGCGCGGTCAGATCGTCGGCCGTCGGCCCCAGACCGCCGCTCGTCACCACCAGGTCGAGGTGCTCGGCGGCCATGAACCTCAGCGCGCCCCGAACGTCCTCGGGACGGTCCCCGACGATCGCTATGTGGGCAAGATCTATGCCGATCTCGCGCAGCCGTTCGGCCAGCCAAGGCCCGTTGCGGTCGGTGACACGGCCAGTCAACACCTCCGTGCCCGTCACGACGATTCCGGCGCGAGTGCTCACCGCCGACTCATTTGCAGGTCGGCTGCTGCGTGGAGGTCAGGGTATGCCGACCTCTGGCCTTCGTGATCGAGTAGCCGATCGCCTGGCTCGAGGACGGGACGGGGCGTGGGTGCCCGTCGATGTAGAGCGTCACGGAGTTGTTTCCGAGCGTGATCTCAAAGCGCTTGGCATGGTAGGTGGAGGTGCTTTCCCCCGCCTGCAGTTCGAGCCCCGGGATCAGCTTGCGCCCGTTGTCGCCGATCAGGCAGACGTAGATGGCGGCCGTCGGCGTCAGCGACAGCGCGACCTCGTCTCCGCCGGCGGAGGCGCCGGTCTTGGCGCGACGAGGTTTGGCTTTGTGCCCCGTCTGGGCCTTCGTCGTCGTAGTGGTGCTCGTGGTCGCGCCTTTGTTCTTGGAGGAGCCGCCCGTGACGAGCAGGACGACGAGGACGACGATGACCATCAGGATCGTGCCGACGGCCAGCAGGTATCCCCTAGAGGGACCGGACGGCGCCGAGCGGCCCCTGCCGGTGCTGCTGCGGCCGGAGCTCGAGACGATCGGCTCCAGCATCCCCTCGCTTGGGCGCTCGTGATGAAGGCGGTATTCCTCGACGAGCGCCTTGTCGTCGAGGCCGAGCGCCTGGGCGTACGTCCGTAGGAAGCTCTTGACGAAAGTCGGACCTGGGAGCAGCCCCCACTCTTCGTTCTCCAGCGCGCGTAGGTACTTGGCGCGGATCTTCGTCTGCGCCTCGATCTCCGAGACGTCGATGCGCTCTCGCATCCGCGCCTCGCGCAGCGTGGCTCCGATCTCGGGCATAGGCAGAGGCTAGACGGCGAGAGCTTGCAGTGACTGGCGCAGGAAGGCTGGCACCGTGCCGGATTCTAACGTCGCAAATTGCGAGGTTCTCCTCTGCACCCCGTCTGTCAGTGCACGAACGGCGTTACTCGACCGCGCCGGCAGTCTGCGCAGGCCCTTCGAGCGCCGCCAGCACGCGAGGCAGGTCGGCCTCGCTGATCAGGACCTGGCGGGGCTTTGATCCTTCATAGCCGGAGATCACGCCGCGACGCTCGAGCATGTCGATCATCCGCCCCGCACGCGTGTAGCCGAGGCGCAGGCGGCGCTGGAGCATCGATGTGGAAGCAGTCTGCATTTCGGCGACGAGGCGAATCGCATCGCTCAACAGCGGGTCCTCGTCCGGGTCGAGATCATCCTCCCCGCGACCGCTCTCTGAGACCTCCGGCTCGACCTCCTCCAGAAGCTCCTCGCGCAACTCGGGCTCGCCCTGTTTGCGCCACAGCTCCGTCAGCTTCGCGATCTGGGCCTCATCGATGTAGGCGCCCTGGATGCGCTGCAGACGAGACGAGCCGACGGGGCTGAACAGCATGTCGCCCTGTCCCAGCAGCGACTCGGCGCCGTTCTGGTCGAGGATCACGCGCGAGTCTGTCTGCGAGGAGACCGCGAAGGCGATCCGCGAGGGGACGTTGGCCTTGATCATGCCCGTGATCACGTCGACCCTCGGGCTCTGGGTGGCCAGCACGAGGTGGATGCCGACCGCCCGGGCCTTCTGGGCGAGGCGGATGATCGAGTCCTCGACATCGGCCGGGGCGACCATCATCAGGTCCGCGAGCTCGTCGATCACGCAGAGGATGTAGGGCAGCGGCGGTTCGTCGCGCTTGGCGCGGGCCTTGTTGAGCTCGATCAGGCTGCGGGTCCGCGCCAGCGACATGATCCCGTAGCGCTGCTCCATCTCCTTGACGAGGTTCTGAAGCGCATTGGCGGCCATCCGCGGGCTCGTGATGACCGGGGTCAACAGGTGCGGGATCGACTCGTAGTGGTTGAGCTCCACCTGCTTGGGGTCGACCAGCACCAGGCGCACCTCGTGCGGGGTCGCCCTCAGCAGGATGCTCGAGAGCATCGCGTTGATCGCGCCGGACTTCCCGGCGCCGGTCGTGCCTGCGACGAGGATGTGCGGCATCTTCGCCAGGTCCGCGCCGATCGCCTTGCCGGCCACGTCCTTGCCCAGCCAGACCGTCAGCGGTGACCAGTCCTTCGGTGGCTCCTGGAAGACGTCGCCGAGGCGCACCATCTTCCGGTGCGCGTTCGGCACCTCGACGCCGACGGCCTGCTTGCCGGGGATCGGCGCAAGGATGCGGATGTCCGTTGAGGCCAACGCGTAGGCGAGATCGTCCTTCAGCTGCGCGACCTTGCCGACCTTGATCCCGGGCGCGAGACGAAGCTCATAGCGGGTGATGTGCGGGCCCGCGACCGTGCCGATGACCTTGGCCTGCACGCCGAAGTGCCCAAGCGCCTCAACCAACGCGACCGCGGTGCGCTCTTGCCCGGCTGTGTCGGGACGGGTCTGCTCGCCGGTCGAACGGGTCAGGAAGCGTCCCGCGTCCGGCAACTGCCAGACGAAGCCCGGATCGTCGGTGACGGCGCCCCGCAGACGCCCTTGCGGCGTCAGCTCGGCCGGATCGGCATGGGCGACCCCGGCGATCTTCTCCTCATCCTCTGCTTCTTCCTCGATCTGATCATCCGGCTCCGCCTCGAGCTCCAAGGCGGGCTCTGGCTCGGGCTGCTCCTCGGGCTCACCCGGCAGTCCGGCCAGCAGCCGCTGAGCGGCCTCCAGCTCGTCGGGCTCGGGCTCCTCGTTGATCCAATCGCGCGAGGGCGCCTCGACGTGGGTGGCACGGACGATCAGCTCCTGGGACTCGGGCTCGGGCGGGTGCAGGTCGTGCTCGGCGTCGAGGTCACGCAGCAGCTCGCGGCGAGGGCCGGGTGGCGGCGTGCCGATCCGCCGGACCATCCGGGTCGTGTCCATGAGCCCGTTGCCCGTCGCGCGCAGCGCCGTCGCGATCGAGGCGCCGGTCAGCAGGATCGCGCCGACGATCAGCAGGAACACGACGAGGATCCCCACCCCCAGGTTCTGGGCGAAGGGGTCGACGAGCCGGTAGATGGCTTCGCCGATGATCCCGCCGTGGTGCTGCAGGTGCTCGCTGCTCCAGGCTTCCCCGCCGCGACCCGCGCCGGAGCTGAGACCGAGCGTTCCGGCGGCCAGCGCCAGCGTCACACCGGCGAACAGGCAGAGCGCCCCGGTCCGCAGCGGGCGCAGCGCCGGCAGCACCGGGCGCAGCAACAGCACGCCACCGCCGAGCACGAGCGTGACGGGAGCGAAGATCCGAGCCCGACCGAGCGTCCAGCCGAAGGCGACGGCGAGCGCATGACCGGCCTTGCCGCCAGGAGCCGGCGAGCCGGAGCCGTAGAGGACGAAGCCAACGAAGACGCCCAGGGCAACGAGTGCAAGTCCGAGCACGTCGCGCTGGCGCTGCTCGAGGACAGGCAGCCGCGGCCCTCCACCCGACAGCAGGCCCGCGAACAGGCCGCTGCGGCGCTTGCGACCACGACTACGACTGCGTGAGCGCGCCGGGGGACGTTTTCTCGAAGACCCGCCGGCCGGTTTGCGACCGGTCGGCGCGCGTTTTGAAGTTGTGGGCATCTCGCGCAACTTCGACGCCAAGCCCCCGGAACCTGCCTGGGAGTCTTACCATCGCTTTACCAGCCGTCGATTACATAAAGACATGAACGACTTCAATCGCACAGCACGGGTCCTGGTGGTCGAGGACGACGAGGACATCGCCCAGGCGCTGCAGCGGTCGCTGCGCATGGAGGGCTATGACGTGAGGACTGCCGCCGACGGACAGGCCGCGCTGGAGGAAGGCCGTGCTTTCGCCCCCGATCTGGTGATCCTCGATTTGGGCCTGCCGAAGCTCGACGGCCTCGAGGTCGCCAAGTCGCTGCGGGCCGATGACGACGTCCCCATCCTGATCCTGACGGCCCGCGACGCCCTAGAGTCCCGCGTCGAGGGACTCGACTCCGGCGCTGATGACTATCTCGTCAAGCCCTTCGAGCGCCAGGAGCTGTTGGCGCGGATGCGGGCCCTGCTGCGCCGCCGTCCTCCCCGCGGATCGGCGCCGCTGCGCGTCGGCGATCTCGCTCTGAACGCCGACACCCACGAGGTGCACCGGGCTGAGCGGACCATCGAGCTGACCCAGCGCGAGTTCGAGCTGCTCGAGTACCTGATGCGCAACGAGCGGATCGTCATCTCCCGCCAGCGGCTGCTGGACGAGGTCTGGGGCTATGACCCCTTCTCGACGACCAACACGATCGAGGTGTTCGTCTCGAACCTGCGGCGCAAGCTGGAGGCCGAGGGGGAGCCGCGGCTGCTGCACACGATCCGGGGAGCCGGCTACGTTCTTCGTGCGTAAACGGCTGGGAGGGGCCGCGCGGCTACGCGCCCCCTCCCGGATCTCGGCCGCCTTCGATCGGCTGCCGATTCGTGTGCGTCTGGCCAGTGTCTCGGCGCTGCTGACGTTCGTGATCCTCTGCGCCTTCGCCGTCGCGATCGGCTCGCTGACGGTCCACCGGATCCGCTCTGACTTCAACCGCCAGGTCGCCGACACCGCCGAAGAGCTGCCGCGGCGGATGCGGATCCGGATCGACCCGCTGCGGATCGAAACGCCGCTGAACGACTTCACGGCCAACCGCGCTGTAGTCAAGATCCTCACCCAGGGCCAGCGGGTCCTCACTCAGGAACCGGCCGACGCCCCGGCGCTCGGCCCGCCCAAGCCCAATCCGGTCACGATCCACGGCTACCGCGTGATCAGCATGCCGGTGGAGGTACGCCTCAGCTCATCGGGGGAGCTGATCGTCCCAGGGCTGATCCTCCAGTACGCCCGGCCGGTCGGACCGACCGAGGCGACCGTGCGCCGCATCGAGCTGTTCCTGCTGATCGGCGTGCTGGCAGGCAGCGTGCTGGCGCTGATCGCCGGGATGGCGATCGCCCGCCGAGCGATGGCCCCGATCGCGAGCCTGACGACGACTGCCGCGGAGATCGCCCGCACCCGCGATCCCTCCCTCAAAATGCCGGAGTCGCAGGCCGACGACGAGGTTGCCGAGCTGACGCGGACGCTCGAGGCGATGCTCCGGGAGCTAGACGCTGCGCGTGGCGAGACGGAGTCGATGCTGAGCCGCCAACGACGCTTCGTCGCCGACGCGTCCCACGAGCTGCGCACCCCTCTGACCAGCGTCCTCGCGAATCTCGAGCTGCTGGCCGAATCGCTGCACGGCGATCACGGCGACGCGGCTCGCTCGGCCTTGCGCTCCTCCCAGCGGATGCGGCGGCTGGTCGCCGATCTGCTGCTGCTGGCCCGTACCGACTCCGCCCGCGAGCAGCCCCGTCAACCCTGCAACCTGGCGGAGATCGTCGTCGAGGCGGCCGGCGAGCTGGGGCCCGTCAGCGGCGCCCACGAGATCACCTTGGACATCCACCCGGCGAGCCTCGACGGCTCCCGCGACGAGCTGCACCGCCTCGCGATCAACCTGATCGAGAACGCCCTGCGCCACACCCCGCCGGGCACGGAGATCCACGTCTGCACGAGGACTATCGCCGACGGGCGCGTCGAGCTGGTCGTCGCCGACAACGGACCGGGTGTCCCGGCCGAGCTGGCGCCGACGCTGTTCGAGCGCTTCGTGCGCGGCGCCGGAGACCGCGGTGGCTCCTTCGGACTGGGTCTTGCGATCGTCCACGCCGTCGCCGGCTCCCACGGCGGCACGGTCACGCTCGAGCAGCCTCGCGAGGGCGAGCCGCCCGGAGCGCGCTTCGTCGTGCGCCTGCCCGGCTCCTCAGACCTCGACGACGACCGGCAGCACCATCGGCCGGCGCTTGAGGCGGTCGTAGACTAGCTTCGCCAAGTCGTCATGGAGGAACTCGGTGATGAGGTCGACCTCACGCACCTGCTCCTTGGCCGCCTTGTCCAGCGAGTCCTCGACGGTCTCGCGGATCTCCCCCACGAGCTCGTCGGCCTCGTCCAAGAAGGGGACGCCGCGGAAGATCACCTCCGGATCGGCGACGGAGCTGCCGTCCTGCTCGGCGATCGTCACGACGACGATGAAGATCCCGTCGGCCGAGAGCATCCGTCGGTCGCGCAGCGCCACGTCGGCCATCTCGCCCAGCTCGACGCCGTCGACGAAGATCATGCCCGACTGCTCACGCTCGCCGAAGCGGGCGCCGCGGGAGTCGATCTCAAGCGGCAGGCCGTTGTCGCCCTGGAAGATGTCCTCGGGCGGAACGCCGACGGCTTCGGCCAGCTGAGCGTGCAGGCGCAGGCGCTTGAAGTCGCCGTGGAACGGCATCACGTACTTCGGCTTGGTGAGGTTCAGCATCAGCTTGACCTCCTCGGCGTAGCCGTGACCAGAGGCATGCACGGGCGCGTCACGAGGCGTGATCACATCGCAGCCGATGTGGTAGAGCCGGTCGATCGTCTCGTTGACGGCGCGCTCGTTGCCCGGGATCGGCGTCGCGGAGAAGACGACGGTGTCGCCTTTCTTCAGCTCAACCTGACGGTGGTCGCGGTAGGCCATTCGGCGCAACGCCGAGAGCGGCTCGCCCTGTGAGCCGGTGGAGATCACGACGACGCGCTCGTCGGGCAGGTCGTTGATCTCGCGAGGACCGACGAGCATCCCTTCCGGCACCTCGATGTGGCCGAGGTTGCGTCCGATGCCGACGTTCTTGCGCATCGAGCGCCCGACCAAGGCGACCTTGCGCCCGAGCGCCTCGGCGGCATCGACGACCTGCTGGACACGATGGATGTTCGAGGCGAAGCTGGTGACGACGATCCGCCCCTCGCAGCGGGCGAAGACCTCCTCCAAGTGCGGTCCGACGACCGACTCCGACGGTGAGAAGCCCGGACGGTCGACGTTCGTCGAGTCGCCGCACAGCAGCAGGACGCCCTCGCGGCCCAGTTCGGCCAGACGCGAGACGTCGGCGGGCGCACCGTCGACAGGGGTCTGATCGAACTTGTAGTCGCCTGTGATCAGAACCGTCCCCAGGTCCGTGCCGAGCGCGACAGCGCTGGAGTCGGGGATCGAGTGGGTCATGTGCACCATCTCGAGCGTGAACGGGCCGAGGTCGAAGGTTTCGCCGGGCTCGACTTCGTTGATGACGACATCGCGAAGCTTGTGCTCGTCGAGCTTCGAGCGGGCCATCGCGCTCGTCAGCGCACCGGCGTAGATCGGCGCGTCGAGCGTGCCGGCCAGCTCACGCAGCACCCACGGCAGCGCCCCGAGATGATCCTCGTGGCCGTGGGTGATGACGATCGCCTCGACATCGGCGGCGCGCTCGCGCAGGTAGGCGAAGTCGGGCAGCACCAGATCGATGCCGACCATCTCCGGTGTCGGGAAGCGCAGCCCGACGTCGACGACGACGATCCGGCCGTCGTACTCGACGACCGTCATGTTCTTGCCGATCTCGCCCAGTCCCCCGAGCGGCAGGACGCGCAGCTTGCCGCTCACGCGTGGGCGCTCGCAAGCAGGCCGTGGCGTTCGAGCATCGCTCGCACGGCCGTCGTCTCATCCGGCGTCGCCGACACCAGTGGCAGGCGCAGGCCGCCCGCGTCGAGGCCGAGCAGGTTCAGCGCGGCCTTTGTGCATGTCGGGTTCGAGGTCAAAAACAGCGTCTCGTAGACGTCGCGCAGCGACGCGTCGATCTCGGCGCGATTCTCGGGCTCGTCGACCATCCGGCGCAGTTCCGAGCCGACCAGGTGGCTGGCGACGCTGATCACGCCGGCGCCGCCCATCTCCAGGGTGCGCAGGAAGTTGGCGTCATCGCCCGCGTAGAGGTCGAGGCCCTCGATCTGGCACAGCTCCTCGGAGTTGGACTGCTTGACGCCCGTCACGCCCTCGATCTGAGCGAGCTCGGCGAGCAGCTCCGGCGCCATGTTCGTCCCGGTCCGCGAGGGGATGTTGTAGAGCAGCGTCGGTTTGTCGGTCGCCGAGGCGACAGCCTCGTAGTGGCGCTTGAGACCCAGCGGGCTGGGCCGGTTGTAGTACGGGGTGACCGACAGGACCGCGTCGACGCCGAGGTCGGTGGCGCGTTCGGTCAGGTGGACGGCCTGGCGGGTGTCGTTGGTCCCCGTCCCGGCGATGATCGTCTTACCCGCCGGGCGCTCGGCCACGGCGAGGCCGATCAAGCCCAGCTGCTCCTCTTCGGAGAGCGTCGAGGCCTCGCCTGTCGTGCCGGCGACGACGAAGCCGTCCGAGCCGTTCTCGGCGAGGTGGCGCATCAGCGCGACGAAGGCGTCCTCATTGACGCGGTTGCGCTCGTCGAAGGGGGTGATGATGGCCGTCAGCACGGCGCCGAGGTCTGGCATGGGCTCAGTATCTCACGAGTTCGGATCGTCGAACAGGAGGCTCTCGAGGCCGACTGTGAGGGGCTCGGACAGGCCGGCGACGCGCCGCACGGCGAGCAGCACGCCGGGCATGAAGGACTCGCGGTTGATCGTGTCATGGCGGATCGTCAGCGTCTGACCGGTCTCGCCGAGGATCACTTCCTGGTTCGCGACGAGGCCGGGAAGCCGGACCGAGTGGATCGGCGGCTCTGCCGCGCCGGTCGCGGCGGCCATCAGCTCGGCGGTGCGCTTGGCGGTGCCGCTCGGAGCGTCGAGCTTGCCGTCGTGGTGCAGCTCGACGATCTCCGCCTTGGCCATGTGCCGGGCCGCTTCGGTGGCGAAGCGCATCATCAGCACGGCGCCGATCGCGAAGTTCGGGGCCAACAGGACGTTGGCGCGGGGATCCGACGAGGCGGCCGCGGCCGCCAGAGGCGCCGGGTCAAAGCCGGTGGTTCCGAGCACGACGTGGACGCCGGCGGACAGGCATACCAAGGCGTTCTCGAGCGCCGTGTCGGGCTGGGTGAAGTCGACGACGACGTCGGCCTCAGGAAGGACCTCCTGAAGGCTCGTCGCGAGTGCCGGGTCAGCGCGGCCCGTCAACTCCATGTCATCTGCGCCTTCGACGGCGCGGCAGACGGTCTCCCCCATCCGCCCGGCGGCTCCGGCGACTGCAACGCGGATCACGACGCGGTCCCGCTCGCCTCGCGCAAGGGCGCGATCGCCTCGGTGAAGACGGATTCCCTCGGCCCGACCCCGGCGATCGAGAGCCGCTCAGGGGCGAACAGAACGCCTGCCAGCTCCCGCAGATCCTCGATCCGGACGGCGTCGATCCGCTCGATCACCTCATCGGCGGAGAGGACGGGCATGCCGTTCAGCAGAGCGCCGCCAAGGCGGCCCATGCGTGCCGAGGTCGACTCGAGGGCGAGGATCATCCTGCCCTTGAGGTTCTCGCGGGAGCGGGTCAGCTCCTGCTCTGAGGCGGGGTCCTCAACGCAGCGCCTGAGCTCCTCGGCGACGACGCCGAGCGCCTCAGCGAGGTTCTCGGGGCGGGTGCCGACGTACAGGCCGACCTCACCGGTGTGGGCGTAGAGGTTGGAGTAGGAGAAGACCGAGTAGGCCAGCCCCCTGCGCTCGCGCACCTCTTGGAAGAGCCGCGAGGAGGAGGTCCCGCCGAGGATCCCTTCGAGCACACGCAGCGCGAAGCGCCGCTCGTCGTCACGGGCGATCCCACCGCCACCGACGCACACGTGGTACTGCTCGGTGTCTTTCTCCAGGAAGCCCAGGCGCGGGGCGAACTCGGGCTTGGCGCGAGCGGCGGCGTGCTGCTCCGCGTCCTCGGCGGCAGCCGCGGGGTCGGCTGGGGGGAGCTCACCCGCACCGGCGTTCCGTGCCATCGCGACGAGGCCCTCGTGCTCGATCGAGCCGGCGGCGGCGATCACGATCGAATGAGGCGTGTAGCGGGCGGCGTGGTAGGCCGCCAGGTGATCGCGGGTGACGGCGCCGACGGCGGCGGCAGTGCCGATCACGGGGCGTCCAAGCGGGTGGGAGTCGAAGACGGCCCGGCCGAGCAGGTCGAAGACCCGGTCCTGGGGATCGTCTTCGTACATCGCGATCTCCTCGAGCACGACCTCCCGCTCGGCCTCCAACTCGCCGAAGCCGGGCTTCCAGATCATCTCCGCCATCACCTCGAAGGCCCGCTCGAGATGCCCGTCGAGGACGCGCGTGTAGAGCGTCGTCGACTCCTTGTCGGTGCCGGCGTTTATCTCGGCGCCCATCGCGTCGAAGATCTGGTCGATCTCCTCGGAGGCAAAGCGGTCGGTGCCGCGGAACAGCATGTGCTCGAGCAGGTGGGAGATCCCGGCCTGCTCGATGCGCTCGGTGCTCGAGCCCGTGTCGATCAGGAACCCGAGGGCCACCGAGCGCACTCCGGGGAGGCGCTCGGTGACGATCCTCACGCCCGACCCGAGCGTGGTGATCTGATGGTCGAGCCCGGAGGCCCGACTGTCCTCGTCAGTCGCGGTCGCGGCCATGACGCGGGCGGCCCGACCCGCGCTCGCCGTCGCTGCGGCGGGGGCCACGGTCGGAGCGGCCGTTGGAAGAAGGCCTGCGGTCACGGTCGCGACCTCCGCCTCCCCCACCGCCGCCACCGGTGCCGACGCCTGCCAGCTCCTCGACGGTCTTGCCGGCGATGTCCGGGTCATCGGCGAGGCGCAGGCCGATACGGCCACGCTCGCGGTCGACCTCGACCACGCGGACTTTGACCTCATCGCCCTTGTTGAGGACGTCCTCGACGGTCTCGACGCGCTCGCCGGGCGAGACGTTTGAGATGTGCAGCAGGCCGTCGGTGCCCTTGGCCAGCTCGATGAAGGCGCCGAAGGTGGTCGTCTTGACGACCTTGCCGTCGTACTCGTCGCCGACCTCGACCTCCTTCATCATCATCCGGATCCGCTCGACGAGCGCGTCACCGAGCTCGCCGTTGGCCGAGTAGATCAGCACCTGGCCGTCGTCGTTGACGTCGATCTGCGATTCGAACTCGTCGGCGAGGCCGCGGATCGTTTCGCCGCCCTTGCCGATCAGCAGGCCGATCTGCGAGGGGTCGATCTGGATTGTCTGGATCCGCGGAGCGAACTGCGAGAGCTGCTCGCGGGGCGCGTCGATCGTGGCCTGCATCTTGCCGAGGATGAACGTACGGGCCTCTTTGGCCTGCGCCAGCGCATCGCGCAGGATGTCGAACGTGACGCCCGTGATCTTGATGTCCATCTGCAGCGCGGTGATGCCACGCTCGGTGCCGGCGACCTTGAAGTCCATGTCGCCGAGGTGGTCCTCGACGCCGGCGATGTCTGTCAGCACGATGTAGTCATCGCCCTCTTTGATCAGGCCCATCGCGATACCGGCGACGGGGCGCTTGATCGGCACCCCGGCGTCCATCAGCGACAGCGACGATCCACAGACAGAGGCCATCGAGGAGGAGCCGTTTGACTCGAGGATGTCCGAGACGACGCGGATCGAGTAGGGGAACTCCTCGATCGAGGGCACCATCGGCGCCAGGGCGCGCTCGGCGAGAGCGCCGTGGCCGATGTCGCGACGCTTGACGCCGCCCATCCGGCCCGCCTCCCCGACCGAGAACGGCGGGAAGTTGTAGTGGTGCCAGTAGTACTTTTTGGTCTCAAGGCCCAGCGTGTCGAGGCGCATCTCCTCCTTGAGAGTGCCCATCGCCACGACTGACAGCGCCTGGGTCTGCCCACGCGTGAACAGCGCCGAGCCGTGTGTCCTCGGGGTCACGCCGACTTCGATCGAGATGTCGCGGATCTCGTTCTCCGAGCGCCCGTCGGGGCGCTTCTTGTGGACGGCGATGCGCTCGCGGATGATCGACTTCTCTAGCTTGTCGAATGCCATCTGGACCGCTGCCTTCTTCTGCTTGGCGGCAACCAGCTGGTCCTCGGAAGCACCCTCGCCCGCTGACGGGGCGTGCTGCTCGAGGATCGCGGCCTCGACGGCCTTGGTTGCGTCCTGGCGGTCGAGCTTGTCCTCGACCTGCGTGGCGTCCTCCAGGGCAGAGCCATGGGAGGAGCGGATCGCGCTGAGGACGGCCTCGTCGACGGAGATCGTCTCGAAGACTTTCTTCTCCTTGCCGACCTTCGCGGCGAGGTCGCGCTGCAGAGCGCAGATCTTCTTGATCTCTGCGTGAGCGATGTCCAGCGCGTCGAGGATCTCCGCCTCGGGGATCTCGTTGGCGCCGGCCTCGACCATCAGGATGGCCTCCTCGGTGCCGGCCACGATCAGGTCGAGCTCGGAGGGGGTCTCGGCGTCCGCGAGCAGGTCAGGCTCGGGCGGGTTGACGACGAAGTTGCCGTCGATCTTGCCGATCCGCACCGCGCCGACAGGCGTCGGCAGCGGGATGTCGGAGATCATCAGCGCCGCCGAGGCGCCGTTCATCGCGAGGATGTCGTAGGGGTGGACGTGGTCGATCGAGAGGGGGATCGCCACGAGCTGGGTGTCATAGCGCCATTCCTTGGGGAACAGCGGACGGATCGGACGGTCGATCATGCGGGCCGTAAGCGTGCCCTTCTCGCCCGGCCGGCCCTCGCGCTTGAAGAACGAGCCGGGGATTTTCCCGGCCGCGTACATGCGCTCCTCGACATCCACCGTCAGCGGGAGGAAATCGACATCGCGGAGGCTGCCAGCCACCGCCGTACAGAGGACCATCGTGTCGCCCTGGCGGACGACGACGGCGCCGGATGCCTGCTTGGCCATCCTGCCGGTCTCAAACGAGATCTCGCTACCAGCGATCTCCACGGAGATCCGCGTAAGTGCGTCGCTACTCATATTCACTGCCTTCCTGTTCCGCCCGTCGGTCGGCGGCCCAATTCTCTTTTTCTCATTTTCCGAACGCAGGGGAGCTTAGCGAACCGCCTGTCGGCGGCCCTCAGACCTGCAAGGCACGCCCGGGATTGGGCGCTCAGATCGCGGGGGCGTCGCCAAACGACGCGACTACGCCCTGGGCAAGCAGATCTGGGCCGGGCAGCTCGCCCGGCGAGTCGGCCTCATAGCTCCAGCGCACGACCCCGTCGGAGCCGAGGATCACCAGTGCCCGCTGGGAGAAGCCGCCGGGATGAAGGACTCCGAATGCCTCGCTGGCAGATCCCTTCGGCTCGAAGTCCGAGAGCTGCTCGCTGCTCACGCCCAGCTTCTCCCGGAACGCGCTCTGCGACCAGGTGGCGTCACATGAGACGCCGTACAGATGGATCTTGCGTGCGACCAGACCCTCGATCAGCGGCTCGTAGACCTGCAGCTGATCGGTGCAGACGGGGCTGAAGGCGAACGGGTAGAAAACCAGGATCGTGCCCTGTCCCTGAAGGTCGGCCTTCGTGAACTCCTCGCCGTCGGCGCGGGCGAGCGTGAAGTCAGGTGCGGCTGTGCCGGGGGCGATGACGCTCATCGCCGGTGGTCCTAGCGGCGGAGGCCGAGCTCTTGGATCAAAGCGCGGTAGCCCTCGAGGTCCGTCTGCCGCAGGTAGTCGAGGAAGCGGCGACGGCGGCCGACGAGCATCAGCAGCCCGCGGCGTGAGTGGTGGTCCTTTTTGGCTCCGCGAAGGTGCTCGGTGAGGTGGTTGATGCGCTCCGTGAGCAGGGCGATCTGCACCCGGGTGTTGCCCGTGTCCTGCTCGCTTGCGCCGAACTTGGCGGCGATCTCACGCTTGCGCTCGCTGGTGATGGCTGACATCGACGGAGGACGGTAGCAGAGGCCGCAGGCGATCAGCGTGCCGTGGCGGCGATCTCGCGGGTCCGCTGCACGTCGCGGCCCATCTGCTCGATCAGCGCCTCGGCGCTCTCGAAGCGCCGCTCGCCGCGCAGGCGCTCCAAGAACTCCAGCGTCAGGACACTTCCGTAGAGATCGCCCTCGAAGTCCAGAATGTAGGCCTCGATCAGCTCGCCGCGGCCCGTCTTGAAGGTCGGGCGCACGCCGATCGACACGGCCGCGGGACGCCCGTCGGCCAGGCAGGCGTAGACGCCGTGACCTGGGCAGACGAATTCGTCGTCGGGGATCAGATTGGCTGTCGGGTAACCCAGCTCGCGTCCGCGTGCGTCGCCGTGGGCGACGACGCCTGAGAGGGTGAAGGTCGAGCCGAGCAGGCGGTTGGCCTCGGCCACCTCCCCCGCCCCCAGCAGCCCACGGATGTGGCTGGAGGAGACGATCTCGCCGTCGACCTCGAGAAGCGGGTGCACAACCGTCTCGAAGCGCCCGTCGGCGGCCAGCAGCTCCGGGTCGCCCTTGGCGCGGTTGCCGAAACGGAAGTTCTCGCCGATCGCCACCGATGTGGCGCCCAGTGCCCCGACGAGCACCTCCTCGATGAACTCGTCGGCGCCACGGGCGGCGAAGGCAGCGTCGAAGGGGATCACGATCATCTCCTGGACGCCGAGCGACGCGACCAGCTCGGCCTTGCGCTCGAGTGTCGTCAGCAGCTTCGGCGTGTGCTGGGGCGCGACGACCGAAACAGGGTGCGGATCGAACGTCAGGACGCTGTCGGATCCCGCGATCACCTCGCGGTGTCCGAGGTGCACGCCGTCGAAGGTCCCGACGGCGACGCTGCGCGCGACTCCGCGCTCGACATCCGGCAGGCGGGTGACCTTCACACCCTCAAGCCTATTGACGCGCCAGCTCGAGGGCCCGCTCGAGGGGGATGACAGCCGGATCGGTCGGAAGCTCCTGCCAATCGGTGCCCCGCGCCGGCGGCGGAATTGCCATGGCGACCTCGAATGGGCCAATCGCCGTGCGGCGCAGCTCCAGGCAGTAGGCGTCGCCGAGGTCGGCGATCAACGAGCGCACATAGGTCCCCGATCCGCAATCGATCGCGAACCCCGCGCGCGGCCCCTCCACCGCCTCGCCGGGCTCACGCCAGAGCTGCTCGAAGCGCGTGACGGTGACGATCCGCTCGGGCATCTCGAAGCTCTCACCCCGGCGAGCGCGGCGGTAGGCGCGCTCGCCGCCGATCTTCACCGCGGAGTGCGCGGGCGGGCGCTGTCTGATCTCTCCGGTCGGCAGCAGCGGCGGATCGGGCGGGATCCGGCCGGTGTGGATGATCTCCCCCTCGGGATCGCCGGTCGTGGAGGTAGCTCCCAGCCGGGCCACCGTCTCGTAGCGCTTGGGCAGTCCCATCATCGCCTCCTGGGATTTAGTCGCCCGTCCGATGAGAATCAGCAGCAGACCAGTGGCGAAGGGGTCGAGCGTGCCGGCGTGTCCGACCTTCGGGCCGCCCTTGCCGCCCAGCGCCCTGCGCACGGCCGCCACGACGTCGTGGGAGCTGATCCCGGCCGGCTTGTCGACCAGCACTGCGGCATCCATCGCTGCGGACGTGACGGCGGGGCCGCTCAGGCGGGCGTTGCCGCCGGGCGGGCGTTCTCGTGGGGGTGCAGCTGCTCGGCGATCGCCTCGCGCAGGAACTCCCGCAGCTCCTCCTCGGCAAGGCTCGTCGTGAAGCCCGCCGCGCGGCGGTGACCGCCGCCGCCCTGGGCGCGCGCGATGACCGAGACGTCGACGTCGTCGTCGGTGGCCCGCAGCGAGACTTTGTGCTGGCCCTTGCGCTCACCGCTTGAGAGCTCGCGCACGAACGCCGCGACCTTCGTGCCCTGAACCGCCCGCAGCTGGTCGATGATGCCCTCCGAGTAACTCTCCTCGGCCTCGGCGGCGCGGAAGTCCTCTGCGCTCAACGAGGCGATCGTCAGCTCGCCGTCGTCATAGCGCTGCAGCTGAGCGAGAGCCAGCGCCAGCAGCGTTAGCTTGCCTGCCGGCATGTCCTCGTAGAGGCGCCTGTAGACGACCGACACCTGCACCCCCGCCTCGAGCATCGCCGCCGCCATGCGGTGGGCGCGGGGCGTCGTGTTGTCGTACATGAAGCGTCCCGTGTCGGTGATCAGCCCGACGTACAGGGCCTCGGCGACCTCCGGGCTGGGGCTGATCCCGAGCCCTCCCATCAGGTCCCAAACGATCTCAGCCGTGCAGGAGGCGGTCGGATCGACGTGGTTGATCGTCCCGAAGCCCGTGTTGTCATGGTGGTGGTCGATGTTCAGCAGGTGAGCGCCGCCGCGCAGCTCCTCTGCGGTGATGCGGTCGATGTTGCCGCAGTCGAGGAAGATCACGGTGCGCTTGCCGACGTCGGCGGGAGGCTGCTCGATCAGCCCGTCGAGCGGCAGCAGCCGGTACTCGCGGGGCAACGGCAGATCATGCGGGGAGATGAACATCTCCGAGTGCTTTCCGAGCGTCTTCAGCAGTCCGTGCATGCCGATCAGCGAGCCGAGCGCGTCGCCGTCGGGGTGTTCGTGGGTGACGAGCACGAAGCTCTGATCCGAGCGCAGGCGCTCGAGGATCAGCTCACGGGTGTCCTGGCCGGCTGGGGCGATCACAGCTCACCCCGTTCCTCGATCAGCTCCTCGACGCGCATCGCGCGGTCGGTCGTTTCGTCGTAGGCGAACTCCAGGGCGGGGGTGCGCTTGAGGCGAAGCTCAGCCGCCAACTTGCCCTGCAGGAAGCCGTTGGCGCTCTGCAGCCCCTCTAGCGTGTCCTCGCGTTCCTGGGCCTCGGAGGGACCGCCGTCGACGCCGAGCACGCTGACGTACACGCGAGCGTGCCTGAGATCTGCGCTGGTTCTCACGTCGGTGACTGTCACGAATCCCACCCGAGGGTCCTTCAGTTCTCCTGCGACCGCGTCTCCGATGACCTGGCGAATCGCCTCGTCGACCCGACGCATGCGTCCCGTGGTCATCCCATCTCTCCAATTCCTCGCCGAGGACAGCGTCCCTTCCCCGCCCCCGGGTCGGCCGGCTCAGGAAGCCAGCTCGCGCTCCACCTGTCTCGTCTCGTATGTCTCCAGCACGTCGCCCTCCTTGAGGTCCTGGAAGTTCGCGAGCACGATCCCGCACTCGAATCCGCTTGCCACCTCGCGGGCATCCTCGTTGAAGCGGCGCAGGCTCTCGATCGTTGAGTCGTAGATCACGGTGCCGTCGCGGACGACACGCACGTGCGCCCCGCGCGTGACCTTGCCCTCGGTCACCTGGCAGCCGGCGATCGTGCCGATCTTCGAGGCCTTGAACAGCTGGCGGACCTCTGCCTGGCCGAGCGTCGTCTCGACCTCTTCGGGGGCGAGCATGCCCTGCATCGCCGCGCGCAGCTCCTCGATCGCCCGGTAGATCACGGCGTAGGAGCGGATCTCCACGCCCTCACGGTCGGCGATCGTGCGGGCGTCGCCGACGGGCCGCACGTTGAAGGCCAGGATCACGCCCTCGGAGGCAGCGGCGAGCATCACGTCGGACTCGTTGATCCCACCGACGCCACGGTGGACGATGTTGACCTTGACCTCGTCCTGGGGCAGCTTCGCGATCTCGTCCTCGAGCGCCTCCAGCGAACCCGCCACGTCGGCCTTGACGACCAGCGCGAGGTCCTGGACGGTGCCCTCCTGGGCGAGCTTGAAGACGTCTTCGAGGGAGACCTTGCGCCCGGAGCGCCTTGCCAGCGCCTCCGTCTTCAATCGGTTGGCGCGCTCGCCCGCGAGCGTGCGAGCGCGGCGCTCGTTCTCGACGACGCGGACGTGCTCACCGGCCTCGGGAACGCCGTCGAAGCCGAGCACCTCGACCGGCTGGCCGGGCATCCCGCGCTTCATCTTGACGCCGTTGAAGTCGTGCATCGCGCGGACGCGCCCGAAGTGAGCTCCGGCGACGAGAGCATCGCCGACCTTCAGCGTGCCGCGCTGGATCAGAACGGTCACGACGGGCCCGCGGCCGGGATCGAGCTTGGACTCGATCACGGCGCCCGAGGCATCGGCGGAGCTGTTGGCCTTCAGCTCCTCGAGGTCGGTGACGACCTGGATCGTCTCGAGCAGAGTGTCGAGGCCCTCGTGAGTCTTGGCGCTGACGTCGACGAACTCGGTATCCCCACCCCAGTCCGACGGCTGCAGGCCGTGCTGGGTCATCTCTGTGCGAACGCGGTCGGGCTGCGCGCCCTCCTTGTCGATCTTGTTGACGGCGACGATGATCGGCACCTGTGCGGCCTTGGCGTGGTCGATCGCCTCTTCGGTCTGCGGCTTGACGCCGTCGTCGGCGGCAACGACGATCACCGCAAGGTCGGTGACGCTGGCGCCGCGCGCTCGCATCGCAGTGAACGCCTCGTGACCGGGCGTGTCGAGAAAGGTGATCTCTTTACCGGCGTGGCGCACCTGATAGGCGCCGATGTGCTGGGTGATGCCGCCCGCCTCGCCCGCGACGACCTCGGTCTCGCGGATCGCGTCCAGCAGCGAGGTCTTGCCGTGGTCGACGTGACCCATGATCGTCACGACGGGGGGCCGCTCGATCAGGTCCTCCTCGGCGTCTTCGAATTCGGGCTCGACCTCGACGTCGTCGGCGGCGTGGACGATCTCGATCTTCTTGTCGAACTCGTCGGCCAGGACCTGGATCGCATCGTCGGAGAGCGTCTGGGTGAGCGTCGCCATCTCACCGAGGCTCATCAGCTTCTTGATCAGCTCCGGTACGGGCACGCCGAGGTACTCGGCGACGTCCTTGACGGTCGAGCCGGAGTTGACCCGGATCTCGTCGGTGGCCTCCATCGCCGCCGTGTCGATCGGGGCGATCGTTTCGTCGTAGGTGCCGCGCCGGCGCCGGCCACGACGAGGACGGCGCTGAGGCTGGTTGGAAGGACCGCCCTGCTGGCGGCGGGAGGCCTGGGAGTCGATCACGACACGTCGCCGACCGCCGGGGCCGACGTCGCCTGGGGTCCGCTCGCCCGTCCTCGAATCGCGGGTCGGACGCTGGCGCTCACCGGCGGGGCCGGCGGGAGCTCCTGGCGCGGCGGGGGCGGCGCCGGCCGATGCGGCGGCTGCCGGGACGGCAGCCGGAGCCGGCGTTGCGGCGGGATCGGGCCTCGTCGGCTGAGCCGACGGCGGGGCTGGGGGCTGCGCGGAAGGTTTCGACGGCGCGGCGGCAGGGGCTGCTTTGGCCGCGGCGGGTTGCGCGCTCGGTGGCGCGGGCGCCTTGGGCGGTGCGGCGACAGCCGGCGCCGGCGCAGCGGCCGGTGCGCCGTTGCTCGAGCCGTTGCTGGCGGCAGGCGCAGCGACGCCGAGCGCATTCAGCGCGGCGGACTCATCGACGGAGGAGGCAGCGGCCTTCGCCTGGACGCCCGCGGCGGCCAGCTTCTCCAGCAGCTCCTTGCTGGTCACCCCCTGCTCCTTGGCGATCTCGTGTACTCGCTTCTTGCTCATCGACCAACCAATTCTACGAGCTTGGGATCGAGCGTCACCTTGGCGCGCAGCGTTCGGGCGAACGCACGCCTCTCAAGCGCCCGCTCGAGACACTCCGGGCGCGCCTGTACAAGGCCCTCCTGGCGGCACAGGTAGGCACCGCGGCCCGCCAGCCGGCCGTCGCGGTCGAGCACCGCCAAGCGCGGCGCCCCGGCGCTCGCCGGTTGATCGCCGGCAAGTGCGATCCGCACCAGCTCGGTCTTGCCCGCACGCCGACCACAGCCGACGCAGCTTCTGATCGGACCGTGATCTCCGGCTTCGGCCCTGCGCGATGTCCTTTGCCCGCCGGCTCGAGGGGCTATGACGCGGGCTCCTCGGCGGCGCCTTCCGGCGCCTGCTCGAGTGCCTCGGACGGGGCGTCGGTCTCGACGACCTCAGGGGCCGCCTCGGCGGAGACCGCTGCGATCTCCTCCTCGCTGCTGGGCGTCTCGACGACGTTGCCTTCGGCCTGCTCGTCGCCGCCGACGAGATCGGAGACGTTGTCGGTGTCGATACCGGCCAATGCCTGATGGCCTTCGATCCCGCAGTAACGCGAGCCCGGCAGGGCGGCGTTGGGGCAGCGGCGGCCGTTGGAGAGGACGGCGGCGCAGCGGCCCTGCACCTCCTCCTCCTCGTAGCCGTGCTCGGCCTCCTCGGCAGCGAACTCGGTCTCAGAGCGGATGTCGACGCGCCAGCCCGTCAGGCGGGCGGCGAGACGTGCGTTCTGGCCCTCGCGGCCGATCGCCAGCGACAGCTGGTCGTCGGGCACGATCACCGTCGCCTGCTTGGCCTCGTCATCGACGAGCACCTCGCGGACGCGGGCCGGCGAGAGCGCCTTCGCGACGAACCGGGCGGGCTCGTCGTTGAAGGGAATGATGTCGATCTTCTCGCCGCGCAGCTCGGAGACGACCATCCGCACGCGCGAGCCACGGGGCCCGACGCAGGCGCCGACCGGGTCGACACCGTCGGTGTTCGAGACGACGGCGATCTTTGAGCGGTAGCCGGGCTCGCGGGCGACGTTGGCGATTTCGACGAGGCCGTCGGCGATCTCGGGGACCTCCAGCTCGAACAGCTTCTTGATCAGCTCGGGGTCGCGCCGGGAGACGATGATCGCGGGACCCTTCGTGGAAGGCGAGACCTCCTTGATGACGGCCTTGATCCGCTGGGAGTGGTCGTAGCGCTCGCCATCGACCTGCTCGGACTTCGGCAGCAGCGCCTCGACGCGTTCGCGCAGCTGCACGAGCGTGTAGCGCGAGTCCGACTGCTGCACGATGCCGGTGATCAGCTCGCCGACACGGTCGCGGTATTCCTCGTACATCATGTCCCGCTCGGCCTCGCGGATGCGCTGCAGGATCACCTGCTTGGCGGTCTGCGCCGCGATCCGGCCGAAGTCGTCGGGCGTGACGTCTTCCTCCTCGATCTGATCGCGGTATTCGGCGAACTTGGCGGGATCGATTTCGGGGTCCTCGGGTTCGCGCATCTCCCCCGTCTCGGGATCGACGGTCGTTTCCTCGTCGATCGTCTCGACGATCAGATGCGCCTCCAGGCGCTCCGGGATTTTCAGTTCGATGACGCGGAAGTCGGCGGTCTCGCGGTCCATCTCGACGCGCGCGTACTTGGCCGACCCGGGCTGCTTCTTGTAGGCGGACAGCAGCGCATCCTCCAGCGCGATCATCAGCTTCTCGGGCTCGATGCCCTTCTCGCGCGCCAGCGCGTGCATGGCCTCAAGGATTTCGCGTGACATTGGCTGGGTGGCTCCTCTTAGTCCTCGATCAGGTTCGAACGTCGAATCTCCGAGTAGGGGATCGCGATGACGCCCCCGTCGGCGGCCAGCGTGACCTCCTCCTCGGATGCCCCCACAAGCTCTCCCGTGAAGCTGCGAGCCGCGCGCGGCTCGCCCTCACGGGCTCCCGCATGGTCGGCGACCGGGCGGGGGTGGCGGACCCGTACGCGGGCCTTGCGCCCGACGAAGCGGCGGAAGTGCGCAGGCTTGGTCAACGGGCGCTCCGTGCCCGGCGATGAGACCTCCAGGGAGTAGCGCTCGCGCATGTCGTTCAGAAGCATCGTGACCCGTTCGCACATCGCCAGGCTCACGCCGTCCGGATGGTCGATGAAGACCCGCAGGCAGCGGCCGCCGAGGACCTCCGCGAGGAGCACCTCGACGTCGGGCTCGTTGGTCGCGAGCCGCTGCTCTATCTCTGTTTGAAGGGGACTCATCTGTTGTGCAAATCCTGGTCGTTACGCAAAAAAAGCGGGCGTGCGCCCACTCTCGGTACTGCAGTCGACGCCTGCGCGACGACACGAAAGCTGTGTTTCGAGCATAGCATCGGTGCTCCTGCCCGTTTACATCTCAAGCACGTTCGGCATCGCGGCGTGCACGGTCTCTGTAGAGCCTGTAGTCCTTGCGCTCGGGTCGTAGCGAGCAGGCCAGAGCCAGCGGCTTACAGGCCTCTCGGTGGCGTCCCAGCTGCTGCATCGCCCGCCCCAGGCAGAACAGCGCGTAGTCGTTCGTGGGTGAGCTCGAGGCGACCGCCTGGAACTCCGCCGCCGCGTCTGCGTAGCGCTGGGCGTGAAACAGCGCCCGGCCCAGTGCCTCGCGGATCGAGGCCTTGTCGGGCTCGAGGTCGCGGGCGCGGCTCAGAGGGACGATCGCCGCCTGGTGGTCGCCGTGCTCCAACAGGTCGCATCCCCGACGGTAGAGCTCGTAGACGCTTTCCATCGGAATACCCTAGTGAGCGTCTCGCAGCTCCCCGACGGCGTCCAGGATCGCCGCGGCGATGAGCTCCTTTGGGGCTCTGGCAACATGCCGCTCGCCCGCTGGGCGGCCGTTGGCGGCAGTCAGGATCGTCACCTCGTTCTCGCTCGTGTCGAAGCCGATATCGCTGCGGGAGATGTCGTTGAAGACGACCGCATCGAGATGCTTGGCGGCGAGCTTGCCACGAGCGTGATCGAGTCCCTCGGAACCGTGCTCGGCGGCGAAGCCGACGATCGTCTGTCCGGCGCTGCGCCGAGCGGCGAGACCCGAGATCACGTCGGCGGTCGGCGCGAGGACGAGCTCGAGGCGCTCCCGGCCTCCCTTCTTGATCTTCCCCTGCTCGGCGACGGGCGCGAAGTCGGCGACAGCGGCGGCCATCAGCAGCACGTCGCATCCCGGGAACTCTCGGTCGCATGCGTCTTTCAGCTCTGCCGCGGTGCGGACGGGGAGCACACGGACCCCGTCGGGCACGGGCAGGGCGACGTTGGCGGCGATCAGCGTCACCTCGGCGCCGCGTTCGTGCGCCGCCCCGGCCAGCGCCAGGCCCATCCGCCCGGAGGAGCTGTTGCCGATGAAGCGGACGCTGTCGATCGGCTCGCGCGTGCCGCCGGCGGTGACGAGCACGCGCAGGCCGCTCATGTCCGCGTTGTCGTGGGCGGGCGGGTCTGTGTCTGCGAGCGCCTGCTCGCAGGCCGCGAGCAGCTCGGCGGGTTCCGCCAGCCGCCCGATCCCCTGCTCGCCCTTCGAGGCAAGCCTGCCTGTCCCGGGCTCGACGACGATCGCGCCGCGCTCGCGCAGGGTCGCGAGGTTCGCCTGGGTCGCGGGGTGCTCGTACATGCGGTTGTTCATCGCCGGGGCGATCACCAGCGGACAGTCGGCAGCCAGCGCGCTGCTCGTCAGCAGGTTGTCGGCCAGGCCGGCGGCGAGCTTGGCGATCGTGTTGGCCGAGGCGGGCGCGAGGATCATCACATCGGCGTTGGCGACGAGCTCGAGATGGCCGATCGGCTCGTGGGTCGGCAGCGGCTGGTCGGGGAAGGCGCCCCGCATCGGATCGCGCTCGAACTCGCTGGTCAGCGATGGCCCGCCGCTGAGCGCGGCGTACGACGTCTCCCCGACGAACCTGAGACTCGTCGGCGTCTGGATCACGCGCACGGAGTGACCGGCGCCCGTCGCGAGCCTGATCAGCTCCAGGGCCTTGTAGGCGGCGATGCCGCCGCTCACGCCGAGCAAGATCCGTGCCATTCCACACCGATTGTCGGCCCAAACGCTCCGATCCGCAAGCGCTGGGGTCGGGCTGTCAGCCCACTGGCGCTCTAGCGACGCTCGCGAAGACGCTGCAACCCGGACTTGCTGGCATCCGGTTCGAGCCGCCTGTCGGGTGTCGCGAACACGAACAGGGAACGCGCGATGACGGCGGCATCCAAGAGCAGCAGCCACCATTTGCCCGTACCCCAAGCGGCAACGATGCCCACTACGCCGATCACGACCCAATTCCACCGTCCGATGATTTCCCAACGTGTGCGGGGTCGAGACTCAGGCGGCGTCATGCCCACGGCGATACCCGGAAGGCGGGGAGACAAAGCGAGCGTGGCCTACTGCGCCAAACGGTGGAGCCCTGGGGCTCCTACCCGCGCTCAGCCTTGATGGCTGGTAATTGGCCCACGACGCGTCAGGAGTCGTGGGCCAAGCGATTCAGGACGCAAGGAGCGAAGTGTGCGGCCGGCCGAAACGGGGATGCGAGCGCAGCGAGTGTCTACCGGCTTCGGTATGAGCGACTGAGGACGCCGAAGCGCGCCGCGCCCACGGCTACCTGTAGTGGTACTTCATCTTCCCTGCTGCTACCTCCTCGAGGGCGATCGTGAGGTAGTTTTTCGAGGCCGTGTCGACCATCGGCGGCGGGAACTCGTCGAAGGTCCCCTCGCCGAGGTTGTGGTAGTAGCTGTTGATCTGTCGCGCGCGCTTGGCAGCGACGATCACGCCGGCGTAGTTCGAGTCGACCTGCTCGAGGAGACGGTCGATGCGGGGGGAGATCACGGTTCGGTTCGCCTTTCCTAGTGGTCCGAGGAGTGTAGTGGGCGTCAGGCGAACCTCCGGATGGACGGTCCTGGTCTTCTCAGTCGAGGCTGTCGCGGACGATCGCCACGAGGCGCTCAAGCGCCTCGTCGAGCCGGTCGTTGACCACCACGTGCGCGAACTCGGGCTGCGCCTTCAGCTCTTGCTCGGCGACCTCCAAGCGGCGGGCGACCTCCTGCTGGTCGTCGGTCCCGCGTCCGACCAGGCGTGTGCGAAGCGCCGCCAGTGACGGTGGGGCGATGAACACCTGGACGGCCTCGGGCATCGCCGCACGGACCTGACGGGCGCCCTGCACCTCGATCTCCAAGACCACAGGCACGCCCTCCGAGACCCGTCTATCGAGCTCCGAGCGCAGCGTGCCGTAGCGCCGCCCCGCGTAGTCGGCATGCTCCACGAAGTCCTCCTCGGCGATCCTCCGGTCGAACTCCTCGGGGGTCAGGAAGTGGTAATCGACCCCGTCCTTCTCGCCGGGGCGCGGTCCCCGTGTGGTGGCCGACACTGACAGCTCGAGCTCGGGGATCCGCTCCATCAGCCCCCTGATCAGAGTCCCCTTGCCGACCCCCGAGGGTCCAGTGATGACGAACACGCGAGCCACGGCCCGGGAACCCTAGTGGCGAGGGCGGAGGTACCTGTGACCGGAGCGAGGTCAGCCGCGTTTGACGATCCGCGTCACGACGCTGCTCGTGGGTATGCCGCTCGTTTCGACGTCGATCCGGCCGCTGTTGTAGTCCGCTGTGAGCGCGCCGCCCGGCCCGAGCGGCGCGATTTTGCGCAGTTCATACCCATGGGTCATCACGAAAGCGTCCGCCTTCGTGAACGGCATCCCGATCACAGGCCCGACGTCGAAGCGCTCCCCTTCGCATTTCCCATGAATGCCAGGGCAGATGTAGATCGGCAGCAAAGGCGCCCGCACAGCCACGATGCTGCTCTTACCGCACCCACCAAGGCTGACCACCAAAGCCAACAAGCACCCGAATCGCCTCACGCATGTGGCCCTACCCGCTTTCCCGCGGAAGCGGAGCCTCATTGGAGAAAGTCGCCCGCGTAAACCACCGCGAAGTCGCGTGGCGCTACGAAGTCACCCGAGCCGCGACTTTCTCCAATGAGGCGCAGCGCCTAGTGGTGGAGCAGCGAGATCAACTCGGAGCGCTGGCGCTCCGACAGCCCGCCGATCGTCTTGCTCGGCGCGATCCGGCAGTGGACCAGGATCTTGTTGACCTTCACGCGCCCGTACTTCGGGACCGCCAGGAGCATGTCGAAGACCTTTGCGGTCTCCACGTACTCCGGCGGATCCAGCAGCAGAGAGTGGATCGAACGGCGCCCCGACTTCAGGTCGCGCTTGAGCTGCGCCCGCTGGATGCGGATTTCGTTGGCCCTCGCGAGCGCGTCCATCCTCTGGTTCAACGACCGCTCTGGGGCCGTGGAGGTGTTTGTGGACGTGCTGCCGGTCGCCGTCACCATGGGCGGCGAGTCTACACACCGCGGAGCCTCGATCAACGAAAAATGACCTAATTCAGCTCGACCTCAACTTGAGGTGTAGGTGGATCGATGGTGCTTGATGGTCGGGCCGTTTGTTTGCAGGGGTTTTTTGACGCTCAGAGCAGACCCTGAGCGATTCGCGTTCCCGCCGCTGGATCGCGGAAGCTCTCGGTGCCGACTGCGACCAGTCTGGCCCCCGCGGCAAGCATGTCGCGGGCATGGGCTGGGCGCTGTACGCCACCCATTCCGATCACAGGGATTCCTACCCGCCCCGACACCGCGGAAACCTGGGCCAGTGCGACCGGTCTGATGGCCGGGCCGGACAGGCCGCCCGTGCCTCCCCCCAGCCAACGTCGTGCGGACCCGGTGGCGCCGGAGCCCGGAGCCAGCGCCATCGCCCGCAGCGTGTTGATCAGCGACACAGCATCGGCTCCCCCCGCCTCCGCCGCCTGGGCGCAGCCGGGCACGTCGGCGGCATTGGGGGTCAACTTCACGATCAACGGCTTGCCCGTGCGCTCGCGAACGACCTTGACGACGCTCTCCAGCTGCACCGGGTCCGCACCGATGTCGAGGCCCGTCGCCACGTTCGGGCACGAGACGTTCAGCTCGATCGCCGCGATCCCCGCCTGGGCGTCGCAAGCCTCGACCAGGCGCCCCAGCTCCTCGCCCGTCGAGCCCATCACGTTCGTGATCAGCAGCACCGGCTCGGAGGTCCCCTCCGGCGAGGCCGACGGATCGCTGCGAAAGCCCGTCAGCTGCGGAAGGTCCTCGGCGATGTAGCCCTCGAGTCCCTTGTTGGGCAACCCGATCGAGTTGACCAGCCCCGACGGCGCCTCCCACAGCCGCGGCGGCGGGTTCCCCGTCCGAGGCTGGAGGGTGATCGTCTTCGAGACATAGGCGGAGAACGGAAAGGCCGTGGCCAGCGCCTCTCCGAAGGCGGCGCGGGCCGCAATCGCGTCGAACGTTCCCGAGCCGTTGATGATCGGATGCGCCAGGCGCAGCCCGCAGAACTCGACGCTCACGCCGGCGCCCCGGCGTGAGCCTCGACGTGATCGAGCTCCGCCGCGTCGATCACCGGGCCGTCGACGCAGACCCGCAGGTAGCCGCCCCCCCGTCGCGGCACCACGCAGCCGTAACAGGCCCCGAAGCCGCAGGCCATCCCTGCCTCCAGAGCGAGCTGCGCCGGCACCTCTGCCCGCTCCGCTATCGCACGGACCCCCTCGAGCATCCCCGCCGGGCCGCAGGCGTAGATCGTCGCGCTCGGATCGCTGTCGAGCTCCTCCAGCAGAAGATCCGTGACCAGGCCGTGATGGCCGGCCGAGCCGTCGTCGCTTGCGATGCGCGCGTCCCGCAACAGCTCGGCGCCCGGTAGCCGCGGCGCGTCGCGGAAGCCCAGCAGCACCGTGTGCTCCGTGCCGGAGGCGATCAGCGTGTCCTGGAGGATCGCCAGCGGCGCGATCCCCACGCCACCGCCGATGAGGATCGCGCGCAGACCCTGATCCGGAGCTGTGAAGCCCTTGCCGAGCGGGCCCAGCACCCACACCTCCTCGCCCGCGCCAAGCTCGCAGAGTCGCCGCGTCCCCGGCCCGACGTCCTCCAGCAGATAGTGCGCCTCGCCATCGCGGTGTCGGGCGATCGAGAAGGCCCTCGCGAGATGAGGGCGCTCGTCCTCTCCTGCACCCCACCGCTCGACGCTCGCCAGCATCGCGAACTGCCCCGGCGCAGGCGCGGGGCCGTCGTCGGCGACCCGTAGCACCCGGTAGGCGCCCAGCTCGTCGTTGCCCGTGACCAGCCCGCGGCGGCGTCCGAACCCGGCGCCGGGCGGCTTTGCGCTCACGCCACGCCGGCGGGGTCCACGCCGGCCGGCTCGACCGGAGCGCCCCGTCGGGCCATTCCGTGGAGGTCCTGCAGGCACAGCACCTCCGGCTCGCCGTCGATCCGCGCGCGGGAGATCGCGCGGGCCGCCGAGACCCCGGCGGAGAGCGTCGTCAGGCACGGCACGCCATGGGTCACCGCTGCGCGGCGGATCTCGTGGCCGTCGGTGCGGGCGCCGACACCCGTCGGCGTGTTGATGACGAGGTCCACGTCGCCACGTTCGATCCAGTCGACGACGTGCGGCGAGCCCTCCCCGATCTTGTTCAGAGTCTCCACCGGCACGCCCATCCGCGCGATCGCCTCAGCCGTGCCGCGCGTCGCGACGATCCGAAAGCCGCAGTCGTGGAGCGTCTGAGCGACCGCGAAAGCACCCGCCTTGTCGGCGTCGGTGACGGTGATGAAGGCCGTCCCCTCCCTCGGCAGCGGCACGCCGGCCGCGGCCTGCGCCTTCGCGAACGCCGTTGGGAAGTCCCTGGCGATGCCCATCACCTCGCCCGTCGAGCGCATCTCCGGGCCGAGCACCGCGTCGGAGTTCTCGAAGCGGTCGAACGGCAGCACCGCCTCCTTGACGGAGATGTGATCGCCGAAGCCAAGGCCCTGGCGCTCGGTCGGCAGATCCAGCGCTGACAGCGGCTCGCCCAGCATCACCCGGCACGCCAGCTTCGCCAGCGGCAGGCCCACGGCCTTCGACACGAACGGCACCGTCCGTGACGCGCGCGGGTTGGCCTCGATCACGTACAGCCCGCCGGCGTGAACGGCGTACTGGACGTTGATCAATCCCACGACCCCGACCTGCAGGGCGATGTCCCTGGTGGCGGAGCGGATCTGCTCGAGCATCTCCTCGCCGAGCGAGTGCGGCGGCAGCACGCAGGCGCTGTCGCCGGAGTGCACGCCGGCCTCCTCGACGTGCTGCATGATCCCGCCGATCCACACGTCTGAGCCGTCACAGAGCGCGTCGACGTCGACCTCTGTCGAGTCCTCCAGGAAGCGGTCGAGGAAGATCTCCCCGCCCTCACCCGCCTCGCGGCGCAGGTAGTCGGCCAGACCGTCGTGGGAGTAGACGATCTCCATAGCGCGGCCTCCCAGCACGTAGGACGGCCTGACCAGCAGCGGGAAGCCGACCTCTCCGGCGCAGCGCAGCGCCTGCTCGACCGATCGCGCCGTCGCATACGGCGGTGCTTTCAGCCCGAGCTTCGCAAGCAGCGCTCCGAAGCGCCCGCGGTCCTCCGCCAGGTCGATCGCGTCGACGCTTGTGCCGAGCAGCGGCACCCCCGCCTCGACCAGCCCAGCCGCGAGCTTCAGCGGCGTCTGCCCGCCGAACTGGACGATCACGCCCTTCAGGTTCCCGCCGGCGTTCTCGACCTCCACCACAGCCAGCACGTCCTCCAGGGTCAGCGGCTCGAAGTACAGGCGGTCGGAGGTGTCGTAGTCCGTCGAGACCGTCTCGGGATTGCAGTTGACCATCACCGCGTCGCGGCCCGACTCCCTGACCGTCATCGCCGCGTGCACGCAGCAGTAGTCGAACTCGATTCCCTGCCCGATCCGGTTCGGCCCGGCACCGAGGATCACGACCGACTCGCGATCGCCGCGTTCGACCTCGCCGGAGTCATGGCCGCCGCCGGACTCCCAGCCCGAGTAGTAGTAGGGGGTGCGGGCAGGGAACTCCGCGGCGCAGGTGTCGACCGAGCGGAACGCCCGCTCCCCGGCGAACGGCGCCTCGGGGTTCAGCGCCAGCGCCTGCAGCTCCCGCAGGAACCACGGGTCGACGTTCGTCGCCTTGCGGATCGTCTCCACGTCCGTGCCCCGCGAGAACAGCTCGAGGATCGTCTCGAAGCGCGCCGGGCGCGGTTCGATCAGGCTCTCGAGCAGCTCCGCCTCCGGCGTCTCATCCAGGCACGGCGGCTTGTCGAGCTCTCGTGAGCGCAGGGCCTTGGCGAAGGCCTGCTGGAAGGTCCGCCCGATCGCCATCGCCTCGCCCACGGACTTCATGTGCGTCGAGAGCGTCGGCGTGCTCTCGGGGAACTTCTCGAAGGCGAAGCGCGGCCACTTGACGACCACGTAGTCGATCGTCGGCTCGAAGCACGCGGGTGTGACGCCGGTGATGTCGTTGTCGATCTCATCGAGTGAGTAGCCGACCGCCAGGCGCGCGGCGATCTTCGCGATCGGGAAGCCCGTCGCCTTCGATGCCAGCGCGGAGGAGCGCGAGACGCGGGGGTTCATCTCGATCACGAGGATCTCCTCGGTCTCGGGGTTCACCGCGAACTGCACGTTGGAGCCGCCTGTCTCCACGCCGACGGCGCGGATCACGGCGATCGCTTGGTCGCGCAACTGCTGGTAGAGGTGGTCGGTGAGAGTCTGCTGGGGTGCGACCGTGACCGAGTCGCCGGTGTGGACGCCCATCGGGTCGATGTTCTCGATCGAGCAGACGATCACGACGTTGTCGGCGCGGTCGCGCATCACCTCCAGCTCGAACTCGCCCCAGCCGATCACCGACTCGTCCAGCAGTACCTGCCCGATCGGTGAGGCCTCGAGGCCCTGCGTGGCGATCCGCTCGAAGTCCTCCTCGCTGCGGGCGATGCCGCCACCGCGGCCGCCGAGCGTGAAGGCCGGGCGCACGATGCACGGCAGGCCAAGCTCCGGCAGCGCCGCGCGGGCCTGCTCGATGGTCGTCGCGATCACGCTCTTGGGCATCCTCAGCCCTGCGTTCTCCATCGTCGTACGGAAGATCTCGCGGTCCTCGGCGCAGGCGATCGCCTCGTGGTTGGCACCGATCAGCTCGACGCCGAGGCGCTCGAGCGTCCCGTCGCCGTGCAGCGACATCGCCAGGTTCAGCGCCGTCTGGCCGCCGAGCGTCGGCAGCAGCGCGTCGGGTCGCTCGCGTTCGATCACCTTCGTCACCGGCCCCGGGAGCAGCGGCTCGATGTAGGTCGCGTCGGCGAACTCCGGGTCGGTCATGATCGTCGCCGGGTTGGAGTTGACGAGCACGACCTCGAAGCCCTCCTCGCGGAGCACCTTGCAGGCCTGCACGCCGGAGTAGTCGAACTCGGCGGCCTGACCGATCACGATCGGCCCGGAGCCGAGGATCAGGATCTTGTGGATGTCCTCGCGACGCGGCATCAGGCGGCCTGGCCGATCCGCTCGAGGAACCGGTCGAACAGGTACAGGCTGTCGTGCGGTCCCGGCCCCGCCTCGGGGTGATACTGGACGGTGCCGCCGGGCACGTCCAGCAGCTCGAGGCCCTCGACGGTGCGGTCGTAGAGGTTCACGTGCGAGAGCGCCGCTGCCCCGAAGTCCGTTTCCCAGCGCACCGGCTCGTCGCTGTCGATCGTGCGGCCGCCGCCGGGACCGACCGCCGCGAAGCCGTGGTTCTGGGAGGTGATCTCGACACGTCCCGTCGCGAGGTCGCGGACTGGATGGTTGGCGCCACGGTGCCCGAACGGCAGCTTGAAGGTCTCCAGGCCCACCGCCCGGCAGAGGAGTTGGTGGCCGAGGCAGATGCCCCAGACGGGCTTCTGCCCGACGATCTCCCGGACGGTCGCGACAATGTAGGACAGCGCCGCAGGGTCGCCGGGGCCATTGGCGAGGAACACCGCGTCGGGATCGGAGCCCAAGAGCTCCTGCGCGCTGCTCGTGCAGGGATGTAGCTCGACGCGCGCGCCTCGGCTGACCAGCTCGCGGACCATCGAGGCCTTGATGCCGGTGTCGATCACGGCGATCAGCGGGCCGGAGCCCGAGCCATGGCTGGTCATTTTTTCCGGGGTGACGACGCGGGCGAGGTCCTGGCCGTCCATCTTTGGCTCGGCCTCGATCAGCTCCCTGGCTTTTGCGGGCTCGATCGAGGCGGGGAAGACTCCCCCGCGCATCGCTCCCGCATCGCGGATATGGCGCACGAGCGCGCGGGTGTCGATGCCGCTGATCGCCTGCACGCCGCAGTCGGTCAGCCAGTCGAGCCAGCCCCGCTCAGCGCTCGGCGCGTCCTCGTTGTTGTTGGCCTCGCGCATGATCGCCGCCCGTGCCCACGGGCGCTCGGACTCCATCGCCTGCGCGCTGACGCCGTAGTTGCCGATGTGCGGGTAGGTGAAGGCGATCAGCTGTCCAGCGAACGACGGGTCGGTCATCGATTCCTGATAGCCGGACATGCCGGTCGTGAACACGACCTCGCCGACGGCGTGACCCTCGGCGGCGCAGACGGTTCCCGTGAAGGTCGTCCCGTCCTCCAGCAGCACATATCCCGGCTCGGCCATCACAGCACCAGCTTCTGGACGGCCTTGAACTCCGGCGTCCCGGCCTCGCCGAGCAGCTCGAAGAGGACGGTCTCGACCGTTGAGACGACAGCTCCGGACTTCTCCAGGCGCTCGAGACCACGCTCGTAGTCGAGTTTGTGGCGGGAGCCGACGGCCTCGGCGGGGACATGGACCTCGACGCCCCTTTGCAGCAGGTCGTGGACGGTCTGGCTGACGCAGACGTGCGTCTCGATGCCGCAGACGACCGCCTGGTCGCGGCCGTCGAGGCGAAAGCCCTCAGCGCGTGCGGCGGAGAAGACCGTCTTCTCGATGACCCGCTCGCCGTCGAGGCCGACCTCCGGTGCGGTGTGGCCGAGTCCTTTGGGGTACTGCTCGCTGACCAGTACCGGGATCTTCAGGAGCCTTGCCGCCTCGACGAGCTTCGCGCACGCGCCCGCGACCGGCTCGAAGGTCTCATAGGAGCGAAAGCCCTCCTGCACATCGATCACCATCAGCGTCGTGCGCTGCCGTGAGAGCAGACCCATCAGGCCTCCACCATCGTCAGTGCCCGGTCGCGGTGAGCGAACACGCCCGCGGCGAGCGTCGCCAGCACCCGTCCCTGCAGCTCGCGCCCGGCGAAGCAGCAATTCTCCGAACGGCTCTCCCAGCCGTGCTCCCCCGCGACCCAGCGCGCGTCGAGGTCGATCAGCGCAAGCGAAGCCGGCTGACCGACGGCGATCCTCGAAATTGGCAGGCCGAACAGTCCGGCACCGGCGGTCATGCGCTCGACCAGCAGGCCGAGGTCGAGAACGCCCGGGATCACGAGGCCGGTGTGCAGGGCAGCGAAAGCGGTCTCGAGGCCAGTCGTCCCCATCGGCGCCTGCTCGAACGGGACCTCCTTCTCCTCCCGAGCGTGGGGGGCGTGATCGGTCGCGACGCAGTCGATCGTCCCGTCCTTCAGTCCCTCGATCAGCGCCTGGCGGTCGGCCTCCGTGGCCAGCGGCGGATGCATCTTCATCCGCGTGTCGAGCGTGCGGACGTCCTCGTTGGTCAGCAGCAGATGATGCGGGGAGACCTCCGTGCTGACGCGGATCTCCCGAGCCTTGGCGGCTGCGACAGCGCGAACGGAGCCCGCGCAGCTGAGGTGCATGAAGTGCACGCGGCCGTCCTCATAGCCGGCGATCGCGGCGTCGCGGGCGACCATCGTCGACTCGGCGATCGTGGGGATGCCGGTGATGCCGAGCGCCGCGCTGACTGCCCCCTCGTGCATCGCCCCGCCGCGTGAGAGCGTCGGGTCCTCCTCGTGGAGGGCAAGGACTCCGCCGCAGAGGCGCTGGTACTGGAGCGCCTTACGCAGCATCCCTGCACTAGCGACCGGCTTGCCGTCGTCGGTGAAGCCAACCGCCCCCTCCCCCGCCAGCTCCGCCATCTCGCTGAGCTGCTCGCCCTTCAGATCTCTGGTTATCGCCGCGAGGAAGCCGACGGGGATCCGCGCGTGGCGGGCGGCGGCCTCGCGTACCGAGCCGAGCAGCGGTGCGGAGTCGAGCACGGGGTCGGTGTTGGGCATCGCCAGCACGCCCGCATAGCCGCCCGCGGCCGCAGCGCGTGTACCTGTCTCGATGTCCTCCTTGTGCTCCTGGCCGGGCGTGCGCAGGTGCACGTGCGGGTCGAAGAACGCGGGCATGGCCATCAGCCGGCCGTGGCCCTCGATCCGCTCGACGCCCTCGGGTGTGGCGATCGTCTCGGCCTCGCCCAGCTCCGCGATTACGCCGTCACGGACGAGGATGTCGAGGCGTCCGTCGATCCCCTCGCGGGGGTCGAGCACGCGGACGTCGGCGAGCAGGATCGCGGCGGGCTCACCCGCGCCTCCGACCAGCGGCACCCGGTGGCTCATCCGCGCCCCGCCCGTGCCGTGATCTGCGCGGCCCCGGCCGGCTCGGGGACCTGTGTCGCCTCGGGAGCCGGGTGTGCACCCGCGAGCAGCTCGTAGAGGACGGCCATCCGCACGACCACGCCCGCCTCGACCTGGGCGGTGATGACGGCCTGCGGCGAGTCGACGACCTCTCCGGACAGCTCGACGCCGCGGTTGACGGGGCCGGGGTGCATGAGGATCTGCGAGGGCCCGAGCCGCCGGCCGTTGATCTGGTACCAGGTGGCGTACTCCCGCAGCGAAGGCACCCACATCTCGCTCATCCGCTCGTTCTGCATGCGCAGCGCGTAGACGATGTCGGCCTTGTCGAGATCGTCGAGCGTGTAGCGGACCTCGCAGCCGAGCTGCTCGATGCCTCTGGGGATCAGCGTCGGCGGCCCCGCGACGGTGACCTTCGCCCCCATTCGCTGGAAGGCGAGGATGTTCGAGCGGGCGACGCGCGAGTGGGTCACGTCGCCGACGATCCAGATGTTGGCGCCATCGATCTCACCGAGGCTGCGGTTGAGCGTGTAGACGTCAAGCAGCGCCTGCGTGGGGTGCTCGTGCTTGCCGTCGCCGGCGTTGACGATCGCCGCGCCGCACCAACGCGAGACCAGCTCGGCGGCGCCGGCCCAGGGGGTCCGCAGGACGATTGCGTCGGGCTTGTGGGCGCTCAACGTCAAGACCGTGTCCTTCAGCGACTCGCCCTTCTCGACGCTCGAGCCGCTGGCGGCGAAGTTGACGACATCGGCCGACAGGCGCTTGGCGGCCAGCTCGAAGGAGCTGCGCGTGCGCGTCGAGGCCTCGTAGAAGAGGTTCAGGACCATCCTGCCCCGTAGAGCGGGGACCTTCTTGATCTCGCGGTCGGAGACCTCGGCGAAGCGCTCGGCCTGGGCGACGATCCGCTCGATCGCCGCGCGGTCGAGGTCCTCGATCGAGAGCAGATGGTTCATGCCGTCGCCTCCGCGGGCTCGCCGACGCCGCCGGCGATCGCGACCTCGTCGATGCCGTCGAGCTCGGCCAGGCGTACGTGGACATGCTCGCCGCGCGCCGTCGGCAAGTTCTTACCGACGTAGTCGGGGCGAAAGGGCAGCTCGCGATGGCCGCGGTCGGCGAGCACGGCGAGTTGCACCCGGTCGGGACGCCCGTAGTCGAACAGGGCCTCGATGGCGGCTCTGACGGTGCGCCCGGTGAAGAGGACGTCGTCGACGATCACGACCGTCAGGCCGGTGATGTCGAAGTCGATGTGGGAGGCGTGCAGGACAGGGGCCTCGGGGCGCCGTGAGACGTCGTCGCGGTAGAAGCCGATGTCGAGGTCGCCGAGCAGGACCTCCGTGCCCATCAACTCTTCGAGGAGAACCCGCAGGCGCTGCGCGAGAAAAGCGCCGCGACGGTGGATGCCGACGAGCGCGGGAGGCGTCTCGCCCGGGTTGCGCTCGAGGATCTCGTGGGCGATGCGCGTCAGTGCGCGTCGCACCTCCTCCTCGTGGAGGACCACCTTCTCGCTGCCTTGCATTCGCTTCCTTCCTGGCCTCTCGGGACCGGGTTAAAGGATCCGCCGGAATGTATCAGGGGGAAGCGACGGGCTCCGGGGGCGCCTGGGAGGACTCGGCCAGGCGCCGCTCGCGCGCCTGACGGTCGGCCCAGCGCAACAGCGTCGCTCCTCCGCGCTCGGGGAACGGCACCTCGATCGTGTCGAAGTCGCGTGGCGCCTCGGTCGCCGCGAACACCTCGCGGGCCTCGTCGCGGAGCTCACCGCCGGCGTAGCGAGCGGAGATGTGGGTCAACGCGAGCAGCCTGACCTCCGCGGTATGAGCCAATTCCGCAGCTTGCCGGGCTGTGCTGTGGAAGGTCTCCCTCGCACGGTCGGCCTCCTCATCCTTAAAAGTCGACTCGTGGACGAGAACGTCAGCCTGATGGGCGGCGATCGCGAGGGCCTCGCAAGGCGCGGTGTCGCCCGAGATCACGATCTTGCGGCCCTCGCGCTCTGTCCCCATCACCTGCTCGGGTTTGACCCCATCGACCGTCTCCCCGCGCTGGAGGCGCCCGAAGTCCGGGCCAGGCCGCACGCCGAGGCTCTCCGCCAGGGCCGCGTCGAGATGTCCCGGACGGGGGCCCTCGACGAGCACGTAGCCGTAGGAGTGCCTTGACTTGTGCTGGACGGGCACGGCCGCGATCCGGTAGCCGTCGCGCTCGACCGCCTCGGCCGGCTCCAGCTCCGTCAGCGTCAGCGCGTACGGGAGGCGGCCGAAGGCGACACGCATGTCGGCCACGAGATCCTTCAAGCCCGGGGGGCCGAAGACGGTCAGTGGCTCCGTGCGGTCGCGGAGAGCAAGGGACTTGAGCATCCCCGGCAGCCCCAGCCAGTGGTCCGCATGGAAGTGGGTGATGAAGATCGCGTCGAAGTCGAGCAGCCCGACCGAGCGCAGCAACTGGCGCTGGGTGCCTTCGCCGCAGTCGAACAGCAGCTTCTCGCCGCCGCGTCTGAGGAGCAGCGCGGGCAGGCCGCGCCGAGCGCTCGGAACGGAGCCCGCCGTACCGGCGAAGAAGATCGACAGATCCATGCCGCGAACGGTAGCGGCGGGCACCCGCTGGGAGCGGGTTGACTGGATCGGTTAGGTTTGACAAGAAGCATTTTCTCGAGCACCGGGGGGTGAGTCGGACGTGCGAGCCGGGGGCGACGCGTTGGAGGAACGCGACCCCCGCCCCTGCGCGAATCCGGCCCGGCGCAGCGTTGGCCCGGCGCCATCGTTGTGGCCCTCTCTCCGTCAACGACACAGAGGAGAGAAAGATGATCAGACGCACCGTTCTCATCGCATGTTTTCTCGCGGCGTTCGCCGCCACGGCCGGCGCCGCCCAGGCTGCCGGGCCGCACTGGATCTGGGGACCCAAACCGACCGAAGAAACTCCGCAAGGCAAGGCGATCCCGATCACGACCGAAGGAACGCTGACCTTCACCGTCACGCCGGCCATCGCCAGCAAAAAACCGCTCAAAACGAAATGCACGATCAACGACCGGGAGCTGATCGAAAACCCGCTCGGAGGCGGTCCGGGCGTCGACGAAATGCTGTCCTTCAACATCTCCGGCTGCACCGGCAAAGCCGCCTGCTCGACGGGAGCCTTGATCGCCTTCACGGCCGTTGGCCTGCCGTGGTTCTCGGCGTTGCTCGCCGGACCGCCGATCCTCGACGAAATCAAAGGCGTCGAAATCCAGGAGCAGTGCTCGGGGGCCGTCCTCGGGACCTACACCGGCACGTTGTCACCTGAAATCAAAGGCTTCGGGGGGCTCAAATTCGGGCCCGGCTCCGGGACGCTCGAAGACGCCCTGAAAAACAAACTCAACCTCAAAGGGACCGACAAACTGATCGGCCCCGCTCCGAAAACGAAAATCGGGGCGGTTTAGGGGCGTTGGGTTGATTGACGGATGAGTGTGGTGTCCAGGCCGCCAGCGGCTGGCGGTCGGGGCATCGCGTGTCGTGGCGACTAGCAGCGCTGATCCTCAAGCGCCGGCTCCGATGCCGAACGGAGCGGGCGCTCGTGCCCCAATAGACTTGAGCCGCCCGCGCCCGTAGCTCAGTGGATAGAGCGCTCGCCTCCGGAGCGAGAGGTCGCAAGTTCGAATCTTGCCGGGCGCGCTTGAGCGGTCGATTGCGAACGCGTAGCTTGCCGTACGGCAAGCTCGGGACGTCACTCGGTAGGACGGTGGGAACCCACCTTGTTGAGGTGGATCTGGAGGCAAGCGCGGCGGGCGCGAACACGACGATCGCCGAGACCGCCACGCAGATCGCCACGACCTCCGTCCTCGGGTTGCGGGCCATCAGGACTGTGTCGGCCGCCTATAGGCCCCACCTTAGGGACTGCTGTGCTGCTCATCGCGGTGCCTACGCCTGATGCACCGTCAGGCCTGTGCGGATCGATGCCAGCGGTTGATCTCGACAGTCACTCAGGTGACGTCGATAGTTCTGGCGGCGTAGTCGCCATCAGGCAGCGCGAGGCGGACGTGGACGATCCCAGGCCGAGGGAGCCTGTAGCGCACCCTGAATCCGCCATTGCCGGCGCTTGTGGACGCAAGCTCGTACCACGGCCCTGACTCCCACTGACCTTCGACAACGATGGGTCCGCTTTCGCCTGGGTGCAGCACGCCGGTCACCGTCATATATGTACCGCGGGGCACGGAGCTTGGGCCGCTCATCGTCGTGTCGAGCGGGGAGGGAGGCGTAGCCGTGTTGCTAGTCGGGGACGTGTTTCGCAGGGGTCGATTTGACCTCGGAGCAGGTCCGTTGAAGAGAGTGCTCGCCGTCGGGTGGGGCGAATGGTTGAGCGCGCCGCTGTACTGCGCCGCCGCGGCCGCGATCAGCACTAGCGCGGCGAGGGACTCTCTCCGTGTTCGGCGCCTGCTGGCGGCCTTCGGACTGACCTGCGCGAGGCCACGACTAGTTGAGAATGTGGTCCCGAGGAAGCGTCGACGCTCCGCGTCGGTCCATTTGGCCCAGTCTCGCTCCCGCCAGCCCATGAGATGAAGCCTTCTACGCTCCCGCCCGGCGAAGCTTGGCTTCGGCGTCGAGACCCTCGAGAACTGGAGCCGCCTGCGTCCCGAAGGCAGTAGGCAGTGACGAAGCAAGCAGCGCTAGGCACGCCGAGCTCTCGGTCGATTGTTCATGCACGCCGCCGTCATCGACCATGACTTGAGGAGCGTGAGCGTGATTCTGCATATCGGACTCATGTTTGTAGGCCGGTAGCGTCGCCGGCACGTGATGTCTGCGAGCTAGCTCGTCCGAGCACCCGTAAACGCTCAGGCGGCCCGACGGCGATCTCGGGGAGACGTAGTCAGCTAACCGCGACGACGACCGCGTAAGCCGTCGCCCTGAACGGTTCCAGGGAATTGCGACGTGCGCAGGGGCCGATGAGCCCCGGGGGTCCCGGACTCGAGCATCCAGGAGTGCGCTCCTCACCGCAGGCGAGTTATTTCCTCATCCAGGACGCTTGCGCTCGCCCGCTGTGCCCGCGAGCGGCTCTGACGCCCGAGATTCTCGCGGACGCCATAACGCCGTAGCACTCGTGCTACATTTGTCGTATGCCCCGCAGCATCACCCAGCGCGAACTGCGCAACGACAGTGGCGAGATCATGCGCGAGCTCGATCGCGGCGAGACGTTCGTCGTTACGCGTAACGGGACGCCGGTTGGAGAGCTGAGCCCGATACGTCGAAGGCAGTTCGTCCCAGCCGCCTCAGCGCTGATGGCTTTCGCGACATCTGCCCCAATAGATGCCACTGCCTTCCGGACCGATGTCGACCGCGTGCTCGATCAGAGCATCGAGCCGCATGCCTGACTCCGAAGGTCCTTCGCGGGGGCTCTTGGATACGAGCGTCGTCATCGAGCTCGAGCGGCTCGACGTCACCGATCTTCCCGAAGAGCTCTCGATCGCCGCGATCACGCTCGCCGAGCTTGCAGCGGGCCCGCATGCAGCCGCCGATGTAAACGAGAGGGCTCGCCGCCAGGAACGCCTCCAGCGCGTCGAAGCAACGTTCGAGCCACTCCCCTTCGATGCCGCGGCGGCGCTGGCGTACGGACGCATCTACGCCGCTGTCACCGCCCTCGGGCGCAAGGCACGAGGACGTCGTGCCGTTGATCTCCTCGTCGCCGCGACCGCCCTGTCCGCAGAGCTGCCTCTCTACACGAGAAACGTCGACGACTTCACGGGACTCTCGGAGATGGTCGAGATCGTGCCCGTCGCACTGGGCTAGGATCCCCGCGGACCGCCCGCGCGCCCCACAGGTGCGGGGCGCCTCCCCAGGAGGCCGATGATCGGATCCCTCACCGCCGCGCCCCCGCTCGCAGTCGCCCAGCAGGCCTATCTCCACGAGGCCAGCCAGATGCAGGCGCTGTCCTTCGCCGTGCACATCCCTCTCGTCTGTTTCGGGATCGCCCTGCCGAGCATGGTCCTGTTCGTCGAGTGGCTGCACCATCACACCGGCGATCCGCTCTACCTGACCCTCGCCAGGCGCTGGACGCGCATCATGGCCGCCCTGTTCGCCATCGGCGTCATCACCGGCACGATTCTCAGCTTTGAGATGGGAATGCTCTGGCCGGGCTTCATGTCCCGCTTCGGCTCCGTCTTCGGACTCGGCTTTGCCATCGAGGGCTTCTCCTTCTTCCTCGAGGCGATCTTCATCGGCGTCTACGTCTACGGCTGGGACCGCCTCTCCCCTCGCGCCCACCTGCTCAGCGGCATCCCCATCGCCATCGCCGGCGTCACCGGATCGCTGATGGTCATCTCCGTCAACGCCTGGATGCAGCACCCCTCCGGCTTCAAGATCGTCCACGGCCACGTCCAGGACGTCCATCCACTCAAGGCCCTGTTCGGCAACAGCTTCCTATGGAACGAGCTGATCCACATGTACCTGGCCGGCTACATCGTCGCCGGCTTCCTGCTGGCCAGCCCCTATGCCATCGCGCGCCTGCGCGGCACTTGGACCCGCTATGAGCGCACCGCCTGCGCGATTCCCCTCAGCGTCGCCGCCGTCGTCTCGCCCGTCCAGGTGCTCGTCGGCGACTGGGCCGCCCGCGACGTCGCCACCGAGCAGCCCACCAAGCTCGCCGCCATCGAGGGACTCGCCCACACGACGCGAGGCGCCAGCGAGCATCTGCTCGGCTGGTACTCCAACGGCCAGGTCAAGTTCGGACTCGCGATCCCCAAGCTGCTCTCGCTGCTGGCGTTCCACAACCCCAATGCGACCGTCCAGGGCCTCGACGCAGTCCCCGCATCCCAGCGCCCGCCCGTCAACATCGAGCGCTTCGCCTTCCAGATCATGGTCTCGATCGGTACCGGTCTGGCACTGATCGGAGCGATCTTCCTCCTCGTCCGCTGGCGCCGTCAACGGATGCCCGGCTCCCAATGGTTCTACCTCGCGGTTGCCGCCGCCGGCCCGCTGTCGGTCGTGGCACTGATCGCCGGCTGGATCGTCACCGAGGTCGGCCGCCAGCCATGGGTCGTCTACGGCGTCATGAGCACCCGCGAAGCGGTCACCAAGGCCAGCGGGATCCCCGTCGGCTACACGGCATTGGCGCTGACCTACCTGCTCGTCGCAGGCGCCGTAGTCTGGATCCTCAGACGCCTCGCCGCCACCCCGCTGCGTGACCCCGCCAACACCCCTCAGGGAGCCTGAGGAGTCCGCTCATGCATCTCTACGAGATCCCGATGATCTGCGTGCTCGTCGGCCTGGCGCTCTACGCCGTCCTCGGCGGCGCCGACTTCGGCGCCGGCCTCTGGCAGTTGGCCACGTTCGCCGACCACCGCCGATCGACGATCCGGGCGACACGGATCCGCGAGCACGCCCATCACTCGATGGGCCCCGTCTGGGAGGCCAACCACGTCTGGCTGATCTTCATCCTGACCGTCACCTGGACGGCCTACCCGACGGCCTTCGGAGCGATCGCCTCCACCCTCGCCGTGCCCTTGCTGATCGCCGGACTGGGGGTCGTCTTCAGAGGCGCCGCCTACGCGCTCAGGGCGGGCACAGCCGAGCCACGCGAGCTGGCACGCATCGACACCGTCTTCGCCCTCTCCTCGATCCTCACCCCCTTCGCCCTCGGGGCCATGATCGGCGCGATCGCATCCGGACGGGTGCCCGTCGGCAACGCCCGCGGCGGCCTGTTCTCCAGCTGGCTGAACCCGACCTCGGCACTGACGGGAGTGCTGGCCATCGCCGTCGGCGCCTACCTGGCCGCTGTCTACCTGGCCGCCGACGCCGACCGCGGCGAGCAGCGCGAGCTGGCCGACGCCTTCCGTGCCCGCGCGCTGCTGGCCGCCCTGCTCGCGGGCGCCGTGGCGATCGCGGGCCTCGCGGTCCTGCACTCCGACGCCCATCGCATCTTCACTCGCCTCACCGGCGGCCCCGGACTCGTCGGGCTCGTCATCTCCGTCGCGGGCGGGCTCGCCACCGTCAGCCTCGTCGTCGCCCGTCGCTATGCGCTCGCGCGCGTCTCAGCCGCTCTGGCGGTCACCGGCATGATCGTCGGCTGGGCGCTCGCCCAACAGCCTGTGTTCCTGCCCCACCTCACCTTGCAACAGGCCGCCGCCCCGCACGAATCGCTGGTGCTGGTGCTGGTCGCGATCGCGATGGGCGCGGCGATCCTGTTCCCCTCGCTCGGACTGCTGTTCGGCCTGCTCCTGGGCGGGCGCTTCGACCACTCCGCCACTCTTGAGAACGAGCCTCAACAGGCTGCGCCCCGTGGGCTGCTGTCGGCCGCGAAGGAGGGCCTGCGGGCGCGCCTCGCCTTCGCCGGCCTGCTTGGCGGCCTCGGCTTCCTCACCGCCGCCGAAGCGCCGTGGGCGCACGCCGTCGGCGTCGTCTGCCTGTTCGCCGCGATGA
The DNA here is from genome assembly GCA_036271135.1 of Solirubrobacteraceae bacterium. Classification (GTDB taxonomy): domain Bacteria; phylum Actinomycetota; class Thermoleophilia; order Solirubrobacterales; family Solirubrobacteraceae; genus Palsa-744. The sequence goes on from DATBBF010000003.1 coordinate 175,593, forward strand.
TCCTCGCCTTCCTCGCCGTCGACCCTGCGCGAATAGCGGCGGTCGATGATGAGTTGCCCGTCAGGCCGCTGCGCCGGCCCGGCCGCTGAGCGGCAGAGCTAGACGCGCTTCGCGGTGAAGGCGATGCGACCGCTCGGGCACTTTTCGGGTGTTTCGGTGCCCGGCGCGTAGTGCACGGTCGTCAGTTCCAAGTAGCCGCTCGCGGTCCCGTGGCGGCCGATCGTGATGTGGAATTCACCGAACGCTTCCGAGCTCGAGGTCAGCGGCGACTTGAACTTCCCGGAACTCGGAATCAGCACGTTGAACAGGTCGTAGTATTCGTCGTTGAAGGTCGACCCGCCGGGGCAGGGCGTGGGTGGCAGCGCGGGGTTGCCGACGGGCAGGAAGCAGTAGCCCTTTTTCTGGTGCTGGTTGCCGCCGCGTTCGTCAGGCGGGCAGACCGCGATCTTGATCCGAAATTCGAATTTGGTTCCGCCGAACGTGCTCGAGCGGTACAGGCCTGTCTGTGGGTGCGATGGCGCGCTCGCCGATGCCACGGGCACGAGCGACAGAGCCAAGAGCAGCGTCGGTAGAGCCGTTAGGACATTGCGTACACGCATCGACGCGAACTCTATCCGCCCCGTGCCGATAACGAATTACGACCGCTGGTAGCGTGGCCTGGTGCGTCGCCTGCTGCTGCTCGTCTCCGTGCTCGTCCTGGTGGACACGATGCTCTATGCGGCCCTGACGCCACTTCTGCCCCACTTCGCCCGCACGCTGCATCTCTCGAAGGCCGGAGCGGGCGTGCTGATGGCGAGCTACGCCGCCGGCGCCCTGCTCGGAGGTCTGCCCGGCGGGCGCGCGGCCGCCCTGTTGGGCCCTCGCCGAGCGGTCCTCACGGGCCTCGCACTGATGGGTGTCTCGGGCGTCGCCTTCGCCTTCGCCGACAGCTTCGGAGCGCTGCTGGCGGCGCGCGTCGTGCAAGGCGCCGGAAGCGCCTTCACATGGGCGGGCGCCTTCTCGTGGCTGACCAGCTGCGCGCCGCCCGAGCGCCGCGGCGAGATGATCGGCCGCGCGATGGGCGCGGCGGTGCTCGGCGAGTTGATGGGCCCCGTCGTCGGCGTCATCTCGAGCGCCCTCGGGCGCTCCCTCGTATTCAGCGTCGTCGCCGGACTGTCGGTCGTGCTCGCCGTCATGACCGCCCAGATCGACATCGACTCCGAGCTCGAATCGATCGCGGTGCCTTTGCGTAGCGGCCTGCGCCAGCAGAGCTTCCTCGACGGGCTCCTGCTGCTGGCGATCGGCTCGTCGCTGTTCGGAGTGCTCTCGGTGCTGGCGCCGCTGCATCTCGCCGCCTTCGGCTGGAGCACCGCCGCGATCGGCGGCGTGTGGCTGCTCGGCGCCGCCTTCGAGGCGTCCGAGTCGCCGTTCGTGGGACGCCTCAGCGACGCTCGTGGCGCGTTGACTCCGGCCCGCATCGCCCTACTGGCCAGCGTGCCGGTCTCGCTGGCGCTTGCCACCGGTGCCGCCCCGGGGATCTACGTGCCGCTGATGGTGTTGGCGGGGATGTCCTACGGCGCCCTGTTCACGCCGTCCTTCTCGCTCGTCTCCGAAGGCGCCGAGCGTGCGGGGCTCGCCCAGGGCATGGGCTTCGGGCTGATGAACGCCGCCTGGGCGGTCGGAGCGATGGCGGGGCCCGCGGCGGGCGGTGCGATCGCCGGCGCCACCGGTGACTCCACACCCTTCATCCTCGCGGCCGCCGGCTGCGCTTTCGCGTTCTTGATGTTCCGCCGTCGCGATGCCTCCACGAGCGGCTCCGTCGCCGTCCAGGCGCCGCTCTCCTAAGGCGACAGACGCTCCACGACCCATTCGCCCGCTTCACCGCGACGGAAGCGCAGCCGGTCGTGCAGGCGGTCGCGCCGGCCCTGCCAGAACTCGACGGTCTCAGGCTCGACGAGGAAGCCGCTCCAGCGCTCCGGGCGAGGCACCTCGCTCCCCGGCGGGTAGCGTGCCTCCATCTCGCTCAAGGCGTCCTCGAGGACCGAGCGGCCGGCGATCGTAGACGACTGGTGGCTGGCGAGCGCTCCTAGCTTCGAGCGATGCGCTCGGCTCTCAAAATAGGCGTCGGCACGCTCGTCGGAGACAGCAGAGACCGAGCCGCTCACCAGCACCTGCCGGCGCAGGACATACCAGGGGAAGACCAGCGAGGCATGCGGGTTGGCGGCGAGCTCGCGCCCTTTGCGGGAGTCGAGGTTGGTGAAGAACTCGAAGCCGGCCTCCTCGACGCCCTTCAGCAGCACCGTCCGAGCCGAGGGACGGCCATCGGCGTCGGCGGTGGCGAGGACCATCGCGTCGGGCTCCGGCACCTCGGCGGTGCGCAGTTCGGCATGCCAGCCTTCGAACTGCGCGAGCCAGTGCCCGGCAAGGTCGCCCTCGTCCAGCGACGGTTCCTGCTCGGATGCCATCGGCCTGCTCTTCTCGGCCGGTGAGGAGATCCCTTCCGGCCGGATCAGCCGGCCGTGACGGTCCAGGTCCCGCTCACCGTCGCGGGACCTTCGGCCTTCAGCTTCCATTTCAGCAAGGCGCCGAAACTGCCGGTTCCTTCGGCCATCGGCTCCGTCTCGGGGTTGAAGGCGCCTTCGAATTCGACGTTTTCGCCGGTGCTCGTGTAGATGCAGAGGAAACCCCTGGCTTTGCCGCCGGGCAACGCGCAGGTGGTATCCGCTCCTTTGATGGGGACATCGTGGATCTGGGTCATTGGGAGCCCAGCCGCCAAGCGCACCGGGAAGGTGATGGGAGCGCTGAGCGTGGCGCCGGACGCCCCAGACGGGATCGAAACGGAGAACTCGCCACTCTCGGTTTCACCGGGCGGGAGTACGGCCAGCGCCGAGAAGCCGGGCACCCCTTCGGCGCCGCGCGGGCCTCGCCCGCCGGTGTCGCCTTTGACGCCCTGCGGACCGATCGCTCCGTTGGGCCCTGTCCGCCCACGGGTCCCATGGAGCTTCTTGAGGACCTTGGGGCTGATCTGCTTGGTGGAGTGGATCAGGTAGTGGTTGGCGGCCAGCGCACCGCCGCTCATCGCGAAGACGAGCGCCAGAGTGGCGGTGACGTTTGCATATGTCAAGCGACGCATCTGCTGAAGCCTACGGGGTCCGGCTCAGACGGACCACAGGTCCTCGCCGCCGGCGGACTGCTCGATCTGCTCGAGCGTCAGGTCGGTCTGGCGATCCTCGACCATCGCCTGCAGCGCCTCGGGGATCGTCGGCGCCCAAGCCCGGCGCGCCACGGCGATCTGGCCGGGCTGCTCGTCGAACTGCTTCCATTCGAGCTCGACGAGCGGCACCCGCGACGGCGGGGCATCGTCGGGGATCGGCGCGCCCCAGCCGTAGAGCGTGATCTGGGCCTGCCAGCCATGGGGGCAGAGCTCGCCCATCACCGCCAGCGCCCCCCACTGGTCGGCGACCGGCTTGGCGCGGCGGCGGCGACGCAGGAACCAGGCAACAGCCAGCGTGAGGAGGGTCAGGGTGACGAGCAGCCCGCAGACGAGCAGCAGGCCGTGGGGTTGAGGCGGATGGGCGCCGCCACCCTGGACGCCACTGGCGAGCACGAGTGTGTCGTGCGGCGGGCTCACGCGATCATCCCGGCGGGTTCGCCGACGCTGGAAAGCCGTTGCCGCGGCTCGCTCTCATCCTGATCTCAAGTTAGCGCCTCCGGCGCGCTCAGGCGGAGGTTCTCGGCGAGTGTCGGCTCAGGCGAAGCCGCGATCGGCGGAGCGACGGCGCTTGAACTCCCGTTCGGGCCCGACGACGGTGTAGAGACACCAGAACGACCAGGCCATCGCGGCGATCGCAAGGCCGTAGAGAACGTCGCCGGGCGCACCCGCACCGGCGATCCTGGCGGCGGTCCCGAGCACGAACAGGGCTACAGCGTAGGTGCGCAGCGCGTTGACGCAGGCCATCCGCGAGGTCGCCTCGACGCCGGTGCTCTCGAGCGCCCGCTGGAAGCGCGGGTTGTGAGTCGCGAACAGGCGGGTGACGAGCGGGCCGAGCAGTTTGCGCTCGAGCGCGTTCAGGTACGGCAGGGGACTGAGATCGTCGCTCACCACGGTCATATCGGCGCGGATGCGAATCGCCTTGAGATGCCGAAAGCACGAAGCGCCGCGCCCCCAAGCGGGACGCGGCCCTTCGACTCCCGGTCCGGCGCGCGGCGCCGTCCGGGTCCCCGGGGTCGCGCCTTAGCGCGCGACCCCTCCCCTACCGGCCTATTCCGATGCCCCGTGGCCGGTGAATTCGATGATCTGCTGGAAGGTCGAACGGTTCGTCCAGCTCATCGTGAACGATTCGTGCGGCGGCTTCCGCGATTTGAGGATGCCGGGCAGGAAGGTGATCCTCACCTTCGCCGCCCTCCAGGCCTTCATTTCGCTGCCCTGTTCGGTCTGGAGTTTTTCGGCTGCTCCCTGGATCGCCGACCACAGCGAGTTGCGGCACGCTTCCAGTTCGCCGCTACCGCAGTAGCCATGGCTCAGAGGCTGGGCGAGCGTCTGACCGAGGACCTGCTTGAGGCCCTTGTAGACGTAGCCGTACCAGCCGCTGCCGTAGGAGGACCCTTGCGAGTTCTCCCCGTTGTTCGGCCCCTGGATCGAGGCCAGTTCGGGAAGCAGGTCACCCAGGACGGGGCTCAGCACCGCTTCGCCGATCGGCGTCCAGGCCGTGTCGAGGATCGCCGCTGCGGGGGCTTTCGGCCCTTCCTTGCCGTAGCGGCTCGCGCCCTTGGCGACCCACTTGGCGACGGTCTTGCGTGCTTCCAGTGCCAGCGCGCTCGGCGCGGGACCGGGAGTGTTCAGCACTTCTTCGATCAGCGGCCAGTCCTTGACTGCCCGCAGATCCTGCGTTGCGGCTTTGTTCATGATCGCGGCGTCATCGGCCTCGGTCATGCCTTCTTTGAAGCCGGTGAACATCTGCACTCGATGGACGGGGCCATAGGAGTATTCGTCCGAGGCAGCTCCCCATTCGGGCGCCGGCTTGTTGTTCCAGTTGGTCAGGTGCCCACTGATCGGGTCGACTTCGTGCGGGTGCTGTTCAAGGCTCAGGAAGCCTTTCCAGTCATATTCGCCCGTACCGAGCGTCGGCAGGCTCGGGTTCGTCCCGGCAGCGAGCACCGGCAGGCGCCCGGTCGAGATGAAACCGATGTGTTCGTTGTCGATATAGGCCATGTTGAACGTCGTCTCGAGTTCGTTGGCCGCTTCGAAGAACTCCTGCGGGTTGTGGACCTTGTCGGAGTCGAGCTTCGAGAAGGCGACCTCACCAGCGGGCTCGCGACCGCGTGTGGAGCGGTCGTTGGCGATCGCGTAGGGCTGGCCTTCGACCAGCACCGTGCCGCTCACGGGGCCGTGGATCGTTTCCTCGAATTCGACCTCACGCGCCGGCTGGCCTTCACCGGCACCCAGTTTCCCGGCGTCGAATTTGTGCATCGGCACGCATTCGCCGTCGTGTACGTAGCTGGTCGATTCGCGCGTCGGCGGGCTTTCGTCCGCGTTGCACAGTTTCTCGAGGAACTGCTGGGTGTTCTCGCTGCCCGCGCTGGTCAATGACCAGGCGAAGTCCTTGCCGCGGCCGATGAACACGTAGGGCGAGATCGGCGCGACGACGCCCTGGGCGTCGATGCCCGGGCCGTGTAGGTCGGCCTGCATGACGATCTCCGGGTAGTAGTAGCCCAGCTGCGGCCCCATGACCGCCTTCGGGTGGCCGTTGGCGGTGTCCGCCGCTCCGGCCAGCAGGAAGTTCGAGGCTTTGCGCCGGCCGGCCGTGAAGGCCTGCTCGGCTTTGACGGCGGCGGAGCTCTGCGTGCCCGGTTCGACCAAGAGGGCGCCCGGCGTGGCGCCGGTCGGTTCCTGGTCATAGGGGAACGGTTTGGTCCCCGTCGTCGGAGCTTCGGGGTCGTTGACCTCACGTAGGTCCTTGAAGACTTCCTTGCCACCTTCGGCGCCCATTTTGTTCTCCAGGCGGGCGAGGAATTCGGAGTTGTGTACTTCGTTGCCGCCGCCGTTGCCGAAGATGGAGCCGATGAAGGCGAAGCCGGCGATGGCGTCGGCGAAGGTGACTTTTTTGAGGCGTTCGAATTCGGGCAGCGTCTGCTCGTAGCCGTTGACGCCGTCGACCCAGTTTTCGAGGTCGGTGATGACCTGTTCGCCTTCGGGGCCCTTTTCTTCGAGGACTTTCTTCTGGTTGGTGACGAACGAGATCGCTTCCGCGCTGGGCGTGAAGGAACGCTCGTTCAGAAGCAGCCCGAATGCGTTGATGCCGGGGATGCCGACAGCGGCGGTGTAGGCGGGGCCGAGACCGAGTTGCAGCAGCAGCCCGCGGTCCTTGGCGGCGACCCAGCCGGAGCCGAACATGACCTCGCCGCGTGTCGCGCCGGTGATGTGCGGGATGTCGTGCTTGTCGCGCACGATTTCAAGGCCTGCCTCCGGTTTTTCGACGCGGAGCACGCCGCCGCCGGTGTTGACGCCGAATTTCTCGACGAGGAAGTCCTTTTCGATCAGTTCCTGGGTGACCTTGCCCGCCTTCGGCGTGAGTTTTTCGTAGAGCTTCGCTTGATCTTGGGAGTACTTGCCCTCTTCCGTGCCGCCTTCTGCACCTGGAGGCAGGATCTGGTAAGCGCCGCCGGAGAAGTCTTCGAACGGTTCCGCCGACGCGGAGGCCGGCAGCGCTGCGATCACGAGCAGCAGGCAGCAGGCCAGCGCTCCCGTCAAGGCCCGCTTGAGGCCACGGCCCCACTGCGAACGAACAGTCCCTGTTCCTAGCGCTCCCTCACGCATGATGCTCCCTCCCAGCGTCCGTGCCGGCACGACGCGGACGATCGACCCTCTCCCTCGGACCCGCGAATCCTACCACCAGTTGTCAACCCTTATGTGAACCCAGGGAACCGACGGAGGGCCCGAGTCAAGCTCCTGGACAGGGGTCGGACCGCCCCCCCGAGGGTGAGCGCGAAAGGGCCTACAGCTCGAGGTAGCGCAACACGACGCGACCGATCACGATCACGTCGCCGTCGGCGAGGTCGGCCTGCTGGACGCGCCTGCCGTTGACGAACGTGCCGTTGGAGCTGCGGTCGTCGAGGATCCTGGCGCCGCCGACGCGCGGCACGAGGATCGCATGGCGGCGCGAGACCGAGGACTCGTCCAGATGCAGGTCGGCCGACAGTCCTCGTCCGATGTGGATCGGGTCGTCGCCGAAGGGGATCAGCAGCGTGCGCCCGGACCCCTGGACCTCGAGGTAGTGACCGGGGCCGGCGGGACCGGCCTCGCTGGCATGGCTGAGGGTGCGCTCGTCGAGGCAGGCGATCGGATCGACCCTTTCGGTGATCCCCTCGGCGGCGGGGCGGATGAGTGTCTGAGAGCTCATGCCCATAGACAAGTCCATGCTACTCACGGGAACCTCAATACCCCCTAAGAAAAGAAGAAAAACACTTCATTTCGCAATCAGAACCTCGCTCGTTGCGGCTCAACCCGCCGAGATATGCCGCTTTCGCCTGAAACGAGACGCTGAAGCCGCCGGGCCGGCCCTCAGCGATGAAGGCCGCACGCCGGGCGTCGAGACCGTCGGCGCGTGCTGAACGGGGAACCGGACGCCGGGCGGCCGGAGCGACTAGGCGCTGAGACCGTCGGGCCGTGCGCCCGCGCCACCCGTGGGCGGCCCGGGACGGCGGCGCTTGGCGATGCGCTTGGAACTCCACCAGCCCCAGCCGCCGACGGCGAGAACGGGGACGACGTAGAGCATCGAGATGTACCAGTGCGTCAGGCAGGCAAGCGTTCCCATCGCCTGGAAATCTATCACCGCCTCACCACGCCTCGGCGCCCGGCTCGCCTGGGCTGTCCTGGCCTGCGCCCGCTGGTCCTTGGCCGCGGCGGCGGCGCACGAAGACGACGAACGCCAGGCCCGCGAGAACGATCGCCACTCCGATCAGGATCGCCGCGAGCGGCGTCTTTGAGCTCTCGGGCGCCCAGAACAGCTGTCCGGCGACGGCGCCGCGGGTGGCACCGACCTCGATCGGGACCCTCCAGTCGAAGATCAGGGTGCGCTTGCTCTTGTCCTTGACCTGCGGTGGCGTCGCCGGGGAGGTGAAGTGGATGCGGTGGTCGTGCCATTCCAGCTGGCCGGTGCGGTCGATCACCTGCCAGCTCGGCGGCGCCTTGGCGTTGGCCTGCGGCGGCACGTTGATGTCCCCGTAGAAGCTCTGGTTCAGGTAGGTCGCGGGGGAGCGACGGTTCTGCTCGGCAGTGCCGTTGGCGAGGATGCGGGCGTAAGGCTCGCCGTCGTAGCCGAAGATCGTGACCGTCTGGCCGGTGTGGTTGACCAGCAGCAGGCGGTCGGCGAACTGCAGCACTCGGACCGACAGTCCGCGCGTCGCCGGGGTCACGGATCGGATTTCTGAGCGGTAGTGAAAGCTCGATCCCTGGTCGTTGACGGGGCTCGATGAGTCTTCCGTGGCCCCCGCGGCGCCCATCGCCGACGCGGCGGCGGGACTGAGCGCGATGCAGGCGATCGACAGCGCGACGGAGATCCTCAGCGATCGGGGCATCGGAGGCGAACGCTATCCGAGCGCGCCCGGCGGGGTCTCAGGTGCCGACCGAGGACAAAAGCCACAGCCCGAAGCTCGTGAAGGCCACCATCACGGCGAGCATCCAGTACTGGCTGCGGACGGCGTCCTCAGGGTCGCCGTAGAGCACAAGCGCGCGGTCGTGGGCCAGAGCGAGACCGGCGACGTGCCCGAGCAGCAACGCCGCGACCTGGACGTACCAGATGCCCGCGTAGGAGATCACGTGGTAGTCGATCTGGTAGCCGGCGGTGCCGAACAAGTTCGATCCGTTTCCCAGCGGATCGGAGATCAGGTACCAGATGGCCTGGCTCTGCCAGAGCAGCAGCGAGAAGTAGTGGGCGACCACATATGCGAAGCCGATCGGCACGAGCGTATGGGCGAAGCGGGCCGACAGCTCACCGGCGTCGTAGCGGTCTGAGACGCTGCGCACCCCGAGGATCCCGACCCTGTAGACGAGGGCGATCAGCAGCACACAGGCCACGAGTCCAAGTGAGTAGGCCAGCTCGATGGACGGGTTCTGGGAGAAGCCGAGATCGGAGAACCAGCTCTGGATGCTCGGCTCGTTGTTGCGCCAGATGCCGCCGTTCGAGAAGCCGTCGAAGGTCGTCGTGCCGATCACGGCGCAGATCAGCGCGGTGGTGCCGGGGACGATCTGGAGCGTCGTGACGCCGCTCAGCGGCCGGCGCAGGCGCAGCTTTCGATCCTCGCCTCTGTAGAGGGATGAGAGCCGCGAGAGCAGATTGAAGTAGACGCCGAAGCCATCCGCGCGGGAGCCCCACTCCTCAACGCCGAAGACCGTCATCCCGGCGAGCATCAACGCGAAATAGCCGAGCGAGAGCGCCGCGAGGGTCGAGGGGCGGTCACGGTCGAGGTAGACCAGCTCGAGCCATGCGAAGCCGACGATCCCCGCCACCGCGGGCCACATCCCCAGCCGCGCCGGGTAGCCAAGGCGCGGCAGCGGCCGGCCGCGCCGGACCAGGGCCAGTGCGCCCCTCAGCAGGCGCGCGCAGGTCCGCCAGGGGCTGAGCGCGGCGAAGACATCACCGAAGATCACGCTCGCGACCGGCAGCCCGACCCAGAAGACGACGTAGATGAAGGTGACGGAGAAGTTGGCGTTGGCTTCCTGGGCGCCGTCGAAGCCGCTGTAGATGACCAGCGCGAACACCCCAAGGCCGATCAGGCCCGCCAGCCACTCCAGGACGCTCAGCGCGAGGGCTGGGACCGCGTCGAGTCGCCTGCCGTCGGGCTCCTGCAGTTGTGGCGCGCGCCATAGCGTCGAGAGCGCGACGAACGAGACGACGAGGACGATCGCGGCCGTCCAACTGAACAGCCAAACGGGGATCGGTAGGTCCGCCTTGCCGACGATGCCATGGGCCTGCGCGCTCTGCGGGAGGACCATCGCGGCGAGGGTCAGGCCACCGAACAGCGCCGGGAGCATGCGACGGGGCGGGACGCTCATGCGTCGCGGAGTCTATGGAACGAGACCCGGCCGCCTGCCCGGTTCGGGCGCCGCTCGCGTACCCTGAACGCTGCATGACGCCGCCTCCGCTCGCCGTCTCAGACACCGTCACCGCCGCCGTCCAGATCGGCCCGCTGGTGCTTGCGGGGCTGCTGTACGCCCGCAGGGTGCACACGCTGGCGATATCGGGCAAACCCGTTCCGGGCTGGCGGCAGGGCTGCTTCTACGCCGGCTTCGTCGTGATCGCCGTCGCCCTCACATCGCTGGGCCACGACAGCCAGGAACTGCTGTACGTCCACATGATCGAGCACCTGCTGCTGGGCGACATCGCGGCGCTGCTGATCGTGCTGGGGTTGACGGGCCCGTTGATCGCCCCGATCCTCAAAATCGGGATCTTCGACCGGCTGCGCGCGCTGGCGCACCCGCTGATCGCCTTTCCGCTGTGGGCGGTCGACCTCTACGTGTGGCATCTGCCGTCGCTCTATCAGGCGGCGCTACGCCATTCGGGCGTCCACGCGCTGGAGCACGCGATGTTCCTGGGGCTGGGGGTGAACATGTGGATGTGCCTGTTCGGGCCGCTGCCGATGCCCGCTTGGTTCGGCAACCTCGGGCGGCTCGTCTACATCGTCACGGTGCGGCTTACGGGGACGGTGCTGGGGAACATCTTCTTGTGGTCGGGCACGGTCTTCTACCCGTTCTATCTGCACGGGGACTCGGCCTTCCACATCTCGCCGCTGGCCGACCAGAATGTGGCAGGCGCGATCATGATGGTCGAGGAGTCGATCCTCACGCTGGGCCTGTTCTGCTGGCTGTTCCTGCGTGCGGCCAAAGAGGGCGAGGAGCGCCAGAACCTGCTCGACTACGCCCGGGCCAACGGCCTCGAGTTGAGCGAGCGCCGAGCCGCGCGGGCCGTCGCCGCCGGGCGCGGCGCCGAGTTGCAGAAGCGCCTGGAGTCCCGCACCGGTGCCGGTGCGGAGCGCAGTCAATCGTCTGCCAGTTGATCGACTGCCACTCGTCGGGCTGTTGTCCGGGGCGGTCGCCTTATGCGAACATATGTTCGCATGGGACACGGCGATCTGCACCTTGAGAAATACGTTGTAGACAAAGGTCCTACAGCTTCAAGAGTGCCACTTTCAGCGCTGGCGGTCGTCCGGATGGCGGTTGGACAGCGGTCGCTTTCTGCTCTGCCGCCAGCAAGATTCCGCCTATGAGCAACGTTGACGCCTACAAGGCGGAGCTCGCCGCGCTCCTGAAGCTCTTTGGAGCCAATGTGCGCAGCGCGCGGACCGCCAAACAGCCACTGTGCTCGCAGGAACGGCTCTCCTATGCGACGCGGTTGCATCGAACCGAGATCGGCAGGATCGAGCAGGGCATGGTCGAGCCACGACTGACGACCCTGATGATCCTCGCCGAAGGGCTCGGCGTGACCGTGGATGAGCTGTTGCGAGACCTCTCGGCGCCACGGGAGCGCAAACCGGCAGCGAATGGGGGCCGCTGGCGGTGAGCAGAGCGCCGAGACCGGACCACGCCCTCGCGGAAGCCGTATCGAGCCTCCGCGAGGAGCGTGGCCTTTCCCGCGAGGCGCTGGCGTTTCGCAGCGGTGTCACCCCCAGCACGCTGGTGGGCATCGAGCAGGCGGAGATGGTGCCCCGCTGGGACACGGTGCGAATGCTGGCGATGGGTCTCGACACGACGCTCGTCGACCTCAGCGCCGCCGTCGAAGGCACCGACGAGGACGAAGTCGCCGACCCGCCCGCCTGAGCGCGCACAACACGACTGGCGGCGCTCGAGCTGCATCCTTGGCCGGCGAGCTCGACTGCAGCGCCGGTCGGTGACGAGCGGTAGGCTCGGGGACATGTGTGCGGGGTGCGCGATGGCAGCGGCATCCGCCGCGACGGGTTTCCGGTCGTGGCTTCAGACCCACAGCTACGGGTGGCTGACGCCTCGGCGTCTACGGCGCCTGACGATCGCGGCGATGTGCGCGGCGGGCCTCGTCTCGACGGTCGGCATCAGCGGTTCCTCGGCGCAGAGCCATCCGGTCGCTCAAGCGCACGTATCGACTTCGCGCTGAAGAGCATCGTCGGGCCCCGCGGGCCGGCGGCTTAGAACGGCCATGCGAGGCCGTACCCTTGCGCCCTCGCCGGAGCGGTCCCGCCGGAGCCTAGACTCATCGACATGGCCGTTCGACCCGCAGATCCGGAGGAGGGCTATTTCCAGGCCGGCTCGATGATCCGGCGCATCCACGGCGAGCGGGCGGTCGCGATCTCCGGCGCCAGAGCGCTGTTGATGCAGGCCGCGCACCCGCTGGCGGTGTTCGGGCTGCTGTCGCATTCGAGCGCCTTGGAGGAACCCTATGACCGCCTCGCGCGGACGGCGCAGACGATGAACACGATCTCCTTCGGCAGCCGCCGCGACGCCGACAGGATCACGAAGCGGATCAGGGCGATGCACAGGCGTGTCAGCGGCCGCCTGCCGAGCGCCGTCGGGCGCTACCCGGCTGGGACGCCCTACCGAGCCGACGATCCAGAGCTTTTGCTGTGGGTGCTGTTCACGCTCGTCGACTCGGCGATCGTCGTCTACGGCCACTACGTGCGTCCGCTCAGCAGGCGGGAGCAGGCGGACTTCTGGGAGGACTACAAGGTCGTCGGACGGCTGTTCGGGCTGCGCGCGAGGGACATGCCAGTCACGTTGGAGGATCTCGACGCCTACCGGCGGCGGATGCTCGACGGCGATGAGCTGCTCGTGACACCGTGGGCGTGCGAGCGGGCCCGGCAGATCGTCCTTTCTCCCCCGGTCCCGAGACTCGCCCGCCCAGCGCTGGAGACGGCGAACTTCGTCACGATCGCGCTGCTGCCGGATGAGATCCGCAGGCAGTACGGCTTCTCGCCCCTGCCGCCGCAGCTGCGCAAGGCGCTGGTGGCGGGCGGCGCCCAGTACTTCCGCCGCGCGGTCCTGCCGTTCCTGCCGAATCGAGTCAGGTTGGTCCCGGGCGCTCGCACTGCTACCTGAGCTGCCGTCGCAGGCCCGGCGGGAGCCAACGCCGGACGACCGAGCGCGAGCGACTAGCCTCCGGCGACGGCCGGCAGGATGGTCAGCTCCGACCCGTCCTTGACGGGGGTCGAAAGACCGTCCAGGAACCTGATGTCTTCGCCTGAGAGGTAGACGTTGACGAACCGTCGCAGCGTGCCGTCCTCGTCTGAGATCCGCGCTCTGAGCTCCTCGTGGCGCTCGAACAGGCCGTTGAGGACCTCCTGGACGGTCGCGCCGTCCACCTGGGTCTCCGCCTCGCCGCCGGCGGCGGCGCGCAACTGGGTGGGAATCTTGACGACGACGCTCATCAGACCGTCAGCGCCTGGGAGGCGCCGGCCTCGAAGGCCTCGACGGTCGGCTCGATCGTCTGCGTCTCGAACGTGCCGCGGACAGCGTCGAGGGTCTTCAGGCCCTCGCCGGTGATCACCAGCACGACGCGCTCGTCGGGGTCGATGTCGCCTCGCTCGGCGAGCTTCGCGAGAACGGCTGTCGTTACGCCTCCGGCGGTCTCGGTGAAGACACCGGTCGTCTCCGCCAGGAGCCTGATGCCGGCCTTGATCTCCTCGTCGCTGACCGCGTCGATCGAGCCACCGGTCTTGCGAGCGAGGTCGAGCGCGTAGGGGCCGTCGGCGGGGTTGCCGATCGCGAGCGACTTGGCGATCGTGTTCGGCTTGACCGGGCGGCAGACGTCGTGGCCGGCCGCGAAGGCGCTGGCGACGGGCGAGCAGCCCTCGGCCTGCGCACCGTTCATGCGCGGCAGCTCACCGTCGAGCAGTCCGTGCTCCTTCCACTCCTGGAAGCCACGGGCGATTTTCGTGAACAGCGAGCCGGAGGCGACGGGCGCGATGCAGCGGTCGGGAAGCTCCCAGCCGAGCTGCTCGGCGATCTCGAAGGCGAGCGTCTTGGAGCCCTCGGCGTAGTACGGACGCAGGTTGATGTTCACGAACGCCCACTCGCGCTCCGCGCACAGCTCCGTGCAGAGGCGGTTGACGTCGTCGTAGTTGCCCTTGACGCCGACGAGGTTGGTGCCGTAGACGCCGGTGGCGAGGATCTTCTGCTCCTCGAGGTCGTGGGGGATGAAGACGTAGGAGTCCATCCCCAGTGCGGCGCCATGGGCGGCGACCGAGTTGGCGAGGTTGCCCGTCGAGGCGCATGCGATCGTCTCGAAGCCGAGCTCGCGTGCCCTGTTGACGGCGACCGAGACGACGCGGTCCTTGAAGGAGTGGGTGGGGTTGGCGGCGTCGTTCTTGACCCACACCTCGCGCAGGCCGAGCTTGGCGGCGAGCCTGTCGGCGCGGATCAGAGGCGTGCAGCCGGCCGGCAGGCCGGCGCGCGAGGCGAGCCGAGCGGAAGGACCGGGAGGCCCTCCCGCGAGCGGCAGGAAGTCCGCGTAGCGCCAGATGTTCTGAGGCCCGCCCTGGATGCGACGGCGCAGCTCGCCGACGTCGCGGCCGATCGAGCTGTGGTCGTAGGCGACCTCCAGCGGACCGAAGCAGCGGTCGCAGACGTACAGAGCCTCCAGCGGATACTCCGTCTTGCACTCTCGGCACTGCAGATGAGTGGCAGCCATGTGGGTCCTTTCGCTCTATTCTTCGCCTATGTCACGTGTGGCGAAGAGCGCGAAGCCCGCCACACATCACCTGGAATTGGCACCTTTCCGTCTGTGACGTGACGGCGGTTGCCGGGGTTTCATAGGGCCAGGCCCTCCACCCCTCTGGATGTGTCGTACTGCTATGTGAACGGCAGTCTAGCAACCCTATCGGCAGGAATGGCGGTCGTCCGTTAGTCCGCGGGGCGGGTAACGACGGGCCTCAGACGGTGTAGCCGACTGCGTGAGCTCCCCCACTCGCACCGACGGCCGCACCCAGCCTGGCGATGAGCCGTTCCGCTTCGCCGCCCCCGGCACTAAGCGACGAATGCTCGTGATCGTGAATCCGTATGCGAGCACTGTCTCCGACCGCCTGCGCAACCTCGTCGTCTACGCCCTGCAGGGCCGCTATGAGGTCGATGCGGTCGACACCGAGGCGCGTGGCCATGCGACTGAGCTGTGCCGCGAGGCGGCCCATGAGGGCTATGACGTGGTGGTCGCCTTCGGCGGCGACGGCACCGTCAACGAAGCGGCCAATGGCCTGCTCGGCTCGCCCACGCCGCTGTCGTGTCTGCCCGGCGGCTCCGCCAACGTGTTCGGCAAGATGCTCGGCATCCCCGGCGACCCGGTCGATGCCACCGAGCATCTGCTGGCGATGGCCGATGACTGGCAGCCGCGACGGGTCGACCTCGGCGTGGTCAACGGCCGCTGCTTCACGTTCTCCTCGGGCCTGGGTCTCGACGCGAGCGTCGTCGAGCGGGTCGATGCCAACCCGCGGATGAAGGCTCGCTTCGGACCCTGGTTCTTCACCTGGGTCGCGCTCAGCACCTTCACCCGTCGCTACCTCGTCAGCCCGCCGCGGCTGAGGGTCCGCACGTCCGCCGGCGAGGAGCTCGAGGGCGTGACCGCGGTCGTCCAGAACGGCTCGCCGTTCACGTACTTCCAGAACCGGCCGATCGAGATCGCCGAGGGCGCCTCGCTGGACTCGGGCAGCCTCGCCGGAGGAGTGCTGCACCGGGCGACTCCACTCGCGGGAGCATCGATCGCCTTTCGTGCCCTGTCCCGGCGCGCACGCGTGAGCCGCCACCGTCAGATCACGGGGCTGCCCGACGCGAGCGGGATGGTCGTCTCGAGCGCCGATGGACGGCCGCTGCCGCTGCAGGTCGACGGCGACTACCTCGGCGAGGTAGGCGAGGCGCGCTACTCGGTGCTGCCCGGGGCCCTCAGCGTCGTCTCCTGAGCCCGGGCGAGTCCCGCCCGGGCGGGACTCTCAGGACGTCAGCGCGACGATGTAGTTGTAGCCTTCCGCGTTGGCCACGCCGATCCCGTCTTCTACGGGCGTCGTCTTCGCGCACGTCTTCGCGCTGGGCGCCACGCGCTTGCCGGTTCCTGTGAGGGTCCCCGACCACTCCTCTTCCGGGGCGAAGCCCTGTTCCCCCGTGAGCTTTGTGGCGCGATAGGTGCATTCGCCGCCGGCTGTCAGTTCCAGCTTGCCGGTCAGCTTCACCACGCCGGCCTTGGTGATGGAGATGCTCTTGATCGTGATGTTCCCGGGCTCGATTTCGAAGTCCGATTCCAGGAAGCAGGTGGACGCGGACGGCGCATCGCTCCCGGTCACCTTGACGGTGGGCGAGGGGTTCTTGCCGACCGTCGCCATTTCGTCGGCTCCTCCGCAGATCGTTCCCAGCGCGGGCCATCTGACGTAGTTCGTGACGTGCGCGCGTTCGCCCTGCACCGCCGGTGGCCCCTCACCTTCTTCGCCCCGCGTGACGAGCAGCACCTTGGTGCCCGCGGCCGAGGCAGATACGACCGGCAGCGCGAACAGCGCGGCGGAGGCGATCAGGACGCACACGAACGAGAACTGCAGACGACGGCGAGTCATGGAGCCCCTCCTTGACGATCGATGACCTCGGCGTCCGACCGATCCCGGCGCCCCGGCCAATCTAGAGCGCCCGGGGCGAGCTGTCAAAAAGGTGTAAGAACCCGAACCATCACTCAGTCAGCCGCGCCGGGCGTGACCCGGTAGGCGTCGAACACCGAGTCGGTGTTGCGCAGGCGGTTGACGGCGCTCTTCAGCGTGTGGGTGTCGGCCAGCTCCACGACGAAGCGGTTCTTGACCATTGGGCCCATCGACAGGCAACGGGCTTCGAGGATGTTGGCTCCGCACTCCGAGAAGGCGCGCGAGAGGTCCTCGAGCAGCCGGTGGCGGTCCCAGGCGTCGATCTGGATCTCGACGATGAAGCCCGTCGACTGGTCGCCTTCCCAGGCGACGTTCGTGAAGCGTTCTGGATTCTTGCGCAGCAGCGCCGTGTTGGGGCAGTCGCCGCGGTGGATCGTGATCCCCCGGCCGAGCGAGATGTAGCCGACGATCTCATCGCCGGGAACGGGACGGCAGCACTTGGCCAGGCGCAGCATCACGTCGTCGACACCTTCGACGCGAATCCCGTATTGGCCCGATGACTTGTTCGGCCGTCGCCGCGGTCGCCCGACGCGCAGCAGGTCGGCGTCGCGGTCCTCTCCGTCGGCGGACTCGCCCTGCTTGAGGCGCTGCATGACCTTCCCGACGACGAGCTTCGGCGAGACCTTGGCGGCTCCGAGGGCGATGTAGAAATCGTCGGCCTTGCGATAGCCGACCTCGCGGATCACGTCGGCGAGCAGCGCCGAGCCGGTGATCTTCTGCGCCGGCAGGCCCTGTTTGCGCAACTGCTCCTGGAGCAGCTCACGTCCGGTGTGCTCGGTGTCGACGCGGCTCTCGGCCTTGAACCAAGCCTTGATCTTGTTGCGAGCACGGGTCGTCTTGACCGTCGCCAGCCAGTCCCTGGAGGGGCCACGCTCGCGCTTGGCCGTGAGGATCTCGACGATGTCACCCGACTGCAGCTCGTAGTGCAGCGGCACGATTTTCCCGTTGACCCTCGCGCCGACGCAGCGGTGGCCGATCTCGGTGTGGACCTCGTAGGCGAAGTCCAGTGGCGTCGCCCCGGCCGCCAGCGACTTGACTTCGCCCTTGGGCGTGAAGACGTAGACCTCCTCCTCGAACAGGTCGGTCCGCAGCGTGTCCATGAACTCCTTGGGGTCTGACAGGTCCTTCTGCCAGTCGAGCATCGAGCGCAGCCACTTCAGCTTCGCGTCCTCGCTGCCGCCGGGCCAGCCGACCGAGCGCCGGTCCGGCGTCTCGCCGGCCTCGTCCTTGTAGACCCAGTGCGCGGCCACACCGAACTCGGCCATCTCGTGCATCTCGTGGGTGCGGATCTGGATCTCGAGTGGCCTACCCTCGGGCCCGATCACGGTTGTGTGCAGCGACTGGTACATGTTGAACTTCGGCATCGCGATGAAGTCCTTGAAGCGCCCAGGCAGCGGCTTCCACAGCGAATGGATCACGCCTACGGCGCCGTAGCAGTCCTTGACCGAGTCGACGATCACCCGCATCGCCGTCAGGTCGTAGATCTCATTGAACTCCCGGCCCTTCTTCGTCATCTTCGAGTAGATCGAGTAGAAGTGCTTGGCCCGCCCTGCGATCTGCGCCTCGATGCCGACGTCGCGAAGCTCGCCGCAGAGGTAGTCGCCGGCCTCTGAGACGTAGTGTTCGCGCTCGTCGCGCTGCTGGGCCACGAGACCCTTGATCTCCTGGTACTTGCGGGGGTGCAGCGTCGCGAACGCGAGGTCCTCGAGCTCCCACTTGATCGCGTGGATACCCAGGCGGTGCGCCAGCGGCGCGTAGATCTCGAGCGTCTCGCGAGCCTTCTCGATCTGCTTCTGCTTGGGCATCGCCTCGATCGTGCGCATGTTGTGCAGGCGGTCGGCGAGCTTGATCAGGATGACCCGCACGTCGGTGGCCATCGCGACCATCATCTTGCGGTAGTTGTTGGCCTGGGCCTCGTCGCGCGACTGGAAGGTGATGTCCTTCAGCTTCGTGACGCCGTCGACGACGTTCGCGATCTCCTCGCCGAAACGCTCCGTCACCTCCTCGATCGAGGCCGAGGTGTCCTCGACGGTGTCGTGCAGCAGCGCCGCGCACAGCGTCTCGGTGTCCAGCCTCATCGAGGCGCAGATCCGCGCGACCCCGACGGGATGCACGATGAACTCCTCACCCGATTTGCGTCGCTGCTCAGCGTGGTGCTCGCAGGCGAAGACGAAGGCGTCCTGCACTCGCGCCCGGTCTATGTGGAGGGCTGAGTCGGCGGCGTGCTCGGAGACGATCGCGAACAGGTCGCTGAGCAGCCGGCGCTCGGAAGCGCTGAGGCCGGCCGGCTGTGGGATCTCGGCGGCCGGACGCGCGGAAACCTGGACTGCCTGGTTGCTGTCGCGATCCTCGGTCGTAGCCATACTCAAAGGGTAGGGGACGCGATGGCCAGACCCAAGCGCCCTGGTGTCCTGACTCAGGAATCCGGGGTGCGTTGGCCGGATTCCTGACTCAGGACACTAAAAGAGGACCAGCTCCTCGGGCTGGGCCGCGACAGGCGGAGAATCCACCGGCGCCGAAGCCAGGATCCGCATTGGAGCGGCCTCGGTATCCGCCGGCGCGCTCTCAAGGGTCGTCGGAGGCTCGGCATGACGCAGCCGTAGCCGCGGCTCGACGATCCCGTTCCACTCGTTGACCTCCAGGGCAAAGGTCGCACGGACCGTCTCCCCCTCGGGGACGGGCAGCCGCGAGCCCTGGCCAAAGCTGACCCCGCGCGCCTTGATGCCGGCGGAGTCGACCGTGAAGCGCAGGTGGCGCCCTTCGCCCATCGGGCGCGGGTCGCTCAGGCGGGCTTCGGCGAGCATCAGACACACCGGCTGGTTCTCGCGCCCGAACGGAGCCAGCGACTGCAGCTCCTCGGCCAGCTCGAGGCCCAGGACGGTGCCGTCGAGCACCGCGTCGACCCGCTCCACTGTCGCCGGCTGCTCGGGGCCGAGCGCGCCCGTCGCATGCTCGGCGAGCGCCGCGGCGAAGTCCTCCAGCCGTCCTCGCTCCAGCTCGACGCCGGCAGCCGCCCGGTGCCCGCCGTAGCGCAGCAGATGCTCCTCGCAGGCCCGCAGCCCACCGAGCAGATCGAAGCCCTCAATGCTGCGTCCCGATCCGCGGCCCTGCTCGCCGTCGAGAGCCACCATCACGACCGGCCTTCCGCTGTTCTCCACCATCCTCGAGGCGACGATCCCGATCACCCCCGGGTGCCAGCCCTCGGCGGCAAGGACATAGGCGTCGCGCTCGCCCAGCTCGGCCATCTGGGCTTCGGCCTCGAAGCGGATGCGCCGTTCGATCTGGCGGCGCTCGGCGTTGGCCGAGTCCAGCTCGCGGGCGATCTGCGCCGCTCGCGCGGGATCCTCGGTCAGCAGCAGCTCGAGCCCCGCATCGGCCCTGTAGAGCCTTCCGGCGGCGTTCAGCCTCGGCGCCAGCGCGAAGCCGATCTCGCGCTCGCCGATCCGGGAGGGGTCGACTCCCGCGACCGCCATCAGCGCCCGCAGGCCCGGCTTGGCGGTACCCGCCAGCGCGCGCAGGCCGCGACGCAGCAGCGTCCTGTTCTCGTCGAGCAGCGGTACGACGTCGGCGACGGTGGCAAGCGCCACCAGGTCGAGATCTCGGCTCAGGCGCCGTTCGTCGCCGCCACTGGCGCCTAGCAGCGCCTGTGCGAGCTTGTAGGCCACAGCGGTGGCGCACAGGCCGTCGAACGGGTAGCCGCAAACGGCCGGATGCACGATCGGCGCGTCCGGCAGCCGGCCGTCGGCTCGCGGCGTGTGGTGATCGGTGACGACGACCGCCATCCCCAGCTCGCGCGCTGCCTCGATCTCCTCGACGGCGGTGATCGCGCAGTCGGCGGTGATCAGCAGCCGCGTTCCTCTCGCCGCGAGGCGCTCGACGGTCGCCTGACTCAAGCCGTAGCCCTCAGCACGGTCGGGAATGAAGGAGTCGACGTCCGCACCGAGCTCACGCAATGTGCGGACGAGGATCGCCGTCGAGCAGATCCCATCGACGTCGTAGTCGCCGTGAACCGTGATGCGAGAGCCACCCCGGGCATGCTCGAGGATCATCGCCACGGCGTCGGCGATGCCGGCGAAGGCTTGAGGCGGATGCTCGTCGGTGGCCGCCAGGAACCTCCGCGCCACGTCTGGATCGCCCAACGCCCGGCGCACGAGGACCTGCCCCAGGGCGTCGCTGACGCCCAGCTCGCGCCGCAGGCGCTCGACCAGCTCGGGCGGGCACGGCGGGATCTCGAAGCGGACGCTCTGCACCGAGCCGAGACTACGGCCAGGCTGAGACGGAACGGCCGACGGGCGTCTACTCGGCGAAGTGCGGCTGCGTGCCGGCGCGTTCGCGGCGCATGCCCTCGAGATAGACGATCGCCATCCCGATCAGAGCGCCGGGGACCGCGTAGAGCACGACTCCCACGTCTGTGGCCTTTTCGCCGGGGATGCGCAGCGCCGAGACCTTCACCGCGTAGATGATCAGACCGACGACGATCGATCCGGCCAGCGAGCCGAGCAGTGCGCCGACGATGCCGCCCCAGAAGCGGTCGGGCAGGAAGATCGTAAAGTGCCAGATCGCCAGTCCCATGATCACCCATCCGAGCAGACCCATCAGCGTGCCCTCCCGTGACGTTTGTTGCGCGCGCGCCGGTTCTTCTGGCGCGGTTTGGGCGCGTCCTTGAGGACCAGGTCCTCGGGGGTCAGATCGGCGGCCGGGTCGCGCTCGGCCGCGGGCCCAGGTGCCGCTTCGGGCTCGGGAGGTGCCTCGGTGGCAACGGGGGCGCGCTTCCCGCTGCGCCCGTCGGACTCGATGTCGAGGTCCCTGACGAGATCCTGGAACTCTTCGCGTGAGAGCTGCTGGCCGGGCTCCTCGGGAGCGGTCAGCCTGCCGGTGCGCCCGCGGCGGCGCTTCTGCTCGGGCTCGACGTCGTCGGGCGCGCCGCCGGCGGTCGTCGCGTAGGCGGGCACCGCTCCCAACTCGCGCACCAGCCGCAGGCGGCGGGTGCGATAGACGGGCTCGCGCTCCTTCCAGTGCGTCAGCACCGGCGAGGCGATGAAGATCGACGAGTAGGCGCCGGAGGCGATCCCGATCATCAGCGCGAAGGCGAAGTCCCTCAGCGTTTCACCGCCGAAGAACAGCAGCGCCAGTACCGGGAGCAATGTGCAGAAGCTGGTCGCCAGGGACCGCGTGAGCACCTCGGCCATCGATCTGTTGACGATCTGCGAGAAGGCGGCGCGCGGCATCCGTGGCACGTTCTCGCGCACACGATCGAACACGATGATCGTGTCGTAGAGCGAGTACCCCAGGATCGTCAGCAGAGCGGCGACCGTCGCCGTCGTGACTTCCCTCCCCGTGAGCGCGTAGACGCCCGCCGTGATCAGCAGGTCGTGCATCAGGGCGATCAGCACCGGGACGGCGTACTTCCACTCGAACCGCAGAGCGATGTAGGCGGAGATCACCAGCAGCGAGGCGATGATCGCGATGATCGCGCTCTTGGCGATCGTTTTGCCGAAGGTCGGACCGATCGAGGTCGAGGAGAAGAACGGCGTTCCTTTGCCGGATTTTCGGATGCCGAAGTGGTCCTGGAGAGCGGTTTCGATCTTCGCGACGCCCGTCGGTGCGACCGTTTTCGTCGAGATCTGGAAGCCCGAGCCGCCGATGCTGGGGTCTTTGATCTTCTGCACTTCGGCGTTCTTGTCGCCGACTTCGCTGAGCACTTTGCCGACTTCGTTGGTGCTGGCCGTCTTCACGAACGAGGCTTTGACGCGGGTACCGCCCTTGAAGTCCCTGCCGAGGTGCAGGCCTTTGCCGCCGATCGCCAGGGCGCCGATCAGCAGGATCGTCCCCGACAGCGAGAAGAACCACTTCGACGCTCCCATGAAGTCGAACGTCCAGCCCTTGCGCTGCTTGCCGGCGCCCAGCGCCGCGGGATGGGTGACGAGTTTCGAGCGGCCCATCGCCCCCAGCGCGGCCTGCGTCGCCAGCACGGCTGTGAACAGGGTCAGCAGCGTGCCGATGCCGAGCGTGAATGCGAAGCCCTTGACTTCGGCGGTCGCCAGCGCGAACAGGATGAAGGCGGTCATGAAGGTGACGACGTTGGCGTCGACGATCGCCGCAAAACCGCGTTTGTATCCCGTCGCGATCCCCGAGATCACCGATCTACCGCCACGGATCTCCTCCTTGACGCGCTCGAAGATCACGATGTTGGCGTCGGCCGCGATGCCGATCGTGAGGATCAGGCCGGCGATCCCCGGCAGCGTCATCGTGATCGGGATCAGCTTGATCAAAGCGAAGAAGTAGATGCCGTAGATGACGAGGCCGCCGACGGCGATCGCGCCGAGGACGCGATAGAAGACGAGCAGGAACAGGCAGACGATCAGGAAGCCCGCGAGGCCCGCCACGAGGCCCTGGTTGAGCGCCTGTTTGCCGAGCGTCGCCGAGACCTGCGAGCGCGAAATCAGGTTGAGCTTGATCGGCAGCGCGCCGGACTGGAGCTCTTCGGCGAGTTCCTGGGCGGAGCTGATCGTGAACCCGCCCGAGATCTCAGAGCCGTTGGAGGAGTCGATCCCTTCGGGGAACTTCGTGTAGTCGATCGATGGCGTCGTGATCAGCTGGCCGTCGAGCGCGACGGCGAAGTGCTGCTGGGCGCTTTCCAGGGTGACGCCCGGCAGCTGGGCTTCCTGGCCGCGGTGGGAGATTTCCTTGGTGGTCTGTTCGAAGACCTTCTTGCCGTGCGAGGTGAAGCCGAAGTTGACGTTGGGCTGCCCGTTGCCGCCGTTGCCTTCGTCGAAGCCCTGCTGGGGGTGCGTGACGTCGGACCCTGTCAGCACCGGGTTGTCGTTGATCACGTACCAGCTGTTGGGAGATTTGTTGATGACTTTGCCGGCGCTCGATTCGGTCGGGCGGGCCTGCAGGATCACGGTGCCTGGGTTGATCCGCACCGCCTTCGGCTTGGATCCCGCCGGTGGTTTGTAGCCCTCGGCGTACAGGTTCGCTTCGGTTTCCGCGGGCTGGCAGAACGCCGGCGCCGGTTTGCCCGGGCAGAGCATCTTTTCGTTCTTCGTGTCGATCAGGTACCAGCTGCCGTAGATGCAGCTGTTGACCTGCTTCGGGGTGCAGCCCGGCTCCCAGGTCGTGTCCGACTTGCGCAGGATCGGGGCGCGTTTTTCGGCGCGCAGGACCGCCTTGTACTCGACCAGGCCGAAGGTGGCTGCGCCCGCTTCGCGGCCGCCGGTTGCCGTCGCTTCGGTCGGCGCCGGCTTGCCGTCGATGCCGATCACGTTCGGCTCCCAGTCGTAGAAGTACAGCTGGGCGGTCCTCCCCACCTCCTGTTCAGCACGATGCGCGTCGCTGACTTCGGGCAGCGCCACATCGATTTCCTTTTCTCCCGAGCGCTGGATTTCCGGCTGCGCGACACCGATCTGATCGACCCGTTTGCGCATGATGTCGATCGCCCGGTTCAGCGATTCGGCGTCGACTTTCGACTGCGCCGTGGGCTTGCCCTGGTAGACGAGTTCGACGCCCCCCTTGAGATCAAGGCCGAGTCGCGTCTTTTTCGTCGCGATCACGGCGAACGAGGCCGCGATCAGTCCCAGGACGATCAGCAGGATCAGGCTGTTGCGGCGTCGGTCGGTCATCTGCAGAGGAGGTTACTTGTCTGGAGTCAGCACAAGCAAGAGCCCACCGTCATCGTCGTATGCCGGGAAGATGTCGGCTTTGGCGTTCGCCGCCACGTCGCGAACTCCCGCGACGTTGACCGGCACCTCCATCGCGCGCACTCCCCACTCGAGAACGGTTGCCACCGGATCGTCGCCGTTCGCGAAGCTGAGGCCCAGAACCTGCTCCACGCGCTGGCCGATCACGTCTTCCTCCTCCAGGCCCGTGAAGGCAAAGGAGTTGCGCCCGCAGCCGATCACACGGGCCTCGCCGTCGCAGACGAAGAAGGCCGCGTCCGGTGCCGGGAAGTAGTCGTCGAGCAATTCGAACAGAAACGCGAAGCCGCACTTCGCACAGCCCTTGCGCTGGCGCGTGAAGCCGATGTTGCGGTCGACCTCGGTCGTGCGGTGACCGCAGTTGGGGCAGATGAAGGGATGGGCCATGGTCTGAGACACAGACTACGCAAGGACGGCCTGGCGCTCGCCGAGAGGTCACACGAGCGTCACCGATGCGGCGTCAGAACAGCGAGCTCTCGGCGGGCTCCGGGATCCGCAGCCCGAGGTGCGCGAAGGCGGCGGCCGTCGCCGCCCTGCCGCGCGGGGTGCGCTTGATCAGCCCCTGCTGGAGCAGATAGGGCTCGTAGACGTCCTCGATCGTGTCCTGCTCCTCCCCCACGGCGACGGCGAGCGTCGAGAGCCCGACCGGGCCTCCAGCGAACTTCGTGCAGATTGCCCCCAGGATCTCGCGGTCGAGGCGGTCGAGTCCCAGCTCGTCGACCTCGAGCATCTCCAGCGCCGCCTCGGCAGCCGCCGCTGTGACGATGCCCTCCATGCGCACCTCCGCAAAGTCCCGTACGCGCTTGAGCAGCCTGTTCGCCACGCGCGGCGTGCCACGGCTGCGCGAGGCGATCGCCACGGCGCCGTGGTCGTCGAGCTCGACTTCGAGGATGCCCGCCGAGCGGCGCACGATCACCGCCAGCTCCGGCACCGCATAGGGCTCGAGGCGAGCTTGGATGCCGAAGCGATCGCGTAGCGGCGTGCTCAGCAGCCCGGTCCTGGTCGTGGCGCCGATCAGCGTGAACGGCGGCAGGTCGAGCGTCACGACCCTCGCGCCGGCTCCCTGGCCGACGGTGATCGGCAGCCGGTGATCCTCCATGGCGGGGTAGAAGGTCTCCTCGAGCGTTCGCGCGAGGCGGTGGATCTCATCGACGAAGAACACACTGCGCGGCTCCAGGGCGGTCAGGAAGGCGGCGATGTCGCCCTTGCGCTCGAGCGCCGGTCCGGCAGTCTGCACGAACGGCACGTCGAGCTCGGCCGCGACGATCTGCGCGAGCGAGGTCTTGCCGAGACCGGGCGGCCCGGCCAGCAGCAGGTGGTCGAGCGCCTCGCCCCGGGCGATGCTCGCCTCGATCGAGACAGCCAGCTGCTCGCGCAATGCCGGTTGGCCGACGAACTCGTCGAGCGTCCTCGGGCGCAGCGAGCGGTCGAGCTCATCCTCGGCGACGAGATACGGCGTCTGGATACGTGCGGGTGCGTCGCTCATTTTCTCACCCGGCGCTCCTCGCCAACCGCAGCGCCGCGGCGATCAGCTCCTCCGCGGTATCCGCCTCGACGTCGCGCAGCAGCTCCTCGGCTTCGGCCGGGACATAACCGAGCTCGATCAGTCCGGCGCGCGCGAGGCTGCGAGGGTGCTCCTCCTCGCCACGGCGCACGTGGATCGCCTCGGCGTCGACGGGGCCGGACTCGATGGCGCTCCCGACCTTCTCGCGCAGCTCGACGATGATCCGCTCGGCGGTTCGCTTGCCGATGCCCGGAACGGCTTGGAAGCGAGCGGCGTCCCCGGCGGCCAGCGCGCTCAGCAGCTCGCGGGGCTGTCCGGCGGAGAGCACCGCCAGAGCCACCTTCGGCCCGACCGCCTGGACGCCCAGCAGCATCAGGAACAGCTCACGCTCCTGCTCGGAGTGAAAGCCATAGAGAGCGAGGGCGTCATCGCGAACGATCAGATGGGTGTGGAGCGTCACCTGCTCGCCCGCTGGAGGAACGTGGCGGAGCGTCTCGGCCGAGACGGCAGCGCGATATCCGACCTGGCCGCAGAGCACGACGACATGGTCGGTGCGCCGAACGGCGACCTCGCCGCTGAGCAGAGCGATCATCTGCCCGCCACGGCCAGCGCCGAAGCCAGCGGCGCTCGGTTGAGATGGCAGACGGCAACAGCGAGCGCATCCGCGGCATGGTCGGGGCGCGGCGGCTCGGCGAGACCGAGCAGCGTTCCCACCATCCGCGCGACCTGATCCTTGCCGGCGCGGCCCGAGCCGCAGACCGCGCTCTTGACCTGCTGGGGCGTGTAGCCGGCGCATGGCACGCCGCGCTGGCCGGCGGCGAGCATCACGACGCCGCGAGCCTGGCCGACGGCGAAGGCGCTGCGCGCGTTGGCGCCGAAGTAGAGCTCCTCCAGGGCGACCGCGTCGGGGTCGTGCTCGGCCAGCAGCTCCCGCACGGCCTCGTGGATCCTCGCCAACCGCAGCTCCGCGCTGACGCCGGCGGCGGTCTCGATCACACCGCCGTCGAGCGCCACCGGGCGCCCGCCACGGTGGGCGACGACGCCGTATCCGGTGTTGGCAAGGCCTGGGTCTACGCCGAGCACGATCACAGGCAGATGATTCTCCGCTCGCCGCCGGACGCCTGCCTCTGGCGCACTCTCCGCGACGTCCGCCCCCGGAGGGACCGGCTGTAGGCTTGGCCACAATGCCAGCCGAGCCGGGGATCGACTTCGCCGCAGAGGGTCTGCTCGACGGTCTCGAGGGCAAGCAGAGGGCCGAGCGGCTGGTCCTGCTCCAGGAACTCGCGCTCGAAGGCGTCCCACTTTCCGAGCTGCGCCGCGCGACCCAGGCCGGGACCATCCTCTACCTCCCAGCGGATCGTGTGATCGGAAGCCGTGACCGCTACACAGCGCTGGAGATCTCAGAGATGACCGGGCTCGATCTCGAGTACCTGACCCGCCTGCGCCGAGCGATGGGGCTGCCGATCCCAGAGGATGAGGAGGCCGTCTACAGCGAATCCGAGATCGAGTCACTGAGACAGGTACCGATCGCCCGGGCCGCCGGTCTGAGCGATGAGGAGATCCTCGATCTGATGCGTGTGCTCGGGCGAGGCCTGTCCCAGGTGGCCGAAGTGATGCGTGCGATCCCGCTGAAACTGGTGCTTCAGCCTGGGATGAGCGAGCCGGAGCTGGCCCAGAGCTACGCTCACGCCGCCGAGCAGCTCTACCCGCTCGTCGACCCGCTCGTCAGCAATGTGCTGGCCCTGCACATGCGGAACGCGACCCAGAGCACGGTCGTCTCAGAGATCGAGCGCTCGGGCGGTCGCCTGCCCGGATCGCGCGACGTGGCGGTCTGCTTCGCCGATCTGGTCGGCTTCACGCGCCTCGGGGAGGAAGTCGCGCCCGACGAGCTGGGCCGTCTGGCGGTGCGCCTTGAAGCTCTCGCCGGCGACGTAGCCGAACCACCCGTGCGGCTGGTCAAGACGATCGGCGACGCAGCGATGCTCGCGAGCACCGAGCCCGAGGCGCTACTCGGCGCGACGCTCGCGCTGCTCGAGGCCGCCGACGCCGAGGGCGAGGAGTTCCCGCAGCTGCGGGCGGGCGCTGCGCTCGGCGCCGCGCTGCCGCGGGCCGGCGACTGGTTCGGACGGCCCGTCAACCTTGCAAGCCGCATCACGGCGGTGGCCAGGCCCGGCAGCCTGCTCGTGGACGAGGCGCTGCACGAGGCCGGCGGCGACGCCTACCGCTGGTCGTTCGCGGGCGAGCGGCGCCTGAAGGGCATCACCGGCCGCGTGCCGCTGTTCAGAGCGCGTCCGCTGGGGACGTGACCGCCAGCGCCTTCCAGGGCGCGGCGCCAGAGCTCCACAGGTCGTTGAGAGCCACGGCGTCCTTGTAGGTGTCCATGCACTCCCAGAAGCCCTCGTGGCGGTGGGCATGCAGCTCGCCGTCGCGCGCCAACCCCTCCAGCGGCGCTCGCTCGAGGGTGCTGTCGGGGCCGACGTAGTCGAGTGCCCGCGCCTCCATGCAGAAGAAGCCGCCGTTGATCCAGTGCTCGGAGCGCGGCTTCTCACGAAAGCCGCTGACGCGCCCGTCGCCGCCGATCTCGGTGACGCCGAACTGCAGCTCGGGGCGCACGACGGTCATCGTCGCCGCGGCGCCATGGGCGCCGTGGGCATCGAGCAGCGCCTGCAGGTCGATGTCGGCGACACCGTCCGCGTAGGTCAGACAGAAGCGAGCGTCGTCGGCCAGCAGCGGCGCGAGCCGATTGACGCGCCCGCCCGTGGGAGTTTCCTCGCCGGTCGGCACGCACTCGACCACCACTCCCTCGGGCCATTCGTGCTCAGCGGCGAAACGCTCGATCAGCTCGCCCTTGTAGCCCGTCGCCAGCAGGAAACGCTCGAACCCCTGGGAGGCGTAGAGCTGGATCACGTGCCAGACGATCGGCATGCCGCCGATCTCCACCAGCGGCTTGGGGATCGCCTGGGTGTGCTCCTGAAGTCGTGTCCCCCGCCCACCGCAGAGGATCGCGACAGGCGGACGCTCAGCCCGCGACACGCTCGAGCACGTCGGCGGGAACGTCGAAGTTCGCGTGGACGGCGCTGACGTCATCGAGGTCTTCGAGGATGTCGATCAGCCTGATCAGTTTGCCGGCCGTGTCCTCCTCGACGGGCACGAGGCTGGAGGCCCGGAAGGACATCTCGGCGCTCTCGATCTCAACGCCGGCCGCTTCCAGGGCGCCGCGAACGGCGACGAAGTCGGTCGGCTCGGTGACGACCTCGAAGACGCCTTCGTCGGTCGAGACGTCCTCGGCACCGGCCTCGACGGCGACCATCAGGTCATCTTCGGAGTAGCGCTCGGCGTCGATCGCGATCGTGCCCTTCTTCGCGAACAGGTAGGCCACGGAGCCAGGCTCGCCGAGACTGCCGCCGTTCTTGACGAAGGCGTGACGCACCTCGGCGCTGGTGCGGTTGCGGTTCTCGGTGAGCGCCTCGACGAGCACCGCCACGCCACCGGGGCCGTAGCCCTCGTAGAGGACCGCTTCGATCGCCTCGGCTTCGCCGCCCTCACCGGTGCCCTTGGCGATCGCCCGCTCGATGTTGTCCTTGGGCATCGAGGCTTCCTTGGCCTTGCGGATCGCCAGATCGAGCGCTGGGTTGCCGACGGGGTCGCCGCCGCCGTCCCGCGCGGCGACCGTGATCGCGCGCGTCAGCTTCGAGAAGTGCGCGCCGCGCCGGGAATCGACGATCGCCTTCTTGTGCTTGATCGAAGCCCACTTGGAATGCCCTGACATGCAGCCAAGTCTACGAAGCGGCCGTCTGTCGCGCTCGCCCGGCGGCGCTTCGCCGCTCGCCCGTCATAGGATGGCCGGGCTCATGAGCGCGACACCGATCCCCGACATCTTCAAGGCATATGACATTCGCGGCCTCTACGGCGAGCAGCTCGACGGCGACCTGGCGGAGCTGATCGGCGCCGCCTTCGCCCGAGTGCTGGGCGGCCTGGCCGGCAAGCCTCCCGGCGAGCTGCGGATCGGTCTCGGGCGCGACATGCGCCTCAGCGCGCCAGAGCTGGCGGCGCGCTATCGCGCCGGGCTGCTGAGCGAGGGCGCCCACGTCCTGGACATCGGCCAGGTCGGGAGCGAGATGCTCTACTGGCTGGTCGGATCGCGCGGTCTGGACGGCGGACTGATGTGCACCGCCTCGCACAACCCCAAGGCCTACACGGGCGCGAAGCTCGTCCGCGAGGGCGCGATCGCGCTGTCGGGCGACTCGGGCATCGGCGACATCCGCGACGAAGTCGCCAAGGCGCGGGCCGTCGGCGCGCCGACGACGAGTGGCGATGCCGAGGGCACGCTGGAGGAGGCCGACATCTACGCGGAGTTCCAGACCGCCGCCCTGGGCTTCATCAACGCCGAGGCGGTCCGCGCCGCCCCCAGGCGCCTGAAGGTCGTCCTCGACGGCGGCAACGGCATGGCCGGCCCGATGGTGGGGCCGCTGCTGGAGAGCCTGGGACTGGATCTGGACGAGACCTACTGGACGCCCGACGGCGAGTTCCCCGACCACGAGCCGAATCCGCTGCTGCCGGAGAACCGGCGGTTCATCATCGAGAAGGTCCGTGAGACGGGCGCCGACCTGGGGATCGCCTGGGACGGCGATGCCGACCGCTGCTTCTTCATCGACGACACCGGCAGCTTCATCGATGGCGACTTCCTGACGGCGCTGCTGGCCGAGTCCTTGCTCGGCAAGAGCACCTCCGCCACACCCGAGGCGATCCTCTACGACGTGCGGGCCTCTCGGGCGGTGCCGGACACCGTCAAGCGGGCGGGCGGCGTGCCCCACATCAACCGTGTCGGCCACGCCTTCTTCAAGACGCGCATGCACAAAGAGGGTTCGCTGTTCGGCGGTGAGGTCTCGGGCCACTACTACTTCCGCGACTTCTACTGCGCGGACTCGGGGACGATCCCGGCGCTGCTCGTGCTGGAGATGCTCGCGACGGGCGAGAAGAAACTCTCAGAGCTGTTGGCCCCCTACCGTGAGCGCTACTTCATCTCGGGCGAGATCAACTCGGAAGTCTCGGATGCGAAGGCGAAGATGCAGGAGATCGCCGAGCGCTACTCAGATGCCGAACAGGGTCATCTCGACGGCATCTCGATCGACTACGAGGACTGGCACTTCAACGTCCGCTCCTCGAACACCGAGCCGCTGCTGCGGCTGTGCCTCGAGTCGCTGATCTCAGCCGAGGACATGGAACGCCGCCGTGACGAGGTGCTGGCCGTGATCCGCTCGTGAGCGAGGCGGAGTCCGAGCGCGAGGCGCAACTGCAGGCCGAGCGCGAGGACCTCGCCCGAGCGGCGGAGGCGGGCATCCACCGCCTGTCGGTGCCGACGCCGTTCATGGTCGGACGCGTCAACGCCTATCTGATCGAGGACTCGCCGCTGACGCTGATCGACTCCGGGCCGAACTCGGCGAAGGCGCTCGACGAGCTCGAACAGGCGCTGGACGCGAGAGGCCACCGCGTCGAGGACCTCGAGCTGCTGGTGATCAGCCACCAGCACATGGATCACTTCGGGCTCGCCTCGATCCTCGCCCGGCGCTCCGGGGCGGAGGTCGCGGCGTTCGCCCCCCTGGGGGAGTACCTGGCGGACTACACCGGCCAGACCGACCGCGACGACGCGTTCGCCGAGGCGATCATGCTGCGCCACGGCATCCCCCCCGAAGTCGTCACAGCGCTGCGGGCCGTCTCAGCCGGGTTCCGCGCTTGGGGCTCGGCGGTCGACGTGAGCAGGCCGCTCCAAGACGGCGATGAGCTGGTCCTCCGCGACCGAACCCTGAAGGCCCTGCACCGTCCCGGGCACAGCCCCTCGGACACAGTCTTCCTCGACGAGCAACGCTCGATGCTGCTCTCGGCTGACCACCTGATCGCCCATATTTCTTCTAATCCTTTGTTGGCGAGGCCACTAGGCGGCGAGCCGGACATAAGTGCTCCGCGCCCTCAGGCGCTCCTGACCTACATGCGCTCGATGGAAGCGACGCGTGAGATGGACCTGGATCTGGTGCTGCCCGGCCACGGCCGCCCGATCACCGATCACGCCGCCCTGATCGACCAGCGCTTTCGGATGCACCATCGCCGCGCCGAGAAGATCCTCGGACTGATCGGGCCACGGCCGCTGAGCGCTCACGAGATCGCCCAGGAGCTGTGGGGGAACGTCGCCGTCACCCAGGCCTACCTGACGCTCTCTGAGGTTCTCGGCCATGCCGACCTGCTGCTGGAAGACGGACGCGCCGTCGAGCAGGAGCGGGACGGGGTCGTGCGATTCGCGGCGACCGGAACCTGAGATCAGCTAGCCCGTCCGGCGGGCGGCCAGACGCCGAGCGGCCGCCCGATCTCCCAGTGGTGGCCGTAGGGATCGGCGATGCGCCCGAGCAGCCAGCCGTGTTCTTCGGCGACCGGCCTGACCTCGGTGGCGCCGGCGGCGAGCGCCCGCGCCTGTGCCGCAGCGGGATCGGCCACGAGCAGCAGCATCCGCACGGTTGAGCCGCCGAGCGACTCAGGGCTGTGGTTGGCGTGCTCGGGCGACTCGTCGGCCACCCAGAAGGTCGCCTCGCCGACAGACAACTGGCAGACGAGCTCCTCCTGACCCTCGATGCCGCCGACCCGATGCAGCTCGACCGCTCCCAGGGCCCGCTTGTAGAACTCGACGGCCTCGATGCCGTGACGCACCGACAGCTGCGGCGCGATGACGACATCCCGCTCGCCTGCGATCGCCTGCAGATGCTCCGCGCCCGCCGGCTCCTGAGCTGACGCGCTGCCGCTGAGCCGTTGCGCGGCGGCCGCGCCGAACGACGCCAGGGAACGGTTCCAGAGATCCTCGAGATGGGCGCGCAGGGCTCCGATTCCGGCGGGATCGACCTGGTAGACGTGGCGGCTTCCAACGCGCCGACTTGTGACGAGACCAGCTTCCTTCAAGACCCGAAGATGCTGGGAGACAGCCGGACGGCTGACGGGAAGCTGCTCGGCCAGCTCGCCGACGGGTTGGGGGCTGGACGCGAGCCGCTCGAAGATCTCGCGTCGCGTCGCGTCGCCGAAGGCATCAAAAACCCGCTCTTGGTAAGTCGCCACTAACCGTAAGATACCACTTACGTATTCGTTCTTTGGGGCGCTTCGCCGGCAAAGATCAATGAGGCTCCTAGATGCGAAGACGACCCTTGCGCGCGATGCTCGGCATGCCATACGTGCGGACTAATGCGCGCAACCGCCTGGGTCCCCGGGCTACCTAAACGACACAAGAGGAGCCTGATGGGACTCAGCCAAGAAACGGTCAAGTTGGCTCGATCGATTGGGGTCGTCGCGATCCTCGCGGCGCTCGCGTTGCCATCGGCGGCGCTTGCCGAAGCTACGACGCCGGGGCACCTGTACGGCTTTGGCGAAAACGGAGAGGGCCAGCTCGGGACCACGGCGAACATCGGCACCACGACGGCGAACCCAACGCCTGCGCTCACGACGCTCCCGGAAGGCAGCGGCCATGTGACGGAGGTCGCGGAGGGCTCATCCTGGACGCTCGTGGTGACATCGTCCGGGCAGCTGTACTCGTTCGGGAGCAACTTGTTCGGCCAGTTGGGGAGGGCAGCAGGCGAGGGCAATTTTACGGCCATGCCGGATCCGACGCCGGAACTCGTCACGCTGCCCGGGGCCGGCGGGCCGGTCGTCGAAGCCGTAGGCGGCGAGGGGTTCAGCCTGGCGCTGACATCAACCGGTCAGCTCTACGGGTTCGGGGGCGACGCAAGCGGCGAGCTCGCGCAGACGCCGCCCTCCAACCTTCTTCAACCGGACCCGACGCCGACCCCGGTCACAGTCCCTGGTGTCACCTTCATGCACGTCGCCGCCGGTAGCGAACACGTCCTCGCTGTCTCCTCGACCGGGGTGCTCTACACCTTCGGCGAAGACCGATACGGGCAGCTGGGATACGAAACGGCGAAAAACGTGGAAACGAATCAATTGCTCCCGAACCCGACACCAACACCCGTCACGCTCCCGGGAGCGAGCGGCACCGTCACACAGGTCGCCGCGGGGCTCGAGTTCAGCCTCGCGCTGACTTCCAGCGGGCAGCTCTACTCATTCGGAGAGAACCCCTACGGACAGCTGGGGAGCAAAACGCAGGTCGAAACGTTCAAAGCAAATCCGACGCCGGCGCCCGTGTCGCTCCCCGGAGCAACCGGCGCGATCACCCACATCGCCGCAGGGCAGTTCTACAGCCTCGTCTCGACGGCGACCGGGCAGCTGTACGCGTTCGGCGTCAACCAATGCGGACAGCTGGGATTGGAAGCGAACAGCGGAACCGCAGAACCCAATCCGACGCCGACGCTCGTCACGCTGCCCGGCGCGAGCGGCGGGATCCGGGAACTCGCCGGAGGGGCATTCCAGAGCCTGGTCCTGACCGGATCCGGGCAGCTCTACGCGTTCGGATGCAACAGCTTCGGACAACTGGGGAGCACGATCAACAACGGCATCAGCAACCTCCTTACGCCCAATCCGACGCCGACGCTCGTCACCCCCCCGGAAGACGACGCGATCGAATCGATCAGCCACGGCGGTGAGACCCTTTCGTCGTTCATGATCGTCAGCGGACCGGAAGTACGGGAAGCGGAACGGGAAAAAGCCGCACGCGAAAGCGCCGGCCTCGAAATCGTCGAGCGCGAAAAACTCGAACGAGAAAAAGCCGAACAGGAAAAAGCCGCCCAGAAACTGAAAGAAGCACTCGGCGCCGAAACCCTTGTGCCGGCTCCGCCTGGGCCGGTGTTGGGGAAGGCGCCTGTCGCGTCGCTCCTGCTGACGATCACGCACGCGAGCGTTTCCAGCACGCCATTTCGCGTCGGGAAAGGCGCGACCGCGATCGCGGCGAGCGCGCCCGTCGGCACGAACTTCCGCCTGACGCTGTCGGCAGCGGCCAAAGTGCAGATCGCGCTCACCTCCTCCGCCCCGGGGCTGCGTCATGGAAGCCTTTGCGTGGCGCCGTCGGCCCGCCTCGTCAAAGCGCACGCCAAACACTGCACGCGCACCGTGACGGTGGGAACGCTGACCCGTGCGCACGAGGCTGCCGGCGCCGATGAGATTGCCTTCACAGGACGGGTCGGGCGACGCGCGCTGAAAGCAGGCTCCTACCACGCGGTCCTGAGCGCGTCGAATACCCAATCCACGGCGAAACCGGTGACGCTCTCCTTCACGGTCGCTCATTGAGCACGGCTCGCTCTCTGGCGCCGCTGGTGTGCGGCCTCGCGTTCGCGCTGTTCCCAGCGGCCGCCTCCGCGAGCCTCGGCGGGCCGATCTCAGCGCAGCCGCTCGTGGAGGAGTGAAAGGCTGCCCGCTCGAAGTGTCCGGCCTCGAAGGTCATCTGCGCGGTGAGACCGCGCTGATCCTCAGCAGCGAGGAAAACGATCAGCACGAGCATCCCGGTGAGCGTGGGTCAAGGCATCGGCGTGACGCTCGAATCCGGGGCCGGCGAAGGCAACGGCGCCAAGCTGACCTGCTTTGACGAGTCCGCGGGAGAGGAAGAAGTACTCGGTATCTGGAAAGCGCAGCTCACCCCCTCCGAGTCGGCGAGCCCGACCAGCAAGGGGCCCGGTCAACTCTGGTTCGGCGCGAAAATCACCTACGACGAACCGGTGATAACGAGCGTCTCGAGCAGCTCCGGCGCCGCGAGAGGCGGGCAGGAAATCACGATCAAAGGCCAGCACCTCGCGAACGTCGGCGAGGTGACCTTCCGCGAACCCGCCACGATCGTCTCGAACACGAACGAATCGGTCACCGGGAAGGTGCCGGAAGCGGTGACATCGGGACCCGTCAAAGCCACGCTTCTCACCGCGGGCGGCTCGAAGACGTTCGAATACACCTACGAAGGCACTCCTCGCTCCCGCACCCCGGCACTTGTGCTCGAGCCGATGAGCGAAATCACCGGGACCTCCGCGCTGGTCAACGCGACCGTCGACGTGATCGGTCTGCAGGCCGAAGTCTGCAACTTCGAATACGAAGGCCCGGGGGTGGGAGAAGAAGAAGCGCCGTGTGAACCGTCCCCCAAAGCGTTCGAGGAAGGACCGCAGCACGTATCGGCGCTGCTCGAAGGCCTGTTGCCTGGCAACACCTACCACTACAGGTTGTTCGTGGCGACGAAATCGGGCCACCGCTCGGGTCGCGCCGAACTCGAAGCGAGCTTTACCACGCCCGGCGGAGGCGGGAAAACCATCACCACTCCGATCACCACGCCGACGACGCCCACCGCTCCGATCGTCACACCGGTGCTCCCCGGCCCCCACGTACTGCCGATCGTGGGACTGCTCGCGCACGGCGCGGGTGACGACGACCAAGAACGGCGGGGCGGCGATCAAGCTCTCGTGTCCGGACGGCGAGAGCCTGTGCGTCGGCACGATCACCCTGAAGACGTTGAGCGCCGCTGCGCCCGCCCAGCAGTAAGCGCTAGCCGCTAGGGAATCAGCTCCAGGAACGTCCGGTGCAAGCGATCGTCCTCGCCTAGCTCGGCGTGGAACGCAACCGCCAGGATCGCGCCTTGGCGCGCGGCGATAGTGTGGCCGTCGACCTCGCCGAGGATCTCCACGCCGGGGCCGTGCTCGGCGATCCAAGGCGCGCGGATGAAGATCCCCCGCAAGGGCGGCCCGTCGATGCCCGCGAGCTGGACGTCGGCCTCGAAGCTTCTGACCTGCCGGCCGAACGCGTTGCGCTCGGCGAGCGTGTCCATCAGCCCGAGGTGCTCGCGGTCGAGCATGATCAGCCCGGCGCACGTACCGAGCACCGGCGTCCCGCGTGCGGCCAGCTCGCGCAGCGGCTCGGCGAGCCTCTCGCGCTCGATCCCGAGCGTCATCGTCGTCGACTCCCCTCCAGGGATGACGAGCCCGTCGAGCCCGTCGAGGTCGGCCGGAACTCGCACCTGGCGGGTATCCGCACCCAACCCTCCCAGCATGCGCTCGTGCGCCTCGAAGTCGCCCTGCAGCGCCAAAACGCCGATCAACGGCCTTGCTGGCTCCCGGAGCCCTACCAACCGCG
Source organism: Solirubrobacteraceae bacterium (assembly GCA_036271135.1). Taxonomy (GTDB): domain Bacteria; phylum Actinomycetota; class Thermoleophilia; order Solirubrobacterales; family Solirubrobacteraceae; genus Palsa-744. Next base: position 212,433 of record DATBBF010000003.1, read on the forward strand.
CTGAGCGAGAAGCTGCTCGCTCTCGAGCTTCGAGCTCTCGAGGCTCTCCATCGCCGGGCCAAGGCCACGCGAAGCCTCCGCGACCCGCGTCGCGTCCTGCCAGTGGGTGGTCGCTTCGACGATCGCCTGGGCCCGTACGGCGGGCTCCTCGGACTTGAAGATCCCGGATCCCACGAAGACCCCTTCGGCCCCCAGGGCCATCATCAGCGCGGCGTCGGCGGGAGTGGCGATGCCGCCGGCGCAGAAAAGGACGACCGGCAGGGCACCGTCGCGGGCGACACCCCGGACGATGTCCAGCGGCGCCGCGATCTCCTTGGCGGCCGTCGCAAGCTCATCCTCGCCGAGCATCGTCAGGCGGCGGATTTCTCCGCGGATCTGGCGCATGTGGCGGACCGCCTCGACGATGTCGCCCGTGCCCGCCTCACCCTTGGAGCGGATCATCGCCGCGCCCTCGCCGATGCGGCGCAGCGCCTCGCCGAGGTTGGTGGCACCGCAGACGAACGGCACGTTGAAGTCCCACTTGTCGATGTGGTTGGCCTCGTCGGCGGGCGTCAGGACCTCGGACTCGTCGATGTAGTCGACCTCCAGGGCCTCCAGCACGCGAGCCTCCATGAAATGGCCGATCCGGGCCTTGGCCATCACGGGGATGCTGACGGCCTCCTGGATGCCCGAGATCATCTCCGGGTCGGACATCCGGGCGACGCCGCCGTCGCGGCGGATGTCCGCTGGGACGCGCTCCAACGCCATCACCGCGCAAGCCCCGGCATCCTCCGCGGTCTTGGCCTGCTCGGGCGTGACGACGTCCATGATGACGCCGCCCTTGAGCATCTCCGCCAGGCCGCTCTTGACCTTGAAAGTCGCCTCGTCGCGCATAGGGGCAGTGTATCCGGCGGCTCGATCCGGCACCCCTCACCGGATCGAGAAAGGTCAGTGAGCCGACGCGGTGAAGTTGATTTTCGCGGGCCCGCAGCCCGAGTCGAGCGTGCCGCTGAACTTCTGCGAGAAGGTGATCGTTCCGGTCGCCGCCTTACGCTTCGTGAAGTGGCCCGTGATGGCGACGGTGGTCGTCGTGATCTGTCCCTGGATCTCGAACTTCGACTTCGCGCCCGAGACCGAGATGGCGCCCTTGGACGAGACTTTGACCGTCCCGACGTGGATGATCGAGCCGCCCTTGTAGGGGCTCACGCCGGGGGCGAAGCCACCCGCGCCCTCACAACCGAGGCTGCCGAAGGTGAAGCCCTTGAGCGATTTGCCGTCCCGGGAGACCGTGAAGTTGACTGGGGCGAAGAAGCCCTCAACTGCCTCGGCGGCCGTCCGGCCGCTGAACTTCGCGCCGTGAGCTGGTTTGGCGGCGAGCGCGACGGCTGTGAACACGGCTGCGCAGAGGAGCGCGAGCAGTGCCCCAGCGAAGCTTCGGCGAATGGCAGTGGCGCGTGTCATGCGATCTCCCCAGAGTCGTCGTTTCGAGCGCCTGAAGATACCCTGGGCAGCAGGATCGGCAGTACGTCAGCGCAGCGTACGGGTGAAGACCAGCTGGGTGCCACTGGAGGGCGAGTAGCCCTCGACAGCCTCCGTCGAGAAGCCCAGCGCCTCATGGAAGGCCCGCGAGCCCTCGTTCTCAGGCGCCGTAATCGCCTTCAGCCCACGAGCACCACGCGCACGGACGAGATCCTCGAAGCGCCCGTACATCCCAGCCGCGAGCCCGCCACCGCGCGCCTCCCGCCTCACCGCCACCGTGTGGATGTAGCCAAGTCCGTGCTGCCCGACGAACCCGAGCAGATACCCCTCGATCCGTCCGTCTCGCTCGACGAGCACGGACGTCTCCCAGAACTCGTGCACGTAAAGCGCCTGGTGCAAGAAGCCCGTGTCCCGCTCACCCCAGAACTGATCCAGTTCACCAAGAATGACCCGCAGATCGGCAATGGTCACGGAACGCATCGCAACCAGTTAAGCGAAAGCGGAGTCGGTTGTAGATCGATCGCCCGACACAGAGCAACACGAGAGGATCGACCACGGACGCGACCGATGCGTCCGCGAGCGATCTACAACCGACGCAGCACCCTCCGCGAGCGATCTACAACCAACGCAGCGCCTACTTGAGTCTGAAGGCCTTGATTCTGTCGTCGTACTGCGCCGTGTCCTGCGAGTACACACCGTAGGCAAGTGCCTGGATGATGCTCAGCAGCGCCGCGTGCGAGCGCACGTAAGCAGGGCTGTTCGACGAGTAGTAGAGCTTGATCTGAGCGAGCTTCGCGACCTCCGAGAGCGTCGCGTCGGTGATCGCCGCGGTCTTCGCCTGCCGATGGCGGGCGAGCTTCATCGCTCTGACGACGAGAGGGTGAGGTCGTCCGGCCGACAGGCCGATCACGAGCGTCGTCGAGTCGATTCGCCCGAGGCGGCTGAGCGCCTCCTGGGATGGGCTCGCGACGACGTCGACGCGAAGGTCCAGCAGCATCAGCAGATGACGGAGGTAGCTGGCGAAGAAGGCCATCTGGTCTGTTCCCGCGACGAGCACCTTCTCGGCCTCGACGATCGCTGTGATCAGCGACTCGACGGCGCTGCGGGAGACCTTGCGGGCGGTCTCCTCAACGTTCAGGTGATCGGCGGCAAGCGCCGACTCGAACTCGTTCTGGTCGAGTGAGAACAGCGGCGTCGAAGACGTGGGCCCCGTCCCGCCCTCCTTGGCTGCCTTGGCGTTCACCCGCCGGTATTCCTCGCGGGCGGCTGCCTGAAGCTCGGGGAAGCCCTCGAAGCCGAGGGCTTGCGAGAAACGAACGACGGTGGAGCTGGAGGTGTTGGCCCGGCGGGCCAGCTCCTCGGCGGTCTGGAAAGCAGCCTCGTCGAGGTGGTCGACGATGTACTGAGCAACGTCCTTCTGGGAGCGCGAGCACTCCTCGAAACGGGCCTGTATGTACTTGGAGAGACTCTGGTGATCGGAGGTCCCGTTGGCCGGCGGTGCCTCTGGAGTCTTGGTCGCAGTGCGCTTCACGGCGCATCTGTTCGACATGTCGGGCCATCACTCCTGCACATCCGCACCGTCGGTTGATGATCCGTGCCCCGTGCAATCGCGTAAAAGAGGTCAGACAATGGTGCTGCCCGCAGAGCCGAGGCCCGAGACCGCTCCGATCGCCGTGCCCCGGCGCGCGGCCACCTAGGCATGCGAATCGCCATCGTCGGAGCCGGCGTGTCGGGCCTCCTCGCCGCCCGGCTGCTGCACGCCGAGCATGAGGTCGTCGTCTACGAGGCCGGCGGCTACGCCGGTGGGCACACCAACACGGTGCGGGTCCCCACCCCGACCGGCGAGCTGTCCGTCGACACGGGCTTCATCGTCATGAACGACCGCAACTACCCGATCTTCACCCGCTTGCTAGATCTGCTCGGCATCGCCCGCCAGCCGACCCGCATGAGCTTCTCCGTCAGCTCCGAGACCGAGGACTTCGAGTACTCCGGGACCCCGCGAGGCCTGCTGGCCCAGCCTGGCAATCTGCTGTCGGCGAGCTTCCGGAGGATGATTTTCGACCTGCTGCGCTTCAACCGCGAGATGCATCGGGTCCTGGAGGGCGAGACCGGCTCGATCGAGGCCGGCGAGTCGCTGACGGAGTTCCTCGAGCGCCACCGCTTCTCTGCCGCATTCGTGGAACGGCTGATCGTCCCTCAGGCCGCCGCTGTCTGGTCGGCCGACCCCCGGCAGATGCGCACCTTCCCCGTCCGCTTCCTCGCTGAGTTCTTCCACAACCACGGGATGCTCGGCTTCCGAGACCGTCCGCGCTGGTCGACGATCGCCGGCGGCTCGGCCCGCTACGTCGACGCGCTCACAGCCCCGTTCCGTGAGCGGATCCGTTTGCGCACGCCGGTCCTCGGCATCGCCCGCGGCGCAGAGCACGTCGAGATAGCCACCGCCGGCGCCGAGCCCGAGCGCTACGACCAAGTCGTCGTCGCGACCCACTCCGACCAGGCCCTTGCGATGCTCAGAGATCCAAGCGAGCGAGAGCGCCAGGTACTCGGGTCGATCCCCTACCAGACCAACGATGCGGTCCTTCACACCGATTCTCGCCTGCTGCCGCGCCGCCGGCGCGCACGGGCCGGCTGGAACTACCACCTGCTGGAGCATCCCAAGCCACTGTCGACGGTCACCTATTGGATGAACCACCTGCAGCGGCTGGAGGCAGACGAGGACTACTGCGTCACCCTCAACCGCGGCGAGGCGATCAACCCCGAGCGCGTGATCAGGCGCATCTCCTACTCCCACCCCGTCTTCACTCCCGCCGGAGTCGCAGCCCAGGCTCGTCACGGGGAGATCAGCGGGCTACCCGGCCGAACCCACTACTGCGGCGCCTATTGGGGCTGGGGCTTTCACGAGGACGGCGCGCGCAGCGCACTGGAGGCCTGCAAGGCCTTCGGGGTGGGACTGTGAACAGCGCCTTCTACGAGGGCACCGTGCGCCACCGCCGCCTGGCCGGCGTCGGTGGTGGTCCCGTCTACGAGTTCAACGACCGCCTGTTCATGGCCTACCTGGACCTCGACGAGCTGCCCGGCGTCCTCGAGCATGGCCTGCTCGGCTCCGCCCGCCACCCGGCGCTCGCCTGGTTTCGTCGCTCCGACCATCTCGGCGACCACGGCCTCGACCTAGCGACTTCCGTGCGAGCGCTCGTCGAGGAGCGCACGGGACGCCGCCCTGAGGGCCCGATCCGCCTGCTCACACAGCTGCGCTGCTTCGGTCACTGCTTCAACCCCGTCAGCTTCTATTGGTGCTTCGCGGCCGACGGCGAGCGGGTAGATGCAGTGATCGCCCATGTCACCAACACCCCCTGGGGTGAGAGTCACTCCTATGTCCTGCCCGTCGCTGAGAGTGCCGACCACGGCAGCGTCAGGCTGATCCGTGGCGGCTTCGAGAAGGAGCTTCACGTCTCACCCCTGATGGGGATGGATCACTCCTATGAGCTGCGCATCAGCGAGCCGGGCGAGCGCCTCTCCGTTCACATCGAGTCGAGCGCCACCGGCGAGCACGCATCGCGAGGGCCCGTGTTCGACGCGACCCTGTCCCTTGCCCGACGCGGGCCGAGCGCCGGGGAGCTGCGAAGGCTGCTGCGGCGCTACCCGCTGCCGACGGTCGCCGTCGTCGCCCGCATCTACGGCCATGCGGCGCGACTGCGTCTGAAGGGCGCCACGTACCATCCCCACCCCGCCAGGCGAGTCCCGGCATGAGCGTCCAGGAAGCCGGCGGGCGCGGCCCAGTCGCACTGGAGCGCCGCCGCCTCACCCCCCCGGCACGGCCCGCCGGATCCACGCGCTCGCTCTCGCGGCGGATCGTCCTGCGCGCGCTGCGGGGAATCCGGGGCGGGGAGATCGAGTTGCGGGAGAGCTCCGAGCGGATCGTCCTCGGGACGCTGGACCCGGCACGTCCGCTGCGAGCCGTGATCGAGGTTCGCTCGCCGCGGTTCTACCGTCAGTTGCTTCGCGGCAGCGTCGGCCTCTGCGAGTCCTACATGGACGGACAGTGGGATTGCGATGACCTCGTCGCGATGACACGAATCGCAGCTTTGAACGTGACCAAGCTCGACCGGCTGCGGCAGGTCTTCTCGCCCGTGCTGATCCCCGTCCAGCGCTGGGCTCGTTGGCTGGCCCGCAACACCCCCGGTCGCGCCAGGCGCCAGATCGAAGCCCACTACGACCTCGGCAACGACCTGTTCTCCACGTTCCTGGACGAGACGATGATGTACTCCTGCGCCGTCTTCGAGCGCCCCGAGGCGAGCCTGCGGGAAGCCTCGGAGGCCAAGCTCGAGCGGATCTGCCGACGCCTCGACCTGAAGCCCGGCGAGCACGTCCTCGAGATCGGCACAGGCTGGGGCGGCTTCGCCGTCCATGCCGCCCAGCGCTTCGGCTGCCGCGTGACGACGACGACGATCTCCCGCGAACAGCACGCGTACGCGACCCGGCGGGTGACGGAGGCGGGCCTCGATGACCGCGTGACGGTCCTCTGCGAGGACTACCGGGACCTGACTGGTACCTACGACAAGCTCGTCTCTGTCGAGATGATCGAGGCCGTCGGCTGGCAGTTCTTCGGAACGTTCTTCAGCCGCTGCTCGGAGCTGCTGCGCGAGGACGGGGCGATGATGTTGCAGGCGATCGTGATCGCCGACCGCGCCTATGAGGTGGAGAAGGCCGGGCGCAGCTTCATCAACACCTACATCTTCCCCGGTGGCTGCCTGCCCTCGCTGGAGGTGATCGCGAAGTCGGTCGCCCGCCACACCGACCTGCGCCAAGTCCACATGGAGGACATCACCGGCCACTACGTGACTACGCTCGCCGCTTGGCGCGAGCGTTTCCTCGCCGCCACCGAGGAGCTGGGAGAGCTCGGCTACGACGAGCGCTTCAGGCGCCTTTGGAACCTCTACCTCAGCTACTGCGAGGGCGGTTTCGCCGAGCGGCGCATCCAAGACGTCCAGCTGCTGTTGGCCAAGCCGGGGTATCGCGCCGAGCCGCTGCCTCCAGCCGCCGCCTGAGCGATGGCGCCGCCCTGGCGGGTGTAGGGTCCGGCGCGTGAAGCGCGCCCTGTTTGACGACCTCCACGAAGACTTCCGCGCCAGCTTCAGGACGTTCCTGGAGCGCGAGGTGATCGGCGAGGAGGGCCGCTACGGGGACTGGGAGCGCGAGGGACTGATCCCCCGCTCCCTCTATGAGGCGGCGGGCCGCGGCGGCTTCCTGGCGATGTCCGCGCCCGAGTCCCACGGCGGCGCGGGCGTCGAGGACTTCCGTCTGAACATGGTGATCGGCGAAGAGTGCCAACGCGCGGGCGCGGGCAGCTTCGGCCTCGGCATCACCCTCCACAACGACATCTGCCTGCCCTACTTCCTGAGCTACTGCGACGAGGAGCAGCGCGACCGCTGGCTTGGAGGGATCGTCAGCGGCGAGCTGATCACGGCGATCGCGATGACCGAGCCGGGCATCGGCTCGGACCTGGCGGCAATGAGCACGACCGCCAAGCGCGACGGAGACCACTACATCGTCAACGGCGCCAAGACCTTCATCACCAACGGCATCAACGGCGACCTCGTCATCACCGCCGTGAAGACCGACCCCTCCGAGCGCCATCGCGGGATCAGCCTGCTCGTGATCGAGCGCGGCATGGAGGGCTTCGAGCGGGGACGGAACTTGGAGAAGATCGGCCAGCACGCCCAGGACACCGCCGAGCTGTCTTTCACCGACGTGCGGGTGCCCGCCTCGAACCTGCTCGGTCAGGAGGGCAAGGGCTTCATCTACCTTGTCTCGAACCTCCCTCAGGAGCGGCTGTCGATCGCCACCAGCGCCGTCGCCGCCGCCGAAGCATCGCTCGGCTGGACGCTCGATTACGTCCGTGAGCGCAAGGCATTCGGACAGCCGATCGGCTCCTTCCAGAACAGCCGCTTCGAGCTTGCCGAGATGCACGGTGAAGTCCAGATCGCCCGCACGTTCGTCGACCGCTGCGCCGTAGCGCTCGACGCCGGCGAGCTGACCCCTGAGGAGGCCGCGACCGCCAAGTGGTGGTGTACCGACCTCCAGGGCCGCGTCGCCGACCGCTGCCTGCAGCTGTTCGGCGGCTACGGATACATGGTCGAGTACCCGATTGCCCGGGCCTATGCCGACGCGCGAGTGACCCGCATCTACGGCGGGGCGAACGAGATCATGAAGGAGATCGTGGGACGCTCGCTGGGTCTGTAGGACAAGTCAGATAATTGACACTGCTGCGGAGCGGTGTTAGACATCGCACATGGGCGACGAGTACGAGATCCAGGTGTACGTGCCTGCGGGGTTTCCGGAGACACCGTCGCGCCCGGGATTCTCAGCGCCTGTCGTCTGGGATCCGGATCAGCTTCCTGGTCCGAAACCCCCCAAAACGACCGTTGTCGGATTTGCCGATCTCGATGGGCTCCTGGACCCCGACCTGCGCAGCTCTGCGCTTCAGCGCATCCGTCCGCTGGGGGTGGAGGTGGAGACCATCGCGGTGGTGATCGGCGAGGCACCCGAGCTGTCAGAAGCGAGCTATGACGCTGTACGAGAACTGATCAACGAGGCAGGGATCGACGTCACCGAGCTCTATGTGCAACGCCGGTCGAAATGGACGTAGAGCCTGGTTCTCAGTACCGAGAAGGAATCGAGCGCTACCGCAGCACCGCGAAGTGGGCTGCTTCCTCTTTCGGTGCCGTGGGGGCCGCTGTCGCGACGGGAGTTCCCGTCTCCTCTCTAGGCGCCTTGCATGGCCTTCGGCTCGCGCTGGCATTTGCATGCATCGCCGCCGTGTTCGTCGCCATCTTCGTGATCGTCACGAGCGCTGTACCGCTGATGTCGCCGGTCCGGGGCAGTTACAAAGAATTCGCGGATCCGAAGTTCGGGCTGCTTCATTCAGACCTCGAGAAAGACCCGGAGCCTCTGGATGAAAAGGCAACATCGGCCGCAGGGTTGGTCGAAGCCTACGAGAGCGCAAAAGTCACCCAGGGCAGCGCGTGGCAGCTCTACTCGACGACGCCCCCCGCCGACCCAACCGCGCCCAGAGCGCGAGCCGATTACGAAAAGGCGAAAAACGAGTTCGACCAACTCGAAGCGCTCCTCGTCACGGTCACATGGCTGGGGCTCTATCTGCATACCAAGGAACGCTTCGAGCAGGTCAGGCGGAAGGTGTACCGCGCCGTCGTCGTTGTCGCAGCCGGCTCGGTGGCATTCGCGTACTTCGCCAACCCTCCGGCAAGAGCCTCATCAGACCCGGAGCCCAAGATCGCTGTCACGGTCAATCAGTCCCAGAATTGCGCCGGCCTCTACCTGACACTCGACGAGCTCGCGCACCGCTCGCCCCAGCTGCACGGTCACTGGCCGGCCGCCGACCTAGGGAAGCAGGCGAACAAGTGCGGCTTTGCGAACAAGCAGCAACTGGACAGCTTCCTCCAACTACTCGCCCGCAGGTGAGCCCTGCTGCGGTCAGCCTCGCAGGGCCGCCATCTCCCCCGCCAGCGCGATGAAGTAGTCGAGCGCCGTCGGGTCGGCCAGCGACTCGATGCTCGCGGCCTGCTCGGGCGCGACGCCCATCAGGATCCGCTTGACTGGAACCTCGAGGACCTTGCCAGAGAGGGTCCTTGGGACCTGCTCGATCTGGCGGACCTCGTTGGGGACGTGCCGCGGCGAGCAGTCCTCGCGGATGCGGCGCTTGATCTGCGCCGTCAGATCCTCGTCGAGCATGGCTCCGTCGCGCAGGACGACGAACAAGATCATCTTCAGCTCATCGCCGAGAGCCGCGCCGGGGATGTCGACGACCAGCGAGTCGAGCACCTCCTCGACGGAGCCTGCCGCCCTGTAGATCTCGCTCGTGCCCATCCGAACGCCCTGGCGGTTGATCGTCGAGTCCGAGCGGCCGTATATCACGGCGCCGCCGCGGGGGGTGATGCGAATCCAGTCGCCATGGCGCCAGATCCCCGGGTACATCGCGAAGTAGCTGTCGCGCAGGCGCTCCCCGGTCGGGTCGTCCCACAGATAGAGCGGCATCGAGGGCATCGGCTCGGCCACGACCAGCTCGCCGACCTCGTCGCTCAGCGGCTTGCCCGCCTCATCCCACGACTCGACCTTGCAACCCAGCGCCCTGCACTGCAGTTCGCCCTCGTAGACCGGCAGGATCGGACAGCCCGCCACGAACGCCGTGCAGACGTCCGTGCCGCCGCTCGTCGAGAACAGCCAGATGTCGGGGTCGACATGCTCGTAGACCCACCGGAAGCTCTCCGGCGAGAGCGGCGAGCCTGTCGAGCCGACGGCCCGCAGCCGCGACAGGTCCTGTTCCGTGCGCGGCTCGATCCCGCCCTTCTCACACGAGGCCAGAAGGCCCGCGCTGACGCCCATGCACGTCATCCCCGTCCGCTCCGCCAGACGCCACAGCGCGCTCAGGTCCGGGAACGCGGGGCTGCCGTCGTAGAGGACGATCGCCGCCTCGCCGTGCAGGCAGCCGAGGAGGAAGTTCCACATCATCCAGCCCGTCGTCGTGAACCAGAACATCCGGTCGCCATGACGCAGGTCCAGGTGCATCCGCTTCTTCAGCTGCTCCAGCAGGATGCCGCCGTGGCCCTGCACGATCGCCTTCGGCAGCCCCGTCGTGCCCGATGAGTAGAGCACCCACAGAGGGTGATCGAAGGGCACCTGCTCGAAGCGTGGAGCGCCGCCCGCAGTCGCCGCGCCTGTGTCGAGCAGCTGCCGCCAGGACAGCGCGCCCTCTGCCACCGAGGCGGGATCGGCCTCTGCGTCCAGGTAGCCGAGCACGACTGTCCGGGTCACGCTCGGCAACTCCGCCAGGATCCCGGCGGCGACGGCCGTGCGATCGAAGTCCTTGCCACCATGGCGGTAGCCGTCGACAGTCAGGAAAACCTTCGGCTCGATCTGGGCGAAGCGATCGATCACGCTGCGCGCGCCGAACTCCGGCGCGGCGCTCGACCAGACAGCTCCGAGCGTCGCCGTCGCCAGGAACGCGATCAGCGTCTCAGGGATGTTCGGCATGTAGGCCACGACACGGTCGCCCCGTCCCACCCCCAGCGCCCTGAGGCCCTCGGCCGCCTGGGCGACGCTCGCGTTCAGCTCGCCCCAGCTCAGCTCGGCCAGCTCCCGTAGCTCGGAGCTGTGCAGGATCGCCGTCTCGGCCGGGTCGTGGCCGGCCAGCAGGTTCTCGGCGTAGTTCAACTCGGCGCCCTGGAACCAGGCCGTGCCTGGCATCTCGTGCGAGCCCAGCACCCGTTCGTAGGGCTTTGAGGCGATCACATCGCAGAACTCCCAGATGTCCGCCCAGAACTCCTCGAGCTGATCGACCGACCACTGCCACAGCTCCCCGTAGCCCGAGAAGGACCGTCCGTGGCGCTCCTGCACCCAGCTCATGAAGCGGGCCATCTCGGTGTTCTCCATCATCTCCACCGGAGGAGTCCACATCGGTTGCTGAGGATCGCCGCTGCTCATGGGTCTATTCTCGCCCATCGTGGACCCATCAGGACTGCGCTCCGAGTTTCCGGTGCTCGCCGGACTCGCCTACCTCAACGCCGGCACCGACGGCCCGCTGCCCGCTCGCTCCGTGGCGGCGGCCAGGGCGGAGCTCGACCGCGAGCTCGCCGACGGCCGCGCGATGGCCCACTTCGAACGCCGCACCGAGCTGACCGACGCGCTGCGGGCCGCATACGCGCGGGCGCTCGGCGCCGATACGGCCGACATCGCCCTGACGACCTGCACGACCGAAGGCATGGCCCATGTGATCGGCGGCCTGCCGCTCGAGGCCGGGCAGGAGATCCTGACGAGCGACGAGGAGCACCCCGGTCTGCTGGGGGCGCTCACCGCCGCCCGAGAGATCAAGGGCGTGACGGTACGGGAGGTCCCGCTGATGGAGATCGCCGACCGCATCGGCCCCGACACCGCCCTCGTGGCCTGCTCGCACGTCGGCTGGGTCAGCGGCTCCTATGCGCCCGCCGCGCTCGCCGAGGTCGACGTTCCGGTGCTGCTGGACGGCGCCCAAGGCGCGGGTGCGGTCGAGATCGACCTGGCGAGCCTCGGCTGTGACGCCTATGCGGGGGCCGGGCAGAAGTGGCTGTGCGGGCCCGACGGCTCCGGCCTGTTGTGGGTCTCCGCGAAGTTGCGTGAGCGCCTGCAGGTGCCCCGTCGCGGTTACGGCAACCTCGCCGAAGCGAACCTCGGGCTCGACGCAGTGCTTCATGAGGACGCCCGCCGCTTCGATGCTCCCTCCCTGAGCGCTGAGGCCGTGGCCTGCTCGCTGGCCTCGATCGAACTGCTCGAGTCGGCGGGCTGGCCGGCCGTCCACGAGCGCGCCCGGACGCTCGCGGCGAAGCTGGTCGAGATGCTCGAGGAACACGGCCGCCCGACGGCGCCGCGAGGAGCCACGACGCTCGTTTCCTTTCAGAGCGAGGACCCTGCTGCGGAGCGAGAGATGCTCGCCGAGAAGGGAGTGGTGATCCGCAACATCCCCGACCGGCCCTGGCTGCGCGCGTCGGTCGGAGCCTGGAACGACGAGCAGGATCTGCAGCGGCTGGTGGAGACGCTCGCCAGGTGAGCGCACGGTTGCGCGGCGGCGGCGCTCCGCTGCGGTGTGCTGGGCTCGCCGTCGCGATCGCCGTCTCGGCCGTCCTCAACACGGTCCGACTCTCCCAAAACGGCTACGCCAACATCTTCTACTCGGCCGGAGTGCGCTCGATGGTGCACTCCTGGCACAACTTCTTCTTCGTCTCCTTCGATCCCGGCGGCCTCGTCTCCGTCGACAAGCCGCCGCTGGCGCTGTGGGTTCAGGCCCTGAGCGCAAAGTTCTTCGGCTTCTCGGCACTCAGCCTGCTGCTGCCGGAGGCGCTGATGGGCGTCGCCGCCGTCGCGCTGCTGTACGTGATCGTCGCCCGGCGCTTCGGTGCCTGGGCCGCGCTCGGCGCGGGTGTGACGTTCGCGGTGTTCCCCTCGTTCGTGGCGGTCTCGAGGGCAAACGGCGTCGACAACCTGCTGATCCTGCTCAGCTTGATCGCCTGCGCACTCGCGATCAAAGCCTGCGAAGGCGGGCGCTGGCGCACGCTGCTCGCCTGCGCGGCCGTCGTCGGGCTGGCCTTCAACACGAAGACCCTCGCCGCCTATCTGCTGGTGCCGGCGATCGCCTTTGCCTACCTCGTCTGCGCTCCCGTGCCCCTCCTACGCCGGTTCCTGCAGCTGCTCGCCGCAGGCCTCGTGCTGGCCGTCGTCTCTTTCGCCTGGATCCTCGCCGTTGAAGCCACCCCCGCCTCGAAGCGCCCCTACGTGGGCAGCTCGACGAACAACACCGAGCTCGGTCTCACCTTCGAATACAACGGCTTCGGTCGCGTCGAAGGACAGGCCGGCGGCCCTGGGCAGACCCACGGCGCTCAAGGCGCCAACGTGCCCGCCACAACCCAGCGGCGCGTCAACGAGCGACGCGAGCGTGAACACCCGACGCCCTCTGCCCCGTCCCGCTCCTTCCCGCCCTCGAAGAACATCGGACGCAACCGCAACCCGATCCCGTTCGGCGGCGCGCCCGGACCGTTCCGGCTGTTCGGGGTCGGGCTCGGCGACCAGGCCGGATGGATCCTGCCGTTCTCCTTCGCGGGCCTACTGGCGATACTGGCGCTGCTGGGCCTGGAGGCCCGTGCGGCGGAGCCGGCCGAGGCGGCAGCCGCGTCGCGTCCAGGTGGGCGTCGACGCCTCGGCAGGAAAGAGCCGGCCGTCACGCCCAGAGATCCGGATACGGCGCCGAGCGGCCTGCGCGATCCGCGTCTGGCCACGACGCTCGTGCTCGGCGGTTGGCTGGCCACCGAGGCGGTCGTCCTGAGTCTCTCCAAGGGAATCGTCCATCCCTACTACGTCTCCGCGCTGGGTCCCGGCGCCGGAGCGATGGCAGGGATCGGCGCCGTCGCCCTCGCGCGCCTTTGCCGGCGGCGGATGCCCGCGCCCGGACTGCTGCTGAGCGGCGCCGCAGTCGTCGCGACTGTCGTCTGCGAGCTCGTCCTGATCCACCGCCAGCAGTACATGCAGTGGTTCGAGCCGATCCTCGTCGGCGTCGCCGCCGCCTGCTTGCTGGCGATCCTGCTTGGCGGCGCGCTGCGTCGGACGCTGCCCACCGGAGCCGGGCTCGGGCTGGTGCTCGCACTGCTGCTCGTCGTCCCCACCGCCTACGCCTCGACGACCTGGCTGGCGCCGGTCGAGTCGACGTTCCCCGCGGCGGGTCCGAAGCAGACCGCCGGGCAGGGCGGTTACGGGCTGAACGCCCGCGACCTCGCGATCACCGAATCGGTCAAGCGCTATGTCGAAGCCCACGATCCAGGCCGGCGCTTCGCGCTGCTGACCGTCGCCGCCGACACCGCCGCGCCCTACATCCTGCAAGGCATGAACGCCGCTGCGGTGGCGGGCTACAGCGGCGTCGACCCCGCGCTCGACGGTCCCGGCCTGGCCCGGCTGGTCGCCCGGCATGAAGCGCGCTACGTGGTGCTCGGCGGCGAGTACTCCACGCGTGGCGGCAACAAGGCGACGAAGGCGGTCCTGGCGGCCTGCCGCGAGCTCTCACCAGGCGAATGGTCGAGCCCTGTCCCTTACCCCTTCGGGCTCGTCTTGTTCGACTGCGCCGGGCACGAACGGGCCCTCGAAAGCGCTTAGGCGGCGACCGACAGCTCGCGCTTGAAGGCGCGGGCGAACAGCTCGCCCTCGCGTCCGGCCGCCCAGCGCGGCACCGCCGGGTCGCCCTCGGCGATCAGCCGCAGCCGCACGCCGTCGCCCTGCAGGTCGATGTCGGTGCCCCTGACGAGCTGGTCGCGGGAGCGCTCCAGATCCTCGGCTAGGCGCAGCAGCGCCGCGCAACGGTTCAGACGCTCGACGTCGCCGTCCCCGAACAGCGGCGCCATCGGTCCCGGCGAGGGCATGCCCTTACGGTGGTAGCGCGCGGCCTGGGCGATGATCGCCGTCTCAACCGGTTCGAAGCCGGGCAGGCCGCCGTTGAGAATCAGGTACCGGGAGTGCTTGTGGTGATCGTCGTAGTCGATCGACATGCCGATGTCGTGGAGCATCGAGGCGGCCCACAAGAGCTCTCGCTCACGGGAGTCGCCCGGATGCAGGCCGAGCGCGGCAAGCTCGTCGAACATGCCCAACGCGAGCGTCGCCACATGGCGGGTGTGACGGCCGTCGATCCGGTACTGGGCGGCCATGTTCATCACGCTCGCTCGTCTCACGTCCTTGAACAGCGGACGGCTCAGCTCATCCTCTGGATCGACCCCCTGGCCCAGCAGCCGGTCGAAGAAGACCCCCTCCCTGAGGCCCGCCTCGGTCGTCTCGAGCTCCTCGAAGCCGCCGACTCGCAGCGTCTCGCGGACGACGACCGCGCCGGCGAGGATCAGGTCGGCCCGCGCGGGCTTGATGCCCGGCACGCTCGCGCGCTCGGCGGCCGGCAGCTCGGCCAGCCGGATGACCAGCTCGTCGAGCGCCTCGGCGGCGATCACGGTTCCCTGGACGCCGTTGGTCGGCAGCCCAGCGGCTCGCTGGGCCGCCGCGGCGAGGTTGCGAACGGTGCCGCCGATCCCGACCAACCGCCCGCCGTGCTCCTCGCCGCCGCCCGTCAGCCACTCGGCGCCGGCGAGCTCAGCGGCGATGTGCTCGCTGAGCTCCGTCAGCTGTCGACGCTTGGCGGGCCCGTTGGGGGGCAGGAAGCGCTCGCTCATGCGAACCGTCCCCAGCCGCCACGAGCCCGTCTCCCGGTCGATCCGATCGCGGACGCGGACCAGTTGCATCGAGCCGCCGCCGAGATCCAGCACGCAACCGTCGCTGAGCGTCGTCGAGTTGACGGCCGCCAAGTAGCCGTGGAAGGCCTCCTGCTCGCGGCTCAGCACCCGAATCGGCAGGTCGAAGCGCTCGCGGGCGCGGGCCAGGAACTCCTCGGCGTTCTCGGCGTCCCTGATCGCGCTGGTGGCGACCGCGTCGACCTCCTCGGCGCCGAGGCCGGAAGCGTGGCAGAACTGAGCGAAGACGTCGAGCGTCGCCAGGGCGCGCTCGATCGGCTCCTCGGCGAGGCGGCCACTTGCCATCAGACCCTCGCCGATCCGCACCGGCTCATAGATCTCATCGGTGCGTCGCCACCAGCCGTCGCCGGCCTCGAAAACGACGAGCCGGAACGAGTTGGAGCCGAGGTCGATGACGGCGAGACGGGCCACCAACTGAGCCTATTGACCGTCCCGGCGGGCCTTTTCGGCCCAGATGGCGTTTAGGCGCCGGCGTTCTTGGCGGCGATCAGCGCGCGCTCGGCGTCCGCCAGCACGTCGCGAAGGCCGCCGCTGCGCTGGTTGATCAGCGTGAAGCCGATGCTGGCCGTCGGGTGAATCACCGCGTCGCCGGCGTCCACGCTACAGGCGGGAATCACCCTGCCGAGGCCCTCGGCGACGACCGCCATGCCCTCCTCGTCGGCGTGGGGAAGCAGCACGGCGAACTCATCGCCGCCGATCCGCCCGACCAGGTCAGTTTCGCGCAGCCGACGGCTCAGCGACCTGGCGACGGCCTTCAGCGTGTCATCGGCGACCGTGGCACCCTGCTCCCGGTTGAGGGCGCGGAAGCCGTCGAGGTCGATCACCATCAATCCGGCCGTCTCGCCGTAGCGCTGGCAGCGCCCGAGCTGCAAGCGCAGGTCGTGTTCGAACAGGCGGCGGTTGCGCAGGCCCGTCAAAGGATCGTGGTCGGCAAGGCTCAGGAGCTGTTCCTCGAGCTCCTTGCGGGATGAGATGTCCTGCAGTTGTGCGATGTAGTGCAACGGCTGGCCGGCGCGGTCGCGGACCAGCGAGACGGAGAGGATCGCCGAGACGGTCTCCCCGGCGGCGTCGAAGTAGCGCTTCTCGACCTGGTAGGCGGGGATCTCCCCGGCCAGCAGGCGGCGCCGCTCGGCCTCGTCGTTGTTGACGTCCTCCGGGTGCATGATCCCGTCGTAGCGCTTGCCGATCAGCTCGTCGGAGGTGTAGCCGGTGATCTCACACAGCGCGCGGTTGACCAGCAGCCAGCGGTCCTCGGTGTCGATCAGGCCCGTCCCGATCGGCGCGTGCTCGAAGACCTCCTCGAAGCCTTCGGTGCGCCTTGGCGTGACGAGGTCGGCGTGGCGGCGGGCGGTGATGTCGAGCACCACGGCGACGCCGCCGTCGACGTTGGAGAGATCGGGGGCGGCGGGACCGCCGTCGCTGCAGAGCGGGCCGGCGTCGACCATCAGGCAGTGACGTTCTTCGGCGGTCCAGATCTCGCGGGTGCGAGTCTCGCCTTCCAGCGCTGAGCTGAACAGCGGCTCGAAGCGCTCCCAGAACTCGGCGGGGAACGCATCGGCGACGTAGTTGCCCTCGCGGCAGATCTCGGGGTCGCCCATCCGCTCGATCGCCTGCCCGGCCGTCAGCACGAACCGCAGCTGGGTGTCGAAGACGATCACGAGCGCCTCGGGCAGCTCGTGCAGCGCTGCGGTGGCGGCATGGTCGGCGCTCTCGAGCAGTTGCTCAGGCGAGAAGCCAGGTCCCATCGGAGGGTTCACCCCCCATGCATCGACCGATCGCGGCGAATCCTTGACGGTCTGTCAGGGACGGATGAACGTATCGGGGTCCGGCCCCGTGCGGCGACCCACGTCGAGCGCCTCGATTGCCTCCATCTCGGCGGGTGCCAGCTCGAACTCGAATACGTCGAAATTCTCGATTATTCGCTCGGGCGTGACCGACTTGGGGATCACGACATTGCCGAGCTGCAAGTGCCAACGGATCACGATCTGACCAGGCGTGCGGCCATGGCGATCGGCGATCTCGACGATCGCCGGCTCGTCGAGCACCGCACCCTGCGCCAGCGGGCTCCAGGCCTCCGTGAGGATGCCCAGCTCCTCGTGTTCGTTGCGCAGGCCCTGCTGCTGGAGGTGGGGGTGAAGCTCAACCTGGTTGATCGCGGGGGTCTCCCCCGTCTCGGCGATCAGACGTCGCAGATGGGCGGGCTGGAAGTTCGAGACGCCGATCGTCCGCACGAGGCCCTCCTCGCGTAGCTCGATGAAGGCCTTCCACGTCTCCACGTAGCGGTCGTGGACGGGCACCGGCCAGTGGATCAGATACAGATCGATGTGTTCCAGCTCGAGCCGTTTGAGGCTGTCGTGACAGGCGCGCTTGGCCTGCTCGTAGCCGTGGTCGTCGTTGAAGCACTTGGTCGTGATGAAGACCTCGCCACGGTCCAGGCCACTGGCGCGGAACGCCTGTCCGACGGCGCCCTCGTTGCGGTAGGCGGCTGCCGTGTCGATGTGGCGGTAGCCGGCTTCGAAGGCTCTGGTGACGGCCTCGGTCGTCACGTCAGCCGGTACCTGGAAGACCCCGAAGCCGAGCTGCGGGATCTGCTCGCCGTCGCGCATCGCGAGATTCGGGACCTGTTGGGTTGGAGAGCTCATGTAAGTTCGTCTGCCCGGGGTCCGGACAGGCTAAACGGTGATGCTGCGCCAAGTAGCAGCGCTAGTCTCCCGCCGGTGACCGAGGCGGGTGCGAAGTCAGCACAGCGGGATGGGCGGGTGAATTTCTCCTCGCTGCTGGTCCTGCTCTGGATCTTCAGGCGAGCGGAAAGGGGTCAGGATCCCGACAGGCCCGACATCGTCAGCACCAATCGGAAGTCCAAGGCCGTGCTCGATCGCGCAAAGCAGCTCGCGGACGAGGGCCGTGAGGATGTACAAGCGATCTTCGAGCTGAGAGCCCTGGCTGGAAATCGACGACGGAACCTTCGTCAAGCCGAGCGGGCCAGCCGCTTCATGGGCCTCCACCGTGAGCTTGCCCGGGCCAATCTCACGAATCGGCTGCTGAGGGCGGCGCTCAGGGGAGACACCGTGCCGGCCGCCACCACAGAACGGGACCGGAAGCGAATCGAAGCGGTCGAAGGCTTCAACGCAGAAGGGCGTGTCGAGCAATGGGCTCATCTGACTCGTCTCCAGCCTGGGCTGCTCGAGCTGGCGGCTGACGTGCGAGCGGGGCGCTTCGGAGAGATCACGACCCGCGACGGCCCACCCTTCACGTCAGAGGAGACGCAGCAGCTCCTGAACCGTGCCTCCGGCCTGGAGGAGCTGCGGAGCCGGCTCGCGACCCTGGTCGGCCCCAGCTGTGCCCATGAGGATCTGCTGCTCGGCTCCCAGCGTGCTCTCGCTGTCGCCAACGCCCACCTTCTGCGTACGGCCGCTTGAAGACATCCCGTACGGTGCTTGGTCAATGAGAGGCGCGCGTACACCAGGGATGCGCCAGGCGCAGCGGATGCTCGCCGCGGCGGCCGAGTCCGAGCGAACTGGTGTGCCAGTCGACGAGCTGCTCAGCAGAGCGACCGAAGCGCAGGGACGCGGCGAGCCAGGGTTGACCCGGCGCGAGCTGATCGGCGCGGGCGCAGGCATGGCCGCGAGCGCCGCGCTCGTGGGCGGCCCCGCGGGAGCCCTGGCGCGAAGCCTGAGGCGCACAGGCGCGCCTCGGATCGCGATCGTCGGCGCGGGCCTCGCGGGGCTGCGCTGCGCGCACATGCTGTGGAGCGAAAGCCCTGGCTCGCCGCTCGCGGCGACCGTCTATGAGGCCAACCCCGAACGAGCCGGCGGGCGCTGCTGGACGTTGCGCGACTACTTCTCAGGCGGCCTGCTGACCGAGCACGGTGGCTCGTTCCTGAACTCCAACCAGACGGCCGTCCGGGCGCTGGGAGCGAAACTGGGGCTGCAAGAGGAGATCGTCAACGGCGGCGATCTGCCCAACGGCGACGAGGTTTTCTACATCGACGGCTCGCTCTACACGGTCGCGGAGGCAACCGCCGACTGGCAGGCCTTCGGCTTCGACGCCTTCAAACGCGCCGTCAAACAGGCGCGCTCGGGCGGCGGCGAAGCGCGCCTTGACGCGATGTCCGTGCCCGAGTGGCTCGACAGCACCCCGATCGGCTCGGGCAGCCGCTTCGGGAAGCTGATGATGGCCAACACCGTCACGGAGAACGGTGGCGACCCGTCCGACCAGTCGGCGCTTGACCTGATCGAACTGCTCGCCGGCGACCCGCGCTCCTCGCCGCTGCCGCTGCCGGGCGATGACGAGCGCTACCACCTGATCGGCGGCAACGACCAGCTCGTCTCGGGGATGATCGCCCAGCTGCCACCCGAAACCGTCCAGCACAACCACACGCTCGTGGCGGTGCGCGCCAACGGTGACCGCACGACT
Organism: Solirubrobacteraceae bacterium; assembly: GCA_036271135.1. Taxonomy (GTDB): domain Bacteria; phylum Actinomycetota; class Thermoleophilia; order Solirubrobacterales; family Solirubrobacteraceae; genus Palsa-744. The sequence goes on from DATBBF010000003.1 coordinate 232,127, forward strand.
ACGCTCAGCTTCGCCACGGGCGGCTCGACGGTCGAAGTCACTGCCGACTACGTCGTGCTGGCGCTGCCCTTCAGCACACTGCGGAACGTCGAGCTCTCCAAATCGGGGCTGAGCGCCGAAAAGCGGCGGGTGATCCGCACGATGGGGATGGGCACGAACGCCAAGATCCATCTCGAGCTGAGCCACAAGACCTGGCCCGCGCTCGGCTACTCCGGCGCCACATACGGGGAATGGCAGCGCCTCGCGTGCGGCTGGGATGACACCGTCCAGCTCGGCCCCGGCGCGAGCCCCGCGCTCTACCTGGCCTTCCCCGGCGGGAAGGTCGGAGCCAGCGGCATCACCGGCCAGGCGCACGGCACCGCCCCCGCCGCCGACGTGTCCTTCGCGCTGGGCGAGCTCGAGCACGTCTTCCCCGGCACGACGGCAGCCTTCACCGGCCGCGCCTACGAGGACCACTGGGCGCTCGACCCCTGGGTGCAGGGCGCCTACTCCTACTACCGCGTCGGGCAGGCCGCGACCTACGGGGCGATCGCCGGGAAAACCGAGTCGCGGATCCTGTTCGCCGGAGAGCACACCTCGATCGTCAACATCGGCTTCCTCGACGGAGCTGTGGAAACGGGCGAGCGAGCGGCTCGGCGGTTGCTGCGGCGGCTGACCTGATCGCGGAGCGGCGCGACTCCGGCTCAGACGTCTCCGACCTCTGGCGGGCGCTCGCCCTCGTAGTAGTCGACCTCGTCGGCAACGCGGAATTGCTTGCGAAGGCCGCCGCCCGCGGGTAGCCGCTCGAACATGCCGAGCTTGGCCGAGTCGACGTACATCACGACATCGGGCTCGCCACTGGTCGAGAAGGAGAGGAAGCGCACGGTCTCGTCCGTCTTATTAAAAATCTGATGTGCCCCTTCCTCGCCCCGCAGGAAGGCGACGACCTCGCCACTCGCCAGCTCACGCCAGCCCTCCGGAGTGCGCAGGCTGGGCCTGCCCTCGAGCACGACCAGCAGCTCCTCCTCGGTGTAATGGAAGTGGTACGGGTATGCGGCCTGGCCCGGCCCGAGCGCCCAGAGACTCAGACCGAGGCGCTCGGATCCGGCCTGGCGGCTGAGCCGGGCGCGCTTGGCCAGGAACCCGTCCTGTTCGCGCAGCTCGTCGAAGTCCGGCTCCTCGATGCTGGTCATTGCCGCGACCCTAGTGCAGGGGGGCGCGCAGCGTTTGACCGGAACGCGCCGATGCCCTAGCTTGATTGAGGCAAACCGCACAGGAGGGTGCGGAGCGCATCGAGGGTTCAAGGAGGAACGAAGATGGGGGATCGGGGGAATGGACGACGCGCTCTTCAGCGCGTGATCGCCGCCTTGGCGATCGGGGACATCGCATATCGGCTGCTGGCCCGCGAGCCGCTGAGGAGGGCTCTGGGGATCGAAACCAGCCACGCCTGAGGCGTCCAGCCGCGGCGATCGTCGCTTAGGAGATCGCCGCGGAGGCCGATACCACCATGTGAGCGTCCGAGCCGAATCTCAGGTGCTGGACATCCCGGCGCTTCGGATCCGCGAAGCGACCATCGCGGTCGCCCTGCCGATGACCTTCGGGGTCAGCGGCCTCGGCTGCCTGTACGCAGCCCTCACATGGAGCCGCCCGCACCGCCTCGATCTGGTGGCGCTGTTCGTGATCTCGGCGATCTCGGCCGTCATCGTCTACCGGCTGCGCCGGCGAATCGTGCGCAGCCGCTGGCGCGAGGCCTTCTTTCTGAACTGGACGCTGAGCGACTTCGCGATGCTCGTCGCCGGCACGCTCGCCGACGGCGGCACGCACAGCCCGCTCGTCCTCGTGTTCTTCATCCCCGTCGTGTTCTCCGCGACCTCCTACCCCCTGGCCTCCGTCGTCGCAGTCGGCAGCGTCTCGATCGTCAGCTTCCTCGCGGTCGCCCTGATCGCCGGCGGCGCCAGCCTCCCCTACCAAGTGTCCTTCGCCTTCGCCCTGTTCTGCACCGGCGCGATGTCCGCCTGGCAGGCCCAGAACCACAAGCGCCAGAACCGCGCCCTGGCGACCGCTTCGCGCACCGACCCCCTGACCGGTTGCCTGAACCGCCGCGGCTATGAAGAGCGCGCGGTGGCGGAGATCGCGGCGATGAACCGCAGCGGCCTGGGCGGCGCGATCGTGATGCTCGACATCGACAACTTCAAGCCCGTCAACGACCTGCACGGACACTCCGCCGGCGATGAGCTTTTGTGCTGGGTCGTGCAGACCCTCGAGGACTCCGTCCGGCCGGGCGATGCCATCGGCCGCCTCGGCGGCGACGAGTTCGCGGTGCTGCTACCCGAGATCGGCGTCGATGAGGCGCGGGACTGTGCGACACGGATCGGCGCGGCGCTGGCCAAGCGGGCGCCGGCCTCGTTCGGGGTCGCGCTTTACCCACAGGACGGAGGCAACCTCGAGACGCTCACCCGTCGAGCCGACACGCGGCTGTATGCAACGCGCCAGGGCCGCTACGAACGCGAGCGCCAGCCTGTCGGCGACGGGGCGGCGGTATACGACCCCGAGGCAGGACCTGCGAGCGAGCCCACCGCGACATTCGGCCCGATCGACCTGTGGCGAGCAGCCCGTGAGGCGATGCCTTCTCGCGGGGACACCGAGCCGCGCCCGGAGGAGAACGGCCTGCAGTCCGCCCTGCTCGACGAGATCGACGCGTCGGTGCTGGCGACGGACATGACCGGCACGGTCATCAGCTGGAACAGCGGCGCCGAGACCCTCTACGGCTGGAGCCGCGAGGAGGCGATCGGCCTCAACGCCCGAGACCTGGTTGTACCCGCGAGCACAGAGCAGGCCGAGCGGCTGATGGCCGAGCTGAGCCGCGACGGGCGCTGGGACGGCGAGATCGAGGTACGCCACAAGGACGGAACGCTGTTCACCGCCTACGTTCGCAACCGTCTCGTGCTCGACGACCACGGCGCACCGTCGGCGATCGTCGGCGTGGCCGTCGACATCACCGCACGGGTCGCCGCAGAGACCAAGCTGCTGCAATCGCGCAACTACGCCCAGGCCGTTACGGAGTTCATGGGCGAGGGCCTGTTCACACTCGATCGCGACGGGCGCATCACCTACATCAACCGTGCCGCCGAGGCGTTGCTGGAAGCTGCCGAAGGCGCGTTGTGCGGCGAGGACGTCGTCAGCTCCGTATACGCACCGCGCGGGGACGGGCAGGCTCGAGCGTTCGGCGACTGCCCGATGGGGCGAGCGCTGCACCGCGAAGTCACCGTGCGCGTCGACGAGGACCGCTTCGCCCTCGCGGGCGGCGGTGAGCTGCCCGTCTCCTACACCGCCAACCCGTTCCGCACCGATGAGGGCCTGCAGGGCTGCGTGGTGCTCTTCCAAGACATCTCCCAGCGCCGGGAGCGCGAGCTGGAGGGCAAGCGCAATGCCGAGAAGCTGGCGCTGATCTCGCGGGTCGAGGACGCACTGGCCAACGACCGCTTCGTTCTGCATGCCCAGCCGATCGTCGACCTGCACAGCGGCGAGACCGTCCAGCACGAGCTGCTGCTGCGGATGATCGAACCGGACGGGCGCGTCGTCCCGCCCGGCGAGTTCCTGCCGGTCTGCGAGCAGAACGCGATGATCGGGGAGATCGATTGGTGGGTGATCAAGCAGGCCGCGCGGCTGGCCGGCGCCGGTACGCCTGTGCAGGTCAACATCTCTGCGCGCTCGGTCAGCGATCCTGACGTGCTCGAGCACATCGAGCGCTGCGTGCTCGGCGAGAACGTCGCGCCGGGCACGATGGTCTTCGAGATCACAGAGACGGCGATCGTCGAGGACGAGCAGGCCGCCCGGACCTTCGCGGCACGCGTGCACGAGCTCGGCTGCAAGATCGCCCTCGACGATTTCGGCACCGGCTACGGGACGCTCACATACCTCAAGCAGATGCCCGTCGACCACCTCAAGCTCGACATCCAGTTCGTCCGCGACCTCGTCGACAGCGAGGCCAGCCAGCACGTCGTCCACGCCGTCATCGCCCTCGCCCGAGACTTCCACCTGGAGACCGTCGGAGAGGGCGTCGAGGATGCCGCCACGCTCAGCCTCCTGCGTGAGCTAGGAGTCGACTACGCCCAGGGCTACTACCTGGCGCGGCCCCAGCCGTTCATCGAGCGCCCGGGCGACACTTGCGAGCCGGTGCACATCGAGGCACACGCATCGTCTGCCTCGCGGGACGAAACGGAACGCGGCTCCTCGTCGAGCTCCGCGGCAGCGGCGGCGAGCTCATCGCGCTCCGGTGGCGGGCGCCTGCCGGTCGGCTAGCTCAGAGCGGCTCGTCGAGCACGAACACCTCGGCGGCGAGGTCCGGCTCAACCTCGTTGCCGCCGATGAAGGCGACGACGCGACGACCCGTCAGTCGTTCCACAGCCGCCCTGAACTCAGGCTCCATCGCCGTCTGAAACAGCCTGCGGATATTCCTGATGGCGTCAGGATGCTCGCCGCGGCCAAGCGAGCGCTCGGCGTGCGTGAGGACATCGTGCATGAGCGTCACGACGACGTTGCGGTAGTGGAACGTCGAGGCCGTCGTCGGACCGCGTCCGAGGTGCTCGTTGTGGATGCCCACAAGGGCGCTCGTAACCGCAGCGTTGAGCTGACCGCCGCTCAGCGGGTGGGGATCCGCCATCGACCTGCGGGATACCCGCAGCTTGTTCTTGGGAAACAGCCTGTTTGCCAACGTCGTCGATGGTTCCTGGAGGCCGATCGGCTGTCTCGGCCGCGACTTTTTCTTTTTGCTGCCGCTTGCAGGGGAAACACCGATCGGTAACAGAGAAGTGACGCGTTCCCCCACCGCGCTGTGCTTGAGTGGCCCGCTCGCAGGGAAGTGAACCGGGAGGGTTCCGTGAATTTCAAGCAAGAAAGCTCTAAGTCCGCCGAGCGCTCGCGGGCCATGCATGGGGCCTCTGGCCCCGCCGCCGCCGGCGAGATCTCGCTCCCCCGGACGAGGTTCCGTTGATGCTCGCAACGATGCTCGCGACCGCGGCACTGACGCCGGTCCTCTCAGTGTCAGGCGGCACGCTCAGCTGGACTACCGTAGGCGCCGGCGAATACAAGCTGAGCGCTAAGGCGCCCGGCACGCCCGTCGTCAACACGACCGTCTACGGCACGAAATACACCCCCGCCCCCTCCCCCGGCCAGACGGTCACGTTCAAGGTCAAGGCGCCGGGCGAAACTGCGTGGTCGAACAAGGCGACGATCACCTATTCGGCTGAAAGACCGGTCGAAGAAAAACAGAAAACCCAACCGCCGACGTTCCTGACCGGTGTCAACGCAGGCACTGAAACGGCCGACCTGACTGCGGTCAGCACACTTCACGCGAAGCTCGTGCGGCTGACCCTCTCGGCCCCCGAGGAGGGCGCGTCATGGCTCGACGAATGGGACAAGCGATATCGCGAACGCGGTGTTCAAGTGCAGCCTTTGGTGACGTTCAACGGGAGGGTGCTGACGGCCGCGGAAGCAAAAGCGCTGGTTGGACTGGACCGCCTACCGGGGGTCACCAACGTCGAGTTGGGAAACGAGACCAGCTACAGCTATCAGTACAAAGACAACTTCGCGGCGACTTCCTACAAAGAACGGGCACGGCTCTATGCCGTCCGCGTCAAGGAAACGGCCGAAGTGCTCAATCCTCATGGGATCGGAGTGCTCGCCCAGGCGGAGGACGGCGGGTCGGGCTCCTCGACGTGGGTCAAGGAAATGTTCGCCTCGGTCCCGAACCTCAGCCGCTACGTCGCCGGCTGGACGATCCATCCCTACTCCAACCAACGTAGCCCCTCCGAACCGGACACCAACGGCGTGCCGAAGATGGAACGGATGGTCGCCAACCTGGCCGAACAGGGCGATACGACGACGCCGATCGACGTCACCGAGTGGGGCGAGTCAAGCGACGAAGGCCAGACGCTCGACAACGGCACCCACCTGACTTACACCGAAGCCGCTCAGATCGCCGAAACGATGATCCCGAAGCTGATCGCGGCAGCCAAACGACACCCGATCGCGAGCTTCCTCGTCTACAAGGACCGAGACCTCAAGGCGCACAAATCGACGAGCGAACACGAAGCCTTCTACGGCGCGCTGACGAGCACCGGCGGCACCAAGGGCGCCTATACGACGGCGATCCAGAAGCTGATGGCCGAATAGCTCGCGTCAGCGGGCGGGACTGACCGCGTACCAGTCGAGCTTCAGCTCGGGGGCGCGGTCGCAGACTTCGCCGACGACATCCAAGACTGCGCGACGACCGATTTCAAGACGTTCGTCCTGGGTCATCCAGACGGCGTCATCGCGGTCGAGCCTGGCCCGGATCTCGCCTCCGGCGCGGGTGAACAGGACATCCTCGCGACGCTGCGGAATCCGCTCGTTCAACAGTTCCAGAACGTGGTCCGGAGGAGTCAACGCGGTGTGCTTAGTGATCCGAAACCTCATGCAGAAAGCGTACCGCCGCAGGCCCTCTAGTCAAGACCAGGAATGCGTAGGTTTGCAGGGGTTTTGGGAGCTTTGGCTAGGTCGCTGGCGTCACGACGGCGATCGTCGCGGTCTGCCTCACGCGAAACCCGAGCTGCTCGTAGAGGCGAATCGCTCCGACGTTGGTCGCGAGGGCGTGCAGGAACACGCCCTCGGAGCGCTCTTGGATGCCTGCCACCAGCGCTCCCATCAGTTGCGACGCCAGACCTCTGCCGCGATGGTCTGGGTGCGTGCAGACAGCACTGATCTCGGTCCAGCCGTCGAGGTGAAAGCGCTCGCCGGCCATCGCCACGAGCTCTCCACCCGAGCGGATCCCCAGGTAGTCGCCCATCTCGACTGTCCTTGCCAGAAACGGACCGGGCTCAGTTCGGGCGACGAGATCGAGCATCTCCGGTACGTCGGCGGCGCCGAGGGCAACCGCTTCTGCGCACTCTCCGCCGGTGACGCGCTCACCGATCATCTGCACGAGGTCGAACGTATCGAGGACCTTCAAGCTCTCGGGTAGCTCGTTGTTGCCGTAAGGGACCGCCGCGTAGGCACCGGGTGCGATCAGAGCGGCCGCATCGCGCCAGTCCTGCGTGGATGGCTGCGAGGGCAACCCGATGAATGGCGCAACGTCGACTGGGTAGCGCCTCACACGCCCGCGAATCTCGGCGAACCCGGCGTGAGGCCCGCACAGCGCCTCATACGCAGGGTTGTCCAGCGAGGCTTCGGCTTCAGGCGACATGCCGCATCAATACCACTCCGGCATCGGGCTGGTACTGTCCGCCGCGTCACGCACGAGGGAACCCGGTGAGAATCCGGGACTGACGCGCAACGGTATGGGGGCCAGTCGTTTAGACCGGCGAATCCCGAGTCCGAGTACTCGATGGGTGGCGTTGGAAAGTTCGAACCCTGTTCGCGTAGGACGGTGGGTCGTCATCTCTCTTGCTCCTGTTGAGGCGGCGAGGCGAATGCGCTCTCCCGTCCCTTGACAGAAGGAGACCCCATTCAATGCGACTCACCAATGGTCGGCTGCCGGCATCGCTGGCACTCGCCGGCGCATGTGCGGTCCTCGGCGCCCCGGCCGCCCTGGCCACTTCCTCCGGCGCCCAGACCCAAGCGGCAACCACGAAAGGCGTCGAATACCTGCGCACGCTGCAGCAGCCGAACGGCGAAATCGCCGGCTTCGGCGGCGACTGGTCGCTGACATCGTTCGCCGCCGCCGGGATCGCGGCCGCGACCATCAAGCAGAGCGAATCCGGGATCGACGCGCGCACCTGGTATCGCGAGCTGATCGCTGACCCGGCGACCTGGCCGGGAGGCGAAGAACCGCCGGTGACCGAATACGAGCGTGCCTCACTCGTGATCGACGCGGCGGGCGTCGACCCGGCGCGAGTCTCCAAAGAGCAGAACCTGATCGCGCAGATCGTCGCGCACTACCAGCCCGCGAATCCCGGCTACTACGGCACCCCGGCGCTGTTCAACGGGACCGTCTTCGGGATGCTCGCCCTCGAGGGAGCAAAGACCAAGAAGGGAACGCAGCGGATTCCGCAGGCGCTGCTGGACAAGTCGATCGAGGTCGTCCGCGACAACCAGCACACCAACGGCGGCTGGACCTTCCAACAGGTCGAAGGCAACGAAAAAGCGATCAAATCCGCCTCCGAACCGGACATGACCGGAGCGGCGATGGCCGCGCTCTGCGGCGCGGGCGTGCCGAGCGGCGACCCGACGATCGTCAAAGGCGAGGAATACCTGAAATCGACCCTCGTCGCGAACTCAGGCGCGTTCTCGGTCAGCTTCGGCGCGAACACCGACTCCAACGCCTGGGCCGTGCAGGGACTGAACGCCTGCGGGATCGACCCGCAAGGCACGCAGTTCACGACCAACGCGGGCAAGACCCCGATCGACTTCCTGATCTCCCAGCAGCTGCCTGGCGGCGCTTTCAGATACCTGCCGAGCGAATCGGCGGCGAACGAGTACGCGAGCCAGGACGCGGTCCGCGCGCTCGCCGGCGGCAGCTTCGACCCCCAGCCCGCGAAAGGCAAGAAGGTCAAGCCGTGGCTCGAAGAAGAGAACTTCGACCCGACTCCTGGAGTCGACGGTCTGCTGACCCTGGTGATCGATGACGGCACCACCGCGCTCGACCCTTGCGAGGTGCGAATCGCTCCGGACGCGACCAAGACGAAGCTCGGCAAGGTGCTGGAAGCCGCGGAGACATCCGCCAGTCCGGCTGGCTGCGTGAGCTCGTTCACGGCGGTCAAGGGCAAGGGCGCGATCACTCAGGTCAATGGCTTCCCGGAACCGGCGGAAGCCCGCTGGCAAGTGAGCATCGACGGCGGAGCCGAGAAGGCGGCGAAGGCGAATGCCGCGATCGGGCTCGGCTCCACGATCTACCTACACATCGGCTGACCCATGCCGAGCGACAACAGCAAGACCAACAAACAAGAGAACAGAGGGGGCATCCCAGCCATGAAGGGCAGAAACCTCAAGATCGCGATCGTCGCGGCGCTCGCGCTGTCGCTGTTCGCTGTATCCGTCGCCTCGGCGGCACCCGAGAAGATCAAGCTCCGCATCGAGGGCGCCACGAGGACGATCTACGAAGGGACGATCCTCACCGAAGGGCATGAAGTCACGACGCCGTCCGGCGGAACGCATGAGTGCGACGGGACGAACAACGGCGCAAACCCCGAACCGGGCCCGACCCCGACCTCGGCGCTCGACAGCGCAGCCGCGAAGAACGGCTTCACATGGGACGGCACTTGGTTCGACGAGTTCGGCGACTACTTCATCGAACGAGTCGCCGAAAGCGCCGAGACGAGCACCGAATTCTGGGGAGTGCTCGTCGGCTACCAATTCACACCCGTCGGCGGCTGCCAGCAGATCGTCCACCCCCACGAAGAAGTGCTGTGGGCGTTCAACGCGTTCGAAAAGACGCACTTCCTGAAGCTCAAGAAGGGAAAGCACGGCGCCGGCACCGTCCGCGTCACCGACGGCTCGACCGAAGAACCGATCGAAGGCGCGACCGTCGGACCGGTCGACAACGGACCGGGCGTGACGACGAACGCCCAGGGCGAAGCGACACTCACGTTCTCGACGGCGGGCAAGCACCGCGTCAAGGCGGAACGCTCGGACTCGATCCGCTCGAACTCGTTGGTCATCAAGTCGGCGGCGTCGGTCAGCTGATCTGAGATGAGACGCGCGCACGCGACGAGGAGAACCACGGCGATCGTGACGACTCTCGTCGCGTGTGCGCTCACGAACGCCGCGAGCGCCGCGGTGGCCGGCGTGCCCACCGCGGTCAACGTTCGCATCGAGGGCAGGACACAGGCTCTGTTCGAAGGCCCGATCCTCACCGAAGGTCACGCCGTGAGCTCCTTCAGGGGCGACGGCGGCAGCGAAGTGGAAGACCTCGCCGAACACTCCTGTGACGGGATCAACGAACTGGATCCCGGGAACACCGGGCCCGGCCCCACCCCGACCGCCGCCGGCACCGACGCCACGGAGGAGATCGGCGAAGCCCAGACGATGGGCGGGCAGTGGTATCCGGGGTTCGACGACTACTTCGTCAAGCAGTGGGGCGCAGAAGCTGAAAATGCCGAAGCGGACGGGCGCTCATGGGGCGTTCTCGTCAACAACGTATTCACGAACGTCGGCGGCTGCCAATACGAGTTGAGCACAGGCGACGAAGTCCTATGGAGCTACAACGCGTTCGAGTTCAGGCCATTCCTCGCTCTCTTCGCGACCGGGGCGAGTTACACCGGCGGCGAACGACCGCTCACCGCTACGGCGTCGCTCGGAAAGCCGTTCGAAGTCGAAGTGCTCGCCTATGAAGACGACGGCGAAGACAACCCTCCCGCGGAACCCGAGCGCGCCGGTGCGTCGCCACTTGCGGGCGCAGTGGTCGCACCAGTGATCACATCCGCCAAAGGGTTCGAGAAGGTAGAGATGGAAAGCCCGGCGGCAATCGCCACCGATGCCGAGGGAAAGGCAAGCGTCACGTTCACGAGCCCCGGCTGGCATCGCCTTATCGCCGGTGCGCCGGTGAACGCCGAAACGGGCGAAGAAGAAGCGATCCGCTCGAACCGACTCGACGTGTGCGTGCCCCCGGAAGGGGCGAGCGGCTGCGGCCAGTTGCCTGGGGATGACCGGCTGCGCGTGCCGCCCCGCTATCGCGCCGCGATCGGCCCCGAACCGGAGAACTGGAGCGCGCCACGGATCGATGGGCAAGCGGCGACGGGCCAGACCCTGACGGTCGATGAGGGTCTCTGGACGGGTACCGAACCAATCAATTACACGTTCCGCTGGCAGCGCTGCGACAACTCGAGGAGCGGGTGCGAGGACATCCCGGGAGCGACCGCTCCGGCCTACGAGATCACTGCCGGTGACGAGGGGCACATGCTGCGGGCAGTCGTCACCGCCGGCAACGGAGCCGGCTCGGCCGAGCGGGAATCGCCGCCGACGAGCGAGGTTCCCATCCCGCCGAGCCCCGGTCCGGGGCCTGGCTCACCCCCGGCGATGATCGGCCCGGGCCCCAAACCGGCGCCAATGCCTGGCGGCCAGACGCTCCCCGCGACCTCCAGTCGCCTTCCGCCGAGGGTGACCGTTGCCGGCCTCGGCGCGCGGAAGCTTGTCTTGATGGTGTCGGCCACCGGGCGGATCAGCGTGCGGATATGGAGACGGAGTCGGTATGCCGGCGGGCCCATGTGGCGCGCGCTGAAGACGCTGATGGTCGGGGCGAGCAGGGCCGGGAGGATCACCGTAAAGCTGCCCTTGCTTAGCCCCGGCAGCTATCGCCTCGGCATCTCTCTCTCGAGCTCGAAGACCGTGTACCGCATGCTGACCGTTCACAGACGCTGAGCCTTGCGAGCAGTCCGTTCAGGCAAGCGCACACCTTCCGGTCGCCGGGGACGAGGACTGCTTGGCACCTTGTTCTGCGCTTTCGTGCTCTGCCCGCTCGGCGCCACTCCCGCGCAGGCGAATCGCGACAGTAACTCGGCGGACAGAGCGGTGGAGTACCTCCAGGCAGACCAGAACCTCGACGGAGGCTTCGGCGGGTCGCCCGGAAGCGAATCGAGCTCGGGCTTCACGGCATGGGTATCGATCGCACTCGCGGCCGCGGGCATCAACCCGAAGATCCAGAAGAAGCCTGGCGGAACGGATGCCTACACCTACCTGCTGGCGCACGCGGGCGAAATGAGCTTCACGACGGACTTCGAGCGGGAACTGCTTGTGGTGGATGCCGCGAACACGTCGCCTCATGACTTCGCGGGCATCGATCTCATCACCAGGATCCTCGAACGAGAGATCCCGGAATCAGCCGAGGAAGGCGTCGCGTTCCCGCACGAAACGGGCTCGAGCCGCGCCGGCATGAACGACACGATCTTCGCGGTGCTCGCGCTCAGCGCGATCCACGAACCGCTGGTGGAAACGGCCGTTCAGCAGGCCCGCACGTGGATCGAATACGAGCAGAACGCCGATGGGAGCTGGCCGTCTACCTGCCCGCGGACGGTCGCCGGCTGCAGCCCGCTGGGCAAAGAACCGCAAGGAGAATCCGACATGACAGCGGCGGCTATCGAGGCGCTGAACGCCGCCGGACACCATGACACGGAGGCCCAAGCCAAAGGACTCGAGTTCCTGCACACGATGCAGGTCCCCGCCGAAGGAGGGTTCATCGAGCGTCCGGGCGAAGCCGAAGCGAACGTAGGCTCGACCGCATGGGTGGCGCAGGGGCTGTGGGCGGCGGGGGTGAACCCCGAAGACTGGAAGCCGGGAGGCATCGACCCGCTCGCCTACATCGAATCGATGCAGCAGCCCGACGGGCACGTGAAGTGGAGACGGAAAGCGGACCTCAACGGCGTATGGATGACCGCGTACGCCGGCCCGGCTCTGTTCGGAGACCCTCTCCCCGTGACGCCCACCTCAATCAACGCACCGATACCCGCGCCGACGAGCCCCGGCAGCGGCGGCGAAGGCAGCCAGTCCGGCGACGGTGTCGACGCGGGGGGCGGCGGGAAAGGCGCGCCGCTCTTCAGCCGCCCTCAACCTCAGAGCACTGGACATACACCGGGGGGAGTGCAGGCGCTCGCGAGCAAAGCCGCCCGCGCGAAGCGGACCCGGCACCGGCGCAACCCTGGACCGCCGCGGCCACGTCCCGCCCCGGCAATAGGTCGAGAAGCAGATCACGACGAGCGCGCCCCGCGGCCCGCTGCGACCGACGGCGAGAGGCTGAAGGGGACAGCCGGCAAGACTGGCACAGGCGCGACGAGCGCGGCTAAGGCACGTCTGGCTGTCCCGGCGGCGACTGGCACAAGTCGCAACCGGCAGGAGGTCGAAGGCATCCCGATCGGATCGACCGGCCGAGGTGACCTCGAGCCAGGCGCGCCGGGTCTGCACGCCGCCGGCCAGAGACCTGACTCCCCCACGCTCGCGATCGCGGTCGCAGCTGCCGCCGTGCTGCTCGCGTTGGCGGGCGCGGCGCTGGAACAGGGCAGGCTGTGGGTGACCCCTTGATCCTGCCGCTTGCAACCGACGACATCGCCGAAGCCCTCGCGAAGATCGCCGCGGGACTGCGTGTGCCGGTCCTCGTCTTGGCCCTTCTGGCACTGTTGCTGTGCGCGTGGGAGCTGGGGCGTTTTCTCTCCGAGTACTGGACCCGGCTGCGCGCGGGCCGGCGTGCGCTGCGAGGGCTGCTGACGGCGATCGCGGCGTCACCGCAGCAGGCCGGCACACTGTCGGCGCAGGCCCCCGGCAAGCTCGCGGGGCGGGCGCTGCAGGACATCGGGTTCGCGATCGGCTCCGGGCAGCCCGGCGGCACCGACCGCGCGCTCGCCGATTACGAGCTTGCCGTCCAGCGAACGCTCGACCGCACACGCATCCTCGTTCGCGCGGGCCCGGCACTCGGGTTGATGGGAACCTTGATCCCGCTGGCACCCGGCCTTGCGGCGCTCGGCCGCGGAGATGTCTCGACGCTGGCAAGCGACCTTCGCACCGCCTTCGCCGCGACGACCGTCGGGCTGCTCGTCGGAACCGTGGCGTTCGCGATCACGCTCACACGCACCCGGATGTACTCCGAAGACCTCGCGGACCTCGAGCGAGCGTCGCAGCCGGGAGGTGGGAGGTGAGATCGAGGACAGGCCTCGGACGGCACATCGAAGTGGGCGACGCCACGGGAGACCCACTGGACGGGCTCGTGAACCTCTTCGACATCGGCATCGTTCTCGCCGTCGCGTTCCTGATCGCCGGCCTCGGTCTCACGCTCGACGTCAAAGAGCATCGGCTGCAGAGGCGCGCACCAGTCGCTCGGCAGTCGCAGGCGCTCCCAACTCCGGCAGCGCCTTCGAAGAGCGGCAGCGGCGAAGCGGTCGGCACGGTCTACCGCCTCTCGAATGGCCAGCTCATCTACGTGAAGAAGGGCTCCAAGTGACAGCCAGCGTGGCGGTCAAGCCGATCCGGCGGCAGTCGGCGCGGTCGGATCCGCGCCGTCGTCTCCGGAATCATCACGGTCCCATTGGCCCCGCCGACGCACTGCTTGATACGCACCCGCCAGTAACCACCTACCTCTCATGGGCCCGCCTGGACTCGAACCAGGGACCTACCGATTATGAGGCGTGGCGACTAGGGGTCAGATAGGACCGCAATCCCGCATTCCAGAGCTGAATGCAACGCTTACGACCTCCGACCCGCGTCCAACGGATAGCGCGCATTCGCGGGCGATGCCGCGTCGTCGAACATCGCGGCGTAGATGGCCGCACTTACCGTGCGCTGCGCTTCACCGCCTACGGTAGCCGTCGCTACGTCTCGCTCGGTCCGGTGTCCGCTGAAGCGGCTGCGCAGGCCCTACGACACACAATGGCCGACGTTGAGCGCGGCACGTGGCGGCCTTCTCGGACGGCGACCCCATCCGAGCCGACAATCCCGACGTTCCATGCGTTTGCAAAGGAATGGTGGGTGCTCCGCGAGTCTCAGTGGGCTAGGAAGACGCGCCTCGACTACCGCTGGAAGCTGGAGCACCACCTCCTGCCCTACTTCGGACAATGCCGACTGGGCGAGATCCGCGTAGCCGACGTGGAGCGATATGCGGCAGCAAAGCTCGTTGAGAAGCCCAGGCCACTCTCGCCTCGCTCCGTCAACGCCACAATCACCCTCTTGGGCATGATTCTCGAGGCGGCCCTTGATCGAGACTTCATCGGCCGCAACCCAGCACGTGGCCGAGGACGCAAGGTCCGCGAGCGGGCGCCGCGCCGTACTTACCTAGAGACCGCTGAGCAGATCGCGTCACTGCTCGATGCTGCCGGAGAACTCGATAGCTCTGCTCGGGCAGACCGACGGCATGTCGAACGTCGCGCGATCCTGACCGCCCTTACATTCGCGGGGCTTCGCATCAGCGAGTTGTGCGCGCTGAGATGGCGTGATGTGGACCTCGACGGAGGCTGGCTTCACGTTGGCGAGTCGAAGACCGACGCCGGCCGGCGGCGCCTCAAGCTCCGTCCCGCGCTGCTCGAACAACTAGTTGGCATTTACGAGCATCTAAGTGACCCGTCGACCGACAGCTATGTGTTCCAGACGCGAAGCGGGAAGCGATCTAGTGGCGACAACATCCGTTCGCGCGTGCTTAAGCCCGCCATCGTGCGAGCAAATCACAATCGCCGCCAGCACGGGCAACCGCCGCTGCCGGAGGGCATAACGCCCCACTCGCTGCGACGGACCTTCGCGAGCGTCCTATACGCCCTGGGGGAGGATCCTGGAATCATCATGGATGAGATGGGTCATTCCGACCCAGCTTTGGCGCTCCGCATCTACCGGCAGTCGATGCGGAGGGACGAGGGCGAGAAGACCAAGCTTCGAGTGCTGCTCGATGCGAAGACACCCGCACAGAATGCGCCCGCACGCCGGCGATGGGGGGATCCGCGCTTTCGCTAGGCGTCTATGACAACCAGCAGATCCTCGGGAACCTCAGTACACGCGGGTGCGATATCGCGCATCTCGCTCGTGACCACGACAAAGCGATGCTTTCGCCTGACATTCATCAATAGCTGCTCGCGCCGGGTCTCCAGCAGCAGAATCGTCACCGCCTGCTGCACAGTTATCGACTTCAGCTGCGCCAGTTCCGTGGCGCGAGTGGTTGACAAAAGCTCTCTGAACTCCTCCACGGACACTTGGGCAAGACCAATCATGTCCGCGACAAAGAGTCCGACGCGCCGACGGTCGCTAGGAATGTCCCCCTGCCACCACCCCTCCAACGCAGCAACCAGCGCGCGACGCTCATCAATGGGCTTGTATTCTCGGTCATACGCTACGGGCATAAAATCGCCGGGGCGAGACAACGCGAAGTCCGCAGTTTCGATCATCGCCTTCGTGGCAGCAGCGACTCGACTCGCCCTCCACGACTCGTCCTTCGCCTTGTAGACCGCATCATGCGTCGCTTGTGTCCACCCGTGCTGCAGCGCAGACTTGATTTGCAGCTCGATGACCCACTTCGCCAACTCCTTCTCAATGAGCAGGTTGTCATCTTTCAGCCTAATTAGATGGTGCAAGTCGTCATATATGAACTCTGTAGGGCGCCTTGTCCTCGCTGTCCGCGTCTCGATGATTTCGAACCTCTGAAGAAGCGCCTCCTTCATCGAGACCTGGTCTGCCTCACCCAGTACTCGAGGGAATACGATGGTGCCTCCGACGAGATCGTCGATTTCAGACAACCTTTGCACCCTGCCGAGCATCAACTTCTCAAAAAGGCTTCCAACCGCCTTTACGCGGCTGACGTAGTAGCCGCCGTGATCCTCGGCGAGCTTTTCTAGGATCGCGTCGACGCGATTCTGCAGTGCCTTCAGTTCGGGGGCCAAGCTCGCAAATGCAGCGCTCAGCTGTGCCGGAATCATGACCTCGTCGTCACACGAACTGCTTTCGCAGGAGATTCGCTCGTAGGCGCCGGTTGGGCGCCTTATTCGATCCTTGCGTCACGGCTACAAGGTATTCTTGCGCCTCGCCATTAGCACCTTCGCGAACGCTATCCGCGAAGTCACTTAGGCGTTTGGCCGACTCCTCGACATCGATAACAACGTCGGCATCTGAAACGTCAAGCACGGCTGTCCACAGACTGTAGAAATCGGCGAGGTTGCGAAAGCGATCGCTTGTAAAGTGCGGCCAAAGTCTCCCTATCTCAGATTTAACCTTCTCGTACCGGCGCCTGTTTTCATCGACGTCTGGGATTTCGTCGTCATATTTCGCATAATACTCGTCGAGCTCCTCCTTGCCCTCATGTATGCCATGCATCGTGAGGATGAAGAGCTCCGACACGTACTCAATGTCACCCATCCGTCGAATACGCGCCGGGGTCGCGATTCCAAGGTCGGTCCAATACGGGTCTTCTGCGAGCGTCTCCATGAGGCGAATGAACTCGCCCGAGTAGCGAGCGTGCCTCAACTCTTGCGCATTTAGCTTGGCTACATTTCGGTTAAGGCGGTCGAATGCCTGCTCTAGCTCTGACTCGTCCGAGCCTTCAATCATCTCGACCGGAACGATGTAGCTCAGAAAGGCCCGCTTAGTGTCCGAATCAAGGTCCGAGTAGTAGACCGCGCTTCTGCCCGCAGCACCCTCCGCCAAGGTCTGGAAGCGATCTTGGACAAAGTCAAGAATCGACGTAAGACGCTGCTTGCCATCTACCACGTGGTAGATGCTCCTCCCTGCGGCGGTAATAGTGACGTCAAGAAAAACCGCCGGCGAGGGAAAGTTCTTGAGTATCGAATCGATGAAATACTGCTGGTACTCAAGGTTCCAAACGCTCTTACGCTGATAGGGCGGCTCTAGGTCGAGCTGCGACGAGTGAGCCAAATCAACGAACCAAGCTATGGTCTGAGTCGCCGAGCGTCGGGTCAGCATGCGCGAACAGTATCGGACTGAAAGGGTCATCGGCTCGCGCTGCTCGAGGGAGGGACGGGGCATCCGGCAGCGCCCTTGGGCCGCCGTTCGTGGAGCCCAGGATCCATCCTCCGCTCGCAGCAGGTCTTAGCGCGAAACGGCAGAAAATGGCAGCCCCCCTGGCGGCGATCCAGCAGGGGATGGTCCGCCAGCACCTCACATACGAACGATGGGCTCTAGAAAGCCAGATCCCACCATGGGCCCGCCTGGACTCGAACCAGGGACCTACCGATTATGAGTCGGCAGCTCTAACCAACTGAGCTACGGGCCCGTCGCCCGGTTCGGCCCGGAGGGCCTCCGTGGGCCGGCCAGACGCTACCAGCGAGATGTGGGATGCTCCCGCCCGCCGCCCAGCGGGGCGGTCTACGGACTTGGCTCACGACAGGAGGGATCTGAGATGGCGGCAGCAAAGGCAGCGATCGTCACGGGGGCTTCGAGCGGGATCGGGCTGGCGATCGCCAAGGTCCTGGGCGAAGAGGGCTACGGGTTGACGGTCGCCTCCAGGCGCCCCGAGAAGCTCGACAGGGCCGTCGCGGGACTGCGCGACGCGGGCTATGAGGTCGAGTCCCTCGCGGTCAACGTCGCCGACGAAAGCGAGATCCAGAAGGTCGTCGCCGCCCATCGTGAGCGCTTCGGCCGGCTCGACGTTCTCGTCAACAACGCGGGAGTCGGAATCGGCTCCTCGGTTGGGGACATCCAGACCAAGCACATCGACATGCAGATGAGCATCAACCTACGATCGATCTTCCTTTTCTACAGAGAGTGCGTCCCCATGCTCCGCGAAGCAGCTGCTGAGCACAAGAACGCGATCGTCATCAACACCTCCTCGATCTCCGGCAAGCACGGCGAGGGGTGGCTGTCCGTCTACTCGGCGACCAAGCACGGCGTCGTCGGCTGGACTGAAGCGATGAACAAGGAGATCAGCGCCGAGGGCATCAAGTCCACCGCCCTCTGCCCCGGCTTCGTCGACACACCCATGACCGACTTCGTCAAGGGTCAGGTCGCCGCCGAGGAGATGATCCGCCCTGAGGACATCGCCGAGTCAGTTCGCTTCCTGCTGCGCGTCTCCCCCGCCTGCGTCGTGCCGGAGATCATGTTCGTCAGGCCAGGTGAGTCGCTCTAACGCGCGACCTGCTGAAGGGCGACGGCGACGGTCAGGCTGAAGGCACTGCTGCCACGGCGCGCGAGGTCTCGCGGCCGAGGGAAAGAACACCGACCGCCGACCGTCGCACCAGCGGGCGCAGCCTCCGCGCGCGGATCTCGCCCGAGGGGTCGCCCTCGTCGGGGTCGCGGCGCCGCGCCACGGACGCCCTGCGCACACCGTCGGCGATCAGCGAGCGGTGTTCGGCGATCGCCCGGTCGAGCTCCATGCCGTCGGCCTCCTGCAGGCTCGCGCGGAGCTGCGTCAGCAGGATGCGAACCTCACGGTCGGTCGCGGGACGTGGAGTTCCTTTCGTACGGGCGAAGCGGTCCCAGGCCTTGGCGAAGGACAGGAAGTCGGTGCGCCCGCCTGCGCGGTGGGCGGCGAGCATCGGGCAGACGCCGCCCGATCCGTCGGTGTAGGCGCCGGCGATGATCCGTTCGTTGGCCTCCAGGCCCTCGAACATCGCCCGCCGCGTCGCGACCGGCAGGCAGTCGACGGCAAGCCGCAGACGCTCAACGGGGCTGCTGTGACGGTGGCGGTTTCGCATAGGCTGTTGCCCGCCCCGACTGGCCGCCTGGTCAGCACGGCGGAGGCGTGGCCAAGACTAGGCGAGCCTCTCTCCGCTGGCAACGAAACCCCTGCGGCTGAAAGGAAACTTGCATGAAGCTCGGCATCCACATCGGTTACTGGGGTCTCGGCCTCACCTCTGAGGACCAGCTGCTGGTGGTTCAGGAGGCAGAGCGTCTCGGCTACGACTCCGTGTGGGCGGCTGAGGCTTACGGCTCGGACACCGCGACCGTCCTCGGCTGGCTCGCCGGGCAGACGACGAAGATCCGCCTCGGCTCGGGGATCTTCCAGATGCCGGGCCGCTCGGCGGCGATGACGGCGATGACGGCTGCCACGATCGACCAGCTCTCCAACGGGCGCATGATCCTCGGCATCGGCTCCTCAGGCCCCCAGGTCGCCGAGGGCTGGCACGGGCAGCGCTTCGCCAAACAGCTGCAGCGCACGCGCGACTACGTCGCGGTGATCCGCATGGCGCTCGCCCGCGAAAGGGTCGAATTCAAGGGCGAGACCCTGGAACTGCCTCTTCCCGACGGCCCCGGCAAGGCCCTGAAGCTGACCATCTCCCCCGTTCAGGAGCGGATCCCCGTCTACCTCGCGGCGATCGGCCCGAAGAACACCGCGCTTGCCGGTGAGATCGCCGACGGGTGGATCCCAACCCTGTTCTCCCCCGAGCACGTCGCTGACCTGCGCAAGCTGCTCCAGGAAGGCGCCGACCGCTCCGGCAAAAGCCTCGACGACTTCGACATCGCCCCGACGGTCAGCCTGTGCATCACGGAGAACCTGGAGGAGGCCCGTAACACGATGCGTCCCTTCATCGCGCTCTATGTGGGCGGCATGGGCTCGCGCAAGCAGAACTTCTACAACCAGCTCGTCAGCCGCTATGGCTTCGAGGCCGAGGCAAAGACGATCCAGGATCTCTATCTGGAGGGCAAGCGCGAGGAGGCGATGGCGGCGGTCCCCGACGCACTGATCGACAGCGTCTCGCTGTGCGGGCCTAAGGAGGTCGTGCGCGACCGCCTTGCCGCCTACCGCGAGGCGGGTGTCGGCACGCTCGGCATCACCCCCACGGCGTTCGGTCGCGAGGAGCGCCTGGAGCAGATGCGCCTGTTGGCCGAGCTGGCCGCCTGAGCGCGACCGACCCCACGCCTCGCCGGATCCTGCTGGGCGCCTTCGGCGACCCCGGTCACGCCTTCCCGATGATCGCCCTCGGTCGCGCCCTGGCGGCCCGGGGACACGACGTGACACTGCAGACTTGGCGGCGCTGGGAGGAGCACGTAGTGGCGGAGGGCATGGCCTTCGCGCCTGCTCCCGAGTATCAGGTCTTCCCCCAGGGCCCTGAGCCGCTGGACTTCTACGAGGCTGTCGTCCACGCCACCAGAGACACGCTGCCATTGGTCCGCGAGCTCCAACCGGACGTCGTCGTCTCGGACATCCTCACCCTCGCCCCCGCCCTGGCGGCCGAGATCGACGGGCGTCCCAATGCGACGCTGATCCCCCATGTCTATCCCCACGGCAGACCAGAGCATCCGATCTACTCGCTCGGCGCGAGGATGCCTCGAACCGCCGCCGGGCGCGCGCTCTGGCGACGTTCCCAGCCGATCGTGCAGAAAGGGCTCGAACGTGGACGGGCGGAGCTGAACGACACCCGCTCGCGCCTCGGGCTGCCGGCCCTCGACTACGTCCACGGCGGGATCAGCAGGGACCTTGCGATCGTCGCGACCTTCCCGCAGTTGGAGTACCCCCGCGCGTGGCCGGCCAACGTTCATGTCGTGGGGCCGCTGATGTGGGAGCCTCCGGCGGAGGACGGCGAGACCGCCGCAATTGACGTCGATGAGCGCCCCCTCGTGCTGATCGCCCCCTCGACCGCCCAGGACGCCGAGCACAGGCTGCTGCGGGCTGCCCTTGAGGGCTTGGCCGATGCGCCCGTGCGAGTGCTTGCGACGTGGAACCGGAGGCTGCCTTCCCAACCCCTCCCGGTTCCGGACAACGCGCGGGTGGTCGACTGGGTCGTCTACAGCCGTGAGATGCCCAGATCGCAGGTAGTCATCTGCCATGTCGGCCACGGAACGCTGGTACGGGCTTTGTCCTGCGGTTGCACGGTTGTCGCCTGCCCGGCGGTCGGGGACATGAACGAGAACGCCGCCCGACTGGACTGGTCGGGCGCGGGCGTGCGACTGCCCCGGCGCTTCGTCACGCCCAGGACTGTTCGCTTGGCCGTCGAGCGGGCTTTGGCCGAGCCGTCGATCCGAGCGCGTGCGGCGGAGTTCGCCGCGTGGTCTCGCTCTCATGACCCAGGTGCGAGAGCCGCGGAGCTTGTCGCGACCCTGGCCGCCCGTGGTTATTAGGATGGGGCGTCCGGCCAGTGCCGATCAATAGCCTCAGAATTGTCCGCTACTCCGGGGGTGGGACTCGAACCCACAACCTCTCGATTAACAGTCGAGCGCATCTGCCAGTTGAGCTACCCCGGATCGAGCTACCCCGGAGAGGACTCCGGAGCGGCTCCGCATTCTAGGCCAGCCGGACAAGGTTCGCCTAGCGTCGCAAAGCCACCCTCAACCTCGGCGTGGCAATTGCTGCAGAGGAGCGCGCACTTCCTGGCCTCGGCGCGGGCAGCTTCGAGAGATCTGGTCACCCCGCGCTGACTGAGCTCGAAGTGCTTCTCGCTCGGCTCGAGGTGATGAAACTCGAGCGCTCCTGCGAAGCGGTCGTAGCCGCAGAGCACACACGCCCCTCCAGCCTCTGTCAGCAGGATTGCCTTGATCTTGCGCCGCCTCCTGCTGACCGCCGCTGAGCGACATCGCACGCAGCGGTAATAACCCCCGGAAGAACGAACGAACTCCGTACTCCCGTGCTGGGCGCACTCCATCAGCGCCCGCTCGAGTCCAGCTTCGCGAGCAGCCTTCGTGGCAGCGGCGCGGTTCACGCGAGCGAGGCTAGACGTGCGCAGCCCATGACGGTTCAACCAGTAGCGGACGGCGCCCTTGCTTCGATCCAATCGGGCGGCAATCTGAGCGATCGACAAGCCCTCCTCGACCAGCGCAAGAAGCTCGTCGTGAGCGATCCCGCCACGCGCCGAGTGCCGCTCCGCACCTACTGCCCGCAGCCCATGCCGCCCCACCCAATAGGCGACTGTGGATTCGTGCCTACCGACCCGCCGCCCGATCTCGGCGAGCGACATCCCCTCCCCCAGCATCCTCTCCAACGGCTTCCGATCCACACTGCCAATCCTGGCTGGGCAAATGTGTCACGCCATACCCAAAACGCGCGTCCCTGTGCCAAATCTGTGCCAGGAACGTGAACTCCGCGGCTTGAGCCCGTCGGCCGCCGCTTCTGGGCTTCCGCTTCCCGAGACCGTCTCCCTCTCGGCTGCTCCTACTCCCGCTCCCCCGTCTCCTCAAGCACCCGCGCGTAGGCCCGGTCGAACTCCACTTTCAACTGGGCCTTCTCCACGGCGAGGCCGGCCACGTCGGTCCCCTCCTGCCCCCTAGCCTGCTGGATACCCCTGTCGAGCCTCGCCAGCTCCAGCTGCAAGCGCTGGACCTCGAGCATTCCGGGGTTGGCCGCTTCGCCGCCGGCCTGGACGATCAGCTCCGCCAGCAGTCCCCGCAGCAATGGGTCGTCCTCCGGCCCCTCCTGCTCCTCGGGTGCCTGGGCCATCGGCGCCGACAGATCGCCGTCACGCAGATGACGCGCCGCCCGACGCAACAGATCCCCTGAGAAGTCGGCATCGACGTCCAACGAGCGCAGCGCCGGAGCGCCGTCCTCCGGGCAGGCGATGCACAGGGCCAGGAACGCCCGCTCGGTGTCCTCCCGGCGAGAGACCGCACCGCCCCGCCCGTTCTGGCGACGCGGACCTCCCTCCCCACCGGGCCTCGACCCGTTCGACTCAAGCCTTCCTCTGGCCTCGGGACCCCGCTCGCCGTCGGATCTACCGACACCGCCTCTGCCTCCACCCGCGCCACCCGAGCCCGACGAGCGACGAGCGCCCCCGCCACTCTCCGCCAGCAACTGCTCGGCAAGGCTCTCAGGCAGAGCCAACCGGCTCGACACCAACTGCGTCAGCTCCAAGCGCATCGCGCTCGGCGGCAATGTCGCGAAGACGGGCCGCAGCTCCTCGAGGATCTTGTCGCGCCCCTCGGGGCTTCCCTGGTCTCCCGCCGCCAGCACCCGCTCGACACGAAAGCGCACAAAAGGCACGGATCGCTCGACGGCCTCCGCGATCGCCTCGGGCCCGTCGCGCTGAATCAGCTCGGCGGGATCGGCACCGGCGGGCAACGACACGACGCGCAGCTCCAGCTTGCGCTGTGCCGCCAGGGCGGACGCCCGCAGCATCGCCTCCTGCCCTGCCGTGTCGGCATCGAGGGCCAGCAGCACCGTCTGTGCCATTCGCGCCAGCTCCCCCACCTGATCCGGCGTCAGCGCCGTCCCCATCAGCCCCACGGCATTGCGCATCCCCGCCTGGTGCAGGGCGATCACGTCCGTGTAGCCCTCGCAGAGGATCACCCGCCCCGCTTTGGCCGCGTGCGAGCGGGCGATGTCGGCCCCATAGAGGTGAAGTCCCTTGTGGTAGACGTCGTTGTCGGAGGTGTTCAGGTACTTCGGCCGTTTGCCGCCGCCCCCGTCGCCCCGGCCCGCCCCACCGCCGGCACTCTCCTCGCCCTCCATCGCCCGCGCCCCGAAACCGAGCACCCGCCCGCGGATGTCGGCCAGCGGAAATGTGATGCGCGAACGAAAGCGGTCGTACACCCTGCCGTTCTCACGCGAGCGCTGAACCAACCCCGTGGCGTACAGCTCCGCCTCCGAGAATCCTCCGCGCCGCGAGGCCAGCAGCACCCTGTCCCAGGCGCTCGGCGCATAGCCGACGCGGAACTGCTTGAGGATCTCCTCGCTGAGCCCCCGCCCCAACAGGTACTCCCGGGCCTTCGAGGCCTCCGTCGAGTCCCACAGGCAGCGTTCGTAGAAGGTGGCCGTCCGCGAGAGCAGTTCCAACAGGCGCTCGCGCTTCTTGCGCTTCTCGGCGTCGCGCGGGTCCTCCTCCTCCAGTTCCAACTCGATCCCGTAGCGCTCGGCCAACAGCTCTAGGGCACCGCGGAAGTCGACGCCCTCGGTCTCCTGGACGAACGTGAAGATGTCCCCCGAGGACTGGCAGCCGAAGCAGTAGTAGACCTTCTGGGTGGGATCTATGCCGAAGGAGGGCGTGCGCTCCTCGTGGAAGGGGCACAGGCCCTCGTAACGGGCCGGCCCCGCACGCCGTAGCTCCGTGCGGGCGCCGACCAGCTCGACGAAGTCGACTGCGTCGCGGACACGGTCCTTGGACTGCTTGGTGTAGAGCGCCACGGGGGCAACGCTAGCGGGCGAAGGCGCGCGGCACCTGGAGCTCCGTGTACGCCCTGATCGCGTACCTGTCGGTCATCCCCGCCAGGTAGTCGGTGACCCTCTGGGCCAGCTCCGTCTCCCCACCCCCGTCCTCCTCGGGAAGCAGCTCGGGGTGCTCGACGTAGTGCTCGAAGAGCCTGCGCAGAACGGCCGTGATCTTCGCGTGCTCGGCCCTCACTGCCGGCCCCAGGTAGACGCGCTCGAACATGAAGTCCCGCAGCGCCGCCATCGCCGGCCCCGCCTCGGGCCCTTGGACGATGTCCCCGGCCTGCTCGGAGTGCTCGACCATGTCGTGGACCAGCCTGTCGATTCGCACGGAGCCGGAGTGACCGAGCACCTCGATTGGCTCACCGGGCAGCTCTCCCTCGCTCAGAAGCCCCGCCCTGACGGCATCGTCGATGTCGTGGTTGATGTAGGCGACCCTGTCGATCAGCCTGACGATCCGTCCCTCCAGCGTCGCCGGCAACTCGGCGCGGCTGGAGTGATGGGCAATCCCGTCGCGGACCTGCTCGGTGAGGTTCAGCCCCGACCCGACTAGGTCCCGGATCGATCCGGGCACGGCCTCCAGCCGCTCGACGACGCGCAGCGAGTGCTCGTAATGACGAAAGCCGAGGCCGAAGCGCTCCCGCATGCAGTCGTCGAGGACCTCCTCGCCGATGTGCCCGAAGGGCGGATGGCCGAGGTCGTGACCAAGGCCGATCGCCTCCGTCAGATCCTCGTTCAATCGCAGCGCCCGAGCGACCGTCCGCGAGATCGACGTCACCTCCAAGGTATGGGTCAGCCTCGTCCGGTAGTGATCGCCGCGAGGCGAGACGAACACTTGCGTCTTGTGAGTCAGCCGCCGGAAGGCCTTGGAATGGACGATCCTGTCGCGGTCGCGCTGGAAGGGCGTGCGCAGCGAGCAATCCTCCTCGGCATGCTCGCGCAAAGCCGGATATGAGCGAGCGGCGAGCGGCGAGAGCCGGCGCTCCTCCTCATCTCTGGTCCGCTCGGCGAACTCCTCGGCGACGGTCTGTGACTCAGTCGGGTTCACAGATCGATTCTCGCACCGCTTGCGGCCGCCGCCGGAGCTACTTCTGCTGCTTCCAGTCTTTGCGTCCCGTCAGCCGGTGTGCCCAGTGCTCCCACTTCGACTCCAACGGGTCCTCCCGGTAGACGGGCGCGGCGCCACCGGGAACGGGCAGCTCGGCTACCTCGACGGCGCTGATCCGCAGATCGACGCCATGCTCGTGAAGCGAGGCGATGTCCTCGGCCGGCACGAACCGCAGCCCGAGCCGTTTCGTCGAGACCACGAGACCATGAAAGATGTCCTGCTCAGGAGCTGAGACGACGTGATGGACCGTGCCGATCTCCTCACCGTCGCTGCTGAGCACAGGCACACCCTTGTCGAGCAGCGGGTAGGCGATCGGCAGTCCCTCGTCCATCGGCCCAACCATACAGCCGAGCCCCGTCGGTACTCGCCGCCTCCTTGTCCATCTATTTTTAATTTATTAGGGGCTAGACGTCTACGTGGCAACGAAGGCAGGCATCAGACGCAGCTGAGCGTGATGCTCCAAGGTCGCCCCGATCGCCCGTTCGACCTGGCCGAGCGCCTGCTCCGATCCCTCCGGCGCTTCCGTCAGGGACCGACCGAGAGCGCCCGTCATGAACTCGTGCGCGTCGGCGCCGAGCGGGAAGGAGCCGGCCTCGCATGACGCGCAGACGACCCCGCCGGCGGCTCCCGAGAACCCCACCAGGTGTTCGGGCTCTCCGCAGCTCGCGCAGGCACCCAGATGGGGGGCAAGACCCGCCGCCAGCAGCAGCTTCAGCCGGAAGCTCAGCGAGCCAGAGCGCCCAGCCGCGCGCGGACCCTCGCCGGCATCCCCCGCCTGCTGGTCGAGCAGGCCCAGCTGGCGGCAGAGCAGGTTGAAGACGCCCGGATGGGGCTCACCGGTCTCGAACAGCCGTCCCACCGCGTCGCAGGCCCTGGCGGCGGCGTCGAGCGCCAGCCGATCGCCCCGCAGCCTCGAGAAGGGATCCACGGTCAGGGCGCCCGTCACCGTCAACAGCTCCCCGCGCCCTTCGTGCAGCTCCGCCTGGATGCGGAAGAACGGCTCCAAGCGCCCTCCGAAGCGGCTCTTTGCCCGGCGCACACCCTTCGCGATCGCTCCGACCCGGCCGCGGGCGGGCGTGTAGAGATGCAGGATCCTGTCGGCCTCGCCATAGCGCATCGAGCGCAGCACGACAGCTTCTGTCTTGACTGGTCCAGGCATGGACATTCGAGTCTAGGACTGGCCCCGGCGACACGATCTCGTTCCTATACTTAATGAAGTAATGAGCAACGTGACGGTTTACACGACGGACCCGTGCAGCTTCTGCGCGAAGGCCAAGGGCCTCTTGAAGGCCCGAGGCGTCGAGTTCGAGGAGATCAACCTCGCCCGCGACCCCGAGGGTCGGCTGGACCTGGCCCAGAAAACGGGGATGATGAGCTTCCCCCAGATCGTCGTCGACGGGCAGCTGGTCGGGGGCTTCAGCGAGCTGCTGGCCGCCGAGCAGGACGGCCGCCTGGACGAGATCCTGGCCGCTTAGCCCGCGGCTTCGGCTGGCAGCTCTCGCACACGTAGGTCCCCCGTCCCCCGACGACCATCTTGCGGATCGTCCGGCCGCAGCGCACGCACGGCTCGCCCTCGCGCAGGTGCACCAGAAAGCGTTCTTGGAAGGAGCCTTTGACGCCGTCGACATGGCGGAAGTCGTCGATGCTCGCTCCCCGCGAGTCGATCCCCGCCTGCAGCGCCGCGATCACCGTCTCCCGCAGCTTTTCGGCCTGCACCTTCGTCAGCGATCCGGCCGCCCTCAGCGGGTGGATGCCCGCCGCGAACAGCGCCTCGTCCGCGTAGATGTTCCCCACGCCCGCCAACCGGCGCTGGTCGAGCAGCATCGCCTTGATCGGCGCCGTCCGTCCCTTCATGACCGTCCGAAGGTAATCGGCGGTGAAGCCCTCGTCGAACGGCTCGAGGCCGAGGCGGGCATCGAGGAACAGCGTCAGGGCCTGCTCGCCGAGCAGCAGCTCGCCGGTCCCGAAGCGCCGCGGGTCGGTGATCGCCAGCGCCACCTCCTCGCGCGCTTTGGCGCCTTTGCGAGGACGCCGCGCGTCGACCGCGCCCAGCCCGATCCGCACCCGTGTATGCGACGGGTCGGGGTCGGGGTTGGCGAGAACCGATCCCGTCATCCGCAGATGCTGGGCGAGGTGGACATCCCCTTCCAGGTGCCACAGCAGATACTTCCCCCGCCGCCCCAGCTCCTCCACGCGCCGCCCCCGCAGGGCGTCCTCCAGCTCGGCGGGAGCGAGCGGCCGTGACCAGCGCGGGTCGAGGATCTCGATCCGCTCGATCCGCCGGCCCTCCGCGAACGGCGCCAGCTGGCGCCTGATCGTCTCGACCTCGGGAAGCTCGGGCATCGGCCTAGCTTAGGAAGGAGCGGCCCGGCAGCTCCGGAGCCTCGCGGCCCGTGAGCCAGTCGAGCACGCTCGCGCCCACATCAGCCATCGGCCCGTCGTGGCGAAACCCACCTCGTTCGCCGGCCGGCATCGTGCCCGTCAGCGCCAGCAGTGGCGCGTGCTCGCGGGTGTGGTCAGTGCCGGGATGGGCGGGGTCCACGCCATGGTCGGCGGTGACGATCAGCAGATCCCCCTCCTCCATCTGGCTCGTCAACTCGCCAACGGCGCTGTCGATCTCGCTCAGCGCCCGACCGAAGCCCTCGATGTCCTTGCGGTGGCCGTAGAGCTGATCGGTCTCGATCAGGTTGACGAACACGAGACCCTCGGGCAGGTCGGCCGCGAGGCGGGCCGTCGCCGCCAGCGCCTCGGCGTTCGTCGAGCCAGGCAGCGATCCGGTCAGGCCTCGCCCGGCGAACAGGTCCTCGATCTTTCCGACGCCGAGGACGTTGCTACCGGCGTCGGCGATCTCCTCCAGGTAGCTCCGCGACGGAGGCGCCAGCGCGAAGTCCCGCCGCCCGGTTGTCCGCACGAAGGCCCCCGGCTCACCGGTGAAGGGCCGGGCGATCACCCGCCCGACGCCATCGGCGCCCGACATCACCTCCCGCGCCCGCAGACAGGCTTCGTAGAGGCCGGTGGCCGGCAGCGAGCGCTCATGGGCCGCCAACTGCAGGACGGAGTCCTGGGAGGTGTAGATGATCAGCGCTCCCTCCTCCAAGTGCTGTGCGCCGAACTCCTCGATCGCGTTCAGGCCGTTGTCGGGCCGGTTGCAGATCAGCGACCTGCCGCACGCCCGCTCCAGGCGTTCCATCAGCTCCGGCGGGAAACCATCGGGATAGGTCGGCAGCGGATACGGGAGCGTCACGCCCATCAGCTCCCAATGCCCGGCAATCGAGTCCTTACCGGGGCCGAGCGGCGCCAGGCGGCCGTGGATCGCCGGGTCGGGGCTGGGAGGCACTCCCATGATCGGCAGGATCGAGCCGAGGCCGAGGGCGCCGAGGACGGGCAGGTCGAGCCCGCCGAGCGCCTCGGCGAGGTGGCCGAGCGTGTCGGTCCCCTCATCGCCGTAGTCGGCGGCGTCGGGCAGGGCGCCCGCGCCGCAGGCGTCGATCACGAGCACGAAGGCTCGCCGGGCGGGCGTTGCGCTCATCGCCGGATGTCTACACCGAAGCGCCGTCCAGCGGCTGGCCGGGAGTCATCTGGTCGCGACGGACACTGCCAGGGCCCACCCGGAGGCGTACGGCAGCCGGTCGTGGCTCTCACTCGGAGCCGGCAGACGGACCCCCGACACTGGCCCTGGGATGGGCGCCGAAGTAGGCGTCCTTCAGCCGGTCGGCCGAGAGGTGCGTGTAGACCTGCGTCGTCGCCAGGTCGGCGTGGCCGAGCATCTCCTGCAGAGAGCGCAGGTCGCAGCCCCCGGCCAGCAGGTGGGTGGCGAAGGTGTGACGCAGCGTGTGAGGACTCATCTTCTCCTGCAGCCCAGCCCTGCGCGCATGGCCTTGGACGATCTTGTAGAGCCCCTGCCGGGTCAGAGGGCCGCCCCGGTGATTGACCAGCAGTCGTCCCTGCACGCGCGTCCCGATTAGCTCGGGGCGCCCGTCACGGAGGTAGATCGACAGAGCCGCAAGCGCCTGGCGCCCGACGGGGACGATCCGCTCCTTCGAGCCCTTGCCACGGGCGCACAGAAGGCCCTCCTCCAGGTCGAGGTCGCGGACCTCCAGGCCGACGGCCTCCGAGGCGCGCAGCCCGCAGGCGTACATCACCTCCAGTAGCGCGCGGTCGCGCTGGGCGAGGGGGCTCGCGCCGCGCGGCTGCTCCAGCAGGCGGCGGATCTCCTCGCGGGAGAGCACGCGTGGCAGGCGTTGGGGCTTGCGGGGGCCGTGCAGGTCGGCGGTGGGATCGTGGTCGATCAGATCCTCGCGGCGCAGGTGTCGGTAGAAGGAGCGCAAGCAGGCGACCTTGCGACCGAGCGTCGTGGCGGCGACCGGCGGGCGTCCTTCCCTACCCTCCGCCAGCTCGCCGAGGAAGTCGGCGAGATCGCCGTGGGCGGCGCCCTCGACGGTCAATCCGGTGCGGGTCAGGTAGACGTCGAGCTGGTGGAGGTCGGAGCGGTAGGCGTCGAGGGTGTTGCGCGACAGCCCTCGCTCCAACTCGAGGTAGGCGAGGAAGTCTCCGATCAGCCGCTCTGTCTCGGTGGAGCCCGGCGGGGCCGGGGCGGGCTCGCCGGCCGACGGCGAGACGGGGGCGCTTGAAGCCCTTTCGGCGATCGCGCTCGGCGCGGAGGAGGTGGCGGCGGCGCCGATGTCGAGGTCGAGGTGGGCCATCGACACTGAGCTTCGCGCCCGCGGCGTTTCCTCCTCGGCGGTGCAATCAGGCGTTCAGTCGCCGCGCCAGCCAGTTGAGGGCGATCAGCGTCTTCGCGTCGCGACACTCGGCCAGCGCGGAGTCGAGCTCGGAGAGTGGCCAGGGGACCAGCTCGATGCGCTCTTCCTCGCCGCTGTCGGCACTCGCCTCGTGCAGTCCGGTGGCGGCGAACAGGTGGACCTGCTCGTCGGTGAAGCCGGCGCCGGTGTAGTAGGTGGTGATCGGCTCCCAGTGCTCGGCGCCCTTGCCGATCTCCTCGGCCAGCTCGCGCTTGGCGGCGGGCAGCGGCTCCTCGCCGGGCTTGTCCAGGCGCCCGGCTGGGATCTCCAGCAGATCGGGCTCGTCGACCGCCTCGCGGGGCTGGCGCACGAGCCAAACGATCGTGTCGTCGTAAGCGAGGATCCCGACGGCGCCGGGATGGCGGACGATCTCCCGGGAGACCTCTTCGCCGTCGGCGTGACGGAAGCGCTCGACCCTGACTTTCACCAACCGGCCCTCATATACGGTGGTCCCGCCGAGGGCCTCGAAGGCGCTCACGCCGCCTCGCTGCCGCCGTCGCCGGTGTGAGCCAAGACCACCAGCTCGCCCAGCGCCGAGCCGCCGGCGAGGGCAGCTCCGAAGAACAGCGGGTCTTCGGCGAGGCCCCGTCCCATCGTCTCGGCCGGCAGGCCGCTGGAGGCGTAGGCGGGCAGGTCGACCTCGGCGCGGCGCCAATCGTGACGGGTGATCCGTGCGGGCCGCTCGACGTCTGTCGCCAGGGCGGGGCGGCTGGCGTCGGCCTTGCCGAACACCGCTCCGAGCCCGGCGCGCAGATCGGAGCCGACGGGCGAGCGCATCCCGGCGGGCAGCGCCACGCTGACGGGCTCCAGCAGCAGGTCGAGGACGGTGAGGGTGTGATGGGATATGCCCCGGTGGCGCGCCCGAGCGTCGCTTGATGACATCCGCGCGACGAGCAGTGTGGGGCAGCCGAGGGCGAGGGCCGTGTGGGCGCTGTCGAGGGCGAGCATGCCGCCGTGGCCGAGACGGGAGCTGGAGCCGACGATTCCCGGCCCGGGCCCGCAGACGGCGGCATCCCAGCCCAGCTCGCGGATGCCGTGCTGAAGCGCTCCGGCGGCGCTGATCGCCTCACCCTCCCCGCCGAAGGCCGCACCGGCGGTCAGGTGCCCGGCAAGAAGTCCCTCGGAGCGGAGCGTCGCGACGGTCCGGGAGTGGCTGCCGGCGAGCGCTCCGCCCTCGGTCTGGATGTATCCGAGGCGTCCGCCGGGGCGAGCGCGAGCGAAGGCCCATGCGACGGGCGCGAGCTGGCCATGCAGGGCAAGGACGGCGACAGGGCGCTCAAGCGGCACTCCGAGCTGCTGCTCGCCCTCGACGGGCTCTACGGTGTGCTGGAGGCTCGTGTAGTTGAGCTTCATGACGTTGCGCTCAGGCGCACCGGGCGCTTCGAGGCCTCTTGTGAGGTTGACGTGGACGATGTCGAAGCCCCCGGAGCCGAGCCCCAGGTCGAGCGCCTCGACGTTGACGATCACCTCGTCGCCCGCCTCGGAGAGCCCGACCATGCCGACGTCGGCGATCGCCGAACGCGGCTCCGATCCGTCCTCAGCGGGGAGCTGAACGGTCAGGCGTTGCTCGCCGGCCGGCCCCTCCGAGGAGGACGGAAGGGCGTCGAGGACTGTTGCGCGGCGCAGCTTGAGCATCGCTCTGGACGCTACAGCGCCGCGTCGGGTGTGAGCGCCGCGACCTCGCCGAGCAGCCTCTCCGTCACTCTCAGCATCTCCTCGAGCGCCGTCGCGGCGACTCGCTCGCCGGGCTCGTGGGGACGCTCCGTGCCGTTGGCGAGGTTGACGGTCTGAAAGCCCTTGGCGATCAGGGCGTTGGCGTCCGAGCCGCCGCCACTCGACACGCGGATAGGCTCGTGGCCGCAGGCGCGCAGCGCCGCCTCAGCCGCTCTGACGGGAGGCGCGGAGGGCGAGAGCTTGTAGCCGGAGAAGGTGCGGGCGACGGAGACATCCACGTCACAGTCGCAGTCGGGCCGGTTGGCGGCCTCGTGGATGCGGTCGACGACCTCCGCCATCAGCGTCTCGCCGCGACGGTCGTCGAGACCTCGAACCTCGCCGATCAGCTCGGCTCGTTCGGGGACGACGTTGATCGCGCCGCCGCCGGAGACGGTCCCGACGTTGACGGTCCCCTCCCCCTCGATGCGCCCGTGACGGAGCGCCGCGACCGCGCGGCTGGCGGCCAGGATCGCGCTGCGCCCATCCTCGGGGCGGATCCCGGCGTGGGCAGCGGCGCCGCGGAAGCGCGCTTCGAAACGGAAGTGGCAGGGGGAGTCGACGATCACCTCGCCGATCGGGGAAGCATGGTCGAAGACGTAGCCGTAATCGCTGTTCAGGACCGATGGGTCGAACTCGCGGGCGCCCGCCAGGGCGATCTCCTCACCGACGGTGAACAGC
This sequence comes from Solirubrobacteraceae bacterium, assembly GCA_036271135.1. Classification (GTDB taxonomy): domain Bacteria; phylum Actinomycetota; class Thermoleophilia; order Solirubrobacterales; family Solirubrobacteraceae; genus Palsa-744. The sequence goes on from DATBBF010000003.1 coordinate 264,870, forward strand.
AGCTCGACGTCGACGGGAGCGCCTTGGTGGTAGACATCGCGTGCGAGTGCCAGCAGCACGGCGACGGCAGCCTTGTTGTCGGCGCCGAGGATCGCTTCGTTGGCGTTCTCCCAGTAGCCCTCCTCGAGCACCGGCTCGACGGCGGCGAGCAGCGGCACGGTGTCGAGGTGCGCGCACAGCAGCACCGAGCGCGCTCCGGGACTGCCGCCGGGCAGACGCGCGAGCAGGTTGCCGCAGTCAGCGCCGATCGCATCTCCGGCGCCGTCCTCTGTCACCTCCAGCCCGAGCTTCTCGAGCTCGGCCTTCACGCGCTCTCCGCATGCGCGCTCGCGCAGCGAGGGGCTCTCGATCGCGCAGAGCTCGGCGAAGATCGAGTGCAGGTAGCGCTGGTCGAGCGTGTCGCCGGCGTTGGCGCTCACGGCCGGACGGAGGGCTCGCCGGCAGCGGCGGTGCGGGTGTCGGAGACCCTCACCTCGCCATGCTCCGGCGCTCGCTCCAGCGAAGCGGCGATGAACTCACGGAACAGCGGCGCAGGCCGCTCGGGGCGCGACTTGAACTCGGGGTGGTACTGGGAGGCGACGTAGAAGGGGTGGTCTGCCAGCTCGACGACCTCGACGAGGCGCTCGTCGGGCGATGTTCCGGAGATCCCCAGGCCGGCGCTCTGCATGCGCTTCCTCAGCAGGTTGTTGACCTCGTAACGGTGGCGATGGCGCTCGTAGATGACGGCCTCGCCGTAGATCTCCCGAACGCGGGTGCCGTCGTGGAGCTTGATCGGGTCGGCGCCAAGGCGCATCGTGCCGCCGAGGTCCGCGACCTCCTTCTGCTCGGGCAGCAGGTCGATCACCGGGTGCGGCGTCTCCGGGTCCATCTCCGTCGAGTTGGCGCCCTCCAGCCCGACGACGTTGCGAGCGAACTCGCTGACGGCGACGTGCATCCCCAGGCAGATCCCCAGGTAGGGGATGCGCTGCTCGCGGGCGACGCGAGCGGCGTGGATCTTGCCCTCCCATCCCCTGCCGCCGAAGCCGCCGGGGATCAGGATGCCGTCGAGGCCCTCGAGGCGCTCTGCCGCCTGCGCGGGGTCGAGCAGCTGCTCGGAGTCGATCCAGTCGATCTCGACGCTCGCGTCCTGCAGCGAGGCGGCGTGGCGCAGCGCTTCGGAGACTGACAGGTAGGCGTCCTCCAGCTGGATGTACTTGCCGACGAGGCCGATCTTGACGGTGCGGGTGGCACGAGCGGAGCGCTCGATCGGCTCGGTCCAGCGCTCGAGGTCCGGCGCGGGGGCCTCCATCGCGAAGTGCTCGAGGACGAACTCGTCGACGCCCTGCTCGTGGAAGGTCAGGGGGACCTTGTAGATGTTGTCGACGTCACAGGCCGAGACGATCGCCTCGGCGGGCAGGCTCGCGAACAGGGCGATCTTGCGGCGAATCTCGATCGACAGTGGGCTCTCGGAGCGGCACATCAGCATGTCGGGCGCGATCCCGATGCGGCGCAGCTCGTTGACCGAATGCTGGGTCGGCTTCGTCTTCAGCTCGCCGGCGTGGCCGATGTAGGGCACGAGCGTGAGATGGATGAACATGCAGCGGCGCCGTCCCACGTCGACGGGGAACTGCCGAATCGCCTCGAGGAACGGGAGCGACTCGATGTCGCCGACGGTGCCGCCGATCTCGGTGATGACGAAGTCGACGTCGCTGGACTCGGCGATCAGGGAGATCCGCTGCTTGATCTCGTCGGTGATGTGGGGGACGACCTGGACGGTCCCGCCGAGGTAGTCGCCGCGGCGCTCGCGGCGGATCACGGTGTCGTAGATGCCGCCTGCCGTGACGTTGGAGGCGCGGCTGGTGTTGGCGTCGGTGAAGCGCTCGTAGTGGCCCAGGTCGAGGTCGGTCTCGGCGCCGTCCTCGGTGACGAACACCTCGCCGTGCTGGTAGGGCGACATCGTCCCCGGGTCGATGTTGATGTAGGGGTCGAACTTCTGAAGGCCGACGGTCATGCCGCGAGAGACGAGCAGCCGGCCGAGCGATGCGGCCGCGATTCCCTTGCCGAGGGAGGAGACCACGCCGCCGGTCACGAAGATGAACCGGGTCTTGCTTGGAGGCTGCGCGTGGCGGTCGGAATTGGCGGTCATGAGGGCCTGCCCCAAGAGTCTAGTTGGCGCATCCCCGGAGTCCTTTCGATCAGCTCCGAGATCGACCTCAGCTCGCCGTAGATTGTCACTCCGAGCAGCGCTACGAGGGCGATCAGCTGCCCCGTCCCCGACAGCGTCAGCACCAGCCACAGCCCCGCCAGGGCGCCGAGGAGGTTCGAGCCGGTGTCCCCCAGCATCGCCTGCTCGCGCAGGTCATAGCCGCCGGCGACAAGCGCCGGCCCCGCCAGCAGGCCGAGCGACCAGAGCACCCGCGGTCCTGCGCCGATCGTCAGCCCTGCGCCGAGCAGCACGAAGACCTTGACGGCGCGCCCCGGGCGCAGATCGAGCAGGTTGAAGGCGTTGGTCGCGAGCACGAGCACGCCCGTGGCGAGCAGCCAGCGTCCGTCGGAGAGCCCGAGTTGATCCATCGCCAGCAGCGCCAGGCCCAAAGATCCGGCGGCCTTCAGTGCGCCCGTCGAGAGCTCCCCGCGCATGACCGCCGTGGTATGCCCTCGCCAGCCGCGAGGGGGCCTTGTCGGGTCCGCCTCGCTTGCCGCCAGGGGCTCGCCTGCCTCCGTCGGTCGCGCCGCGCCTGCTGTGGCCGGGCCGTCGAGCGCTGTCGAGCCGCTGCCGCGCTCCCCGAGCGTGTCGTCGATCAGCCCGAGCGCGATGACGCCGAGGCTGTAGATGAGGATCGGAGCGACCTCGGGATGGAAGATCGCGGTCGAGCCGATCCTTGCGATCAGCACCAGCGGGATCAGGGCAAGCAGGGCGGCGGCCGGGATCAGCACCCCGACCGGGAACGGCAGCTCACGACCCCTGTAGTTCGGCCGGCTGTGGGCTCGCAGGCCCTGCAGCAGTGTCGGGGCAAGTAGCCCGGCGACGGCGGCGGCGAGCAGGATCGGCAGGGCGTGCATCGCGTGAAGCTAGCGACCCGAGCGGACGCGGCTCAGGGTGTCGAGGCGGGCGCCGCGGAGGACGCGGGGACGCTCGGCAGCAGCGAGTCCGCGGTCGGCTTGATGCCGAAGTCGCCGGAGTTCCCGGCGAGGGCATAGAGCAGGGCGGCCTGCCCGGCGGGCGCGTCGAGATCGTCGACGGAGGAGATCTTGCGGCCCTTGAACCAGGGGATCTGGGAGGGTTCTGTGGAGGTCAGCTCGACGCCGACGGCAGGCACCCCTACGGCCGCCACACCGGCCAGCAGGCCATCTTCGAAGCGGGTGTCGGCTTCGTTCGCTTCGGCGCTCTGCTGCGCTGAGACGGTGCGGGCGACGACCAGCCCTTCGAGGTGTGTGAGCTGCCCGTCGAAGGCGCTCAGCAGGCTGCCGCGGACGCGGCTGAGCAGCTCCTGGTCGACGAGCGCGCCGCCGCTGACGAGCTGGCGCCCGACCAGCTCCCCGAAGTGTTCGACGAGCGCCGGTGAGCTTTCGAGGTCGGCGTAGTGGGTGCCGGCTGCCTCTTTGTCGATCGCCGCGAGGTTGAGTGGGTCGCGAACGGCGACGACGGTCGCGAGGCTGCCGTCGCCCTGCGTGATCGCCGCCCTGACGAGCGAGTTGACCTGGTCCGACGGTCCGCCCAGGAACACCAGGCCGATGCTGCGTCCGTTGAGCAGTTCGTGGACGGCGAGCGGATAGAGGCTCTTGGAGAAGCCTTCCTCGGCGGTGAGCTTGTCCTGCAAGCCCTCGGCCTGGGTGCGCGCTTCGTCGACTTCGTTCTGCAGGTTGTGGACGATCCCGTTCTTGGCGGAGTTGACGAGGTTGGTGTCGCCGATCGCCACGCCGATCAGGACGCCGAGGGCCAGGGCGAACAGGACGGCGGCAAGGGACAGCGCGTGGTAGCGGTAATCGAACATTGGGCGGGAGTGCGGCGCTCCGGGTCAGCGGGCGCCGAGCAGGATCTGAATTCTCAGCCAGAGCAGTTCGGCGACGTCGCGCAGCGCCGGGGTCGTCCAGATCACCGCGATCATCGCGATCAGCCCGGCGGCGATGACGAGCAGCAGCGGGGTCAGTCCGGGCCTTGGCTGGTAGAGGCGGCTCACTCCCTTGGCGTCAACGAGGATCTCCCCGACACGCAGGCGAGTCAGGAAGGTCGACGACATGCCTTTGCGGTTGCGATCGAGGAACTCGACGAGGTTGAACTGGGAGCCGACGGAGACGATCAGCCGCGCCCCCTTCTCGGCGGCGATCAGCATCGCCACATCCTGGCTCGTGCCGGGAGCGGGGACGAGCTTGAAGGGCAGTCCCAGCTCCTCCAGGCGATGGCGCCCGGGGGCGCGGCCGTCGGGGTAAGAATGGACGACGAGCTCGGCGCCACAACCGAGCGCGTCCTCGCCGGCGGAGTCCATGTCGCCGACGATCATGTCGGGCTTCAGGCCCGCTTCGAGGACCGCCTCGGCGCCGCCGTCGACGGCGACGATCACGGGGCGCTTGTCGCGGATGAATGGCCGCAGAGCGCGCAGATCGCGCTGATGCTCGACGCCGCGAACGACGAGCAGCGTCGAGCGGTCGCGGAAGTCGGTTGCGAAGCGCGGCAGGTTGATCCTGCCCGTCAGCAGTTCGCGCTCCTCGCGCATGTGCTCGATGGTGTTGTGGGCAAAGCGCTCAAGCGCCTCGCCGACCTCCAGGCGTCGGGCCTCGGTCTCGGCGCGGACACGGCGCAGGTCGAGGATCTCGCCGGTGGCCAGCAGTTGCCCCCGCCGCAGCACCTCGGCGCTCGTGGCGCCATCCTGGCCGAGCACCTCGCGCACGACCAGCGGGTCGCCGTCGGCGACGAGGTCAAACAGGGCGTCGGTGGGCAGGTCGACGAGCTTGATGCCCGCCTCGACGAGCAGCAGCGGCCCGAGGTTGGGATAGGTGCCGCTGGAGGAGGGACGGCAGTTGATCACCGCGACGGTCTCGGCGGCGATCAGCTCCTCGGCCGAGACCCTGTCGATGTCGAGATGGTCGAGCAGGGCGATGTCACCCGGGACCAGATGCTTGACGAGCAGCTTCGTACGCCGGCCCGGCCGGACGGGACCTCCGACGGCGGAGACGACCGCGGGCGTCGCGCCCGGCAGGCCGCCGGCGGGGGCATCTCGTGATCCGGCGGGGCTCGGTCTGGTCGCTGCCATCCCTGCCGAGAGTAACGCCCGCGGGGCACCCGCGCACCTTCTGCGATGGGGGTTTCTCTAGGCGGCGCGGCGCAGATCGCGGGCGTGGCGCAGTGCCGCGCCGTCCTCGCTGTCGGCGCCCAGCATCCGCACCAACTCGGTGACGACCTCCGACTCGGCCAGCTCCAGCACCGATGCCCGGGTGGGATCGGCGCCGGTGTCCTTGACGATCGAGAAATGACGGGCGCCCAGAGAGGCGATCTGGGGAAGGTGGGTGATGCAGATCACCTGCCCCCTCGCGCCGAGCGCCTGTAGACGCGCGCCGACCGCATTGGCGGTCCGTCCGCCGATGCCAGCGTCGACCTCGTCGAACACCAGCGTCGTCTGTGGGGCCGCGGCGGGGCGCCGCGCCCGAAGGGTGTGGCCGGCACTCATGATCGCCAGCATCACCCGCGAGAGCTCCCCGCCGGAGGCGATCTCACGCAGAGGGCCGGCGGGAACGCCCGGGTTCGACGCCAGCAGGAACTCGACCGTGTCGGCGCCCGCCGGTCCCGCCTCGATCTCCCCGAACGTCACCTCGAAGCCGGCGTCCTCCATCGCCAGCTCTGTCAACTGCCCTGCGACTTCCGACGCGAAGCCCTTGGCGGCGGCCTTGCGGGCCTTGCGCAGGGCGCCCGCCCGCGCCTGCAGATCCGCTCGCGCCAGCTCCAGCTCGGCGCCCGTCTGCTCGATCGCTACCTCTGCCCCGGCCAGCTGCTCGTGGCGGGCGCGTGCCTCGTCGGCATAGGCCAGCACCGCCTCGACGGTGCCGCCGTGCTTGCGCAGCAGGCGCTCGAGCGCCTGCAGGCGCTCTTCGACGCCCTCCAGCGTCGGCTCCAGACCGGGGATGTCGAGCGCCGGAAGGCCGTCGAGAGCACCTGCGCCGTAGTCGCGCAGCTCGCCCGCCAGCTCCTGGGACTCGATAGCCGCGGCCCGCAGGCGCTCGGCCAGTCCGTCCAGAGCCGGATCGACCCCGGCGACGTCCTCCAGCGCGCCACCCGCGAGCGCCAGCAGCTGAGTTGCGCCCGGCGCCTGCCCGCCGTCCCCGCCCAGCGCCTCGGCGCCTGCCGCGGCGGCCGCGACCAAGGCGTCCTGGCGGCGCAGCCGCTCGCGTGCCGAGCGCAACTGCTCGTGCTCCTCGGCGTCGGGAGCCAACTCGTCGATCTCCCCCAGCTCGTACTCGAGCAGACCCAGCTCGCGCTCGCGGCTGCCGGCCAGCTCGTTCAGCTCCGCCATCCGCTCGCTCAACTCGCGCACGCGGGCATGGGCGGAGGCGCCGTCACGCAAGCGCTTGATCTGAGCCTCGCCGCAGAGCCCGTCGAGGATCTGCAGCTGCGCGCCCGACACCGTCAGGCGCCGGTGCTCGTGCTGGCCGTAGAAGGACAGCAGCAGACCTCCCAGGTCGCGTAGCTCCGAGACGTTGGCGGAGCGCCCGTTGAGGTAGGCCTTCGTCCGCCCGTCGGTGCTCACCCGTCGCGCCAGGACGATCTCCGCCGCGTCGGGGCTGAGGCGCTCGGCCAGCTCCGCAGGCAACCCCTCGGGCAAGTCGAAGGTGCCCTCCACATAGGCCTCGGCGGCGCCCGGACGCACGATCCCCTGTCGCGCGCGTCCGCCCAGCAGCAGGTCGAGGGCATGGGCGAGGACCGTCTTGCCGGCGCCCGTCTCACCCGTCAGCACGTTCAGGCCCGCGCTGAAGCGAAGCTCGGCGCGCTCGATCAGCAGCAGGTTCTCGACGCGTAGCTCTTGCAGCATCGGTCCACTGTTGCACCGAGCTCCGACGGATCGCGGCGACGACGACGGAGGCGGGCCGGCAGCGAGACAGGCCTTTGCAAGAACCGCCCCCACCTGCATAATCACCGTGGCGGGCCGGAAGGGAAACCGACCGTACGTACACTCCGGACAAGGCAAGGGCATGGCTGCCAGCGACTCCACCTCGAGCGACTCACCCGTCCCACCGGCGGCCTTCGAATGGCCCGGCGCGACACAGCTGGATGAGCGACTGGACGAGGAGATCGGCCGCGCCGAACGCTACGGCACGCCACTGAGCTGCCTGCTGATCGTGGTGGACAACCTCGAGGAGATGGCCGGCGAGCACGGCGGCGAGCTTCGCGAGCAGACCCTCGCCTACATCGCAGGTGCGCTGCGGCGCGAGCTGCGCCGCTTCGACCGGGTGGGGATGCCGAGCGACCGCGAGCTGCTGGTCGTGCTGCCCGGCGCCGACGGTCCCCACGGCGAGATGGTCGCGCGACGGGTCCTCGACCGGCTGCGGGCGATCAAGGTCGAAGCCAGGGGCAAGCGACAGGCGCTGCGCATCTCGGTGGGCCTGTCGGTCTGGCGGACGGAGAGCACCGCGGCCACGCTGCTGCAGCGCGCTAGGGCCGCGGCGGAGCGCGCGGGCAATGGCGAGGCGGTCGCCCCACACGGTCCCGGAGCGCCATTGAGCGGGACCGGAGCAACGGAGTCGACCTCGCCCCCTTCATAATCTCTGGCGGTGCTTACCGGTTCAGAGCTCTGGCTGCTGCGGCTGATGGCCGACCGCGGTCTCGCGCTGCTCGACGCCAGCAGCATGCTGTTGGTGATCGAGGAGAAGGGCGAGCTGCGCGTGGCGGGCGCGAGCGGTAGCCCCGTGCGGCTGCGGATCGCCCCCGTGCAGGGCACGGCGCTCGGCGCTCTCTACACCGACGGCAGGTCGCTGGCGCTCGATCGCCCGCGCGGCCAGGAGGCGGCGTTCCTGCACGAACTGGGCGTCGAAGCGCGTGCGGTGCTCGTCGAGCCCTTCCAGATGGAGGGACAGGGCGGCGGGCTGGCGATCGCGATGCGCCGCGACGGCTCGTTCCGCAAGCCCGACCGGGAGGCGCTGGCCGCGTTCGCCGAAAGCGTCGCTGCCCGTCTGGCCGCCGAGCGCTCGGTCGAGATCGAACGGCTGCGCTACGGAATGGAGGCCCGCGAGCGCGAGCGGACACGCTGGGCGCGGGAGATCCACGACGAGTCGATCCAGGGCATCGGCGCGCTGCGTCTGCAGTTGGCAAATGCCAGAGATCTCGAAGATCGCGATGCCCTGGCGGCCGCCGTCGACGAGGCGCTCGAGGGTCTGAGCAACGAGGTCGACGGCCTGCGCCACCTGATCACCGAGCTTCGTCCCGCAGCCCTGGACGACCTCGGACTGGCCGCGGCGCTGGAGGCGCTGGCTCGGCGCGCACAGGCGATCGACGGACTCGACGTCAAAACGTCGATCGAGTTCGGCCGCGACGAGGATCTGCCCCCGGGCGACTCGGCCACCGGCGGTGGCCGCTTGGATCCGGAGCTTGAGAGCACGATCTACCGCGTCGTCCAGGAGGCCCTGACGAACGTCAGCCGCCACGCCGAGGCAACGGAAGCGACGATCAGCCTGACCGGCGACGAACAGAAGGTCATCGCCAGCGTCACCGACGACGGGAAGGGCATGCCACCGGGACGGCTCGGTCCCCGCGAGGACGGCGGCGGCTACGGAACGGGCGGCATGCAGGAGCGCGCCGAGCTCGTCGGCGGCGATCTGGACTGGCTGCCGGCACCCGGCAAAGGGACGATCGTCAGGCTGACCGTGCCGTTGGCGGGCCGCCCCCACGGTGGGCACGCCGAGGCCCTGCCAGGCCTCTAGCTCTCTTCGTCCTGCTCCTCGTCGTCTGAGCCACGCGAGCCGCGCAGCCAGTCGGCCAGCTGTTGCCCGGCGGCGCCGACCGAGTCGCCCGTCTCGCGGATCGCGTCGCGGATCCTGTCGGCGTAGAAGGAGACCGCCTCCCCGCCCTCGGCTCGCGCATCGACCGGGTCTCCCCGCCGTGGGTACTCGCCGTTGCCGACGATCCGGTCGAACTCGCCCGAGCGCACCCAGGCCATCAGCTCGTGGGTGCGCTTGACGGGCAGCGGGTGGGTGACGCCCAGCTCCAGCGACAGCCGCGTCAAGCGCTCGAGGCCCGTGCCCTCGGTGTAGTCGAGGCCCTGCTTCATGAAGGCGTCGAGGTCGAGCTCTGAGACCATCGCGCCGCCCGCGAGCGACATCAGCGTGCGGCATACGACCAATGGGTCGCGAGTGACGAGGGCGGCGGCGCGGTCGGCGCTCAGCTCCGTGGCCCTCCCCCACTCCATCAAAGCTGTCCTGACTGGGATCAGCGGCAGTGGCAGGCGCGCGGCGCGGGTCATCAACACGAGGATCGCCAGGGCCGTCCGGTAGAGACCGTGATCGGAGAGGATGTGGGCCGCCTCGTGGGCGAACACCGCCCGCCGTTGGGGCGCATCGAGCAGGCCCATCAACCCCGATTGGACGACCACGATCGGGCGCTTGGCGCCGATCGCCATCGCGTTGGGGACGGGGAACTGGCTCAGGTAGAGGTCGGGGACCTCTGTCATGTCGAGCGTCGCATAGGCGATCGCGTGCTCGCGCCAGACATCCGGGAGCTGCTCCTCCGAGAGCCTCACCGCCGAGCCGAGGAAGCTCTGGCGCAATGCGCGCTCATAGCCCAGCTCGATCAGCTTGCGGACAACCGTGTCCAGGTAGGGCACCGAGGAGAGAGCGGCGGTCGCGGCGCGGTCGGCAGGATGCTGAAAGGCTCGCGGCGAGATGTCCTTGAGCTGGTAGCCCTCGACGGGAAGTTCCGCGGCCATGGAAGGAGCCTACTCCTGGCCCGAAGTGCGCTCGCCGGGCAAGGGACGGACGGGCGGCTCGACGGACCGTTTCTGTCGACCGGACGGATTCTCCACCATCGCTTCGAGCCAAGCCATCTCATTTCCGCTATTGCGCTGCAGCCGTGCTCTGTCCTCATCGATCATCGACAGATTGCGCACATGCATTTCAGCGACGTAGCGTCGGATCGCTGCGATCGGACCCATCCAACGAGCCTAGCCGCACGTCGGCCAGGCGCCTTGCTCAGTCGGCCAGGCCGACCTTGCGAACGTACGCCGTGATCTCCGCCCGCGAGGAGAAGCCGAGCTTCTCGATCGCTCGCGCCCTGTAGGTCTTGACGGTCCGCTCTGCGACGCTGAGCTTCTCGGCGATCTCAGGGTTGGTGAAGCCGTTGGCGATCAGCCTCACGACCTCCCGCTCGCGCTCTGAGAGCACGACGCCTTCGCCGCCGGACTCCTCGCCGGTGGCCATCAGCGCGCCGAGACGTGGGTGCAGGTAGTTACCGCCGGCGACAGCGAGGCGGAAAGCCTGCAGCAGCTCGGCGGGCTCGGCCTCCTTGAGGACGTAGCTGCGAGCACCCGCGCGTAGCGCCTGGCGGGCGTACTCGGGGTCCTCGCGCATCGTCAGGATCGCGACGGCCATCGTCGGGTGGGCGATGAAGCACGACGGCAACGCGCCGAGGCTCGAGCCGCCCGGCATCGTCAGATCGAGCGTCAGCAGGTCCGGCTTGTGCTCACGGACAGCCCGGATCATCGAAGGGATGTCAGCGGCTTCGGCGACGACCTTGAACTCGCCCGCCTCGCGTTCGAGCACCGCTCGCACACCGTCGCGGACGACCGTGTGATCGTCGGCGATGATGACCTCGACGGGCCGTGAGGCGCCTGGCATGCCGTCTTCCATGTGGGAACGGTATCGGCCGTTATGGACCGACCTTGAACGTCCGTCGAGCTCGCGTGCAACGCTCGACACGCGGCCGGGCAGTGGATAGCTTGCAGACGATGCGCCTCGTAATGGGCTCACCGCAGCTGCGCCGGATCGTGCTGGCCTACACCGTCAACCGGCTCGGCGGCTGGTTCGGGCTGCTGGCACTCGTGCTGGCCGTATACGACCACACCCATAGCGCTCTGGCGGTCTCAGCGTTGATGTTCTGCAGTCTCGCCCTGCCGGCGCTCGTCGTCCCCGCCGTCGTCGCGAAGGTCGAGGCGTCCCGCCGCCGCCGCGAGCTGAGCGCCCTCTACGTGTTCGAGGCGATCCTCACCGCCGGTCTCGCGGTGCTCTTGTGGAACTTCTCGCTGGCGGCGATCCTCGGGCTCGTCACCCTCGACGGGATCGCCGCGCTGGCCGCCAGCGCGCTGCTGCGCTCGGAGGTCGCCAGGGCGGCCCGCGGCTGGGTCGAGACCGAGGCCGCCTCCGGAGCGCCATCGGCTGAGCTGGACGCCTCCGCCGAGAACGCCGAGCGCCACGCCAATGCCGCCCTGAACCTCGGCTTCTCGATGTCCTTCATCCTCGGCCCCGCGATCGCCGGGGCGGTCGTGGCGGCTGCAGGGGCACCGACTGCGCTGCTGATCGACGTCGGCTCGTTCCTCGCCTGCGGGGTGCTGCTTCTGGACCTGCACCCCCACGTCGAGGAGGCCGGCGGGGATTCGGTCAGGGCGCGCTTGCGCGCCGCCCGCGACCACATCGCCGGGGCGCCGATGCTCAAGCGCCTGTTCGTCGCCGAGCTCGTGGCGCTGACGTTCATCGAGACAGGCGCCCCGATCGAGGTCGAATTCGTCAAGTCGACGTTGGGATCCGGCGATCGCGGTGTGGGCGTGCTGCTGGCGATGTGGGGCGCCGGAGGGATCGTCGGCTCGATCGTCTTCGCTCGTCTCGTCAAGTGGCCACTGCGGATCCTGCTGGCCGCCGGGACGCTTTGCATCGCCGCCGCCTACCTCGGCCTGGCGGCCGCCCCTTCGCTGGCGCTGGCCTGCGTGGCGGGCCTCGTAGGCGGCGTCGGTAACGGCATGCAGTGGCCGTCGCTGATCAGCGCCGTCCAGAAGCTGACGCCCGGACCGCTGCAGGGAAGGATGATGGGCGCCGCCGAATCGCTTGGCGCGCTCTGCGTGGCGATCGGCCTGCCACTGGGCGGAGCGCTGGCCGAGATCCTCTCCCCCCGGACGGCCTTCTGGGTTGTCGGCGCCGGCGCCGCCCTCGCCACAGGCGCGCTCTTGCGGGTTCAGATCGCCGGCGGCGCGGATCCGGAGATCACCACAGGCGCTCCTCCGCAGGCGGGTCCCGAGGGCCTCGGCCACGGCCCGGCGGAAGCCGCTGGAGTTTGACCCTTATCTAATTAATAGAATTTGTCCGATTGTCTGTTTCCGGACTGCCTGCCCTTAAATGACGACGCAGCGGACTGGACTTAAGTACCACGCCATGTAGGCCGTTAAGGACGACAGGGATGTTGTCCGAAATCCTCATCAGACGCCTCTTCTGGGCTGCCGAGCTGGTTTTTCTGGCTGCGACGGTGGCCGCCGCCGTGCTCCTGACGAACGCCGGCGAATGGCAACCGCTCAGCCTCGTGATCCTGCTGCTGGCCCTGGCCGTCGCCGGGCACTGGCTGAGCGTCGAGATCAGCGGCGGTCAGCTGAGCCCCTCGCTGGTGGCGATCGTGATGGCGATGGGCGTCGTCGGGCCGACGGCGGCCGCTGCCTGCGGAGTCTCGGCGATGATCCTCAAATCAGCAGTCCGTCGGCTGGCCCCCGCGCAGTGGCTGAACAACCTGACGATCTACGCCGTCGTCCCCTTCGCCGGCGGGCTCGTCGTGCAGCTCTGGAAAGGGAGCATCACCCACCCCGACCACCACGTCTCCAACAGCACCGTCTTCGGCCTCGTCCTGTTCGGCGTCGTCATGGCGACGACAGCCGCGAGCTTCGCCCTGTTCGCGCTCGACGTCCGCACCGAGGAGGGCCGGCCGATGCGCCGCGTCGTCTCCGAACTGATCGCCCTGCTGCCCGGCGAGCTGGCGGTCGGCGTGCTGGCGACGATCCTCGCGGTCGCCTACAACAGCGTCGGCTTCCCCGCTCTGATCGCCGCGATCACCGTCCTGATCATCTTCCGCCAGCTGACCGTCGCGCTGCTGCGCTCGGAGGAGCGCGCCGAGCAACTGCTGGCACGCTCACGCCAACTGGTCGGCCTGCAGCTGGGGGTCCTGCGAACGCTCGTCCGCGCGCTCGGCATGCGCGATCAGACGACCGCCCGGCACGCCGCCGCCGTCGCCCTCTACGCGAAGGCTCTCGCCTCCGAGCTCGATTGCAGCGAGGAGGAGCAGGACACCGTCCACGCCGCCGGGCTGCTGCACGAGATCGGCAAGTTCACCTGGCCCGACCGCGTCCTGCACGCCAGGGTCGTGGCCGAGGAGGACATGGGGATCGTCCGCAACCACCCCCAGGAGGGCTCACTGCTGGTTGGCGCCCTCGACGGTTACGGTCCCGTCGCCGACGCGATCCTCTACCACCACGAGCGCGTCGACGGACGCGGCTACCCGGCCGGGCTGATCGGCAAGGAGATCCCCCTGGCCTCGCGGATCCTCGCGATCTGCTCCGTCTACGACACGATGACCGCCCGCGAGAGCTATCGCTCACCGACCGACGAGACCGGCTCGGTGATGACTCCCGATGAAGCGATCGTCGAGTTGCGGGGCTCCGCCACCAACGGCCAGCTCGACGGCGATCTTGTCGAGACCTTCATCGGGGTCCTCGAGCGGGAGGGCAAGACCTTCGCCCACGACGCCGACTTCGAGAAGGAGCTCGACTTCGAGCGCCGCGTCAAGGACATGGCCGAACCCACGGCCAACTGAGCCGGGCCCGGGCAGGAAAACGCCCGTGGCGTCGATGGCTCGCGCGAGCAGCGCCCCATAGAACGATCAAGGGCGCCCGCAATGCGCGAACGCCCCTGATCTACATCCTTAGTGCTAGCGGCTGGGCCAGCGACTCGGCCAATTAGCCATAGCGTGTCTCCTTTGTTGTCTCCGACCAGTCGTGAGGGCGACTATCCGACCGGTTCCCTCCGTAGGAGCGCCGCCGTACCTATGAGTAGGTCTGACCAGGATAACCCAGGTACTGGAGAAAAGTCTAGATTGCAGACCTTTGTGCACGAATGATTGCATTCGGCGGCGCACCGTGATACGCCCTCAGGGCCGGATTTTTGGCTACAGGACTGCGATCCCGGCACGACTCAGGAGGTTGTGGCCAGTGTGGCGGCCGGTGGCTCGGAGTGGCGCATGAAGGGGAATCGAAGCTCGCCACGAACGGATCGGGCCGATCCTGGCCAACGCGGACCTTCCCGCGCCTTGGCGGCAGAAACGTCCACAAAGCTGATCGGCGCTCAAGGTCGCCACACGATCTGACGAAACAGAGGGCAATCCGAGCCCTTCCGGGCCGGCCAAACCGAACCGAACCGATCGAGGCCCGTATGCCCCCGACCATCGCCCCCACCGACCGTCAACTCGTGTTCACGAGCTCGCAGGCAGCGCTCTACCTGGGCGTGTCCCTCGCGACGATCCGTCGGTGGACGGACGCCGGTCACATCGCCTGCTACCGGACCCCTGGCGGCCAGCGGCGCTTCTCGCGCCCCCAGCTGGACGACTTCATCACCTCGATGAGCCAGGAAGGCCCCGCCGGCAGCGTCGAAGCGACCAGCACCCGCTCGGCACGCGTCGCCTGACGGCGTCGCTCAGCTGGCGAGCCTGCCGAACTTCTCGCGCAGCCGCTTGTAGAAAGATGAGCCGGGCAGCTGCGCGAGCGTGCCCAGGTCCTTGACGAATCGCGCCTCGATCATGCCGTCCGGCGCGATCTCGCCGACCGGGCGCCCGTCGACCGAGATCGCGAGCGGCTCACGGGAGCGGTTGCGGATCGTCATCCCATCTCTCGGCGCGACGACCAGCGCGCGGGCGGTCATCGAGTGGGGAGCGATGAACGACACGACGAACCCCTCCACGCCCCAGGCCATCACCGGGCCGCCGTTGGCGAGGTTGTAGCCCGTCGAGCCGGCGGGCGTGGCCACGACGAGGCCGTCGCAGCGGACGCTACCCGCCTCCTCCCCGTCGAGCGAATACGACAGCTCCGCGACCCGCTCGCCGACCTTGCGATGGATCGCCACGTCGTTGATCGCCAACAGCCGCCGCTCGGGCTCGGGCAGCTGGAGGGTGATGGCCGGAAGCCGCAGCAGCTCGAAGTCCCCTTGCAGGGCGCGGTCGATCCCAGCATCGAGGTCCTCGGGCTCGACCGTCGCCAGGAAGCCGATCTCGCCGAAGTTGATCGCGAACACCGGAACCCCCGTGTCGACGTAGTGCTGGAGCGCCCTGAGGATCGTGCCGTCCCCGCCGAACACAACGCACAGCTCCACGTCGCGCTTGACCTCGGCGTCCAGCTCCAGGCCGGGAGCCGGCGAGAGGCCCAGCTTGGCAGTCTCCTCGACGTCGAAACGCAGCGTCACCTGCGCCTCAGCGGCGCGCTCGATCAGCCTGTGTAGGGCGGGAAGAACGTCGTCGGGCCTGCGGTGGGTGAAGACGGTGATCTCTCTCATGGCTCGACCTCGCGGGCGAGGTCGTCGAGCAGCTGAGGGTCTGTCGTGGCCCCCTCGCGGCTTGCGGGGGCGAGGTGGATGAAGGTCTCGCGGTTGCCCTTCGGGCCCGGCAGGCCCGAGGAGTGGTAGCCGAGGACGCCTGCGCCGAGGGAGATCGCGGCTCGGCCTACGTCGAGGAGGGCCGTGCGGCGGTCGTCGGGGTCGCGGACGACCCCGCCCTTGCCGACCTTGCCACGGCCCACCTCGAACTGGGGCTTGATCATCGCCAGCGCGTCGTAGTCGGTTGCGAGGCACGAGATCACCGCGCCGAGGATCTTCGTGAGGGAGATGAAGGACACGTCGACGACGGCCAGGGTCGGTGGCTGGTCGTTTGTGCCCTGCGGAAGCATCGAAGGCGTCAGCGAGCGCGCATTCGTGCGCTCGAGCACCGCGACGCGAGGATCCGAGCGCAGGCCATAGTCGAGGATCCCATAGCCGACGTCGACGGCGATCACCTCGCGGGCGCCGCGCTGCAGCAGACAGTCGGTGAATCCACCGGTCGAGGCCCCCACGTCGAGGGCCCTGAGACCTGTCACATCGAGCCCGCAGGCGTCGAGGGCGTTGGCCAGCTTGACGCCACCTCGGGAGACGAAGGCCGGGCGCTCCTCGACCCTCACGACCTCCTCGATGTCGATCAGCTCGCCGGGCTTCACGGCGCGGCGATCGCCGCGCCCGACCCGCACCTGCCCGGCCATCACCGACGCCGCCGCTCGCGTTCGGGACGCGAACAGCCCACGCTCGGCCAGCAGGGTGTCAAGACGCTGCTTGCCCATCCTGGGAAACCCTTGCACACAAGCGAGGACTTCGCGGGTCGTGCAGGGCGTCTGGCGCATGTGCGCGGGGCGTCGATGGGTGCTCCGGGCGCCCGCTGGAGATCTCTACGGACCACAAAAGACACATTCTGTGAGCGATGTCACACACGCTGGGACGCGGCATGGTCATCATCATTGGTGATCGAGAGTGCAGCACCTCTCCGTAGTAACTCTCCTCAAATCCCTCCTCCCCGAAACGGCCCGCTCTCCCCGGCGGGTCGTTTCTTTTAACGACCCTGGCCACTGACGGCGCACGCCGCCCGTTGAGATAGCGCTCGCTGGATCACCTCCCGCGCGCGGCCCGGCTTCGGGTGCCGCGGAAGACGCTCAGGCGCCGATGATCGAGCCGGGGCGACGCTGCCCGACGGGCTCGCCGTCCAGCGCCGCGCTGACGCGCTCGGCGATCTTCTCGCCGGTGTAGCCGATCTCCTCGTGCAGCAGAGCCGGCTTGCCGTGGGTCACGTAGCGGTCGGGCAGCCCGACGCGCATGATCCTGGGGATCGGGTTGCCGGTCTCGTTGAGGGTCTCCCAGACGGCCGATCCGAAGCCGCCGGCGAGCACGCCCTCCTCGACGGTCACGAGCAGGTCGTGCTCGGCCGCGAGCTGGGCGACGAGCCCCGCGTCGATCGGCTTGGCGAAGCGCGCGTCGGCGACCGTCACCGCGAACCCGCCGGCGCGAAGCAGCTCGGCGGCCTCCAGCGACTTGCCGACACCGCTGCCGTAGCCGATCAGGGCCACGCGGCGACCCGGCTCGGTCGGCTCGAGGTCGGCCTCGGAGAGGATCTCGCCGGTCCCGACCGTGATCGGCTCTGCATGCTCGGGCAGCTCCACCCCTGTGCCTTCGCCGCGCGGGTAGCGCAGGCCGACGGGCCCGTCGTGGTCGATGGCCGTTCGCAGCATCCGCTTGAGCATCGCCTCGTCGCGCGGGGCCATCAGGACGATGTTGGGCAGGCAGCGCAGATAGGAGATGTCGAAGGCGCCGTGGTGGGTGGGGCCGTCGTCGCCGACCAGGCCGGCGCGATCCATCGCGAAGACGACATCAAGGTTCTGCAGGCAGACGTCGTGGACGATCTGGTCGTAGGCGCGCTGCAGGAAGGTCGAGTAGATCGCCACGACCGGCTTGATCCCCTCCAGAGCCAGGCCGGAGGCGAACAGCACGGCCTGCTGCTCGGCGATGCCGACGTCGAAGTAGCGCTCGGGCATCGCCTTCTGCAGGATGCTCAGCCCAGTCCCCGAGTTCATCGCCGCGGTGATCCCCACGACGCGCTCCTCACGGCGGCATTCCTCGACGAGAGCGTCGCCAAAGACCTGTGTGTATTGAGGTGGCGGCGTGGCCGCGGGCTCGCCTGCGCCGTTGCGGGCAATGACTGGCCGCGTCGGTGAGCCGTTGAGGATCGACTTGGGCTTGGCGGCGTGCCACTGCTCCATTCCCTCCAAGCCGCCTTCCTCAGCCGGCGCGAAGCCCTTGCCCTTGACGGTCGCGACGTGCACGACGACGGGGCGTTCGGCCGCCAGGGCCTCGCGAAGCGCCTTGCGCAGGGCCTTGACGTCGTGCCCGTCGATCACGCCCATGTAGGCCCAGTCGAGCTCCTCCCACCACAGCCCGGGCGCCCAGAACGCCTTGATCGACTCCTTCAAGTGCGGACCTAGGCGCTCGAAGGCCGCGCCGATGCCGATCGGCAGTTTCGTCAGCCCGCCCTCGATGTCCGAGCGGGCGTGCCAGAGCTTGGGGTTCAGGCGGACGCGGTTGAAGTACCGCGACAGCGCCCCGACGTTGGGGGCGATCGACATGCCGTTGTCGTTGAGGACGACGACGATCGGGGTGCCGAGGCCCCCGGCCTGGCCGATCGCCTCGAAGGCGACGCCGCCCGTCATCGCGCCGTCACCGATCACGGCGACGACCTTGCCGTCCTCGCCGGCGCTGCCCTGGCGCATCCCCTCCTTGATCCCGACGGCGTAGCCGATCGACGTCGAGGCGTGCCCTGCGCCCATGATGTCGTGCTCGGACTCGCCGATCGAGCAGAACGGAGCCAGGCCGCCGTACTGGCGGATCGTGCTGAGGCCATCTCTCCGCCCGGTGAGGATCTTGTGGGGGTAGGCCTGGTGGCCGACGTCCCAGAGGATCTTGTCGCGCGGGGAGTCCAGCAGCGAATGAAGCGCGACGGCCAGCTCGCAAGTGCCGAGGTTGGCCCCGAAATGCCCGCCGATCTCACCGACGGTATCGATGATGTGCTCGCGGACCTCCTGGGCGAGCGTCGTCAGGTCCTGCTCGTTCAGGTCGTGCAGATCCTCAGGTCCGTCGATGTTCTCGAGCAGGCTCATGAGGTGCGGGTGAAGATGAAGTCGGCGATGTTCTCGAGCTCCGCCGTGGCTCCTGGCTTCACGGCTCCACGCTCGGCAAGCTCGGCGAGTGCGGCTCTGGCGGTCTCGTGGGACTCGGCGGCCAGCTGCTTGGCGCGGTCGATGCCGAACTCACTCACGTAGGTTCGCTTTCCATGGCGCTCATCGCTTCCTCGTGGCTTTCCAAGTGCGTCATCAGTGCCGGTCACATCGAGAATGTCGTCGACGATCTGGAACAGCACCCCCACCTCCGCGGCGAAGCGGCGGAAGGGGGCGGCCTCAGGGCCGTCGGCGGTCCCCGTCAACAGTAGTACGCAGAGAACCGACGCGCCGATGAGTCGTCCAGTCTTGAGCTCATGAAGGCGACGCAGTGCCGCCGGCCCGGAAGGCGTGCGCTCGCTGATGTCGGCGTACTGGCCGCCGACCATCCCCCCCGCTCCGGTCGCCGTGGCAAGCTCGGCAGCGGCGGCGAGCACCCGCTCGGGCGCGGAACGCTGACGGGTCAGCAAGTGCCTGAAGGCCTCCGCGTACAGGCCGTCGCCGGCGAGTATCGCCACCCCCTCGCCGAACTTGACGTGGCAGGTGGGCTGCCCGCGCCGCAACGCGTCGTCGTCCATCGCCGGCAGGTCGTCGTGGATCAGCGAGTAGGTGTGGATCAACTCGAGCGCGGCGGCCAGCGGCATCACCACGTTCTGCTCGAGGCCGACCGCCCGCGCTGTCGCCAGCGCGAGGACCGGCCTGATGCGCTTGCCTCCCGCCAGCAGCGAGTAGCGCATCGCCTCCTCGAGGCCCTCCGTGAGAGGCTCCTCGGAGAAGCTCATGCCCTCCAGGTAGCGCTCCACCTCCTGGCGGAGATGGTCCGGGTAGCTGGCGCTCACAGAGGCTCGGCGGACGCCTAGAGGAGGCTGTCCTGGCCGGGCGCGGGTGCCGAGACCTCGGCGCGGGTGAGCTGCTCGAGCTCAGCCGCCGCCTGGGTCGCCAGCGCGGCGCAGTCCTCGACCAGCGTCGCCGCCGCATCGGGCGAGAGCTCGCCCGAGCGCAACTGCTCAGCGGCCCGCCCGAGCCGGCCGATCATCTCGTCAAGTCGCTCGACGCTCGTCATCAGATCGCGGCATTCTCGCGCACCTCGCGCAGAACTGCCGCGAGGACGCCGTTTACGAAACCCGGCGCCTCGGCGCCGCAGAAGGTCTTGGCGCTCTCGACGGCCTCCTCGATGGCTCCCTCGGCGGGGATCGGCTCATCGGCCGGCGCGGCGTCCGGGTGCAGCATCTCGATCAGCGCGATCCGCATGATGCTCCGCTCCAGCGGCTGGATCCGCTCCACAGACCAGCCGTGAGCGTGGCGGTCGATCACCTCGTCGAGCTCCTCGGAGCGGTCAGCAGCGGCGTGAGCGAGAGCGCGCGCGAACAATGATGAGGAGCGCGGCAGCGTCTCGGCCAGCGGCCTGCCGGTGAGATCGTGCTGGTAGAGCGCGATCACCGCCGCCCGCCGCTGGTCGGAGCGACGCATTCAGGCTCGCGCGACGTACTCGCCGGAGCGGGTGTCGACGCGGATCATCTGCCCCGGCTCGACGAACAGTGGCACCTGGATGATGGCGCCCGTCTCGAGCGTCGCGGGCTTCGTGCCCCCGCCTGAGACGGAGTCCCCGCGCAGCCCCGGGTCGGCCTCGGTGACCTCCAGCTCGACGGCGCTCGGCAGCTGGACATCGGCGGGCTCGTTGTCGATGAACAGGACGTCCACCTCACTCGAGGCCTTCAGCCACCGCAGCGGCTCGGCGAGCGTCGTTTCGGTGACGGCGATCTGTTCGAAGGACTCGGTGTCCATGAAGTGGGCGTCGGTTCCATCGGCGTAGAGGAACTGCATTTTGCGGGCCTCGGTGCGAACGTCGCGGAACTTCTCCCCGGCCCTGAACGTCCGATCGATCACGTTGCCATCGGTGGCGCGACGGAGCTTCGTGCGCACGAACGCCCCGCCCTTTCCGGGCTTGACGTGCTGGAACTCGACGATCTTGAAGATCGTGCCGTCGACCTCGATGTGGTTGCCGTTTTTGAACTGGTTGGTGGAGATCGTGGTGGATCAGTCCTTCTGGAGCCAAATTTGGGATGTGGGCGCCATTTCTCGGCGCGCACCGCGGTTACCGAAATGAGACAAGCCCCGGCCGAGCATCATAGGACGACTTGCAAACGCAACTGGACTGGCGGCGTCCGCGTCCGCGTCGCAAGATAGTCGGATCGGCAACCACCTCGTCGGTGCCCCTGAGCAGATCCTGATCGACGACGAGCGTCATCATCGGATCACCGCAGCGGCACGCGAACGCGGCGTGTCGGTGGCGACGATCGTGCGGGGAGGCGATCGATCGCGGACTTGCGAACCCGGACCTGAAGCGCTCGGCCGCCGGACGCAGGTTGCTCGACGCCCCCGACATGGCCGTCCCGGAGCCATCCGAGCTGCGCGCCGAGCTCGAGGCGCTTCGCAGCCGCCGAGCGTGATCCTGCTCGACACAACGGTCCTCGTCTACGCCAAGGGCGAAGACCATCCACTCCGCGATCCGTGCCGCGAGCTGATCGCCGCTGTCGCCGACCGGCGCATCGAGGCAACCACCCCTGCGCGGCCCGCACCGGGGTGGATGCGCTCGTCTCCGCCGACAGCGCGTTCGCGGGATTTCTGAGATCTCGCATGTGATCCCAGACCGCAACGGACTCTTCGGAGTGCTCAGCGACTAGCGCCACCGCATCGCGGATGAGTCCCGCCGGCTTCAGTCTGCGCTGACGCTGAACGAATCGGCTCGACCCTCGCGACCCAGCGGGGTGACCCGCCCTACTCACCAGGTGCTCTCTTCCGTGAACGCCCGCTCGCCGATAGGCACGTGCGGACACGGGTCATCCCATCGCCGCGAGGGTCGAGCCGTACGGCGAGCCAGACGCTACGAGACGCCGACAGTTGTCTGCAAGTGATGTTTATGGCAGCTCTGTAGTCGACCAGCCCATACCCGCTCAGACATGCTCAAGTCGAGCCTCATGGGAGCCGATGGGATCGGATGCGGCGATTCTTCGCAGAGAACGCCCTGTGCGTCTTCTGGGCGTTGCTCGGCAGCACCGCGCTTGCCTGGCTGGGCCTCTACGGAATCGCATGGAACGACTACGAAATCGAGGTCCAGCCGGCCGCCGAAGCGCTCGCCCGTCTGCACATCGGCGAGTTCCTGCGTGTTGCCCCGATCTATGGCGGCTCGCTGATCGAGCGCGCTCCCTTCGCGTTGCTGCCCAGCCTGTGGCACGGCGGCTCCCTGGCCGTCTACCGGATGCTGGCCCTGCCATGTCTGCTCGCCGGAGCAGCTCTGGGCGTTCTGCTGGTCTCGCGGATGCGCGCGGCGGGCCGGCCGCGGCTTGCGCGGGGGATCGTCCTCGGCGTCTGCGTCGCGAATCCCGTGACGTTGATCGCACTGGAACTGGGCCACCCGGAGGAGCTGCTCGGCGCCGTTCTCTGCATCGTCGCCGTGCTGCTCGCGAGCGTAGCCTCGCCCAGCCGCCGGCAAGCGCTCCTCGCCGGGGCTCTGCTCGGCCTGGCGATCGCCAACAAGCAGTGGGCGGTTCTCGCTGCCGCGCCCGTTCTGCTCGCGCTTCCCGGCAACCGTCGAGCGATCTGCGCGGCGAGCGCGTTCGTTGTCGCGCTCGTGCTCATCGCACCGCTGCTGCTGGGCAGCTCCGGCGGCTACGCGGCCGGTGCCAAAGGTGCCGTCGCGCCCGGCTCGACGATCTTCCAGCCTTGGCAGATCTGGTGGTTCTTCGGAGCCCACGGGCACGCCGTCCACGGCTTGCTCACGGGCGTCAAACCCGGCTACAGAGCCGGACCCGCCTGGGCGGGCACCATCAGCCATCCCCTGATCCTGCTCGCCGGAGCACTGATCGCCGTAGCGCTGTGGTGGCACTGGCGGGGAACGCGCTTGCCGCTGCGCGAGGCCCTGCTCGCTCTGGCCGTGACGTTGCTCGCTCGCAGCCTTCTGGACACCTGGGACACCTTCTACTACCTGCTGCCGGCACTGCTCGCCCTTGCGGCGTGGGAGTCGGAGAGCTCCTCCCGGCAACCTCCCGTGATCGCTCTCGCCCTGAGCCTCGTCCTCTGGGGGCAGTCCCAATGGCTTGGCGGCTCTGCCTCACCCGATCTGCAGTCGGCGATCTTCATCTCGTCGATGCTGCCGCTGACGGTCGCGCTCGGGGTCCTGCTGTTCCGCTCACCTGGCTCGAGACGAAGCAGATCCTCTGCGGCGGAGGTCATCCCCGGCGCGCAGGATCCCTCTCAGCCGATAACGGTCAGGTCCTTGGGCAGCCCGGTCAGCACCTCGCAGCCCTCCTCACGGACGACCGTCAGATCCTCGATGCGAACCCCCAGCGTTCCCGGCAGGTAGACCCCCGGCTCGACCGTGACGACGTTCCCCGCCACCAGCGGCTCCTCTCCCGCCGATTGCGACAGACGGGGAGCCTCGTGGATGTCCAGCCCGACCCCGTGACCGAGACCGTGGCCGAAGTCCTTGGCGTGGCCGGCCTGCTCGATGATCCCGCGGGCGACTGCGTCGACCTCGCGTCCGTTCGGGCCCGCCGTCACGGCGGCCACGGCGGCGAGCTGTGCGCGGAGCACCAGCTCGTAGATCTCGCGCGCCTTGGCTGAGATGCCCTCGCCGGTCGCGTAGGTGCGGGTGCAGTCCGAGCAGTAGCCCTGATGGATCGCCCCCCAGTCGATCGTCACGAGCACGTCGGCGGGGATCGCCACGTCGCGTGGCTGGGCGTGGGGAAGCGCGCCGTGGGCGCCGGAGGCGACGATCGAGGAGAAGCTCGGAGCGTCAGCGCCGAGCCGTCGCATGCGTGTCTCCAAGTCGAGCGCGACCTCGCGCTCGGTGCGCCCGACGAGGCCTGCTTCGAGCACCTCCGTCAGGGCTTGGTCGGCCAGCGCGCAGGCGGCGGCGATCAACTCGATCTCCCCGGGCTCCTTGATGACACGCAAACGCTCGATCAGGCCGCTGGTGCTCTCCAGCTCCCAACTCGCCGGCAGCAAGTCGCGCAGGCGCTTGTAGGCCTTGACCGTCAGCTTCGCCTCATCGACCCCCAGTCGGCCGCCGCCCTCGCCGAGCAGGCCGGGCAGCGAATCCCGCAGTTCGCCGGTTACGACGCTGCGCTCGAGCGTCGCGGCTACCTCCGCCTCGCTCTGGGCGGCGTAGCGGAAGTCGGTCAGGAACCGCGACGGGCCGGCCTCCGCGACGCGGATCAGGGCCAGGCCGTTGCTGCCTGTGTAGCCACTCACGTAGCGCAGGTCGACGGGGGCGTCGACGAGCAGCGCGTCGAGGTCACGTTTGACCAGCTCGCCCTGCACCTGCTCGAAACGGCCTCTCATTGCCTGCTCGCCGGTCATCTCGCCTCCAGTTTCAATCGATCTCCAAGCATCTCAAGCGCATCGCGATAGCCCTCGGGCCCTCGCCCTCGGACCGACTGGAAGCACAGCTCGCCGAGGACCGAGACGTGCCGCCACTGCTCCCGCTGCATCGGATCGGACAGGTGCACCTCCACCGCCGGCAGCGCGGCGATCTCGAGCGCGTCGCGGATCGCCCATGAGTAGTGCGTCCAGGCGCCCGGGTTGATGATGAGCCCGTCGGCGGTCCCCCGCAGGGCGTGCAGGCGCTCGACGAACTCGCCCTCGTGATTGCTCTGGAAGCAGCTCACCTCGAGCCCCAGTGCCGCTCCGTGCTCTGCCGCCAGCGCCTCCAGCTCGGGCAGCGTGAGCGTCCCGTAGACGGCCGGATCGCGGTGCCCGAGCTGATCGAGGTTGACGCCGTGCATGACCTCCACCCGGTGGCGTGCCCCGGCGGCGCCCAGGGCGCTCATGCGATCAGCTCCGTGACGGCGGCCTTCAGGTCCGCGTCGGGCACCATGCGTCCGTGGACGACCGCTCCGGGCGCTTCGACGAGCACGAACGGAACCTCCGAGCCGATCCGCTTCTTGTCGCGCCTGAGCGCCGCGAGGACCTCGTCGACCTCGGCCCCGCGCAGCTCGACCGGCAACGCGTGCGCTTCGAGCATCGCCGCGACCTGCGCACGCAGCTCGCCCTGGCCGGACAGGCGCAGCGCCGCCAGCAGGCCGAGGCCGACCGCCTCGCCGTGACGGTAGCGGGCATAGCCGGTGGCGGTCTCGATCGCGTGCCCGACGGTGTGGCCGAGGTTCAGCACCTGGCGGCGTCCGCCGTCGCGCTCGTCGGCGGCGACGGTCGCGAGCTTCGTGCGGGCGCAGGCGAAGATCGTCTCCCGATCGGCCACGGCGCCACTCTGAACCGACTCCCACAGCGCGCCGCCGGCGATCAGCGCTGTCTTGAGCACCTCGACCCAGCCCGCCGCAAGCTCCTCGGCCGGCAGGCTCGCGAGCACTTGCGGGTCGGTCAGCACGCCGGCCGGCTGGTGATAGACGCCGACGTAGTTCTTCGCGGTAGGCAGGTCGACGCCCGTCTTGCCGCCGTAGGCCGAGTCGACTTGGGCGACGAGCGTCGTAGGTATTTGCACGACCGGCACGCCCCGCTGGTAGCTCGCCGCGCAGAACCCGGCGAGATCGCCGACGACGCCGCCACCGAGCGCCAGCACCCGGTCGGCCCGGGTCGCGCCGCCTGCCACCAGCTCACCCCAGACCGTCTCGGCACTCCGGAGTGTCTTGCTGGACTCCCCCGGCTGGATCGCGATCGTCGCCGCGAGCTCGCCGAGGTGCCCGGCGAGCAACGGCGCGACGTTCTCATCGCTCACGCAGAAGCTCCGTGAGCCCTCGGCGCCCATCGGCCAAACCGCCAACAGCGAAGCGCCACGCTCGCTGAGCAAGCCGTCGCCGATCAGCACGGGGTAGTCGCCGGAGGCCGACTTCGCCCACAACATGCGCGTCGTTTCGGGCAGGTTCAAGAGCACTCGCAGATGCAACGCGATACGCGCGATGTCGGCCTGCTCCAGCCCGGAGAGGATCGCCCCGGCGAGCTGCTCGTAGAGCGGCTCGCGTTCGGCGTGCAGCCGGGCGAACGCATCGGGATCCGCTGCGAGCGGCCGTGCGGGGCCCGAGCCATTGGGAGCGACCCTGCCCCAAGCCGTGTCGGGGTCGACATCCAACAGGACCGTCAAATGGCCGCGCCCGAGCGCCTCCCGAACCTTCGGCGAGAGCACGCTGCCGCCGCCGAGAGCGATCACCTCTTCAGGGCCTGCGCAGTCGAGCAGCTCGCAGACGACCTCCTCCTCGGCGGCACGAAAGGCCCCCTCGCCGTGCAGCTCGAACTCGGTGGCGACGGGATGGCCGAGGCGCTCGGCCAGGAGCGTGTCGCTGTCGAAGGTCTGTTGGCCGAGGGCGGCTCCGAGCTCGACGGCGGCCGTCGACTTCCCGGCGCCCATGAAGCCGATCAGGACGATTGCCACCCGATGCGCTCCCGGTAGGCGCTGACGGCCTCGAGCACGTCGTCAATGTGATCGCCGCCGAACTTGCTGCGGTAGGCACCCGCCACTACATAGGCGATCATCGCCTCACCGACGACCCCGGCGGCAGGGACTGTGCAGGAATCGGTCCGCTCACGAAGCGCCTGGGCGGGCTCGTGGCTTTCGGTGTCGACCGATCGCAGCGGCTTGGTCAGCGTCGGCAGCGGCTTCATGGCGCCGCGGACGATCACCGGGAGCCCGTTGGTCATCCCACCCTCGAGGCCGCCGGCGTGGTTGGTCTCGCGGTAGTAGCCACGCTCGGTCGAGTAGAAGATCTCGTCGTGGGCAGCCGAGCCGGGCAGCCCCGCGATCGTGAAGGCGTCGCCGATCGAGACCCCCTTCATCGCCTGGATCGAGCAGATCGCCTGTGCGAGGCGGCCGTCGAGGCGCTCCTCCCAGGAGATGTGCGAGCCAAGGCCGGGAACGAGCCCGAAGGCCTGAACCTCGAAGACGCCGCCGAGCGACTCGTTGGCCTTGCGCAACACGTCGATCTCCTTGACCATCGCCTTGCCCGCCTCCGCGTCCAGGCAGCGCACGGGCGACTCGTCGACCGCGTCGAAGTCGCTCAGCACCAACTCGCGCTCACGGGCGGGAGCCTTCACGGAGGCGATCTGGATGACGTGGGAGCGGACCTCGACGCCGAGGGCGCGCAGGAACGCTTTGCACAGCGCCCCGCCGGCCACACGCGCCGCCGTCTCGCGTGCGGAGGCGCGCTCGAGGATGTTGCGGACGTCGGAGTGCTTGTACTTCTGGGTGCCGACCAGATCGGCATGCCCGGGACGCGGCAGGTGGACCTCGGCGATCTCCTCGTCGACCGGCCACGGATTCATCCGCTCCTCCCAGTTGGCGTAGTCGCGGTTGTTGACCTGGAGGGCGATCGGGCCGCCGAGCGTCAGTCCGTGACGGACGCCGGCGGTGACCTCGGCGGCGTCGCGCTCGATCTTCATGCGCCCGCCCCGCCCGTGCCCGAGCTGGCGGCGCGCCATGTCGCCGTTGATCTCCTCGGCGGCCAGACGCAGCCCCGCGGGCAACCCCTCGACGAGGCAGGTGAGACCGGGGCCGTGCGACTCGCCGGCGGTGATCAGTCGGAGCTCCACAGCCCCAAGCTTATTTGCTGGCCCGTCAGCCTCTAGCGGCGGTGGGGCAGCAGAGCCGTGTGAGCACGCGAGGCGAAGGCCCCGTGGCCGGCGAACACGAGCACACCGGGCTGAGAGGAGTAGTGCAGGTCAGGCACCGCGATCAGGCCGCTGTGGCGCAGCAGTTCCCGGCCCTCCTTGGACTCGGGCCAGCCGCCGGCCTTGGCCGTCGAGGCCTTGGCCTTGGCCGGGGTGATGCTGATCACGCGCAGTTCGTAGACGGTCGTTTCGCCGTTGGGAGCGAGGTAGCTGAGCTGCTCGGTCTCGCCCGGCTTCAGGTCCACCGCCTGACATTGGGAGGCGTTCGGCAGACAGGCGCCGGTCCCCGTCAGGATCGCTTCGCCGACGAGGGTGAAGGTCGCGCTCTTGCCCTTCGTGGTCACACCTCGGAACACCAGCAGCGCCTGTTTGGCGTCGGGCAACGGCGTCTGCAGCTTGAGCTTCGCGTAGGCGGTCAGTTGGGCCGCTTCCGGGGTCGTCCCCGCGGACAGCACACCGAACTCGACGGCAACGTCATAGACGGCCTTGGTCTTGCTCTTCTTGGTCGTCCCCGATTTGCCGGATTCCGACTGAGCCGGTTCGGTGCCGCCGCTGGAAACGCCGCCCGAGGATTCAGTGGAGCTCGAGCTTTCCGAGCCGGCGGCCGAGGAGGACCCGGACGAGGAGGTGGCGGAGGACGTCGTGGTGGTGCTCGACGTACCCGCGATCTGTGCGAACGGGTCGCGTGCGTGGCCGCTTCGCTGTTCCTTGAAACCGTCGGTCGTCTCGGCGACAGCCTTTTCGCTGGCTGTTTCGCTGACGCTCAATCCCGGGGCGGTCGGGGTCGCGGGCGTGACAGCTGCCGTCTGCGGTGCAGGCGCGGAGCTGCCGCCGCCCAGCAGCGCATAGGCCAGAGCGGCGATCAAGCAGACACCGATCAACCCGACCGCAGGAAGCAGGCGGCGATCGGACAGGTCTGCCTTGACGGATTGGAGAAAGTCGTTCATGGGGTCACCCTCGCCACGGCCGGCGCGGTCGGGGAGCTCGTCGAGTCGGTGGTAGCCGTCGTCGTCGCTCCGGTCGGAGATGTCGGGCCGGCGCCGTCGGTGAGCCCCTGGCCGGACGGCAGCACGTAGGCGGTGGCGGAGACCGTGCCGGTCAGGTTCACACCTTTACCCGTTCCCTGAGCTTCGGGGGCGAGTTTGACGCTCTGGATCGTCAGCAGCCGGCCGCTCACCTGAAGGCCTTCGCCACTGGTGTGCGTCGTGAAGGCCGTCAACTGACGGAACAGGTGTTCCATCGAGAAGAAGCCGCCGCTGAAGACAAAGGTGAATGGCATCTGTGTGAAGCCGGCCGCCGTACTGGCGGTCGTCGTCGACGTGGAGCCAACGGCGCCCGCGGAGGCGATCGAGTTGAAGCTGACGGCATGCTTGTCGGAGGCCTGTTCGAGCTGGACCAGCAGCGAGGGGACTTCCTGGCTCGCCGGCACGGCTTTCCCGAGGCTGACCACGGACGAGTAGGCCGAGGCGTAGCGGGACTGGTCGGCTTTCGCTTCAGTCAGCTTGCCCTGAGCGCTCGACAGTTCCGACTGCGCCGTGGAGACGGTCGTTTCGATCGTCTTGGCTTCCTTGCGCTTGGGCGAGACGACCAGCATCCAGCCGGCCGCCGTCAGGCCCAGCACCACGAGCACCATCAGGACGATGCGATCGCGCCCGGTCATTGGTCAACTCCTCCAGTCGTGCTCGTCGAGGTGGTTGCCGGCGCGGCCGTCGAAGCGCTCGAGGACTGAGCGGCGACGGTCTTCGCCTTGCCGGTGGCAGCCGCGGCTGCTGCGGTCGCGCTGGGCAGCGCGTCGAAGGTGACGGTGACGTTGAAGGCTGGGCCGCCGGGAGGGCAGCCGCCACTCCCACCCCCGGAGCTGGCGCCCTTCGTGGAGCTCTGCAGCGTGACTTCGTCGACGCCGTCGATCAGGCGCAGGCGCTGGAGCATCTGCGCGACGGTGCGCTGGCTGGTCGCGCAACCGGCGAGCTGGAAGGTCGGGACGCTGCCCGAGGGAGTCGCGGAGGTGACGCTGGAAGCCGCCGTGGTGGCAGTGGTGCTGGTGGTGGTCGTCGTCGGGGTGGTCGTCGTCGGCGCCGGAGTGGTGGCAGCCGCCGGGGCCGCGATTCCGGGCGCGATCGAGCCGTCGAGCGAGCTGATCGAGGTCTCTCCGGTGAGCACCCGGCCGAACTCGTGGAAGGCGTGAGCCCAGTCGAAGCGCGTGTCGACGAGCGAGGCCACGGCCTGGGCGCGCTGTTCGCGCAGCGACGCGAAGGTCGTGTAGGGAGCGAGGGTGCTCGCCTGGGCCTGAGCGCTCTGCGCTTCGGCCGTCAAGGTCGCAGCCTTGGACTTGTCGGAGGAGACGTCACGACTCGCTTTGCCGTAGAGCACGGCGAGGACCGCGAACGCGGCCAGCACCGCGAGGACCGCATAAGCGGCGCCTTCGGAGCGCCCGGCGCCGACGGGCGAGCCATCGCGCTGGTCTCCGGGGATCAGGTTTACAGCTCTCATTGGTGGATCTCCGAGGCGGCCAAGCCGGCGGCGACAGCCAGCCGGTGGGTTGAGACATCGCCTTCGAGGCCACCCTCGGTGATGCCGATCGTGGTGGGGCGAACCTCGACGCCAAGCGACCCCTGGAGGGCCTCGGCGAAGCCGGGGATGTCCTGGGCGGCGCCGCTGAGGACGACGTGTGAGACCTCACCGCCGCCGTCCTGCGAGCGGTGGAAGTCGAGCGAGTTGCGAACCTCGCCGGAGATCTCGCGCACGCCGTTGTCGAGGACGGTCCAGACGTCGGCGTCGGAGGCAGCGGGAGTCTCGCCGGGCTCTTGATCTTGAAGGGCGCCGACGGCGGACAGTTCCTCAAAGCTCATCTCGCGCTCGCGCGCCTCGGCCTCGGCGGGGCTGAGCAACGCCGCCTCGCCGTCGCTCTCGCTCTCGGGCTCGACAGCGGGAGCCTCCTCGGCAACAGCCTCGGCTGCGCGTGGCTCGGGAAGGGGCGGCGTCGTCAGGTCGGCCTCGAGCAGCCTGGCGCGAGCGTCGACGAGGGCGATACCCCGGCGCTCGGCAAGCTCTACGGCCATACCCTCGAGCCCACTGCCGACGACGCGGGTGAAACGACACACCGTTCCCTCCGCGATCGCCAGGTTGGAAAGACCATCGACGTTGAGGTAGAGGACACGGCCGGTCTGATCGGCTTCGTGCCGGTAGAGCGAGCGGATCAGTGCGAAGGCCGAGAGGTCGACCCCGGCTGCCGTCAGCCCGGCGCCGCGGACGGCGTTCAGCAGCCGTTCGACCATGTCGCGCTGGGCGGCCACGAGAACGACGCGCTGACGGGGCCCCGAGGGAGTCTCGACGATCCCCAGCGGGTGGAAGTCGAGGACGGCGTTTCCGAGCGGCATCGGGACCTGGTCCTGAGCCTGGAAGGAGACAGCGGCCGCCAGTTCCTTCTGGTCGGTGACAGGAGGAAGCTCCAGGGTACGGAGCACCGTGCGCTGGTTGGCAACTCCGATCCGAACCCGCTTGCCGAGCTTCGCATCCGCGAACAGCTCGCGCAGGGCGCTCGTCAGAGCCGCCTCGTCGAGGACTTCGCCGTCGCGCATCACGTCTGCCGCGAGCGGCACCGAGATCGCCCGTTCGGCGACGATCGAGCCATTGGCGCGCGCCTTGACGGCCGCGACGAAGCCAGGCTGGATGTCCAGACCGACGACGTCAGCGCCGGCGCGGCGTCCGAGGCTGGGCGCCTTGAAGCTCGGCGCGCTGAGCTTGAGCTTCGTGGAGGGAAGCCCCAGCTTGAGGTTCGGGGAAGAGAGGTTGGAGGGAAGTTTCATCTGAGTTGGCCGCTTGGGCTTGTCGCGGATCGCTCCGCAGATCGGGTATCGGCTGCAGGGCCCCGGCGCTTTAGTGCAAGAAGTGATTGACGTAGACATGCACGAGCGGCTGGCCCGCGAAGACCGCAACGACGGCTCCCAGAGCGAGGAACGGGCCGAAGGGAATCTTTGTCTTGCGCCCGACCGCGACCCCCTTGCGGGCGAGCACCGCCGCTCCCAGGACAGTTCCCGACAGCAGCGCCACCAGCAGAGCGGGGGCGACCGCCGAGCCCAGGAACAGCCCCATCATTCCCGCGAGCTTCACATCGCCGATGCCCATCCCGCCCGGGTAGGCGAGCGCCGCCATGAGCAGGAACCCCCCCGCCGCGGCAGCCGCGATCAGCCTCGTGGGCTCACCGCCGGGGTCGAGCGCCAGCCCGACGACCAGCGCGAAGATCGCGCCGGGATACGTGAGCCGATTGGGAATCAGCCGGTGCTCGAGATCGATCAGGGCGATCGGGACGACCAGCAGGATCAGTCCGAGCGCCAACACGATCTTCGCCGCCGGCCCGCCGACCAGCACGGCGCCCAGGCAGAGCACGCCGGTGATGAACTCCACGAGCGGGTAGCGCACCGAGATCGACTCGCCGCAACTGCGGCAGTGACCACGGAGCAGCAACCAGGAGAGCACCGGGATGTTGTCGTAGGGCTTGACCGGCGTATCGCAGCGCGGGCAGTGCGAGGCGGGTGTGATCAACGACTCGTGCCGAGGAAGCCGATAGGCAACCACGTTCAGGAACGAGCCAATGATCGCGCCGAAGACGCCGGCGAAGGTTGCCGCCTCCATACCTTCCCATCGGCGGTCGCGATCGGACCCTTGAGCCTCGCGAACCCGGGCCTGGCGCGATCTGGGCGGACGCCCTACCAACTGCCGGTCTGGCAGCCGCCTTTGCTGTTGCCGGCTTTGACTTCGCAGGTGCGGGTGATTTCGCCTTTGGAGTTCTTGGCCCACGTGAAGGTGTCGCCGCCCGTCGTCGTGGCGGTGACGGTGTAGCCCTTGCCGCCTTCCTGGGAGGTGGCGTTGCTGAGGAAGGAGTTGTTGTTGCCCGCTTCGACCTGGAGGGACGACTCGTATTCGTGCAGGCTTTTCGGTTCGAGACCGCCGTAGTTGCCGCTGTGGTCGGTCGAGTAGGTCTCGGCCGCCTGCGCCCCCGCACGAGCCTCTTCGCGCCCGGACGCGTCGACGGCCTTGCCCTTCTGGTTGAGGAACACGGGGATCGCGATCGCCGCCAGCACGCCGATGACGAGGATCACGACGAGCAGCTCGATCAGCGAGAAACCATCCTGCGCTCTCTGCCGGCCGGTGCGTGATGGGCTCATGGTCATGCCTATCGGTCTGGGAGGCAGCCGCCTTGAGACTCCGTCAGACATCTGTTCACTTACTGACAAGTAGCGGACCAAATGCGGGCGAACGAAAGGCCGTACGGCTCGGAGCCTTACGGCCTTTCGAAAGAGGGTGTTTCTGGTGTTCTGTCGAGACGCTGCTGGTAGCGCGGCTTGGGCCGAGCTACCAGGATTTGGTGGAGCAGCCCTTGCTACCAGTCACCTGTTCGCATTTGCGTTCGATACCGCCGTTGCCCTTGCGAATCACCTTGAAGGTGTCCCCACTGGTCGATTCTGTTTCGACTTCGTAGGAGGTGGTGCCCGTTTCGCCGGAGGCCGGCACGTTGACGGCCTTCAGGCATGCTTCGTTGAAACTGGATGCCGCTTTGCCGGCACACAGTTTGATCGAGGGCTCGTAGGAGTTCAGTTCGGTCGTCGACATGCTGGTGTAGCCGCCGCTGTGGTCGGTGGCGTACGTCTCCGCCGTGGTCTGAGCAGTGCGGGCGAGCTCCTTGGCCGAGGCGTCGGTCGCCTTGCTCTTCTGCGACAGGAACGACGGAATGGCGATCGCGGCAAGAATGCCGATGATCAGGATTACGACGAGGAGCTCGATCAGGGTGAAGCCCTGATCATCGTTCAGACGGCTGGTGCGGATCGCGTTCATGTCAGGCCTATCGGCCCGGTCCGTCGTCTTCTTGAGCGATTTCAACAAAAATCTGAGGTGTACGCTCGCGCCGGCACCGTGGCTCTCGCCAGAACGACGGAAGGCGGCCCGAGGGCCGCCTTCCGCGAGACTTTCGTGAAGCTGGGCAGCCTAGGCCGCCCTGCTCCCTGCTGCTGCTGTTACCAGGATTTGGTGGAGCAGCCCTTGCTCCCAGTCACCTGGGTGCACTTGCGTTCGATGTTGCCGTTTGCTTTGCGGACGATGGTGAACGTGTCGCCACTCGTCGATTCAGTTTCGACCGAGTAGGACGAATTGCCCGTTTCCCCTGATGCGGGAACTGCGACGGCCTTCAGGCACGCTTCGTTCAAGCTGGAGGCGGTCGCGCCACCACACAGTTTGATCGAAGACTCGTAGTTGTTGAGTTCGGTCGTGGACATGCTGCCGTATTCACCACTGTGGTCGGTGGCGTACGTCTCCGCCGTAGTCTGAGAAGTGCGGGCGAGCTCCTTGGCCGAGGCGTCGGAAGCCTTGCTCTTCTGCGACAGGAACGACGGAATGGCGATCGCGGCAAGAATGCCGATGATCAGGATGACGACCAGAAGCTCGATAAGGGTGAAGCCACCCTCTTCGGACGAGCGCTGGCGCAGGCGGTACATCATTGATCCTCCTAGGATCGTTTAACAGGGCGCCAGCCCTTGGTAGTCTCGCCCCAATCGGCGATGCGTCCCCCTTGCGGGAGCCGCCGGCTTTGCTACGCACCTTAGGCGCTTGCCTTGGTACCTCAGCACTGGCTTTTCAGCCGGTGCATCGACCCTCGCCGGGGTCACCTTTATAGGTGCATGAAACGTTGGACGGATTAACTCCCGGCGCCCATCCGTCTGCCGGCCGGTCCGAGAACTGACTCAGGCTGAGGAGTCCGCGGCCTCGGCGTCGGGGACGTCTGCCTCGGAGGCCTGATCCTGCTCGCCGTCCCGCTCGCCCCAGTGAGCCTGCGCATCGACCTCGGCCGGGCGCAGCCCGCCGCCTCCGCACCACGGGCACTCGACCGTGCTGGGGCTGCCACCGAGGTTGGAGATCACCCTGCCGGTGCCGCGGCAGGCCATACACTCCCGCGGCTCATGGGTTGCATCGCTGAGATCCTGCGTGTCGGCGCCATCGCTTGCCACGGACCGATGAGACTAGCGGTCCCGGCATGAGGAGCACGACTGGGAGATCCGCGTGGGCGATCGTCGGCTTGATCACGCTCGGCGCGGCGGTCCTGCGCCTGACCCAGATCGGCAAAGTCCCGCCGGACCCTTTCTACGACGCCGCCGTGCGCAGCATGGCGCTGTCCTGGCACAACTTCTTCTTCGGCGCTTTCGAGCCGGGGGCGAGCGTCTCGATCGACAAGCCGCCGGTCGACCTCTGGCTGCAGGTCGCTTCCGTGAAGCTGTTCGGCTTCACCTCGACGACGTTGAAGCTGCCCGAGGCTCTCGCGGGGATCCTCGCCGTGCCGCTGCTGTTCGAGGCGATCCGCAGGCTCTGGAGCCCCGCTGCGGGAATCGCCGCGGCGGCGGCCCTCGCCGTGCTCCCCGTCGAGGTGATCACGGCGCGCAGCGACACGATGGACGGCGTGATGATGCTGCTGCTGGTAATCGCTTTGCTGCTCGTCGTCAGGGCCGTGGAGACGGGGCGTGGCGTCTGGCTGCTCGGCGGAGCGGCGGCGCTTGGAATCGCCTTCGACGTGAAGCTCTTGGAGTCGCTCGTCGCCCTGCCGGGGCTGGCGGTGCTGGCCGCCTTCGGATTGCCGGGATCGCTGCGCAAGCGGGCGCTTCAGCTCGCGAGCGCCGGCGTCCTGTACGCGATCGTCGCCCTGGCCTGGCTGACGGCGACCCTCATCGCACCCGCCCACGACCGGCCCTGGGCGATCGGCTCGACCGACGGCAGCGCCTGGAACGCCGCCTTCGTGTTCAACGGCAAGGACCGCCTCAGCGGCAAATCTCCGGAACCGCAGGGAACGGTCTACGAACCCGGGCATGTCTACCCGACGGCCACCCAATCCGAGCGCGACCACATCCCGATCCTCCCCCCCTCCGCGACGCGCCTGCTCGCCCGCGTCGGCCCACTGTCGGGCCAGCGCCTGGGAATGGAGATCCTGATCGGCCTGATCTTGGGTATCCCGGCGATGCTGCTGGGCGTACGCGGGCCCCCGGACGGGCCCGCGGTTGCGGGCGTGACGGTCGAGGCCGAGGATCGGCGGCAGACATCTGATCTCATGCCGAGCCGTCTGCGCGTCAGGCGCGCCGGAGCGGCTGGTCTCGTCGTCTGGATGCTGACGGGTCTCGCGCTGTTCAGCCACATGGCACGGCTTCACCCCCGCTACGTCGAGGGATTCACCCCAGCCGTCGCCGCGCTACTGGGGATCGGCCTGGCCTGGGCGGCCACGCCCGGGAGGCTGCGGGCGCCGGCGATGGCGGCGGGGATGCTCGTCACCGCCTACTACGCCGAGCGGCTTCTCTATGGGACCCCGGCGGCCTGGTGGATCGTGCTGGCGGCGGCCGTCTGCGCGAGCGGCTTCGCCCTCGCGGCAGCGCTGACAGCGGGCGGCAGAGCAAGTTGGCTGGGGGCCGGGGCGCTGGCGATGTCGCTGGTGGCGGTGCTGACCGTGGGGGTCAAAGCCGATACGACGGCAATCTCCGACAAGGTCAGCGACGCCGGCTTCGTCGGGCAGTTGGCCGGCGATGTGCAGGCACCGCTGAGCGCCTACCTGCTCGCTCACCGGGATGGCGCCCGCTATGAGGTGGCGGCCGAGTCGGCGACGCAGATCGGCTCGCTGATCGTCAAGGATGCGCTGCCGATCGCGGTGCTCACGACCTACAACGGACGGGTCTACACCTCGATCGCCAAGCTGAAGCGAATGATCGCCGCGGGGCTTGTCCGCTACGCCTACTTGAGCACCTTCTGCACGAGTCATGCCTCCTCGGTGAACGCCGCCTGCGCGAAGCCGGTGCTGTGGATCCGCGAAAACGGCACTGACGTCTCACGCCGGGCGGGACTGCCGCGCGGCGGCCTGCTCTACCTGCTGCCGGGGGCCAAGCCATGAGCGACGAGGCACAGGGACGCGATACGGCTGGACTGATTGAGCACGGAGCCGACAGCGGCCGCCTCGCCCTGGACACAGAGTTCATGGGCGAGGGCCGCTACCGGACGCTGCTCTGCCTGATCCAGCTGGCAGTGCCCGACGATGTCGCCGGCGTCGACGCGATCGCGATCGTCGATCCCCTGGAGGGTCCGGCCGATCCCGGCGGGCTGGCGGAGGCGCTGGAAGATCCGGAAGTTCGCATCGTCGTTCACTCCGGACGCCAGGACATCGCCCTGCTGCGCCGGGAGTTGCGCTGTGAGGTGAGCAACATCTTCGACACGCAGGTCGCGGCGGGGTTCGCAGGAATGGGCGCCCAGTCCTCCTACGACTCCCTGCTGACGGAGGTGCTCGGGCTGAAGGTCGCAAAGACGGCGAGCTTCACCCGCTGGGACCAGCGCCCGCTGTCGGCCGAGCAGGTCTCCTATGCGCGGGAGGACGTCGTGCACCTGCTCGAGCTGGCCGATGAGCTCGAAGGACGCCTGGAGAGGCTTGGGCGCCTGGACTGGGCGCTTGAGGAGTGCCGAGCGCTGTCTCGCGTCAGCGATGAGCGCGACCCCACGACGATTCTCGAGCGCCTGCCTCGAGTCGGAGGCCTGAACGCCCCGGCTCGCGCCATCGCCCGGGAGCTCGTCGAGTGGCGGGAGGCCACTGCCGAACGCCAGAACCGCCCCGTGCAGAGCGTTCTCAGCGATGCCGGGCTCGTCGAGGTGGCACGACGCCGGCCGAAGTCCGCAGACGACCTCGCTCGGATCAGGGGGATCGGAGCAAGCGCCCAGGGAAGAAGAGCAAGGGAGCTGCTGGACGCGGTCGGCCGCGGGCGCCACCGCCCCGAGGAGCCTGCCACCCAGAGCACCCGTCCGGCCCAGCCGAAGGCGGAGGACCTGCCGCTGGTCTCGGTCTGCGAGGCGCTTGTGCGAACTCGGGCGCGCGAGGCCGGCATGGCCTACGAGTTGCTCGCCTCGAAGGCGGATCTGCAATCGATCGTCGCGGCCGTGCGAACCGGCGCCGAGCCGCCGGACGTGCGGACGCTACGCGGATGGCGCGGCGATCTGGTCGGACGGGAGCTGCTGGAGCTGCTCGACGGTGGCGTGCGGCTGTCGGTCGAGCAGGCCGGAGGGACGCGGCGGCTGCGGATCGAGCGGGGGTAGGCACCCCTCCGGGGCGAGAGGGCAATCAGCGAACGACGAGGCAGCCGCTGCCAAATGAGCCTTCTATGCCGACCGCGCATGTCACGTGGGCCCTCGGAGAGTCCGCCGCCGTGTCACCAGCACGCGACACGATGACGTCCAGGTAGTGCGTCTGTGCCGCCAGGGCCGGTGAGAACCCTGATTCGCCCGGAGCGATCACAGTTTCCCAGGAGCGAAGCTGCCCACCTTCGATCGAGACGATGCCATCGACGTTGATCTTGTCCGATGCGTTGGTGTTCGTGATCTTGAAGAGCATGGACGATTCCGGACCCGAAGCGACCGTGAAGCCGACAACCGGTTCGCTCTGAAGCAGACCTCCGTCCTCCGGAACAGCCGGTCCCGCGGTCGCCCCGCTCGGGCCGTCCGCGCCTTTCGCGCCCGCATCGCCCTTCGCGCCGGCGGGTCCGCCCGCGCCGGTGGCACCCCGTGGCCCGGCCTTGCCGCGAAGCTGCCTGAGCAAGCTCGGCTTGATCTGCTTGGTCGAGGTCAGCAGATAGTGCTTGGCCGCCAGCGCCCCGCCGCTCATGGCAAACAAGAGCGCAAGCGTGGCAATGACGTTGGCGTAGGTCAAGTGGCGCCGCATCAGGCGCCTGACTTTACCTAAACGTCAGCTAAATCGACCACAGCGAGATCGGACTCCCAGCGAGCCGAGTAGAGACCCGGCGATCGCCGGCGAAGGGTGTGTTCGATGAGTTCCCCCCTCGGCGGCGAAGTGTGCACCCGACGAGCCCCGCCCCCTCAGCGCCGGCCGAGCAGGAACTCATCGAACACACCCGTAGCCTTATTCGATGTGGTTGTAAACTTCAAACAGCGGCAGGTACATCGAGATGACGATGAAACCGACGATCCCGCCGATCACAATGATCATGATCGGCTCGAGGATCGAGGTGAGGGCCTTGACAGAGGCTTCGACCTGTTCCTCGTAGAATTCGGCGATCCGGTCGAGCATCGAGTCGAGTGCACCTGTCTCCTCGCCGACACCGACCATGTGGGTGACCATCGAAGGGAAGATCGGCGCCTGGGCGAGCGGCGCGGCGATCGTGCCGCCTCGCTTGACGGAGTTGATGACCCCGTCCATGGCTTCCTCGACGGCGACGTTGCCGCCGGTCCGGCCGGTGATCTCAAGAGCCTGCAGCAGCGGCACGCCGGCGCTCGTCAGTGAGGCGAGCGTGCGCGACCAGCGCGCGACGGCGACCTGCTGGACGATCGTGCCGATCTTCATCGGCACCCGCAGCCGGAAGTGGTCCCACTGCTTGCGTCCGGCTTTCGAGCGCTTCCAGCGCAAGAAGGTCATGATCACGGCAAAGGTGACGGCGAACATCAGCCACCAGTAGCCGGTGACCGCTTCGGACATGAAGACGGATACCTTCGTGAGGGCCGGCAGTTCGCCGCCGAACTGCTTGAAGACGCCGACGAAGACGGGGACGAGGAAGGCGACGAGGGCCATCATCACGCCGACGGCGAAGATGATCACCATGATCGGGTAGACCATCGCCGCTTTGATCTGCCGGCGCAGGGCGGCGTCCTTCTGCAGCTGATCGGCGACGCGCAGCAGCGAGCCCTCGAGCACACCGCCCATCTCCCCTGCCTGCGTCATGGCGACGAACAGGGGGCTGAAGACCTTGGGGTGGCGGGCCATCGAGTCGCTCAGCGAGAGTCCCGCCTCGACGTCCTTGCGGACGGCGACGATCGTCTCTTTGAGGAATGTGTTCTCGGTCTGCTCCTCGAGCACGTAGAGGGAGCGCAGGATGCTCATCCCGGAGGAGATCATCGTGGCGAGCTGCCGCGAGAAGATCGCGAGGTCATTGGCCTTGACGCGCTTGAGGAACTGCAGCTCGATCTCTCTGGAGCCGTGCTTGTCGCTGATGTCGAGGACGATCAGGCCACGCTGCTTGAGCTGGTCTGAGACAGCCTGCTTGGAGTCGGCCTCGACCTCGCCGCGAGCCTTGCCGCCGGCGAGATCGATCGCCTTGAAGACGTAGGTGCTCATGATTTGACCAAGTCCCTCAAACCCGCCCTATGCGGCGGCCAGCGAGGGGGCGCCGAGCAGGCGGCGCAGCTCCTCGGGGGTCGTGGAGCGGGCTTCGGCGAGCTTCTGGGTGATCTTCCCTGCCCGCACGAGCCCGGCCAGGGAGGTGTCCATCGTCTGCATCCCGACGGAGGAGCCGGTCTGAAGGACGGAGTAGATCTGGTGGGTCTTGCCCTCGCGGATCAGGTTGCGAACGGCCGGGGTCGGGACAAGCACCTCGGTCGCTACGACGCGGCCGGAGCCATCGGCGTTGGGCAGCAGCTGCTGGGTCATGATGCCCTGCAGGGCGACCGACAGCTGCACCCTGACCTGGCCCTGCTGGTGGGCGGGGAACACGTCGATGATGCGGTCGATCGTCTGGGCGGTGTCCTGGGTGTGCAGCGTCGCGAAGACGAGGTGGCCGGTCTCAGCGGCTGTCAGTGCGGTGGAGATCGTCTCCAGGTCCCTCATCTCCCCGACGAGGATCACGTCTGGGTCCTGGCGCAGGGCGGCGGTCAGAGCCATCGAGAAGGACTGCGCGTCGGAGCCGAGCTCACGCTGGTTGACGATGCATTTCTTGTGACCGTGCAGGAACTCGATCGGGTCCTCGATCGTCATGATGTGCTCCTCGCGGGTCTCGTTGATCGAGTCGATCATTGCCGCAAGGGAAGTGGACTTCCCGGAGCCGGTCGGGCCGGTGACGAGCACGAAGCCGCGGGGCCGCTTGGTGAACTCGTGGACGGCGGCCGGCAGGCCCAGCTCGTCGATCGAGGTGAGGCCGAAGGGGATCAGGCGGAAGGCCGCGCCGATCGCGCCGCGCTGGTAGTAGGCGTTGACACGGAAGCGGGCGTGGCCGGGGATCGAGTAGGCGAAGTCCAGCTGCCAGTTCGTCTCCAGTCGCTGACGCTGATCGCCGGTGAGGATCGAGTAGACGATCTCCCGGGTGTCGGAGCTTGAGAGCTTCGGGTACTCGTCGAGCGGCGCGAGTTTTCCACGCACGCGGACGGTCGGGTGTGCGCCGGAGCTCAAGTGGAGATCCGAGGCCCGGCGGTGTACGACCTCCATCAGCAGGTCAGCGAAATCGATATCCATGATCTGCCTATCGGCTCAAAAGCAGCTTTTCAGGAGAGGGAGTTCGTGACTGGACAAAAATTCGTGCAGAAACGCCTCGGCGCGTGCCTCGCAGGAGTCCTCAGTTGCTGCCGATGACACGTGCGATCTCTGCCATCGAGGTCCGCCCCAAGCGCACCTTCTGCAGGCCATCGTCGCGCAGCCTCGTCATGCCCTGGGAGACCGCGAGGTCGCGCATTTCCTCGGAGGGACGGCGTTCGAGGGCCATCGTCTGGACCTCTGGCGTGATTGCCATCACCTCATAGAGCCCGACCCGGCCGCGGTAGCCGCTGCCGCCGCAGCGCCGGCAGCCGACAGGTTCGTAGGCCTCCAGCTCCATGTGGGCTTTGTAGCCGCTTTCGTGCAGGACCTTGGCGGGGATAATCGTGCGGCGCTTGCAGGCCGGGCAGAGCATTCGCGCCAGGCGCTGAGCGACGACGCACTCCAGGGCCGAGGCGACGAGGAACGGCTCGACCCCCATCTCGATCAGCCGGGTGATCGCCGAGGGCGCGTCGTTGGTGTGAAGCGTCGAGAGCACGAGATGCCCGGTCAGGGCGGACTCGACCGCGATCTGGGCCGTCTCGCGGTCGCGGATCTCCCCGACCATGATGATGTCGGGGTCCGCGCGGACCATTGCGCGCAGCCCGGTCGCGAAGGTCAGGCCGGTCTTCGAGGAGACCTGGACCTGTGTGAGGCCTGACATTTCGTACTCGACGGGGTCCTCGACGGTGATGATGTTCTTCTCGGGCGTGTTCAGCATCTGCAGGGCGGCGTAGAGGGTCGTCGACTTGCCCGAGCCGGTGGGGCCGGTGACGAGCACGGCGCCGTGGGTCTCCTGGCAGGACTTCTCGAAGCGCTCCCTTGCGCCGTCGGCCATGCCCAGCTTGTCGAGGTCGACGACGACGTTGGACTTGTCGAGGACGCGCATCACGATCCCCTCGCCGTGGACGCTCGGCAGGGTGACGACACGCAGGTCGATGTGGCGGCCGTCGACGGCGAGCCCGATCCTGCCGTCCTGGGGCAGGCGCTTCTCGGCGATGTCGAGTTCGGCCATGATCTTCACGCGCGAGACGACCCCGGCGGCCATCCGGCGGGGAACGGTCGTGATGTCCTGCAGCACGCCGTCGATGCGGAAGCGGACCCTGACTTCCTTGCCGTCGGGCGCGAAGTGGATGTCCGAGGCGCCGCGCTCGACTGCTTGCCCGACGACTTGGTTGACGAGCTTGATGACG
Organism: Solirubrobacteraceae bacterium; assembly: GCA_036271135.1. Taxonomy (GTDB): domain Bacteria; phylum Actinomycetota; class Thermoleophilia; order Solirubrobacterales; family Solirubrobacteraceae; genus Palsa-744. Next base: position 306,674 of record DATBBF010000003.1, read on the forward strand.
GGGGCGTCCTCGGAGCTCTCGTGCAGCGCGACGACCTCACCGCCGTCTTCTTCTTCTTGCGCGAGCAGGTCCTCGGGGGCACCGACGACGTCTTCGAGGCGATCCAGCCGGGAGATCAGGCCGCCGATGTCATCGGGCGGCGCGACCGCCACGCGGACCTCGTGGCCGGTCATGATCGCGATGTCGTCGACGGCCAGGACGTTGGAGGGGTCGGCCATCGCGACGAGCAGCGTGCGCTTGTCGGCGAACGCCACGGGCACCGCCTGGTAGCGCTTGGCGACCGTCGTGGAGATCAGGTTGGCGGCGGACATGTCGACCTGAAAGATCCCGAGGTCGAGGTGGTCGAGGCCATAGCGCTCGGCCAGGGCGCGAGCGAGGCCGTCGTTGGTGATGGCCCCCTGATCCAGCAGGATCCGCTCCGGTGGGATACCGGCGTTCCGCGAGGTCTCCAGGGCGTCGTCGACCTGGCGCTTGCTGGCCAGCTGCAGCTCGACGATCACGTCCGTCAGGAAGCGCGCCGAGGAGCCTCTGCGCGACGGCTCGGTGATCCCGTTGAGACCCGGCTCCTTGGCGGGCGGCGCCGGAGGCTCCTCGACCGCCGGAGGCTCCTTCCAGTCCTCTCCCCCGTCCGAGCCGAAGCCGCCGTCCTCCCGCGAGACGCGCTCGCCGGCATCCCGGGAGGCATCGCCATCGAGCTCGACCGTCGTCCCTGCTCTGTCCTCGGCGGAGGCAAAGGCGTCGAAGCTCGCCCCCGCGCGCTCGTCGGAGCCGAAGGCGTCCTCGCGAGAACGCTCGACAGAGATCCCTTCCGAAGCGCCGGGGCTGCCGTCGATCCCGAAGATCGCGTGCAGGTCGGGCCCGGCGGGCTGGGATGCCTCGCTCATCGCGAGACCCCCCTGCCGAGATCAGCCCGGTGCGGGCTCCGGGTGGAGTGCCTCGCGCATGACCTCGAGTGGCGGCTCGCGTCCGGTCCACAGCGCGAGGCTGAGCGCGCCCTGGGCGAGAAGGATCTCCAGACCGTTGGTCGTTCGTGCTCCGCGCGCGTGGGCGGCGGCAAGCAGCGGGGTGGATGGTGAGCGGTAGACCAGATCGGCGACATGTGAGTACTCGCCGATCTGATCGCCTGTGAGACCGAGTTGGTTGAGCCCACAACTCTCAGTGGCCGAGCGTTCTACGTGCAGGCCCACGGATGTGCAGTTGACGAGCAGATCCGCCTTCTGAGGCGCGTTGACGGCGTGGGCACCCAAGGCCTCCGCCAGCCGCTCTGCACGCTCGATTGTCCGATTCCAGACAAATACCTCGGCGGCTCCGGCGTCGAGCAGCGCCCAGACGACCGCCCGGGCGCTGCCGCCGGCGCCGAGGACCTGCGCGCGCAGGCCCGCGACGGGCCGTCCGAGCGCGGCGATCAGCCCGGGAGCGTCGGTGTTCTCGGCCGCGATCGTCCCGTCCGGGCGAAAGCTCAGGGTGTTCGCGGCGCCGATCCGGCGTGCCGCATCGCCGGCGCTGTCGGCCAGGGCCAGCGCGGCCTCCTTGTGGGGGATCGTGACGTTGGCGCCCACATAGCCGGCGCCACCGAGACCCCTGACGGTCTCATCGAACAGCTCGGGAGGCACGGGCAGGCGTTGGTAGTGCCAGTCGTTCAGCCCCATGTGGGTAAGGGCGGCGTTCTGCATCGCCGGCGAGCGGCTGTGGGCGACGGGCCAGCCGAGGACGCCCAGCCTTGGCATCAGTGGTGCTTGCAGGCCGGCGGGTGCCCGCCGTTTTTGCTCTTGGCCGCTTCGTAGGCGGCGACGTTCGTTTCGAAGTCGGCCTGGGTGTCGGAGAAGACCTGCTCGCCGCAGCCGTCGGCGCCGGCGACGTAGTAGAGGTAGGCGACGTGGGCGGGGTGAGCGGCGGCTTGGATCGAGGCTGTGCCCGGATTGGAGATCGGCGTCGGCGGCAGCCCCGTGTGGGTCCTGGTGTTGTAGGGGGAGTCTATTTTCAGCTGCGATTCGGTCAGTTCGTGGGTGTAGGTCGCGATGCCCTTCTCCTGCTCGACGGCGTAGTAGATCGAAGCGTCGATCCCCAGCGGCATCCCTGCTTTCAGCCGGTTGTAGATGACGGCGGCGATCTTGGCGCGATCGCCGGGCACCTCGGCCTCGCGCTCCACCATCGAGGCGACGGTCAGCAGCTGATACGGCGTCACTCCCAGCTCGTGGGCGCGCTTTGCGTCTTCTGAGGGGAAGTTTTCCTGGAAGGCCGCCAGCTGCTCCTGGACGAGCCGCGAGGCGGGGGCGCCCTTGTCGAGTTCGTAGGTGGCCGGGAACAGGAACCCTTCGAGGTCGGGCGTACCGTGGGACGCTCCGTAGTGGACGGGGTTGAGCAGGTCCGAGCGCCGAGCGGCGGCTCTGTAGCTGCCCTTCAGCCCAGCACCCTTGGCGATTTCGGCTATCTGCACGCGGGTCTTGCCCTCGGGGATCAGGACCTTCACGACCGCCGGTTCGGCGACGGCTTTGGGGCTGGGCGAGGAGCGAGTGAGGGAGTGGATCAGGAGCACGATCGCCGCCGCGACGGCCAGCAGGGCGATCAGCGCCGCGATCCGCGAGGCGATGCCGCCTCGACGCGGTCCCGCCGCGGCCGTCACCGGAGCACCGCGCCGGAAGGCCCGTCGCATCGGCTCGCGGCCGGAGCGACGCGGCGGCGGGGGCGCGGCGGGCAGCCCCTCTCGCACGGGCCGCGGCGGCGCCGGCTCGATGCCCGGGATCGGGAAGCCTCGGGTGTCCTGCTCCTCTCCAGCTGCGGCCATTGGCGGCGGCTCACCCTCGGGCAGCGGCTCGTCGTCGGGCGGCGGCTCGTCGTCGGGCGGCGGCTCGTCGAAGCCTTCGCCCGGCTCGTGCGGCGGCTCGGCCGGCTCCGGCGCATGCGCGTGATCGGCAAGCTCCGATGCGAATGGCTCATCGGTTTGCGGGCCGCCGGCAGCGAGCGACACATCGGCCTGAGGCTCGACGTGCTCGGGTGGATGCTCCGGATAGTCGAAGTGGGGCTCGGAGTGCTCGGCGGATGCCGGCTCCGGGTGCTCCTCGGGTGACGCGGGCTGAGCCGGCGGTGGGATCTCCTCGACGGGAGCTTCGTCGAGCAGTGGGTGCTCGTCGGACCCGGCCGGTGGCGGCGGCACTGCTCCCCCCGTCCGCGCCGCACGACGGCGTTCGCGCTCGACGCGGTCGCGCTCGCGCTCCTCGCTGGTCCGCTCCTGACGTGATCTCTCGCCCCGAGACAAGTGCAGGCACCCTAACGCGATCTGGCCGCAAGCCAGCTCTCCAGTAGGTGGGCGGCCGCACGCGAGTCCTCAGAGGCCTGTGGCGAGCCGCTGAGCCGTCCGCTGCGCTGGGCCATGCGGGTGGTGAAGCGCTCGTCGTAGAGCTCGATTGGCACCGACTCCTCGATCCGTCGGGACAGACGGGCGGCGAAATCGCGCGTCTCACGGGTCTGGTCGGTGTCGCTGCCGTCCAGCGACAGGGGCAACCCGACGAGGATCAGCTCTGCCTCGCGCTCGATCGCCAGCTCGCGCAGACGCGCGAGTCCTCGTTTGCCGGCAGGCCGCTCAACGGTCTCGATCGGCGCGACGATCGTACCTGTGGGGTCGCTGATGGCGCAGCCGCAGCGCGCGCTGCCGTAGTCGAGCGCCAGCACCCTCAAGCGGTCAGGGCCGCCTCGATCGCGGCCGCCCCGGCGGCGATCGCCTGATCGAGCTTCTCGGGGTCGCGCCCGCCGGCCTGGGCCATCGTGTCGCGCCCGCCACCACCACCGCCGACGACCTCGGCGGCGCTCTTGACGATCGCGCCCGCCTTCAGCCCGCGCCCGACAAGCTGCGGAGCGACGCTGGCGACGAGGTGGACCCGTCCGTCGGCGGCGGCCCCAAGCAGGATCGCCGCCTCTCCGAGCTTGCCCTTGACGCGGTCGGTCAGCTCCAGCAGGGCCTTCGCGTCTTCGACCTCGACGGCGGCCGCCAGGACCTTTACGCCCGACACCTCGACGGCGCGCGCGGCGATCTCCTCGGCGTCGGGACCGCCACTTGGGCCGCCCTGCTTCAGCTCACGCTCGAGGCGACGGCGCTCATCAGACAGGGCACGGACCGCGCCGGGCACGTCCTCTGGTCGTGTCCGGAGCTCCCCGGCCAGCTCGGCGAGGATCGTGTCATGGCTGCGCAGCAGCTCGACGGCGGCGGGACCGCTCAGCGCCTCGATCCGTCTGACGTTGGCAGAGCTGGATGTCTCGGAGATGATCCTGAAGGGTCCGATCTCGCCGGTGCTGCGGACATGGGTGCCACCGCAGAGCTCGCGCGAGTAGTCGCCCTCCCCCACCTCGACCATCCGCACGATCTCGCCGTACTTCTCACCGAACAAGGCCATCGCGCCGAGCTTGCGGGCCTCGTCGAGCGTCGTCGTGATCGCTCGCACGGGATCGTTGCGAGAGACCCACTCGTTGACGCGGTCCTCGACGTCGCGCAGCTCCTCGGGCGTGAGGCCCTGGCCGTGGCTGAAGTCGAAGCGCAGCTTGTCGGGGCCGACATAGGATCCGGCTTGGCGGATGTGGTTACCGAGTCGCTCGCGCAGCGCCGCCTGCAGCAGGTGGGTTGCGGTGTGGTTGCACTGGGTGGCATGCCTGGCGCGCCGGTCGACGCGCGCGTGGACGTGCTCCCCCGCTTGCAGGGAGCCCTCGTCGAGCTCGACTTCGACGAGCTGATCCTCACCACGGCGGATCACGTCGGTGACGTGCGCCCGGCAGTCCCCGTCCTCGCACTCGATCGTGCCTACGTCGGCTACCTGGCCGCCGCCGGGAGCGTAGAAGGGGGACTCGGCGAGCTTCACGAGCAGGCGCCGCCCACCGCCGTTCTCGGCGCCGATGTCGCGGACGGCTCCGACCGTCGTCTCCTGCTCGCCGGTCTCATAGCCGGTGAAGATCGTGGCGCCGGCGGCCGCGAGCAGCTCCGGGATGAGCTCGCTGGACTCGACAGTCGCGATGCGCCCACCGCCGCTCGTCGCGACGCGGCCGCGCTCGCGCTGCGCGGACATCAGCTCGTCGAAGTCCCCGTTGATCGAGAGTCCCTCTTCGCCGAGGAGCTCTTCGGTCATCTCCCGGGGGAAGCCGAAGGTGTCGTGCAAGCGGAAGACGTCCTCTGCGGCGATCCCCGAGGCGCCGCCTTCGCGGGCGCGGTCGATCAGCTCGCGCAGTGTCGACATGCCCTGGGCGAGGGTGCGCCCGAAGCCCTCCTCCTCAGCTACAAGCCACATGTCGGTCGACTCGGCGTGCTCTGAGAGCTCTGGGTAGGTCGAGCCCATCAGCTCGCGCACGACGGCGGAGTAGCGGATCAGGAAGCCGGGCTCGAGACCGAGACCCAGCCCCTGCTGGATCGCACGGCGCATCACCCGGCGAAGGACATAGCCGCGGTCCTCGTTGGAGGGGACGACGCCGTCGGCGGTCAGGAACGTCATCGCCCGGGAGTGATCGGCGAGGATCCGCAGCGCCCGGTCGGAGTCGTGGCTCGCGCCATAGGACCGACCCGACAGCGACTCGCCCAGCTCGATCAACGGCGTGAACTGGTCGGTCTCGAAGACCGACTGCTTGCCCTGCAGGATCGCCGCCATGCGGTTCAGGCCGAGGCCCGTGTCGATGTTGTTGGCGGGCAGCGGATTGAGGACCGAGCCGGCGCCGTTGCTGCCGGGCCCGCCGGGGCGCTGGTCGTACTGCATGAAGACGAGGTTCCAGTACTCCAGGAAGCGCTCGTTCTCGCCGCCTGGCAGATCCTCGGGCAGGCCGTACTCGACGCCGCGATCGACGTACAGCTCCGAGCAGGGCCCGCACGGCCCGCTCGGCCCGGCCTGCCAGAAGTTCTCCGAGCGCGGGCACTGCACGATCCGCTCGCGCGGCACGCCGATCTCCAGCCAGCGGTCGATCGCCTCCTGGTCGGGCCCGAGGCCGAGGCCGTCGTCGCCTTCGAAGACGGTCACCCAGATGTCGGCGGCGTCGAATCCGAATACCTCCAGCGACAGCGTCCAAGCCAGCTCGATCGCCTGGTCCTTGAAGTAGTCGCCGAACGAGAAGTTGCCGAGCATCTCGAAGAAGGTCAGGTGCCGAGCGGTGTTTCCGACGTTGTCGATGTCGACCGTTCTGAAGACCTTCTGACAGCTCGTCAGGCGTGGCGCGGGTGGGGTCTCCTGGCCGAGGAAATATGGCTTCAGGGGGTGCATCCCGGCGACGGTGAGCAGCGCCGAAGGATCGTGCGCGGATGGCACGAGGGAAGCCGAGGGGATGCGTTTGTGGCCGCGCTCCTCGAAGAACGCCAGGAAGCGCTCGCGGATCTCATCAGAGCTCATCACGGAGGTGATCTTAGGGCGAGACGCACACGCGCTACGACCGCAGCCGTATGGGCTAGGCCGCGATCGTCCCGTAGCCCACGACGAGCTCGCCCGAGTACAGGCAGGCGAGCTGCCCGGGAGCGGTGCGCTCGGCCTGCTCGTGCAGCTCGATGGCGGCACTCGGGTGACGACCGGGATCGAGCGGGGCGGGAAGCCTGCAAGCCAGTCGCCGGCCATGGGCGCGGACGCGAACCCCGTCGACGTCACCGGCGGGCCGGTGCAGGACGATCTCGCGCACGGGGATCTCGGCGGCCATCAGGGCGCTGCGCGGGCCGACGGTGACGGTGTTGCTGGCGGCGTCGGTCGAGAGCACGTAAACGGGGCTGCCGGTGGCGATGCCGAGGCCGTGGCGCTGGCCGACGGTGTAGAGGTGGGTGCCGGCGTGCTCGCCGAGCACGGTGCCGTCGAGCGTGCGGATCGGCCCGGGCCTTGCTGCCATTCCGCCGTGGTGCTCGAGGAACGCACGCTGCCCGGTTCCGGCCAGGAAGCAGAGATCCTGGGAGTCGCGCCGGGAGGCGACGGCGAGCCCCGCCTCGTGCGCCAACTGCCTGACGCGGTCCTTGTGCAGGTCGCCCAGCGGAAAGCGCATCCGGGCCAGTGAAGCGGGGGCAAGCCCGGAGAGGACGTAGCTCTGGTCCTTGGCAAGGTCAGCGGCGGTCATCAGCAGTGGCGCATCCCCGTCCCAGCGCACGCGCGCGTAGTGGCCCGTGGCGAGCGTCCCGGCGCCGAGCCGCTCGCCGAGGTCCAGCATCGCGTCAAGGCGGACGTTTCCGTTGCAGCGGATGCAGGGGTTGGGCGTCAGTCCGGCGGCGTGGTCAGACAGCCAGCCGTCGACGACGCCTGCGCGGAACTCGGCCCTGAGGTCGATGGAGAAGTGCGGCATGCCGAGACCGTGGGCGACGGTCCGCGCACCGCGCACGGCCTGCGCCGAGCAGCAGCTGAGATCGCCGTCGTTGGCTGGATCGGACCACAGCTCGAGCGTGCAGGCAATCGCCTCCCCGCCGTCCGCGCCCGCCATCAGCGCGGCGACGGCACTGTCGACGCCACCGCTCATCGCGACGAGCGCTCGTCCCGACTGCGCGTCCAGGCAAGCGGCTCTGGCGGCGGCGCCGAGCGCGCGGTGAAGAGCGTCGGCGGCCAGCTCGGCGGCGTGGCGCTTGGGGGCGATCAGACCACCCAGCTCGTCCGCGATCTGCTCCGGGCCGATCCGCGCGGCCTCGAGCAGAGGCCGTCCCTCGATCAGGGCGACGGTCGCGCTGCCGGCCGCCAGGGTGGCACCGCAACCGCCGGCGTCGAATCCCGCCTGTCGGATGCTTCCATCGCCGTCGTCGGAGACGGCGATCGTGATCCTGATCAGATCCCCGCAGGCGGCGCCGCCCGCCGCGCCGGTGTGTCCGGGCTCGGGCGTGAGGCCTCGACCCCGAGGGTTGTGGAGATGCTCGCTGAACTGCGACTCGCCGGGTCTCACCCGAGCGAGTCTAGGGCTAGGAGGGGTGCTGGACTTCGCGGATCGCCTGGGCGATGGCGAAGGCGTCCTGTAGGCCGGTGAGCGTCTTGGCCTGGCCCTTCTTGTCGACGATCAGCAGAGTCGGCGTTCCGTAGACCTGCAGTCCACGGGTGATCGTCCCGAAGGAGGCGACCTGGCCGGCCGAGGCTTCCTGGATGTCGATGTTCAGGGAGTGCTGGGAGCGCAGCGAGCGCACGGCGCTGTGAACGGACTGGTCGTCTGCGCCCTTGGGGTCCCAGAAGAGGATGACGACGGTGCGCCCCTCGGCGAGCTGGGCTTCGACGACATGCTGGCGAGCGACACTCGTTTCACGAGCGGCCGCGCCATGGCCGGCGGAGCTTGAAGACGTGGTGGGAGCCTTGGCGGCCGGAGTGCTTGTCGTGGGGGTCGCGGCGCTCGGAGCGGTCGTCGTCGCGGTCGGCGTGGCCGAGGATGCCTGGGTCGATTTTTCTTCCAGGTGCTGGGCGTTCTGCTTGGAGGTCGCGACGGCGCCGTTGGCCTTGGCGACCGCGCTGGTCAAACCCTGGACACCAGGCGCGGAGCCGTGGTAGATCGAGGAGCCTGAGCCCTTGGCGTGTTTCGTCGCCTTGTGAGCCGGGGCGGGTTTGGCGGTCTTCGCGACCGTCGTCGGCGCGGGCACCGAGGAGGCGCTGTTGGTGCTCGTGCTGTGCGGGCGCAGCAGCACCAGCCAGGCGGCCGCGAGGACCGCCACTGTGGCTAGACCGATCTGGTAGGGACGGGAGAGCTGGGCCATCACGACCCCCTTTCGGCAAATGCGCGCCGGGAGTTGAATGCCGACATACGCCTTGGACGGTTCGCACCGCTACTTTCAGAGGATCGAATGAGCGAGGAGCATGGGGATCGGGGGCGCGGGCGCGCCTGGCGCGCGGCGCGACTGGGAGTCCTACTGGCCTGCCTGGCCGGTCTGATCGCTTACCTTGCCTGGCCCGGCGCGAGCACTCCGAAGCTGGCTGCCTGCGTCGGCGGGCACGGCGCCCCAGAAGTCCGTCGCGTGCCGGCCCACTACCTGTCGGGACTGCGTGAGAGCATCGCGAGGGTCGTCCCCGAGCGCCTCGCGCGCCTGTATGAAGAGGGCACGATCATCGCGCAGAGCGCTTGGAGCGATGAAGAACCATCGCCGCCGCCGGTCTCAGCGGCAGCGAAGCGGCCCGCGGGGTATGAGATGCGCTGGTGGGCCCCAAATGGCGATGACGTCGTCGCGGACGTGCTGTCGTTTGCGAGTCCCAAGGCGGCGGGCCGCTTCGTCGCCCTGGCGGGCGCCGAACGCTGCCGCGTGCATGCCCGCCGTCACCCGGCGGCAGGGCCGCCGCGGGTCAGCAACCTCACCTGGCTCAACCCCGACGGAGCGGCCGAGGCCGACGTCTACATGCGTCGCGGCTCGCGGGTCTACCGGATCGCCGACGCACCCGCCGGCCAGCACCTGGGAACGGTCCGGGCGGGATCGCTGCAACGGACCGTCGCGACGGTCGACGCGCTGGCCTGCCTGCTGCCAGGGGCGCACTGCTCGGTGGTGAGACCGAGTGTCGCGGCCTGATCGTCCCGCCCGAGCTTCGCTGGGGTCGCTCACGGCTCGCCTGCGTTTCGTACGGGCGCTCGCGACGTTGCCGGTCATCGCCGCGCTGACGTTCGCGCTGGGGTGCGGCAAGTCGAACCTGCACCATGTGAGCAGCCAGGCTCGTGCCACCCATGGCTCCGTTCCAAGGAGCCATCCTTCTCCACCACCGGCCGAACGGATACCGGTACCGCTCACGATCACGCCGTCCCGCGCCAGGAGCTTCGCGAGCGCGGTGGCGCTGAGCGCCGCCGATCTCCCGGGCTCCTCTCCCACACCGCCGCGTGGCTCATCGCTGGCCAGGGAACGGGAAGCGTCCAAATGCGGTGGGCACCCGGCGCGGGCGATAGGCGGCGGCCAGTCCCCGGACTTCCTGCGCGGGCAGGGCCTGGACCACGAAAGCCTGTCCTCGAGCGTTGAGGTGCTGGCCGACGCGAAGAGCGTTCGCAGCGACCTCGGCTACACGGAGAGTCATGCGGGGATGGTCTGCTACGCGAAGGTCCTGAGCAAGAGCCTTCAGGAAGGCAACGGCACCGACAGCCACATCCGACTGCTGGGGGTGCATCTGCGAAAGCTGCAGGTGTCCCTCGCTCCCGGACATGCGGCGGTCGGCATCCGGATCACTGCCCGGGTCGGGCTGGTCGGCTCACGGCTGGCGGTTGCGCTCTACGTGGATGCCCTCTCACTCCCCTATGGCCCCGCCGAGCTCGACCTATACACGACGAGCTTCGTCCAGCCGGTGCCATTGCGCACCCAGCAGGAGCTGCTGTCGCTGATGCGGGCGCGGGCGCTTCTGCAGAGGCTTTGAGCGATCGGGGCCGTCGCTCAGAGGTCGTGGTGACTGCGCAGCACGGCGTGGACGACCTTCTCCCGGGGGATCGTCTCCTGGCCTCCGGCCTGCATGTCCTTGAGAACGGTGTCCTGCTCACCGACGATCGCCACATAGCGGGCGCCCAGCGAGGAGGCTTGGCCGAGTTGCCCTTTGAGCGAGCGCCCGCCCAGCTCCATCTGCGCGGATAGGCCGGCCGAGCGTGCCTCGACGAGCAGCGCGAAGCCGGCGCGCCTCAGCTCCTTGCCGTCTCCGGCGAGCGCCACGAACAGCTCGACGGGAGCGGGCACAGCGTGCTGGGGCTCTCCCGCGAGCAGGATCCGCTCGATGCCGGCGCCCCAGCCCATGCCGGGGGTCTCGGGCCCACCGAGCTCGCTGACGAGACGGTCGTAGCGCCCACCGCCGGCGACGCCGCTCTGCGCGCCGAGGGCATCGGAGGTGAACTCGAAGAGGGTGCGGGTGTAGTAGTCGAGTCCCCTGACGATCGTCGGGTCGATCTCGTAGGTGACGCCGGCCGAGTCGAGCATCGCGCGAACGTCGGCGAAGTGGTCGAGATCGTCGGCCGCGAGGTGGTCGAGCAGCAGGGGCGCGGTGCGCATGACCTCGCGGGTGCCGGGGTGGTCGGTGTCGAAGGCGCGCAGCGGGTTGAGGTCGATCCGCGAGCGGACCTCGGCGGAGAGCTGCTCCTCGTTGGCCCTGAGGTGGGCCTGGAGACGCTCGCGGTACTCGCTGCGGGCCTCGAGACCGCCGAGGCTAGACAGGCGCAGCCTGGCGTTGACGCCCATCTCGGCGAGCAGGGCGGCGAGCAGGGCGATCGACTCGGCATCGACGGCTGGGTCATCGGATCCGAGAGCCTCGACGCCGAGCTGCCAAAACTGCCGGAAGCGACCCTCCTGGGGGCGCTCGCGGCGGAAGAAGCTCGAGAGGTACCAGAGCTTCACGGGCTGGCGACGCTTGTGCATGCCGTGTTCGATGTAGGCGCGGCAGACCGAGGCGGTTCCCTCAGGGCGCAGCGTCAGCGAGCGCCCGGAGCCGTCCTCGAGGGTGAACATCTCCTTGGAGACGATGTCGGTCGAAGCGCCGACGCCGCGGGAGAACAGCTCGGTGGACTCGAAGACGGGTGTCTCGATGCGCTCGTAGCCGGCCGCCTCGAGCAGGGCACGGGCGCGGTTCTCCAGGTGGAGGCGGGCGGGGACTTGGTCGCCGAGGACGTCGAAGGTGCCGCGGGGGGCTTTGATCTTCTGGGCGCTCAACTTGCGCCGGCGGGCGGCGAGCTCGCCGCGACCTGCTCGCTTCCGAGACGCGCGCGGATCTCGCTGAGGAAGGGGTTGGTGTCGCGCTCGCGGCCGAGGGTCGTGATCCCCATGTGGCCGGGGTAGACGACGGTCTCGGCGGAGTGGCTGCGCAGCAGTCCCTCGATGGAGCTCTCGAGCGTCGCCCAGTCCCCCCCGGGCAGATCGACGCGGCCGACGGAGCCTTGGAAGAGGACGTCGCCGGACAGCAGGGCGCCGTCGAATGCGTAGGTGAGGTGTCCGGGGCTGTGGCCGGGGGTGAAGATCACCTCGATGTCCATGCCGGCAAGGTTCAGACGCTCGCCGCCGGCGAGGGTGTGATCGGCCTCGTAGTTCTCGAAGGGACCGAACCCGGGCGGCACCCACCTCATGACGTCGGAGAGGAGGGGCTTCTCGATGACGGGGCAGTAGACGGGGGCGCCGGTTGCAGCGGCAACTGGCGCGACGGCGCCGATGTGGTCGAAGTGGCAGTGGGTGAGCAGGATCGCGTCGATCTCGACGCCGAGCGCGCGGGCGCCCTCCAACAGGCGCTCGGCCTCATCGCCGGGGTCGACGATCACAGCATGCGTCGCTTGCGGGTCGGCTCTGACGATGTAGGAGTTCTCCTGGACGGCTCCGACGGTGAAGGAGCGAACGTCGGGAGGGCTCATCGCTTTTGCGCCTTGCCTTCACGAGTCAGCTTGCGCTGGCGGCGGTCGTAGACCCATTTGTCGGTGCGGTAGCTGACGAGGGTGTAGCCGGCGACGACGATCGGGAACAGGGCAACCGTTCCATTTGAGGCATGCAGCACCAGGACGACGAACAACAAGAACGCGACGGCGGCGATCATCGCCTTGTAGAAGGCTGCCCTCCAGCTCGGCGGCCGATCGCGCTTGTCGAGGGCCCGCTCACGGGCGGCGACGGAGGGCTTGACGGCGGTCCCGGCCTTCTCGGCGGCGGTGGGCTTGCGGCCGGTGCGTCCGCGCGACTCGACGACCCCGGCGGCGTTGCCGCGATGCTTGGTCTGACGCTTGCGTCTGGTCTGGGCCATGTCAGGAGCCTAATGCGTTCTCGATGACCTGGCGGGCGGGATCGAAACCTGGCATCGGCAGATCGGCCGGGAAGCCGCCGAGGGTCGCGGCCGGGGCAAGGCCGACGAGCTCGGCCTGGATGAGGTTTGCGTGCCGCCGGACGGCCGCGACGACGTCCGCCAGCGAGATATCCAGGGGCCGCTCGACGTTCATCGAAACCTGGGGCCGGGCGCCCGACAGTTCGATCCCGATGGCCCTGAGGCCAGGCAGACCCTCCTCCCCACCCTCTCTGATCAGAGCGGCGATCCGGCGTGCATCCTCGATCCGCGCGGGTGCGGCGAGCTCGACGTTGAAGGCGACGAGCGGAGGGCGTGCGGCGACGAGGGTCGCACCGACACGCGGATCGATCTCCCGCGGTCCGAAATCCGGGTCAAGGCCATTCCCGATGCGCTCGATCAAGCCGGCCTGTCCGCCGCGGCGGAGCTCGGCACGGGTGCGGCCGGGCTGCCCGGCGGAGGCCGTCAGCTCGCCGTATAGAAAGACCGGGATCCCCAGCTCATCGCCGAGGCGATCGGCGAGCAGCAGGGCCTCAGCGCAGGCGGCGCCGCGATCGGTCTGATCGACGTACACGATCGGGGCTACGTCGAGGACACCTACGTGAGGGTGCTGACCTTCGCGGCCCGCGCGTGCGAGGTCGATGCGTGCGAGGCCGATGGAGGCGGCGCGGACTGTCGTTGAGGCCAGCTCCCCCGGGGCTCCGGCGAAGCTGAAGACCGAACGGTCGTGGTCGGCGTCGGAGTGGACATGGAGGAGCCTCGTCTGGCCAGGGGACCCGAGCGGCTCGCGGCGATTGGGCACTTCCGGCGCCGGATCATTTCGTGGCTCGATCGCCTGGCTCAGCGCGGCAATCGTCTCGACATCGCGTCCCTCTGAGAAGTTGGGGACGGCCAGGAGGGTTCGTGATCGCATCGGACGAGGCTAAACTGCGCCGCCCCGCCGGAGTAGCTCAGCTGGTTAGAGCAGCGGAATCATAATCCGCGTGTCGGGGGTTCGAGTCCCTCCTCCGGCATAGAGAACGCCCTGCAAAAGGGCACTTTTTAGGCAAGTCGTTCCCGGCAGATCGGGAACTTGGTACCCAGTTGGTACCGAAAGAACTCGCCTCGTCGGAATAGGTGGTGTCGGCCTCAGCGGCTGAACAGCAATGACCACCTCATCCACCCCACCCAGCGGATTCGTGTTTCGGCGCCGTGGAGCCCGAAGCGATGCCTGGTACACGAAGTACCGGCTTCCCGATGGGCGCCAAGTGAAGCGGAAGATCGGCCCCGCGTGGAGCGAGCGCGGTCGGCCAGCCGCTGGTTATTTCACCCGCCGGACCGCTCAAGCGTGGCTAGATGACGTGCTCGCCCAGGCAAGGCGCGGCGAGCTGCCGGGAATGGTCCGCACGGGGGCGACGTTCGCCGACGCGACCGCCGAGTTCATGCGATGGCTTGAGCACGACCGCGACCGCAAGCCCTCAACGCTGCGCGACTACGAATCGATCATCCGCGCCCATCTGCTCCCAGCGTTTGGCAAGGAAGCGCTTGAGGACATCACGACCGAGCAGATCGAAGGCTGGTCCGCACGTCTAGCTGCGTCGGGGATGGGGAACCGGACCCGCCTCAAGGTCTTGACGGTTCTTCATGGAGTGATGGGCCGTGCGAAGCGCGTGTGGAAGCTGCCACGCAACCCCGTTAGCGAGGTGGAGAAGCCGATCCAGAGGCGTCGGACTGAAATCGAGGTGTTCTCTCCGGAAGAGGTGATGGCGCTCGTCCGCGCGGCCGACTCCGAGCAGGACGCGGCGATCTACCTGACCGCCGCCTTCACCGGCTTGCGCCGGGGAGAGCTTGTCGCGCTTCGCTGGCGCGACGTGGACTTTCCCCGCCGCCACATCCGCGTGACGGCCTCCTACACCGAGCGTTCGTTGACGACACCGAAGTCGGGACGCGCGCGATCGGTGCCGATGGCGCCCGCAGTCGCCAGCACGCTCGCCCGGCTTGCGAGCGGGTCCGGAGGAACCGAGGACGATCTTGTGTTCCCCGGAATGGCCGGCGGCTTCCTGGATGCCTCGGCGCTCTATCGCCGCTACAAGTCAACGCTCAAGCGCGCGGGGCTTCGCGATCTTCGCTTCCACGACCTGCGGCACACGTTCGGGACCCAGGTCATCGGCAACCCGGCGGTGTCGATCCTTCAGCTAAAGGAGTGGATGGGCCATGCGGACATCGACACGACGATGAAGTACCTGCACTACGCCCCTCGCAGTGCCGACGCCGATCTGATCGCTGCCGCCTTCTCCACGCCGCATGACGCAGCTCCCGCCCTACTGACGCTCTAGCCACTCCTCGAGCATCGCTCTCGTGAATCGGATGTGCCGCCCGACCCGCAGGCAGGGAAGCCGGTTGGTCCGCACCGCCTCATAAATCCAGCTGGGCCTTACCGACAGCAGTCGCGCTGCCTCCTCTGGCCTCAGAAGCGGGTCGTCGAGCCGACGCATCGTGTCGGGCGTGCTCGACCGATCCATGGGAGCGCTCACGAGCGCGCCTTCTTGGGGTGATACATCCGAGTGACGGCAGGGCGGCAATCTGAGCCCGGTGCGATCACGGCTGCCTGACCGGTGTGCAGCATCTTGATGTGGCGTGGATGCAGCTCGTATTCATAGCCACGGCGCCGAGTACCGCGTCGCGCTCGCTGTGAGCCGAGCAGATGCTCCTCGGTCTGCTGGGTCGTGACCCAAACGGCCTTGGTCGAGGCGATACCGGCGATCAGCTCGGCTGATTCGGGCACGCTCTGGCGATGGGCGACAACGGCTGCGACGTTGCCGAGAACCTGCTCGCGCAGACCGTCACCGGCGCTCGTCAGATCGGCCAACTCCTGGGTGCCGAGAACGAGGCTGATTCCTGCAGACCTCGCTCGACCGAAAAGCCGGACGACATGCTGTGCGGCGACGGCTGCGAACTCATCGATCACTACGACCGTTGGGGACGGCCGACCTTGAAGTGTCGCGACGAGCGTTATTAGGTCGCTGATGATCGCTGCGGCGAGCATCTGAGAGAGGAGCGCGTGCCGGTCGGCATCGAGGCGGAAGTACACGACAGACCTCTGGGTGACGGCCTCCTGAAGGTCGATTGCTGGGTGCTCTGTCGTGGGCTCAAGTAGGTGGCCGATGTCTGACTCGGCCAGGATCGAGAGGCGGTCGCGTATCCCTGTGAGGTCGCGCTTTTGCCGGTCGCTGAGCGAATCGAGGTATTGGTGCACCGGCTCCGCCTGATCGTCGGGCAACTCGCGGGCAAGCTCGTCAAGGCGACTTGTATCCATCGTCTGCATCAGCAGACGGGGCGAGACGGTCTGCTTCGTTGCATGCAGCGCACGGATCGCGTGGCCGAGGTAGCGCTGGGCCTGGCGCAGGTAGTGAGGCTCGGTGAATGTCTCGCCGGCCAGCGCCTTGTCTGCGATCTCCGAGGCGCCGCCATGCGCGTAGGGGTTGTAGGCGCTCGGTCCCTCTGGGGTCCATTCCAGAAACGGCCGCTGCGCGCGGGCGGCGGCCTCCCGCAGCTCGTCGCGTAGGAGCCGGTCGCCCTTTGGGTCGATGACGATCGCTCCGTGACCTTGATCGATCAGACGAGCGGCGATCCATGTCTCGCTGACCGTCTTGCCTGATCCGGTCGCACCGAGCACGAGCGTGTGTGAACCGGACTGGTAGCCGACCGGGATCGAGACCGGCAGCCCATGAGAATCCTCACCGACAATCAGCCTGCTACTGGACACCCAACCGTCCCGCTGAACGCGACGCCGTTGCAAGCTGCGGCGAGCGACAGTGCTGATCGTCAGGCGGTCTTGCGCTCTTTCGGCGATGTCCATACCGCTGTCGAGTTCGTCCAGGTGCCAGCGTGCGCCGACCGCCGCTGCAAACACGGCAATGCCCGTGACTCCAACTGCCCAGAAGCCGTTGAAGGGCAGTGCAAGGAGCGCAATCGGCAGACCCATCACCGCCCAGGTCCAGCGCAGCCGGTAGTAGAGAAGAACGCGGTTCAGGAGCAGTCCTCCTGGCACTGAGACGATCACCGTCAGGACGAGCTTGCCAATCGCTGCGATCAGCACGCTGACTTCAGGACGCACGCTCGACCACCTCGCTCAGCGCTCCCGGATCAGCAATCGGAAGGACAGTGATTCGGTCCTCGGCGCGGGTCCGGGTGATCGCCCTCGTGACCGCCTTGCCAGCCTGATCGCTGGCGAGATAGATGACCTGCCGCAGGTGTTTCGCGCGTGCGTAGCCACGGCAGATCACATCAAGGCGTCGCGCGCCCTTGAGCGACAGCTCGACCTCGATAGCGAACGTTCCGCCCTCCGGTGAAATCAGCGCCAGGTCAGGGCGGTGAAGCGCCGGCCTGCCCCCGGGCAGCTCGCCCACCCGTGCGGAGGCGATCAACTCCCCGGTTTCCGCCTCCTGCCAGCGGATGTCCCGCTCGCTCAGCAACTGCCAGCCATCCCGCAGCGGCTCGGATGCGATGGTCGCTACTTGCCAGGCGTGCTCGAAGCCCCCTGGGCCAACGCGCTGGATACCGAGGCGCTGAAGTCCACACCAGCGAAGCCCTTCCGCTGTCGCGACGTAGAGCCCTGCCTGCCGGTAGAGCAGCATCCGTTGTTCGAGCAGACCGTCAGCGACGAGCTGGCTCAACCTCGCATACGCCCAGCTGCGGCCCATCCCGAATCGGCGCATCACGTGCTCGGCACCGCCAGCTCCCACATGACTAAGCCAATCGACGATCTCACGGTCCCTATTTGTCTGCATGGAGCCTCCCGGCAATCGACATCCCAACTACATGTCGATGCGAGGAGCCCAAAGACCCCTCCCCCAATTTCCGCACCCGGCCCGCGGGACCCCTGAGCATCTGGTGTGGCAGAACGTCTGCAGGACTTGTCCTGCAGACCTCGCCGCTAAAAAGCGGAGGGGTCAGGTTCTGTCAAGGTCAGGCCGTCAGGCCCGCCGAAGGCGCCCCGCAGGGGTGGCCTTGACAGGTTCTGAGCCTGGAGCTACGGACCCTGTACCGCCTTCCGGAAGCAGACGCCCGTCGGCCGTCCGGGACTAGCGGGAACCACTCTCGAAACTAACCTCAGCCTGGGAGCGCACCCGCAAGCTGCCGCGAGGCGGCTAGCCGGCGTCAGAGCGAGTTTGTCGGCAACCTTCAGGGCTCATGCCCCGTCAGCGGCGCTCGCCGCCGCCATCCCTCTTCCGGCTGCGGGGAGCAGACTCAGAGCCACGAAACTCCATTTTCCAGACTGGCGGCTTCGGCGGTGCAACAGGCGGCGCGGAGGGTTCCTGGCTGCCGCCACCGTCGCTTACCGGCGGTGGCGGTGGCTGTGGGCTGTTAGGGGTGGTTCGCTCGTCGGCCATTGGCTACCGAAGTAAACGGTACAGGCTGCGACGGCGGAAAATACGAGGGCTAGGATCAAAGCGAGCCGGGCACGTTTGACGCCTTGCGCGCGGCTGCTGTTCGTCGGCCCGAGCTGAGCCAACACCGCAACGCTGAGCCTGTAGGCATCTTTACGGGCCTCGTCAGTAGTTGCGCCGTGTTCGCCATAGTGACGGAACAGCTCCGGTGAGGGATTGGCGCGGACATCGGGACCAGTGGAGGCCAAGGCGATGAGGAGCACGCCGACGAGACAGACCACCGCCCCGACGAATGCCACAGAGAAGATCGTGCGCGATGTTCCGTCGAGGTGCGCCCCGGCTGCGTCCCGAGCAGCCGCTACAGACAACGCCAGGAGCGCTCCAGCCAGCGTGATGAGCGCCCCGAGTCGATTGCCGAGCGATTCGCGGCCATTCAGCTCCGTTTCGACGTGACCTTGAGCAAAGGCGAGCAACTCGGGCTCGATCGGGCGAAGCTCTGCCTCGTGCCAGCCTACGAGCGCTTCTTCTGCTTCGGCTAGGCGCCGACTATCTCGCCTCCACACACCCCAAAAACTAAGACACGCGGCGGCCGTTCAGGTGTCACCTGGCAGCAACCATCGGAGCCAGCGAGCGTTTGCCAGGCAGCCGAGGACTAGAGAGGCGTCACGCCGTCCATCGACACAGATGTAGTGCGCCACACATCCGAGAGAATGCTGGCTGCCTGGCCCCCAGCCCGTAGTAGCTGAGTCCTCGCCTCGACTGCCGTCGCTGCATTAAACCGCAGCGATACCTCTGCCGGTTCGGCCGGTCGCGGCGCGAGGTCGCGTGTAAAGGTCGGAACGATGCCCTCTGAGCGGAGACGATCGATCAATGGTCTGTCCCAGCAAGGCAGGCCAACAAGCGCGTAGCAGCAGGGCGCGTTCATATCTACAACTTTTATCGGAGGGAGCGGCGGCTTCGAGGCGGAGCCCCATTCGCACCAAGCATCAGCGCTATCGTCTTTTTCGTGGCTCTCGACTTGCTACAGCCAACTAGGCCGCCACGGCCGGGATCGGTGTCGGGGTTTGAAGCCGAAGAAATGCGGTACCTGCGGCTACTCAGCCGCGAGGATCGTATGAACGAGCTTGGCTACAAGCTCGTCGCCTTGGCGGCCCGCTGGAGCCTGAGCCTCCGAGACATGGCGATCGCCACCGAGCGCAGCGAAGCGGCGGTAGAACGACTCATCGCTGAGTTCCTAGCGCATGAAGCACTGTGCCACCGCAACGAAGTCGAGGAACGACTGCGACGCTGGGGATTCCGAGACGCTACCTTCGCTCCCAGCTAGGCCCGAGAACGACTCGCGCGTCTACGGCCCGCGGTAGACGTAAGCGTTGAAGTAGCTGTTCCAAGTCGAGTGGTTGTGGAGGTAGCCCGTACCGCCAAACCCGAGGTAGCCGGTGGAGATGTATTCGCCTTCGCCGCCGCAGACTTTGTGTTCGGTGCCGCTAACCCCGACGCAAGAGGCCGCTACGCCGGTTGAGCCTCCTTCGACGTCGATCATGTCGTAGTAGCTTTCGTCAAAGTCGTTCTGGCCGAGTTCGAGGAACGTGTGTGCCATGAACTGGTGTTTGTAGGCGGCATGGGCGACGCTCGCCCCAAAGATGCCGACACCGAGCAAGACGGCCACCAGGGCCGCGATATAGCGCCTTCTCATTGCTCCCTAACCCCCTAGCTTGACTGTCTCCGCGACGCCAGCGTTGGCGTAGCTGACGCTGGTCACGGACTGGCTGGTTTCTGCGGCGTAGGCATTGCCGCTGGCCGGCACCTGCTTGGTCGTCCCGTCGGCCAGCGTGAGGGTCACTGCCGGCACGTCGTTGGGCACGATTCCGGCGAGGTAGTGGGCTCCAGCCGTGCCCTTGTCGAGCTGGATGGTGGCGCCACGCTCAAGATTCGCGTTGCAGCTCGACGCCGGTCCCTGCGGGCCGGTCGAGCGTCGTTCGACCAGAGCCAGGACGCAGATGCCCGCCTTGTTGGACTTGGCGACCCAGACCTGGAGGCCACTAACGTCCGTGCTCGCTAGGCGGGCTGAGCCTATGTCGGGTTGCGGCGCTTCGGACTGGCTGTCGCCGAACCAGATCGGGCCTTTGGCCGCCTGGGCGGCTTCTTGGCTCGTCACTTCGGTCAGACCACCAGTAGCGCTGCTACTCAGGAGCGAGTAGTCGGCGTAGGTAGTCGAAGCTCCCGCGCTGCCGTGGCTCGAAAGCACGACGGCAAGGACGGCAGCGATAGCCAGTGCGCCAAGCGCGGCAAACGCTCGGGGTCTGCCCAATCTGCCTACGACACCAGCAAACGACATAGACGCTCCATTCCGTATAGACGAACGGAGTCAAAGTACCAACTATTCGCTTTCTTCTAAAAAACGCTAGACTCCAGAAGCGGATAATCCGTACTGGAGGGGCTTTCTCGGTAGGGACGTTTGTCTCCATCCCTACTTTTCCGGAGCCCCGTCTAGGCCGAAGGCGCCGCGCTGCTTAGTCAGGGCGCGGCGTCACGGCTGCGTCAGACCCGGTTGACGACGAGTCTTCCGCCCACCCTCAACTATCTACCTGCCTTCACAAACACCTTCCTCATCACCTCGATTCTCGCTGCTAGCGCAGCCGACCGCCCTCCGTTCTTCCTCTCCTCCTTACTGACCTCCCCTCCCCTCCTCTCCTCTTTCCCTGCCTACCTCCCTCTCTCTATCTCCTCCACCTCCCTGCCTGGTTTGGTTCTCGACCCCGTGCACACGAAGTGGGTGCGGGGTCGAGAACCAAACCAGGCACCACGCCGCCCTACTACTAGAGAACGGAAAGAACCCACATCCGTGGGCCGTTCCTGAGCGCAATCCACAAGACACAACGCTCGGCCTGAGACGCATCGGCGCTTCAATCGCAGCTAGGTTCATCCTGGGAGCACTTCAAGAATGACGGACCCCGCCCTAATGGAAACACTCAAACACAGGTCCGAGAGGCGTGCTACCCTGCCCAACCCCTAAACGACCGGAACGGAGGAACAGATCAAGTGCCTTCCTAAACAGCCACAAATCAAGACGGAGACGTGTCGCCCGAGCTTCGCCCGCAGCTCTCCCTCCCAGGGATTGAGCGCGACCAGCAGCTTCTCCCAAAGACACGGCGAGTGCCATCTCAACAACACGGATGGCCCGCCCCGCACCAGAACTGGCACAGAGCCAGTCCCCTTTGGCGAAGCCCGCTGTCGCTGGGCGCTTGCTCAGCCATGGCCACCGCCACGGCGGCTTCGCATGTCAAGAGCAGCGAAAGGACCCAGAGTTGTCTGCATCTCGCACTGAATCGGCCGTCGGTCCCGACGACCCGCAGAAGCCGCCCCGCACTATGCGGCTCGATCTCATCCTCCAGATCATCATCGTGGCTGGGGCAATCGCGGGCGTCATCAGCCTGGTCGTGCAGCTCCTGTAGTCACACAACGCGACGGGGAGCCGCCCGCAAAGCGGCGGCTCCCCGTATGCGTCGCCTCGTCGAAGCAACGCCCCTGCGACCGCCCTACGCGGTCTCAGCAATCGATGTCCTCACGCCTCTGGCTCGCTGGGAATCTCCCAGAGGGTTGAGTTGCGTCGGACGCGCCGCCGATCACGCAGGATCGCCTGCTCATGGGGCGCCATGTCCTGGTCGCCAGGCTCGATGAGCGTGTCGATGTCTGGGTGCTCGTCGCTGGGCTCTCGCCACTCGTAGAGGCAATGTGTGACAGACCCGAGCTGACGAGCCCCCGCGTGTAGGCGCTCCGCCAGCTCAAACCAGACATCCGAGTGCGGAGCTGGCTTCATGTCGAGCAGGAAGAACGCGTCCACCAGGGCATCCCCGAGCACGAACCGGGACGGTATGCGTGCCTGCTCAGCCATATCTCGTGACCGGCGCCAGTTCTTGTGTTGCGGGGACTCCGACAACACCGGTACCCGCTCACGGCGTTGCATGGCGGTGAGGTGTTTTCGGCCTTTGGGGGTGAGCTTCCAGACCGGGATGCTGCGTCGCCGGAAATGGTCGAGGAGTCCTTCCTCGGTGAGTTCGGCCAGTCGGGCGCGGGCTTGGCGTGCTCGTCGGGTTCGCCTGGGGATGTCGAGGTGTTCGAGGATCTCCCAGACCGGGGTGCCGGGGTTGATCGGGTTGTGTCGCTCTGCCCGGTCGATGGCCGCGAGAACGACCAGCCCGCCCGCGCCTTGATGGGTGCTCATGCTGCCTCCGGCTGCTCAAGGCGCCGGTAGGTCGCGGCTGCCCGGGTCGGGAACACAAACCCGGCGTGACCATGGACCAGGCCGGTCGCTTGCAGTTCCGCGATCGCATCCGCAACCGCTAGCTCACCACCGAAGGCGACTACTAGCTCGCGGGTGCTCCACAGGCCGGGCGCTTGGTCGGTAAGCATCAGCTCCAGAACCATGCTCTGCAGCCGATCCTGCCCCCGATCCGGGGCAGCAAAGGTAGGGTCGTCTTGCATCGGAAGGTACCGCCTTTCGGTGCCACGGCCCCGGGACAGTTAGCGCTGTCGCCGGGGCCAACTTTTTGGTTGAACAACTAACTCCGACGCAGCCGGGCGACCGGGACAAAGTCGGTGGGCGGCGGTTCCATGAGCCGATGCGCCCGAATGAACGCCTCCGCAACGGCATCGCAAGCGAGTTGCAGATACGTGAGCGTCGCAATCGTGCCCATATCGGGCCGAATCCTGAGGAGGGCGGTTGTGATCTGTAGAAGCGAGATCGCGATTGACTGACCCGGATCAGCAAGACCGCCGTCGCTTGGGCCGGCCAACATCACATCTTGACCACTGAGACCCAGGTCAAAGACGATCCCCTTCGGACCCGCGTGTGTTGGATGCGACGCCATTCGATAGTAAGGTCGTAGATGGTCGAGCGACACCGTAGCCTCAAGGTCGCGGAAAGTCGGCTTGGGATTGTCGAGCACGGCCGCCGCCCAGCCGTACTGCCGGTAGTAAGGGCCGCCAAAGCGAGCGACGAGAGTCGCGACGGCATCCTCGATAGACGCGATTTCCTCCGCGCTAAACGGCTGGTAGCCGAGCTTGGAAGCATGTTGTTGATAGTCGATGGCGGCGCGAGCGCTCTCTACGGCGTCGTGGAGCAAATAGCGTTCTGCCGTCTCTTGCCCGTGCCCAGAGATGAAGAAGCCAACGACAGCGATCTCATGTGCGGTCCTCCAACGCGCATGAGCGCCAGACGCAAAGCCGCCTCGAAGGAGCGCGATCACCTCGTCAGCAACCAAGCATGACCGCGCGTGGAGTTTGACGAGCGCCTTGTACATGGCATCTCCAGATGCCGGACGGTGCAGCTCGTGGAACTCGACACCGGCTTCTAGGCATCCCTGCCGGAAAAGGCGGAGCAGATCAAGAGCCAAGCCCCACCGATCGTAGAGGCGTGCCTCGAAGCTTGTTCGCTCCTCCTCGTCCTCTGCGAGCTGCAACCGACGGTTTGACACGGCACCATTTGCGAGGGCTTGAACCATGTTTGCGATTGCCTCATCCATCGCGAGCTTCATGAGCGCCCCTATGCGATGAGGACGGCGACCCAACGCCAGCGACATGTGCAGTTCCATAGCGGCGTCCACTCGACCGTGCAAATCCGAAGGCGCCTTAAGACGACCAGCCTTTGCATCGTCTACAAGGTTCGCGCGTATCGCAGCCAGAAAACGACGCTCCCTCCGCTGGCGATTCGCCTTCGCGCGTTGTTTGCCGCTAGAGGCACGCCGTCGCTTCACAGATTGGAACGTAGCTCCTCAGCTAGTTACGCGTTGTCGGACATTGCCTGCAATGGATTAGGGTCGAAGCATGGGTCGCGAGCAAGCCGAACGCGAAGAAGCGCGGTTCGCAGCCGAACGCGACGTGATCTACCGCGCCGTCGGCCAATACTTCGTCGCGTTCTCGGTAGTCGTCGGCTCGATGCGACGCGCGCTCGGCCGCGGCTTTGAAAGGCCGGGGCAAGAGCCGATGCTGGTGGACGCACTCTTCAGCGACCTGATGGCAATGAACATGGCGCGCGCCTTCTTCGCGGCATGTTCGATGATTGCCGACCCGAAGCAAGATGAGGTTGAGCAGGAAATCGGGAAACGGCTCAATGCCATCGTCAAAGCCGCTATCGAGGACCGTAATGAGCTGGCGCACGGCGATTGGATGCTCCTACAAGGCTGGGAGCCAGAAGCAGGTTTGGAGCCCAAGCTCACCCGCTTCCGGCTCACATCAGGAAACCCGCGTCCCGAGTTGCTTGATGTGTCGCCGCCGATTCTCGATCAACGAAGCGACGCGCTCCAACGCCTCCACAGCCTCGTCCAGGAGTACGGTGAGATATGCCTGCCCGAGCCAGGCTGGACAGCTCCTTATCGAGTCCGGGAGGTATTCGCAATCGAGGACAAGCGACTTGTACGCATCGGGTGGCCCACCGGCTACGCATCCCGGTCAGAGTTCCGTTCGTAAAGCTCGTCCATCAGCCCGGATCACCTCGACCTCTCGCTCCTAGGCTCTAATTGGTCCCGAGCTTGGTACCCGAGTGCGCACAAACGACCTAGGTTTACATCACCGTACTCGGGTAAACTTGGCTCTACAAAGCCAATCTAGAGGTCGCGTGCACCAATCATAATCCGCGTGTCGGGGGTTCGAGTCCCTCCTCCGGCATGGCAAAAAGCCTGCAAATGCGATGGTTTGCAGAGTATCACGGCGCCGGTGGATTTCCCCAGGGATTTCCCTATGGGGCGTCGGAAGGGCACCGACCAGGGCGTCCTAACGCACGAGCACACTTGGACGCGTGAAGATCGACGCGCAGATAGCGGCTATTCGGGCGAGCCAGGGAGCTCGCGCGATTGAGCAGCAGATGCTCAACGAGGCGTTCGCCGGCCCTCCGGCGCCCACGACCTCTCCCGGCGTGAATGCGACGAAGCAGCTGGAGCTCGCCGGTGGAGCGATCGTGTTCCACAAGCCGTTCTCCGGCGTGCACGTCGCCAACGCGATCGCATACGGACAGACCGACGAGACGCCGCCGCTGCACGAGGCGGCCAGCTGGCGGCTCGCCGTGGCGCTCGGGCCACCGTGGGATGAGATCGTCGTGCCTTGCGTCCTGCGCGAATATGCCAGTGAGGATGGCTCGCTCTCGCTACGCGCGATTGGATGGCCACGGGACACAGCGCCGACCTTGAATCCGACTTGGTGCCTGCCCGCGGCGTTCTTCGACTCGCTGATCGCCCAGCAGGACCGTCATGATGGGAGCTGGCGGTGGGACGGCGAACGGCTGACGCTGATCGATCACGGCTACGCGTTTGCGCCGCCACGGGCCATCCTCAACTACTCCGACTTCGTCGTTGCCCGCCACCGGCACGGCGCCGCGAGTCTGCTCGCCGAGGAGCATGACGCGCTCAGTCGCCTGCTCAGCGACTCCGACCTGCTCGGAATGGCGCGGTTCCTGTTGCCCGACCGCGCGCAGGCGCTGGCGGACAGGGCGAAGTTGATGCTCCAACGAGGCGAGGTTCTGCGCCCTGGCGAGTTCTGAGATGCGCCACGCGTTCCGCAAGTCGTGGTAGCATCATAACTCAAGAGGTCAACTCTCGCACCCGATATCGAAGGGGAGCCTCATCATGATCCAAGTCAACTTCACGACCTTCGAGCGCGACCCAGACACCAAAGAGTGGGTGGAGTTGCCTGTCGCTCAGCTACTCGCTGATGGCGACGACGTGAGCATCAGCGGGCCGCACGCCGACTGGATCAACCCCGACCTCGCGATCGCCGACCCTGAGACCGCGGAGCGCATTACGCGGACTGATGGCGCCGAGCGCTGGGCACGACTGCAGCCCTTCGGCTACCGCAGCGGAGACCTCCACGTCAATGTCACCGAGATCGCCGCGGCTGAGCCGATCGCCGCGAGCTTCCGCTACTCCACCGCCGCCTGAGTCCGTGCCGCGAACCGCGGTATCCGAGATCCACGCGAAGGTCGTCGGCCGCGAGCTCAAAGACACCCGCCAAGCGCTCGGACTGACCCAAGCCGAGGTCGCCGAGCGCCTCGGAGTCTCCCCCTCCTACATCTCCGCAGTCGAAGCGGGCCGTCGTAACCTCACACTCGGCCAGCTGGCCAACATCGCCAACGCCATGCGACTCGGGGTCGACATCTCATTTATCCGCCCGGATGGAACGCCTGTCCGCGTCGATCGGGCGTGACGTCTCTGAAGAGGCGTTGGCGCTGCGGCCACACTCTTAAGAAGACAAGCCCCGGTCTCCCAAGGCTTGCCTCAAGATGGATCGTAGGCTCACCTGAACAGGTGTACGACCCGAGAGCAATGTAGCAACTCAGGGAGCACCTTCGACCTGACGACCAGCGGCAGACCCGGCGAACGCACAGTCGTTATCGCACTGCCACCCGGCGTTGCCCTCTGCCGATGCCCGCGCGCTCGATACAACTGGCGAAGCGCTGCACGAACGCCGTCTGGCGATCGGGTCGCCGGACGCTCACCTCAAGAGGAGAGAGCCTGATTGCGCCGATGTCGCCACTCGGGGCTCTACGATCCGTCCAAGGCTGGGGCGAAGCGGACACGCTCGAACCGCGCACCAAGGGAACTGCCCCTTGCGGATGCGCAAGGACTGCCTAGGGTGCGCCCTCCGCGTCAACGTCACAGGGTCACCGGCAGGAGTCAAATTCAAATTGTCGAAAGCTCGTGAAGTGAGCGAGCCACGCGACCTGCTGCCGGTAATCCGCTCAGCATTGGCCATGCACGTCGCGGGGCACTCCGGCGAGGTGGACTCCGTGTGGGCCATGTTCAGCAAAGGCCTACCGGAGCTCAGGAAGAAGCTAAAGCCGATCTACGGCGACGCTCTGAATGTCAATGCGGTGTTCTGCCACGGCCATCCTAGAGCTCACTTCAGGAGCAAGGCCAGCGGCCAGACAAGCTGCGAGGCTGGCGACCTCCTACTGGTGGTCCACCAACGCGATGGGCAACGCACCCTCCGTCGCCGATCGCTGCTGCTGCAGCTCAAGATGGTCGACAAACACAGTTTCAGCGAAGTACAGAATGAGCTATACGCCAAGTGGCCGCCCTTCGAGTTCAGATACGAGGGCAGGACTGCAGCTCACAAGGTGTTGGGCAAAGAACATAGAGGTGCTCAGTTCGCGTTCATTGACAAGCACAGCGGTGACATCGTCCTAGACCCGCGTCCGCGCAAGCCACCGATGCCAGCTAAAGATTGGGACCAGCTGCTCGCGTCCGAGCTGCTTCTGATGCTGACACAACCCAATGCGGGAGGACGCGAGTTCTACGCACATCCGAGCATTGACACCAGCGGATGGTCTTCGGTGATATGGGATCTACTTCAGACGACGTTCTCGGCGTCGACATACAGGAAGGAATCGCGCGTTCTCAATGCGGGTGCCGTCCAGTTGATGTTCGACACCATGAGTGGGCCGCAGCTGTTCGCTGGAGTTGTGTGGGAGCCTGAGGTGCAAGAGCTTTGGGCTATGGGCCACGGTCCAGATAGCCCGCCCGAGCGCCCGCCAAGCGACGATGTCAGGCTCGACGAAGCCGTGGGGGCCATCTCGACCGTGATATTCGAGATCGACTGGGCCCTAGCCTGAGCGATCAACCAAGGGGCCCCCATACTGAGATGTCGCTTGTCCTTTCGTGCTGGTGCTGGTCCCGCAAGCGAAATCCGATCGCTGGGACGGCACCTATCCGCGGTCGTGCTCCTGTAGCGCCCGGAGGTCGTTCGACTAGCTGCCCACCGATCAAAGTCGCCCGCCGCGACTCGCGATAGCGATCGTTGGCGTTGTTGAGCAACACCGTCGCGCGCTCGGCATTTGACCACGTGTTCGGCTTTACGCCGCGCTCTGCCAGCGTCTGCCACAGCATGTGTGCCGTCAACCGCTCGTTGACCCGGTCACGTAGCACAGCGATGAGCGTGGCTACGGCCGGCTCATACTCCCCCTCCAGCAGCAACTCCGCGGCAAGCCCATTCGACGACGCGTAGCCCCTTCTTCTGAGTTGCGCCAAGGCTCGCGTCAGCCGCGGCGTCATCGGGATCGCCTCCGAGTCGGATGTCTTGGTCGTGTCCATCTCGTTGCGCACCCAGTTGTCGTAGGGCCGCATCACGCCCGTCTGAAAGTCGACGGCGCCCCATCTCAGCCCGAGGGCCTCGCCGGGCAGACGTAGGCCAGCGTGTGCGCCGCACAGCCAGAACGCTTCCTCGAACACGCTGGGGGCGTGGTGCAGGAGTCGGTTGATCTCGTCGGGGTCGTAGAAGTCGTCGCGGCGCAGGATGCGGTCGTGGTCGTGGCGTGTGCTTGCGCGCTTGACCGAGGCCAGCGGGTTCGCGTCGAGCCAGCCCTCGCGCACGGCGTAGTCGAACGATGCAGCGAAGATGTCGCGGTAGGTGTTGCGTGTCTGCGGGGCGGCCGGGGTTACGAGCATCCAGGGCTTCGTCCTCCGTCGCTTGACGACCCAGCCTTCCGCTTGCAGGGCCATCGCCGCAGTGCGTGAGACACGTCGCGGACGCTGAGCGTCGAGCGGAACGACGCGGTAGCACCCACGCCGCCGGTGCTTCCACGTTCCCGGCAGCTCGTCCGCGAGGCGTACCGCCTCGTCCTTCGTGGCCACCTCGACCGCTTGGCTCTCGGCAGGCTGCGCCGTCCAGCGCTCGATCGTCAGCTGCTGAACGCTCTTACCCTCCGCGAGCGCCTGCTGGGCCTTCGCCTCGCTCAAAACCCGGTACGCCTTGAAGTCGGCGAAGTACCCGCGAAGGCGCCCGTCGGCAAGCGAGCGCAGCGGCATGTCGGCGCCGAGGTCGCGGAACAGACGCTCGAACATGTCCTCGTAGCCGGCAATCGTGGATCGCTTCAGTCCTCTCCCCCTTGCGCTCCGCCAGCCAGCCTTCGACCGACTGCTGAAGAGTGTGCTCGACGACGTGCTCGACCTCAGCGGTCGCTCGGAGCTCCTCGATGATCGTCTCCAGGCACGCCTGCGCCTCCTTCGGCGTCAGATGCTCGGCACTCGGCTTAGGGCCGTGCCCGGCCCGCCAGATGACGGCGCCGCGGGCGGTGCGTCGCCCTGAGTCTCGGATGTGCGCGGGGCCGAGGCGCCGACCGCCCTTCTTACCGTTGCGGTCGCGCCAGAACGCCCAGAAGGAGCGTCCGCGACCGTTCTTGTCAGTCCTGACCTGCAGGTGGCCCGCGGGCCGTTTCTTCCGGCTCATGGTGTTGTAGACCCCCAGCGACTCGAAGCGGCCAACGAGTTGCGAGAAGGGTCCACGGATTTCCCCAGGATTTCCCTAGAGGGCCGTGCCGACTCGCAAACGGGCCATATTTCTTGGGCTTAGATCCGCTTAGCAGAGCCAATTCCGGGGAGCCGGGAAGCGATCATAATCCGCGTGTCGGGGGTTAGAGTCCCTCCTCCGGCATCGACAAAAGCCCCGCAAATCGAACCTCTTTGGGGGTATCAGCGGGCGCGAGCGGCTACCGGACTGGGGGTGCGCAAACACGCCGTTCCCTTCACGATGTCGTGTGGCCTGATGGGTGAGCTGGCCGTGGTCTACTGTTGCGGCGGTAGGGTTGGTTGGCCGCCTGGGAGAATCGGTGCGTTGCTGCCCCGGAGCAGCAGCGGGAACAGTACTTTGAGTTCTCTGTGCCGGCTCCCCGTGAGAATGACTCCCGCTCTTACAGCCTTCAGCAGTTCGCAGAGTCGCCGGTAGTTCGTTCGACTCGTCGCTTCGCAAGATTCCTTCTGGACGGCATCTTCATCGTCTCCGGGGAGTGGCTTTACGTCGTTGACTTCAAGGCGCCAAGCGCCGTTTTGGCGCATGGCTATCACTTTGCCGTCTAGCGTCGCTCTGTCGTCGTGCACCGTGACGCTCACGCCGATCGGCGCGGTGTCGGTGGCCGCTATGCCTCGATAGATCCGGCTGATCGCTCGTGGCGCGAGGTCGATGGTCCGAGTTAGCCCAGCGCGCGTCGCGGCGGCCTCGAGACTCGCACCGGCCTGTTGAAGGCCGAGATCTTTCAACGCTCCGGTCATGACGAACACGTCCTCGCATGGGCTGTCGCTTTCGTGCCGATCATTCGCGGCTCCCATTGAGATCGCAAACCGTGATCTCGCGGTGAACGCCTCGCATGCCTGTACGTAATGACCTCTTTCGAGGTCGCTGAGCATCAGGTACACGTTCTTTTCGACAGCTCGCTTCGCGTCGGTATTCTGCTTGGTGGCACCGCAGCCGATCAGGCTTGATCCGCAGCCCGCTAGAAGCAGGCTCCCAATCAGATTGAATACTAGTCGCCGTATGCTGCTTTCCATTGAGGTCACACTTGATGGGTGTGAGGGACGGTCGAGCAGTAGTTGCGCGGCTTGTGCCAACACCATGTGGTCTGGAAAGCGTAGGGCAGGTATTCGACTTCACCGCCGAGCTATGGCGCTTGTAGCTTTCTTTTCCGAGAAGACACGCGACCGGGACCGCCGCTTATTCATCGCAGCGAGGGTGTCCACTCGGCTAACAAAACCCTATCAGTCGATGCGATTTATCGGCCTATATTCGGATTCTTCACTCTTCGCTTTGCTCCGGTTTCGCTAGCCGTTTGGCCGATTGTGGTAGATCAGCGGTAATCTTGGGGTCTTCGTAGTTTTGGTGGTCTCTGGATCTTGCTTCGGTGCTGGGATCTGGAGTTTCGCTAGACCTCTGACTGATCCGGCTGTTGCCTGCATCGAGGATGTACGAGGCCCCTGTGCTGGTGATCGCCGCCGTGGTGGGCTGTTGAAAATGCCTCCCTGCTCGTCGCTGCCCACTACACGCTCAAGGAGGTCATGGTCTATATGGACCACGCCGATCTCACAACGACGAGCCGCTACGTGAAGCGACTCCCTCAGCCGGACGAAGGCAACCCGGCGGACAGGCTCAATGCCTACCTGACGCAGGCTTGAGAAGCTCGGCGACAGAGCTGCCCAGGTTGTGCCGCGAGTCTTACGGGTAGCCGCACGATGTCCGCAACCGAAGGAGGACGCGCGTGCAAGACCTCAGGAACCTCACCGACACATTCGACGGTTTGGTCGAGGCGATCAGGTCCGATGAGCCTGACGATGCCGTCGTCGGCGATGTCTTGCTCATTGTTGAGGTCCGCCACGGCGAGAAGGCCCGTATCCGTGCCCGCCCCCACACCGGAGCGCGAGCGCACCATATTCGTGGCCTTCTCGACGAGGCTGAGGAAAAACTGACGGTGAAAAAAACCGTTGCCTTGGCACGACGGGCCGTGCAGCAGGACAGAGACGCGTAACGCGGCCAAAGCCCGCGCGCTCAGCACGCGCGATCGGGACATATGGCGAACGGCCCCACTGATCGCTACGGAGACCTTCGAGGTAGCGGGCGACGACGAGGTCCCAGACCTCGGCCTCGAACGTGATTCCACTGCCCTCGTCGCGTATCACGTCGGCTCGGACCCAAGCATCGCCAACCTTGATCCACGGAGCCTCATCCTCGGCCGCGATCTCGCTTAGCCGTTGGAGCAGACGTCCTACGAGGTCCTCAGTATCGGCGAATTGGCCCGTCGTGTGGAAGGCCTTGACCTCTTGGGCGAAGTCCACTGCGTTCCCTTGACGCCCGCTCGCGTCGCCCGCGAGCCAGAAGGAGACGCGCTTACCGAGCCGCCGGGCCTCCAAATACTCCTCGAAAACGACGACCGAGAACCCAGCATCACGCAACGCGCCGGCAACTCGACCACGCAAAGCGCTGAGGTCACTCATCTCGCTAGAGAGGAAGATCGTTCGGGTCTCCGCCCAGCGCTGGAAGTCAGCGGCGCCAAGACGGCGCGCTGCCGAGGCGGTATCAACGATCAGCGTCATGGTGCCGAACCAACGTAGCTGCCTCAAAGGACACGCGACGTTGGCATGTCAGGAATCGCGCGCCTGTGCCCCTGACGAGTTTGACGCCGCCAGCCGAACGCGGACACCGCGCCGTCAGCGAGGACTGAGCGATTGACATGCGGTTGGCCGATCATGTCCGCGCGACTTGCTGAAGCCCGTGTATGCCTAAACCTGGGCAGCAGTGACCTCGTAAATGATCTCCAAGCCGTCCTCGGCGTCCCACTGCTGGCCGACCTCGATGAAGCCGTACTGCGATGCCAGGCGGTTGGAGGCCACATTGTCGGGCCCGATAGTTACCCGCACCGTGCGTACCTGCGGCTCGTGTGCGGCACGTTGCAGCAGGGCTTCTAGGGCCGCGCGAGCGTAGCCGCGTCGTCGGTAGGCCGGGTCGACGGCGTAGCCGATCTCCACCATCCCCGACGTATCGGGAGGCGCGTGGTAACCCGCCCGGCCCGCGGCGATCTGGCGTTGTTCGTCCCAGATGACGCCGGTTACCCATCCTGCGCTGGCCGGATCCTCCTCGACTTGCCTGCTCCGCATCTGCCACACCCCTCGCCACTCCGAGCCTACGAAGAACGCGGAGACGGGCACCGGGCTGACTGCGTTCGCCGCTGCCAGATCACCCTTGGCAAGGGCTTGGAAGGTAGGGCCGTTCAGATGCACGATGCGCACGTCCGGCGTGAGATGCACCGCGGACGCCGCGGCCTGCTCGTGGTAGCGGGTCACGCGGATAACGATCCCATCCTCGCGCAGACTGTGACGAACCGGCGGCCGGCGCGCCGCAAACCCTTGCTCAGATCGTGCAGGCGCCAGGGCGTGTGCGGCATCGACTCGATGTGGCACAGCTGGCGACCACGGGCGCGGACGGCGTGCGGACGCGGATCCTCCAACATCGAGCTGCCCCTCTTCGGGCAGCATCGGCGGTCGTCACACATCAACTGCGAACGCAGCGCGTTGTGCTCAAAGAGGATCTTGGCGACAGGGCGCTGCACGCTGCGCCCAAGACCGGCGAGCTAGCTATCCTGCGGCCAGCAGGTCTGAGTTGCGGGCGGTGGTGTGGATCACGTTTCGTAGTGCCTCGACTGCGGGTCGGGGGGCGTCATCGACCCAGGCAATCATCACGTCGGCGTATTCGTTTCTCAGTGGCACGAATACGACTCCGGTGTCGCGGAGGGTCCGAGCGGAGAGTGGGAGTCGCGTCACGCCGACGCCCGCTGCCACGAGAGCGAGCAGGCTTTGGACGCTGCTGCCACGCTGAACGACGTTCGGGGAGAACCCAGCGGCCGCGAAGTCGTGGTCGTACTTGCGGTGCCAAGGCTCCCAGGAGGAACGTGGAGTTAGAACCCAGGGTTCGCCGGCAAGGTCGGCAAGGTTCAGCTGCGTCGCGCTGGCGAGCCGATGTCCTGCAGGAAGAACAGCCCCAACGGGCTCTCGCAGGACACGCTCGGTCGTCAGGTCGTCGACGAGCGGTGGGCGGGTCAGGCCGACATCCAAGCGACCGTCACGGAGTCCCTCGACAAGCCGCGCGATTGGAAGGTCCTCCGTGGTCAGGGCGATCTCAGGGTGAGCCCTGTTGAACGCGCGCACGACTGGCGGAACGACGTAGTTGCCGATCGAGGGCAGGAAGCCGGCGTGAAGAGTCGGACGCTCACCGACCGCAAGCCTCTGCACACGATCGAACGCCCGGTCGGTGCGCGTAAGCAAGGGCCTCGCCTCACTCAGCAAAGCAGCACCGACATCGGTGAGCTGGACGCCACGCGGTCCACGCACGAAAAGCTGTGCTCCCACCTGGCGCTCCAGCGCGCGGATCTGCTGTGAGAGCGACTGCTGGGCAACCGGGATCTTCGCGGCTGCCCGCGTGAGACTGCTCTCCTCGGCGACCTTCACGAAGTACCGCAGCTGGCGCAGGTCGAACGACACGCAGCCAAGTTTAGGAACAGGCATTTCCTGTGGCTGAACAGGAGCCTGATGTTGTCGGTCAGGATCCGCCAGCCCTAGGTTAAATCCATGAACCAGAACACATCACCTCGCGCCTGGCTGATAACGGGAACCTCATCTGGCTTCGGACTGACGATCGCCCGCGCGGCCCTGACGGCCGGCGACCGGGTCGTTGCGACCGCCCGCCACCCCGAGACGCTGAGCGCACTCGTCGACGAAGCCCCAGATCGCGTCGCGGCTGTCCGCTTGGACGTCACACACCCTGCCGAGATCGCCTCCGCCGTGGCCGCCGCAACGGAGCGCTTTGGTCGCATCGACGTGCTCGTCAACAACGCTGGTTACGGAACGGTCGGCGCTGTCGAGGAGCTGAACATCGACGAGCTAATCACGCTGCACGAGACGATGTTCCTCGGTCCTGTCAGGCTGACCCAAGCCGTGCTACCCGGAATGCGCGAACGGGGCAGCGGAGCGATCGTG
Source organism: Solirubrobacteraceae bacterium (assembly GCA_036271135.1). Taxonomy (GTDB): domain Bacteria; phylum Actinomycetota; class Thermoleophilia; order Solirubrobacterales; family Solirubrobacteraceae; genus Palsa-744. The sequence goes on from DATBBF010000003.1 coordinate 340,985, forward strand.
CAGATCAGCTCGATGGGGGGCCAGCTCGCCCCAGCCGGCTTCGGCGCCTACTGCTCGGCCAAGTTCGCGCTCGAGGCGATGTCAGAAGCGCTCGCCGCCGAGGTCGATCCGCTCGGTATCCGCGTACTGATCGTCGAGCCAGGAGCGTTCCGAACCGGATTCGGCGCGGAGCGGATGCATCGCACCCGCCGGATAATCGACGACTACGCCCCCACCGCGGGAGCCACCCGCGCAGCCGTAGACCACATGGACGGCTCACAATCCGGCGACCCGGACAGAGCGGCTGCCGCGATCCTCAAGGCGATTAGCGCACCCCAGGTACCCCTGCGCCTCGCGCTCGGAGATGACGCGGTAGACGCGATCCGCGCCAAGCACGATCGGCTACGCGCCGACCTCGACAGCTGGGAGCATGTGAGCCGCTCAACAGCCCTTACCGAGCAGCCAGCACCCGCGGCATCACGAGCCGGTTAGAGGCTCTAAAGGCCGCCTCGACAACGATCTGCCCGGCTAGCGTCGACGGCGTTCAGTACTTATCAAGCCACGAGAAAGCCCTGGTTGCCCCTCGCCCGCTTTCAGGCTTGGCCAGTGCTAGGGAGCGAGAACAGTGAGCCCGGCTTCTGCGCATTCGTCGTCTTGCCCAGGCATCATTCCGCCGCTTACCGACATCGCACCGAGGACGGTGTCCTCCCGCAGGATGAGCGCCGCGCCGGCGCCCGCGAGGATCGGCACCCGCACGGCCCGATCCAGCTGGGCGAAGAAGCCGGGCGAGGCCTCCTGCATCTGGCGCAGCGCGGCACCGTCGCGACGGAAGAGGGCGACGCTGGCCGCCTTGGTCTCGGCGATCTGAGCTGAGATCGGCGCAGCGCCGTTCATACGGCCGAGGGCCTGTAGGTGTCCGCCTTCGTCGACGACCGCGACCGTGACCAGTGCGCCTATCTTGGCGGCGCGCTCGTGTGCGCCGTTGATGACCGTCTGAGCCTCTTGGAGCGTTAGCGGCATTGTGTGATCCTTTGAGTTCGTGGTGGTTCGGCGCGGACGAGCCCCAAGCATGGCCTGAGCCATGCTCAAGGGTGTAGACGCTCTCCTCGTCGGAGCATGTCGATGTACTTCGCGACGCGCTTGGCTCGGGTCTCCGCGCGTTTGGCGTCGTTGATGCGGAAGATGATCGAGTAACGATTGCGCGAGTCGAGTGCCGCGAATGCGGCTGCGGCCTCTGGATCCCGGTCCAGTCCTCGCTGTAGATCCTCGGGAGTTTTCGCTGTGCGCTGTCCGTCGTAGGCTGCGTCCCACCGACCGTCGAGGCGTGCGCGATCTATCTCGGTTATTCCGGCAGGTCGCATCCTCCCAGCTGTAATCAGCTTTTCGGCCTTCTCGCGGTTGATCTTCGACCAGCGGCTGCGCGGGGATCGGGGTGTGAAGCGCTGGAGCCAACACTGGTCGTTCCAGCGGTCCTTTTGACCGTCGATCCAGCCGAAGCAGAGCGCGACTTCGACGGCCTCGCCGTAGGAGACCGAGGGCTCTGTACATCCCTTCTTGGCAATCTTGAGCCAAAGCCCGTTGGAGGACTCGTGGTGCCGGGCCAGCCAGTCCTCGAAGGCGTCTGCCGAGACGAACGCCTCGACGGCGCCGTCGGCTCGGCGGTCGGCTGTCAGTTCGGCCACCAGTCGGTGAGCATCTCCCCGTCGCCCGGGACGTGGGTACCGAACGCCAGAACCTCCAGGCCATCAGCTCCTGCCTCGAGCTCGCGCGTCGATACCGGCGCAACCCGTACGGCGCGGAGGGGCTCGAGGTCAAGGAGATCATCGTCGACCTTGATGTGGCCGCTGCCTGCAAGGACAACGTAGATCTCCTCGACGATCGCATGACGATGAGCGAACCCCTGCCGGCGATTAGGGCGTAGGCGGTAGTGGGTCAATCCGGCTTGGACAGCGCCGAGCTCCTCGCGGACGTACCTTGACTCGCCGGTGTCCTGCAGCCCGTAGCTGGCCGAGAGGTCTGGCGCATCCAGAATCGCGAAGGCTGTGGCCCCGGTCGTCCCGGCCAATGAGCGTGCGCCTCCCAACGGTTCAGTGCTGAGAAGTTCGGGAGTTCCACTGAGGAGTCCCATCACTGTGGCGGCGTTCTCCGGAACGCCGGGGAGCGTCAGCGCGGCGTCGCACTGCTCGCGACTTGCCCACATCTCGGTAACGCAGATTGTGTCAGCGTCAGTATCGTCACGGTGCACGAGCCACAGCTCGCACCCGGGCGCCTCAGCGATCAGCGAGGCGGCGTGCAGCAGCCGCTCAGCCAGCTGGTTGCCTTGACCGGAGATGGCGTGGAACTTCGCGAAACGGGCTGTTTTAGGCATAAGCGGCATCATAGGAACGCGATGACGAGCCGTCTTGGAAAAACGCGCCAATGACCAGAGTGCCCTCATCGGAACTGCACGGGCTCGTTCGTCCGTGGGAGCGGGGCCGTGCCTTTGAGCTCGAACGCCTAGCGCCCGCGCCCGCGCTTGCTGGCGTCGTCGAACGCCATTGGATCGCCAGATGGGATCTACGCGGCAACGAGCCATTCCGCCAAGAGACACTGCCGCACCCATCGATCAACCTAGTAGTCGAGCCTGACGAGACCTGGATCTGGGGCGTCCCGACCACACGAGACACGCGCATGCTGCAAGGAGCAGGATGGGCAGTCGGAACAAAGTTTCAGCCCGGCGCGTTCACCGCCATCACCGGCATCGACGCCGCAACGCTCACCAACGGACGTATGGCACTCGATGCCGCATTCGGCGACGACCACGAAGCACTCCAGCACCTTCCCGGCGGCGGAGACCCAAAAGCCATCGTCGCAGCGATCGAAGCGATCCTTCGATCGCGCAAGCTCACCTACCGTCCATCGCTCGAGTTGGTCCAGCAGGTGATTGACAGCATGCGCCGCGCCCCGCCGACAGCACGCGTCGAGGACCTTGCAGCCGAGCACAACGTCGCCGTACGCACCCTGCAGCGGCTGTTCCGACGCTACATCGGTGTCGGTCCGAAGTGGGTCCTCAAGCGCCTTCGCATCCATCAAGCCGCCGAGCAACTCGCCTCACCCGCTTCGCCCAACTGGACCGAGCTCGCGCTCGACCTCGGCTACTACGACCACGCCCACTTCATCCGCGACTTCCGCCTCGTGGTCGGACGTTCGCCCGCCCAGTACGCCGCTGAGGCTGCCGCCGGCTACGCAAACTAACCCCAAGTCCCCTGCGGACTCGCATTCTGGAAGAAGATCAACCAGCGGGGGCTGACTGGCCTGGTTTGCGAGACTTGGGCCGTCAGCGCTTCCCAAAGGAGCGCTCGGAAAGCGAAGCGTAAAACAGCGATTCGTATCTGTAGTCCTTCTCGATTGCGGTTTCGGCAATCGAGTCGGCCGTTTTCACGCCCATGCCCTTGCGGAGAGCGAGGAGGGTCCGGAGCGCAACCAGATCGTCGGTGCGTCCAACAAGCCTGAGTGTCGTTAGCAGGGCGCGGCCCTCTGTGGTGTCCTTGAAACCCTGCTCTCTAGGGGGCTCGCTCGGTACGCTGAACTCTGCGAAAGCGTCGGCGAGGTCACTCGCCAGCGTCCGCACGTTGCTGAGAAGCACCATGATTTGTCGAGGTTCGATGCCTGCCTCGATCAGCGATCGGGACGAACTCGCTATCGCCCGAGCCTCATCTCTTGCGGAGCGAATGCCCACAGACCGGCGCCTCCCTCAAGCGGCGGATCGGCGTCGGCATACAGTGAAACGTAGTCCTTGGCGATGCGCTGCGGCGCGGGATTCGCCTCGATGATTGTGAGCACTCTTGGCGCGCAGCGAAAGCAGTAACGCAGCGTGTGGTCACCGCAGCCTGGGTAGTCCTGATCAAAGCGCTGGATGCCTTCGGGCAGCGCGACCGCCCCCACACGGTCGCAGCCGCACGAATGCCGTCACGCTGTGTCTTGCTCGGGGATCTCCCAGAGCACGGCGTGGCGCCGCGCGCGACGGCGGTCTTGCAGAGTCACCCGGTCGTGAGGTGCTAGGTCTTGGTCGCCGGTCGCTCAGCAGCGCCTGGATCTCCGAGGCCTCTCGCTGGTCCAGAGGGCTACGCTTCGCGAATGCCAGGGCCGTTCAACTCCAGGACGCGCGCTCGGCTCGCAGCGATCTTGGCGGCCCTAGTGCTCGCGGTCCTTTTGACCTACTCCGCAGCTTCGGCGGCGACCTACGACGAGTTCGGCGCACCGCAGCCCGTGCTCATCGAGGGCTACGCCGGAAGCGCGATGGAGCCATTCATCTCCCCCGACGGACAGCATCTGCTGTTCAACACCTCCAACGCCCCACCCGGCGTTCCGTCGCTGCAGCTCGCCTCACACGTCGCCGGACAGGACTTCGACTATCAGGGCGAGCTCCCAGGTGAAGCCGTGAACGAACCCGGCGATCTTTCAGGGACGCCGTCGATGGATGTTGACGGAGAGCTTTTCTTTGTGTCCAACCGCAGCTACGAACAGACGCTCTCGACCATCTACTCCGGGGTGCTCTCGGGCGGATCCGTGACCGGCGTGCATCTCGTCAGAGGAGTCTCGGCAGCTCGGCCTGGGCTCGTCGACTTCGACGCTTCCATCAGCTCTGACGGCGAAGCCCTGTATGTGAGCATCGGCGACTTCAGCAGCGGCACCGGTCCCACCAGCGCCACGATCGCCTTGTTCGATCGCTCGGCCGACGGGTTCACCGTCGACCCGATCAGCGCCAAGCTGCTGAAAGCGGTCAACAAGCCGCGGACCCTGGACTACGCCGCGTGCGTCTCATCCGACGGCCTCGAAATCTTCTTCACGCGAGCGAAGCCACCAAAGAGCGAACCAGCGATCTACCGGGCCTACCGGCGCAAGCTCGGCAAGCCCTTTGGTCACGTGCAGCAGGTCTCGGCGATCTCCGGCTTCTCCGAGGCGCCGTCGCTGACGGCAGACGGCAGAACGCTCTACTACCACCACCTCAGCAACGGGCAATTCGAGATCGAGACCGTCACGCGGCCGTGATCTTCCTGAAGTCCGTCGCGCGATTCCTTTGTCGAGCAAACGGAAACGGCACATCCCACCTCGACGTCTGGCAAGGTGACATCCGTGGACGATGCGAAGGCGTTCTGGCTCCGCGCACCCGGTCGCGGAGAGATCCAACCGGTGGCACTGCCTGATCCGGGGCCGGACGACGTGGTCATCAGGACGCTCGTGACGGGCATCAGCCGCGGTACCGAGACGTTGGTGTTCGAAGGGCGCGTGCCACCCGATCAGTACGACGCGATGCGTGCGCCGTTCCAAGAGGGGGACTTCCCGGGGCCCGTGAAGTACGGCTACCTCAACGTCGGGCAAGTGGAGCAAGGTCCGTCGGAGCTGCGCGGCCGCACGGTCTTCTGCCTGTACCCCCACCAGACCGCCTACGTCGTACCGGCTAGTGCCGTGACCATCGTTCCCGAGGGGATGCCGCCGGCTCGGGCCGTCCTTACGGGTACCGCCGAGACCGCCGTGAACGTCCTCTGGGACGCCGCGCCGCTCGTTGGCGATCGGGTGGCCGTCGTCGGCGCTGGGATGGTCGGGTGCTGCGTGGCTCGCCTGCTCAGTCGGTTCCCCGCCGTGGAGGTTGTCCTTGTCGATGTGGATCCGAGCCGGGCCGAGATCGCGGCGGCATTCGAGATCGACTTCGCTCTCCCGGAGGATGCCGTCGCCGGCTGCGACCTAGTCGTGCACGCCAGCGCGACGTCCGCCGGGCTGCAGCGCTCACTCAATCTGCTCGGGCCCGAGGGCACGGTGATCGACGTCAGCTGGTACGGCGACCGCGAGATCCGACTCTCACTTGGTGGAGCCTTCCACTCGCGTCGCCTCACCGTCCGCTCCAGCCAGGTCGGGGCCATCTCCCCCGCACGCCGTGGCCGACGCACCCACTCCGACCGACTGGCCCTCGCGCTCGAGCTGCTGGACGATCCTGCCTTCGACGTGCTCCTGACCGGGGAATCGCACTTCGCTGATATGCCCGACGTGATGGCGCAACTCGCGGCGGGAACGCTGCCGGCCCTTTGCCACACGATCACCTACGACGAGGAGTAGCAAGTGTTCAGCGTCACCGTCCGCGACCACATGATGATCGCCCACAGCCTCCAAGGTGAGGTGTTCGGCCCGGCTCAGCGTCTGCATGGCGCGACGTACGTCGTCGATGCAACTTTCCGGCGCGCGAGCCTCGACGCCGACTCCATCGTCGTCGACCTCGGTGCGGCTTCCACGCAGCTTCATGAGGTGCTCGCCGAGCTCAGCTACCGCAATCTGGACGATGAGGATGACTTCGCCGGCGTCAACACCTCCACCGAGGTGCTCGCGAAGGTCGTCGCGGATCGGCTCGCGGAGAAGGTGAACGCAGGCGCCTTGGGTGATACGGCCCGCGAGTTGGACGGGCTGGTCGTCACTCTGCACGAGTCCCACATCGCCTCCGCGAGCTACGAACGCCAGCTGTGAGGACCCTGCATCTCGTCGTACCTGACGGCATCGACGACCCTGCCCGGCCAAGCGGAGGAAACACATACGACCGCAACCTCTCCGACGGCTTCACCTCGCTCGGCTGGTCCGTCCACGAGCACGCCGTGTCCGGGTTCTGGTCGGAGCCGGATGCGTCGTCGTTCGAGGCGTTCGAGTCCGCCCTGCGGCGCATCCCGGACAGCGGCCTCGCAGTGATCGACGGACTCGTCGCATCGCCGTCTCCCCACGTGCTGAACCAGCACGCACGTCGGTTGCGCCTGGTCATCCTCGTGCACATGCCGCTCGGTCTCCGCCCCGAGACGGACGATCTCGACGCGATCCGGATGCGCGAGGGGACCGTGCTCTCGGCCGCCGATGCTGTGGTGACGACCAGCGGATGGAGCCGGGACCGACTGATGGAGCTGTATGCGCTGCCCGCCGACCGCTTGCACGTTGCGGAGCCCGGCGTGCAACCGTCGGAGCTCGCAACCGGGACCGCCGGCGGCGGCACGCTGCTGACCGTCGCGGCAGTGATCCCGGATAAGGGCCACGACGTGCTGCTCGATGCCCTGACGAGACTCGCGGACCTGTCCTGGCATTGGGTCTGCGTGGGTAGCCCGGACCGCGACCCGAACTTCGTCGAGGCTCTCCGTCGGCAAGCACTAGAGCACGGGCTGGCCGACCGCGTGCTTTTCGCGGGGACAGCGACGGGCGCTGATCTTGACCGCGCCTACGCCGAGGCGGACGTGATGGTGATGGCGTCGCGTGCCGAGACGTACGGCATGGTCGTGACCGAGGCTCTGGCCCGGGGGTTGCCGGTGATCGCAACCGAGGTCGGCGGCGTCACCGAGGCGATGGTTCATGGCAGTGACGGGACCCGACCGGGGCTCGTCGTACCGGCGGAGGATCCGACGGCGCTCGCGGGCGCGCTCCGTTCCTGGCTCACCGATGCCGAGCTACGAGCGCGTTTGCATCACCTCGCCGGAGAGCGGCGCGAGTCACTGCGCGGATGGTCGGCCACGACCTCGGATATAGCCCACGTCCTCACCGAGCTAGAGCGATGACCGTCGAGGGAGTCAGCGCTGGATGGCTCGCCCTCCGCGAGCCGGCCGACGCCGCGGCCCGCGCCCGCGATCTCGTGGACGAGCTCCGGCGACACTTGCCGGCGACGGGTGACATGGTGATCCATGACCTCGGCTGTGGCACGGGCTCGATGGGTCGGTGGCTGGCGCCCCTCCTGCCCGGTCCACAGCACTGGGTGCTGCACGATCGCGATGCCGATCTGCTGGAAGCGGCAACCGCGGACCCTCCCGGTCCGGCCGCCGGCGGAGCCGAAGTCACGCTGGAGACGCGGCAGTCCGACATCAACGGACTGGGCTGCGGAGAGCTCGGCGACGCAACGCTGATCACCGCCTCAGCGCTACTGGACATGCTGACGGCGGACGAGCTGAGCGGCCTAGCGGATCTGTGTACGGCGGCCGCGTGCCCTGCACTGTTGACGCTGTCCGTCACCGGTCGTGTCGAGTTCACACCAGCCGATGCTCTGGATCGCCGTGTGGCGGCGGCATTCAACGCCCATCAACGTCGCACGACTCCCAGAGGAGCCCTCCTCGGGCCGGACGCCCCCGAGGCGGCGATCATGGAATTCGGCCGGCGTGGTGGTGCCGAGGCCATTGCACGATCGAGCCCATGGCGGCTCGGTACCTCAGATGCCGAGCTGATCGCGGAGTGGTTCGAGGGCTGGCTCTGGGCGGCGTGCGAGCAGGAGCCCGAGCTGAGCTCTCAAACGGACAGCTACAAGCGCCGCCGCGTGGCGGAAGCGACGGCGGGGCAACTGGAGGTCATCGTTGACCATGCTGACCTTCTGGTCCTGCCTCCGCAGCCCCGCTCACCCCGCTGATCGCGGCAACTCGAGTGTGTGCTCACCGCGGGTCGCCTTGGTGGCGAGGTAGCGGGCGTTGGCGTCCGAGAGATGCACGCCGGTGGGCACTCGACTGGCCACGTTCACCCCGAATCGTCCGAGCTGCAGGGCCTTGTCGGGATTGTTGCTGAGCAGCGCGATGTCCGTGACCCCGAGCGCCCGGAGCATTTGCGCAGCGACCAGGTAGCTGCGCTCGTCCTCTCGATGCCCCAGCGCGAGGTTCGCTTCGTAGGTGTCCAGTCCCGTGTCCTGCAGCGCGTAGGCCTCTAGCTTGGCGTACAGCCCGATGCCTCTCCCCTCCTGCCGTAGATAGAGCAGGTAGCCACCGCGGTCGGCGATGCGCTCGACGGCCTCTCGCAGTTGCGCCCCGCAGTCGCATCTGCCGCTGCCGAACACATCCCCGGTCAGGCACTCGCTGTGGGGCCGGACTAGCGGCACCTGCCGAGACTCCCCGGAGGTCAGGGGAGCGGCGCGGTCGCCCAGCCCGAAGGCGAGGTTCTCCTGGCCGTCGACGAGCTCGTCGAACGTGAACACGCGGGCGGTGGTGGAGTATCCGTCGGCGAAGCGCAGCGGCAACAGCACCTGGGTACGGATCGTCGCGGCGGGCAGTGACGGCGGCGGCATCGACAACTTCCTCAATCGTCCTGGAACCGCTTTGAGAGCGCATAGCGCAGCAGCACCACGTCGCCGATCTGGCGGACTTCGGACAGCGTCGCACGCCGGCCCGGGTTCCACGGAAAGCGCCCGTCACGCACAAACCGCGGGGCTCGGGAATCACCGACGAAGAAGGGAGCCACGACGAGCTGCAGCTCGTCCGCGAGGTTTCCTGTGAGGAACTGTGTGTGGACGGTGCCTCCGCCCTCCACCATCAGTCGCTCGACGCCGCGGTCCGCGAGGTCCTCGCTGATTCGCCGCATGTCCACCGGTTGGCCTCCGTCGAGCACGGTCGCCACCGGCCCAAGGCGGGAGACGGCGTTGCGGACTCGCTCGCTGGTGCAGTAGACGAGCTTCTCGCTGTCGCCTGACGCGAAGAAGTCGGCCCGGGGATCCAGTTCCGCCCGAGCGGTAACCGTGACCTTGATCGGCGATGAGGCCACCCCGCGAGCCTGCCGGGCCTCGCGCCGGGCCTGCGAGCGAACGAGCAGGCGCGGGTTGTCGTGACGTACCGTGGCCGCTCCGATCAGGATCGCATCGCAGGAGGCGCGCACAGCGTCGACGCGATCGAAGTCCGCGTCGTTGGACAACTCCAGGCGCCGCGGGGTGGCGCTGCCGAGATAGCCGTCGATCGACAGCGCGCAGCTCAGCAGCGTGTAGGGGCGCTCTTGGACGGTCGCCTCCCCGATCACGGAGACCCACTGATTTGAGGTTCGGTGCCGAACGCGCTCAAGAAGCGATTGCGAAAGGCGCTCATCGGCCAGACCGGCGCCTGTGGGCTCGGCTTGAGGCCGTCGGTCCACCCCCACCCGGAGATCCGCTTCAACACCGCCGGGTCGCGGGCGATGATCGAGATCGGCACTTCGTGACTTGGCTCGGCGCCGCTGACCACAGTCCACGGCTGATGATCGCCCAGGACGATCAAGACCGTGTTCTTGTTCCCGTAGTGCTGCACGTAGGAGACGAGCGTGTTCATCGTGTACTGGACCGACTTGCCGTAAGCGGCGCGGACGGCGGGCGAGCCGTTGATGTCCACGTATGACGACAGGCCGTTGACGTGGAGACCGCCAACGCCGGCGTCCACCGTGTTCTTGTTGAAGATCGCCCCGTTGCCAACCTGGTTCCAGGGGACCATCCGCGGGATACGGGTCCACGGCTCATGGCTCGACACGAGGTCGACCTCCGCGAACACAGGGCGACGGTGGCGCTTGGAGAGCTCGAGCCGTTGCAGAGCCGACATCACGTACTGGTCGGGCATCGATGCGAAGGCGAACCTCGGACCCTTATAGCCGACGGTCTTCCGGTTGTAGAGCTGATCGAAGTGGTAGAAACTTTTTCCGGGCGCCCAGAACCGGTCGTCAGATGGCACGTCGTCCACCGTCCGCCAGCCGCCCCGGTCGAACGCCTGGGTCAGCGTGAAGCGCTGATTTTCGATGAGCTGTTCATAGCGCTGCGGAGTGTCGACCCACAGGCCGGTCTGGAAGGTGGAGTGGGCCAGCCAGCTGATCCCACCGAAGGTGGGCGAGGTCATCCAGGCGCTCCGGGCGGAGAACCCGGCCGCCGCGAGCCTCTTGTCCCCGCTGGCCAGCACGGAGTCGACCCCCGGCGCGATCGATGTTCCCTGGACGGCGACCTTGCCGTAGCTCTCCACAAACAGAAGGAGAACGTCCTTGCCTCGCAGCCCCGTCAGCAGCTTGTTGGCGGGCGTCGACGCAAACTGGTCGTTTTTGATCTGACGCGCGAAGATGGCGTGGTCGTCGATGTCGGCCCGCACGGCTTTCACCTGACTGACGAGCAGACTTGCCGCTCCGGCGGAGGCGATCGGCGTCGCGGGCACGAACTGAGCGCCAAACGCCAAGCACACCACCCAGGCGCCGCCCAGCCCGGCAGTCGCCCTCAGCGTCCAGGCTCGGTGTTCGGCCGCGATCCTGGTCACTCGACGCACCGAGAACGCCATCAGGACGGGCACGCCAATGAGGACTGCCCCCACCAGCACGACGATCAGGATCCCGGTTGTCTGCCCAAGCGAGGCTTTCACCGTTTCGATGGCGAATCCGACGTATTTCAGGTCCTGGTAGGGGTCGAATGGTTTGTCGAAGGCGGCGAAGAAACCGATGTTCAGCAGCTTCACGATGAACACCAGCCCGAGCAGCGGTCCGAGCACCCAGACGAGCCAACGCCGGGTCCTAGGTCCGACCACGGCGGCCAGCGCGATGAAAGCGAAGCCCTCGATCGGAAGCCTCAGGAGCGCGTTGAGCTTGAGGGCAATCGGTTGGTCGGGTCCGACCAAGGCGGTCCACACGAACAGCAGGGCGAGAATCGTGAGCGCCGTGGTCAGAACCGTTCGCCCTCGCCGCCGACGCTCGGGAGCGGCGGGTGTCGGATCCGTGTTCTTCGCGTCGGGTTGCTCGCGCGCTGCAGGCCGGCGGACGCGCAGCCACCGAACGTCGCGGCCGAAGGACTCCGCCAGCAGGACCAGCGCGCCGACGAGCGACACTCGGATGACGGCTGACGGCAAGAAATTCGCTGCCGCGACCGTGAGCACGATCCCCTGGATGGCCGCGACGAACTTGCGCCAGTAGCGCGGCGGAAGCTGCTCACGCATCCACGGAAGGACCAGTTCCCCCGCCGCGAACGCATAGCGTGCCGCGCCGATCGCAAGCACCCAAGCGCCGGTCGTGCGGGCGACGTAGACACTGAGGACGAGGATCAAGAACGCGTCGACCTCCCCGTCGAGCTTCGCACCGAGACTCCCGGTCACCGTCCGCCGCGCCACCCACCCGTCGACCGCATCGAGCACCAGTGCCACCGCCGCCACCGACACCAGCATCGCGACCGACACGGACTCTACGAACGAGTCGGCGACGAGCGCCGCGGCGACGGCCACGAATGCTGCGCGAGCAAGGGTCACCCGGTCCGCCCGCGTGAGGCGATCGGCCCCGAAATGGGGCAGGGCGCGCGTCAGTCCCAGATTCGTGATCACCGCGCAGGCAACTCCTACGCCCCAACCGGCGGCGCCCGGGCCGTGGCCGGCCAGTGAGACGACCCCCAATAGCGCTGCGACCAGCAGCAGCTGAGTGATCAGCGCGGCCAGCAGACGAGGCTGCGCTGGTCGCGTCTCACCTCTGTCCCAACTCGGATCGGCTGCCCACGCGCCCTTGGAATACATACGGAGACATGACGCCGGCCGTCCACCGATTCTTCCCTGCTGACGCCGAGGGGACGGGCCACTCGTATGCTCTCGCCATGGGGAGGCGATGAAGCAGGACGAGCGCATTCCGTTCGTCGACGCCCTTCACGGAGCACGTTTGGCGGCATATCCACCGGGCGAGTTCGTCGAACAAGAGAGCTTCATGCGTGCGAGCGAGATCCGCGCGATGGCGGATCGGGCCGGCATCGTCAGAGGGACGTCCGTGCTCGATCTGTGCTGCGGAATCGCCGGGCCAGGGCGGTTCGTTACTCGCGAGCGTGGTTGCAGATACCTGGGAGCGGACTACAGCGCCAGCGCAATCGGCCTGGCACGGCAGCGCGCCGGCGACCTTCCGTGCCAGTTCGAGGTCTCGCGGATCCCGCCGATTCCCCCCGGCTCGTTCGACGTGGTGATGCTGCTGGAGACGATGCTCGCGTTTGCAGAGAAGGCACCGCTGCTTCGGGAGATATCTGGAGCGCTCCTACCCGGTGGCCGGTTCGCGTTCACCCTGGAGGAGGGCCTGCCCCTCACGGAGTCTGAGCGAGCGAGGATGCCGGATGCCGACACGGTCTGGCTGACTCCACTGCCTGAGATGCTCGGTCACCTTGAGCAGGCCGGGCTGGTCGTGCGTTGGCAAGAGGACTGGAGTCCGGCCCACCGTGCGGTCGCCGACACGCTAGGCGATGCGTTCACCCATGACTCAGCGGAGATCGCCGAGCAGATCGGCCGGCAAGCATTGGACGAGCTGCTCGTGGCCCACAGACTGTGGAGTGACTGGCTCGGGGAAGGGCGAGTCCGCAAGATCGCGTTGGTCGCGGAGAAGATTTGACGGACTCGGGAAGGATTTAGGCGCGGGCGCTGTCCTGGATGGTCGTGAGGAGCTTTCTCCGATGGGCCCGTCCAGCGGTCGTCGTGGCCGTGCTCGCCGCCGTGACGTGGCGTCTCGGTAGCGGCCCGTTCCTCGACGGTGTCCGCGCGATCGACGGCGGTGCGCTTGCAGCCGCGGCTGCCATCTTCTTCCTCACCACTTGCTGCGCCGCGTGGCGATGGCGGATCGTTGCCGGCGGCCTCGGCGTGGATGTGGGCCCCGGCGCCGCCGTCGCTGCCTACTACCGATGCCTGTTCCTCAACCTCACGCTTCCGGGCGGCGTCGCCGGAGACGTTCATCGCGGCGTCAGCCACGGGCGGGATGTGAAGGACGTCGGACACGCGTTGCGCGCCGTGGTCTGGGAGCGCTCCGCGGGCCAGGTCGTCCAGGTGGCGCTGACCCTCGCCATTCTGTTCGTGCTGCCCTCGCCCCTACGGCCTGCCATGCCGTTTATCGCAGCCGCGCTGGCCGCGACCGCAGTGGTCGTTGCGCTTGTCCTCCGTGGCAGGACGCAAGGTGGAAGTTCCCGGTTGGATCGGGCGCGGGATGCGGTGATGAGCGACATCCGCGCCGGTCTGCTCCACAAGAAAGCGTTGCCTGCAATCGTGCTTCTGTCGGTTGTCGCCGTCCTCGGCCACGCGCTCACCTTCCTGATCGCCGCCCACGCGGTCGGGGTCAGCGCGCCTGTCTCCCGAATGCTGCCCCTCGCGTTCATCGCGCTGATGGCCATGGCGCTGCCGAACATCGGCGGTTGGGGACCACGCGAGGGCGTCACGGCATGGACGTTCTCCGCCGCCGGCCTCGGCGCCGACCGTGGCGCCGCAACGGCCGTTGCCTACGGAGTCATGGTGCTCGCCGCCAGCCTCCCCGGCGGACTGGTGCTCGCTGCGGAGTGGCTCTCCCGCCGTCGGGCGTCGATGCCCCAGGCGTCCAGGCCCGTCGGTGAAACCACGGTCGCGCGATGACCTTTCGAACCACAAGCCGGCTGACAATCGCCAGAGGCGTCCCCGAGGTGTGGGAATACATCTGCGACGTCGGACGCTGGCCGGAGTGGGCGCCCACGGTTCGCGAGGGCTGGGTTGCCGGAGGCGGTCCGTTCGCACCCGGCGCGCGAATCGAACAGCGAGCGAAGCTGATGTTCGGCCTCAGCCGCCGCCGGGCCCAGACCGTGGCTGAGGTCGAGGCGCCCCACAGGGTGGCCTTCGCCGGGCCTTTTGGCACTGCCGCGGCGCGCTGGGGGATGGAGCTCGAGTCCGTCGACGCCGGCCGGACAGAGACCGAAATGTGGGTCGAGGTCGATCTCAGGAACATCATGCGCGCGATCCCCAGCGACGCGCTGAAGAGCAGGATTCAGCGCGTGATGGACATCGAGATGGACCTGATCAAGACTGCGATCGAGTCCGATCCAGTACGGGAGCCCGTTTCGTAGATGGCCATCACACCGCAGCACATCCGCTCGGAGCAGAACGCCGACGCCACGATGGACGACGACCGAGTACGTCTGATCGAGACCTACCGCAAGAAAGCGAAGCACTACGACATCGTCTCCCGGCTCTATCCCGTCCCCGGGTACCCCCAGCTGTCCCAGCGCCGCAAAGCCGTGGGAGCACTCGGGCTTGCCCCGGGTGACACGGTGGTCGACATGGCCTGCGGCACCGGCCTGAACTTCTCGCTGATCCAGCAGGCGATCGGCCCCGACGGCCGCCTGATCGGCGTCGATCTGACCGACGCGATGCTCGCCGTCGCCCAAGAGCGGATAGAGGACAACGGCTGGAGCAACGTCAGCCTCGTCCAATCCGACGCAGCCGAGTTCGCCTACCCAACAGAGGTCGACGGGATTCTGTCCACGTACGCGATGTCGCACGTCCCCGAAGCCGCGAATGCCATCGCCCACGGCGCGGCGGCGCTCTCTCGCGGTGGACGCTGGGTCGTCCTCGACCTCAAAGTGCCCGACAACGTGCCCCGATGGCTGGCGCAACTCGGAATCGCGCTTGGGCGGCCCCTAGGCTCGATAGACGAGTGGGTCGGGCGCCGGCCCTGGGAAGGGCTTCGCGCGGCGATGCAGGATGAACTGGCTGACCTCTCCTGGACCGAGTTGTTCTTCGGGAGTGCGTTCCTCGCCGCGGGTTCCGCGGCCGGACAGCCTCATCAGTGACCTCATTCCCCCATAGGCCGGGCTTTCGACCAGAGCAGGCAGCGGAAGACCTCATCCAGCATCGGAACGAGGCCTCACGCAGCCTGAGAGTGCGTCTGCGTAGAAGGCGAGTGACTCAGTCCAATGGCTGTCCCAGTAACTCTGGTTGTGGCCCCCAGGCCAGATATGGAAGTCGACTGCTGTCCCTTTGGCTTTGAGCATGCTGGCGAGAGTCGTATCGGCGGCACGGAACGGGTCTTCGCTGCCGACGTCAAGCCACAGCTTCGCCCCGGGGTATGGGTTGGAGGATGAGCGGGTCGCCGCGATCACGTTGTGACGTTCGAAATCTTCTGCGTCGTCGAATGCACCGGGCGCGGTTTCCCCGCCCGACGCCCAGAGTGCCGCTGAGTCGGCGCCAATCGCGCAGAATCTGCCGGGCGCTTGGCGCGCGAGGTCGTAGGCACCGAAGCCACCCATCGAAAGGCCGGCAATCGCAACACGTGAGGGATCGGCATGCAGCCGCCTTACTGCTTGCGGAATCACATCGTGGAGGACATATGTGCCCCACGCGCCATCAGCGCGATTGTGCCAGTAGGAGTCTTCGCCCCCGTACGGGAACACCAGGTCGGGCGCACGTGACCCCAGCCGACTGAGCGCGACGTAAAACGCACTCGTCAGATTCGATGTTTGGGTCTGCCCCTTTCCGTGCAGGAACACGACCAGTGGCGGCATCTTCGCCGCACCGGCGGGGATCACGGCGGCTTGCGGCAAGGTGCCGTTTGTGCCTGGACCGTTGACGCTGTAGGAGATCACCTGGGCACCGTGACGATCCGTGCCTGCTGCCAAGCGCAGGCCGACGGCGACAGCCACCACCGCTACAAAGACCAGCATCAGTCCCGCACGACGTGCTTGAATTCGCGTGCTCCGCTGTAGCCCCTTCAAGGGCCGCGAGTTTCCAGTTGCGACGCGATACTACCCTCAGGGGCTTTCTTTGCTAAGTGCCTTCGGCGCAAGTCCTGCAACCGCGATCCAGACCTTGCTCTGCACTACATCTTCTTCCTTGCTCACGCGGGAGTAGGCCCTCGTCTTCGGGTTTCCCACGGTGATCGTGACGTAGCTGAGTCCCACTGTCGCATCACCGAGTTTGGCTCCAGGAACAAGCTTGAGCATGCCTTTCCTGTAATAACGTTCCGCGCCCGGTCTAGCGGTCAGGAGAATGCCGAATCGGGTCTGCACGTGCCGTTTGTTTTCCGCAGTGCCATAGAGGGCACTGACAAAGCCCCGAGGGGTGGGCCCGTGTCGAAACCGGGCTTTCAATCCATGCCTCTCGAGAGCGCCGGGCACCTTCGCGGCATCGATCACGAGGCCAGCAGTTGAGCTTACGTTCGCCCGATGCACCGCAGCCACGTTCGTCGTCGACGACGATCGATGTTCGTTCGCTCTTCCGCAGCCGACCGCAGCCAGCACGGGCAGGAAAAGCAGAGCGAACTGGGTAGGCCTCACTTAGGGTTTGATGTAGATCGCCAGATGCACTGGTCTGAGGATAACCATTCCCAGTGCCGTCCGCGTTGATTTGCTGAGGGCGCAAACTTCGGTTCGCGTTCGTGAAGGAACTCGCCAATCTCGGCGTACTCTTTCGTCATCGGTATCAGCCGATTCGCGGTGTGCGAAGTGTATATCTCATGAGCGGGGTCATTGTTGTTGCCGGACACGATCATGCCCATGTGATTGATAGTGCTTTTCCGCCAGCCTGGGGTGCGCCATTGGAAGAACACGAGATCGCCGGCATGCGGTGTCTCGCTGCCTGTGAGAGGGACTGCGAGGCCAGTTTCGCGGAGGTGGTGGTAGAGGGCTTCGGCGACGGCCCAGTTGTTTGTGTGATCCGGTGCTGCGCCGAACGGCACGTGCTGCGGAGCTGGGATCGTCCACCAGTCGTCTTCACCGTGCTCGTACTGGCGAAGCATCGGCATTTCCGCGTTGCGCAGGATCTGACTCACGTAGTTGGTGCAGTCATCGCCACCTTCTTCTTCATTGCTCGGGCCATAGTAGTGGTAGTAACCGTTTAGGTGGCCTTCGGCGTAGTTGTCAGCATATTCGTGAGCTTTTCTTGTGTTCTTCGCAGCGGTCCAACTGCCGCAGATTTTGTGTTTTATGGAGCAGTACTGGGGGAAAGTCAACGGCGCCTGCATGCGCCCCCATCGTGCCGGCGGTGGCGCCGGTGAGCATTTCGCTCGGGCCTTCGCTTGGCTGGCTGATTGTGGCACCGTCGGTATCGATCACACTCATCCTCGGCGGATCCTTGATCCAGGCGCCGCCGAATCCGGCACTTACGAAAGTGAAGCTTGCTTTGGTGACGAGAAGCTTGTCTTCGGGCAGTGGCGTGGGGCTTGTGACTTCTTCTTCGCCCGTGGTGATTTGGCGTAGCCCGCTGCCGTCGGTATGGATTTCGAAGGCTTGGCTCACTCGATGTTCGGGCGTCGGCGGCGCTTCCGGGTTGAATGAGCCGGGCGCTGGGAAGGCGTCGAAGACGATCGCGTTCCCGCTGCTCGTGAAGACGGGTTGGTCGACGGCGGCAAGCCCGGTAAGTGGCAGTCGGCTGGCTTCGGTGCCTTCGGGGTTGGCGACGTACACGCTCCAAGGTTCGGATTCACTGTCCCGTCCGACGAAGTCGAGTTCGCTGCCGTCGGCGGAGTAGGTTGCGGCCTCCGAATAGGCGGTGCCGGTCCCTTGCACCTCTTCGCCGGCCTGCGTGTGCGCGACTTCCAGGCAGCCCGGCCCTGGTACGAGCAGCTGCTCGGCGAACCCTCCTTCCTCCCCCACGCCACCGAGGCTGTGTGGACGCTCGCCGAGAACCGCTCCATCTACATCGTCGAGCACCCCTCTGGCGCGGGCCACTCCGTCGTCACCGTCTTCCTCGACGATCTCGACACTCAGATCACGGCGATCTCCACCCGTGGGCTCGAGCCCTACGAGGAAGAGACCTATGCGAACGGCGTTCGCAAGGCCATCTATCGCGATCCCGACGGTAACGAGGTGGGGTTCGGCGGGGCGCCGCTCAACAGCGGCTCAACCACCTGACTGGCCCATCCCGCGCGAATCGAAAGCGCCACCCGTGCCATCCTCCCCCGCGAGCCTCGCCGCGAACGGCAAGCCGAGCAACGAGACGACCGCTATCGCCAGGAAGGCCGGCAGCGGGTGGTGGACGAGAACCTGAACGATCAGCGCCACCACCAGCCCACCGAGGTTGCCGGCCATCCACACGAGCGCACCGGCCGTTCCCGCGGCAGCACCCGCGATGCGCTCGGCAACCGTGAGGATCACTGGCAAGGCCGGCAGCAGGACCGCCCCCATCGCCACGAGCACCAGCCCGTTGAGAGCGATCCCATGAACCACCCCCAAGAGGACACACCCAGCGCTCGCACCGAGCACCGCGACCTGCATGAACCGCCGCTCGCGATGGCCGGCGAGCACCCTCTCCGGCAGCACCGCACATCCAACCAGCCCCCCGACGACCATCACAACGAGCAGCAGCCCCGCCTGGGTTTCGCTCACCCCCGATGGTTCCAGCAGTTGTTGCAGCCAAGTCGCGAGCGCAACGAAGATCCCGAACCCTACGAAGACGAGCCCGAACAGCGTGCGCATCGACGGCAGGCGCCACAGCGCCAGCGCCACGCTCCCCTCGATCGCCGCATGCTCATCGTCGCGACGCCCCGGCCTGCGCAGGGCGAACGCCAGTGCCACGGCCGGCAGGACGGCGAGCACCGCCTCGACCGCCAGCAGTCGCTCGATGTGCCCGTGACCGCCGAGCGTCGGGCCCAGCACGAGGGCGATGAGCATCCCGGCAAAGCCCCCGGCCGAGCCGACGGCGATGCCGTTTGTCCGGTCCTCCGCCGGCAGATACTCGCCGGCCAGCTTGCTGACGCCGCTTTGCACCACTGGCTGCGCGACCGCCACGAGCGCTTGGCCCGCCATCGCCCAAGCGAACGTGTCCCCGCCGAGGCGCAGCACGCCTCCGGCCGCGACCAGGCCTCCGCCCACCGCCAGCGAGGACCTGAAGCGGCGGTCCAGGAGCCTCCCGGCCGGGATCGCCAGGACCACGTAGAGCAACGGGAAGATCTCAGCCAACCACCCGATCGTCGCCGTCGAGACCCGGTAGTGATGGGCTGACTCCGTCGTGATCGTCGCGTATGTCAGCCACAACAGCTGCGTGGCAGCGCAGACAAGGCTGTAGGCGATGACGACGCGCCAACCGTGGCGGCGGCTCGCGGCGGTGCTGCTGTCATCGGCCAGTACCTGAGCGGGGACGGGCACCCCGCGACCGTAGCGATGCTCGGGCTCATGAGACGTCCGGCTGCTGCGCGAAGTAGTGACCCTCCCCCAGATCCTCGATCAGGCCAGGTTCGGTCGGCTCCCAGCCGAGCCACCCGCGTGTCAGCTCGCTGGAGGTGAGGTTGTCCGCTGCGACGAACGGACCGAGGAAGGAGAAGTGCTCCCCGGCCTCCTTCGCCGCCACGCTCATGGCCGGCACTCCAAGCTTCCCGCCGATCGTCTCGGCGATCTCCCGGAACGGAACGCCGCTGTCGGCGACCGCGTGCAGCCGCGTCCCCGGCTTGGCGCTCTCCAGCGCCAGCCTGTATGCCAGTGCGGCATCGAGGGTATGAACGGCGGGCCAACGGTTGGCCCCATCGCCGACGTACCCCGAGACCCCCTTCTCGCGCGCGATGCCGATCAGCGTCGGTCCAAAGCCATGGTGATCGAGTGTGCTGTGCACGAGCGGCGGCAGGCGCACGACCGACGAACGGACTCCCCGCTCGGCAAGCGCCACTACGGTGTTCTCCGCATCGACACGCGGCCCGCCCTCGACGGCGTCCTCCTCGGTCCCGGCGCGCCCTGCGATACCGCCGAAGGCCAGCATCAGCGTCCCCGAGGTGCTCACGAACGGCTTTCCGGAGCCCTCTAGGCCGGAACCGATCGCCTCGATCGCGCGAAGGTCAGACGCAACCGCACCGGCGAAGTCGCCCGCCTGCATCGCCTCGTGCTTGAAGGCCAGGTGAATGACGCCATCGGCGCTCGCGGCGGCATCGCTGAGGCCGTCCGGATCGTCGAGATTGCCGCGATGGACCTCCGCCCCGGCGGCTTCGAGCGCTGAGGCCGAGCTCTCCGAGCGGGCGAGACCGATGACCTCGTGTCCTGCTTCGAGCAACTCCGAGACCACGGCGGAGCCGATGTGGCCGGATGCACCTGTGACGAATACGCGCATGGAATCTCCTTTGAGGGGGAACCGCCCCCGTGAGCAGGGAAGCGATCCGGATGATGTCACTTGGTGTCATGGAGCCTAGCAGCCCATGTCACTTGGTGTCATCGGGTAGGCTTGGCCGATGACGAGGTGGCAGCCCGACGCCCAGGGGAGACTCCAGCAGGCGGCGCTTACGCTCTTTGACGAGCGAGGCTTCGACAACACGACCGTCGCGGACATCGCCGCCCAGGCGGGGTTGACGAAGCGAACGTTCTTCCGTCATTTCGCGGACAAGCGCGAGGTCCTGTTCTCTGGATCCGCACAGCTCGTCGAGCTGTTCGTGAGCGCCGTCGCCGCCGCACCCAAGTCGGCCGCCCCACTCGACGCCGTCGCGGCCGCCCTGAGCGCCGGTTCTGAGATGTTCGAGGAGCGGCGCGAGTTCGCATCGCGCCGCCAGCGGATCATCGTTGCCAACCCCGAGCTTCAGGAGCGCGAGCTGATCAAGCTCTCCTCGCTGGCCGCAGCGGTGGCCACGGCGCTGCACGATCGCGGGTTCGAGGACCCGGCCGCGATCCTCGCCGCCGAGGCCGGCATCGCCGTCTTCAGGGTCTCCTTCGAGCGATGGGTGGACCCCACAAACCGCAGGACGCTCGACGAGATCATCCACGAGTCGCTGGCCGAGCTGCGGGCCGTCACCTCGACTTAGACGAAGGCCTCGCTCGGGGCTTTGAGGCGTGGCGCAGCGCCGCCTCAAGCTCGAACCGCGCCCCTGGATCGTCGAGCTGCCCCCCGAGCAGCTCACGCAGGCGGGCGATCCGGTAGCGCGCCGTCTGGGGATGCACGTGCAGGGCACGAGCCATCGCCGCGGCGTTCCCCTGCATCTGTACGAACGCCAGCGCCGTACGTTCCATGCGCTCGCGGGCAGCGGGAGTCAGGACCGTCAGCGCCCGCAGGCGCCGATCGGCGATCCGTTCGATGACCGGCGCGCTCTCGTGGAGCACCAGCTCCGCCAAGTGCTCATCGGCGACGAGCAGGCCATCCAGACCGCCGACAGACAGGGCGCCTGAGGCCAGCAGCCACGAGCGAGGCAATTCCTCGACGCCGCCCGCCGGTCCGATCGCGGCTCGCGTCGCGCGCACCGCCAGCGCGATCGCCTCGCGCCGTCCCGGCCCCTCGGCGTCGGGGACCAGCGCACAGCCGAGCCCGCCGTGCTCCGCATGCAGGACCTCCGCGCCGAGCCTTCGCGCGATGCCGGGAAGCGCCTCGACCGGACAGGCCAGAGCCGCGACGCTCGCCGGCAGCGACCACGAGGCGGCCGCCACGAGAGCTGTTCTGTCGGAGGAGACCGCCGTCTCCGCGAGCAGCGACTCGACCAGGGCGCCGCGAGCCCGTTGGCGCTCCCCCGCGTGCTCCGCCTGGGCTTGCGCGTAGCCCTCGACCGACTCCGAGGACAGCTCGTCGATGTAGGCGAAGATCGCCTCTGCGAGATCGGCGATCGTCTGTTGCGGGAAGCCCGCCGCGTTGCCCGCACGCGCAAACCGGCGCCACGCGACCCGCGCCCCGACGCGATAGGCCGCCTGAAGGGCGTCGAGGGTACGCCCCGCCGTGTACTCCTGCCTGCCGAGCGCGACGTAGGCGCGCCGCGCCGAGGAGCCGGCCGAGCCGGGGTCCCTGATCGACCCGAGAAAACGGCCGAGCGCCTCCGTCACGCCGGCGCGCAGCCCGCGCCCGAACGTCCCCTCGAGCGGTCGCGCGTATCCCGGAACCTCCCTGCCGATGGCGCCGATGATCTCGTCGGCGACCGCAGCCAGATGGTCGTCGAGCACCTCGGCCAGCTCCACCGGAAGCTCACCCCAGAATTCAGAACTTGTCATCTGCATGAGCATATTTACTTATAAATTGTGTTTCTCTTGCGGAGAATGACGGGACCTTGCGCACATAGGCTGCGTTCGTGTCCCGTGGTGAGAGAACAGCGAACCTCGTCGGTGTCGTCCTGCCCTTCCTCGGCCTTCTAATCGCCGTCTATCTCGCGTGGAACCGCTGGGTCGACGGGATCGACCTGGCGATCCTGGCCTTCTTCTACGTGCTCTCCGCGGGCGGCGTCACGGTCGGCTTCCACCGGCTCCTCACCCACCGCTCCTTCCAGACGCACCCGAGCCTCGAACGAGCCTTCGCGATCCTCGGCTCCCTGTCCGTCCAGGGCTCTGTCCTCGACTGGGTCGCCGATCACCGCAAACACCACGCCCACACCGACGAGGAGGGCGACCCTCACTCTCCGCATGTCGGGTCGGGCAGCGGACTGGGAGGCCTGTGGCACGCGCACGTCGGCTGGCTGACCGAGACCCAGGGGCAGGCAGACTGGAAGCGCTACGCCCGCGACCTCTACGAGGACCCGAAGATGCGCCGCATCGGCAAGCGCTTCCCGCTGTGGGTCGCCCTTTCGTTGCTGCTCCCCACGCTCGCCGGATTCGCTCTGCACGGCTGGACGCTTCAGGGAGCGATCCGCGGCTACGTCTGGGGTGGCCTCGTGAGGATCTTCCTCGTCCACCACGTCACCTGGTCTGTCAACTCCGTCTGCCACTACTTCGGTCGCCGTCGCTTCGCCGTCGAGGACCGCTCCACGAACGTCGCCTGGCTCGCGATCCCCTCGCTGGGCGAGTCGTGGCATCACAACCACCACGCCTTCCCCCGCAGCGCCCGCCACGGCCTGCGCTGGTACGAGTTCGACCTCTCCGCCGCGCTGATCGGCCTGCTCGAGAAACTCGGCCTGGCCTGGAACGTCGTCCGCATCGCGCCCGAGCGCCAAGCCGCGCTGATCGCGCCGCAGGAGGAACCTGGCAGGCCGGCAACCAGCCCTGGCTAGGATGGGCCGCATGCCCATCTTCGAGCACCTCAACACCCTCTCCGGCTCACCCCTCGACCCGCAGGACCTGTCGGGACGGGCGGTGCTGGTCGTCAATGTCGCCTCGCGCTGCGGGCTGACCCCGCAGTACGCGGGCCTTGAGCGCCTGCAGGAGACATACGGTGAGCGCGGGTTCACTGTGCTCGGCGTGCCGTGCAACCAATTCGCAGGCCAGGAGCCCGGCAGCGCCGAGGAGATTCAGAGCTTCTGCTCGACCACCTACGGCGTCAGCTTCCCGATGACCGAGAAGCTCGACGTCAACGGAGCAGAGCGCCACTCCCTCTACGACACGCTGAGCGAGACCGCAGACGGCGAGGGCGACGCCGGCGACGTGCAGTGGAACTTCGAGAAGTTCCTCATCTCCCCCGAGGGCGCGCCGGTCGCGCGCTTTCGCCCGACCGTCGAGCCCGAGTCGGCAGAGCTGACGGCGGCCATCGAGTCGGCTCTTCCCGGCTGATCCCCAAACGGAAGCGAGTCCCCATGTCCAGCACCTCCGCCCTCAGCGCGCCGTCGGCCGGCGCCTCCTTCGACCAGACCACGATCGAGCGCCGCTCCTTGGCCGAGAACGACGTCCTGATCGACATCAAGTTCTGTGGCATCTGCCACTCAGACATCCACCAGGTCAAGGACGAGTGGGGCGGCTCGATCTTCCCGATGGTCCCCGGCCACGAGATCGCCGGCGTCGTCGCCGCGGTCGGCGGGGGCGTGCAGAAGTTCTCCGAGGGCGACCGCGTCGGCGTCGGCTGCCTCGTCGACTCCTGCGGCGAGTGCGAGTACTGCGAGGCCGGCGAGGAGCAGTTCTGCGTCAAGCGGGCCGTTCCCACCTACAACGGCCGTGGCTATGACGGCGAGCCGACCTACGGCGGCTACAGCCGGCAGATCGTCGTCGACGAGCGCTTCGTCGTCACGATCCCCGACAGCCTCGATCTTGACGTCGCCGCGCCGCTGCTCTGCGCCGGGATCACGACATACGTGCCACTGAAGCACTGGAAGGTCGGCGAGGGCACGAAGATCGCGATCGTCGGTATGGGCGGCCTCGGCCACGTCGCCGTGCAGATCGCCGCGGCGATGGGTGCGGAGGTGACAGTCCTCAGCCAGTCACTCAGCAAGCAGGAGGACGGGCTTCGCTTCGGCGCCAAGCACTACCACGCGACCTCTGACAAGGACACCTTCAAGAAACTCAGGAGCAGCTTCGATCTGATCCTCAACACCGTCTCGGCGAAGCTCGACATCGACGCCTACCTCAGCCTGCTGCGCGTCGATGGGACGATGATCAACGTCGGCGCCCCCTCCGACCCCTACTCAGTCGGCGGCTTCTCGCTGATCGGCGGGCGCAAGAGCCTTGCGGGCTCCGCGATCGGCGGGCTTCCCGACACCCAGGAGATGCTCGACTTCTGCGCCGAGCACGGCGTCAAGCCTGAGATCGAGCTGATCGGCGCCGAGGAGGTAGGCGATGCTTACGACCGCGTCGAGCAGAGTGCCGTGCGCTACCGGTTCGTGATCGACGCCGCGACGATCGGAGCGCAAGCCGCCGGTTGAGCCAAGCGGCCGTCATGGCCCAGCTCAGCGGGCGGGCGCCTCTATTCGCCCACGACGGGGTTGGAGAGCGTCCCGAGGCGCTCGACCTCGACCTCGACGACGTCACCGTCCCGCAGGAAGCGGCCCTTGGCGGCGCCGACCCCGGCGGGGGTGCCCGTGGCGATGATGTCGCCCGGGCGCAGGGTGATCGTCCGCGACAGCCACGAGACGAGTTCGGCGGGCCCGAAGATCAGGTTGGCCGTCGTGCCCTCCTGCACGACCTCGCCGTCGATCCTCGTGCGCAGCGTCAAGTTGCCGAGGTCGCCAGCCTCGTCGAGGGTCACTAGCGCGGGCCCACATGGGGCGAACGTGTCGATCGCCTTGCCGCTCGTCCACAGCGGGTTCTGCATCTGCAGGTCGCGAGCGCTGACGTCGTTGAAGGGCATCGCGCCCGCGATGTACGACAGCGCCTCACCTACGCCCACGTTCCTCGCCTCACGGCCAATCACAAGCGCCAGCTCCGCCTCGTAGTCGACATACTCCGAAGCCGCGCCCGGCAGGACGATCTCGCCGCCGCTGCCGAGCAGAGAGTTCGCGAACTTGGCGAACCACATCGGGCTGCCGGGAATCTCCTGGCCTGTCTCCTCCGCGTGATCGCGGTAGTTCAGGCCGATGCAGATCAGCTTCTCTGCGTCGGGGACCGGTGCTGTCAAACGCACGTCCGCCAACGCCACCCTTCCGCCCTCTGAGTCGGCACGAACGGCGAGTTCGGTCAGCTCATCGCCGTCCAGTGCCTCCAGCAGGCCGCGAACCGTCGTCGCCGGCGCTTGCAGAGAGCTGAGCGGGACGACCTCCTCGCCGATCTGCACGCCGCCGGTGGGCCCTGTACCCGTCTCGTAGCTGAGAAGTCGCATCGCTTGATCCTAAGCGCCGGGGGTCACCGTGGTCAGGGAGCCACAGTCTCCTCGGCGCGGACCTCGAAGTCGATCAGGTCGAGCGGGCCGAAAGAGGTGATCAACGCCACGTCGACGGCATCGCGGCCGCGGCCGACGACCACTCGCCCGATGCGAGGCCGGTTGTTGCGCGCGTCAAACGTGCGCCAGCGCCCGTCCAGGTAGACCTCGAACCAGGCGGCGAAGTCCATCGCCTCGGTCGGTGGGGGCACGTCGATGTTGGGGATGTAGCCGAACACGTAGCGCGCGGGGATGTTCAGCGCCCGGCAGAACGTGATCGCCAGGTGGGCGAAGTCGCGACACACTCCTTGCCCGGCCCTGTAGGCATCGGCTGCCGTCGTCCACGGGTTCGAGCTGCCGGGCATGAACTCCAGGTGTCCGTGCACGTAGTCGACGATCGCCTGCACTCGCCTCCAGCCCGGATCGATGCCGCCAAAGCGCTGCCAGGCCTCGTGCCCCAGCTCGTCGGGGAGGCAGAAGCGGCTCGGCATCACGAAGCCCAGGACCTCGTCGGGCAGCGACTCGACCGGGGTCTCCGGAACGTCGGGTTCGATTGCGTCGTGAGGATCGCTGACAAGTACGCGAGCCTCGTAGGTGAGATGCGATTCGCCCACCGGCAGCGCGAAGCGCTCGCAGCGGTTTCCGTAGTGGTCGGCATAGCCGTGATGGGCGGCCGTCGTTCCCCAGGACTCCTCCTCGACCGACACGCCAGGCTCGGGATTCGGGGCGACCTGCAGGATCGCCTCGGCGGGCTGTGTCGAGCTGAGCCCGAAGCGGCAGCCGACCGTCAGCGCCAGGGGCGACTGAGCCAGATTCTCGAGTCCGCTAGGCACAGTCGACCATTCCTCCCCAGGATCGCAGGAAACGCGCTCCATCCCGGAGGCAGGCCCCAGCGGTGACGCTGGAAGTCAGAACGGACCGCTACCCAACGTCGGCTGCGAGCGCGAAGGGATTGCCCTCGGAGTCCTTGCAGATCGCCCAGCGCTCACCGGGATGCACGACGCTGCCGCCCAGCGCCGCGACCGTCTCAAGCGCGCCGGCGATGTCGCAGACCGTGAAGTAGGGAAGCGAGTACGAGTCGCCGGGACCACGGCCGCGGGCGTGGACCCCGACCGCCGGACCTCCAGACCTCGTCTGCCATCCCTCCCCCTCGCCGTCCGCACGGACGTCGAGTTCAACGCCAAGCAGCCCCGCCCAGAAGCCACGAGCCCGCACCGCGTCATCGGCGGAGAACTCGACCAGCGACAGACCGGACGTAGGCACGACGCCCACGTTAGCCGCGCGCCGGGACCCAGCCCGCCGGGTAGGCGCCGCTCGGAACCTCGCCCGGGTAGTCCGGGAAGAAGCGCAGGGCAATCCGCTCGGCGGCGGTTCCTGACAGCAGCGGATGAAGGTCGGCGATCGGCAGCAGCACGCGGATCGTCGCGCCGATCTGAAGATCGGCCGCATTGGGGGCATCGCCGTCGATCACGCCGGCGGCGGCCAACCCCTCGATGTGCTCGAGCTTCTCCGGGAGACCGGCCAGGTCGCTCGCGAGACGCTCGGCGCTGATGCCGTGATAGCGCCACGACGCCCGCACGTACTTGATCGCGAAGTCCGTGCCTGGGCCGTCGAGCGGACCACTACCGGCGAACGTGCCCATCGCCTGCGGACGAAAGTGGAGCACTCCCCACGGCAGACGTCGTCCCAGATCCTGAAGCTCCTCATCGCCCCACCGCTCGGCCTCGCGGACCTGATCGGAGGGATACAGCGCAGGACTCGGCTCAATCGCCTCCAAACGCGACAGGATCGTGCGAGAGCCGTGGACGGGCTCGCCGTCGATCAGCAGGCCCGGGACCGTCGAGTGGCCCTCCCCGTATATCTCCTGCATCCGCTCGACGTGCTCGCCCGGCGGCAGGTCGACGCGCTCGAACTCAAGGCCCTTGAGTGCCAGGGCGGCCGCCACCGTCATGCAGGGATGCGACGGCGGGACTGCGTGGAGAACCAGCGTGGGTGACATCGGCGGGACCCTACACCCACGCCTCGTGATGTCGATCGCCACCCCGCCAGTCACCCCAGGAACGCCGGCGATCTCGCCGGCCATCTGCGCGAGAGCGCCGCCGGCTCGGCGCCATCGATGCGCTCAATGAGTACATCCAGCATCGATCGAGCGCTTTGTTCGCGGTCCCGCCGGGCGTGCTACTGGGAGTCGGAGTTCTTCCCCGCGCCGCCCGACAGCCTGTCCTTACCGGTCCCACCTGAGAGCCTGTCGTTACCGGCTCCGCCGAGCAACGCGTCGGCCCCCGCACCGCCGAGGAGCCTGTCACCCCCGGCGCCACCTTCAAGGCGATCGTTGCCGGCACCGCCGGTCAGCTGATCCGATCCCGCCCCGCCGATGAGCTTGTCGTTGCCCGCTTCGCCTTCGAGACGATCGTTGCCGGCGCCGCCGATCAGCTTGTCCTTGCCGGCCCCGCCGCAGATGTAGTCATTGCCCGCGAGTCCTTCGATCGTGTCGTTGCCGCCGAGCCCGACGATCACATCGGCGTGCTTGGTGCCCTTGAGGTGGTCGTTGTGGGCGGTGCCGACGATCGTCGCCTTGCGCCCGTCGCATTTCAGCGGGTTGCCCGAGCCGCCGCTACCGCCACCTGGATTGCCGCCGCCCGTCCCGCCCCCTGTCGTGCCGGGGCCGCTCGGCCCTACGGTCGCGCCGCGGCTGAAGCGGGCTAGATATGCGGGCGACCTGCCGATCGCATATACGGAGTTGCCGTCGGGGCTAATTGCGACTCCGGCCACGTCGGAGATCCCAGCGCCGGGAATCGGGCTGCAGCCGGCGATGCCCTTGTTGGAGAGGCACTGCTGGAAGACGAGCGCGCCATTTGAGGCGATCGCGAACGTCAGAAGTGCGGTCGAACTGGTCACATACAAGGACTTGCCGTCGGCGCTTGCCGCGATCCCGTCGGCTTTCCTCAGCGCTTCGATGGGAGCCCCGGTCGAGCAATTGGTGTCGGCGCCGGCGCCGCAGTCCGCGGAGTCGATCCGGCCTTCGGAGTCGGTCGGAAAGCGCGTCACGAAACCTTCCTCGGAGATCACGTAGATGGACCCATTGGGTGCGACGGCCATTACCTCCGCGTTGTGCAGCGCTGAGGAGGAGACACGCGCGCAGCCTTCCCCGGGCCCGCCGGTGACGCAGCCTTCGTATTCCAGGCGCCCGTCCGGGTCGGTGCGGAGATGATCGAGCGATTCGCCCTCGGTGAGTACGTAGACCTGCGCCAGCGGGCTGATCCCCACGGCGATCTGCCCCGAGAGATCGCCGGAAGGCGGGTGCTGGCAGTCGGGGTTCTGCGCTTCCGGAGCGGATACGCAGCCGTCGTAGGTGAGTTCACCTGTCAGCGGGTTGGCGAAGAGATGTGAGACAGCGCCGCTGACGCTCGCGACGAAGACCGATTCTCCGTTTGCGCTGACGGCGATTTCGCTTGGGAAGCTGAGCGGGCTGGTGGGATCTTTCTGTGCTTTCACGCACTCCCCGCCGTCGGTGTCATCGGCGATGCACCCCGCCCATTGGAGCAGGCCGCCGGGGAGCGTGTCGAAGCGAGAGAGCACCCCGTCGGCGTTGCCTTCGGAGGTGACTTTCAACGAGCCCGCGTACACGCCCGCCCCGTTCGGGCTGACCGCGATGGCCGTGCCTTCCCTGAGGACTTCGGCTCCACCGGGCGTATCCGCGCACGCCCCGCCCGAGCCGTTGCTTGAGATACATCCGCCGTAGCTCAACGAAGCTCCCCCGTGGAAGTAGGAGACCGCTTCACTGCCGCTCACGTACACCGAGCCGGTCGAACTCGCGGCAACGTGTTCGGCGCCCACCAGGGCCGCCAGCGGCACAGCCGTGCAGCCTGCCGCAGCGCCCTCGCAGCCGGTGAACGTCAGCTCGCCCACGGCGTTCGCGCCCGACGCCCCCGCCAGAAGGGCTCCACAGCAGATCGCCAGCATGCAGAGTCCCGTCGTGAGCCCTCTTGCCTTCCACCGGCGTCGATCGGTCCAGTGCATCCTGCCCCCCAATAGCTTTCTTGCACCGCTTCGCTGAGTTCAGGGAACCATACCGGGGCCAATTGCAGCTGAACGCCGGTCGGCTGTCACGTTCCTGACCGACGCGTTCACACGCGCGATCTGACCGGCCCCGGGATCATCAGCGCAAGCGCGAGTCCGCCGATCGCACCCAGCATCAGCCCGGCCCCGAAGATCAGAGCCCAATGCTCGACGAGCGCCCCGGCTGCATGATCGACGCAAGTCCGCAGCCGATCGCCGTGCACAGCGCAGCCGGCTTCATGCCCCGGATGATCGATTCCGTACCACGTCGCACCGGCGATCCCCATCGCGAGCCCGATGCGGATCGCAACCATCCGCAGCTCGGCGACGAGCGTCCGCCTCTTTGCTCTCCGTCGATACATCGTCCGAGCTGTATCGACGGGGCGGCCGCATATACCTGAGCCCTTTCGGACTCATATTTAAATTAATTGAATTAAATGATTTAGTCGTTCAGGGCCTGGCGACTCCCGTGCGATGTCCGATCACGCGGCCAGAGGGGAGATCGATGTAGGTCTCCGACATGTCGTTGCGGTGGTTGGACTCGTGGAAGTAGCGGTCGGGGTCGGCGATCTGGACGTAGGCGAAGCGCCCCTGCAATCCCGTCACGTCGATCCACTGCTGGGGGTAGGAGTAGGGATAGATGTCAGACCAGCCAACCGACGTGCCCAGCATGTCGTGTTGCAGCCCTGGATCCTGGTTGCAGCCCGGGTAGTGAGCACTGGCGGGAGAGCCCGGCTTTGGGTCGGTGCGTTCGAGATCGCGCAGGCAGTAGTCGACCTTCGGGCCCGTCCGAACGAGCCTGATCGCCTTGAAGTGGCGGTTGATCGACCACAGCTGAAAGCCCGCTGCGTGCTTGAGCTTCCAGTAGCTCGCATCGCCCAGGTTCCCTATCCCGTAACGCTCGCCGGGAACGAACTTGAACACCAGGTTCGCTTTCGTGTGGAACAGGTGAACGTTGCCACGCCTGTCGTAGATCGCCTGGTAGACGCTCCATCGGTGGGTGCCTGTGCGCTTCGCGCGCAGCTCCATCGGCCCGCTGCCGTGGTTGTTGACCGAGCTCGTCGCCCGCAGCAGCACGCGGCCCGGCTCCGTCGAGCGGTCCATCTCCATCTCTGAGGGCTCGGACATGATCAGGTCCGGACAACGCAGGTGCAGCCGACGGAGGTTGCAGGGGTTGGGATGCTTGACGGGCACCACGCCGGTCGCGCCCGCCAGATGAGCGCCCAGCAGCGACGCGGCCAGCGCCGAGGCGGCGACGACCGCCGCCAGCATCCGGCCCCGGGGACCGGCGATCGTCTTCAGCGAATCTCTCAAGTCGGCTCCATTCGTCATGCGGCGGTGGATCATCGCGCCTGCGGGAGATAATCGTCCTGTGGCCGAGCAGAGCCTCAGCGAGAAGTGGGACGCCAAAGCCGGCGAATGGACCACCTGGGCGCGGAGCCCGACCCACGACGTCTTCTTCTCCGAGCTCAACTGGCCGGCCTTTCGGGAGCTGCTTCCCCCTCCGGGCACCGCCACTCTCGACCTCGGCTGCGGGGAGGGACGCGTCGGACGCGAGCTGGCCTCGGCCGGCCATCGCCTGAGCGGCGCCGACTCGTCCCCCGCCCTGATCGCCGCCGCCGAGCGCGCCGGAGGCTACGAGCGGCTCGTCTGCGCCGACGCCGCCGAGTTGCCCTTCGCGGACGCTTCCTTCGATCTCGCCGTCGCCTTCATGTCGCTGCAGGACATGGAGCGCCCGGCGGACGCCATCGGCGAGCTGGCGCGGGTCCTGCGCCCGGGTGGCTGCGCCGCCATCGCCATCGTCCATCCCTTCAACAGGTCCCCGGAGGGGCTCGAGGACTACTTCGGCGAGCGGCACCGGACGACGGCTCACGAACGCGACGGACTGCCGATCGTCTTCGAGGAAACGGAACGCCCGCTCGTCGCCTACACCGGGCCACTCGCGGACGCCGGCTTCGTGATCGAGCAGCTGCGCGAGCCGCAGGCGGTCGGGTGTGAACCGCCCGACCCCCTCGCGCCGGCCACCCGGCGGCCCTACTTCCTGCACATGCGCTGCCGTCTGGATCGAGCCACCGGTCCACTACCCTCGCAGCTCAGATGAGCACCGAACAGGCTGCCACCCTCGACTCCCTCGGAGTCCTCGCCGACGCGACGGCTCGCGCCCCGGAAGCGCTGGAGCTGGCCACCCGCCACCTCGACGCTTCGCTTGTCGACGTCCTTTCGATCCTCGGCTTCGACAAGGAGTACGTCCGCGCCGGCGGCTCGTACCTCTACGACAGCGACGGCCGCGCCTACCTCGACTTCCACACCGGCGAGGGATTCGCAAGCCTCGGGCACAACCATCCCGGTGTGCGAGAAGTGCTGGAGGCGACGCTCGCAGCAGAGCTGACGGACGGCGTCCAGATCCACTTCTCGGTCCTCGCGGGGATGCTCGCCGAGGCTCTCACTGCACGCCTGCCGGGCGCGCTGGAGGCCGTCTACTTCGCAAGCGCCGGTGCCGAGGCGGTCGATGCGGCGATGAAGTTCGCACGCGCAGCCACCGGGCGTGACCGGCTGATCTCCTGTGAGAGCAGCTTCCATGGAGTGACGCTGGGGCCGCTCTCGCTCGTCGGCGATGACTTCTTCAAGGAGGGCTTCGGATCGCTGCTGCCGGGCTGCTCGCGCGTGCCCTTCGGCGATCTCGACCGCCTCGAGGCGGAGTTGAGGAGTGGCGACGTGGCCGCCTTCATCGTCGAGCCGATCCAGGGACGGATGGTCACGCTGCCTCCCGAGGACTACCTGCGAGGCGCCCAGGAGCTCTGTCGCCGTCACGGCACGCTGTTCATCGTCGATGAGATCCAGACGGGTCTCGGGCGCACGGGGCGCTGGTTCGCCCTCGAGCGCTGGGGCCTGGAACCGGACTTCGTGCTCGTCGGCAAGGCGTTGAGCGGCGGCTACATGCCCGTCGCCGCGATGGTCACCACTCGCGAGATCTTCCAACGGGCCGTCGGGACGCTGGAGCGCAGTTACCTTCACCAGTCGACCTTCGGACGCAACCGCCTGTCGATGGCCGCCGGCCTAGCGACGCTTCGCATCATCGAGCGCGACGCCCTGATCGAGAGCTCCGCGCGCATCGGGGCGATCCTGCGTGACGGCCTTCACGAGCTGCGAGATCGATATGAGATGGTCTCGGAGGTCCGCTCTGATGGTCTGATGATCGGCATCGAACTGGGCGCTCCGAGCTCCCGCGTCGCGCGCTTGAATTGGAAGATGATCCACATGGCCAGCGAGGGCCTGTTCCCGCAGCTGATCGTCATCCCTCTGCATCGCGACCACGGCGTCATCACGATGGCCGCCGGCAAGAACGACGTCATCAAGCTGCTTCCCCCCCTGACGCTCTCCGAGTCCGAGGCCGGCGAGTTCCTCACCGCCCTCGACGCCGTTCTGGCCGAAACCCATGGCGGCGCCGGGCGCAACTGGGGCGTCGTCAAGGACATCGCCACCGCGACCCTCCGCCGCCGGGCCGCCTCGATCGCACGGTGAGGGCCGGAGGGGCTCGTGGCGAGCGCGAGCTGGTGCTGCTGACTGGCGCCACCGGCTTCATCGGCGGGCGGCTGGCCACACGCCTGCTCACCGAGGGCAGGCCTGTCCGCTGCCTGGTCAGACCCGGCGCCGACACATCGCAGCTGGTCTCCCCGGGCGTCGAGCTGGCCGTCGGGGACGTCACCCGGCCCGACACGCTCGGTGGCGCGATGGCCGGTGTCAGCCACGTCGTCCACTGCGCGGCGATGGTCTCCGACTGGGCCACCGTCGAGGAGATCGAGGCCGTGAACGTGGTGGGCACCCGCAACCTGCTGGCGGCGGCCGCTACCGCTGAATTGAGGCGTTTCGTCCATATCAGCACCACCGACATATACGGCCATCCGGGCGGTAACGGGACGATCGAGGAGTCGCATCGGCCCTCCGGCTTCTCCAACTGGTATGCCGAGACGAAGCTTCAGGCGGAGACGGAGGTCCGGCGGGTCACCGCTTTCGAGACGGTCCTGCTGCGCCCCGCCACCGTCTACGGGCCCGGCTCCCAGGAGGTCGTCGGCGAGATCGCCAAGGCGATCCAGCGTCGCCAGATGCTGCTGGTCGACCGCGGCAAGCCGGTCGCGGGCCTGTGTTTCGTGGAGAACCTGATCGACGCGGCGATCCTTGCCCTCGACCACGAGGCGGCACCTGGAGAGACCTTCAACGTCACCGATGGCCTGCCCGTGACATGGCGGCAGTTCACCGACGATCTCGCCGCCGGCCTCGGCTGCCCGGGACCCCGCTTCAGCCTTCCCTACCGTCCGGCACTCGCGCTCGGCATGGGCCTCGAGAGCTCCTACCGGCTGGCACGCCGCGCCACCGGGCTGACGCTGCCGGCGCTGCTCACCAGGCAGGCCGTTCAGGTGCTCGGGCGCGACCAGCGCTTCTCCAACGACCACGCTCGAGCGGTGCTGGGCTGGGCGCCCCGGGTCGACTACCGCGAGGGGATCGAGCGCACCCTGCGGTGGCTGCGCGAGGATCATCTGGCGGCTTCGCCCCCTCGCTAATCTTGAGCCGATGAGCAAGCACAGCCGAGGATCGCAACAGACGTGATCGTCGCGCTCGGAGACCTACACACGCAGATCCTCGAGCGGGCCGCCGTCGAGCAGGTCATGCAGGATGCTCAGACCGCAGCCCGCGAGCGCGAGGGCTGCGAATCGTTCTCCTTCGCCGAGGCCGTAGGCGATCCCGGCCACTACCTGCTCCTCGCGCGCTGGCGCGATCAGGCAGCGGTGGATGCCCATTACAGCTCACCCGCCTTCGCCGCTTACCAGGCCGCCATCACTCCGCTGCTGGTCGCCGACTCCGAGCTCCAACTGCACGTCGTCGATCAGAGCATGCGTCCGGTCGACGCCAGGACGCTCGATCTCCGCCAGGACGACTAGGCCTCGATGTCACCGCGCGAGTGGCTGCCGGTCCGCTCGACTCCGGCGGCGCTGCGCGCGGTCCGCGCGACGATCGTCGTGGCGGGGCTGTTCGCCTTCACCGACCAGGTCATCGGCAACCTGCAAATGGCGACCTTCGCCGCGTTTGGAGGCTTCGCCACGCTCGTCCTCAGCTCCTTCGCCGGCGCCCGCCGCGACAAGCTGATCGCCCACGCCACCCTTGCTGTCGCGGGTAGCGCACTGTTGAGCATCGGCACAGCCGTCAACTCCTCGACTCTGCTGGCGGCACTCGTCACCGTCCCCGTAGCTTTCGCCGTGGTCTTCGCGGGGGTGCTCGGACCCAACGCCGCCTCGGGGATGCTCGGGGCGATGCTCTCCTACGTCCTGCCCGCAGCCTCCCCCGGGACCGTCGCGATGATTCCCGACCGCCTCGCCGGCTGGTGGCTGGCGTCGGTCGCAGGCACCATCGCCGTGCTCGTCCTCTCCCCCCGTCCCCCCGCCGACGGCCTGCGCGCGGCCGTCGCGAGGATGTCGCGTGCACTGGCCGGGCAGATCCGCGCGGCACTGGCCGGAGAATCCGAGGAGCAAGGACTGGATGACTGCATCGCCACCAAGCACGACCTGCTGGCGCTGTTCACCTCGACCCCATTTCGGCCGCTGGGACTGGCGGCGCCCGATCAGGCCCTGGCCAATGCCATCGAGCTGCTCGAGTGGTGCACGTCGTTGATCCTCGACGCGCTGGGCGAGCACAACGATCTCCGTGGTGCCGCGGCCGTCGACCGCGCGCTGCTGGACGGCGCCGCCGGAATCCTGCTGGAAACGGCCGCGATGTTCGAGGGCGCGCGCGAGCTGCCCGACCTGCGCGGCCTGGAGGCGCTGCGCGAGTCGAGC
Source organism: Solirubrobacteraceae bacterium (assembly GCA_036271135.1). Taxonomy (GTDB): domain Bacteria; phylum Actinomycetota; class Thermoleophilia; order Solirubrobacterales; family Solirubrobacteraceae; genus Palsa-744. Next base: position 376,722 of record DATBBF010000003.1, read on the forward strand.
CTCGGCTCCGTCCAGGATCTGACCCCGGCCGCGACCGGGTTCCGTCACGACGCCCAGATCGCCTTCCATGCGCAGGCGATCGCCACTGCCGTGCTGGCGGCCGGCGCCGACGCCGCCGTGGCCGAGCGGATCGTCGACTCCACATGGCTGGCCGAGCAACGGCTGCGCTACGCCGGAGCGAGCTCGGCCGGCGCGCCGGGGAGGCTGGCGAGCGCGGCCGGCACCGCCGCCCGCCACGCCAACGTTCGTTCGGTCTGGTTCATCAACAGTGTCCGCGCCGCCCTGGCGCTGGGAGCCGCCGTCGCCATCGCCGACCTCTCAAGCGTCCAGCACGGCTTCTGGGTGGTTCTGGGCACGCTCTCGGTCCTGCGAAGCAACGCCGCCTCGACTGGAGCGACGGCCTTGCGGGCGCTCGGCGGGACCGTCATCGGCTTCGTGATCGGCGGCGCCCTGCTGCTGGCGATCGGCGCGGGGACGACTGTCCTCTGGGTCGTGCTCCCGGTCGCAGTCTTCATCGCCGCCTACGCCCCAGGCACGGCGCCCTTCGCCGTCGGTCAGGCGGCCTTCACCGTCACCGTCGCTGTCCTTTTCAACCTGCTCGCGCCGGTCGGCTGGAAGATCGGATTCGTGCGCGTCGAGGATGTCGCGATCGGCTGTGCCGTCAGCCTGCTGGTGGGAGCCATGTTCTGGCCTCGTGGCGTTGCGGCGGTCGTCGGCGACGACCTTGCCGATGCTTTCCGATCCGGCGCCGACTTCCTCACCCAGGGCGTCCGCTGGACGTCCGGGCTCGATCAGATCCAGCCCGACGGGGCCACGGCCGCGGTCACGGCCGGGCTGCGACTCGACGAGGCGCTGCGCGGCTTCCTCGCGGAGCAGGGCTCCAAGCGGATCCACAAGCAGGAGCTCTGGCGGCTCGTCGGCGGCACTTTGCGGCTGCGGCTGACCGCCCAGGCGCTGGCAAGGCTTCCCCCGGACCCCATCGCAGTCCGCGTGGCGCGCGACGCGATCGACCGTCGCGCGGGGATCATCAGCGACTGGTACATCAGCCTCGCCGAGCAGCTCGACCGCCCACGAATGGCTGCGATCTCGCCGTTGGTCGCGCCAACCCTGGGCCCGGACACGATCGTCGGCATCGAGTCGGGGTCGCACTACGGCGTCTGGCTGTGCGAGCACCTCGATCACCTCGCCGATCACCTCGACGAGCTGGTCCAACCCGCCTTTCGCATCGCCGAGTTGCGCCGGGCGCCGTGGTGGCGCTAGCTCTTGCTGCGAGCCGAGCGCGCCGGTCTGGCGCGTTTGTCGAATGCGGCGGACTTGATGCGTTTCGCGGGTTTGCTCGTTTTGCGCTTGGCAGGCCGCTCTCTTCCGAGCAGGACCGACTCGATCTCCTGCAGCGCCTCGCCCATGTAGAGCGCCAGGCGCTGCAAATGGGGAATCGAGTCGCGAGCGCCGGTGAAGCCGAAGTTGAGCGTCCCCGCATAACTGACGCAGGTGATGTTCAGAGCGTTGCCGTGTGTCAGAAGCGACAGCGGGAACAGTGAGTCCAGGCGCGAGCCGTTCATGTAGAGCGGCTCGGTCGGCCCAGGAACGTTGGAGATCGCGACGTTGAACGGCACCGGTGCGTGACCGCCGAGACCGGCCATCAGCCCAGCGACATACGGAGCGTTAAGCAGCAGCGTGTAAGAAGTCCGAGCCTCCGCAGGCAGGTGACTGAGGTGCTGCTTGGCCTCTGCTGTCGAGCGGCTGATCGCGCGCAGCCGCTCCGCCGGGTTTGCGATGTTCGTGCCCAGCTCGGCAACCATGATCCCGATTGCCGTGCCCATCGACTGATCGGCGGCATCCCGTAGGTTGACGGGGATACCAGCCGTGAGCGAGCGGTCGGGAAGACGCGCGTGCTCGGCGAGATAGCGCCGCAGCGCGCTGCCGCTGAGATAGAGGACGACATCGTTCAGGGTGCAGTCGAAACCCGACGCGATCCGCTTAACGCGGTCGAAGTCGTACTGCTGGGTGGCGAAGCGGCGCTGTCCGCCGAGTCGGCCCCCCAGCGCTGAGGCCGGCGCGCGATAGGGCGCCTGCAGCGAACGCTCATCGACCGCCGCGACCGCCAGGTCGAGCGCTGCGCGCGTGAGGCCACCGGCGATCGCCGCACCCTCACGCAACAGGCCGACCGGCAGCGAGAGCGGGCCGGCGCTCCCGGCGCCGTCGCTCTCGCGCCGCGGCCGCTCGCCGGCGCCGACGGTCCAGTAGGACGGAGTGCCGCGCTCCGCCGGGCTGCTCGACAGCGTTCGGATGATCAACCGCATCGCGCTGACGCCATCGACAAGCGAGTGGTGCGTCTTGGAGTACATCGCGAAGCGGTTTCCTTCGAGGCCCTCGATCAGATGCACCTCCCACAGCGGGCGGTGCAGATCGAGCTCGTTGCTGTGAAGACGCGAGACGAGCACACCGAGCTCACGCTGCCCGCCCGGGTGTGGCAGCGCGGAGTGTCGGACGTGATAGTCGAGGTCGACGTCGTGGGTCTGGCGCATCAGCGGCAGCCGTGAGCCGAGCACGGGCAGCTCGACCAGCTCCAGGTTCCACGGCGGCGGCAACGTGCGCGCCTCGCGCATCTGCGCGAACAGCTGCTTCAGGTAGTCCGCCGGCGCATCCGGCGGCAACGTGAATTCAAACAGGCCGCCGACGTGCATCGGCGTGTCCCTCGACTCGATCGCAAGCCACGCGGCATCTACGGGAGAAACTCGCTGCATCTCAGTTCATTCTCCCTTCGACCCCTCCCCAGGGTGGCCGGTGGCAGCGCAGACTACCGGCCCCGCGGGCGCTGTGCGAGCACCCAGGCGTCGTCGCGCAGCTGATGGGCGCGGCTCGGAGTCCCCACGTTGAACCGCCTCATCGCCCGTCGCGGCTCGGCGAGGTCTGCCCGCAGCGCGGCCTCTCGCCCGCCCAGGATCGCTCGCGCCACCCGCCGAATGCTCAGTCCCTTCTCCGCGGGCAGATGCCACAGACCCAGCGACTCGACGCCGGCGGGAGTTCCGGCGCCGTGACGCGCGCCGGTCTGGATCCGAGCCGCCACCGCCGAGAGATCCGCCACGTGCATCTCTCCGAGTGCGCCCGCGAGCGTCAACAGCTGCTCGTTTCCCGCCGGTTCCCCGTCCTGCGGCAGCCTCGCCTCGAGCCGGTCGCAGGACTCCATCATCGCCTGGAGTGCGCCGACCTCGCCGGCCAGCAGGTCCGCGCCGATCCACGGCGGCGCCTCGCTCGCCGCCGCTGCCCCGAGCCTCGCGGCCGTCCTCCCCAGCTCGATCCTGCTGCGACCGGCCAGGGCCGAGCCGCCGACGCTCCAGTCCGACGGGTAGCCGATCGGCAGGCAGCCGACCGCTCCCGGGCTCGGTAGGGAGCCGAGCACCCGGGCGGGATCGACCCAGACGCAATCGAGGTTCGGAACCCAGGCGGTCCGCTCGGCCGTCTCGGCCGCCGCCATGGCGCGAATCGCCTCACGCGGGAAGCGGCTCGCCGCTGCACCTCCCGATCCGACCCGCAGATCGCTCTCGATCCGGCGCACGCCGAACTCGTCCAGCCTCGCCCAGATCGCGCGAGCGGCCCGAACTGGAATGTCGAGCGCGGGCTCGTTGACGACGATCGCGAGGTCGCAAGCCGCATCTCCGAGCCGCAGCGAGGCCGCCTGGACGAGAGCGCACTCCAAATAGCGGACCGCCGAGCGAGTTCGCGGCGAGGGGTGCGGCGGAACGGTCGTGCCACCGTCCTCGAGGAACAGGTACATGCAGACCAACGGCGAGGCCACCGGCCGCGAGCCCATGCGCAGTCCCAGCGCTAGTTGCGGCGCCGCAGCACGACGACGGGAATCTCTCGCGAGGTCTTCTCGCGGTATTCGTCGTAGGCCGGCCAGACCTCGACCATCGCCGCCCACAGCCGTTCGCGCTCCTCGCCGTCGGCGACGCTCGCCCGGACGGGGATCTCCTCGTCACGAACCTGGATCGCGGCGTTCGGCTCGGCCTGAAGGTTCTGAAACCAGCCCGGATGCTCTGGCGCTCCGCCCTTGGAGGCGACGATCACCCAATCCTCGCCATCGGTGCGATGGATCAACGGTGTCGTGCGCTGCTCTCCGCTGCGCCGTCCCTTCGTCGTCAGCAGCAGGATCGTCGTGCCACGCCAGTGGTAGCCGACCTGCCCGCCGGTCTCCCGGTAGACACGGACGTGCTCCTCGCCGAACAGCTCATCGTCTGACCCCGCCATCTCGGCGCCAGTCTAGCCGCGCCGCGCCGCCTCCGTTCCCGGGCACTCGTTCGAGCCGCGCGAACCTCGTGCCGTGTGGCACCGTGAAAGAGGCGTCCAGCTAGATCATTGCCAGCCCGCCGCTGACGGGCAGGGTCGCGCCGGTTGTGTAAGCGGCGGCCGGCGACGCGAGAAACACAACGGCCGCGGCGACATCGCCGGGTGTCCCGGCGCGCCCGGCGGGGATCGCCCGCAGCGCCGCCTGCGTGCGCTCCTCGCCCATCTTCGCTTCGGCGGCTCGCATCATCGGGGTCTCGACCGGGCCCGGGGCGACAGCGTTGACGGTGATGCCATGGCGCGCCTCCTCCCTCGCCAGCGCCTTTCCGAACGCGATCACCCCACCCTTGGTGGCGGAGTAGACGGCTTGGCTGTGACCGCCGACCCGGCCCGCCTCCGAGGCCACGTTGACGATCGCGCCGCCGCCGTCGCGTAGGTCTGGAAGCGTCGCCCGAGTGACGGCGAGAACGCCACGCAGGTTGACCGCCCACAGCCGCTCCCAGAGCGCCTCGTCGCCGTCTGAGAAGCGCCCGAAGTGGTCGATCCCGGCGTTGTTGACGAGGATCGAGATCCGCCCCAGTGCCCGCCCGGTCTCCGCGACCGCCTCGGCCACCGATGCGCCGGAGGTGACATCGAGCGCGACCGGCACTCCTCCGATCTCCCCGGCCAGTTCAGCGCAGCCCTCCCCCGCCAGATCGCTGACCGCGACGCGAGCCCCGGCCGCGGCCAGCGCCCTGCTGATCGCCGCGCCGATTCCGCCCGTCGCGCCGGTCACCAGCGCGACCCTCCCGGCGAGCGTCGCGCCCGCCTGCGTGCCCTCGGCCATGCCCCAACGCTACCGGTCGGTAGGCCCTATGATGTCCGCTGTTGCCAAGCCGCCCGGAAGGCGGCGCGGTGAGGGGCCGAGGGAACAGGGGACTCAGATGGCGGGCATGACCACGGAAGGCCGCGGGCCACGTGAGGGAAGCAGCGGCCGCGTGCGCGAGGGTCGTCCTCGCGCGGGCGCTGGCGCTCGCCGCATCGCGCTCGTGTTGCTGCTGGCTCTGGCGGCGGTCTGCGCGATGTCATCGGCTGCCCTGGCGAGCCCGGCAGGCGCCGGCATAGCCGCCAGGCCAGATGCCGGCACACCGGCCCCGAAAGTCACCCAGCAACCGTCCTCCACGGCGGTCGAAGAAGGCCAGCCCGCGAGCTTCGCCTCGGCCGCCTCCAACTCGCCGACGGTCCAGTGGGAACTGTCGAACGACGGCGGCGTCACCTGGAGCCCGATCGAAGACGCAACCTCGGTCACCTTCTCGATCGCCGCCACCACCGCCGCCGAAAACGGCCACCAGTTCCGGGCCGTCTTCACGAACGCCGGCGGCACCGCCACGAGCAAAGCCGCCACGCTGACCGTGACGAAGAAGCCCACGATCGTCCAGCAACCGGTCGACGCCAACGCCCAGGAAGGCCACGAAGCCACCTTCGAAACGAAAGCCTCGGGCTCGCCGGCGCCGACCGCGCAGTGGCAGGAGTCGACCGACGGCGGCGCGACCTACAAAAGCCTGACGGGCGTCACCACACCCACGCTGCACCTCAGCAACATCAGCAAAACCCAGAACGGCTGGAAGTTCCGGGTCATCTTCAAAAACCTCGCCGGCGAAGTGACCAGCGAAGCGGCGACGCTGCACATCGTCGACCCGCCCAAAATCATCAGTCAGCCGCTGAGCACGACGGTTACCGAAGGTGAAACCGCGACCTTCAACAGCGTCGCCGAAGGCAACCCCGCGCCGACCGTCCAGTGGGAAGTGTCGACCGACAGCGGCGCCACTTGGGCTGCGGTGCCTGGAGCAACCTCGCCCTTGCTGGCGATACCGGCGACAACACCCTCCGAGAACGGCTACGAGTACAGGGCCGTGTATATGAACGTCGCCGCATCGGCGACGACGAACGCCGCCAAGCTGACCGTCCAGGGCATACCGATCGTCACCGCCCAGCCAGAAAGCACGACCGTCGCCGCCGGCGGCACGGCGAGCTTCGAAGCCGCGGCGACGGGCAGCCCCGCGCCGACAGTGCAGTGGGAACTGTCGCTGAACGAAGGCACCTCCTGGACGCCGGTGAGCGCCGCCACCAGCGGCAAGTTGACGATCTCCGGCGCACAGCTCTCCCAGACCGGGAACGACTACAGGGCGGTGTTCCACAACAGCGCCGGTACCACGCCGAGCCATGCGGCGACGCTGACGGTCTCGAGCACCGACTACCGAGCCTTCGGCTGGGGCCTGAACACCCGTGGCCAGGCGGGCGTCGGCTCCAACGAAACGGTGATCCCAACCCCCACGGGAATCTCCGGCCTGCACTTCGTTACAGCGATGGCGGGCGGGCCTCGCCACAGCCTCGCGCTGCTGGCCGGCGGCACCGTCGACGCCTGGGGCTTCGACGGTCACGGCCAGCTCGGCAACGAAGGCGAGATCGGCACGAAAAGCCCCGTTGCGATTGAAAACCTGAGCGGCGTCAAGGCGATCGCGGCGGGCGGCAGCCACAGCGTGGCGCTGCTGAAGAACGGCACCGTCGAGGACTGGGGCGATGACGAAAGCGGTCAGCTCGGCAACGGCAAGAAAGTCGACAGCGAAATCCCCGTACCCGTGGAAGGACTCAGCAGCGTCACCGCGATCGCCGCCGGTGAAGAACACACCCTGGCGCTGCTCTCCGACGGCACCGTGATGGCCTGGGGCAACAACGAACGCGGGCAGCTCGGCACCGGCAACACCAAAACCACTGACACGCCGGTCGCCGTCAAGAACCTGAGCGGTGTGACCGCCATCGCCGCCAACGGGCTGTTCAGCATGGCCCTCAAGAGCGACGGAACGGTCGTGACGTGGGGCGATGACGAACGCGACCAGCTCGGCAACCAGGCCGTCGCCGAAGAAGAAAGCGAAGCGATCGAAGAAGAAGGCCACTACAGCACCGCGCCGGTGCCCGTCGACGGGCTGAGCGGCGTTACAGCGATCGCGGCCGGCGAGACGCACGCCCTGGCGCTGCTCGGCGACGAGACCGTCGTCGCCTGGGGCGATGACAACGAAGGAGAGCTCGGCAACGGGACGATCGAGCCGATGGCCGTCGATCCGGTACCCGTCGTGGGTCTGAGCAGCGTGGCGACGATCGCGGCCGGCGAAAAGGACAGCGCCGCGATCCTCGCCTCGGGCACGCTGATGGTCTGGGGCATGAACAACGCGGGCAGCCTCGGCCTCGGCGCTCGCGGCGAAGCGGTCGACACGCCGACGCAGGTGACGACGCTCGGTGAGGTCGCAGGCGTCGCTGCCGGTGGTTCCCAGATGCTGGCCTTCGGCGAAGCGACCCCGTCCGTCACGGGGCTCACCCCCAGCTCCGGCGCGGCGGCCGGCGGAATCGAAGTCACGATCGCAGGCACGAACCTGACGGGCGCGAGCACCGTGCATTTCGGCAGCGCCGTGGCCACCTCCGTCACCGTCAACTCGAGCAGCTCGGTCACGGCCGTTGCCCCGGCCGGGACCGGCACCGTCGACGTCACCGTCACGACCCCGGCGGGGACGAGCGCGACGGGCGCCTCCGACCGCTTCACCTATCTGCAGCGCCCGACGCTGTCGAAGATCTCGCTGAAGACCGGCCCGGCAAGCGGCGGAACCGTCGTGACGCTGACGGGAACCGAACTGACCGGCGCCACCGAAGTTCACTTCGGAGAAGTCGCCACCTCGCAGGTGACGGTCAACTCGCCGACGTCGATCACGGTGACCGCTCCCGCCAATGTGTCCGGCACGCTGAACCTGACCGTCACGACCCGCGGAGGGACCAGCGCCACGACGAGCAAAGCGCGCTTCAAGTACACGCCGGCGATTGAATCGATCACTCCGGCGGGCGGTCCGCTGGCGGGCGGCGGCAACGTCACGATCGAAGGATTCGGCTTCGCGCCCGGCGCTACCGCGACGAAGTTCAAGTTCGGGAAGGCCGCCGCCAAGACAGTCGACTGCACCAGCGCGACGAGATGCACCGTGAAGGTGCCGGCGGGCAAGGCGCTCGGAACCGTCGACGTGAGGGCGACGGCCAACAAAGCGAACAGCACTCCGAGCGCCGGCGACCGCTACACCTTCGAATAGCCCTCAGCCGGTATAGACGCGGGCCAGCGACTCGGCCACGCAGACGGGCTTCTCGGCGCCCTCGCGCTCGAAGGTCAGCTCGGTCGTGATCTGGGCGCCACCTTGAATCTCCTCGACCGAGGCCAGCGTGGCGCGCATCCGCACCTTCTCCCCGACCGGCATCGGCGCGGGGAAGCGCACCCGGTTCAGGCCATAGTTGACGCCGAAGGCAAAGCCCTCGAAGGTGAACATGTCATAGGAGAAGCGCGGCGCCAGCGAGAGCGTGAAGTAGCCGTGAGCGATCGTGCCGCCGAAGGGGCTCTGCTTGGCCCGCTCGACATCGACGTGGATCCACTGATCGTCGCCTGTCACGCGAGCGAACTCGTCGATCTCCTGCTGCGTGACGTGGTGCCAGTCGCTGACGCCCAGCTCCCGGCCGACGTACTCCTTGACCTGATCGAGGCCGGTGAGGGTGAGCATCGCGGTGGTCCTCCTTTGTCAGCGGCGGCACGGGCCTCCTACGGGCCCGTTCGGGCCGCAGACCCTACCTGTGTCAGGGCAGGCCACGCAGCCGATCCGCATGGGATGCGCCTGACCAGGGAATAGGCTCATGAGGTGACGCGCTGGGTAATGGACTTCCAGGAGGGCTCGCGGGAGCTGCGAGACCTGTTGGGCGGCAAGGGTGCGAATGTCGCCGAGATGACGCGGGTGCTGGGCGCCGAGCGAGTCCCGGGCGGCTTCACGATCACGACGGAGGCCTGCGTCGCCTACATGCGCGAGCTGAGCTTCCCCGAAGGGCTCTCCGAGCAGGTTGCCGCCGCGCTGTCGCGCCTTCAGGAGCGCGCCGGACGACGCCTCGGCGACGTGGAGGACCCGCTGCTCGTGTCGGTCCGCTCGGGGGCTCGCGAGTCGATGCCGGGGATGCTCGACACCGTCCTGAACCTCGGCCTCAACGACGAGACGGTGCTTGGTCTCGCCGCCCGCTCAGGCGATGAGCGCTTCGCCTGGGACTCCTACCGGCGCTTCGTGCAGATGTACGGCAACGTCGTGATCGGGATTCCCGGCGATCGTTTCGAGCAGGCGATCGCGGCAGCCAAGGCCGCGCGTGGCGTCACCCTGGACACGGAACTCGACGCGGCCGCCCTGCGCGAGCTGACACTTCACTTCAAGGAGTTCTACGAGTTTCCCGACGATCCCCAGGAACAGCTCGACGGCGCGATCCGGGCGGTGTTCGACTCCTGGCAGGGGGAGCGGGCGATCGCCTACCGGCGAATCAACCGCATCCCCGACGAGTGGGGCACGGCCGTCAACATCCAGCAGATGGTGTTCGGCAACATGGGCGAGACCAGCGGCAGCGGCGTGGCATTCTCACGCGACGAGGTGACGGGGGCGCCGGAGCCCTCCGGGGACTTCCTCCCCAACGCTCAGGGCGAGGACGTCGTCTCGGGAGTGCGGACCCCCCGTGACATCGCCGAGCTGCGCGACTGGCTGCCGGACGTCCACGAGCAGCTCAGCGAGATCCTGACGACGCTCGAGCGCCACTACGGAGACATGCAGGACACGGAGTTCACCGTGCAGGAGGGTCGCCTCTACATGCTGCAGACGCGCAACGCCAAGCGTCCCGCCCAGGCCGCCGTGCGCTTCGCCGTCGATGCTGTCGCGGAAGGTCTGCTGGACCGCGAGCGCGCGATCGAGACGATCGACCCGGCAACGCTGGACGCCCTGCTGCACCCCACCTTCGACCCGTCGGCGGACTTCACGGTGCTGGCCCGCGGCGTGGCGGCCTCGCCGGGGGCCGCCAAGGGCGAAATCGTCCTCAGCGCGCAGGAGGCCGTCGCGGCCGCCGAGGAGGGACGCGAGGTGATCCTCGTCCGCTCCTTCACCGAGGCCGACGACGTCGCCGGCTTCCATGCCGCACGCGGCATCCTCACCAGCGAGGGCGGCAAGGCGAGCCACGCGGCGCTCGTCGCCCGCGGCATGGGCCGGCCCGCCGTCACCGGCGCCTCGGATGTCGAGATCGACCTCGCCAGCCGCGAGGTGCGAATCGGCGCGGCGACCCTCCAGGCGGGCGCGTCGATCGCGATCGACGGCAGCCACGGCACGATCACGACCGACGACGTGCCACTGATCGAGCCGGAGGTCTCCGAGCACCTGCAAACCGTCCTCGAGTGGTGCGACGGGCTGCGCACGCTCGGCGTGAGGGCCAACGCAGACACCCCCACCGATGCCCGCAAGGCGATCGAGCTGGGGGCCGAAGGGATCGGGCTGTGCCGCACCGAGCACATGTTCCTCGGCGAGCGCCAGCCGCTGATGGCAGCGGTGATCATGGCCTCCGAGGACGAGGCCCGAGCCGAGGCGATCGACCGGCTGCGCCCGCTGCAGGAAGACGACTTCGAGGAGATCCTTCGCACGCTCGACGGCCGTCCGGTGACGGTGCGCCTGCTCGATCCGCCGCTGCACGAGTTTCTGCCGGCGCCCGAGACGCTGCCGGAGGGCTCCGCCGAGCGTCGCCGCGTCGAGCAGCTGCAGGAGTCCAACCCGATGCTGGGCACTCGTGGCGTGCGGCTCGGACTGCTGTTCCCCGCGCTTTACGAGATGCAGGTCCGGGCGCTGTTCGCGGCTGCTGCGCGTGTCCCCTCAAGCCACATCGAGGTGATGGTGCCGCTCGTGGCATACGAGCGCGAGCTGGAGCTGATGCGCAGCCTGGTCGAGCGGATCGCCGCCGAAGTGGGGGTCTCGGACTTCCAGCTGGGAACGATGATCGAGCTGCCCCGCGCCTGCCTGCAGGCCGACCGCATCGCCGAGGAAGCCGACTTCTTCTCGTTCGGCACCAACGACCTGACCCAGACCGCGCTGGGCTTCAGCCGCGATGACATCGAGGGGCGAGTGCTGGCGCGCTACATCGACGTGAAGATCCTCGACCGCTCACCGTTCGAGACGCTCGACACGCCCGGTGTCGGGCAGCTGATCCGGATGGGCGCATGGCTGGGACGCAAGACCAAGCCGGGCCTGTCGCTAGGTGTCTGCGGCGAGCACGGCGGCGACCCGGACTCGATCGAGTTCCTCAACAGCTCCGGCATCGACTACGTCTCCTGCTCGCCCTACCGAGTGCCGATCGCCCGCGTGGCTGCGGCCCAGGCGGCGATCAGGGCGCGCTCAGCCGCAGCCGAGCAGGCGGACAGCTAGACGGCCGCGAACGGCGAGACGTAGCGCAGGAAGGACTCGATCTCGAGGCCCGCACCGGTCGCTTGCTCGACCAGCGGCACCGTGTCCAGCCGCCGCCCGTGGCGGTGTATGGCGCTCGCCAGCCAGTCCTTGATCGGCTGCACCTCGCCGCGCTGCAAGTCCTGCTCGCGTGAGCCCAGCTCGCGCTCCATCGCCTCCCACAGCGAAGCCGCGATCAGGCACCCCATCGCGTAGCTCGGGAAGTATCCGAAGGCACCCTCGCTCCAGTGCACGTCCTGTAGACAGCCGAGCGCGTCTGAGGGGACCTCCAGGCCGAGCAGCCTCCGCACGCCGTCACGCCACGCCGCCGGCAGATCGGCGACGGCCAGATCGCCGTCGATCAGCGCCAGCTCGAGCTCGAAGCGCAACACGATGTGGAGCGGATAGGTAAGCGGATCAGCCGAGACCCTGATCAGCGACGGCTCGACGGCGACGAGCGCAGCGTGCAGCTCTTGCGGTGCGATCTGGAAGCCGGCGGCGCCCAGATCGGCTGCGAGCACTGTTGCGAAGGCGGGATGGCGGGCTACGTGGTTCTCCCAGAGCTTGCTCTGGGACTCATGGATCGACATCGAGGTCCCGGTGCCGAGATTCGTGCGCTCCAGATCCGGGTCGATCTGGTGCTCGTAGAGCGCGTGCCCGTACTCGTGCAGCGAGCTGAGCAGCGACTCGACTCCGCCGTCGTTGTAGCGCGTGGTCATGCGCTGATCGGTGCGGGCCATCGTGGCAGAGAAGGGATGCGCGGAGACGTCCAGGCGCCAGCTCTCATCATCGACGCCGACCCGGCGCAGGATCGACTCGACGGCGCGGCGCTGGACGTCGACCGGCACGTTCGGCTTGGGTGGCACGGCGCGCTCACGTGCCTCCTCGACGAGCGGCGCAAGGCGGGCGCCCAGGTCAGCGAACAGCGTTCGCAGCGTGTCGGTCCGCAGCCCGAAGTCGAAGTCGTCCACCAGCGACTGGTAGGTCCCTCGCCCTTCCTCGTCGAGGCAGCGGCCGTAGGCGCGGGCCAGCTCGATGTTGCGCTCCAGCGCTGGGGCGAATGCACCGAAGTCGTCGGCGGCGCGCGCGGCCTGCCAGCTCTCCTGCCCGTCCGAGTGCGCCTTGGAGAGCTCGGCGGCGAGGTCCGTGGGCACGCGCCGGGCACGCTCCCAGTCACGACGCGCCAGCCGCACGACATCGCGCTCCAGCTCTGGGAGCTCGACATCGTCAAGCTCCGCAAGCCAATCCCCGATCTCAGCCGAGGTGGAGTGATCGTGCGTGAGGCGGGCGAGCGTGCCCATCTGGTGACCGCGCGCTGCCGCGCCCTCGGGCGGCATCGTCACGAGCTGATCCCAGCCGCTCAGCATCTCCAGAGCTTTGAGGTCGGCCAGTTCGGCCAAGCGCCCACGCAGCTTCTGCATTGCTGTCACGTTGTAAAGCCTATGTATTGCGGCCGTCAGACCGCATTCCGCCGCTCAGGCAGGCGCGGCGGCCCCCGCCACGGCGGCCGTCTCGGCCGCCGCTCGGCCGTGCGCGATCAGGTCCGCGGCCCGCTCGGCCAGGGCGATCGTCGGCGCGTTCGTGTTGCCGCGCGGCACCTTCGGCATCACCGAGGCATCGACGACGCGCAGTCCCTCGATGCCGTTCACCCGCAGCTCGGGATCGACGACAGCGCCCGCGTCGGTGCCCATCCGGCAGGTGCCGACCGGGTGGTAGATGGCGAACGTCGTCCGCGCCGCGTGCGCGCGGATCGCCTCGTCGCTGTCGCCGTCGGGGACTTCGAAGGCCTCGGCGGCGTAGGGCCGCATCGCGGCTTGCCCGCAGACGTCGAGCGCCAGCCGCAGGCCCGCGATCATCCGCTCCATGTCGTTGCCGGCCGCGTAGAAGTTGTTGTGGATGATCGGCTTGGACATCGGGTCGGCCGACGCGAGACGCACATTGCCGCGGCTCTCCGGGGTGAGGAGACATGGAGAGACCCACACTCCGTGCGCCTCGGGATCCCGCATCCCCTCCTCGACGATGTGCACAGGCGCGACGTGGACCTGGATGTCGGGCGCGGGCGCCCCCTCCCCCACCCGTGCGAAGCCGCCCGACTCGGCGAGGTTCGAGGTGAAGGGGCCGGTCTGGGTCGCTTCGAACTCCTCGAGCGCCGCAGGCTCCAGCGCGAGCAGCAGGCTCTCCGGCTCAGGCGTCGTCCAGCCGAGCTGCGTGGCCGGGTGATCAGAGAGGTTCTCCCCGACAGCGGGCTGGTCGAGCAGCACCTCGATCTCTCGCATCTGCAAGTGCTCTGCGGGGCCGACGCCTGAGAGCATCAGCAGCTGCGGAGAGTTGTAGGCGCCGCCGGAGAGGATCACCTCGCGCTCAGCGCGGAACTCCTGCGCCTCGCCAAGACGCGAGGCCACGACACCGACCGCGCGATTGCCGTCGAAGATCAGTCGTTCGGCGTGCATGTATGGCATCACGGTCAGGTTCGCCCGCTCCATCGCGGGATGCAGATATGACACCGCGGCGCTTGCGCGCATGCCGCCGCGCTGAGTCACCTGGTAGATGCCGACTCCGTCCTGTTCAGGCCCGTTGAAGTCGGGGTTGCGCGCCAGTCCCGCCTGCTCCCCCGCGTCGACGAACGCCGCCGCGATGCGGTTCTTCGAGCGACTCTCGCTGACCGCCAGCGGACCGCCGGCGCCATGCAGCTCCGAGGCCCCGCGCTCGTTGTCCTCGGACTTCACGAAGTACGGCAGCAGGTCCGCCCACGCCCACCCTGGCACGTCCCATTCGTCGTAGTCGCGGTGGTTGCCGCGGATGTAGACCATCGCGTTGATCGACGAGGACCCGCCGAGCACACGCCCACGAGGCAGGGTGATACGCCGGCCGTCGCAGTGCTCCTCGGGAGCGGAGTGATAATCCCAGTCGACGTCCGTCGCGCCGAGCTGGAGATAGCCGAGCGGGACGTGGATGTTCTCCTTGGTGTCGGGCGGCCCGGACTCCAGCAGCAGGACCTTCACATCCGGGTCCTCGCTGAGCCGCGCGGCGAGAACGCATCCCGCCGATCCCGCTCCGACGATCACGTAGTCGTACATCTCAAGACCTCCCACTCGCGGCCGATTTCCCCGCTGCGAGAGTACCGGACCTGATCGACCCGTTGCGCATACGCGTCACGGCCCCGGAGCCCGCCGGGGATGATGGGAGCGATGATCGGGTTCGGAACGCTTGCGGTGGTCGTTCTGGCGGGCCTCGCGGGTCCGCTGCTGGGGCTCTCTCGTCGCTGGTTCGTGCCCGTCGTGGCGGGCGAGATCGCGGCCGGTGTGCTGGCCGGACCACAGGTGACGAGCGCGATCGACCCCTCCGTCCCGACGCTCGCGTTCCTAGGAGAAGTGGGCTTCGCGATGCTGATGCTGACGGTCGGGATGCACCTGCCGCTACGCGATGGGCGTCTTTCCGGCTCGCTGCGCGGCGGCGCGCTGGCGGCTGCGATCGTCGCCGCTCTGGCCGTGCCCTGCGGCCTCGCAGCTGCGGCGCTCGCGGGCGGTGGCCACGCCGCCGTCTACGCGGCGGTGCTTGCTTCCGGCTCGGCCGCCGTCTTGCTCCCGGCGCTGCAGGAGGCCGGGGTCGCCGGGCCTGTCGCGCTGCGCGTGATGGCCCAGGTGACGATCGCCGACGTGCTGACGATCGTCTCGATCCCGGTCGTCCTCCAGCCGGGGCGCGCCTGGCATGCGGTGCTCGGCGCCGCGCTCGTCGCGGGGGCCGCCGCGGCGCTGCTCGGGCTCGCGCGGATGCTGACAGCGCGCGATCGCGTCGAGGCGATCCGACGACGCTCCAAGGAGCGACACTGGGCACTCGACCTGCGCCTGGCCCTGGCGATCCTGTTCTTCCTGGCCTGGCTGGCGCAGAAGGGCGGCACGAGCATCTTGGTCGCGGGCTTCGGGGCCGGTGTGACGGTCGCCGTGCTCGGTGGCCCGAAACGACTCTCGACACAGGTCCGCGGCATCGCCGACGGATTCTTCGTCCCCCTCTACTTCGTCGTGCTCGGCGCCCATCTCGACCTGGCGGGTCTGTTCGGCGACGCCTCGATGCTGGCGCTCGCGGTCGCGTTGACGATCCTCAACGTCGCGAGCCGATTGTTCACAGCGGTGCTCCTGCGAATGCCGCTGTCGGCGGCGCTGGCCGCTTCGGCTCAGCTCGGGGTGCCCGCCGGCGTCGCCTCCCTGGGGCTCGCCGAGCATGTCCTCTCACCCGTCGCGGCGACGGCGATCGTCGCCTCGGCGCTGCTGAGCCTCGCCGTCAGCACCGTCGGAGTCGACCTGCTGATCGCAGCGGAGCGCGACAGCGCAGACGGCCAGGCGGCCGGCGCGGTCGCCTGAGGATCAGGCAGGCGCCGGAACCTCGAGGCCCTCTGCGGGCCGCTGGGCGACTCCCGCCGCCGCGTAGGCTTCGGGCGCGTCGAGTGTCTCGGCGGCGAGCAGGGCGCGCGCCAGCCCCTCGAGCTTGTCGCGATTCTCGCTGAGCAGCGCAGTGACCTGCTCGTGGGCGGTCTCGACGATCCGCCGCGTCTCCTCGTCGACCATCTGCTGGGTGTGCTCGGAGGTCTCGCTTGCGCCGGGCAGCCACGGCCCGTCGCCGTCGGCGGGCAGCACCGCGATCGGCCCGAGGGCCGTGCTCATCCCCCACCGTCCGACCATCGCGCGGGCGATCTGGGTGAGCTGCTGGATGTCAGACTCGGCGCCGGTCGTGATCGCTCCGTAGACGACCTCCTCGGCGACCCGGCCACCGAGCGCAACCTTGACCTTCGCCTCCAGCTCCTCCAGCGAGTAGGAGACGCGGTCGGTGTCCGGCGTCGAGAGCGTCACGCCGAGCGCCATGCCCCTGGGGATGATCGAGACCTTGCGGACGGGGTCGGCGCCGTCGGTGAGCATCCCCACGAGCGCATGTCCGGACTCGTGGTAGGCGGTCCGCTCGCGGTCGGCGGGCGAGAGCAGGATTCCGCGCGGGGAGCCGAGCATGATCTTCTCCAGCGAATCGGTGAAGTCGGCCATCTGCACGGCTTTGTGCTCGCGCCGGGCGGCCAGCAGCGCTGCCTCGTTGGCGAGGTTGGCGAGATCCGCTCCGACCATCCCGGGAGTACTCGACGCGAGCGCTTCGAGGTCGACGCTCGGATCGAGCGGAATCGAGCGCGTGTGGACCTTGAGGATGCCGACCCGCCCGGTGCGATCGGGCGGCTGCACGGCGACCCTGCGGTCGAAGCGCCCGGCCCGCAGCAGCGCCGGGTCGAGCACGTCGGGACGGTTGGTCGCGGCGAGCACGATCACGGCCTGCGAGGACTCGAAGCCGTCGATCTCTGTCAGCAGCTGGTCGAGCGTCTGCTCGCGCTCGTCGTTGGAGCCCGACACCGACACCGATCCCTGGCGCGAGCGCCCGATCGCATCGAGCTCGTCGATGAAGATGATGCTCGGCTGCGCCTCCTTGGCCTTGGCGAACAGGTCACGGACACGCGAGGCGCCGACGCCGACGATCGCCTCGATGAACTCCGAAGCGGAGATCGAGAAGAACGCGGCATGTGCCTCGCCGGCGACGGCGCGAGCCAGCAGCGTCTTACCGGTGCCGGGAGCACCGGAGAGCAGCACGCCATGGGGCATGCGCCCGCCGAGGCTGCCGTAGCGCTCGGGATTTCGCAGGAAGTCGACGATCTCCGACAGCTCCGCCTTGGCCTCGTCGATGCCGGCGACGTCGGCGAACGTCACGCGGATCTGCTCGGGATCGACGCGTCGCGCTTGGGAGCGCCCGAAGCTGCCCAGCGCCCCCATGCCACCGGCGCCTTTGGCGGCGCGGCGGGCGAGCAGGACGAACAGCCCGACGATCAGGAGCGTCGGGCCGAAGCCGAGCAGCAGCTCGGACAGCAGCGACTGGCTGGTGGTGGTCGACTTGGCGTTGATCTCGACGCCCTTTTCCTGCAGCAGCGCCGAGAGCTGGCTGCCGTTCCAGAAGGTCGGCACCTGCGTCGCGAACAGCTTCGTATGAGTGGGTTTCTTGGCGCTCGGCGGATAGCTGAGCTTGGCCGTGAAGTTCCCTTCGACGGTGTCGCCCTTGGAGGAGATCGCGCGCACCTTGCCGGCCTTGACCTGTTCGATGAAGAACGGGCTGAACGGCACGGTGACGCGCGTTTCGCCGCTGGAGGGCTGGAACGCGAGCACCGAGATCCAGTTGAGCGCGATCAGGACGAGCACGAACCACAGGAACGCGGGGCGACGATGCGGAGGTTTGACGCCGGGCTTCTCGGGCGCCCCACGACCGTCGGGTGCCGGCGCCACCTGCCAGCCGCGTTTGTCGCGCGACATCGGCGGATGCGCGTCGCTGCGGGTCGCCCCCTGGCGATCGGACTGCTCTGCCACTAGGTCATCCTAGGCGCCGGGGCGCCCCGTCGCGGTGTGCGCGAAGATCAAGGAGATGCCTGACAGCGAACACCTCACTCGCAAGGGCTACGAGAAGGAGCTGCTGCGACTGCAGACCGAGCTCGTCTACATGCAGGAGTGGCTCGTCGCCGAGGGCCGGCGCCTGGTCGTCCTGTTCGAGGGCCGTGACACCGCCGGCAAGGACGGTGCGATCAAGCGGATCGTCACCTACCTGAACCCTCGCACCTGCCGGATCGCGGCGCTGCCGGCGCCAAGCGAGCGCGAGCGCACGCAGTGGTACTTCGCGCGCTACGCCCAGCACCTGCCGGCCGCCGGTGAGATCGTGCTGTTCAATCGCAGCTGGTACAACCGCGCCGGCGTCGAGCACGTGATGGGTTTTTGCACGCAGGAGGAGTACGAGGAGTTCCTGCGCTTCTGCCCGCTGTTCGAGCGCTCGCTCCAGAACGAAGGCATCCAGCTGGTCAAGTACTGGCTGTCGGTCAGCGACGACGAGCAGGAGCGGCGCTTCCAGAAGCGCCTGACGGACCCTCGCAAGCGCTGGAAGTTCAGCCCCGTCGACCTGCAGTCGCGGGCCCGTTGGGTCGACTACGCCGAAGCGAAGGACCGGATGTTCGCGCACACCGACACCGACGAGAGCCCCTGGCACGTCGTCGAGGCCGACGACAAGCGCACGGCCCGGCTGAACCTGATCGCACACCTGCTCTCGCTGGTCCCATACGAGCGGCTGGCGCCGCCGGAGACCGTCAAGCTGCCAGACCGCCAGCACCGCCACTACAAGCGCCCGCCCCGGGAGGGCGAACGCCACGTCCCCGCCCGCTACATAGTGGATTGACGGCGGGGTCCTAGTGCGGAGAGAATCGGGGCGATGCCGCCTGCGACCCTGATCCGCGACCCGGTTGAGCTTTCGAGCGAGTGGCTGTCGGGGGTCCTCGGTGCTGAGGGCCTGGAGTTGACAGGCACGGAGCGCATCGGCACCGGCCAGATGAGCCAGAACCACAGGATCCACTACGCGGACCCAGGCGGCGAGACTCGGACCGTCATCGTCAAGCTCGCCTCCGATGACCCGACGAGCCGGGCGACCGGTGTCGGAATGGGCGCCTACTACCGCGAGATCGCCTTCTACCGAAACCTCGCCGCACGTCTCGGCGGTCCGCTGGCGCACTGCCATCACGCCGAGTACGACACGGCCGAAGGCTGGTTCACGCTGGTGCTGGCCGACGTGCCGGGCGCCTTTCAAGGCGATCAGATCGCCGGCGCCGATCTCGCGCAGGCGTCGGCGGCGATGCGCGCCCTGGCACGTCTGCACGCGCCGGTGATGGGCGACCTGGCGCTCGGCACCGCGGACTACCTCAACCAGCCCAATCCGCTCGACCAAGCGCTGCTGACGCAACTGCTGCCCGCGTTCCTGGAGCGATACGGAGAGAGGGTCGCGCCCGAGCACGCCGAGCTGTGCGAGCGCTTCGTGGCGAGCCTCGACTCCTGGGCGGCCGACCGCCGCCCACCGTTGGGTCTCGTGCACGGCGACTTCCGGCTCGACAACCTGCTGTTCGCCGGCGAGGAGGCGACGGTCGTCGACTGGCAGACCGTCGGCTGGGGTCCGGCGATGTTCGACGCCTCCTACTTCATCGGCGGCTGCCTCGACGTCTCCGAGCGACGCGAGCACGAGCGGGGCCTGCTCGGCGAATACCACGCCGCCCTCGTCGACCATGGGGTCAGCGGGCTGTCGTTCGAGGAATGCTGGGAGGAGTATCGGCGGCTCTGCTTCGGCGGTCTCGTGATGACGGTCGCCGCCTCGATGGTGGTTGTGCGCACCGAGCGTGGGGATGACATGTTCATGACCTGGCTCGCGCGCAACGCCCAACAGGCAATCGATCTCGACGCCGTGGCGCTGCTGCCCGAGCCACGCAGCGGACCGTTGCCGGCGCTGCGCCCCGATCCGGCCGACGAGGGTCGCCACGAGCCGGGAGCGGAGGCGCTGTGGAACGAGAGCTGGTACTTCGACGCCGTCAGCGACGACGGCGAGCTGGGCGTGTACGTGCGGCTGGGACGCCTGCCGAACCTGGACATGGCGCTCTACACGGCGTGCATCTGCGGACCGGGGCGCCCGGCGATCATGCTCGTGGACGCAGCGGCGCCGCTACCAGCGGCCGGCGACGACCGTCAGGCGATCGAGACGTCCAGCTTCAGCGCGAGCCAGGAGTGCATCGAGCCGCTGCTGCGCTTCGCCGTCTTCGTCGAGGGCACAGCCGAATCTCATGCCGACCACTCCGCGCCGCTGCGCGCCGAGACCGGGGAGCCGGTGCCGATCACCATGGATCTCGTCTGGGAGACCGACGGCGTGCCCTACGCCTGGCGGCAGTCGACCCGCTATGAGATCCCCTGCCGGATAACCGGCACGGTCAGGATCGGCGAGGAGCGGATCGCGCTTTCAGGCGCCGGACAGCGCGACCACTCTTGGGGCGCCAGGGACTGGTGGGCGGTCGACTGGATGTGGAGCGCCCTGCACCTGGACGATGGGACCCACACCCACGCCGTCGGGCTGCCGCAGATGCCCGGCTATGGCGTCGGCTACGTCCAGCGCGGCGGCGAGCTGGTCGAGATCGACAGCGTCCGCACCACCGAGACGCTCGCGCCCGACGGCCTGATCTCCTCCGCCACGATCGAGTCGAGCCCGTCGGAGCTCGAGCTGGACGTCACGCCACTGGCGTTCGGGGCGCTGCGCCTGCAGGCTCCCGACGGGCGGGTGTCGCTGTTTCCGCGGGCGATGTGCAGCGTCCGCGCGGCCGACGGCCGCGCGGGCCGGGGCTGGATCGAGTGGAACCGCGTCCAGCACCCGGAGGCGAGCGAGAGCGACTGAGACCGGCGCTCCCGAGGTCCGTTGCGCCCTGTGGGAGGCGCTGGCGAGCCGGGTAGGGTGGCGCCATGGATCATCGTTTCGACGGTCCCCGCTACACCGTGGGGATCGAGGAGGAGCTGATGATCCTCGACGCGGGCTCGCTCGACCTGTCCAGCTCGATCGATGCGATCCTCGGCGAGGACCCGCCAAGCGGGAACATCAAGCCGGAGCTGCTGGAGTCGGTGCTCGAGATCTCGACCTCGCCATGCCCTGGCGTGACCGCGGCGGGCGAGGAGCTGGCGGCGCTGCGGCGGCTGACGGCCGCGCGAGCGGCCGCGTCGAACCTGCGGATCGGTGCGTCCGGGACCCATCCCTTCGCGCGCTGGGAGGACCAGCGGGTGGTCAGCGACGACCGCTACAGGGGGCTGATCCGCTCGCTCGGCTTCGTCGCTCGTCAGGAGGTCGTGTTCGGGATGCACGTCCACGTCGGCATGGGCGGCGCGGAGGAGACCGTTCACGTCGCCAACAACCTGCGCCCCTACGTTCCGCTGCTGATCGCCCTGGCGGCCAACTCGCCGCTGTGGCGCGGGGAGCCGACAGGCCTGATGTCCAGCCGAGTGCCGATCTTCCGCGCCTTTCCCCGGGTGGGGCTGCCGCCGCGCTTTGACGGCTGGAGCGACTTCGAGTCTCGTGTGGAGGTCCTGGTCGAGAACGGGATCATCGAGGACTACACGTTCCTCTGGTACGACGTGCGACCCCACCCGCGCCTCGGCACGATCGAGATCAGGGCGATGGACTCCCAGACGCGCCTCGAGCACACCGTCGCGCTGGCGGCGCTCGTGGTCTCGCTGGTGAAGCTGCTCAGCGAGGGCTTCAAGGACGGCGCGGAGGTGGTCGACCCGGCCTGGGAGCTGCTCGACGAGAACCGCTGGCTGGCGGCCAGGCACGGCCTGGAGGCTGCGCTGGTCGATCACGACGGCGGTGGACGTCGCGGTGTGCGCGAGCTGACATCAGAGCTGCTCGAGCAGCTCGCGCCGCACGCCCAGGAGCTTGGATGCGAGCGCGAGCTGGAGGGCGTCGAGGACTTGCTGAAAGCGGGAAACGGAGCGCTTCGCCAGCAGATGGTCTTCGAGGCCAACCGCGACCTGCATGAGCTGATGGGCGAGATCGTGGAGCGGACCGCGCCGCAGGGAGACTGATCGTGGGCGAGGCGTTCTTTCACGAGCTGCGCGTGCGCTACGGCGAGTGCGACCCCCAGGGGATCGTCTTCAACGCGAACTACCTGCTCTATGCGGACGTCGGCTTCACCGAGCTGTGGCGCGAGGCGGTCGGTCCCTGGCAGGAGATGGTCGCCGAAGGCGTCGATGCGGTCGTCGCGCACGCCGACATCGACTTCCGGGCGCCGGCGCGCTTCGACGACGAGTTGCGCCTCGGCGCGCGGGTGCTGCGACTCGGGCGCACGGCGATCACGACCGAGATCGACGTGCTCCGCGGCGAGGAACTCCTGGTGGCGATCAAGCTGCGCCATGTTTGCGTCTCGACCGAGACGTGGCGCAAGACCGATCTGCCGGCGCGGATCAAGGCCGGGCTGGAACGTTTCGTCGTGCCGACTGAGGAGTGAGGCGAGGATGCCGGCTCTGCCGTCCTCAGCCGATTCTCAGGTTTCGCACAGTCTTCGCCCAACCTCCAAGGCGATTCTGCGTTCATGCACACAGCACGAGCCAGGAGGACGACGACTGTGACCGAACCCGACCGCGGGGCACGCGATGCGAGCGCCGGCGCCCGCATCCTCGTCGTCGACGACGAGCCGAACATCGTGGAGGTCGTCTCGATGGCGCTCCGCTATCAGGGCTTCGCAGTCGAGACGGCGGCGAGCGGCCAGGAGGCGATCGCCGCCGTCACGCGCTTCAAACCGCAGCTGATGGTGCTCGACGTGATGCTCGGCGACATCGAGGGCTTCGAGGTCGCAAACCGCCTCGGCGCTCAGCGCGCCGGGGTGCCGATCATCTTCCTGACCGCCCGCGATTCGACCGAGGACAAGGTCAGAGGCCTGAGCGGCGGTGGTGATGACTACATGACCAAGCCTTTCAGCCTCGAGGAGCTGGTGGCAAGAATCAGGACGATCCTGCGCCGCACAGGGCAGGCCGCGGCGGAGTCGGGACGGCTGGTGTTCGCCGACTTGGAGCTCGACGAGGAGTCCCATGAAGTGATCCGCGCCGGCGCCCCGATCGAGCTGACCGCCACGGAGTTCCGGCTGCTGCGCTACCTGATGCTCAACCCACGCCGCGTGATGACCCGCGCGCAGCTGCTCGACCACGTCTGGGACTACGACTTCGGCGGCGACGGACGCGTCCTCGAGACCTATGTCAGCTATCTGCGCAAGAAGCTCGACGCTCACGGCCCGTCGCTGATCAGGACGGTGCGCGGCGTCGGCTACGGCCTGCAGGCGCCGCGCGCCTGATGGCCTCGCTGCGCGCCCGCGTGCTGGTGAGCGTGCTCGCGCTCGCCGCCACCGGGATGGTCGCGCTGGCCGCCGTCACGTATGCCGAGCAGCGCTCCTTCTTGGAGTCGCGCGCCGATCAGCAGGCGCGTTCGGCCGTTGGAGCTCTGTCCCAAGTGCTCGACAACGCAGGCTTCAGGCCGGCGGGGGCCGGCGGAGGCGCTGGTGGGCTCGGTGGCCCCATGCCGCAGGGCGGCGACCCCGACGACCACAAACCGCAGGTCAGCATCCCCCCCGGCACCTACGGCCAGCGGCGCGACGCCACCGGCAAGGTCCTCGGCGCGAAGCAGATCAAATACAGCTCCAGCGAATCGCTCCC
Source organism: Solirubrobacteraceae bacterium (assembly GCA_036271135.1). GTDB lineage: Bacteria > Actinomycetota > Thermoleophilia > Solirubrobacterales > Solirubrobacteraceae > Palsa-744. Next base: position 400,357 of record DATBBF010000003.1, read on the forward strand.
GGCGATGCCGACGATCCCCGCCAAGCTGCCGCTGCACACGCTGTTGACCGTCGACTCGACCGGCTCGGGGGGACTTCACTACCGCGTCTATGCGCAGCGCGATCCGGAGGATGCCGGGATCACCGTCGCGGCTGTCCCGCTCAGCGAAGTCGACTCGACCTTGCACAGGCTGCTGCTTGTCGAGGCGCTGGTGATCGCGGGGGTGCTGCTGGCGCTCGGCTCCTCCGCCTACTTCGTCGTCAGGCTGGGCCTGCGCCCGCTCTCGAGGATCGAGGTGACGGCGGGTCAGATCGCAGCCGGGGACCTGTCCAGACGAGTCAGCCCGGCGACGACGAAGACAGAGGTCGGGCGTCTCGGCCTGGCCCTGAACGCGATGCTCGAGCGCCTCGAGACCGCCTTTGCCGCCCGCACCGCCAGCGAAGAGCGCCTGCGGCAGTTCCTCTCCGATGCCTCGCACGAGCTGCGCACGCCGCTGGCCTCGATCAGGGGCTACGCCGAGCTGTTCCGGATGGGAGCCACGGGCGACCAGGCCGGCACCGAGACCGCCATGCGCCGCATCGAGGAGGAGTCCAAGCGCATGGGCATCCTGGTCGAGGATCTGTTGACGCTTGCGCGCCTGGATGAGGAACCCGACCGTGACCGCTCGAGCGTGGATCTCGCCGCACTCGCCCGCGACGCCGTGCACGACGCCCGCGCCCGAGCGCCCGAGCGCGAGATCGCGCTGGCGGCACCCGACAGCGCCGTCGTCTGGGGCGACCCCCTACAGCTTCGCCAGGTCTACGCGAATCTGCTTGGCAACGCGCTCGCCCACACACCCGAGGGAACGCCCGTCGAGGTCACCGTCACGGCCGGCGCCGAGGTCTGTGTCAGCGTCCGGGACCATGGACCCGGGATACCGCCGGAGGCCCGCGAGCGGCTGTTCGAGCGCTTCTGGCGCCGCGAGGGTGGGCGCGAACGCGGCAAGGCGGGCGCCGGGCTCGGCCTGGCCATCGTCCATGGCGTCGTACATGCGCACCGCGGCAGCATCGAGGTCCACGACGCCGAGGGCGGCGGCAGCGAGTTCCTGGTGAAGCTGCCGAGCCAGGCCGCGCCGATGTCTTAGGGGCGGCTTAGCGTGGGGTTAGCGACCGTTCAGACAGCTGCGTGACAGTGGGGGCCTACCCACAGACCGGAGGTCGCAGATGTCCCCTCAGCAACTTCGCTCCCTGATCGCCGCTGTCCTCGGCGGAGCGCTCGTGGCCGCCGCGCTGTTGATCGCCCACCCGTTTGCCAAGACCACGCACCGTACGGTCGTCGCCGATGCCACCGGCGCTCGCGCGTTCGCCTCCCAGGAGAGCACCGTCGAATCCGATGCCGCCAGCCGCATCTACGCCGCCGATGCCCACGGCGTCGTCGCGATCAGGGCCACGAGCGGCCGCTCGGGTTCGAGCTTCGGCGAATCTGCGGCCGCGCAGGTCGACACCGGCAGTGGCATCGTCCTCAACCGCGAAGGCCTGATCGTGACGAACGACCACGTCGTGCAGGGTGCGGACAAGATCACCGTGTCGCTCGACGGCGAAGAAGGACGGACTCGCACAGCGACCGTAGTCGGCGAGGACCCCTCCCTGGATCTGGCGGTGCTGCGCATCGACGCCGGCGGCCTGACCCTTCACCCGCTCACCCTCGCCGGCAGCTCGAGCGTCGAGGTCGGCGATCCGGCATACGCGATCGGCAACCCGTTCGGGCTGAACTGGACGCTGACGACCGGCATCGTCTCGGCTCTGCACCGCCAGATCAAGGCGCCCAGCGGCGCGGCGATCCCAAACGCGATCCAGACCGACGCCGCGTTGAATCCGGGCAACTCGGGCGGGCCGCTGCTCGATTCCGCCGGTGAGGTGATCGGGATCAACTCCCAGATCGCCTCCGCGACGACATCGGTCGACGGCGAGGCAGGCTCCAGCGGCGTCGGCTTCGCGATCTCGAGCGCGACCGTCTCCTCCTACCTGAGCCGACTCGGCGTGCGGCTCTGATCGAGGCCCCAGACGGCTCCCAGCATCCTCTCAGCCTGACCGTCTTTGATGGAAGCCATGAGCATCGCGACGCAGCTGACACTCCCGGCCACCGCGATCGGCCCACATGTCTTCTGGGTGATGAGCCGCGCGGCAGGCATCGCCGCGCTGATCCTTTCGAGCCTCGGCGTCTGCGTGGGGCTGCTGATGAGCGGCCGCCTGCGCCGACTGGGGCCCGACCTGCGGGTCGCGCACGAGGCGCTCTCGCTGGCGACGCTCGGCGCCCTCCTGATCCACGGCGTCTCACTGCTCGGTGACAGCTTCCTGCATCCCAGCCTCCTCGACATCTCGGTGCCCTTCGCAAGCTCCTACAGGACGCTCTGGACGAGCGCCGGGATCGTCGCCTTCTGGGCCCTGGCTCTGCTGGGACTGTCCTACTACGCCCGCACCAGGATCGGAGTGCAGCGCTGGCGGCGCCTTCACCGTTTCACGGCACTGGCCTGGGCGCTCGGCATCGCCCACTCCCTCGGTGAGGGAACCGACGCCGGGCAGACATGGTTTTTGGCGATGACGGCGATCGTCGTGGTCCCCGCCCTGACCCTTCTGGCCGGTCGCTGGCTGACCGCGCGATCCGGCTCCGCACCGAAAGCGCAACCGGCGCGATGAGCGCTCAGGAAACTCACAGGGTCTGCTCGCCTGGCCCGCAGGCGGAGGTCCGAGACTCAATCGAACAGTCGAACGACAGGCCGAAGGGAGCGAACATGGACCTCCGCAACGAGCACAGCACTGCGAAACCCCTGACACCAGAGCAGTTTCAGGCACGTGCCACCGCCCGCGCTCGCAAAGCTGAGAGCGTGCGCCGCGCGAAGCGCATCCGACGGCGCGTGAGTGGAGGTGCCGCGGCCCTGTTCGCAGCCGCCTTCCTGGGCATCTCCGTTCAAATGGCCTCCGGGCACGACCCCGCTTTGGTGGCGGCTGCCGAACGCCGCGAGAAAACCAGCCAGAGCCTCACCGCCGGCGTCTCCTCGACCAGCTCCACTGAATCGGCAGCGGCGAAGAAGCGCGCGGCCGCCACCAAGAAAACCGCCGAACGCAGCGCGGCCGCGAAACGGGCGACGGCAGCCAAGGCTGCAGAAGCCGAACAGGAAAGGGCCGCCACCGCCGAAGAATCGAGCGGCACCGAAGAACCCACGACCACCTCTACCGAAACCTCCGGGAGTGAAGAAAGCTCCGGCACGAGCAGCGAAAGCTCCTCCGAAACCAGCACACCCTCGTCGGTGAGCACCTCGCAGTCATGAGCACCGTCGAGGCGATCGAGCGCTTCGACTGCTTCGGGTGCTCGTGCGGCGTGCTCGTGATCGGCGACGGGCCCGCGGGCCGCGCAGCGCAGGCGGCCAGGCGGGCCCGCGCGAGCATGCTCGAATGGCATCACGGCTTCTCCCGCTTCCTGCCCGACAGCGAGCTCTCGCGGCTGAACCGCGACGTGCGCCGTCGCGTGCCGGTCAGCCCGATGATGGCGCGGCTGGTCGAAATCGCCCGCCACGCCGCGAGCCTTACGGACGGGCTCGTCGACGCGACGCTGCTGGGCCAGCTCGAGCGGGCCGGCTATCGCGAGGATCTGCACGGCTCCGTCGATCTGCAGCACGCGCTCTCCGAGGCCCCCGCACGCATCCCCGCCGCAGGCTCGGTCGAGCGTGCGTGGGAGCAGTTGGAGCTCGATCCGGACGGTCCAGCAGTGATTCGCCCACCGGGCCTCCAACTCGACAGTGGCGGCCTCGCCAAGGGGCTGTTCGCCGATGTGCTCGCCCAGACCCTGTCGGACCATGAGGCATTCGCGGTCGACTGCGGCGGCGATCTGGCGATCGGCGGCAGCAGTGGACTGGTCCGCCCGATCGAGGTGCAGAGCCCGCTCGACGGCTCCGTTCTGCACCGCTACGAGCTTGCCAGGACGGGCGTCGCCACCAGCGGCATCGGCCGCCGCAGCTGGCTCGGCGAGAACGGCCGTCTCGCCCACCACCTGCTCGACCCCCACAACGGCCGTCCCGCCTATACGGGTGTGATCCAGGCCACCGCGCTTGCGCCCAGCGCGACCCTGGCGGAGATCCACGCCAAGGCCGCGGTGCTCAGCGGGCCGGCAGGCGCCACCCGTTGGCTGCCATGGGGCGGCGTGATCGTCTTCGACGACGGCTCGCACCGGGTCGTCGAGGCTGGGCGTCAGAGATCGGCGGGCATGATCGCGAACGACCCGCCCCCGAGGGGCGTCACTGCCCGGAAGTGCCGCTCATCGAACGAGAGCACACGCGTCGTTCTGTAGCGTGCGGCGAGCGTGACTAGAGCGCAGTCGGCAAGTCCAAGACCGAGGTCGAAGTACTGCCTATCCAGGTTGAGGATGGTGGTGTAATCGTCTCGTTCGAGGGACGCGACCGTGAAGCGACCACGAGCGAGGTCGCCAAGGAAAGCACGACGAGCCGTATCGCCAAAACGTCGGCCGAGTAGGTAATCGATCTCGGCTGTCGTCGGAGCGGGTATGACGAGATCACCCGGCTCGTCTCTGAGCGTCGCGAGGATGCTGTCTCGTTGAGGCTCGTGGGAGTCCGCGAGCGCCACTATCGGACCGGCGTCGATCAGAAGGGTCAACTGCCGAAGCCCTCTAGCAGCTCCTCGTCAGGGATCTGGGAGATCGCGCGTGAGTCGCCGTCGGTCCTCGGAAAGCCTTGGGCGATCTCGAAGTGACGGTCACGAGACGCGGGGGGCTCGTATGTAGCGACGGCATCGCGCAGGATGTCGGCCTGGGAGCGACCCTCCTGGCGAGCGAGACGTACAAGGCGCTCAGCCTGCTGATCATCCAAATAGACGCTGGTCTTGCGCATGTCAAGTCAAGCATAGGGCAGAACGTAGGGTATGGTCGGCCACCCGCTACACGGGGAACCCTCCCTCGGGCTGCGGCTCCTTCCGCTCACCGCCGTGCGCGCCTACGAGCGCACCGGCCGGCGCGGACCTGAGCGTCCCCGCCACGACCGCAATCGCGCACGCGACCAACCCCGCCGCGATCCAGAACGCCAGGTGGTAGCCACCCGTCAGCGATGCCGCCGAGGACAGCCCCTGGTGGCTGAGCGTACGGCTGCGCGACTCCGAGAGCGTCGCCAGCACCGCCAGGCCGAGGGCACCGCCGACCTGGGCGGTCGTGTTGACGAGCCCCGAGGCCAGACCCGCATCCTCAGGCGTGGCGCCGGACATCGCGACCGTCATCAGCGACGGGAAGGCGACACCGGCGCCGATCCCGAGCAGCGCCATCGGCGGCAGCACGTCCGTCAGATAGGAGCCGTGAACACCGGCCCGGGCGAACAGCGCAAGGCCCGCCATCACCAGCGGCAGCCCGGCCAGCAGCGCGTTACGGGCGCCGAAGCGCATCACCAACCGCTCGGAGTAGCGGATCGAGAGCGTCCCCATCGCGAACGTCACGGGCAGGAACGACAGACCGATCTGCAGAGCGTCATAGCCGAGCACCCTGCGCAGGTAGAGCGCTCCCAGGAAGAACATCCCGAACATCCCGGCGACCGAGAGGATCTGGATCGCGTTGGCCGCGACGACCGGCCGCGAGCGAAAGATGCGCAGCGGCATCAGTGGGTTCGAAGCCGCCGACTCGCGCACGAGGAAGCCGCCCAGCAGCGCCAGACTCACGGCGCCCAGCCCTAGCGTGCGCCCGTCGCCCCAGCCGTGAGTGGCGGCGGGGCCGACGATCGCGTAGACACCGACCATCAGCGCCGCGGTGATCAGGATCGCGCCCGGCACGTCCGCGCCCGCGCCGAGTCCGATGCCCGCATCGTCGGGGAGCATCCGGGCAGCCAGGTACGCCGTCAGCGCGCCGATCGGGAGGTTGATGAAGAAGATCCAATGCCAGTCGATCGACTGGGTGATCACGCCTCCGGCCAAAAGACCCACCGAGCCGCCGGCCGAGGCCACGAAGGCGTAGACGCCGATCGCCTTGGCCTGATCCCGTGGCTTCGGGAACATCGTCACGATCATCCCCAGGATCACCGCCGAGGTCATCGCCCCGCCGATGCCCTGGACGAACCGGGCTCCGACCAGCACCGCCTGGCTGTGCGCGATCCCGCAGAGCAGCGAAGCGGCCGTGAAAAGGGCGATCCCGGCCAGGAAGATCCGGCGCCGGCCGATCAGATCGCCCAGCCTCCCGGCCAGCAGCAGCAGCCCGCCGAAAGAGATCAGATAGGCGTTAACGACCCATGCCAGCGAAGCGCTCGAGAAGTGCAGTTGATCCTGGATCGAGGGCAGGGCGACGTTCACGACCGTGACGTCGAGGACGATCATCAGCATCCCCGCGCACAGCACGTACAGCGCAGCCCAGCGCGTGTCCTTGCCTGTCTGCTCCGCGCCCATGGCGCCGACGGCTGTCATGCGCTCACCGTAGCGGCCAGCTTCTCGATTATCTCCCTGGTGCCGTGCTCGCGCGCCGCGACCGTGTCCTGCCCGTCCAGGAAGACTCCCTGCTCGGTCATCGTCAGCGCGGTTCCCTGATCGGACGGCGCGAATTCGATCGTCGCGACCGACACCGACATGCGCTCGTCGTCGATGTACATCTCGTAGGTGTAGACGATCCGCTCGTCGGCCACGATGTCTTTGTAGAGGGCGATGTAGGTGTAGGTGGTCCCGTCGGGAGTGGTCGCGGCGAAGCGCTCGCGCCCACCGACCTGGAAGTCCAGCTCCAGATCCGGGCCCCCGTCGAGATCGGGTCCGAACCACTTGGCCTTGGCCTCAGCCGAGGCCCAGGCCGCGAACACTCGGCTTGGGTCGGCCGGGAAGCTCCGCTCGATCACGAAGGTGGCGTGCTCTGTCGTTCGTGTGCTCATCGTCGTCTCCTGTCAGTCCTCGTTGTCGTCCTCGGCGAGGAACTCGCCGAGCCTGTCCAGACGGCGCTCCCACTCGGTGCGCCGCTGCGCGATCCACTGCTCGGCCTGGCGCATCGTCTGCATGCGCGCGTGGCAGGTCCTGACCCGCCCGACCTTCTCCGAGCCGACCAGCCCGCTGTCCTGGAGCACCTGCAGGTGCTGGACGACCGCCGGCATCGACATCGGCAACGGCAACGCCAGCTCGCTGACGGTCGCCGGACCGCTGCTGAGCCGATCGAAGATCAGCCGCCGTGTCGGGTCACCGAGGGCGTGGAACACCAGCTCGATCGGATCGCGTTGGTTAAGCATTCACTTAAGTATGGCATACTCGCCATAGATGCGCGCGCTCGTTCAGAGGGTCAGCAGGGCGAGCGTCAGCGTCGGCGAACGGGAGGTCTCCGCGATCGGCCCCGGTCTGCTGGTGCTGCTGGGCGTCTCGCGCGATGACAGACCCGAGGCCGCCGAGCGGCTCGCCGCGAAGGTCAGGGCGCTGCGCGTGTTCCCGGACGACGCAGGCAACATGAACGAGGCGCTGGGCGAGCGAGAGATCCTCTGCGTCAGCCAGTTCACGCTCTACGCCGACACCCGCCGCGGCAACCGACCGAGCTTCGTCGACGCCGCGCCGGGCCCCGAGGCGCAACCTCTCTACGAGCGCTTCTGCGAGCTGGCCGCCGCCAAGCAGGGGGTGTTCGGCGCCGACATGAAGGTCGAGCTCGTCAACGACGGGCCCGTGACCGTCATGCTCGAAGCCTGAGCCTCAGCGCTCCACCCGCACGGCCCAGCGCTCGGCCCAGGACTGCAGCGGCGCCAATCCGCCGAGCAGGCGCTCGCCCTCGACGGTCAGCCTGTATCCGTCGGCGTCGCGCTCGAGGATCTCGGCTTTCCTCAGCTCAGCCAGGCGCTGGCTGAGCACGCTCGATGACATCCCACCGCAGCGCTCCTGCAGCGCCCGGAACGGGACCGGGCCCTCGCGCAGCTCCCAGAGGACCCGCAGCGACCAACGCCTGCCGAGCAGGTCGAGCAGGGCCATGATCGGCCGGCCGCTGCCGGATCCGCGGGCAGGCTCCCCAGGAGCTGGGATGCGCGCGCTCACCGCACGACTGCGCTTCTGAAATAAAAGCAGTACGGTTCAGGCGAGTGCTGTGAAAATCGAAGCATGAGCCGACTGGAGTCTAGATGACGACCGACGCCGCACCCCCCCGGATCGCGCCCCTGGAGGCGCCCTTCGAGCCCGAGGCCGCCGCTCAGCTCGAGCGTTGGATGCCGCCTGGGAGCGGGATCGAGCCGCTGGCCCTGTTTCGTACGCTCGTCCGCCACGAGCGCCTGGCAGCGAGGATGCGACCGCTCGGCGCCGGGATCCTCGGCCGCGAGGCGAGCGTCCCGATCGAGCTGCGAGAGGTGATGATCGACCGGACCTGCGCCCTCACAGGAGCCGAGTACGAGTGGGGCGTGCACGTCGCCGCCTTCGCCTCGGCCGCGGGTCTCGACGAGGAGCAGGTGCGCTCGACCGCCGGCGGCAGCGGCAGCCACCGCGACGCCTGTTGGGACGAGCGCCGGGCCGCTGTGATGGCGCTCGCCGAGGAGCTTCACGAGACCAGCACGATCTCCGATGAGCTGTGGGGGCGGCTCGAGAGCCTTCTCAGCACGGAGCAGATCGTCGAGCTGATCGTCACGGCGGGCTGGTACCACGTGATCTCCTACGTCTGCAATGGGTTGAGGGTGCCGCTGGAGTCGTGGGCGGCGCGGTTCCCGGACGCGGCCTAGGGCGCCGGCATCGTTCCCGACACGGACACTCCGCCGACCTCGCCGCCGACACGCGCCACGGCCTGTGGCCCCGCGGTCGTCCAGGTCGCCGTCAGGATCCCCGACAGGCCGTTGACGACGACGGTCAGGTTCGCGACGGCGGTCTGACCGTCGGCGGGAAGCGGTGCCGCCGTCAGTGTCACGGTGCCACTGACCTGGACGCCTGGGATCAGCTGGTCGTGCTTGAGGGTCAGCAATAGACCGTTCTTTTCGGCGATCGCCTGGCCGCCGTGCAGGCCACGGTCCTTCGTGGCTTCGATCGCCTGGTAGCGAGCGATCGCATCGCCGGCGGTCTGGACCGCGGCGGCCGCCAGCCGCAGCGATTCGCTCGAAGCGCTGCCTCCGGGAGAGAGTTCGATCGGCTGCTCAGCGCTGAGCTTCTCGGGATAGACGCCGACTGAGTGGATCGCGGCGACGGCGGGCGCGCAGGATGCGTCGAGCGTGTCGAGGCTCTGGGGATGCGCGACGAACGAGCGGATCAGCGTCGAGCCGCATTCGGTTTCGCCCTCGCCGACGACGTGCGTCGAGTTGGCCAGCTCCACGAAGCGTGAGTGCCCGCCGATCTCCGTGAGGACCTTCGGCACGTCGGCCGGCGGCGTCCAGGCGTCCAGTTCGCCGCCCAGCACCAGCACCGGCATCGAGCTTGGCAAGAGCGGCAGGGGGCCGTCCACGGGCGGCTCGGCGATCTGCGGCGAGGGCCAGTCCTCACAGGCCGTGTAGGCCTCCGTGTTCTCGTCCTGGGCGAGCCACTCGGTTGTGGTGAACGGGCTATAGGTCGAGGCGGGAAGGTCCGCCCGGGCGGCCGCCAATTCGCTTGCCCTGACGGCGGGCGTGGCGCTCATGTCGAACAGCTGCGTGTAGTCCAGGCAGCCGACGGCGAAGTACAGGTCGACGGAGTATTCGCTGACGGGCAGTCCGAAGTAGGCCTCGTCGACCGCGAGGCGCTGCGCGTAGAGCCGCAGCAGCGCGTCGGGGTCTCCTTCCAGCAGCAGGGCTCTGGCGGCAGCGTCGAGATCGCGGTAGACCTGTCTATCCTCGGCTGCGTCGTTGACGAGATCGACAAGGCCGTCGACGTCGATCGTGACCTTTTCCATCCTCCCCGAAGGTCCCGGCACAGACCCGGTGATCGATTTGGCTTCGCGCAGCTTCGCGGCGAGCGCGCCGATCCGCGTCCACACCGAGCCCGGCTCGGGCGCCGCGCAGGCCGGAGCGCGGGAGCAGGCGGCCTGGAAGTCGGCGGGCATCGATTCGACAGAGCTCCGGTACCAGGGGTCCTGACTCGTCGATTTGTAGGTCGAGTCGAGCGTCAGGCTGCGCACCATCGAGGGGAAGCGCGAGGCGAACACCTGCGCGAAGAACGAGCCGTAGGAGTCGCCGTAGAGATCGACCTTGCCCAAGCCGAGTGCTCGCAGGACCGCCGCGAGATCACTGGCCGCGGGCGCCGAGGTGAACAGGTCCGAGGCGTGGACGGCCGAGCGGTCGGGGTAGTGCCAGCGCTTGTTCAGCGCGGTGGCGCATTCGCCGACGGTTCGTTGGAAGGCCGCCGTTCCCGTCGGCCCGGAGAAGGTCTGAAGAGACGTGCAGCGCAGGGGCGCGGAGGCGCCCGTGCCGCGGTTGTCGACGGCCAGCATGTTCCACCGTTCCAGCAACGGCCCGTACATCGGCGCATAGCCCGCCAGCCCGGAGCCCGAGCTGTAGCTGACCGATTCGATCGAGGGATAGCCGGGGCCGCCCTCGACGGGCACGACCGTTCCCGATGCCGTGCCGCTGCTCGCCGGGTACCAGCGGAAGGCGATCGAGATGTCCGGACCGCTCGGCGAGCTGTAGTCCAGGGGGACGGGGAGCTTGCCGCAGTAGGCGACGGGCTTGTGCTCGCAGAGCGTCAGCGTCTGGCTCCCCAGCTGCAACGTCACCGCCTGCTTGACCACCGCTCGGGTGGCCGCATCGGCGGTGCCGCGGACGAAGACGAGCATCGACATGAGCAGGGCGGCTACCAGAAGCGCCGGGCGACGGCGAAAGCGGCCGATCCTGAGAAGCCCTTCGTGGCTATGGCCCGTCATCTGTGCCCCCGTTGTGGTCCGCGAGAAGTCTAGGGACGCCACCAGCTGTCATCGCGCGCCGCCGCCGTCACAGGGAGGATTCGCGGTGATGATGCCCAGCTCCTCCCAGCAAGCCAAAGGCGATCGCCTGCTGCCGTGGATCGCCGCCGAGCGCGCCTTCCGAGCGATCGTGCTGCTGATCGTCGGGATCGTGCTCGTCACCCACCCCCACACCGACTGGTCGGGGGAAATCGCGCACTTCGCCGAAAAACTCGGCCTCGACCCCAAAGCCAACTGGGTCCAGCGGCTCCTGAAGGACGCGGCGAAGATCAACTCGAGCAAGGACCTACTGTTCGGGATCGTCGCGATCGGCTACGGCATCCTCGAGGGCGCCGAGGCTTACGGGCTATGGCGAAGGCGGCGCTGGGGCGAGTGGCTGACGGTCCTCGCCACTTCCCTGCTGCTGATTCCGGAGGTGTGGGAGCTGACGAGGAGCGCGACACCGTTGAAGATCGGCGCACTGCTCGTCAACATCGCCGTGGTCATCTACCTGCTGTTCCGTCTAGATGCCCTGCCGGGCCTGTCACGTCGAGCGAAGTCCACCTGAGGACGGCCGCCTCAGCCCCCGGCGAGCGTGCGGCCGAGTTCAACAGCCCCGAGCCCGAGCGCCAGCGGAATCAGGATGTTCGCCGCCGCAACCAGCCGGCCGGACCGCGAGGACAGCCGCTCGGTGTCGAGCATCCACGTCGAGAAGGTCGTGTATGAGCCGACCGCCGCCGTGCCTGCCAGCAGATAGGCGTCGCCGTGCACGGCCGCTCCGACCAGCAGGCCGAGAACCAGCGATCCCGTCACGTTGACCGCGAGCGTCCCGAGCGGGAACCCGGCGCGCCGGTCGACGGGGAACAGCCCGTGCACGAGAAAGCGGATCACCGACGCCACACCTCCAATCAGGCCAACACCCAGCCACAGCGCGAGAAAGCTCATCGGTCCCTCCGGCGCGCCAGCGCGATCCCCAGGGACACGACGGCCAGCCCGCCCAGGATGCTCGCGGCGCCGTAGCCGCAGGCCAGCGCCCAGCGCGAGCGGTCGGCCATCCCGATCAGCTCGGCCATCATCGTCGAGAAGGTGCTCAGCGATCCGCACACCCCCGTCGCCAGGAACGCGCGCTCGTGGATCCTGTGGGTGTCGCGCACACCGAGCCGCGTCACCCAGTAACCGAGCAGCCCGGCGGCGATCATGTTGACGGCGAAGGTCGCCCACGGCCAGCTTCCAGGCGGGATCGCGAGCACCTTGCCGAGGGCCCCGCGGCCGATCGCGCCGAGCATCCCACCGGCGAAGATCGCCGCCAGCTCGCGGCCGTCGACACGGGACGCGGTCCTCGCCGCTGTCCCAAGCTCGCTGCTCTCCACATCCGGCTCGCGTTCCACGAAGGGCCCTCACAAACTGTCGTGTGACGGTGACGTAGAAGCCATCAGCGGCTGCTGCCGCGGTTATGGAGCGGGCCTCATCGCTGCGGGGGCGGAGGATAGCGAGCGTGTCGGCAAGCTTCGAGACTCGCGCCGGACCTGATAGACCCCGCCCGATGGCAGACGCCGAGCCTCCCCCCCTGCCGAGCGCACGCCGGGGACGGCGACGGGCCGGCGTGGTCGTGCTGGCGCTGCTGGCGGCCGGTCTCGTCGCGTTCGCGCTGACGCGCCTCGATCTCTCGCGCGTCGGGCACGCGCTGATCACCGCCACACCCGGCTGGATCGCGCTGGCGGTCGTGCTGATGGCAACCTCGCTGGTGCTGCGCTCGGTCTCTTGGCACCAGACGCTCCAGGCGGCGCTGCCCGACACGACGCTGAGCTGGGGGGCCGTGGTGCGCGCGACGATGATCGGCGTGATGGCCTCGGCGGTGTTCCCCGGACGACTCGGCGAGCCCTCCCGCGTGATCGTCCTCACCCGCCGTCTGGGCGGATCGCGTCGCCGGCTGCTGGCGGTCGTCGCGGGCACCGTCTTCTCCCAGACGCTGATGAACCTGCTGGCGCTTGCCGTGCTGGCCGTCGTCACGTTCAGCGCCGTGCCGCTCGCCCACGGCCATCTCACGGGCGTCGTCATCGCGATCGCGATTCCGCTCGCGATCTGCGGCTTCGTGCTGGCGGGCCCGCGCCTCTTGTCCTACGGCCGACGCTCCAAGTCGGTGCGCTTGCAGGTCGCGGCAACGACGGTCGAGCGGCTGCTGCGCTCGGCGCGGCGCGGCCTCGTCGTGTTCGCCCGCCCCCGGTTCGGGCTGGCGGCAGTGACGATGCAGCTGCTGGCGTGGGCGCTGCAGTGGCTGGCGTGCTACTCGGTGCTGCTCGCGCTGGGGCTGCAGCACGAGGCCGGGCTGGCGGCCGCCGCGGCGATCCTGCTGGCGGTGAACGTCAGCGCGATCCTGCCGGCGACGCCGTCCAACGTCGGCGTCTTCCAGGCGGCCTGTCTGGTCGTGTTGGCGGCCTACGGCGTAGGCGCGGGCCAGGGCGTGGCCTACGGGATCATCCTGCAGGCCGTCGAGGTCGTCACCGCGCTCGGTCTCGGCGTGCCGGCGCTGCTGCGTGAGGGGCTGACGTGGAGCGAGCTGCGCCGCGGCGGCGGCTCAGCCGGCGACGAGGGCGCGGAGTGACTCCTTGAGGGAGTGTGTCGTCTGCAGCACCGCCGTCGGCTCGTAGCCGCAGTGGGCCATGCAGTTTTCGCAGCGCGGGTCCTTGCCACGACCGTAGGCGTCCCAGTCGGTCGTCTCAATGAGCTCTTTGTAGGTCTCCGTGTAGCCGTCTGACATCAGGTAGCAGGGGCGCTGCCATCCGAACAGGGAGTAGCTGGGGATGCCCCAGGCGGTGCAGTCGAATTCGGCTTTGCCCTCGAGGAAATCCAGGAACAGCGGGCTGTGGTTCAGACGCCACTTCTTGCGCCTGCCGTCGGCGAAGGCCTCGGTGAACAGCTCACGGGTCTGCTGCACGCCGAGGAAGTGCTCCTGGTCGGGCGCTTTCTCGTAAGCGTAGGCCGGGGAGATCATCATCTGGTCGACTTCGAGGTCGTCGTTGAGGAAGTCGAGCACCTCGCGGATCGTCTTGGCGGAGTCGTGCGTGAAGAAGGTCGTGTTGGTCGTGACGCGGAAGCCGGCGGCCTTCGCGGCCTTAATCGCGGCGACGGCCTTGTCGAACACGCCCTCGCGCTCGACGGAGGCGTCGTGGCGCTCCTGCAGACCGTCCATGTGGACGGCCCACGCGAAGTAGGGACTCGGCTTGAAGTTCTCGAGCTTCTTCTCCAGCAGCAGGGCGTTCGTGCAGAGGTAGACGAAGCGCTTTTTCTTTATCAATTCAGCGGCGATCACATGGATCTCCGGGTGGATCAGCGGCTCTCCGCCGGCGATCGAGACCATCGGCGCGCCGCTCTCTTCGATCGCCCCGACGGCCTGCTCGACGGGCATCCGCCGACGCAGCTCGTGCTCGGGATGCTGGATCTTGCCGCAGCCCGAGCAGGCCAGGTTGCACTGGAACAGCGGCTCGAGCTCGACGATCAGCGGGAACTTGTCCCGTTTGGCCAGGCGCTGTCGCATCAGGTACATGCCCATGCGCGTGCTCTGTTTGAAGCGGACTCCCATCGCCTGGCCCACCTTAGTCGCCCGGGGCCCAGTCGTGAAGGGCGCCGGCGACCTTGCGCAGCGCGAGCGCCGCCCGCAACGCCCCGCCGACGGCCTGGGGGCGCATCAGCTCGTGGCTGGGCGAGTCGAGCACGACCCGCACGACCCCGAAGGGCCTGTCCCCCGCTCCGGCGGCCAGCCAGACCGACTCCATGTCGACCGCTATCGCCCCGCCCGCGTGCAATTCGGTACGACGCTCGCCGACGGCGATCTTCGATACGCAGACGACCTTGCCGACGCGGACCTTCATGCCGAGCCCCGTCAGGCGCGTGAGCAACTGCCCGGAGAGATCGCAGCGGATCGGCTGCTCGGCATGGCCCTCGGAGGCATCGGCGTAGACCTCCTCGGCGACGATCACTTCTCCGGGCACGGAGACCTCGTCGAGGCCGCCGCAGAAGCCAACCACCAGCATCACCCGCCCGGCGCGTGCGCCCAGCTCGCGGGCGGCGTCCTTGGACTTGCGCGGACCCATCCCCGTCTTGGCGACCAGGGCGCTCCTCGCAGCCGAGGAGATCAGAACCGCCTCGACGCGCATCGGCGCCGCGACCAACAGCTCGCTCATACCCGCACCGCCACTGCCCGCGGGCCGCCCGCGGCACTCGCGGACGTGGAGAGCCCGATCGACTCCAACGCGACGCCCGCGGCACTGTGACCGCTGAGCACGGCTCCCTCCAGGGTCGCCGGCCAGCCCGTGTCCGTCCAGGCGCCGGCAAGCGCCAGCCCCGGGTGTGGGGTGCGGGCGGCCGGTCGCAGCGCTCCGACACCGGGCGAGGCGCGGAACGTGGCCGCGTGTTCGCGTGTGACCTGGAAGCGCTCGACCGTGGCGCTGCGTGCCCGTGGCAGCAGTTCGGCCATCGCCGGCAGGTAGCGCTCGCGCAGCGACGCCACGCTCATCTCCATCTCCGCTGAGGCCCCCGACAGCGACACAGCCAGATACTGACACCCGGCGGGCGCTCCGGCGGCCTCGCTGCGGTCGAAAAGGTATTGGACGGGCGTGCCGACACCGGCGGCGAACGGCTCATCGATCACCCGGCGGTCGTAGACGACGTGCAGGTTGACGATCGGGGAGCTGTCGGGTGTCGCCGCGAGGCCTGCGTTCGATCCCAGCAGGCCCTCGACCAGCGCCCCCGAGCGATCGTGAGGCAGCGCCACCACGACCGCCTCGCCGGTCAGTCGCTCTGACCCCTCGGCGCCGCGGCCCGACAGCTCATAGCCATCCGGACCGTGCTTGAGCTCCTGCGCCCGCCAGCCGAGTCGGATCTCCACGCCCGCACCCTCCAGCGCACGGCGTGCCGGGTCGCCGATGATCTCCTGCAGCGTTCCGACGTGGAAGCCGATGTCCGCCTGCGCGGCCCCTGAGAGCAGCCCCTCCTGGAACACGAAAGCCGCCAGTGCCAGCGATGCGTCGGCAGCGGGGACGTTGAGCGTCGGCAGCGCGATCAGGTCCCACAGGGCGCCCATCGCGCGACGGTCCTGGCCGTGGCGTTCGAGCCACGCGCCGAACGTCTCCTCTTCGTTGCGGGGATCGGTGGGATCCAGACGGCCGAGCGCCAATGCCGTGCGCGCGGCGCCAAGGCGGCCGGCGAGGCTCAGGTGCGGGTAGCGCAGCAGAGTCGCGGCCAGGTGCAGTGGCGCCGGCAGGCTGCCACGGCGGATCCGCGACGGCGGACGGCCGGGGCTGAGGACGGGTATGTCGAGGCGCTCCTGGACAGAGACGAGGTGGGTGCTGCCGAGGCGCTCGAGCATCGCCCTGTAGGCCTCGCAGCAGCGCAGGAAGACGTGCTGGCCGTTGTCCATCGTCAGCCCGTCGCGCTCGAAGGAGTAGGCCGCACCGCCGAGCCTGCGCCTGACCTCCACGAGCGTCACCGCCGCGCCCGCATCGGCGCAGTCGAGCGCCGCCGTGATCCCCGCCAGGCCGCCGCCGACGATGAGCACGCGCCTCATGCCGGCACCCCCAGCATCCCCCGCACCGCCACGATCGCCTTCTCACGGGCCGGCAGCGACATTCGCGCTCGCATCGCCGCCGCCGGGTCGGCGTCGATGCGCTCCAAAAGGCGCCTGTAGATCCCCGCCATCGCCAGCACGCACGCGGCGCTGCGGCGATCCAGCATCGGCGTCAGCTCCATCCCCCGCTCGAACCACTCTCGCGCCCTGGCCGCCTCGAAGCCGACCAGCGACGAGAGCGCTTGGGCGTTCCCACTCTCGTCGAGCGCCGCCAGTAGCCCAGCCGCGCCGTTGGCCTCGCCGGGCAAGCCGAAGCGGCGCAGGTCCTCGCCCGGCAGGTAGACCCTGCCGTTCACAGCGTCCTCGCGGACATCGCGCAGGATGTTCGTCAGCTGCAGCGCCACGCCGAGGTCATCCGCCAGCGAGGAGGCCCGGCTCAGCTGGGAGGGATCGCGCAGCCCGAAGATCGCCAGGCAGACGCGGCCGACCGCCCCCGCCACCCGACGGCAGTAGAGGACCAGCTCGTCGAAGCTCTCATAGGCCATTTCATCCAAGTCCATCTGCACACCGTCGATCAGGTCCGCCAGCGCGTCAAGCGGCAGCGGGAAGCGCCCGCGCGCGTCGAGCAATGCCGCCATCACGGCGTCCCCCGGGTCGGCCTCTCCCCTCCCCAATCGCTCCAGCGCCTCGCGCTGCCCGGTCAGTGCCTCCGTCTTCTCGGCGGCGGGTAGCTCCCCGTCGCCGATGTCATCGACGCGGCGCGCGAACGCGTAGACGGCGCACATCGCCCGCCGCCGCTCGCCGGAGAGCAGGCGGATCCCGTAGTAGAAGTTCGCCGCCTGCTCGCGGGTGATCGCTTCGCAGCGCGCGTAGGCCGCCGCGGTTGCCTCTTCGCCGCTCACGAGCGCCACGCCCGGCTATGCGCGAGCGTCCTAACGCCGCTCATGAGCGCCACACTCGCGACGGTCGAGCGCCACAACGCCGCTCACGAGCGCCACGCCTCGCGCCGCGCGAGCGTCGCCACCAACGCCCGCAGCCGCCGGCCGTTGCTCGCCTGCGGAGCGCCCGCGAGCACGTCGAAGCCGGCGCGCTCGATCGCGTCCAGGGCGGCCGTGCCGCCGGCGATGAAGGCCGCTACCGCCAGCCGCGGCCGTCCTTGCAGACTCGCCAGCAGCGGCATCCCTTCGGACAGCAACGTCCTTGCCCGCTCGACCTCGAAGGCGATCGTCCGACGGACGGCCTCAGAGGCATGCGGGGCGCTCAGCTCCGACTCCTCGACGCCGAAGCGCCGCAGGTCCTCCCTCGGTAGGTAGATCCGCCCGGCGCGAAGGTCCTCGGCCACGTCCTGGCAGTGCTCGGCCAGCTGTAGCGCCGTGCAGACGCGGTCCGAGAGCATCACCCGCTCGGGGCTCGCGAGGCCGAAGACCGCCAGCACCAGCTCGCCGACGGGGTCAGCCGACAGCGTGCAGTAGCCGCGCAGCTCTTCCCAGGTCTCATAGCGCTCCTGGCGCTGATCGAGTCTGTTCGCCTCGATCAGCCGCTCGAACGGTCCCCGCGGCAAACCGCGGGCGGCGATCGTCGCCTGCACCCGAACCATCAGCGGGTGCTCAGCGCGCCCGGCATAGGCGCGGTCGAGCTCCGCGGACAGCCAGTCCAGCGCCGCCAAGCGGTCGCCCGGGGCGCTGTCGCCCAGCTCGTCGACGAGGCGCGCGAAGCCATAGAGGGCCAGCAGGTCCGCGCGCTCGGCGCGCGGCAGCAGGCGGCTCGCGACGGGGAAGTTCTCGCCCGCCGCCCGGGCCATGATCGCCTCGGCGGACGGCGCGGCGAACGGCGGCTCGACCAGCAGCGTCACCCCTGGCTCTCGGCCAGACCGCCGACGGCGTCCTCCCGGTCGGGGTCCAAGGCCACCGCCAGGCAGCGACCGAGCGCCGTCACCGGGAAGCTGATCCTGTAGAGGTGGTAGTTGATGTAGTAGTCCGACGGAAAGCCCGTGCCCGTGTACTGCGGCTCGTCCCAGCCACCGTCGGGACGCTGCATCGCGACGAGCCATTCCACGCCTCGCGCCATCGCCTCGCCGTACTCGCCCGCAGCGTGCAGCGCCAACAGCGCCCAGGCGGTCTGCGAGGCCGTGCTCGGGCCGCGCCCGATCCACCGCTCCTCGTCGTAGGATCGCGCGTCCTCGCCCCAGCCGCCGTCCTCGTTCTGGTGATCCTCGAGCCACCGCACGGCTCGGCGGACCGACGGATCGGCGGGATCGACCCCCGCGGCGACGAGCGCCGGGACGACCGCCCCCGTGCCATAGACGTGATTGATGCCCCAGCGCCCCCACCACGAACCGTCGCGCTCCTGGTGCTCGAGCAGCCACTGCACACCGGCGCGAGCGGCGGGCGAGTCGCCACGGCCCAACACGGCCAGCATCTCGACGGTGTGCGCCGTCACATCGGCGCTCGGCTCGTCGATCACCTCGCCGAAGTCCAGGAACGGCAGCTCGCGGACCAGCGCCCGGGTGTTGTCGGCGTCGAACGCCCCCCAGCCACCATCGGAGCTCTGCATCCCTTCGATCCAGGCGACGGCACGACGGCGAGCGTCCTCGATTCCGCGCAGGCCAGGGCCGGCGGCGGCGTGCTGCAGCGCCAGCACGACCTCAGCGGTGTCGTCGACGTCCGGGTAGTTGACGTTGGCGAACTCGAAGGCCCAGCCGCCCGGTGTCAGACCGGGGCGCTTGACGGTCCAGTCGCCGCTGACCGTGACCTCCTCGCTCAGCAGCCAGCGCGCGGCCTTCTGGATCGCCGGATGGTCGCGCTCGATGCCGGCGTCGCCGAGGGCGACGATCGCCAGCGCCGTGTCCCACACGGGCGACTGACAGGCTTCCAGGCGACGGCTGGCACCAGCGGGCGCGCCGACGCCGTGCACGTCGTCGTGATCCTCGACCATGAAGCCCTCGATGCCCTCCAACCCGCGCCGCATCACCGGGTGATCGAGCGGATAGCCCTCGAGGCTGAGGGCTATCAGCGAGTAGACCCACGGCGGCTGGATACCGCCCCAAGACCCGTCTGACTCCTGACGGCGAACGATCCAGCTCTCCGCGCGGGCGCGCGCAAACCGCCGTAGCGGCCTGAAGGGATGGCGTTCGTAGATGCGCAGAGCGCGGTCGACCCAACCGAGCACGCCGCTACGCGAGCGGCCCTCGTGACCGCCCTGGGCCGCCGTCGGCACGCCGAGCGGTTCGAGCTCCTCCAGGTCGAACGGCAGCTCCCGCCGCGGTCGGTGGGCTTTGACGAGCGACAGCGCCACGATCGTCTGGCGCGCCCAGCAGGCGAAGTCGTAGACGTTGAAAGGGAACCGCGACGGCAGCAGCACGACCTCAGGTGGCAGCGCCGGCACGCGGTCCCACGACCACAGCCCGAACAGCGCCAGCCACAGATGAGTGAAGACACGCGCCTGGGTGAGACCGCCCTGCTCGCGGATGAACTCGGCGGCGATCCGCATGTGATCCTCACCGGCGCTGTCACCCGCCAGGCGCAGCGCCCAATAGGCCTCGATCGTCGTCGACAGATCGCCGGGACCCTCGAAGAAGTTGGCCCAAGTGCCGTCGGCGCGCTGCTGGGAGCGGATCCAGGCGGCGCTGCGTTCTGTTTCGCCCGCGCCGCGGACCCCGAGGAACTCGCGCAGCAGCAGATCCTCAGCGTCCATAGTGACGTTTGTTTGTAGCTCGCCACGCCACCAGCCGGCCTCGTTCTGGAGCGAGAGCAGATGCTCGCGACCCGCCTCGAGCGCCAGCTTAGCCTCGGTGCGAACCTCCAAGGTCAACTGCGCCATGTTGGAAAGCTAACCTAGCGCGATGTCCGGGCGTTTCCGGGCGCGAGCACCCAACGTTCTCCGGTGTCGAGCACGTCCCGGCGCAACTGCTCCTCGGTCAGCCGCTGTGGAGCGGAAGCGGTGAAGCGGAAGGCGATCAGCCCGTGGGTTTCCCGCGTTTCGACGAGCCGGAACCCTGCCGGCGCTTTCCCGGCTCCTTCACGCAGCGGCAATTCGCCCGTCTCGACGATTTCACGGACGCTCGCCGTCGTGTGCGCAGGCAGCGACTCAAGGCCCGGAACGTAGTGCTCCAGCGGCGCCGAGCCGAACAGCGGGCTCGTGACGACGCGTTCGGAGCTGCCCGCGGGGATCTCTTCGGCGAGACCTCGCCAGTCGCCGCGCTGAAGGCGCGGGCTGAGGTTGACGTCGATCGTGATCGCCCCAAGAGCCAGCACACCGAGCGCCAGCAGCGCCACGCCGGCGCGGCCCGCACGCGGCCATGTGGCGAGCACGGCGATCAGCGCCGCGACCGGCACCATCGCGCCGAGCACGTTGCGCGGAGCCAGGTAGTCGGCGCCGCCGACCGCCAGCACGAGCGGGATCAGGAAGCCGCAGGCCGCCAGCCACAGCATCAGCGCGGCAGCTCGGCGGTGGCGCTGCTCGGCCGGTTCGCCCCCGGCGCCCGCCTCGCCCGCTGCGCCCACCCCGCGGGTTGCGCTTGCCTCGCCTGTCGCGCTCACCCCCACCACGCGCTCCTCGTCCGTCGCGCGTGCCGGAGCGCCCAGCATCCGCCAGACCCCCAGCGCGCAGACGGCGAGCAGCGGCAGCGCGACGAGCAGCTCGACGCTGTGCCCGAGCGGCTTGCCGTTGTAGCCCGTCAGGAAGTACTGGGGGATCGCTTCCAGGCGTTCTTTCAGCGGCCAGTTGCCGATCCAGCTGGTGTTGCGTCCGCCCTGCTGTGAGATCAACGGCAGCAGCGCGAGGCCCGCGATCCCGATCGCCACCAACGGCGCGATCGCCGCTCGCCGGGTCTCCGAACGCCAAAGCAGCCACAAGCCCATCCCGACCAGCAGGAACGCCGTGAAGTAGTGGGTCAGCAGCGCGAAGATGCCGGCGAGGGCAAAGGCGACCAGCCGTCCCCGCTCCTCTGGACGATCGAGGAGGCGTAGGAAGCAGAGGATCAGGATCGCCGAGGCGAACGCGTAAAGGCCGTAGACACGTGCCTCCTGGGAGTACCAGACGAAGATCGGGCTGACCGTCACGATCGCCGCCGTCGCGATCGCCGTGGCCCGCCCGCTCAGTTCCCGCCCGATCCCCCACGCGACCGGCACCATCGCGATCCCAGCCAGCGCCGAGGGCAGCCGCAGCGCCCATTCGCTCGTCCCGAACAGGCGGTATGAGACCCACTCGACGATGTACCAGAGCGGCGGGCTGTTCTCCGTCTTGGTGATCGAGTCGAGCGTCTTGAAGAGGCTCGGGTGCAGCACGTGGACAGGCGTGAAGGCCTCGTCGAACCAGAAGCTCTGCAGGCCCAGCGTGCTCAGGCGCAGCGCCGCCGCGAGCAGGACGAGCGCGCCCAGCGGCCACCAGGGAGGCAGCCGCATCGTGGCTCTCGCGCGGGTGACGGGCAGGACCTGTGGGGCTGTGCTCATCGTGGACATAGGCCAATGGTGACTGAACCGAAGCAGCCGTAGCGCCGGGAGCGCACGTTGTCTTCGGTGTTCGGGGGCAGGTACCAGCCGCCCGAGACGGTCCGCCGACCCGCGTGGACGGGGCCCGTCACCACCAGGCAGATCTGCGTCCGCTGTTTCGGCGGGCCCGGGGTCGTGTTGCCGCAGACGACCTCCCGCTTGGTCGTCGTGCCGAGCAGGTGCTGGTCGGCGGAGACGTTCTTGTAGTCGTGATGGGTGTAGGAGCGCCACGTCCGCAGGTCGGCCGTCAGCCGTCCGTTGACCCCCGTCTGGCGAGCGACGTCGGCGATCGTCGCCGTCGCCAGCAACAGTGCGACGAGGATCAGCACGGTCGTCTCAGCCCGCCGCAGACGGCCGCGGCCGTGGTCCTCCTCGCTGCGCGGGCGCAGCCGCTCAGGCAGCCGCCGCCACAGCGGCTCGTAGGGCTCGGTGGAGGCAGGAGCGCTCATTGCACGGATGACAGCAGCGGCGAGAACTGGTGGACGACGAACAGCAGCTGCACGGCCAGGGTCGCGATTAGAAGGCGCTTGTCGCGGACGACGACGGCGAGCGGCAGCGGCCAGAGGATGTACCAGGCCAGAAGCCACGTGCTCGTCACCGAGATCGCCAGCAGGCACCAGCCTGACGCGGCGATCCAGTCATAGCCCCGCCATGTACGCCACAGCAGGTGCAGGATGATCAGCACCAGCGCGACCTTGAGGATTTTGTGATCGACGGGGAACACGCCCGCCTTGCCGAACAGGTGGGCGATCTCGCTGGCGAAGCTGTCGGTCGAGACGAACGCCGAGTCGCGGTTCAGCGTCGAGACGATGTCGATCCCCTGACGGCCGAACACGAGGTAACCGACGACCCCTCCGACGACCACCGCCGCCACGGCCCCGACGATCGGGGCCAGGCGCCGCCGCGAGACGATCATGAACGGCAGCAGCGCGGCGACGGTCGCCTTGATCAGGGCGCCCGCCACGACGATCGCGGCGGCGCCGGCTTCGCGGCGCGCGGGCGCAGCCCCTGCTCGCGGCGGCGTGAGCATCAGCGAAACCGCGGCCATCATCATGAAAATCATCAAAAGATCGTTGTGGGCACCCCCGAGGCCGTAGATCACATACAGCGGGTTGGCCCCGACGACGAGGATCGCGAACACCGGGTCCAGTCCGCGCGTCTTCGCGCAGCGCCAGACGAGTGCCAGGGTTCCGATGCTGGCGGCCAGCGCCTCCACCTTCATGCCCCACAGCGCACCCTCGACGCCGAGCAGCCCCAGCGGGTAGGACAGCAGCGTGTAGAGCGGCCCGTAGGCCGACTGCACCTCGCGCCAGTCGTGCCCGACGTATCGAAAGACCGGATCGTGGGAGATCGCCGCCGGTCCCTGCAGGTACGGGTTGATGCCGTGCACGACGCCCATCCGCGCGTAGGCGATGTAGCTGAAGACGTCCGTGGAGAGCAGCACTGGCCCGATGAACACGACCAGGTGAAGGACCCCGATCAGTCCGATCGCCCAGCGTTTGGAGATCGTCTGCTCTTTCAGGAACGACAGCAGCGCAAGGCCCCCGTAGGAGACCGTCGACACGGCGATCGCGATCAGGAAGACGCGGAAGCCGAGGCGCTCGCCCGGACCCGACAGCCAGCCGGCGATGACGGGCTGCTTGGGGATCAGCGGCGAGTGTTCGACGGCGCCGTCGAGGACGACCTCGACCGTCGCCGCCAGGACCAGCAGCCCGAGCAGCCAGACGAGCGCCGGCGCCCAACGCGTCCGGCGCTCGATTCCGAGAGGAAGGCGCTCGCCGGCGGTGGCGACGCTCACGAACCGGCGCGACTCACAACGAGGTCCACACCGTCTTGCTCTCGAGGTACGCGTCGAGCCCATCGTGGCCGTGCTCGCGGCCGATGCCCGAGGCCTTGAAACCACCGAACGGGGCCGACGGGTCGACGGCGCCCCAGGTGTTGATGTAGACCATCCCCGCCCGCAGCATCGCCGCGAGGCGGTGGGCGTTGCCGACGTCGCGCGTCCAGACACCAGCCGCCAGGCCGTAGTCGCCGGAGTTGGCCCGCTCGGCGACCTCCTCGAGGCTGTCGTAAGGCGAGGCCACCAGCACGGGGCCGAAGATCTCCTCGCGGGCGATCTTCAAGTCGTCTGAGGTCGTGCTGAAGAGCGTCGGTGCGACGAAGTAGCCGCCGCTGTCGGTCAGCGTCGCCTCACCGCCGGCGAGCACCTCGGCGCCTTCCTCCTTGCCGGAGGCGATGTAGCTCATCACCCGTTCCTGCTGCTCGGCCGAGACGACCGGCCCGAGCTGCGTGCCCGGCGCGAGGCCCGGTCCGAGCTGGGCGCTGCTCGCAGCCGCCGCGAGGCCCGTGAGCACCTCGTCGTAACGGTCGGCCGGTACGAACAGGCGCGAGCCCGCATTGCAGGCCTGACCCGAGTTGAAGTAGATCGCCTGGAAGGAGCCCTTGATGGCAGCTTCGATATCGGCGTCCGGCAGGATGATGTTCGGCGACTTGCCGCCGAGCTCGAGCGTCACGCGCTTGAGTTGGCGGCCCGCCTTGGCGCCGATCTCGCGCCCGACGGCCGTTGAGCCCGTGAATGCGATCTTGTCGACGTCGGGGTGGTCGACGAGCGCCGCACCCGTCTCGCCGTCGCCCGTGAGGACGTTGAGAACGCCCGGCGGGAAGCCGACCTCAAGGGCGAGCTCGCCGAGGCGCAGGGCGCTCAAAGGCGTCTGCTCGGCGGGCTTCAGGACGACCGTGCAACCGGCCGCCAGCGCCGGGCCGAGCTTCCAGGCGGCCATCAGCAGGGGGAAGTTCCAGGGGATGATCTGACCTGCCACGCCGACCGGTTCACGGCGGGTGTAGACGTGCATGTTCGGCGCCGCCACAGGCAACACGCCGCCCTCGATCTTCGTCGGCCATCCGGCGAAGTAGCGGATGTGTCCGACCGCTCCGTTGACGTCTACGTACTGGGCCAGTCCGACGGGCTTGCCGTTGTCGAGCGACTCGATCTGGGCGAACTCCTCGGCGTTGGCCTCAAGAGCGTCGGCGAGGGCGTGCATCAGTCGCTCACGACCCGCCGCCGGCATCGATCCCCACGGGCCGTTGGCGAACGCCTCGCGGGCCGCCGCAACGGCGCGATCGACATCCTCGGCGCCGCCCTGGGCGATCTCGGCGATGTCGCGGCCGGTGGCCGGATCGACGGTCTGGAAGGTGCGGCCGTCGGCCGCCTCGACCTGCTCGCCGCCGATCAGCAGACGGTGCGAACGGGAGATGAATTCACGCGCGGGGGCGCCCAGCGCGTCCGGCAGGGCATCTGCGGAGATAGTGGTCATCGCTGGAGCCTACCTCGACGGCACGGCTGTTAGTGCAACCCATATGCTCACGCCATGGCCGAGCCCTCGAAGGCGGTGCTGATCACCGGCTGTTCCTCGGGCATCGGCCGCGCCACGGCGCTGCGCCTCGCCAAGGGGGGCTGGAAGGTCTACGCCACGGCCCGGCGCGTGGAGTCGCTCGCCGAGCTGGCCGACGCGGGCTGTCAGACGCTTGCGCTGGACGTCTGCGACGAGTCCTCGATGGCCGCCGCGGTGGAGACGGTCGAGGCTGCCGAGGGCGCTGTGGGCGTCTTGGTCAACAACGCCGGCTACAGCCAGGGCGGGGCGATCGAGACGGTGCCGATGGAGGCCGTTCGCCGCCAGTTCGAGACGAACGTCTTCGGCCTCGTGCGGCTCACCCAACTTGCCCTGCCGAAGATGCGCGCCCAGCGCTGGGGGCGGATCGTCAACGTCGGCTCGATGGGAGGGCGCCTGACGTTCCCCGGCGGCGGTCACTACCACGCCACGAAGTACGCCCTGGAGGCGATCTCCGATGCCCTGCGCTTCGAGGTGGCGGGCTTCGGAATCGGGGTCGTGCTGCTTGAGCCGGGGCTGATCACAACCGAGTTCGGCGAGACCGCCGCGGGTACCGTCGCGGGAGTTTCAAGCGATGTCGAGGAGGGGCCGTATGCGGGCTTCAACGCTGCTGTTGGCGCCGTCACCAAAGGGGCTTATGAGGGGCCGATGCGGAAGTTCGGCGGTGGTCCCGACAAGGTTGCTGTCGCGATCGCGAAGGCGATCGGCGCGCGACGCCCGCCGGCGCGGGTGGCGATCACCCCGTCGGCGAAAGTGACGATCGCGATGCGGAAATTGATGAGCGACCGAGCCTGGGATGCTGCGATGCGCAGGCAGTTTCCCCAGCCCAAGTAACGGCTTCCGGCGCCATCGTCTAGTTCGCCGACGACCCGCTCAACCGACCCCCAAGTACTCCCGGGCCATCTCAACGAGCTCGGCCGTGGCCTCGCGAGCCTCATCGACGCTTGCTTGCGCGACCAACATCGCGGAATAGGAGGCTTCATTTCTCGCCCAGCGTGAGGCATCGAGGCGCTCCATCAGGTCTCCGGTCTCGCGGCCAAGTTGCTCGATAGCCGTCTCAAGCCGCAGCTGATGGGCTCCGTCCCCCGAGGTGACCCGAAGTCCCGACGCCCGAAGTATCGCGTCCGCCGCTGAGATCGAAGCGTTGTGAAGGAGCACCGACCGCGACTCCTCACTCAGTTGCGCATCTGCGTCAGACTGAAATCTCTCCGCCTGCGAAAGAAATGAGCGTGCCTCCATTCGGTCCTCGAAGACCTGTTCGATGCGCGCCTGAGTCACGGCCCGATACTCGAGAGATCGCCCACGAGAACCGTGACGGGTGCCTCCCTGAGGCGCCTGACGAAACTGGCCCGATCAGTGCGAAGCCGGACGAACTCGTCGCTTCGCATCAGAGTTAGATCAATCCGGCGCCCGGTCGCCTTCCCTAGAGGACGGACAAGACGTCTGAGCTCACCGAGATTCGCATCTCCCACTACCAAGACGTCTATGTCGCTGTCAGGCCGCCGCGTGCCAGACGCCCAAGAGCCATAGATCACTGCAGCATCAACATCCGGCCGGTCGAAAAGCTCCCGCAGCTCGCCCTCGACACCCACGGACCGCCTCAACAGATCCGCTAGAGGCGGGTATGCAGCGTCGTCTGTTGCAGCAGCAAACCGGTAAGGCCGTGCTGTGTCGTCGCGGCTGATAACACCTGCGGCCTGCGCCCTAGCCAGCTCACGATGCACCGAGGATTGCGGGGCGTCCACCGCTTCGCCAAGCTCTTGAATCGTCCACGAGCGCTCCGGCTGCAGCAAGATCAAGCCGAGCAGACGAACCTGCATGTCGGACCTGAAGATGGGCAGCAACGAGGGAACCGACGTTCGCATTACTGAGAAGTATATCTAGGAAAAGCGAAGTCCTTGCCGCCTGTCCACCTCAACCCCCAGTGTCGGTAGATAGTTGTCTACGCGACGCGCCGGGGTGCTTCGACGGCGCTCGCGTGCATCGGCGCCGGCATCCCCACCTCATAGCCCTGGGCATAGTCGACGTCGTAAGCACGGAGCATCGCCATCGTCGGCTGGTCGCCGACGAACTCGGCGATCGTCTCCCTTCCCATCCCCTTGACGATCCGCGCCAGCGCTCGCACGACGAGCTGGTCGGTCGGCGAGGAGGGCAGGTTGCGGATGAAGTCGCCGTCGATCTTCAGATGGCTGAAGGGCAGCTGCTTCAGATATTGAAACGAGCCGAAGCCGGCTCCGAAGTCGTCGAGCGCGAGCGCGCAGCCGAGGTCGAGTACACCGCCGCAGAAGGCCTTGGCGCGAACCATGTCGGAGATCGCGGCCGTCTCGGTGATCTCGATCGCCAGGCGCGAGGGGTCGACCTCATGGCGGGCGAGAGTGGCAGCGATGTAGCCGAGCATCCCCGGGTCGGTGACCGACAGCGCCGAGACGTTCATCGCGATCGTCACCTCGCCGAGCGTGCGGTCGCGGCCGAGCATCCGTGCGACGCGCGCGAGGACCATCCGGTCGATCTCGGAGATCAGGCCATAGCGCTCGGCCGCCGGTAGGAAGGCGCCCGGAGCGATCAGCTCACCACCGGGCACGTCAGCTAGGCGCAGCAAAGCCTCGTAGTGGGAGATGCCGCCGTGGCGCAGGGAGACGATCGGCTGGAAGTGGAGCTCGAAGCTGTCGCGCTCCAGAGCCCTTCTGAGCCTTGCCACCCAGGGCCGTCCGTGTAGGCCCGCGGGGGTGGACTGCGAGCGGCGGTTGCCGCCCGAGGCGTCGGCCGGCGGGCACGACCAGCGTCGGTGGCGAGGCGCCGGGGGCGTCCTCACGGAGACCTTCGGTGTCCCGTTCGTGCTGTTGGAGCTGCTCATCGCAGGCACCATCTTCGACGGAGCCCGCGGGGCACCTTCGGCCGACAGCGGGCCTGCGCTCAGGCTCGGCGGGTTGGGCGGTGCGGGCGGCGGGCGCGATCGGAGACGACGAGCAGCAGCGCTACAAGCACGAAGTTCATGACGACCGAGGAGCCGCCGTAGGCGACGAACGGCAGCGTCACGCCCGTCAGGGGGATGACCCTTGTGACGCCGCCGACGATCACGAACACCTGCAGGGCGATCACGAACGAGAGGCCCGTGGCCAGCAGCTTCGAGAAGGAGTCGCGGGCGAGCACCGCCGTCTTCAGGCCGCGTGCGACGAGCAAGAGGAACACGAGCAGCAGAGCGGCGCCGCCGAGCAGCCCCAGCTCGTTGACGATGACGGCATAGATCATGTCGCTTTCCGGCACCGGCAGGATGAAGCGGTGGACGACGTGGTGATTGGCCAGTTCGATCGGGTACTGCAGCAGCGAGCGGTCGAAGCCGGTGCCGAGGAGGCCGCCGTCGGCCTGGGCGAACATCGACTGGGCGAGCTGGTAGCTGCCGCCAGGCTTGTTGTAGAGCGCCGGTGAGAACGGTGTTTCCCAGGCCTCGACGCGAGACTGCACGTGGCTGACGTGGCCGGTCACGTACCAGACCCCCACAGCGAACAGGACGAGGCCGATGAATGGGAACGACAGCCGTCCCGTGGCGACGTAGAGCAGCGCCAGGAAGGCGCCGTAGAACATCAGCGAGGTGCCGAGCTCACGGGTGATCAGGAGCGTCGCCATCGAGGCGCCCCAGACGATCAGCATCGGGCCGAACTGCTTCATCGGCGGGATCGTCAGGCCGAGCACGCGACGGCCGGCCGTGACGAGCACCTGGCGGTTGTCGCGCAGATAGCTGGCAAGGAAGATCACGATCGCGACCTTGGCGAACTCGGCGGGCTGGAAGGAGACGCTGCCGACGTGGATGTCGAGATAGGCGCCGTTGACCTGCTCGCCGATCCCCGGCAGACGCGGCAGGACCGTCATGCCGATCCCCACTGCCGCGATCGTGTAGCGGTAGCGCTCCAAGACGCCGACTCCGTTCTTGCGCAGAGCGATGATCGTCGCGGCGAACAGGATCAGCCCGATGACCATCCACTGGGCCTGCTGACGGGCCAGCACGGGGTTGATCCGGTAGACCATCACGATCCCGACGCTGGCGAGGACGGCGACGAGCGGGAACAGGTACGGGTCGGCGTCCGGAAGGGCGAAGCGGATCACGAGGTGGGCGGCCAGGCACAGCGCCAGGAACAGCAGCCCGTAGCTCAACGAGACGCTCGAAGCGTGGTTGAGGGTCAGGTTGGTGGCAGCGCGCGGCGTGCTCTTTTCGGCCTGGATGAAGATCGCCGTGAACCCGGCCATCACCAGCAGAGCGGACGGCAGCAGGCCCAGCAGCTCGCGATTTCGGGCGCTGAACACCAGAGCGAGCGTACCCACCCTCTCGGCGCTGCGCTCCGATCCTGCCGCTACCCTGCAGGGCGGGAAGCGCCCCCGGGGGGTGGCGTCGACGGCTTCCCTCGCCCGCGATGAGCGCACCTGCCAACCCCATCGATCAACGTCCACCGTCGCTGTGGCGCGGCATGTGGGTCCGCTTCGCGGTCGCCGCGGTGGTGATCATCGCGCTGAGCGGAGGTACGACCGCGGTGGTCGCGACGAACACGATCAAAAAATACGGCGAAGACTTCTTCCCGAAAACAGCGCAGATCAAGGTCGGGCACAAAGTCGTTCAGGAACCGCCCTACAGCGGCGCCCCGCAAACGTTCCTGGTCCTCGGCTCAGATCGACGGTCGGGATCGAAAAACAGCTTTGAACGAGATGCCGAACCGCACAGCGACACGATCCTGCTCGTCCGCTTCGACCCCCAGCAGGGCCAGACATCGGTGCTCTCGATCCCTCGCGACCTGATGGTCAACATCCGGACGCCTGAGGGGCAGTACTACCCGAACGAAAAGATCAACGCGGCCTACACCCTCGGCAGCAAACTCAAAGGCGTCGACGGAGGCAGCGCCCTCGCCGCGGAAACGATCGAGCGAGAAGTGTTCCCCGGGCTGAAGCTCAACGGCATCATCGACGTCAACTTCAAGGGCTTCATCAATGTGGTCGACACGCTCGGCTGCGCCTACGTGAACGTCGATCACCGCTACATCGGCGGCGGCGCCCTCGGCGAAGACTTCTCCTCGATCAACCTGCAACCGGGCTATCAGAAGCTCTGTTACAACAATGCGCTCTCCTACGTGCGCTTCCGGCACTTCGACTCGGACTTCGTACGTGTCGCGCGCCAGCAGGACTTCCTGCGCGATCTGCGCGAGCAGGTGAACCCGGAATTCTCCGAGCTCGACAAGATCGCCAAAGCAGTCGGCCATGCGATCCACTCGACGTTCGACGACTCCAACCACACCGTCGTGGAACTGGGCAAGCTGGTCGCGTTCTCGCAGCGCAAGCCACTACGCCAGGTGCACTTCCTCTCAAGCGACGTAAACGCCCAGTTCGGCGGCGGCTCCTACGTGACATCCACGCCCGAGCTTGAGAAGAAGACGCTCGATTCGTTCATTCATGGCCACGAAAAGGTCGAGCTCCCGTCCACCCCGAAAGCTCATCCTTCCTCACATCACCACCATCACAGCGCGGCACCTGTCTCGCCGAGAGCGCTCGGTCTATACCCGACGACGGGCGAGAGCGAAGCGGTGACGGCAGCGCTGCACACGCCGTTCCGCGTCCTCTACCCGACGCTGCAGACCGGCGCGGCGTCACAGGAAACGGTCAGGCCATATGCATTGCAAAACGTGCAGCACCAGATCAAGCACGCCTACGTAGTGGTCTGGAGGCAGAACATCGAGGGCGGCTACTACGACTTCGAGGGCACCGACTGGACGAGCCCGCCGCTGTTCAAAAACGCGCGCACCGAGAAGCTCGGCTCACGCGTCTACAAACTGGTCGACGACGGCGAACACATCCACGTGATCGGCTGGACGGTCGGCAAGATCACCTACTGGCTTACGAACACGCTACTCGAGGAACTGTCGAACTCGCAGATGCTGGCTGTTGCGAAATCGGCGCAGACGTTGCACTAGGCGCTCCGGTCGGGGGCGCTCCGGCCGGGAGTGTTTGTCGCCCGATGCTCGGCGACGGCCTGTCTGGGTGACGCTCGCGCTGCTGCGCCGCATGGGGCGACAAACACTCCCGACCTCCGCTTCGCGTTTCTTTTGCCGTGGTTGAGCCACGGTGGAGATCACGGAGATCGAGTCCGGCGGACACCGCGACTAGGCACGCCCCAGCTCGCTTGGATGCGCTTGCTGGCTAGCCGCAGATGCGGGTTGCGAGGGTGCTTGTCTCTTTGATTACCGCGGCTTCGAGTTCCGCGTTGGTTGGGTCTGATTCGAGTTCGGCGCCGTTGCGCTGTGTGTTGCCTTCGTCTTCGAGGCCTTTGCCGATGCTCATCTCGGTGCTCCCTCGCTTGTGAACGGAGAGGCCGAAGGCGATTCCGGCGCGATCAATCACGTCGTCTGTCGTTTCGATGTCGAACCGGGGCGTGATCGGGCGGTATTCGAAGGGAGTGGAGAGTCGTCCGCTGCGGGACAGCCCGGCCTCTTGCCGGGCGAACTTCTTGAAGGCTTCGGAGGTGTCCACGAAGGTGATCTTCCTCGTGGCGCACTGCTTGAACATGATGTTGGTGACCAGTGCTGTTTATTCGATCAGCGAACCGGGCGTGACGTCGCTGCGTTCGTCGTGAACGATGATCGGTGCGATCGTCACGACCGCGCCGGCCGGCAGTCCTCGAGCAGCGGCCTTGATGGCGCTCGGCTTCAGCGGCGCGGTGTGCGCCTGCACGTGGTGACCCGCCTTGACGCGCAGCGGCGCCGCGAAGCTCGCCAGGGCGCTGACGCCCGTCTGAGCGCTTCCCGCTAGCAGCCAGGTCCCGGGTGCCAGCGAAAGATCGTAGGCACCGGAGGATGCAACCGTTGCCACCCCACCGATCACTCCCTGTGGGCTGACAGCCTCCACGAACTCGGATGTTGCTCCGGCGGGTGCGCCGCTGACGGTCCCGTTGACGCTGCCGTGCGCCGCCTGGGCGCTGCCGGCGAGAACCAGGGTCAGGAGCAGTACCGTGATGGCACCAGCCAGACGTCGCACGGCGGGGAGCATACGCCACGTCCCAACTACCGCAACGAGCGGAGCGCGTCATTTCAGCGTACGCCGTCGAGCGCCTCGTTCACCAACGCGTCGGCCTGTGCGTTCTGAGCTCTTGGGACGGTGCGAATGGAGAAGGTCCTGAAGTCCCCGATCGCCTCCTTGGCTTCCAGGAAGAGGGGCTTCATGGCCTCGTGCTTGACCTTGTAGAGGCCCTGGATCTGCTTGGCGATCAGCTCGGAGTCGCCGATCACCTCGATCTCGTCGGCACCCAGCTCACGGGCCTTGGCGAGGCCGAGGAGCAGAGCGCGATACTCGGCGACGTTGTTGGTGGCCTTGCCGAGCAGCTCGGCGTGCTCGCCGAGGGTCTGCCCATCGAGGTCGGAGATGACGCAGGCAGCGGCTGCCGGACCCGGGTTGCCGCGGGCGCCGCCGTCGACGTGGACGATCACCTTCAAGGTCAGGCCGGGCGCAGCGTGGGCGGGTCGGGCTAGACGGCCTGGGCGAGCGGCAGCAGATCGCCGGCCACGCGGGCGCGGCGACGGTCCCTGATCACGCGGCGCTGGGCACCGGCGGATGCCTCGCCGGTGTGGACGCTGCGGGCGCGCCTGTCGAACTCGCGACGCTCGACGATGACGGTCACGTTCTCGTCGTCGCTGTAGTGCTCTACGAGCTTCGGGTAGAGCTCATCGGCCAGTGGCTTTGGGACTACGCAGTAGATCATCAGGGGACCGATCTTACTCTCAGCGTCCTGAGAAGCAAGGGGCGCAGCGACTATTGCGTCAGGGCCAGCATGCCCGAGGTGTGCGCCTGGGCGTTGCCCTCGCGCTCCTCGCGCTCGAGCTGGTCGAGCTCGGTCCCCTGGCCGATCGCCTGGGCGCTCGCGGGCTCCTCGCCGAGGTCGACCTCGTAGCGGTACCACGAGAGCTCCCACGCCACCACGATCCGCACGACGCTCGCAAGGTGCTCTGCAGAGCGAACGCTGACGAGTGGCTCGCCCAACGACCGGGAGACGCCGGCGACCCTGCGGGGGTACTCGCTGGCGTTGAAGACGTCCACGGCCCGATCGAGATAGCCGGCGGTCGGCCTGTGCTCCTCGGGCTCGCGATGCTCGACGCCCGGAGCCGCGCCCGAATCCACGGGGGACTCGGCCGGCTCGGCGACGCTTCCGCCGCCAAGGAGGTCGTAAGGAGCTGGACGGGTGCGCCCGCTCTCAGCGCGCGACCGCGCCGGAGCGGAACCGGCGGTGCCGTTGCGAGCGGCGCCAACGAAGCGGTCGAACAGGCTGCGGCCTCTGCGGGGGCGCATCGGCGGGAGCGTCAGGGGCGTCGAGTCGGTCTCTCGCATCCAGCCCTCATGGGCGGCACGCGGCGCGCACAACTCGCAGACGATCCGGCGGCGTCCGGCGGCGATGAAGTGGTCTGGCTGCTCGCCGCGGAGCAGACGGCGCTCGCACACGTCGCACTCGACGTCGGGCTGGGAGGTCACGATCGAACGGGTCGTCATCGCCAGTCAGGGTATCTGGCGTGGCAAGCCGACGGCGTTCAGGAATGGTCAGGCCCACGACGAGACCTGCCCTCGGGCTCCGTAAGTCAGATCCAGCCGAGGACCGCTCCGAACAGCAGGCCCGCGGCAAGGTCCAGCGAGGCCAGTGAGACGACGACCGCGATCTGACGGGTCCGGTCAGCCATGTCGTGGACCCAAAAGGCGACCACATAGAAGGTCAGGTAGCCGAGGACGACAATCACCGGGAAGCTGGCGACGTTCCACCACCAGTAGTACCAGTGGAAGACGCCATCGGCATGAAGCAACAGCTCGACTCCCACCGACACCAGAGACAATCCGATCGAAAGCGCCCAGCGATTGGGCAGCCCGAGGATCCGCGCCGGGATGGCGCAGGAGGTGCTGTGCCTCGCGGGTGAAGCTCGTCACCGTCCCCATCTGCATGCCCTCCCCTCTTGGCCCATCGCTGCAGCTAGGAGCCGACTGACTCCAGCTCCGAGCTCTCGTCGCCAAGGGCCACGCGCTGCGACTCGCTGAGCGACTGTTGGCCGGAGATCAGTCGGCGGGCCTGGTCTAGATCGTCTGAGCGACCGACCGTCAGGGCGCCCTTGACGATGCCGTCCTTCAGATAGAAGGTCGTGAAGTTGGCCTCGGCGTGGGAGCCCCTGAGGATCTCCTCGTCCCAGCCATAGGCCGGACCGACGTACTCGAGACCGCCCCAGTCGCCGAGATCGGAGAAGAAGTAGGGAACGGTCTCGTGAGGAACATCGCGCCCGAGCATGTTGAGGGCAGCCGTCTTGCCGTGGTTGAAGGCCACGTCCCAGTGCTCGATCCGAACGGGCCGGCCGCCGTGGACGGGCGAGTCGTACTCGCAGATGTCACCAGCGGCGTAGATCCCCGGCACGGAGGACTCAAGGCGCGAGCTGCACCTAACCCCACCGCGCTCACCGATCTCGAGGCCTCCTTTGGAGGCCAGGGCGACATCCGGCATGACACCGGCGCCGACGATCACCGCTTCGGCATCCAGGCTGAGACCAGAGCGGGTGATAACCCGGCCAACCGTTCCCTCGCCCTCGAAGCGCTCCAACTCGTCCTGGCCATGGATCGTCACGCCGTGCTCCTCGAGCAGTCCCTGGAAGAAGCGCCCGGCGGGCTTGCCGAAGCCTCGTTCGAGCACCAGCTCCTCCTGCATGACGATCGTGCACTGCTTGCCCATCATCGTCAGCGACGCAGCGACCTCGCAGCCGATGTAGGAGCCGCCGATCAGGACGACCCGCTCAACATCGGCGACGCCCTCGCGGATCGCATCGGCGTTGCCGAGCGTCCGCAGGTAGTGGATCTGCTCGAGCTCACAGCCCTCGACATTCAGCCGTCTCACGTTGGCTCCGGTCGCGATCAGCGCCTTGTCGAAGCCGATCTCCTCCTTGCTGGAGAGCTTCGCTGTCCGGGCCTGCGCATCGAGCGCCGTGACGCTCGTGCGGGTCAAGAGCTCGATGTCCTGCTCGTCCCAGAAGGACGCCGGGCGGAACAGCGGCTCCTCGCGGGACTCCTCGCCACGTAGATAGCCCTTCGAGCAGTCGGGGCGGTTGTATGGAGCGTCGGGCTCGCGGCTGACGAGCAGGATCGTCCCGTCGGCGCCTTCCTCGCGAAGCCAGCGAGAGCAGTTGGCGGAGGCGAGACCGCCTCCGATCAGCAGGTAGTCGACCTGGCGGTCAGGCATGAGGGGAGCCTACAACCCGGGCGGGTGGCGGACCGACCAGTGCGCCCAGGTGGGGATGCCCGCGAGGATTCGCCAGCGCGGGCCGTCCTGGGCCTGGTTGGGACCGACGTCGGTACCGTTGTGGCTCGTGTCGATCCGCAGTCCGGCGATGACCGCGAAGACATGTGGCGTCGGCTCGTCGGTCGCGTAGATCGTTACCCAGCGGCCCGGCCCTGGCATGCCCCAGTGAACGTAGTCCTGAGCTAGGGGGTTCTGGCTGAGGATTTCCGAGATGGGTCTGATCCCGGCCCTGTAGAGGATGTAGTTCAGCGTGCTCGAGCAGTCCTCTTCAGGCGCACCTCGGGGATCCGGATGGCCGGCAGGACCGTATGGGAGACCTTGCAGCTCGTTTCCAGCCACGAGCATCGCTTGAACGACCGGTGGCGCCGACGCGGGGATCAGCGCCAGATGCCCATCGCTCGGATCGAGCACCGCCCGGTCACCTGCGACGACCCGCACCGGTGTCGGCGTCTCGGTTTGAATTCGTGCCGGCAGTCCACCCTGGCCTGCCGATACGAGCGCACCCTGGTCCCCCTCCTGCGAGCCTCGGTAGCGCGCCGCCCAGCTCTCGACCTCGGAGACATACCAATCGGCGTGGTTGTAGGCGAAGATCGCCTGTCGGTAGTTGCCGGGCGCACCCGAGCTTCGTAGGTAGTTCGCGGCACCGAAGATCGCATCGGTGGCATCCCAGCGATCCCCTACGCCGTCGCGATCGGCGTCAACGCCATATTGCGCCCAGGTCGTCGCGAGGAACTGCATCGGCCCACCGGCGCCTGCCGAGTTCACAGAGCCTTGATGCAGACAGGACGGGTCCGGATCGCGGCCGTGGTCGCACTCGACCTTGCCGATACCAGCCAGGATCGACCAGTCGAGGCCGTATCGCAGTGCTGCCTCCCGGTACAAGCGCAAGTAGGGAGAAGGAATGTCCTTCAGTGCCAGCTCAGACGGCGGCCGGCCCCCTTCCGGCTCCGCGGGATCGCCGGACGGCTCGAGGCTGCTCGCCCCTACCACGATGACGACAACGGCCACAGAAACAATCGCGAGCGCCGCGCCACCAGCGAGCAGAGCCCGCGTCGGTAGCGATTGATCCCGCCCTCCTGCCGGCACCGCTCCGGAGGCCTGGCTCATGGCTAGCCTACGTTCACTTTCTGCCGAACCCCAGCTGTCGTTTGCGTCCCTCGGCGACCTCGCGCGCGTCGCGCATCACGCTGGGCTCCGCACCCGCTCCAGCTCCCGGTCGAGGTGCTCGCAAGCGCTGCGGCGGTCGAGCTCGTTCACCGCTGGACTCCGTCTCGGCGCCGCGGGAGCTGCCGGCACCGGATGATCCGGGTTCCGTGGCCGCGCGGCGCGCCGCCAGTTCCCGGTCGATCTGCAGGCGCGCCTTCCGCTGGGAGCGTCGATCGAGCCGTTCGTATTCGCCGCGGGTGTATCCGGCCAGCCCCGCCAGCATGGGGTAATCCCGCTGCTGCCGCCCGTCTGCACGCTCACCCGCGCCGGGAAGCCTCGCCTGCTCATCCAGCATGCGTGCCATAGCAACAGCCGGCGCCGAACCTTTGCTGCGCCGGCCACGCCGAGCTGGACCGTCGCTCGTCGACACGCGATCGTCTGCCAGTTCCTGTTCGATCCGGGCGCCTCGAACTTCAAGCCTCCGGGCTCTGCGCGAGTCTCCTCGAAGGCGTGCTCGATCCCGCTCAAGCCTGATCCGCGCGAGCCTTGCTGTGCCTCTCTCGACCTGCGACGTGCGCTCGGCCTCTGTTGGCCGGCCCCGAGATTCAGCCTGGAGAACTCGAGCGACCTGCTCGTCCTGAGACGGACCACGCCTCTCATGCGGTTGCGATGACGCCGGGAGCTGAAGGCGGGCAGGTGCGGAGTCGGCACGCGACGCCGCCGGCACAGCGAGGGGCTCTCGCCCGAGATCATGCTTGCGTCGAGCCTCCCGCCGGTCGGCAAAGCGGTTGCGCGCCGCCAGCGCTCCGCGCATCATCCGCGTCGCCTGAGTCCTCCGCTCGGTGCTCCTTGCACCCTCGAAAGCGAGGATGTCGTTGCGCTTCAGGAACGCGCCCCACCAGAAGGAAGCCATCAGCAGCCATTGCGCCCACCATCCGAGGCTCGTCAGCGCCTCGAGGATCGACGTTGCCGCAAGAACCGTGCCCAAGACGAAAGCAAAGATCAGCTTCGAGACGACTGCGCCGAACAGCCGGACAGCCCAAGAGCGAAAGATCGCACGACCGGCCTCGCCGAAAGCCGGTGCCAGGACCACCGCAGGCACCAACAGCAGGTAGAGCACGCTGAGCACCGCGGCCAACAACAATCTTGCGGCTATGTAGCCCAGCAGCAGCATCATTCCCAGCAACCCGAGCGCAATCAGCAGCAGCCCTCCTACCCGAGGCCACGTCCCCCCGTCAGTCCGAAACTGCGCCTCGGCCGCACCCGGGCCGCGACAGTGGGTCGCTTCCGAGCTCTGACAGAGCGTCTGCAGGAGCGACCCCTGCTGGTTGATCGAGTTGCGGTCGGGACCGTTCGCGGGCAGGGCCAAGAACAAGGCGCCGTTGGTTCTGGCTTCGCGGAGCAACCTCGCGCTCGCACGCAGAGCACCCGTGACAGTCGCGGGACCGTCGCTGCAGGCCGATCCTGAGCATTCTGCTTCGGCCAGCCGCCGACTGGCGATTCGCAAGCCCGCGGCCTTGAGCCCCGGTTCGAGTCGGCTCGTGTTCCGACACCAGTCGACGTTGCCGAACTCCAGGTAGCACCAGGGAGCTTCGATCCCGGTGGCGTAGACACCCGCCATGCTCGTTCCCAGCGAGCGGGCCGGTGCGACCGGCGTGCCGCTTACGACCACCGCCAGCGTTCCAAGGCCGGCTTGGTTGCTCCACCGGCTCAGAGCCCCGACCGTGCCGGACGGATCGAGCATCAACCAAAAACCGCAGGCGAACATCCCGACCGCAAGAAGCGCCTCGCCGAGCGTGTCCGCTACGCGTCTGCGGATCAGTCCGTGATAAGTCACGGTGACAGCCGCGACCGAGAGCGCGAAGGCCAGCCATGGCGCCGTGATCATCGCCTGCCCTTGTGCGAGAGCGCGCTGCAGCGATGCGGCAGGAGCGCCTTCGA
Organism: Solirubrobacteraceae bacterium; assembly: GCA_036271135.1. Lineage (GTDB taxonomy): Bacteria > Actinomycetota > Thermoleophilia > Solirubrobacterales > Solirubrobacteraceae > Palsa-744. Next base: position 438,952 of record DATBBF010000003.1, read on the forward strand.
GCAGGTCGATGGAAAAGCACCACTCGAGCATCACCACGAGCGCATGTGTGAGCCACACGAGCGCCATCCAGAGGGGCGTGACGAAGATGTTCTGAACTGTGCTCAGCAGACCTGCGCCGTTCAGCGGGACGACGCCGGTGTCAATGTGGATGTCTATCCCATAGCCGTTGGTGGGAGCAGCGGCCGCGATGAACCCCGACGTTGCGCAGTTGCGCCGAGCCGAGGCCAACAGTTCGGGCCCGAGGGCTGATCGGCACGTGGGACTGCCCAACCCATTGCCGACGAGCGGGTCGCCTTCCACCGTCGGTGCTTCAACTTCACTTTCGCCATCCGCCGCTTCACCTCCGGGTGTCGCGGTGACAAGCGGCGGTCCACCGGGCGCGGTCACCGACCGCGGCGATTCGATCGTGGCGTTCGGCGAGTTCGCACGCGAAGACCGAGCGGATCGCTGGCGTGCCGGCTGGGCGAGCGCTCCCGACGGCCAGAACAAGCCGAGGCAAAGCACGAGCAGGACACACAGCCCATGGGGAGCCTTAGACCGGCTCGCCGTCACCGGCCGGGCGTCGTCGAGAGGGCGCGACGCAGAACCGAGTCGATCAGATCCACCTGAATCGCCTCGACACGGCCGCGATGGTCGCGAAACAAGCAGCGACCGGCGCTGAGCTCGAGCAGTCGGCGACGAGATCCGGAATCCTCGGGATCCAGACCGATCAGCGCCAGAGCCCGGCCCGCCTCCTGCTGTGAGCGGACGCCGAACACGAACGTCGCGCCGATCAGGCTCTCCAGCGACTCGCGATGATCGAGCAGCGTGTCGTTCACAAGCTGGGTGCTGATGATCGGAACGGCGAGCTCAGACCGGCCCATCCTCTGCAGCGAGACGAGCAGCGTCCTTCCGACAGGGTCTGAGAGAAGCCGCCAGCCCTCGTCGAACGAGAAGACCTTCAGGCGGCTTCGCTCTGCACTCATCAACTGCAAGGCGAACATCGCGATCAACCGCACGATCTGCTCCCCGACTCTCTCCGTCTGGGAGTACTCGGAACGGTCAGCCCCAGGCGGCGGTCCCGGAAGATCCCGTATCGGCAGGTACGTCACTTGCCGTTGACCGACAGGTGGCAGCGGACGTCGCGCATCGGCGAAGCCGAGTTGAGTGAGGCCCGTGCGCGCGTAGATCTCAAGCGTCTGTCCCACCTGCGCCGCGACTCCCGAGGCCGCCTCCAGAGCACGAACAACCTCCAGACATGTCGGTGAGTTGGAGCGAGCGATCACCCGGTCGACCGCGGCGACAATCGCCGTCTCCCACGCCGGCTCCGCTCGGCGCGGAAGCAGGTCGAGCAGGAACGAGACGGCAGCCTCCTGGCGCATGTGCGCAGGGGCGACCCGCAGCGGATCGAGCATTCCCCTCAGCTTCGGGTCAGGCGCCAGCGCCAGCGACTCGACGTGCGGCGCGACGTCCTCGAGCAGATGAAAGCGATGGTCCCCCTTGGGATCGCAGTCGATAACCCGGGCACCACGTAGAAACGCCTCGTACTGAAGCTTCTGGGCGAGCGTCGTCTTGCCCGAGCCCAGCGCCCCGACACTGAGGACGGTGGTGTTGCCGTCGGACTCAGAGCCCTCGCTGAGGTTGAACAGAACCGGTCGTCTGGACCCGGAAAGTGTGTGGCCTAGGTAGTAACCGCGACGCGCCCCGGCCAAATGAGTCGCGGTCGGCATCATCGCCGCCAGCTGTTCGGCTGTGAACGTGTCCTCATACCCGGCGACGCGCGTACGTTGCCCGGGCAGGTGCTGGATGAACAGTCCTAGCTGGCTGCCGAGCGGCCTGTGCAGCCTTATCTCCCCGAAGGCCCGTCTCGTCGCCTCGACCCGCGACTCGAGCTCCCGCTCGGACGAGGCGCCAACGGCAATCGAGACCGTCGTCTTGAACAGAGGCGGGCGGCTCGAGGATTGAAGATGGGCGAGCAGATCGCGCGCCTCCTGGGTGCGCTCGTAGCCGAGGTCGCTCACACCCTGTTCGCCCGCCGACTCCGCTCTCAGGATCTGGTCTGCGTCCTGGATCTTCCTGCGTGCCATCCGGAGCGCCAGATCGTTCGGCAGGAATCGTGAGGTCACGGCGATGTCGAGCCCGAACGGAACGGCTTCGGGCGGCGCGAACAGCAGCTCGGCACGAGGTCCCGGAAACTCGACCCGATCCGGTACGGCGCCGAGCGTGAGCAGCGCCTGCCAGCTCCTACCCAGCTCAGACTCGATTCCGAGCAGTCTCGCCCGGTGCTCGACCTCACTGTTGAGCCATCGCAGGACATCGCCTTCCAGCGGCGCCAGGAATGCCTCGCCGTTACGCTCGAAGATCATCGCCCGCGGCTCGTGCAGACCGTCCAGCTCAGGCTCCCCCACGCCCCTGCAGAACGCCCTTCGAACAAGCCACTGCAGCTCGACACCGCGAGCCGGGCGCACCTCCAGGAACGACGACAGCCGCGCATGTATCCGGTCGGCCCGCAGCCGCGCGCGCTCCAGCTCGCCCGTCGCCATCGCGCCGCCGCTGTGGGCGGCGAGCGCTCCGCGGAGTCCCCGCCACAACTCGCCGGGGCGTTGAGTGGCCGCACTGGAGAGGTAGGACGCGACGTCCTGCCCGGGCTCGCGCAGGCTGACGAGGAAATAGAGAGCGGGACTCGACGCCCAGGAGCCCTGGAGCTCCGCGATCTGACTCTTGACATAGGCGCGCGCCAAATCAGGATGCTGGCCGTCTCCGAGGGCACGATCGTCTCCGTATCGGGTGAGATCCCAGCGCCCGCTCACTCTCAGCAGTTGGATGTCGGCCTCCGCCGACTCGAGCGCCCCGACGAGCGCCAGAAAGCGAGCCCGCTTCTCCTCGGCTCCGAGCCATGCGTAGGAGCTCAGTGTCATGGCGAAAACAGCCCAGCCATCGCCGAGCCCCTCCCCGAACACGCAGTTCCCGTAGATGAACGAGATCGGTGCCTTCACCTCCCGCTGCCTTCATCGTCCACGCTCACCTCGAGACGACCACCGCGCGCCAGCGCGATCACGACCCCCTGCTCGGGACGTGGTTCCCGTTCCTGCGTCAGTTTGACCGTCCCTCGGCGCGAGAAAAGGACTCCGCGCCCCTTGCCGCCCACGAGCCGATGGGCTGTCAGCACCAGCACCGCGCCCGGACCCGTGAATCGCAACCTTCTCAGTCTGTGATCTGAGCCGTCGGGGAGCACGATCAGCTCCGACGGGTGCCAGGGATGACCCGTTTCAGAGGATGTCGAAAGGCTCACCAGCCGGCCTGGAGCAAGACCCCAGCCGATCCCGGCCCGAGCGGCAAGGTGAAAGCTACGTCCATCGACGCGGATCACGGCCAGCAGCGCCGCGATCGCGACAGGCCCTCCAATGTCTCTCAGGTACCACGGGAGCAGGTTCAGCAGGCCGCCGATCAGAGGCAGCTTCGTGGCAACCATTGCCGTCACGAGCGTGGTCAGCACATAGACGATGCCCCGTACGGGAACGCCCGCGGGATTCAGCCGGAATCGGTCCACGCTGTAGACCCTTCGCTCGAGGTCGAAGACGCGCCGGAATGAACGGATCTCGATCACTGCGACCCGAACAGCGACGCTACGGTGTCGCGCAGCAGGCTCACTCCCGCGGGCGTCGCGAGGAGGACCGCGACGAGCCCCACGGCAAAGACCCCTGCCGCCTCCTTGAAGTCCCGCCGAAAAGCGAGCACCGTCGCGGCGACCGCCAACGCGAGGCCGATCAAGCTCATCGCCACTGCCCGTCCGGTGTTTCCGGCCTTCGCCGCGGCGTCTTCCAGTGAGCTGCCGCCCTGTTCTGAGACCTGGGCCCGTTGTGCTGGTGCAGCTGTCGGCGCTTTCACCGCGGCCTCCACGCTGGCCGAAAAGGCCAGCGATGCCACGGTGAGCAGGATTGCCGCGAGCAGGGGAGCCGATCGGGAGCGTGGTGTGCGGTCAGTCATCAGGGTCCGTCTGGATCGCTGATACCTCCCAGCGACCCTGCTCACGAACCACGTCGAGTTCGTAGGCAAGCAAGTAGCGCGCGCCGCTGCGATCGGTGGCCTCCGCTTCGACGACCACAGAGCCGCCGCCCATCGCCCACGACTGATGCAAGGTCGACAGCAGTTGCATCGAATCGGCCGGCACCGAGACCTGCGCCCCGGGCACGAGATCGGCGGCCAGCTCGTTGGAGGCCCCGGCCAGATAGTTGCTCAGAGCGCGACGAACGACGGTCACGAGACCGCTGTCGGTCACGGGCCTGAGCCGAGCGCCCGGCTGGACCTGCGTGCTGGCCGGCGCACCTACGAACGCTGGGTAGCCGGCCAACTCCAGTGCACCGTCAGCGACGCGCCTGACGCCGACCGTTAGATAGCGCAGGCCCGCCGGATCGGTCTGCGCCACGACGGTGTAGACCTTCACTCCAGGGGAGGATTCGCGTACCTGTACCGCTTCGGCCCACTCCACCACCTCCGAGCCTGTTGCGGGCAGCACCAAGCCAGCATCCGGATCGAGCTCAGCGCCGACGAACTGTGCCAGGGACTGAGAGCTGGCTAGCGGCGCTGCGGTGCTCCACGTGAGATAGCTGCGAGCGAACCGGACCGCGTAAGACTCGGCCGCGAGATCGATGTCTGATGGATGCTCGGGAGCAGACTTGATGGCTCTGGGGACGGGAGGGTCGATGGCAAACCTCACGCTGGCGAGCAGACCGAAGATCGCGACAGCGATCAGCACATATCTCGTCAGATCCGCCCGCAGACGCAGCCACCACATCGGCCTGGCGCGGATCTCCACCCGCGAGGTCCTCTCGCCGGCCGTCGCCATCAGCGCTCGAACCCGAACTCGTGAGGTGGCCCGGACACTCGCGAGTAGGAAGCGACAACCGCGGACGGTCCAGCCATAGTCCAGTGGGAGGAGCTATGGTCCGCGTACACCACGACGACATGCACAGGCGCCGTGCGGTGTGCGAATCGTTGCCGGGCCCGCCTCGAGGCTTCCGGGAATCGTGTGTGCCGTCGAGAGTGTCGGGCGCCCAGTGATGAGGAGTGTTTGATGTGAGCGGGAGCCGAGGACCGCAAAGCCGGCCGGCCCGACTCGAGCATCACGATGGCAGCCACTCCCGCGCTAGCGGCAAGCAGCGCGAACGGCGCACTGCGCGCAACGATGCGCGAAGGGCGCACCCCGGACACCTCGGACGGCGGCAGCAGCGGCGTTGTCGGCTCGACCCCTGCGGTCCGCACCATCTCGGTGACGATCTCGAGATCGCGCCCGGCAAGGAACTCCTCCTCGTCGAACACCCGGTAGACCTGACGAGAGCGCATAAACCGTCAGCCACTTACTCGGTCGAATTTCACGCGGCCAGCCGACACCCGGAGGGGGCAGATCTCCGGATGCCGGCCGCCGCTCTGCGGCTGGGCAGCGCCGTTCCGTCGTCCGTTCAACCGACGGCCGGCGGCCCTGAGGACGCGCCTATGAGTGGGGGGAGTTCTGGTCACAGGCGGGTCCTGGCGCCTGTTCCGACACAGCTCGCTCGGCCGGGACACTTGTTGGCGAAGACATCAACTCGCGAAGCCTCGAGCGGGCCCTCTGAGCGACCTTCCGGTACTTCTCTGGGCTCCATCCGTGGAGTAGGCAGAAGTCCTCACAGGCGCCCTGAACGGCCTGCCAACCGAGCACGAGCCGCTGGTCCTCCGACAGCTCGCCCAGGCACTTCCCCACCCGGCTCAGTTCATCGCGCGCGACTACCGCCCGTTCCGGCTCAGAGCGAGTGTCCGGCAGATCCAGCGCCTGGTCCACACCGCCGAGCGGAATCGCCGCCTCCAGTGCCGCCGCCATCGGACTGCGACCGGAGACAGCTCTGCGACGATCCTGAACCCTGGCGAGAAAACGCTGCTCCAAGGCATTTCCGATGTGCGCTCTACTGACGAACGCGCGCCCACGCCGAGCCAGGATCACCAGCTCCAGAGTCGCCTGTCCGTAGCAGTCCTCCAGATCCTCACGGCGCAGCCTGTGACGGTGGACCCGGAGCAACAGATCACGCTTTCCGGTGGCGACTACCGCGACCTCGTCCGCTGGATCGCGCCGGCGTCCCGCGCTCGCCTCGAACGACTCCGCAAGCCACGGCGCTCTCTCTTGGACGGCAAATCGGGTAGACACACCTGCATGTCGAGCCCAGGGCCTCCAAGACCCCCCCTCCAATTGCGATGAGCATCACCGGCCGTCTGCACGCGCTCGACCGCCGCCAGCAGCAGAGCCCCAGGCTGAGCTTCCTCGCGGCCGTCATCAAGAAGTTCGGCGACGATCAGGGCGGGCAGCTGGCGGCTCTGATCGCCTACTACGGCTTCGTCTCCCTGTTCCCCCTGCTGCTCGTCTTCGTGACGATCCTCGGCTTCGTCCTGCAGGGCGATCACGCCGAGCAGCAGAAGATCCTCAACGGGGCCCTCGGGCAGTTCCCCATCATCAAAAAAACACTCGACCCGCAGTCGCTGAGGGGCAGTCCCACCGGTCTAGCAATCGGCGTCATCGGCTCACTGCTGGCGGGCATGGGAATCATGGGCGCCACTCAGACCGCCTTCGACCGCATCTGGGCCGTGCCCTTCAAGCACCGCCACAACTTCCTCCTCTCACGCGGACGCGGCCTGATGATGATGGCGATCCTCGGCTCCCTCTCGATCGTCTCGACCGTCATCGGCGGCTTCGTCGGCACCGGCAGCCATGCGGCGCCCGCCGTCGTCGCCGGCGTCGTCCTCGCCTTCATCGGCAACCTCGTCCTCTTCATGCTCGCCTTCAAACTGCTGACTGCCGCCGAACTCGCCTGGCGCGAACTGCTGCCCGGCGTCATCGTTGCCGCCGTCTTCTGGCAACTCCTCCAGCACCTCGGGGGCTTCTACATCGACCACGAGCTCAAGCACACCCAGGCTCTCTACGGATTCTTCGCCTTCGTCCTCGGCCTGCTCGCCTGGCTCTACCTCGGCGCCCAGCTGACGATGATCGCCGCTGAGGTCAATGTCGTCAAAACCCGCCGGCTGTGGCCACGCAGCTTCTTCTCTGAGCCCCTCCTCGACGCCGACAAGCGCGCCCTCATCTCCACCGCCGAAGTCGAGGAGCGCCTGCACGAGGAGAACGTCGAGGTGTCCTTCGAGGACAAGCCGAGCTAAGCCCACGGGATAGTTTGGGGGCTCATGAGCAGCGAGCCAACCATCGAGATCACCGAGGAGCGTCTTCAGAGCTGGCTCGATCAGTTCGTCTCAGATCACATCGACCGGTTCTCACTCGTCACCGTCGGCCTCAGCAACGTCACCTACGCCGTCACCTGCGCCTCGGGAGAGCGCTATGTCGTCCGCAAGCTCGACAGCCAGGCGACCTCGAGCGTCACTGCCGAAGCCCTCATCCAACAGACGCTCGTCGAGCGTGGCCTGTCCTCACCCCTCTACCTTCCGTCACACACGGGCGAGTTCGTCGGAAGAGATGGCGGAAATGTCTTCACCGTCTCCCGCCATCTCGCTGGCGAGCATCCTGCAAGCCTCACCCTTGAGCTGGCTGCCAGCTTCGGCGAGACCCTCGCCCAGATTCACGACGCACTCGATGCCACCCTTATCGACCTGCCGGAGAATCGTGGGCAATGGCTGAACCCCCGCAACGTTGTCGCGGAGATCACTCGATGCCCAGCCCCCGCTCAAGCGAAGCTCCAGCCCATCTTAGAGCGATCGGCCCCGCTGTTCGACGCCGAGTTGCCCCAGGCCATCATTCACGGCGAGCTGGCCGCCAACAACGTCTTCGCCGCCGCCCAGCGTGTGACGACGATCTTCGACTTCGAGAACGCCGAGCACGCGCCGCGGCTCCTCGACCTCGCCTACACCTACGTCTCGATGGTCTACGACGAGCAGCTCGACCCGGCCGAGCTGCTCTCAGCGCTGCGAGGCGGCTACGACGGCGCCGCCGAGATGCCGCTTACCCCGGTCGAGATCGCAGAGATCCCGCGGGCCGTCGGCTTCACCGCCACAGCCGCCTCCGCCTGGTGCCATGCCCGCGGGATGAGCGACTACGGCGAGCAGTTCCTGAGAAGCGTCAGAGACCCGTCGGTGCAAACCGCAACTCGCAGCCAATGCTGCGACATGTGACCCTCCGAACCGCGGAGAGCCACACGCAACACGGGATGAGAGCTACTCGCTCAGTCCCTCCGAGTTGACGATCTCAGCCGAACGTTCCTCGGGAGGGCCGACAAGCCCGCCCTCGATCGGCATCAGCGGCATCAACGTGTTGTGCAAGAAGCTCTCGGCGGCATCCTTGGAGTCCTGGACACCCACGATCAGGAATCCGCCCTCCGTCGGGCCGGCCGCGTGGAATTTCTCGCCCCGCACATAGAGACCTGTCCCGAGTAGCACGAGACTTACAAAAACCGCCCATCGCCAGCCGAACTTCGTCCTCATCAGGGACACCCGAAACCTAACTCCGGCGTGCGAGAGAACTCAGCGGCGTCGTCGATCGCGGGCGTCGTAGAGGACCTGCAACGCCCACTTGATCAGATTGCCGAACAAAGGCCGGCGCGGGCGTCCGGGCCTCCCAAGCTCAGCGATCGGCGTCTCGTTTCGAGCAGTCGTGGTTCGAGTGATCACGACATGGGTCGCCGTCTTCCGTCCTGTCATCGACATCGACACGATTTTTACCGCTAGGGCATCGATGGAACTCGGTGGCTGGTCCGGCGTATCTCCGACCCCGTTCGGGTAACCATTGAGGAGTGAGCGCTCCCGACCTCCACCCCGGCGACGCCGAGACATCGAGCGCATCGGCAAGCCCCGCCTCTGCCGAGACGATGCTCCCACCTCGCGGCGGGCGCCCTCCCCTGGAGTCGGCCTTCGTCCGCGTCATCGCCACCTCCGGCGTCGTAGGCATCGGTGTCGCACTCGGCGCCATCCTCACCTCCCAGAACGTCGCCGGCTGGATCATCGGACTCGTCGTCGCACTCGTCTCGGTCATCGTCAGCGCTGTTCTCTGGTCCTCCCAGCGCCTCTGACCCGGGGCGGCCACGGAGCCGCCCTGTACGCACGCGCCCCACAGACCTCCGTCGCGGCCCATCCGCGACTCCCAATTCTTAAAAATCTGGCTCTGAAATGCGCCTTTTCGGCATAGCATCAGAAGTACTTGTGTCCGCAATCAATCGCGCTATACTAACTAAACTTTCGTAAGCTCATATGGAGCGAGAACCCTTATGACACCTGCCTCTCCCCCAGATCAGACCAACCCCATCGACTCCTCCGCTCCGCGGATGAGGCTCATCCCCCTCGACGACACCGTCGTCTTCCCCAACATGGGCATCACCCTCACGATCGACGTCGGCGATGACAAGCGTGTCGTCCTCGTCCCCCGCCACGAGAACGAGTTCCTTGAGGTCGGCACCATCGCCGAGGTCTCAGAGCAGATCCGCCTGCCCGGCGGCGGCCGTGCCGTCTCGTTGTCCGGCGAGCACCGCGCCCTGATCGGCGCCGCCCAGACCGGACCCGGCGGCGAGCTGCGCGTCGAGGTCGACGAGAAGCCCGACGAGGTGCCCGTCGACGGTCGCACCCGTGAGCTCGAGCGCGAGTACCGCGCCACCGTCGAGGAGATCCTCGAGCTGCGTGGCGATGACGGTCGCATCTCCGCATTCCTGCGGGCGATCGCCGAGCCTGGTGCCCTTGCCGACTCCGCCGGCTACTCCCCAAGCCTCACCTACGAGCAGAAGGTCGAGCTGCTTCGCACCACCGACGTCACCGAGCGCCTCGAGCTGGCCGTTCGCCTTCAGCGCGACAGCCTCGCCGAGCTGCAGATCCGCAAAAGGATCCGTGAGGACGTCCAGGAGGGCGCTGAGAAGCAACAGCGCGACTACTTCCTGCGCAAGCAGATGGACTCCATCCGCAAGGAGCTCGGTGAGGACGACGCCTCCGTCTCTGAGGAGTACCGCACCAAGATCGACGAGTCCGACATGCCCGATGAGGTTCGCGAGCAGGCCAACAAGGAGCTCGCACGCCTCGAGCGCATGGGCGAGCAGACCGGCGAGTCCTCCATGATCCGCACCTACCTCGACTGGCTCATCGCCGTTCCTTGGGGCAAGCGCTCCGAGGAGCGTCTCGACCCAGTCGCCGCCCGTGCGGTGCTCGACGCCGACCACGCCGGTCTCTCCGACGTCAAGGACCGTGTCACCGAGTACCTAGCCGTCCGTAAGCTCCGTCAGGAGCGTGGGATCGAGGCCGACCCCAAGTCGGGCGCGATCCTCACGTTGATCGGACCTCCCGGCACCGGCAAGACCTCCATCGGCGAGTCCATCGCCAAGGCCACCGGACGCGAGTTCGTCCGCATGTCGCTGGGTGGAGTCCGCGACGAGGCGGAGATCCGCGGCCACAGAAGGACATATATAGGGGCCCTGCCGGGCCGGCTGGTTCGCGCACTCAGAGACGCCGGCACGATGAATCCCGTGATCCTCTTGGACGAGGTCGACAAGGTCGGCGCCGACTGGAGGGGAGACCCCTCAGCGGCTCTCCTCGAGGTCCTCGACCCCGCACAGAACCACTCATTCCGTGACCACTACCTCGACGTCGAGCTCGACCTCTCACAGGTCATGTTCCTCGCCACCGCCAACGTCGCCGACACCATCCCCGGCCCACTCCTGGACCGCATGGAGGTGATCAGCTTCGACGGCTACACCACCGCCGAGAAGCTCGCCATCGCCGAGGGCTACCTGTGGCCGCGTCAGCGCGACCGCAACGGCCTACGCGAGGACGAGGTCGAGGTCTCAGACGAGATCCTCACGACCGTCATCAACGAGTACACCCGCGAGGCCGGCGTCCGTAACCTCGAGCGCAACCTCGGAACTATCCTGCGCAAGACCGCCACGAAGATCGCATCGGCTCAGGCCGCCGTCGATCCCCCCGTCGCGGAGCAGGCCGGTGAGGTCGCCTCCCAGAACGGGAATGGCCCCGTCGCCGAGGTAGGCGACGCCGCGCCCTCCCAGAACGGGAACGGCCCGGCCGCCAAGACCGAGGTCAAGGCCGTGACACCCGTGAAGATCGATCTGGAGGCTGTCCGCGACGCGCTCGGCCGCCAGAAGTTCTTCCAGGAGTCAGCCGCACGGACCGCGACGCCAGGGGTTGCGACCGGCCTGGCAGTGACCGGCGCCGGAGGCGACGTCCTGTTCGTCGAGGCGACAGCCATGAAGAACGACGGCAAGGGCGGACTCGTCCTGACAGGACAACTCGGTGACGTGATGAAGGAGTCCGCGCAAATCGCTCTCTCCTACGTACGTGGCCACGCCGAGGAGTTGGGCATCGACGAGAGCGCACTCGAGAACAAGGAGTTCCACGTACACGTCCCCGCCGGAGCGATCCCCAAGGATGGCCCCAGCGCGGGTGTGACGATGGTCACCGCCCTGTCCTCGCTGCTCTCCGGAAGGCCCGTCAAGCACACCGTCGGCATGACCGGCGAGGTGACGCTGCAAGGAAGGGTCCTGCCGATCGGCGGGCTCAAGCAGAAGGTCCTCGCGGCCCACGCCGCCGGGCTGACCGACGTGATCCTGCCCGAGCGCAATCGAGGCGACCTCGACGACATCCCCGACGATGTCCGTGAGCACATGACCTTCCACCCGGTCATGACCGTTCAAGAGGTGATCGACCGCGCACTGGAGCCGGCTCGCGATGTCGCGCACGCCTCGTAGATGTGAGCCCGTGCCGCTCGAGGTCAGGGAGACAGCCTCCCTGCTCGAGCGGCGCTGGCAGCTCTCGATCCTCTACGCCGCTTTGACCGGAGCGATTCGCTTCAACGAATTCGCCGAGGCCGTCGCCGGCATCTCCCCACGAATGCTCTCCGAGCGCTTGCGCGACCTCGAGGGAGCCGGCCTCGTCCAGCGCACCGTCATCCCCTCCAGCCCCCCCACCGTCGAGTACCGCCTCACCGAGCGCGGCCGGCGGCTCGGACCGCTGATCGAGGCGATGCGCGAGTACGCGAGCCAGCCGATCTAGGCCGCGAGATGGCTGGGTCCTAACGGAGGATGCGGAAGTTCGCCGTGACGAACGGCCCGTGCGGCTGGCTTGCCAGGTGGCCGATCAGCAGATACCGGCCCGGCGCGAGCTTCTTGCCCTTCGCCCGCCCCGTCAGGTGGAAGTGGTTGCCGCCCGCCGGACTGATGTGTGAGAACGCCGCCTTCGCCTGGCTGTAGCGCGTGCAGCCCCTTCCCTTCAGGCCCCTGTGTGGCTTCACGCAAGAGCCAGCCGCGTTCGTCGTCCCTTTCAGCACCTGCTCGACGGTGAAATCCGCCAGCCCCACCGCGCCCGTCACCGAGTAGGTGACCTGCGCTCCGCGCGAGGACGCGATCGCGCCGCCGCGCAGGGCCGCTTTGAACGCCAGCGGCTTCACCGCCAAGCTCTTGATCGAGCGCGACAGCGCCGGGCAGGCCGCCCCTTCGCAGCACCCCCCTTCGATCAGGCACACCGGCAGTTCCGCCTTCACCTTCACGTTCACCGTCGCCGTCGAGCTCAGGCCCGCCGTGTCCTTCGCCGTCAACGTCGCCGTATGCAGACCCGATTTCAGGAAGGCATGTTCGGCGACCGCGCCCGCCGGGACGCTCGTGCCGTCATCGAAGACCCACTGGTAGCCCGTCACCGCATCGCCCGGTTCGACCGTCGTCGCCGCGCCGTCGAAGACCACGTTCGCGCCGATGTCCGTCGTCGCCTTGCTTGACGCAGCCGTCACCGCCGGGCCACGCCACTGGTACTCATACGGCCCAACGTCGCGGCGACCATCGACGATCCGCGGGTTGCCCGCGATGTCCGTCGCGAACTCCCCCAGTCCGACCGTTTCGCCCGGTGTTCCCGCGTCGATCAGCGGCGAGCCCGGCGCCAGGTGGTAGTCGCCCGTCAGCGGGCTCACGAACGACGGCAGCGTCGAGAGCACGTGTTCCGCGACCAGCGTGGCGCTCGCGCCGCCCGTCGTTTTCTTCTCCGATTCGGCGACGTCGAAGCTCGAGTAGTCCGCACTGAACGACGCCGTCGTGCCGGTGCCTTCGCCGAACACCAGCACGGGAGTTTCGACTTCGGAGACGATCGAGTTCTCCAGCAGCGCCGTAGCGTTTTCTTTTTCTGCGTTCAGGAAAATCCCAGTCCCCCCTTTCCCGTTCACGACCGCCACGTGGCGCAGAAAGGCAAGCGCTTTGCCGTTGACGTTTCCGACGATCTCGATCCCGTGTCCTGCCGTCCCGCCCAGGTCGATCAAGCTGTCTTCGAGGACGAGTGGATTGGCGTAGGAGAAGACCGGCGATCCTCCGGAGATCCTGTCCCCCTTGACCAGCGAGGGGGCCAGCGCCTCCACCCCGATCCCCCCGCCGAAGATCGTCGAGTAGAGGACTTCGCCGCCGCGGCTTTCGACACCGGTCCCGCTGATCGCGTCGACCACCCCGTGAGTGAAGACGCCACCGCTGATTTCCAGTGCGAAGACCGAGTTGGCAGCAGACGCCGATTCGATTGCATCCCCTTCCATCGTGCCCGCCGTCATCGTCGCTCCCGACAGCCCCGAGTGGGCTGGGATCAGGACCGTGACGCCCTGCACTGTCGACCCCGCCGAAGTCAGCGTCAGGACGCTCGGGCCTGACAGGGCCGGGCGCGTCAGCACCGTCGCGCCCACACCCGCGCCTCTCACCAGGACCGGATCCCCGCCGTAGGAGAACCCTTCGCTCTGGCTGTAGTTGCCCGCTCCGAGGAGCACACGGTCGGGGCCGCCCGCGTTGACGTGTTTTTCGGCCGCGTCGAGCGCCAGCTTGAGACCGGTGGGCCCTGTCCCCTCGTTGGTTCCCCCCGCCGCCACACAGGCCGCTTCGCTGACGCAGTAGTCGGTCGCACCGGCCGTTGCCGTTGCGCCGAGTGAGATCGCACATGCGCCCACAGACACCGCGAGCGCCGTGATCCCTCTCGCTGTGAGCCCCCTCATCGGCCTCGCATTGAACCAGACGACTTCGACGCCGCCCGCCTACGCCACCCCCGCGTGCTCTTGCCCTGCACCACCGACCCCGACCAGCTGACCCCCGGCGCAGTCCGCCGCGCGCAACTCGGGCCGACGTTTCGGGTTTTGGATTCCCGCCGCGCCGACGAGCCCGCCGATCGCTACCAGGACAGCCGCCACGGCCATCCCCAGATGGAAGGCATGCAGCGAGGCGCCTTCGGCGGCAGCCCGCACGATGTGCGCCTGGGCGGAGGGCATCCCGTGCACGTCCGGGCGCCCGAGGGGCAAGCGCTTGGCTTCCCGCACTGCCGCCTGAGCGGCACCCCCGAGGGTAGCCCCGGCCAGGCGACTGTTCATCGCCACAACGAACGAGGAGGCGATCGCGGCGCCCACGGCGGCGGTCCCCAGCAGGCCCGCGACACGCGCGATCGCGTTGTTGACACCCGAGGCGATGCCCGCCTCCTTCTCCGAGCCCGCCAGCACCGCTGCCGTAAGCGGCGCGACCGTCATCGACAGGCCCAGCGCGAAGATCAGAAGCGGCGGCAGCACTTCGGAGAGGTAGTCGACCTGGATCCCGGTGTTCTGGAACAGCAGCAGCCCGGCGGCGGCCACGAGCGGTCCGGCGCCCATGAAGAAACGGGGTCCAAAGCGGTCCGCGAGCGCTCCGAAGCGGCGTGAGAGGAAGAACATCACGACCGTCACCGGCAGCGTTGCCAGCCCGCTCTTCAGCGGCGAGTAGCCGCCGATCTGCTGCAGGAACAGAACCAGGAAGAAGAACAGGATCGACAGGCCCGCGTACATCGAGAACGTCTCGACGTTGCCCGCGGAGAAGTTCCGACGCCTAAACAGACCCAGCGGCAGCATCGGGTCACGGGCCCGCGACTCGTACGCCAGGAACAGCACCAGCAACACGAAACCGGCGATCAACGGCCCCGTCACGGCCGCGCTCGACCAGCCCAAGCGCGGCTGCTCGATCAGCGCGAACACCGGCCCGCCGAGACCGAGCGCACACAGCAGGCCACCGGCAACGTCGATGCGCCGGGCTCCCGCCTCGCGTGGGGCGCTCTTCGGGATCGCCGTCAGGATCAGCGTCACGCAGGCGATCGCCAGCGGCACATTGATCAGGAAGATCCAGCGCCAGGAGGCAATCGCCAGGAGCTCACCTCCCGCCAGCGGCCCCAGTACCCCCGCGATCGCTCCCCACGCCGTCCAGCTGCCGATCGCCGGACCGCGCTCGGACTCTGGGAAGGTGTTGACGATCACCGCCAGCGAGCTCGGCACGAGCAGCGCCCCGGCGATCCCCTGAAGCGCCCTGGCACCGACCAGGACCCCGATGCTCGGCGCCGCCGCGCACAACGCCGAGGCAAGTCCGAAGCCCGCGACGCCGAGGGCGAACACGCGCCGCTCCCCGAACAGGTCGCCCAGCGAGCCGCCGATCAGGATCAGCGAGCCAAGCGTCAGCAGGTAGCCGTTGACGACCCACTGCTGCGCCGCCAGGCCGCCCCCGAGCGCGCGCTGGATCGTCGGCAGGGCGACGTTGACGACGGTCCCGTCGAGCAGCACGATCCCCGACCCGAGGATGCAGGCGATCAGCGTCAGTCGCTTGGCGCTCGCATCTGCTTCGAACCCCTCGGCCACGGCGTTCACGCTAGTGCATCCCTTGGGCGTGTTTCGTCTGTCTACGCGTCGACGAATACAGCGCGTGCCGAGACTTCTGGAAAGTGTCTAGACCGACAAGAAGAAATAAAACAACGACAAATCGAACATGGGTTCCCTCCAATTTGTCGTGGTTTAGTTTTTTCTTGCTAGCCTAGACAAATC
The DNA here is from genome assembly GCA_036271135.1 of Solirubrobacteraceae bacterium. Lineage (GTDB taxonomy): Bacteria > Actinomycetota > Thermoleophilia > Solirubrobacterales > Solirubrobacteraceae > Palsa-744. The sequence goes on from DATBBF010000003.1 coordinate 454,734, forward strand.
CATGGGACGGCCCAGTCGGCAGGAACTGCTCCGAAGCCTGGACCAAGCCCGGTCCGACCTTCAGTCGATTGGCGGCCTCCCAGAGCCCATGGTCTTCCAGGACATCTGGGCCGGCATTTGGACGGAGGAGACGCATCACTCAACCGCGCTCGAGGGCAACACCCTCCGGCAGCGGCAGGTCCGCATGCTGCTCGAGGATGGAGTTGTCAGCGGCCAGAGCACGCTGAGAGAGGTCCTCGAGGCTCGGGCCTACGGCAACGCCGCGCGTTGGGTATACGAGCAGGCGCATCGAGCCACGCGCAACATTGCGGATGCGTTCTCGCCGCCAATCACCGAGGGCACGGTGCGTGAGATTCACAAACTCGTTGTGGGTCCTGTTTGGCCGGAATTTCCGCCCGACGGTCTCGTGCGCGGAGAGGAACCGGGCGCATACCGCCTCAAGGATCACGATCCGCTGCGCTCCGGACTGCACACGCTTCCCTCCAGCATCGTCCCCAGCTCCCTGGCCGAGTGGGCAACGGACGTCAACAAAACGCTGGATTGGATGATGCAGGCAAAAAGCGAGAGCCACATCATCGAGGATCTCGCACGGCTCCACGCGGCCTTCGAGCGCATACATCCCTTCCCGGATGGGAACGGACGCGTTGGACGGCTCGTGCTCACCCATCTGCTTGTCCACATGGGATACCCGCCGGCGATCATCGAACGAAACGAACGAACTAGCTATCTCAAGGCGCTACGACGAGCCGATGAAGACGACTGTGGACCCTTGACCGAACTTCTGGCCAGGTCGGTCCGTAAGGGCATATACCGATTCTTGATTCCCAAGCTTGCAGGCACGCTCAGCGTCGTACCGCTCGCCGGCCTCGCCGAAGACGACGGCCTATCCCACAGCGCTCTGGTAGCAGCGGCGCAACGTGACCGGCTCCGGGCTCAGAAGGTTGGTGGGACTTGGTACTCGACTGCACAGTGGGTCAGTGAATACCGGGCGAGCCGCTACAAGAGAAAGGAAAAGACCGCCTAGTCCTTAGCTTCCCCCGACGCTCTGCTGAGACACGCTTTCCCCAGAGGTGATTCCCTGAAGGGGATGCTCGCGCCTCTCCCATCGATGACGCGTCGTGAGCTGATCCGAGACGCCGGGATCGGCTTCGCTGGGCTCACCGCAGCCGGCGGCCTGGGGGGACTTGCCGGCAAGCTGATCTCGGGCTCGCCCGCCGCGGCCCAGTCGCCGCTCGCCCCGCGCTGGGTGACTCGTCCCGACCTGCAGATCCCTGGCCTGACGGTGCTGCGCAACGAGCCGGGCGCCTCGCGCGATCCGATCTTCATGGCTCCCTACAACGCCCCCGACGCGCAGGCCGGGGCGGTGATCGTCGATTCGAGCGGCGAGCCGCTGTGGGAGAACCCGGTGGCCGACCGCGTGACAACGAACTTCAAGGTCCAGCGCTACCGAGGCGAGCCCGTGCTGGTCTGGTGGCAAGGCGAGATCGAACTTGGCCACGGCGTCGGCGAATACGTGATCGCCGACAGCTCCTACCGGCCGATCCGCCGCATCCAGGCCGGCAACGGTCGCCGCGGCGACCTGCACGAGTTCGTCATCACCCCCCGCGACACGGCGCTGCTGACGAGCTACGAGGTCACGCGGGCGAACCTACGCTCCGTCGGGGGCTCCCCGAACGGCACGATCCAAGACGCCCTCTTCCAGGAGATCGACCTCCACAGCGGCAGGGTCCTGATGGAGTGGCACAGCCTCGATCACGCCGGCCTGCGCGAGTCCTACGCGCCGCTGACTCCCGACTGGGACTACTTCCACATCAACTCCGTCGATCTCGACCATGACGGCAACCTGCTCATCTCCTCGCGCAGCACCCACACCATCTACAAGATCGCGCGAGACGGCGAGATCATCTGGCGGCTGGGCGGCGGGCGCAGCGACTTCGCGATGGGTCAGGGCGCGAGCTTCGCGTGGCAGCACCACGCGCGGCGCCTGCCCGACGGAACGCTGTCGGTGTTCGACAACGGCGCCACGCCGGCCGTCGAGCCACTCTCGCGCGGCATAGTGCTGGCGCTCGATGAGACGGCCATGCAGGCCGAGCTGATCCACCAGTACACGCGCCGGGGCATCCTCTCCGGCAGCCAGGGATCGGTCCAAGAGCTGCCTTCGGGCAATGTCTTCATCGGCTGGGGCGAAGTGCCGAGGGTCTCGGAATTCAGCCGCGACGGGCGGCTGCTGTTCGACGCCCTGCTTGCCGCCAAGCACGAGTCCTATCGCGCATTCCGCATGCCCTGGCAAGGCAAGCCCGCATCCTCGCCCTCGATCGCCGTACAGATCCCCGGGCGCTCGGAGGCGACTGTCTATGCGAGCTGGAACGGCGCCACCGAGGTGCGAGCGTGGCGGCTGCTGAGCGGTAGCGCGCCCGACTCGCTGCGACCGGAGCGGACTGTTCGCATGGCGGGATTCGAGACGGCGCTCCCGGTCGGACGGGCCGGCCCCCATGTCGCCGTCGAGGCGCTTGATGCACGCGGTGTGTCCCTGGGGCGCTCGGCTAGCGCCCCCGTGCCCGCCTAGATGGTTGATTCCACGGGTTTAGGCGCTGTAGTTGACGAGTGCGCGGCTGGGGCGGCCGAGTTGGTGGTTGAGGCTGATGGCGGCGGCGAGGGTGAGGAGGCGTTGGAGGATGCGCTCTCGGAGGCCGGGGAGGGTT
>DATBBF010000004.1:0-65034 GCA_036271135.1 Solirubrobacteraceae bacterium
GAACCCTCCCCGGCCTCCGAGAGCGCATCCTCCAACGCCTCCTCACCCTCGCCGCCGCCATCAGCCTCAACCACCAACTCGGCCGCCCCAGCCGCGCACTCGTCAACTACAGCGCCTAAACCCGTGGAATCAACCATCTAGAGGCGCTCAGGCCGACAGGGAGGGCTCGTGCCGGAAGGTCCAGGCGCGATTGACGAAGAACGTCGTGACGGTGACGACGACCGTCGCCAGTGCCTGTGCGACGAGCTTGTCGAGCGACGCGTCGTGGACGAACACGTAGAGCAGGCCGAGGTTGATCCCCAGCCCACCGCTCTGCACGACCGCCCAGCGGACCGGCGTCAGCGAGTCGCCGACGTGCCCGGCGAAGGTCCAGCGGCGGTTGAGCAGGAAGCCATTGACGGCGCCGATGACGAAGCCGATCGCCGAGGCCGCCAGGTACCAGACGCCGAAGACCTTCAGCAACAGCGTGTAGACGACGAACGTCAGCAGCGTGTTGGAGATCCCGACGATCCCGAACTTGACGAACTGCACGAGCACGACCGGCACGTGAAGGCGTCTCGCCACGGACGCTACGCTGGCGGTCGGCTCCTCGCGCTCATCTGGTTCCGATCTCATTCCCAGACAGGATGAACGATAAATTGAGCGGCGGCTTAGGGATTTCGTCGAGGATCCGTGCCCAAGAGCGACTTCGCGCCACGCACAAGGCACAATCTGACCATGCCGGACACACCTCCACGCACGCCAACCCTGCTGAGCCTCGTCGCTCCCGTCTACGACGAGGAGCTGCTGATCGAGGAGTTCGTGGCTCGCGCCACCTCAGCTCTGGCGGACTACGACTTCGAGCTGGTGCTCGTCAACGACGGCTCCAGCGATCGCACCCCCGAGCTGCTCGACAAGATCGCCGGAGCCGACCCGCGCGTCCGCGTGATCCACCTGTCGCGCAACTTCGGACACCAGGCGGCGCTGACCGCCGGGCTCGAGCACGCCGTCGGCGACGTCGTCGCGATGATCGATGCGGACCTGCAAGACCCCCCTGAGCTGGTCCCGGACATGGTCGCCCAGTGGGGCCTCGGCGCCGACGTCGTCTACGCCGTGCGCAAGGAGCGCGAAGGCGAGACAGCCTTCAAGCTGGCGACGGCCTCGTGGTTCTACAAGCTGTTCGACAAGCTCGCCCAGGTCGACCTCGAGCCCAACTCGGGCGACTTCAGGCTGCTCGACCGCCGGGCGCTGAACGCGCTGCTGGCGATGACCGAGCGCTCGCGCTTCCTGCGCGGCATGACCGTCTGGATCGGCTTCACACAGACCGCGATCACCTACCAGCGCGACGCTCGCCACGCCGGCGAGACCAAGTACACGCTGCGCAAGATGCTTCGCTTCTCACTTGACGCGATCGCCTCGTTCTCGCATCTGCCGCTGCAGCTGGCGACCTATGTCGGGATCCTCTCGGCAGGCGTGGCGTTCATCGCAATCCCCGTGGTCATCGTGCTGCGGATCACAGACTCCTACCTGCCGGGCTTCGGATCGATCACGATCGCGATCCTGCTGCTCGGCGGCATCCAGCTGATCGCGATCGGCGTGATCGGCGAGTACGTCGGGCGCATCTACGACGAGGTCAAGCACCGCCCGCTGTACATCGTCCGCGAAGAGCTCAACCACCCCGCCGCCTCGGGGCGCGCGGCCTTCGTGCCTGTCGCTCGCGCTGGGCTCCCCGCCCGCACGCCCGAGCGAATCCTCTAGCCGCTGGCCACTCGGACCGCTACACCCGCGCCCGCGGCGTGTTGAGATGAGTCGATGCCGCGCTTTCCCTCGCCCTCCGCCGCGCCGCTGCTCAGGCGCGTCCCTGCCGGCGCGCTGGCATTGCGGGCCCAGTTGGTCCTGCTGGCGCTGGCGAGCCTGACGGCGACCAGCTGGCTGATCCCGACGGGCGCCCACGCCGAAGCCTGCCCCGGGGCCGGTGGGGGTGGGTGTCCTTATACCGGCGTGCAGCAGGTCGGCCGCCGCGCCGAGGGGGTGCTGCGCTTCCCGGAGGCGATCGCGATTGGCCCCGGCGGCGACGTGTTCGTCGCCGACCAGCTCAGCTACACCGTCCAGGAGTTCAGCCCCGCCGGGACCTTCGAGAACGAGTGGGGCTCGTTCGGCGGCGGCCACGGTCAGTTCGGGCCGATCGGGGGACTGGCCGTCGACGCCGCCGGGAACGTCTACGTCGTCGACTCCAGCCACAACCGCATCGAGAAGTTCAGCCCCGCCGGAGCCTTCCTGACCGCCTGGGGCCGGCGCGGCAGCGAAGTGGGCCAGTTCAACTTCGGCTCCTCCCAGGACTTCACCAAGCCCCCCGGAGGCGGGATCGCGGTCAACGGCAGCTTCGTGTTCGTCGCCGACAGCGGCAACAACCGGATCGAGCGCTTCAACCTCAACGGCGGCGAACCGCTGGCGTGGGGGACGAAGGGCAGCGCCCCCGGGCAGTTCTCCTATCCGCGCGGTGTCGCCGCCAACGAATCGGAGGTGCTCGTCTCAGACGACGACAACCACCGCATCGAGCGCTTCGGTCTCGAAGGAGCCTTCCAGGCGGAAGACGGCACGAATGGCACCGGCGCCGGCCAGTTCGGCTTCCCCTACGGCGTCGCCCTCGACGCCGGCGGCAACGTCTATGTCGCCGACGACATCAACCACCGCGTCGTCAAGCTGAACCCGCAGCTGGGCTTCGTCGGCGCCTGGGGCGGGTTCGGCAGCAAACCCGGCCAGCTCGCCTTCCCCCGAGCGCTGGCCAGCGACCCGGCGGGGAACAACTATGTAGCCGACACGGCCAACGACCGGATCGAGGTGTTCGGCCCCAGCGGCGAATACGAGCGGACGCTCGGCATCTCCGCGCGCGGTCCCGCCGAGCTGACCGTGCCGCGGGGCGTGGCCGTCGATCCGACCGGGCGGCTGCTGGTGGCGGACACCGACAGCAACCGCATCCAGCTGTTCGCCCCCGGCAGCGACGTCTGGAGCGGGCAGTGGACGCTCGCGCCGGGACGCTTCCCCGGCTTCAACGCCCCGAGCGGCGTCGCCGTCGACCCGGCCGGCTCGGTGTACGTCGGCGATCGCGGCAACGCGCGCGTCGCGCGCCTGTGGGGCGACGGCACGCCACTGGCGGAAATCGGCGGTCCCGGCGCACTGGGCGGAGCCGGACTCTCCGGCAACATCGCCATCGCCGTGTCGGGCACCGACCAGGAGACCTTCGTCGCCGACGCCGGCCACAACCGAATCCTCGTCTACGGCCCCGAAGGGACTTTGCGGGCACGCTGGGGCGCCGACGGCGGCAGCGGCGCCGCAGGTGCGGGGCAGGACGACTTCGAACATCCCCAGGCGCTCGCCGTCGACGCCGCCGGCAACGTCTACGTCGCCGACACCGGCAACGACCGGGTCGTCAAGCTCAACTCGGGTGGGTCGGTGATCGCCGAATGGGGCGACCGCGGCGGCGGCGACGGACGCTTCCGCTCGCCGACGGGAATCGGCATCGACGCGGCCGGCAACGTCTACGTCCTCGACAGCGAAAACAACCGCATCGAGGAGTTCGGCGAAAACGGCCGCTTCTTGGCGAAGTGGGGCAACCGCGGCATCGGGCCGGGACAGCTCTCCCAGCCCACGGCGCTCACCGTCGGCTGCGAAGGCGATGTGTATGTGGCCGACACGAACAACAACCGCGTCGAGCGCTTCGAACCCGTCGGTCGCGCCGGCGCCGGATGTGTGGCGCCCGGCGCCTGGCCGCCGCCGCTCGACGTCGCACCGGTGCTGAGCGCCCGCCTGCTGCGATCGAAGGGAGTGCTGGCGCGTCGTGGGCTGGCGATGAACATCTCCTGTCAGCGCGGCTGCAAGATCCTCGTGACGGCGACGCTCACACCGACTCGTCGCTCGCGCCGTGCCGTCAAGCTCGTCGCGTTGGCCCGGAGCCTGCCGGCCGCCCGCACGGGCCATGTGCGGCTGCGTGTGAGCGCCGCCGCGCTGCGGCGCCTACGCCGCGAGCTGGGCGCCAGTCACGGCATGCGGGCACGGGTCACGATCGTCGCCCAAGGCCCGACGGGCAGGCGAACGATGCTGCTGCGCAGCTACCTCGTGACCCGCTGAGCGGCGAGCGTCGATAATGGGCCTCATGGCAGACGAGAACCAGGCCCCCCAGGAAACCTCCTCGAACGTCGAACACCGCCAGGAGCGCGTCCGGATCGAGACCCAGCGCCACCGCATCGAGGGCGCCCTGACGCTTGCCAAGGACGGCTACCGCAGCCGTGTCTCAGATCTGCTGAATGCCTCCGAGCGCGACTTCATCACCCTCACCGAGGTGACCGTCGCGCCGCTCGATGGAGGCCCGATCGAACTTCACCCATATCTCTCCCTGGCACGGCGCCACATCGTCTTCGCGGTCGCCGCACCGGAAGAGTCCTGACCCTGAAAGGATGACCGCCTGATGGCCACCGTCCGCGAGGCGACCCTCGACCTGTTCAGGGCGCACGAGATGACGACGATCTTCGGCAACCCCGGCTCCACAGAGCTGCCGATGCTCGCCGATCTGCCCTCCGACTTCCGCTACGTCCTCGGCCTGCAGGAGCTGGTCGTCGTCGGCATGGCCGACGGCTACGCCCAGGCCACCGGCCGCGTCACCCACGTCAACCTCCACACTGCGCCCGGCGTCGGCAACGCCGTCGGCGGCATCTTCAACGCCCAGTCGAACAAGTCGCCGCTGCTCGTCACGGCCGGCCAGCAGGTGCGCGCGCAGATCACGATGGAGGCGAACCTCACCAACCGCGAACCGACCTACGGGCCGCAGCCCTACGTCAAGTGGAGCCATGAGCCGCCGCGCGCCCAGGACGTTCCCGCCGCGCTGGCGCGGGCGATCCACCACGCCTCGCTGCCGCCGCGCGGACCGGCGTTCGTGTCGATCCCGATGGACGACTGGGCCCAGGAGGCCGACGCGGAGACGCTGCGCCACACGCTCGCGCGGACAGTCGGCGGGCGCGCCGTCCCCGATCCCGCCGTGCTGGCGACGCTTGCCGGGCGGATCGCCGACGCTCGCAACCCGGTGATGATCGCCGGCCCCGACATCGAAGCAGCGGGCGGCTGGCACGACGCGGTGTCCCTGGCCGAGCGCCAGCGCCTGCCCGTCCTGGCGACGCCCGCGACGGGCGGCGGGCGGCTCGGCTTCCCCGAGAGCCACCCCAACTTCCAGGGGCTGCTCGCGCCGGCGATCGGTCCCGCCGGGATGCAGCTGGCCGAGTACGACCTCGTGCTCGTCGTCGGCTCCTCGGTGTTCCCCTACTACCCCTACATCCCCGGGCCGCTGTTGGCCGAGGGCACGAGCCTCGTGCAGATCACCTCCGACCCCGCCGAGGCGGCGCGCGCGCCGATGGGCGAGGCGATCCTCGGCGACGTCGGGCTGGCGCTGAAGGCGCTGCTGGAGCTGCTCGGAGAGTCCGGGCGCGAGCAGCCGGCGCTGCGCCCCGATCCGAGCCCGTTGACCCCGCCCGCGGAGGGGGAGCCGATCAGTGGCTCGGCGGCGATGGCTGCGCTGGCCGACGCCTGGCCGACAGACGGGATCGCCGTCGTCGAGACCCCCTCGAGCACCGCCGCGTTGCGCAGCCGACTCCGCCTGTCGACGCCCGGCAGCTACTACTTCTCTTCCAGCGGTGGGCTCGGCTTCGGCATCTCCGCCGCCGTCGGCGTGCAGCTCGCCGAGCCGTCCCGTCCCGTCGTCTGCGTGCTCGGCGAGGGCTCCGCGCAGTACGGCATCACGGCCCTCTGGACGGCCGCCGCCTACAAACTGCCCGTCACCTTCCTGGTGCTCCGCAACGAGGAGTACATGATCCTCAAGTGGTTCGCCGAATTCGAGCAGGCCAAAGGCCTGCCCGGGCTCGACCTGCCGGGCCTCGACGTCGCCGCGATCGCCTCCGCCTACGGCGTCAGCTCGCGCGAAGTTAGTTCGAGCGAGGAGCTGACAGAGGCGCTGCGCGAGGACATCGCCATCCAGGACGGGCCGCGCCTGGTGCAGGTGCCGGTCGCCAGCGGCATGTGGCTCGACTGAGGATGGCCAGCGCGCAGGCCGGCATCTGGCGGATCGCGCCCGAGGCCCCGGCTGAGGACGGACCCGTGCCACGCCCAGCTCCCGATGCCGCGCCGGAGTGGGTCGCCAAGGGGACGCCGGCGCCGCTTGCTGCGGAGCTGACCGCGGCGCTCGGCAGCGAGGGCGTCGGCACCCGCGCCCTCGATCTGATCCGCTACGCCTCCGACGCCAGCCCCTATCGCTCGATCCCGCGCGCTGTGGCGATCCCGCGCGACATCGCCGGCGTCGCGGCCGCGCTCGGCGTCGCCCGGCGCACAGCGACCCCGCTGGTGTTCCGTGCCGGCGGGACGAGCCTCAACGGGCAGTCGCAGACCGACGGCATCCTGCTCGACTGCCGTCGCCACTTCAAGGGCGTGACCGTCGAGGAGGAGGGACGCAGAGTGCGCGTCCAGCCGGGTGCGGTGCTGGGGCGCGTCAACCGCCTGCTGGCCCGTCATGGGCGCCGCCTCGGCCCCGACCCGGCCAGCACCGAGATCGCCTGCGTCGGCGGCGTGCTGGCGAACAACTCCGGCGGGATGCGCTGCGGGACTCACGCCGACTCCTACAGCACCGTGCGTTCGCTGACGTTCCTGCTTGCAGACGGCACGACGATCGACACGGCCGCGCCCGACGCCGCCAAGCGCTTCGCCGCCGAGGCGCCGGAGCTGGCACAGGGCCTCGCGGAGATCCGCGACGAATTGCGTGCCGACGGCGAGCTGGCCGCGCGGGTCGCCCGCAAGTTCGAGATCAAGAACACGACCGGCTATCGCCTCTGCGCGTTCCTCGACGCCGACGAGCCTCTGGAGATCTTCCGGCGCCTCTTGATCGGCTCGGAGGGAACGCTCGCGTTCATCGGCGAGGCCATCTTCGAGACGGTGCCGCTGGGGCGCCACACAACGCTTTCGCTGACTTTCTTCGAGGACATCGAGACCGCCGTCTCGGCGGTGCCCGAGCTGGTCGCGGCTGGCGCGAGCGCGACCGAGCTGATGGTCGCCCCGACGCTGATCGCAGCGGCGTGGAACATGCCCGGCACCCCCGAGCGCTGGAAGGAGCTGCCGCCCAGCTCGGCGGCGCTGCTCGTCGAGTTTCGCGCCGAAGACGAAAGCGATCTCGACGATCGCGAGCGGGAGGCACTGGAGATCCTCAGCGCACGTACGCCGATCGACCCCGCGCGCTTCAGTCGCGAGCGCGAGGAGGTGGCGATGCTGTGGCACGTACGAGAGGGCATGCAGGGTCTGCTCGCGGCGGTCCGCCCGCCCGGCGTGTCACTGATCATCGAGGACGTCTGCGTGCCTCCCGAGCAGGTCGCACCAGCCGCGGCGGACCTGCAGGAGCTGCTCGGCAAGCACGGCTTCCTGACGAGCCTCGCCGGTCACGCATCGGCCGGGAACCTGCACTTCCTGCTGACGCCCAACTTCGGCGAGCAAGCCGACATCGACCGCTACGAGGCGTTCATGGGTGAGCTGGTCAAGCTGATCGTCGAGCGCTACGACGGCTCGCTGAAGGCCGAGCACGGGACGGGCGTCAACATGGCGCACTACGTCGAGCGCGAGTGGGGAGCCAAGGCGACGGAGATGATGTGGAGGGTCAAGCGCCTGGCCGACCCCGACGGGCTGCTCGGCCCGGGGATCCTCTTGACCGACGACGACGGCGCGCATCTGCGCAACCTGAAGTCGGCGCCGCAGATCGAGCCCGTCGCCAACCAGTGCATCGAGTGCGGCTTCTGTGAGCCCGCCTGCCCGAGCCGCGACCTGACGACGACGCCGCGCCAGCGAATCGTGCTGCGCCGCGAGATGGCCCGCCAGCCCGAGGGCTCGGCGGTGCTCCAGGCGCTGCTGGAGCAGTACTCATACGACGCGATGGAGACCTGCGCGGCCGACGGCATCTGCAGCCTGGGATGCCCCGTCGGCATCGACACGGGCAAGCTCGTCAAGGATCTGCGCGCACGCCGCCACAGTCCGCGGGCCCAGCGCGCGGCGTTGAGCGCGGCCCGTCATTGGGGTTCGGTCGAACGCGGCGCGCGCTCGGCGCTGCGGGTCGGGCGGACGCTCGGCGACAGCCCCACTTCAGCCCTGACGGGGATCGCCAGAGGAGCCGCCGGCGCCGAGCTGATCCCGGCCTGGGGCGAGGCGATGCCCGACGCGGCCAAGCCCACTCCCTGGACGGTGCGGGAGGGCGCCGCGGGCATCTACTTCCCCGCCTGCGTAAACCGCATCTTCGGCAATGCCCGCGAGGAGGCCGAGCGCCCGTCGCTGCCCGAGGCGCTTTTGACCGTCTCCGCTCGCGCCGGGCGTCCGCTGTGGCTGCCGCCGAACGTGGCGGGCCTCTGCTGTGGAACACCGTGGAGCTCGAAGGGCTTCGCTGACGGGCACCGCGAGATGTCCCGCCGAATGGCGAGCGCCGTGCTCGACTGGACCGAGGACGGGCGCCTGCCGCTGATCGTCGACGCGAGCTCCTGCACGTTGGGGCTGCTCGCCGAGGTCCCGGCGGCGCTCGACGACGCCCAGCGCGAGTCCTACGAGCGCGTGGAGATCGTCGACTCGATCGCGTGGGTGCACGGCGAGCTGATGGGAGCACTCGAGGTCCGAGGCAAGCTCGGCTCGGTCGCCGTCCATCCGCCCTGCGCCGCCAGCCATCTCGGCCTGGGCGAGCAGTTGCGAGAGATCGCCGAGGGGCTCGCCGAGCAGGTGATCGCCCCGCCGGTCGCGACCTGCTGCGGCACCGCGGGCGACCGCGGGCTGCTGCATCCCGAGCTGCCCGCGGCGGCCGCGGAGTCCGACCGGATCGAATTTCAGCTCCCCGGCGCCGAAGCGCACCTGTCGAGCAATCGCACCTGCGAGATCGGGCTCAGCCAGGCCGGCGGCCACTCCCGCAGCTCTTTCGTGCTGCTGCTGGAGCGGCTCACCCGCCCCGGTGGCGCGCCGGCGGCATAAGATCGTTTCCGCGCGCCGCCGGCGCCGTAGAGCATTTGGGCCTCACACCGGGGTCGAGCGAGAGGGAATGAACACATGAGCGAGCAGAACCGCCGTCTGGTCCTGGCCCAGCGGCCCACCGGGATGGTCGACGAGAGCACGACGCGTCTCGAGCAGCATGAGATGCCCGAGCTTCAGGACGGCGAGGCGCTGGTCAAGGTCCGCTACATCTCGATCGACCCGACGATCCGCACTTGGATGGACGATGCCCCCGGCTACCTGCCTCCGATCGCGGTCGACGACGTCGTGCGCAGCGGCGGCATCGGCGAGGTCGTCGAGAGCCGCACCGATGCTTATGGGCAAGGTGAGCTGCTGTTCGGGATGACCGGCTGGCAGGACTGGGTGATCGCCGATCAGGGCGAACGCGCGATGCAGAAGCTGCCGCCGGGCGTGCCGCCGACATCGGCCCTCGGGGTGTTCGGCATCACCGGCATGACGGCTTACTTCGGGATGACGGACGTGGGGCGTGTCAAGGAGGGCGACGTCGTCGTCGTCTCAGGTGCCGCCGGGGCGACCGGCTCGACGGCTGGGCAGATCGCCAAGATCAAGGGCGCCAAGAAGGTCGTGGGCATCGCCGGCGGCCCTGAGAAGTGCGCCTGGCTGATCGACGAGCTCGGCTTCGACGACGCGATCGACTACAAGAACGACAACGTCGCGTCCCGCCTGCGCGAGGCCTGCCCAGACGGCCTGGACCTCTACTTCGACAACGTCGGCGGCACGATCCTCAACGACTGCCTCGGCCAGATCGCGCTGCGCGGGCGGGTCGTGCTGTGCGGGGCGATCTCCGCCTACAACACCCGCGAGGCGGCGGCCGGGCCGGTCAACTACATCAACCTCCTGATCCGTCGGGGACGCATGGAGGGCTTCATCATCCTGGACTACTTCGACCGCTTCCCCCAGGCCCAGGCGGAGGTCGGCGGCTGGCTCTCAGAAGGCCGGATCAAAGCAGCGGAGCACGTCGTCGACGGCCTGGAGAACGCACCCGACGCGCTGAACCTGCTGTTCACCGGCGGCAACACCGGCAAGGTGATCGTCAAGGTCTAAAGGGACGGTGTGGGGGCGCCGGCTAGCAAGAAGAACCACAGCAAGAAGCAGAGCACGGCGAGGTAGACGCTGATCATCACGACCCTCTCAAGGGGCGTGATGCCGGCGCCGTAGCCGGGCTGCTCGATGCCCTGATCGCCGCTCATCCCCCGCATCCACGGCAACCGCTGTTCGCCGGGCTCGCGCCCGGTCAGCCGGTCATAGCGCGCGCTCAGCCAGGCGAGCGCCATCGCCATCGAGAAGACCAGCACCGCCAGCACGATCACGACGACGAACACGGCCTCCATCGAGAGCGTCGTCTGGCCGACGACCTGGGAGCCGACCCATAGCGCGATCAGCGGCGCGCCGGTCCAGAGGTTGATCGCCAGGAAGGCCGTCGCGGCGACCATCGCCGTGCGCTTGAGCAGCAGCATCCGGGGGGTCTGACCGGGGGCGCCCATCAGATCCGCAGATATTCCATCGAGGTCCAGGCCGGTTCGAAGCCAAGGCGTGCGTAGAGCTGCTTGGGGCGGTCCTCGTCGTCGGCGACGATCCACAGGTCCTCGGCGTCACTCGCAGCGAGGATCGCGGCACGCGTCATCGCCGTACCGCGACCGCCGCCACGGCGGTCGGGGTGGACGTAGACCTGCGTGATCTCGGCGCCCGTGCCGGCCCACTCGAGCTGCGCGAAGGCGATCGGTCGCTCCTCCTCACGAACGGCCAGCACGCGGACGTCGCGTGTCATCGACACCTCGCGAGCGGCGATCTTGAACTGCTCGTACTCGCTCCCGTCGTCTTCTTCCAGATGCCAAGCCAAGCGCAACTCGTCGACGGCGTCGTAGGGAACCTCCTCAACCTCGATCTCCTCGGACGCCGGGGGCAGAGGCCGCCCGTGGTGCATCCACAGCAGCCGCGTCGCTTTCCAACCCAGCGCTTCGAGGGCGACGCGGCGCGTATCGGCGGCGTCGATCTCGTCGAAGTCGAGACGCAGATGCTCGAGCCCCGCGAGCGCCTCGACAGCGAAGGTGGTCAGCTCCTCGGCGCTCATTCCAGGCTCGTCCTCGACCAGCACGGCGTTGAACATGTAGTAGGTCGGGTAGCGCGCGGCCCGGATCACGGTGCCGTGCTCCCAGGGCTCGACGTGATCGCAGACCGCGGCGTGCGAGCCGTAGTGCCAGTCGCGCGCCCGTCGCCTCAGCAGCTCGCCCGAATCGGACATAACTGAAGATTACGCCCGCAAAGCAGGCCAGGTAAAACGGTTGGGACCATACGCGTGTTCGGCATGGCCGCAGCTCGCGTCCGTTGCCGCCGACGCGTGGCTAATCCCCATTAAATAGATGGTCTTTTTAGCGATCGTGCGAAGAGCTAGGCGCGCGCGACGAGACCCTCGAAGAGGACCCAGCGGAACACGTACATGATCTCGCCGAAGCCGGCTCCGAGCAGCATCGCTTCGTTCTCGGCCGGGGACTGCGGCTGCAGTACGCCGCGGATGCTCCGCGACTTGGCCGCAATCTCCTCGTCGCCAAAGCCCTGACGCCGCTTCCAGTCGGCGTAAGCGCCGATCGCCGTTTCCTGGTTGCGAGCGCTGGAGGCGAGCACCTTCTCGAACAGCACGAAGCTACCGCCCGGGGCCAGGGCAGCATGGATGCGCTCGACGATCGCTGCACGCACGCGCAGTGGCACGAACTGGAGGGTGTAGTAGGAGATGATCATGTCCGCAGGCTCCAGCGCCAGCTCCTGCAGAGAGGCCGTCTCGAAGCGGACCGATGAGAGGTGCGCGCAACGTTCTTCGGCCCTAGCGGTCATTCCGGGCTCGCGGTCGACGCCGATCAGCTCGGCACGACGCGGCGCCAGGCGTTCCGCAAGCTGGCCCGTCAGGGTGCCCGTCGAGCAGCCGAGGTCATAGACGCGACCACCGGCGGGCACGAGCTGGTCGGCGAGGTCGCAGATCAGCTCCTGGCCCTCGGCATAAGCGGGCACCGATCGGGAGACGTGACTGTCGAAGGCGGCGGGAACCTCACCGCCGAAGGTCCAGCTCCCAGCCAGCGTCGTGATGCCGTCTCCGACGTGCGGAGTGTGAAGCCGGTCGCCCTCCTGGCGGTCCGTGTCAAGGTCCATCTCCAAGAGTTGGACTTTACTCCTCTGTGTCATCAAGCGGACCTAAATTTATGTGGCGCGTTCGTCGGATCACTACGATGCGCCGGCCACGATGAGAGAGCCCGAGCGGATCAACGCAGACGTCTGGCGCAGCAGCGAGGTTCTCGGCATCTTCGCGGGACGTGAGGGCTACATCGACGCCGGCGAGGCGATGCTGCTGACACGGATCACCGCAGAGGTGGGACGTGAGCCGATCCTCGACATCGGCGTGGGCGGCGGCCGGACGATCCCGCTGCTGTCGGAGACCAGCGACGAATACGTGGCGGTCGACTACCTGCAGGAGATGGTCGCCCTGACGCGCGCCCAGCACCCCGGCGTGCGCGTCGAGCAGGCGGACGCGCGTGATCTCTCGGAGTTCGAGGACGGGAGCTTCGGCGCGGTGCTGTTCAGCTTCAACGGCATCGACGGGGTCGCCCACGAGGACCGCGTGGAGGTCCACCGCGCGGTGATGAGGGTCCTGCGGCCAGGCGGCCTGTATGTCTACTCCACCCACAACCTCGACTTCTGCTGCGCCGGTCGCCCACCGTGGGATCGCTCGTGGTGGGATCTCGACAACGGGCCGCGGGCGGCGCTCGCATATGCCGCCCGGCTGCCCCGGCGCAGCCGCTCCTACCGACGCCTGCGAGGGCTGACGGTGCCGGGTGACGGCTGGGCGGTTCTGGTCGGGTCGGCCTACGACTTCAGCGTGCTGTGGCATCACGTCAATCCAGAGGAGGCACGGGCCGAGCTGCGGCAGGCCGGCTGCTCGGACGAGGCCGAGATGTATTCGAGCAACGGCGAGGAGATCACCGCCGGCGCCGACACCGAGGGAACTCCCTGGCTGTATCTGCTGGCGCGCAAGCCCGGCCCCTGACAGCTGTTGCGATCCACTCCAGGGACGAGGTCGCGGGTTGCGATACTCGAGGAATGCCCTTCAACCGCGATCTGGCGCCGACGATCTACCGCCCGGCCGAGAATCGCTACGAGCGGATGCCCTACCGGCGCAGCGGCCGGAGCGGTCTGCGCCTGCCGGCGATCTCGCTGGGTCTCTGGCAGAACTTCGGAGACGACCGCCCGCTGGCGGTGAGCCGGTCGATCATCCGCCGCGCCTTCGACCTCGGCATCACCCACTTCGACCTGGCCAACAACTACGGCCCACCCTACGGCAGCGCCGAGATCAACTTCGGGCGGATCCTCGAGGAGGATCTGCGGCCGTTCCGCGACGAGCTGGTCATCTCGACGAAGGCCGGCTATGACATGTGGCCGGGGCCCTACGGCGAGTGGGGGTCGCGTAAGTACCTGCTCGGCAGTCTCGAGCAGAGCCTGCGCCGGATGCGCTTGGATCACGTCGACGTCTTCTACTCGCACCGCTTCGATCCCGAGACGCCGCTGCAGGAGACGATGGGCGCGCTGGACGAGGCCGTGCGGCGGGGTCTCACCCGCTACGTGGGGATCTCCTCCTACGGGCCCGAGCGCACCCTGCAGGCTGTCGAGATCCTGCGGGGGCTGGGCACTCCGCTGCTGATCCACCAGCCCTCCTACTCGCTCTTGAACCGCTGGGTCGAGAATGGGCTGCTCGACGTGCTGGGCCGCGAAGGCGTCGGCGCGATCGTCTTCTCGCCGCTCGCCCAAGGGCTGCTCACCGACCGCTACCTCGACGGCATCCCCGAGGACTCGCGAGTGCGCGCCGGCAACTACTTCTCAGAGCGCCTGCTGAGCGAGGAGAACCTCGCGCGAGTCCGGGCGCTGAACGAGATCGCAGGCGAACGCGGCCAGACGCTCGCGCAGATGGCCATCGCGTGGGTACTGCGCGACGAGCGAGTCACCTCCGCCCTGCTCGGCGCCAGCAGTGTCGAGCAACTGGAGCAGAGCCTCGCTTCGCTGGATCGCCTCGACTTCAACGAAGACGAACTGGCGGCGATCGACCGCCATGCCCAGGAGGGTGAGATCAACCTCTGGGCACCCTCCAGCGACGGCTGAGCGGCCTGCAAGTTCACGCCCGCGGCGAATCGAGGAGTCCAGGCGCCGGACCCCTCGCTCAGGGATGCCGTGAGAACGGCCGACCCGTGAGCAATTCGATTTCAGGGGGCAGCCGAAGTGAAGCAGACGAACAGCAAGCGATCTGGCGGTCGCGCGAGGAAGCTGGCCATGCTGTGCCTGCTTGCGGCACTTGGCGCCTGCGCCGTCGTCGTGCCGACCGCGGTGGCGGCTCCCTCTCGTGCCGCGTTCCGCGCCCAGCGCCTGTGCTCGACGCCGCGGCCCGGCACCGCGGCCTGTCTGGGGATGCGCCTGATCTCAAAGGCGATCACCAATGCCCAACTGCGCGCCACTGCCCGCCGGCAGGCCGAGGAAGCAAGCGGCGGCGCGACACCGAAGGTCAGCTCCAAGACGGTCCCCGGCGGCCTGACGCCGCAGAGCCTTCACGCCGCCTACTCGCTGCCGAGCGAAACGGCGGGCTCGGCGACGCAGACGATCGGCATCGTCGATGCGTACAACGACCCGACCGCAGAAGCCGACCTGGCCGTCTACGACACGACTTTCGGACTGCCCGCCTGCACGACCGCCAACGGCTGTTTCCGCAAGCTCAACGAGCAGGGCAAAGCGAGCCCGCTGCCGGCCAAGAGCGGCGAATGGTCGACGGAGATCTCACTCGATTTGCAGATGGCTCACGGGATCTGTGAGAACTGCCGGCTGGTGCTGGTCGAGGCGGCGAGCACCAGCTACGGCGACCTCGGCAATGCCGTCAACGCGGCGGCGACAGCGGGCGCGACCGAGATCAGCAACTCCTACGGAGGCCCCGAGGCATCCGGCTACGCGAGCTTCAACGCCCCCTACAACCATCCCGGCGTCGTCGTGACGGCCTCCTCGGGAGACTGCGGGTACTTCAACCAAGCCTGCGGCGGGACGGCGGCCGCCAACTTCCCTGCGGACTCCTCGACGGTCGTGGCCGTCGGCGGCACGACGCTCAGCCATGCCTCGGGATCGTGGAGCAGCAGCGACTGGAACGCCGGGGGCAGCGGTTGTAGCCACGTGTTCGGCGCCGACTCCTGGCAGCTTGCCGCGAGCGGCTTCTCGGCGACGGGCTGCGGCAACGGCCGCGCGGTTGCCGACGTGTCGGCTGAGGGCGACCCCTACACGGGAGTGGACGTCTACGACAGCACGCCGGCGGGGAGCGGCGACGGGACCGGCTGGGGAGTATGGGGCGGGACCTCGGCGGCCGCGCCGATCGTGGCGGGCGAGTTCGCACTCGGCGGCGGCGCGCGCGGTGTCGCCTACCCGGCAGCGACGCTTTTCTCCCACCTGGGCGACGAAGCCGATCTGACCGACGTCCTGTCCGGAAGCAACGGCTCGTGCTCAGGCACGACGGCCTGCCGGGCGGCCACCGGCTATGACGCGCCGACGGGCGTCGGCAGCCCGCTGGCGTTGGGGGCGTTCACGGTCTCTGGAGCGCCAGTCGCAACTGCGGCGCCTTCGATCTCCGGCAATGCCGAACAGGGCCAGGTGCTGAGCGCGAGCGCGGGGACGTGGATCCCGACGCCAACCTCCCTCGCCTACCACTGGGCTCTGTGCAACGCCGCGGGCGCGAATTGCGTCGCGGTGTCAGGCGCAACGGGGACGACCTTCACGCTGCCGGCGAGCGCTGTCGGCGCGACCGTCAGGGCAGTCGTCACCGGGTCGAACGCTTCCGGCGCCGGTGCCGCCGCCGAGTCGGCGACGAGTGCGGCGATCGCTTCGAACGTCCCGCAGATCACTGGGATCTCGCCGGCCTCGGCGATCACCGGCGAAACGGTGACGATCGCCGGCAACGCCCTGACGGCGACCAGCCAGGTCCACTTCGGCAGCCTTGCCGCGACCTTCACTGTTGTTTCGGCACATCAGATCCAGGCAGTCGTGCCGAGTGGAGCAACCGCCGCGGCGGTCTCGATCGTGACACCGGCGGGCAAGGCGACGAGCACCGTCAAGTTCACGCCGACGCTGTCTGTGACGGGCGAGACGCCGAGCCGCGCGGCACCGGGCCGGATAGTGACGATCAAAGGGCTCGGCTTCACGCCCACCTCGACAGTGAGCTTCCACGGCGTGGCTGCGACGAGCGTCACCTACGTCTCGGCCACGACGCTGAAAGCGGTGGTCCCGGCAGGCGCTTCGACGGGCTTGATCGGTGTCGCCAACAGCAGCGCTCCTGTGGGAGCGGTGACGACAGCGGGAAGCTTCGTCGTGTCCTGACAAGGAGCTCCGGTGGGCGCGGATCCTGCCGAGCTCTCCTCGCATCCTGCCGACTCCTACGGGAGCGGCTACGAGCGGTGGTAGAAGCCGTCGGGATGCGGATCGATGCGATCGACAAGGACACAACCGACCCCAGCGCAACGAGCAGCTTCCAGCGGGCGCGCGCACTGTTCGGATGGCTGCCGAACACGATCAGGGTGATGGCACGCGGATCGGCGGCGGCGGATGTCTATCTGACGGCCGTCGAGCTCAACTCGTCCGGCTGCTTGAGCACTGTCGAGCGCGAGCTGGTCGCGGTGCTGACGCTCGATCCGGGGCTGCGCCGGGCCGCCGAGCGGCTGCTGCCGCTGGGTATGGGAACGGCTCGCGAGCGGATGGCAGGATGAGCGCCGTCGGCACATGGGCTTGGGCCGAGCGAACCGATGGGCGGCTCGGCCGCGCCGATCGCGCGGAGCTGCTGCGACAGGGGATCGTCGCCCGGCTGGGCGCGCTGCCGCTGAGGCTGCGCTCGAAGGTGACCAGCGAGGCCGGGCCGATCGAATTGCCGACACCTCCAGACAGCGAGCTGGCGCGTGCTGCGGAGGAACGCGTGCGGGAGCTCTCGACGCCCGAGCTCTACGGCCACTGCTTGCGCACGTGGGCGTTCTCGGCGATGTTCGCCGGCCGGGAACGCGTAGCCCACGACCCCGAGCTGCTGTACCTGGCGTGCGTGCTTCATGACTTGGGCCTCACACCTGCCCACGACCGCCGCGACACGGGCGCCGCGTGTTTCGCCGTCGAGGGCGCTCGGGCGGCGCACCGGCTGCTGTGCACGGAGGGTGCTGAGGAGCAGCGCGCGCTCCGCGTGGCGGAGGCGATCTCGCTGCACCTGAACATCACGGTCCGGCCGGCGCTGGGCGTGGAGGCGAGCCTGCTCAGCAAGGGCGTCTCGCTCGACACCGTCGGACGGCGCGTCGAGTCGATGCCCACGCCGGCGCTCGCGGCAGTCGCCGTGCGTTGGCCGCGCGAGGGCTCTACGGAGTGGCTGGTCGCGGCGACCGACCGCCAGGCCGAGATCAGACCGCAATCGCGCTCTGCGTTTCTATCTCGTCTGGGCTTCGCGGGACTGCTGCGAGGCAACCCGCTGGATCGCAGCTGATCTAGGTCAGTTCAGATCCGGCTCTCCGAGCCGGGATGCGTTCTCGACGGGCTCTATGAGGCTGAGATGCCTTCGCGTGCGCCGCTTGCTCGCCTCACGATTCGTGATCTCGACGAGTAACTGCTGCGCCTCAGCGACGGCCAATTCCGCCCAGCCGAGCCGTTGCCAAGCCTCGATCTCGGCCCGTGTCAAGCCGTCTACTATTGCCAAGTGATCAGGACCCTGGTGCGGATTGTTACTCATAGCATGTGGCCCGATATTAGACGGCTGCCGATGATGGCGGCTTGACTAACACCGGACCGATCCATGTCGCTTTTGGCAATGCCATCCGCGAGCTCCGCCGGGAGCGCGGAATGAGCCAGGAAGCCCTCGCCTGGAGGGCCGACATCAATCGCTCCTACTCCTCGGGCATCGAGCGAGGACTCAGAAACGTCTCGCTGACGAACATCGACAAGCTCGCCGCCGCGCTGCAGCTGGAGATCTCAGACCTGTTCGTGCGGGCGGAGGAGATCGCGCGGCGGTGAGTGGCGAGGTTGGGTCAGTGACGTCGTAGGTCCTCGACCTGACAGGGACGGTCCCCGAGATCGATGATCTCTGGGGCTCCAATGAGAAGTGGGAGATCGTGCGCAGCGGCTGCTCAAAGACGGCGAAGCAGCCTCAGCGCCACCTGGACACGTGCGATCTCTCCGGGAAGCGCCGCCCGCCAGGTGGATGCCGGTTCCTGGCTGAAGCTAGTCGCTTTCCGAAAGGCCTGCCCAGCCCGCTCGCCGTGGAGCACACCAACCGCTTCAGCAGCATCCCAAAGCCACAGGTTGCGGTCGCCTCGCCAGATGTGGAACTGATCCTGATCCCCAATTTCCCCAGCCTGATCGATCAGTCGCAGGCCTTGCTCGATGTGCGCGGCCGGCGACCTTCGCGACCTGCCATCGAAGAGAGGGCCTCTCGGCACAGGAGCCATCTGCACCAAGTACGTCGAGTCGAGCCATACGGATCATTCCGACCAGCAGAATCAGCTCGCCCACTTCGGACGGAGAGGGCGGGATTCGAACCCGCGATGGAGTTTGATCCCCATACTCGCTTAGCAGGCGAGTGCCTTCAGCCACTCGGCCACCTCTCCCGAGAGTTGACCAGCAAGTTTAGACGGACGGCCGCGCGGCCGGTATACCCGAGCCGCGCGGTGGTCCCTGTCAGCTCGTGCGGCTGGTCAGGTCGTAGGCGGTGACGGAGCCCAGGGTCACGCTCTTGAAGTGCTTGGCGACCCATTCGGAGATCGCCGTGCTCGATCCGCCGCCGCCGGGCCCGCCACCCGTCCCGGAGCCAGAGGCTATGTAGTAATGGATCTGGCCCTTTGCGACATAGGCTTCGAATTGGGCGAGCGTGAGGTTGCCGCCCTCGTTGTTGAAGCCACCGATACCCATCACCGCCTCGCCGCTTGCGAGCTCGAGGCTCGCCGCGCTCTGGGAGCCACTCGTCGCCGCCACCCACCGGTAGCTGCTCGCGCCTGACTTCATCGCGCGGGTCAGGGCGGCGCCCACCTTGACGTCCCCCCCACCCATGCCGGCGGCGGCCGAGCTGCCAGCAGCGCCCCTGCCCGAGGGGGCTCCCGAGCTCGAGCTAGCGCCCGCTCCGCCCGCGAAGGCACCCGAGGAGCCCGAAGGCTGACGCAGCCCACTCGGAGCTTTGCCTGCCGCGCCCGATGGCGGAGTGAAACCACCGCTGCGCCCGCCGCCGCCGGGCGCTCCGCCCTGTCCAAAGCCACCCCCCGCCACGGCCGGGCCCGCCGAGACAATCGAGCCGGTGTGAGGGCTTGTGATCGTCTCGACCGCAAAGGCAGTCGGGCCGGCCATCGCCGCCATCACGGCCAGGGTGGCAGCCAACGCGGTGCCACGTCGTCCCAGCGCGGGCGCGAACAGCAGAGCGATCGCCGTGGGGATCCCCACGATCAGAATCGCCGAGCGGAGCCATGGCTCCCACGAGGGGGTACGGGCGAGCAGAGCATGGGCCCAGATCGCCGTGGCGACGACGGCCAGCGCACCGACGATGCGGACTCCCAGCGAGTCCCGCTTACGCCAGGCGAGCACCGCCCCGATCGCCACGAGGGCGGCGATGGCAGGGGCGAGGGCGACTGTGTAGTAGGTGTGGATCACGCCCTTGCTGAAGCTGAAGACGGCAGCGGTGACGAGCAGCCAGCCGCCCCACAGCACGAGCGCCGCGCGGGTCCGGTCGGTGCGTGGCGCGCCGCGACGCGACCACAGGCCGACCGCCAGCGCAATCAGAGCCGCAGGAAGCAGCCATGACGCCTGCCCGCCCATCAGCGAGTTGAACAGGCGAAGCGGGCCGGTCTCACCGCTGAAGCCCGTCCCTCCGCCGCCGCCTCCTCCACCGCCGGGCCCACCGCCGGCGCCGCCCGGGCCACTGCCGCCGAAGATTCGGCCGAGGCCGTTGTAGCCGGTGATCAGGTTGAGGATGCTGTTGTCCGGCGAGCCGTCGATGAAGGGCCGCGAGCCGGCCGGCCACAGGGCGACGATCGCCACCCACCAGCCGGCGCTCACCACCAACGCCGCCGCGCCCGCCAGAAGCTGGGTGAGCCGGCGGCGCAGCGAGACCGGTGCCGCGAGCAAGTAGACACCCGCGAACGCCGGCAGCACGAGAAACGCCTGCATCATCTTCGCCAGGAAGGCAATCCCCAGCATCACGCCGACGGCGACGATCCATCGCGTCGCGCCTCGCTCCAGCGCCCGTACGAGGCAGTAGGCGGCGGCGACGAGCATCAGCACGAGCAGCGCGTCAGGGTTGTTGAAACGGAACATCAGAGCCGCTACGGGGGTGAGCGCGAAGATCGCTCCGGCGGCCAGGCCCGCGGCGGCGCCGAACCAGCGCTTGACCGCCGCGTGCAGCAGAGCGACCGCAGCGACGCCCTCCAGCGCCTGGGGTATCAGCATGCTCCAGCTGCTGAAGCCGAAGATCCGTCCCGAGATCGCCATCACCCACAGCGACGCCGGCGGCTTGTCGACGGTGATGAAGTTCGACGAGTCCAGCGAGCCGAAGAACAGCGCCTTCCAGCTCTTGGTTCCCGCCTGGACGGCGGCAGCATAGAAGGAGTTCGCGTACCCGGATGCGCTGAGGTCCCAGATGTAGGCAAGCGCCGTCAACACCAGCAGAACGATCAGCGCAGGGCGTGCCCAGCGAGGGTCGCTGCCTGGATTGGCGGGTCGGTCGGTCGCGGTCGGAGGGCCCGCGACCGGCGGTCGCGGCGCACTGTCGTGGGGCGTGCGGCGGGTGAGAGGCTTGGAGAGAAGCTCGGCTGTTGTCATGCGGCCATGCTCGGGCCCGCTTCTCAGCGCCGGCTGTCGGCTTCCTGGGAGGCTGCTGGGAACGACCTAGCGGCTCTTGGCCGGGCGATCGAATCCCGGCTGGGCATAATGCCGCGCGTGCGACGAACCGCTCCGGCTGCCATCCGACCGACCGACGTGAGGTGCCCGTCGGGCATACCGGCAAAGGTGGGCAGCGCCCTCGACTGTCATTTCACGGGGCCCGATGGACCGTACGTCGCCCATGTGCGAATCACCAGCGTTCACGGCGAACCCGCGATCGACTACATAGTCACGCGCCGGACCAGCTAGCTTTTCCCAGATCCGCGCTGGAAGGGTGGCAGAGCGGTTGAATGCACCGGTCTTGAAAACCGGCAGGCGGGTAACCCCCGCCTCGGGGGTTCGAATCCCCCCCCTTCCGTCATCGAGCCGACCCGAACTTAGGGGAGCCAACCATGTCCACCTCAGTCCTCTACATGTCGATGTCCCTCGACGGCTACATCGCGGGCCCGAACGACCACCCCGAGAATCCCGGCGGCGACGAGTTCATGCGACTGCACGACTGGTACCAGTTCGGTCCCGACGGTCCAGACACCTCGGACCTGCAGTCCGCTCGGAAATCAAGCCTTGGCCAGCAGTTCCTCGACGAGGTCAACTCCACCGGCGCCGTCCTCGCCGGCCGGCGCACCGTCGAGCAGGTCGACCACTGGAAGGGCGACCATCACGGCGTCCCGATCTTCGTCCCCAGCCACCGGCCGCCCGGCCCTACCGTCGCCGACTACCCGCTTGTCACGTACGTGAGCGACGGGATCGCCAGCGCGATGGCACAGGCGAAGGTCGCCGCGGGCGATCGCGACGTCCTCGTCCACGGCGCCTACACCGCGCAGAGCGCCCTGGAAGCCGGCGTGCTGGACGAGCTGCAGATCCATCAGATCCCAGTGCTGTTCGGCAGCGGCCGCCGCATGTTCGACCTGCTGCCCTCGCGGATCGAGCTGGAGGTCGCGAAGGTGATCGACACGCCCGAAGCAACCCACATTCGCTATCGCGTCCTGCGCTGAGACGGTAGCCCGCTCTACCCCAGTGCCGTCTCCTGCAGGCTCGCTGAGACCCCAAGCACTTTCCCCGTGACGTCGAGCGCCTGGACGGCGATGAACGGCCCGATCGTCCCCCCGGGAACGGCGATCGTAGTCTCGAAGCCGCTGCGCGGGACCGCCAGGATCGGGTGCAGAGCGCCCGCCGAGCCTCCCGCCAGAACCCGCCAGGAAGCAACCTGCGTCGCCCCGTTCCAGCTCGCATACGCAGTACCAGCGCCTGATCCGCCGGCCTGGAAGAACAGCGCCGGGGGATGGTCGGGCGTGCCCACCCACGGCAGGCGGTAGCTGCGGTAGGACTGAGTGCGCCCGGCGAAGTGCGCGTCGAACAGCTGCTGTCCCGTCGGACCCAGCTCTGAGAAGTACGGTTCCTGGCCCCAGCCCACGAACCAGTCGCCGTTGGGCAGCGCCTGGACGTTGCCCTGACTTTCGACGACCAACGCGGGGGTGTGGGTCAGCTGGCCTGCCAGCGTCACCGTCGCGGTCTGCGGATCGATCTGCAGGATCGCCCCCCGCGATTGCGAGTGGACCGTCGGCGAGGAGCCGTTGTCGAACACGCTGATCGAGCCATCGGGCAGTTCGCGCGGGTCGTGCTGCCAGGCGGTCCGCGTGTTGCTCGCGCCCGTGAAGCTCGAGCGCTTGCCGCCGAGGCGCCACAGGATCCGCCCCGTGGCGGCTTCGAGGTCGTAGACCGTCCACGTGTTCCTCGCTGAGATCATCAACGTCCCGTTACGGTCGACGTTGATCGAGTTGATGTGGAAGAAGTCGTAGGGGAAGGCCGGGTTGGAGCGCTTCGGCGAGGCGTAGGACTCGCTCAGCGCGACGTGGTCGAGACTCGTCCATTCGTACATCACGAGACCCGTCTTTACGTCGATCTCCTGGAAGACGCCGTCGGTCAGACCGGCATCGGAGGACCCGCCTACGGAGGACAGGTTGCAGAGCACCGGGAAGTAGGACGTCAGCAGGGCGGTTCCCTGCGGCGTCAGCTGGAAGTCGTGCAGGTCGGCGCGGTGGCCGTTGCCGGCGCGCACGTGGGCGATGTCGTCATAGCCGCTGTCTGCGATCACGTCTTCGCCGGTGCCGAAGCCGTGGACTGAGATGTCCCCCTGCCACCAGCTGAGCACAGCTTTACCCTCGTATTCCTGGACTTTGAAGTTCGTCGCCGACGTGTAGCGCGGCATCGGCTTGAACCACACGAGACCGCCGGCGGGATCGAGGATCATCGGCCCGGCTTGGCCGGGCCCGCCGTAGGGGGCCACGAACTCATCGCCTGGAGCGACCGCCGCCGAGTTGGCCGTGACCGTCAGCGCCGGGGGCCGCAGATCGGGCCGTGAGTGGAAAGCCTGTTCTTCGGCCACCGAGCCCGGATGGATGCGCTCGGGGGTCGAGCTGATCGCATCGGGCTTGGCGACGGCGAACGTGTCGAGGATCGCCCGTGAGGCGCCCCCCACCCGAGCCCGCGCCCTGACCGTCACCCGCTCCCCCGCCGCGAATGGGCGCGACGGCAGGAAGCTGGCCCCGTCGCCCTGGGAGTAGGCCTTCAGATGACCCTCATGCGCGCCCGTCCGGGAGCCGACGACGCTCTGCACGCTCAGCGAGCCGGCGGGAATGCCAAGAAAGCTGATCTGTGTCTGCGGAGATGCATCCCTGCTGCCCGCCAAGGGCGATACTGTTACGGCACCGGCCTGCAGAGCGGAGTTATCGAGGCTCGCGGGGACGCACGTTGGCGCGGATTGCGCTGCGGCGGTGGCGGTCAGGCCGGCAAACCCCAAACCGAGGGCCAGCATCGGCCCCAGGATGAGAGCTCGCATAGAAAGCATGGATTCCGAGCAGCATATGAGAGTGGACCGGCGCACGTTCCTCAAGCGCGGCGCCATCGCCGGGGGTGCCCTGGCAGGTGCCGGACTCGGCATCCGAGCGCTCGCCGAAGCCGATGGCGACTCGCCTCAGAGCACCCCGAAGCCGCCCGACAAGACGGCTCACAAACCCGTCCTCAAACGACCCAACATCCTCGTCATCGTCGTCGACCAGCTGCGCTATCCGCAATGGTTCAGCGCCACGCCGATGGGTATGGCGCTGCCTCCGAACCTGCGCCGCCTGCGCGAGGGCGCTGTGTCCTTCGGACATCACTACACCGCCGCCAACGACTGCACCCCGGCGCGCTCGACGCTGCTGACTGGTCTCTACACCCAGCAGACCGGCTGCATGATCACCGGCGGCAGCACGCTCGACCCAGGTTTTCCGACCTGGGGGACGATGCTGCGCGAGCACGGCTACCACACGCGCTGGCTGGGCAAGTGGCATCTGACCCACCACGACAACCATTGGACCCCCTTCGTCGGTGAAGAAGCGCTGGAGCGCTACGGCTTCGCCGGTGGCGTCTACCCTTCGCCCGACGGTGGCCCAGGCCAGGGCTGGCACAAGGACCCCACGATCGCCCGTCACTTCCGCGAATGGTTCTCCGAAGAAGGCGGCGCCGAGCCGTGGTGCACCACCGTCTCCTTCGTCAACCCCCACGACATCGCCTGGTGGTACGTGTGGAGCGATCGCGTCCCCGCCGAGGCCTCGGCGGGCCGGACCGTCGCTCGACTGCCGCCCAACTTCGAGACGCCCGAAGTGATGATCGAGCGCAACAAGCCGCGACTGCAGCGCTCGCTGCAGGACACCGCCGCCGCCTCCTTCGGTCCCGTTCCCTTCACGGGCCCCGAAGTCACGCCGATCTGGCTCGACTTCCTCGACCTGTACGCAAAGCTCCAACGCGAGGTCGATCGGCACGTCGGCGCGGTCCTGGAGACCCTGCACAGCCAGCCCGAGGTGGCCGCCAACACAGTCGTCGTTTTCACCTCCGACCACGGCGAGTACGGCGCCTCGCATGGCCTTCGTGGCAAGGGCGCAGCCGCCTACGAGGAGGCCACGAGAGTGCCGCTGCTCGTCAAGGACCTGCGTGGCAAGCTGACGGCCTCGCCGGAAACCGTCCGGACCCAGCTCAGCTCCAGCGTCGATGTCGCACCGATGCTGCTGACGATCGCCACCGGCGGCAACCACTGGCGTGAAGACGCCCACTACTCCCACCTCGCCGACCGCCTCGACATGGCTGCGATCCTGGCCGACCCCGAAGCCTCGGGACGGCCGTTCGTGATGCACGCGACCGACGAGATGGTCACCGAGTTCGCGATCGAGCCCTACGCGGCGAACGCGCCGCTCCACGTCACGGCGATGCGCACGCCCGAAGCGAAGTACGCGACCTACTCCCACTGGCCCGAAGAAGGCATCGCACCGTTGGAAAGCGGCCAGGAAGCCGAGCTCTACGACTACACCACCGCCAGCGGCCGTATGGAGCTGCACAACTCAGCCGGTGAAAGCCCGCTGGAGCAGTCGCTGCGCGGCCGGCTGCAGAAAGCCTTCGACGACGAGATGCGCGGACCGCTACCGCAACGGCTGGGAGCCGCCCATGCCCGTGGCTTCGCCGACTACTTCTCAACCGCCAGGCAGTCGGCCGCGAAGGCGACGACGAGGCGCAAGCAGAAGCTCGAAAACCTCGTCGGCGACGTCGCCGGCGGGGAGGCCGGCCCGGCGCCACGTGACGGCCAAGGCGACGTCAAAGCCTTTGGGAAGCGGCGGCGCCGAGCACTTCGCCCGTAGCGCTGAGCGCCTGCACGCTCACGTAGCTGCCGGGCGCCGGGGCGCTACCCAGCGCGATCGCCGTCTCGAAGCCCGCGCGCGGCGCCGTCGCGATTGCCGTCGTCGAAGCGGCAGCCGGCCCTGCGAGCACCCGCCAGGACGCCACCTCGGTGGCGCCGTTCCAGCTCGCATAGACGGTGAGATGGCCGTGGGATCGCGTCAGCGCCATCGCCGGCTTCGTCAGCGGCGTCCCCGTCCACGACTGGCGGTAGGTCCGGTAGGACTCATAGGGACCCGGCATGTGCGCGTCGAGGAGCACCTGCCCGTTCGGGCCGAATTCGCTCAGGTAGGGCGACTGGCCCCAGCCGACCGTCCAGTCGCCGTTCGGCTCTGCCTGCATGTTGCCCTGGCTGCCCGCCACCAAAGGCGGATCGTGCTCGTCGCGGCGCACCAGCGTGGCGGTCATCGCGGTCCTGTCGAGATGCAGTTCGATCACCCGCGACTGAGGGTGGATCTTCGGCGTCGCGCCGTTGTCGAAGAAGGTGATGTTGCCATCCGGCTGTTCGCGGGCGTCGTGCTGATAGGCGGTGACGGCGCCCGCCCCGAGCTTGAAGCTCGAGCGCTTGCCACCCAGGCGCCAGCGGACCTGGCCCGTGCGGTCGTCGGTGTCGTAGGCCGTCCACGTGTTGCGAGCATCGATCAGCAGTGAGCCGTCGTGGGTCACGTCGATCGAGTTGACGTGGAAGAAGTCGAACGGCGTCTTGCGAGTGCCCGGCCGGGGTGAGGCGTAGGAGTCGCTGAGCGGCACGTGGTCGAGGCTGTGCCACTCGTAACGGACCAGCCCCGTCTTCAAGTCGAGTTCCTGGATCAGCGTGTCGGCGACGGCGCCTTCGACAGGACCGCCCATCGACGAAAGGTCGCAGTCGATGCCGTCGTAGACGGTGATCAGCGCCGTGCCCCTGGGGGTGATCTGGAATTCGTGCAGGTCCGGCTGGTAGCCGTTCCCACCGCGCACGACGGCGATCTGACGGTAGGAGCCGTCGTCGATCACGATCCCCGCCTTGCTGCTGGTCGACGTGACCAGCGGGTCCTGCCACCAGGTCAACACCTGTTTGCCCTGCCAGCTCTGCACGCGCAGGTCGGCCGCCCTGGTGCCGGCGGGAAGCAGCGGCTTGAACCACACCATCGCCCCGTTTTCGTCGAGGATCATCGGCCCGTACTGCCCGGGGCCCGAGTAGGGGGCCAGCAGCAGGTCGCCCGACGACGCCCCCGCCGCGTGCGCCGTGACGGTGATCGTCGGCGGCCGCAGGTCCGGCCGGGTGTGGAAGCTCTGGTAGTCGCGCGGTTCGGTGCGGGGCCGCGAGCTGCCGCCCGCTTCTCCGAACGTGTCGGGGACCGCCACGTCGAAGCTGTACGTGATCGGAGTCGCCCTCCCCTCCTGTGTGAGGGTCGCGCGGACACTGACCCGCTCGCCGGGACGGAACTGTCGAGCGGGTAGAAAGCTCGTCCCGTCGCCCTGTGAGTAGGCCTCGAGGCGCCCGCTGTGCGCGCCGCTGCGGGAGCCTCTGACGCTCACCTCCGACAACTCGCTCGCGGGCACCCCCAGCAGGCTGATCTGGGTCAGCGGCGAGGCATCGCGGCTACCGGGCAACGGCGAGACGGTGACCGCTCCGTCCAGCAGCGCCGAGCGGTTGAGGATGCTCGGTGCGCACGAGGCGGGCGTCGCGGCGACCGTCGCGCCGGAGGCGGCGGTGAGGATCAGATCGGGCCGCGGCGTCGAGCGGCTGACGCGCCCGGCGGGGATCAGCACGACCGCCGCCGCGAGCGCCAGCAGTATCAGGCCGCGGATGCGAATCAGGCTTTTGCGGTCGCCGACGTGCCGATCACGTTGCCGGAAGCGTCAAGCGCCTGAACCTGCACGTAGGGACCGGTGCCGGGCGCCGAGATCGCCGTCTGGAAGCCGCTCTTGGTGGCCGTCGCGACCGGCGCCAGCGCACTCGCCGAGGAGCCCGCGAGGACCCTCCAGCTCGCCACCTGGGTGGCGCCGTTCCAGCTGACCGCCACCGCCAGCGAGCTACCGCTGACCTTCGCCGAGACCGACGGACTGCTCTTGGGCGTTCCCGTCCAGGGCGACAGATAGGTCCGGAAGTCCTGGACGCTCTTGCCGAGCGTGCCGTCGAGCAGCACGTGACCAGCGGCATCGTACTCGGTGAAGTCGGGCAGGCCGCCGTAGCCCATCAGCCAGTTGCCACCGGGCAGGCTCAGGTTGTTGCCCTGGCTTGAGGCCAACAGCGTGCGCGTCGGATTGGTGTAGGCCTTGCGCAGCGTCACCGTGTGAGCGGAGACGTTGGGGTCGAGCAGCAGGCCGCGCGACTGCTTCTCCTTCGGCGGCGTCGAGCCGTTGTCGAACATCGAGATCAGTCCGCCCGGCTGCCATTCGGCGTCGTGCTGCCAGTAGAAGTGCGTGCCTGAGCCCTGCTTGAAGCTGGAGTGCGAGCCACCGAGGCGCCATTTGATCGCGCCGCTCTGCAGATCGACGTCATACAGCGTCCAGGTGTTGCGCGAGGAGAGCAGCACGTCGCCCGAGCTGCCCGGATCGACGGTGTTGATGTGCACGTAGTCCCACGGATAGCTGGCTTTCGGGGCCGGGTTGTGCGATTCGGAGATCGGGATGTGCCCGAGCGCGTGCCACTCCCACATCACCAGGCCTGTCTTCACGTCGATCTGCTGCACGACCGAGTCGGTCAGCACGCCGTTGGACAGCCCGTGCTGGGAGGAGAGGTTCATGTGGATCGGGTCGAAGGAGTCGATCCAGGCGGTCCCGTCGGGCTCGAGGCGGATCTCGTGCAGGTCCGCTTTGTAGCCGTTGCCGGCCCGCACGTGGCCGATCTGCTGGTAGCTGGAGTTGTAGATCACGTCTTCGCCCTGGCCGAAGCCGACCTCGAGGATCCGACCCTGCCACCACGTCAGCACCGGCTGGCCGTCGAACTGCTGTACCTGGAAGTTCGTCGCCGACTCGCCGCTTCCCAGCGGTTTGAACCAGATCATGTTGCCGTCCTGGTCGACGATCATCGGTCCCGGCGTGCCCTTGCCCTGGTAGGGGGCGAGGAACAGGTCGCCGGGGCTCGAGCCGCTCTTGGCGTGGGTGATGATGTGGACCGTCGAGGGCGTCAAGGTCGATGCCGTCGAGTAGTGCTGGACGTCGCTCGCGTTGCCCGGATTCAGCGGGAACTGCTTCTGGCTCGGCGAGTACTGGTGGGCGACGGTGAAGCTGGTCGTGACCGTCCCCGTCTTCGGTCCGGCGGTGACCTGGGCGGTGACCGTCACCTTCTCGCCGGAGCTGAACGGGTGGCTGGGGATGAAGCTCTCACCGGTACCCGTCGAGTAGGCCCGCAGCGAGCCGCTGTGAGCGCCACTGTGAGAGCCCTTGACGACGACGTTCGAGACCTGCGTGCCGCTGCCGCCGAGGAAGCTGATCTGGGTGCTCGGGGAGGCGTCCGGCGTGCCCGGCTCGGGGGAGACTGCAACCGGGTTGGAGCTCGCGGCGGCCGCCGTCGTCGTCGAGACGGTGGCGGTGGTGTCGGCCGAGGAGGCGCTGCCGCAGGCGATCAGGGCCACGGCGCAGCCCGCGAGGGCGAGGGGCGAGGAGGCGGGGCGGAGTAGCTTCACGACGGCGACCCTAGCGCGTGAAGGGGCGTGAGGCTCCGATCACGCGGCCGCTCGCGTCGATCGCCTGGAGCTTGAAGGCGCTGTATGTGCCGGACACCGGAATCGCCGTCTCGAAGCCGGATCTGGACGCGCTCGCCACCTTTGTAAGAGCGCTGACACCGCCTCCCGCGAGCACCCGCCAGGAGGCGACCTTGGTCGCGCCGTTCCAGCTGGCGAACACCGTCGTCTGCCCACCCGTGGCACGAGCCGCGCCCGACGGCGAGGACAACGGTTCGCCGACCCACTGCCCGAGCGTCGCGCGGTAGCTGAGGTCGGGGCCCGGGAGTTCGGCTTCCCACAGGAGCTTGCCCGTCGAGCTGAACTCCGAGACGTACGGTTCCGAGCCCCATCCGACGAACACGTTGCCACCGGTGAGAGGTTGCGTGTCGCCCATGTACTCCGATTCGAGGTGGAAGCCCTGGCCGAACTGGCTGACGCGCGTCGCCGTGCGCTGCTGTTGGTCGAGCTTCAACACGAGCGCCCTGGAGGACGATTTGGATTCGATGTAGCTGCCGCCGCCGGTCAGCTGGCAGCAGTGGTCGTCGAACACCGTCACCGTCGAGTTCGGCCCCAGCCGTGCGTCGTGCTGCCAGCGGAACTCCGCGCCTGGGCCCAACTTGAAGCTCGAGCCGCGCCCACCGAGCGTCCACTCGATGTGACCGCTTTCGATGTTGACGAGATAGGTCGCCCAGGTGTCGCGCATCGAGACGAGAAACGACTTGCCGTCCGGGGAGAGGTCGATCGAGTTGACGTGGTAGGCGTCCCAGGGGAAGCCGTTGGTCGGCAGCGTCGCCTGCACCTGACTCAGGGGGATGTGGTCGAGCGCGTCCCAGCTGCGGATCAGCTTGCCGCTCTTGAGGTCGTACTCCTGCACCGCCGAGTCGATCAACGCGCCGTTGTAGGCGCCGCCGTACTTGGAGAGGTTGAGAGGGATGTTCTTGTTGGCCGTCACCCAAGCGTGCTGCCCGTCGATCACGAACTCGTGCAGCGTGACCACCCAGCCGCCGGTCGCGTGCAGCCGCGCGATCGGCTGGTAGTGCTGGTTGACGACGACGTCTTCGCCGCTTTCGGTTGCGCCGGTGTTCGTGACGATCCCCTGCCACCAGCTGAGCACCGGCTTGCCTTCATAGCTCTGCTCGGCGAGGTTCGAGGCGACGAGCTTTTCGCGGACGGGCTGGAACCAGACCGGCTGCAGCTTGCGGTCCATGATCAGGGGGCCGCTCTGCCCCTGGATCGGGGGTTCGTTGAGGTTGAAGAAGTTGGCCGTGAAGATGTAGCCCGGTTCGAGCTTCGCCCCGGGCTCGTCGTGGATCACGCGATATTTCGGAGGATGCAGCGTCGGCGCGCTGGCGAAGCTGAACGAGTTGGCCTTTGAGTAACGGCCGAGCGGATTGCCGTGGGTGTTATGGAAGACTGCGGCGAGGGCGACGATCAGCACGATCCCCCCGGAGACCGCGAACACGAGCTGTTTGTCGGCCGCGCGCTCGGTGCCGGTCGGGCCAGGCACCGCGGCGAAGGTCAGGAGCGCCGCCAGCGCCGTCAGGCAGGCGCCGATCAGGTAGGCGAGGCGGAAGCCGTGAGTGAGCGCGTCGGCGACCTGCGCGCCGTGGCCGATCAGGTCGGTCGAGTGCTGCGTGGCGAGTGTGATCAGCAGCGCCAGACCAAGACCGCCGCCGATCTGTCGGGAGGTGTTGACGAGCCCCGAGGCGAGGCCCGCCTGTCCCTCCTTGGCGCCCTGCGTGGCGGCGATCGTCGAGGGCACGATCGACATCGCGATGCCCGCCGTCGTCAGCACGCCCGGGATCACGACCCACACCAGCGGCGTGCCGCTCGACTTGATCTGCGTGAACAGCAGCAGGCCGACGGTCATCATCGTCAGCCCGGAGCCGAGCACGGCGCGCACGCCGAAGCGCCCGACGAGTTTTCCGGCCCGCGGCGCGATCAGCAGGATTGCGAGCGTCATCGGCAGGAAGTTCAGGCCGACGTGGAAGGGCGAGATGCCGAGCACCTGCGCCATGTAGAGCGAGCTGATGAACCACATCGGGAACAGCGCGGCGCTGAACAGGATCACGATGTTGTTGGCGAGCTTCAACCCCTTCGTCAGCTCCTTGAAGGGGATCAGTGGTTTTGAGGCGAAGCGGGTCTCGATCAGGCCGAACAGCGCCAGCAGCACGACGCCGAGCACGATCGGGCCGAGCGCGTCGAGGGACCCCCAGCCCTTCAGGCCGCCTTCGACGACTCCGAAGACGAGGACCATCTGACCGATCGTGAGCGTCAGGGCACCCGGCAGGTCGAAGCTGTCGCCGGCGCTCGCGCGCTTGCGTTCGGTGATCACCGCCCAGCCGACGATCGCGAAGGCGAGGGCGACGGGCGGGTTGATCAGCAGCACCCACCGCCAGCTCAGGAATTCGGTGATGATCCCGCCGAACAGCACCCCGGCGGCGCCGCCGAGGCCGTTCATCGCCGCCCAGGTGGCGACTGCTTTGTGCAGCTTGGGCCCGGGCTCGAAGGAGGCGGTGATGATCGCCAGCGAGCACGCTGCCATGAACGCCCCCGCCAGGCCCTGCAGCCCTCGCGCGGCAACCAGCGTCACCTGGTCTGGCGCCAGCCCGCCGGCCAGCGATGCGACGCCGAACAGCAGAAGCGCGAAGACGAAGGTCCGGCGCTGACCGAAGTGGTCGGCGACGCGACCGCCCAGCATCAGGAAGCCGGCGAAGGTGATCGCGTAGGCGTCGATCACCCACTGCAGGTCGGGCGAGGAGAAGCCGAGGTCCGTCTGGATCCGCGGCAGCGCCACGTTGACGATGCTCAGGTCGAGGATCACCATGAACTGCGCTACGCAGCAGACGATCAGCAACCATTTGGAGGCGCCGCGGGGGCTCTCGGGGATCGACGGCTCGCCGGCCGCCGGGCCGGCTGTGGTCTGGGCGCTCATCGGCATGCGACCTGCTTTCGCCTTCGGGGGTGGCTGGTAGGGTGGGCCACCGAGTCATCCAGCGACGATCGGAGCCCGGCCCATGAGAAAGACGCCACTGACCGCCATGCTAACGCTCCTGGCCGTCCTGGCCACGACCGTCGCGGTCGCCGGGTGCGGCGGCAAAAGCAGCAGCTCGTCGTCGTCGAAATCGACTGAATCGACCACGTCGACGACCCACAAGCACAAATCGAAACCGGCCTACTAGCCCTCATCCGCCGCTCCCTCCGGGGTGCAGCGCGGCTCCGTAGCTGACAGTCGCGACGTTCGCCGAGATCCCGAGCACATGTCCGGCGGCGTCCAGCGCCTGCACCTGAACGTGGCCGTAGCGCTTGGGCAGGATCGTCGAGGTCTCAAAGCCTGAGACCGGGACGCTCGCCTGTGTCGTCAGCGATCCGTTCTTGCTGCCGCCCAGCACACGCCAGGAGGCGACGTCGGTTGCGCCGTTCCAGCTGGCATGCACGATCGTCTCTTCGCCGGTGTTGTTGAAGCTCGCGAGGACCGCCGGCCGTGTGGTGGGCTGCGCCTTCCAGGGGAAGCGGAAGGCCCGGTAGAAGGACATGTCGTAGGGCTGGTGGGCGTCGAACAGGACGGCCCCGCCGGGGGCGTACTCGCTGATCTCGGGCAGGCCCCCGTAGCCGACTAGCGTGTTGCCGCTGGGCAGCGTCTGCATGTTGCCCTGGCTGGCGGAGAGCAGCGGTGGGTCGGCATGGGTCAGCGCGGAGACGAGTCGGGCGGTGTGGGTCTTCATGTCGAGGGCGATCCGGATCGCGCGCGACTGGCTGTGGATCGGCGGGTTCGAGCCGTCGTCGTAGAGCGTCACGTCGCCGTCTCCCAGCATCCGTCCGTCGTGCTGCCAGGCGGTCTTCGTACCCGGCCCCATCTTGAAGGAGCTCTTGGTGCCGCCGAGGCGCCAGAGGATCTTGCCGCTGAGCCCTTCGAGCTCGTAGGCGGCCCAGGTGCTGCGCGCGGAGATCAGGATGCGCCCGTCGGGCTGAGGGTCGATCGAGTTGATGTGGAACCAGTCCCAGGGGGTTTCGTCTTCGGGCGTTTCGACCTCCGACTCGACTGCGGCGACGTGGTCGAGGCTGTGCCATTCCCAGCGCACGAGGCCGGTGCGCATGTCGATCTGCTGGACGGCGGTGTCGGTGATCGTGCCGTCGGCGGAGCCTTCGACCGAGGTCAGGTTGCAATGGATCGGGTTGAAGGCGGTGACGTAGGCGGTGTCGTCGGCGCCGATCCGGAACTCGTGCAGGTCGGCTTTCAGGCCGTTGCCGGCGCTCACCCTCGCGAGCTCCTTGTAGCTGGAGCTCATCACGATGTCTTCGCCCTGGCCGAAGCCGAGCGAGAGCACCCTCCCCTTCCACCAGGTCAGCACCTTCTGCCCTTCATAGGTCTGCTCGTTGAGGTTCTCGGCGACCTGCCCGGCTCCCAGCCGGTCGAACCACACGAGCCGTCCCTGCGGCGTGTAGATCAACGGCCCGTACTGCCCGGCGCCTGGCCCGTTGGTCGTGAGGACGTCACCGGCGGCGGGGTCGCGATCGGGGCTCGTGACGCTCAGCACGGGCGCCCTGACGCCAGGCATCGTGTAGAAGCTCTGGCTATCGGCGGGCGCGCCTTCGGGGTTGGGGAACTCGGGGGTCTTCGCGGTCGAGTAGGGCGTGTCGACACGGAAGCCGAACGACACGGGCCGACCGGCGATCTGTGCGTGCACGGAGACCTGCTCGCCGGCCTTGAACGGCACGGCAGGGGCGAAGCTCGCGCCATCGGCCTGGGAGTAGGCGCGGAGGCTGCCGGTGTGTGAGCCGCTGGCGGCACCGCTAACGGAGACCGATTGGATCTGCGCGGCGGGGACGCCCAGGAAGCTGATCTGTGTGCGCGGGTTGGCGGTGTCGGTCCCCGGCTCGGGGGATACGTCGACGGCCGTTCCCGGCAGCGTCGCGGTGTGGTCGAGCGTCGTGGGCAGGCAGGCGGGCGCTACGGCGCTGGAAGCACTCGAGCCCGATCCCAGCTTGAGAGAAGCCGAGCCGAGCACGATCGCCAGCACGGCCCATGCGAGCACGGCGACGCCCAGGACGATGTAGACGTTCCTCTTCATCCGGGGCTCCGAGACAATACCCGTAAGAAACCCGCAACCGGCCCCGATGGCGCCTCCTGAGCGCAGTTACTTACCAAGTTCTTCGTGGGGTCGTTTTGCGGCGTCTGCGGGATTGGAAT
Source organism: Solirubrobacteraceae bacterium (assembly GCA_036271135.1). GTDB lineage: Bacteria > Actinomycetota > Thermoleophilia > Solirubrobacterales > Solirubrobacteraceae > Palsa-744. The sequence continues at coordinate 34,489 of DATBBF010000004.1, forward strand.
GACGTAGGCTGTTCACATGAGGAGAGGGCTCCTGGCGACAGGCGCGGGGATGCTGGTCGCGCTGATCGGCGCGACGGGCGCGCAGGCGAGCGACAGCTCGGCGACGTCCGTCTACCTGCACGCCAACTACGCCCTTGTGGCCGCCGGGCACGCCCACGTCGGCGCATCTGTGGCGGGCTACCGCAGCGTGCTCACCCAGGTGCGCCGCAACTGCCCGAAGGCAGCGGAAGCCTCGCCGCAGAACCCCGAGTCGACGGACTTGAGCAACGAGGTGATCGGGGCGATGGTGCTGAACGCGGGCAAGGTCGACCGTCCCGCGATCAAGACCTACTTGCAAGCCGTCGCGGGACTGCGCTGGAGCAGCTCCAAGATCACGAGGGCCGTCGCGAACTACGCGACGATGCTGCGCAAGCTCTACGCGCTCTCGACGCCCGACCTGTGCGGCGACATCGCCGCATGGAAGTCGACGGGGTTCAAGTCGCTGCCCTCCAGCACACTTTCGTTCGTGGGCGTCTTCTACCCCAACTGGGTGGCGCTGGGCCTGCTGCCGAACGGGCTCTCTCGTTTCGAGGACGCCCAGGACAAGCAGCTCGCCCGCGGCTCGGCACGCTACGAATACCAGCTGACGAACGTCGAAGCGCAGGCGGTCGAAACGTGGGGAGAAATCATGAACGAGCTGATCCTCAACCCCTGAGGACGATCTAGGCCACCGCCCGCAAATGGCGGTAGGGCGCGCCTCGCAGGTCGCGGACGAGCGCGTCGAGCAGCGCCTCCTCGTCCTCCTCGCGCCCGTCGGTGACGGCTTCGATCACCGATCGCTTGCGCTCCAAAAGCGTCGCGATCGTCTCGTCGACTGTGTCGGCGGCCAACAGGTAGTAGGCGTTGACGGCATCCTGCTGGCCGATGCGGTGACAGCGGTCCTCGGCCTGGTCGTGCTTGGCGGGCGTCCAGTCCAGCTCCAGGAAGGCGACGTTCGAGGAGCGGGTCAGCGTCAGCCCCTGGCCGGCCACCTCCATCGAGCAGACGATGATCTGGTTTCCAGGCGTGTCCTCGGACTGGAACGCGCGCAGCGCCTCGTCGCGCTGGACGGCGCTGTCCTCGCCGAGGATGTGCAGCGCGTCCGGGAAGCGGGCGGTGAGCGCCCGCTGGATCTCGCGGTGGCGGGCGAACACAACAAGCCGCTCCCCCGAGGAGCGGAAGTCGTGGATCCAGGCCATGGCGGCGTTCAGCTTGCCCCTGGCGGCGAGCAGCTTCAGTGCGTTCAGCCGCACCAGGCGTTCGGCGCGCAGCGCGGCGGCGACGCGCGCGTCCAGTTCGCCGAGGTCGAGCGGCTGCGTGCGCAGCCAGGCCACCAGATCGCTTTCGGCCAGCCGGTATTCGGCGTGGTTGTCCAGCTCGATCGGCACGACCGCGCGGGTCTTGGCCGGCAGCTGCGGCAGCACGTCGCGCTTCAGTCGCCGCACGAAGCAGCGCGCGCGCAGGTGCCAGTGCAGCCGCCGGTGGGCGTCGGCGCCCTTGAAGCGCGTCCCGAACTGGGCGCCCGAGCCGAAGTCCTCGAGCCTGCCGAGGATCCGCAGCTGAGCGATCAGCTCGGCGGGCCGGTTGACGACTGGTGTGCCGCTGAGCGCCAGCACGATCCCATCGCTCGGCACGCCCAGGGCCAACTGCTGGACGGCCTGCGTACGCTTCGCCCCGGCGTTCTTGCAGTAGTGGGCCTCGTCGATCACGACGGCGCGCGGGGACAACGCGAGCAGCTCGCCGAGCCGCGGGCCGAGGATGTCGTAGTTGACGATCGTCACGTCCGCCTCCTCGGCGTCCCCCGTCCCGTCGCCATAGCCGGTGAGGCAGCGAACGCTCCTGCCGGGGAGCCAAACCTTGACCTCGCGCAGCCAGTTGAGCTTGAGGTTGGCGGGGCAGACGACGACCGCCGGGAAAGCCTCGTCGGCCTGCAGGGTGGCGAGCGCCTCGATCGTCTTGCCGAGTCCCTGCTCGTCGGCCAGGAAGGAGCGTCGGCGCTCGAGCAGGTAGGCGACGCCGGCCCGCTGGAAGGGCTTCAGCTCACCCCCCAGTCCTTGCACCTCGAGGCTCGACTCCTCGGCGCTCGACAGGGCGACCAGCCCGGCCGAGCGGGCGTGTTCCTCGCGAACCTCCTGCAGCAGGACGAGCGCCTCGTCTTGGACCCAGACGCCGTGCCTTGCCAGGAATCGGTCGAGATCGGGGACGCAGAAGGGATCGGCGCGGATCGCGGGCATCGAGGCGTGTTCGCCCGACAGCCCCGTCCGTCCCGGGCGGCCGAAGGGCCGCGGGCGCGACCCGGCGGTGACGCTCGGCACCAGCGCCCCGCCGATCGCGGCGAACTCCTCGAGCAGCTCGCGCTCGTGGCCGGGGGCGAGCACGAAGGTCGGATCCTCGTGGACGATCGAGAGCTCGAGCACCGCCGGGGGCGCCGGCAGTCCCTGTTCGAGCGCCTTGGCGCAGCGCTTGGCCGCTGGTGTCGACCAGCCGTCGAGATGCTCGCCGACGAGGCGCCAGGACTCGAGCGTCAGCGGCAGAGATGCGCCACCGGGGGCAGTGGCGGCTCGCTGCCTGACGGCCGGCGCGAGCCGCTCGGCGTCACCAAGCAGGAGCAGCAGGGGCGCCTCGCGGGGACCCTGGACGTCGATCGTGCCGCGCCAGCTCGTCGCCCGCGCGAGCCACGCTTCGACGCGGGGGTCGATGTCGAGATCCTCTAGGTGGGAGAGCAGCTCGGTGATCGCCGCAGCGCCGGATTCGCGAGCGGCCAGGCCGAGGCTGCCGGCAGGTCCCTCGTGCGGAACGAGCCCCGACCGCGCGGCCAGCACCCTGGCCAAGGCGGCGCCGCGGGCGCCGATCAGGACCCAGTGCTCGCCCCGGCGGTCGCGACGGAACTCGACATCGTGGCGGCCCACGGCCTCGGGACGCGGTGCGGCGAGCGGGCGTGCATCGTCCCCTTCGTCCTCACCTGAGGCCTGGCGGACGGCACGCTCGGCCTGCTCTGAGAGGCGCACCTGCGCGCCGGCCTTGCGCAGCGAGGCGAGCAGCTCGATCGCACGGTCGTCGAGCGGCACGTGAGCGCGGCCGATCGTCTCGAGCTCCCGGGCCTCGGGGTGTCCGAGCAGGGCGGTGACGGGCTCCGGTGGGGCGTCGGTGGGAAAGCTCAGCCACCAGTCGCTGTCGGGCCGGGAGAGCTCGATCAGGCACTCAACGCGCGAGCGCCTGGCGCGACGGCGCTGCAGGGCACGGCTCAGCTGCTCCTCTACGTCGGGCGCGTAGGGCAGTCCGTCGAGCAGCCGCGAGAGCGCCTCGGCCTGCTCGGCGCCGAGCGGCACGCACCAGGTGCGGTCGGCGGGGTCCCAGCGGCGGCCGGGGATCGCCCGCAGCAGCTGGCGCAAGCCCTCGTCGTAGGGGAAGCGCAGCACGGCCTCGTCATGGCGAAGCGTCGCGGTGAATGACTGAGCGGACACGAGCAGAGCACGATAGGCCCCGCGGGGGATGCGTCAGGCGTCCTGCTCGACCTTGGCCAGGCCCTGCTTGATCGAGCGCGTCAGCGACAGTCGCACGATCGCGGCCAGGCCGGGGATCGGCGCGGCGAGGCGGATGTCGTAGTGAAAGCGCGTCCCCGACTCGCCGTCGGGCGTGAAGCTCATGACGCCGACGTGACCTTTGAGGGGGCTGCCCTTGGTGATCCGGTAGACGATCCGCTCGGGAACGACGAACTCGGTGACGGTCTCCTCGAACGGCGGCAGCGGCCCGATCTGCAGCTTGCGCACGGAGCCGACGCCGTTGCGCTGGCCGTCGTCGCCGTCGCGCAGGCGGGTGACCTTGGCGCCGAAGATGTCGGCGAGGTTCTCGTGCTCGGCGAGGTAGGCGAAGATCCGCTCGGGAGGCTTGCCGAAGCTGTGGTCGACGACTACGTGATGGGCGCGCACCGCCACAGCCTATTCCCCAGGGGCGGGATAATGCTCGCGTGAGCGATCTGGAGCGCTGGTGGCAGCAGGGGCAGCGGCTCGATCTGACACTCGGCGGCGCCAGTCGCGAGGTGTTCCTCTGGCGTGGCGGGACGGGTCCGACGATGACGTTGCTGCACGGCTTCCCCAGCTCCTCGCACGACTGGGCGAAGATCGCCCCGGCGCTGAGCGCGTCGCAGACGCTGCTGGCGCCCGACTTCCTCGGCTTCGGCGCCTCGGAGAAGCCGACGGACCACGACTACTCGCTGCACGAGCAGGCCGACCTGATCGAGGCGGTCTGGGCGCGCGAGGGAGTCAAGGCGACGCGGTTGGTCGCGCACGACTACGGCGTGTCGGTTGCCCAGGAGCTGCTGGCGCGACGGGCCGAGGGCCGCCTGGCGGTTGAGCTCGAGTCCTTGCATCTGCTCAACGGCGGGTTGTATCCCGAGCTGCACCGCCCGCAGCCGGTGCAGACGATGCTGCTCGACCCCGAGCAGGGTCCGCGGGTCTCGGAGCTGGTGACCGAGGAGCTGTTCGTAGCGGGCCTGCGCCCGACGTTCGCCGACAGCTACGAGGCGGGACCTGACAGCGCTGACATCTGGCGAGCCACGAGTGAGAATGGCGGCGAGCGGATCGGCCATCTCCTGATCCGCTACATCCGCGACCGCGAACAGCACGGCGCGCGCTGGACGGGGGCGCTGGAGAGCACGGACGTACCGCTGGGGTTCGTCTGGGGAATGCTCGACCCGGTCTCGGGAGCGCACATGGCCGAGCGGATCCGCGAGCGTCTACTAGGCGCACCGTTCGTGGCGCTCGACGACGTCGCCCACTGGCCGCCGCTGGAAGCGCCCGAGCGCGTGGCGGCGGCGCTGCTCGCCTAGAGGACGATTGGGATCGTCGCGGCCGATTCCTTGGCGACGGAGCCGGCGACGTTTTTGGCGGTGACCTTGACCTTCAGCTCTTTGCCGATTTCGGCGACGGTCGGCGTGTACTGGTTTTTGTTGGCGCCGGAGATTTCGGTGCAGGCTTCGCCTTTGTTGTTGCAGTGAATCCACTGGAAGGTGTAGGTGATCGGTTCGGTGCCGGTCCAGGTGCCTTCGGTGGCGGTGGCGGGAAGGCCGCTGACTGGAGCGGCGACGATCAGGGGAGCGATGATGTTGCTCGGCAGCACTCCGTTCACTTCAGCGGTCGCGCCCGATTCGGCGCTGGCGCTGCCGGCGACGTTTTTGGCGATCACCTTGACCTTCAGGGTATGACCGATGTCGGCGGGGACGACGGTGTAGGTGAGCCCGAGGAGCGACGCGGCGGCGGCGGTCGTACATTCCGCTCCGGCTTTGTTGCAGCGCAGCCATTCATATTCGTAGAGGATCGGTTCGGTGCCGCTCCATTTACCGCTGGAGGCGGTCAGGATCTGGCCCGCCGTGGCGGTCCCGGAGATCGACGGAGCTTCGGTGTCTTTCGGTCCGACGCCGAGGATTTCGGTCGAGGCCGAGGAGGCCTTGCTGACGCTCCCGGCGACGTTCGTGGCGGTGACGATCACGACGAGCGTGTGACCTGCATCGCCGTCGGGGATCGTGAAGCTCGATTTGGTGGCACCGGCGATTTCAGAGCAGGCGGCGCCGGAGGCGTTGCACAGTTCCCACTGGAATTTGTAGGCGATCGGTTCGGTGCCCGTCCAGGTGCCTTCGGTGGCGGTGAGGGTCTGCCCGGTGATGGTGAGGCCGACGATCAGCGGAGCGATGACGTTGGCGGGGGGCACTCCGGCGACGCTCGACGTCTGAGCCGATTCGGCGCTGCCGGCTCCGGCGATGTTTTTGGCGAGCGCCTTGACGCGAAGCGTGTGACCGACGTCAGCCGCTACGACTGAGTAGGTGGGCAGCAGCGAGGCGCCCGCGGCGGTCGAGCATTCGCCGCCGGCCGCGTTGCAGCGCAGCCATTCGTATTCGAACAGGATCGGTTCGGTGCCGCTCCATTTACCGCTGGAGGCGGTCAGGATCTGGCCCGCCGTTGCGGTCCCTGAGATCGAGGGCGCTTCGGTGTCGACGGGACCGACACCGAGGATTTCGAGCGAGTGTTCGGAGGTGGCGGAAGCGGTGCCGGCGGCGTTTGAGGCGGTGACGGTGACGCGCAAGGTGTGACCGGCGTCGCCGTCGGGGATCGTGAAGGTCGATTCGGTGGCACCAGGGATTTCGGCGCAGGAGCCGCCCGATGCGCCGCACAGTTCCCATTGGTAGGCGAAGGCCGGTTCGGTCCCGGTCCAGACACCTTCGTTGGCGGTGAGGGTCTGACCTGTGATGGCGAGCCCGAGGATCGAGGGCGGAAGGACGTCGACGGGCGGTTGCACGCCACCGCCGGTGATGCTCGTTTCGGGCGAGGTCACGGAGGCGTTGCCCTGGGCGTTGCCGGCGGTCACGACGACCTCGAAGCTGTCGCCGATTTCACCGGTGCCGACGGTGTAGGTGGATTCGTTGGCGCCGGCGATTTCGCTGCAGCCACCGCCGAGGGGCGCGCAGCTGAGCCACTGGTAGGTGAAGGCGATCGGCGGCGTGCCGACCCAGGTGCCGTCGTTGGCGGTGAGGGCCTGGCCGGGAAGGACGATCCCGGAGATGGTGGGCCCGACGAGATTGACGGGCGAGCCGGGAACGACGGTGATGGTGGGCTTGGAGAGGACTTTGCCGGATCCGGCGCCGTTGGTCGCGACGACGATCACGCGAAGTTTGTGGGTGATGTCGTCGGTCTGTGCGCGGTAGGTCTTTTCGGTGGCGCCGGCGATGGGCGTGCAGGGACCGTGGCCGCAGCGCTCCCATTGGTATGTGTAGGTGAAGGGCGGCGTGCCCTTCCAGACGCCGTCGCCGGCGGTCAGGAGACGTCCATCGACGGTTTCGCCTGAGATGGTCGGGCGGCCTTTGTGCTTGGGAGGCCCGACGGCGATGACGGCGCTGGGCGCAGAGCCGGCTTCGGTGGCGCCTTCGGGGTTGGTGGCGGTGACGGTCGCGACCAACCGATGCCCGACGTCGCCGGCGACGGCTTGGTAGGCGGCTTTGGAGGCGCCCGGGAGGGTCTGGCATTCGGTGCCGGTGGAGCTGCAGCGAGACCAGGCGTAGGTGTAGTGAATGGGCGTGCCACCGCTCCAGACGCCCCTGAGGACCTTGAGTTTCTTGTGTTCGGCGGCGGTCCCGGTGATGGCGGGAGCGAGGCTGTTGGCGGGAACGCCGGTGGGACGTTCGGCCGAGGCGGTCGCGACACCGCCTGCCCCGGCCAGCGTGGCGCTCACAGCGAGCACCGCGGCAGCCGCCCTGAACAACATCCGGATACCGATGCCGAAGACGCCCGGACAGCTGCGCCCGAGTGTCGTCCTTCGCTTCCCTGCGATGCCCCCGCGAAGCCGGCGTGAACCTTGCTTGGTCCTATGTGGCACGGATCCTCCTCCGTGTCTCGGCACCGGCCCCTCCACCCGTGCGCCGCAGATCGTGCCAGAGCGTTATCTAACTGTCAACCCCACTGTCGAGCAGCCGCCGGGTGATCTCCTCGAGCGTCGCGGCGGTTCGCGCGCCTGCCTCCCTCAGCGCCTGCTCGTCGCTGTCGGCGCTGAAGCCGTAGACGGGCATACCGGCGCGGACGGCGGCGGTGACGCCGGAAGGCGTGTCCTCGACGACGACGCAGTCGACGGGCGCGAAGCCCATCGTGGCGGCGGCGTGCAGGAACAGGTCGGGGTGGGGCTTGCCGCGAGGGACGAGGTGAGCGGAGAAGCGGACGTGCGCGGGCATCAGGTCGTCGAGGCCGGTCATGGTCAGGGAGCCTTCGGTCTTGGCGAGGCTGCCCTGCGAGGCGACGCAGACGGGAATGCCGGCGGCGGTGACTCGCTCCAGCATCTGCCGCGCGCCGGGGACGGGCTTCAGCCCAGAGCGAAACGCCTCGGTGCGACGCTCTGTGTATTCCTCGAGCCAGTCATCGGGCAGGACGCGACCGGTCAGGTTTTCGGCGAGTGCCTGGATGTCGCCGAGCAGCAGCCCCTGAAAGCGCCGCCGGGTCTCGGGCACGTCGAGCAGCAGACCCTGCTCGCCGAGCATCGTGGCGAGGACCTCGTTGGAGATCGGCTCGGAGTCGACGAGCACGCCGTCGCAATCGAAGATGATCAGATCAGCTGCCACGGTGACTGGCCGGAGAGGGCGTGTGGCCGCTCAAGTTGCGGAGGGGTCGAGCTGACGCCCCATCCAGACGTGAGGGATCCCGGCTTCCTCGAAGACATCGGATTCGATGTCGAACCCGGCGCCCTCGTAGAGCGCTACGACGTCGACCTGGGAGGCGAGCTTGGCGCGGCGCGCGCCGCGGGCGCGTGCCTCCTGGAGGGCGAGGTCGAGCATGCGGGCAGCGATGCCCTGCCCTCGCGAGACACGCTCGACGGCGACCCGCCCGACTTTGACTACGTCCCCGTCGAACAGCAGCCGCAGCGTGCCGATCACGCGCTGCCCGTCAACGTCGAGGGCGACGAGGTGCAGGGCCTCCTCGTCGCGACCGTCCAGCTCTTCCTCGACGGGCACGCCCTGCTCCAGGCAGAAGACCTGTTCGCGCAGGGCGATCGCGCCGGCGATGTCCTCGGGTCCGGTCGACCAGCGGATCTCCCCCGCCGGGCTCACTTGGCGGTGCGAGAGGTGGTGAAGGAGAACTGCTCGCTGACGGCCCAGGTGCGGCTGAGCCCGCAGACGGCGAGCTGGGTGGCGAATTCCTCGACGCAGGCGGTCGCGGCGGGCTGGCCGCACGAGACGCTCCCGCCGGCTTCCTCAGTGCAGGCCGGGAGGGCTTCTTCGATCGAGCTGCCGGGCACGACACCGGTGACGCTGCCGCTGACGCGGACCCGATATTTGGTGGCGGGCCGCAGCGGCGCGACTGGGACGAGGATCGCTCCCGTCGGTGCCAGCAGGTCGGAGGAGGTGTTGTCGAGCCAACGCAGGGCGACGCCGCCGTGGGCGGAGGAGATCGTGGCGCTCGTCAGGCGGGTCCGCGAGCCGTTGGTCCAGGGCCCGTCGAAGTAGACGAACATGTTGGGGCCGGTCGCGCGCTTGCCGAGGCCGAGCGCCTGGCCGGGCGTTTCGGGCTGCTCAGCGGCGTGCTGAGAGAAGGGCACGCCGTTCTTGTGGTTTCCGGGATAGCTGTAGGCGATGACTGCGGCTGCGGGCGGACGCAGCGTGCCCAGCTCGATCTCAACACAGCCGAAGCCGTCTGAGTCCGCGGCGCCGCTGCTTGAGATACGCGGGTTGAGGAGGTCGAAGAGGTGAAAGGGGGCGTTGTCGTAGGGGTCGCCGGGACCCCATTTGATCCCTTGGGCGAGAACGGAGGTCTGGGCGATCAGGTTGCCGGCGGTGGTGAAGCCGGGCTTGCCTTCGGTCTCGACGTGGCTGAGCGTCGAGTTGGCATGCTCGTAGGCGTCGTGGGCGAGGCAGGATGAGGTCCAGGCGGGGTTTTCGGCGATCGCGGCGGGGATCTCATTGCGCGCCCGCTCCCTGTTGAGCAGGGCGAGGATCTGCGCGGGCGTCGCGGCGCGCGCCACCGGGGCGACGCCGATCAGCGTGAGTGCCGCCGCGAGCGCTGCGAGTCCGGCGATGCGTCCGCTAGAGCCCGCCCGGCGTGGGCGGAGCTTCGAGCAGCTCGATCCGGTTTTCCCAGGGGTCACGTGTGTAGAACCTCCGCAGTGGGTGCAGGGAGTCGTCCCAATCTACCTTCGACCCCGCCTCCTGAAGCCGGGACGCGAGCGCGTCGAGCTCGCCGGAGGCGACGCTGAGCGCGGGATGCGCCTTCTCCGCTGGGATATGGGGCTGCTGCACGCCGACGTGCAGCTGCTGAGCGCCGCAGGCAAACCAAGCGCCGCCGCGACCCTGGAGCGAGGCAGGCTTGTCGATCTCGGGGAGCCCCAGCAGCCGGCCGTAGAAATCTCTGGCCTGCTCCTCGCAGTCGGCCGGAGCGGCCAGCTGAACGTGGTCGATGCCGAGGATCGACACCGCGCTCAGGCGGTCGTCGGTTGGTCCTGCCCGGCGCGAGCGTCGAACTCGCCGAGCAGCGCGTGCATCTTGGGGTCGCGCTCCATCTGGGCGTCGGTGAGCGGGTTCACCACACCGCGCAGGACCGACATGACCGTCCAGCGACGAGGCCTGATGATGCGGGGGCTGCGCCGCTCGATCCCCTGGACGATCGCCTCACCGGCGATGGCCGGGGAGAGGCGCTTGCGCAGCGGCTTGGGCAGGAAGCTCATCATCCGGTCGGCGAGCGGGTCGCCGTCGATCGCGCGGTGGACCATCTCGGTGTCGATGAAGCCGAAGTAGGCGACGCTGGCGGAGGCGCCGGTCGGTGAGAGCTCGACGCGAAGGGCACGTCCGAACTGCTCGACGGCAGCCTTGCTCATCGCATATGGAACGCCGCCGACGCCGTTGATGAAGGCATAGATCGATGAGATCACCACGACGTGGCCGCGGCGCGGGACGATCTCGGGCAGGGCAGCCTCGACGGTGCGATAGACACCCATCAAGTTGACGTCGAGGACCCGCTCGAAGCTCTCGCTGGCCATCGCCCGGAAGGAGGCCACGCGGGGAGCGATGCCGGCGTTGGCGACGACGACGTCGAGACCACCGAGACGCTCGACGGTGGTGGCGACGGCACGCTGCATGGCACCGCGGTCGGTCACGTCTGCTGCGAATCCGATCGCGCGGCTGTCGTGCAGGCGCGAGGCAGCGCTCCTGGCAGCCTCCTCGTCGAGGTCGACGATCGCTACGGAGGCGCCACGGGCGATCAGGGCCGTCGCGGTGGCGAAGCCGATCCCACGCGCGCCACCGGTGACAAGCGCGACCTTCCCGGCGAGGTCGTATCGAGGCATCTCGCAAGTCTCCCACTCGGAGCGGCTCTAGGATCATCCCCGGCATGGATTGGGGCATGGGACGCTACGAGCTGATTGCCGCACAGCTGCTTCCTGCCGCCGAAGCACTGGTCGACGCTGCCGCTCCGGCGCCGGGAGAGCGGGTCGTGGACATCGGCTGCGGAACGGGCTCGGCGACGCTCCTCGCGGCACAGGCCGGCGCGGTGGCGACGGGCGTGGATCCCTCAACCCGACTGCTTGCGGTCGCTGAAGCAGCGGCCGAACGGCAGGAGCCGGCCAACGCCGAGTTCCTCTCCGGGGACGCCTCATGCCTGCCGCTGGGAGACGCCTCCGCGGACCTGGCCCTGTCGGCCTTCGGTGTGATCTTCGCCCCCGACCCTGAGGAGGCGGCAGCCGAGATCTCGAGGGTCCTGAGGACGCCCGGACGGCTGGTCCTCTCAGCGTGGCTGCCGGGCGGCCCGCTGGCGGCCGTGATGGGCGCCAGGGCGCAAGCTCTCGCGGCGATTGGTGTGGGAGGCCCACCGCCGTCGTTGGCCTGGCACGACACGTCCGTTCTCGGCGGACTGTTCTCCCCGTTCGGCTTCTCGGTGGAGTCCGAGCGCCACGAGCTGAGCTTCCTCGACGGCTCTCCCGGCGCGTTCATCGCGGCTGAGCTACGCGACCACCCGGCGTGGATCGCCGCGCGCGAAACTCTGGAGCCGTACGGCGAGCTGGACGCGCTCACCGAGCGAGCGGTGGCGATCCTCACGGAGGCCAACGAGGACCCCAGCGCGTTCAAGATCACGAGCGAGTACGTGATCGCGGTTCTGCGCCGATGAGCCCTGGCCGGGCCGGACGATCTCAGCGGCGCCTGAAGCGTGCTGATTTGAGGCGCCGCTCGGGCTCATGCTCAGGGCCAACCTGACGAGGCTCCTCCGTCTGCGGGGGATCGCCGGAGGAGGACTCGGCGCGAGCGCCGCGTCCAAACGAGGCGCGGGCCAGGAAGCCGAGGACGAGCGCCGCGTAGACGGCGGCGACCGCCCAGTCGCCTTTGAGCCCGGCGAGCACGACGATCGCCAGCGAGACCACGGCGGCCGCCAGGGAGAAGGCGATGTTCGCCGTCACTGTGCCGAGATTACGCTCCCGGGCGACCTCGAGCGATCGGTGGCTGCGCTAGTGCAGGTGCAAGGTGAACTTGCCGACGGGCACATAGACCGTGCCGGGGCCTTCCAGCAGCGCCGGGCCGGTCGCGTAGACGAGCGTCACCCAGCCGCGGTAGACGCCTTTGGACGGCTTGCCGTGAGGGAAGGGCAGTGTCAGGGTCACGCGCTGACCGGTGCGGATGTCGCGGTTGACAGGCGGCCCGCCGGAGTAGACGCCTGGCGGCTGGTGGGGCTCGACGACACGCATCGAGAACTCGCCGCGGTCGGTCGTGAGCGTGACCCGGGAGGTGAAGCTGACGGAGATCTCCCGGCCGCGAGGACGGCCATGCACCAGCGGCCCGGGGACGACCCGGACGTGCAGCGGCGTCGCGACAGCTGCGGCGCTTGGCGGCGGGGCAACGGGCACGTAGCCGACGGGGACGGCCAGCGGCGGCGAGCAGGCGCTGGTGCTGCCGACCCAGCTGTGCCCGTTGAGGTGACAGGTGCGCCCGTCGCGGTAGTGCAGTTCGGTGATCGGCCCGTCGACTGGAACGACGTCCACCGCGGTCGCTCCGGAGAAGTCCAGCAGTTGCCGGCGCGGCGCGCGCGTGACGATCAGGTAGGCCCCGTCGGAGCCGGCGGTCGGGATCGTGTGGGTCGTGCCGCCGAGCTTGTAGGTGACGCTCTTCGCGTCGGGTCCGAGCAGGCCGTAGTAGAGATTGCGCAGGTCGCTCTGGGGGCAGACCTTCAGACCGCGGTCGCCCTCGAGGCGGGGCTGGCCGGGCGGAACGCAGCCGTGAGGGTCGAACCAGGTGGCGCTCACGGGCTCCTCGCCAACGGTGACGCTGTTGAAGATCCGCCCGGCCCCGTCCAGGGCGGCGCAGGCGAACTGGTTGAACCGGCCGTCGACGGGCAGCTCGTGGAAGCGGCCGTCGTCTTTGAAGGAGCCGTCGATGCCAAGGGAGCCCAGGTGCCCCGCGACGAGCCTGCCGACCTGGATGCAGCCGACACCGCGGGTGGTGCTTAGGACCCGCAGACCCCAATCCGGGCCGCCGCCGGGATCGGCGGTCCTGAGCGGCAGCAGGCGCACGGTGCCCGGGGTGAGGGCGCCGAGTTCGGCGCGGGGGTTGGAGAAGACCGACGAGGTCGGGCTGGGCTTGCCGAACTTGATCAGGCCGGCTCCGAAGGCGCCACCGACCAGCAGCAGCACGACGGCGACGGCGATTAGCGGCGTGCGGCCCCAGCCGTTGCGTCGCGGCCGCAGTGGCTGGGCCATTGGTCTCGGGCGCGGCCCGGCTGCCACCTGCTCGGCGGCCTCGAAGAGCTGAGCACGGACGGTCGGAAGCAGCGTCATGAGGGGTTCTCCAGCTCGGCTCGAAGGTTCGACAGGCCCCGGCTGACGCGCTTGCGAACGACCAGCTCGGAGGTGCTCAGCTCACCGGCGATATCGGGATAGGAGCGTTCGTCGAGAATCCGCGCCCGGACTGCCTCGCGCTGGTCGGGAGGTAGTTGCTCGAGCAGCTCGAGCGCCCAGCCGTCGGCTCCGACGGCGCTCTCCACGCGTTCGAGCTCCTCGTTGGGAAGGCTGACGGCCTCGACGATTCCCAGCCGGCGCCGGGCACGGGCCTCCACGCGCCCGCGCCGCAGGCTCTTGGCGAGCGTGTGGTGGGCGATCGTGAACAGCCACCCGGCGGCGGTGGGCGCCTCGGGACGGTAGCCGGGGGCGGCGCCGAGCACCGAGGCGAAGACCTCGGCGGTCAGGTCGGCGGCGAGCTCCGCGTCACCCGTGCGTCGTGCGAAGTAGCCGACAAGCTTCAGCTCGTAGCGGTCGTAGAAGGCCGCGAAGGCATCCGGCTCGCGGCGGGCCGCCGCCAGCAGCGCGGCGTCGCTTTCGTTCTCGCGGCTCACATCTCTGTTAACCCCGGGCGCCCCATTCTGTGACCGAACCCGGTCGCGCGGGCCGTGACTCAGCTCTCGGAGGACACCCCATGGGCGCTGACCCGAAAGCGGACGGTCCGCACGGGCGTCTGCCCGAGCGCGACCATGTGCACGTGCAGATGCTCGACGCTGCCGCCGTTGAAGCGCATGTCGCCGCTGCGCTCGACGGTCGCGAGGGCGATGGCGTCGAGCCTGCCGGCAAGCTCGCGGCGGATCGCCCACAGCTCGGCGCCGGCCTCGTCGGGCAGCTCCTCGAAGGAGGCGACGTGACGGCGGGCGACGATCAGGTAATGGGCGTCGGCGCCCTCGTAGGGGAAGTCGTTGCGCGTGACGTACCAGTGCTCGCCGACGTGCTCGACGGGCTCGCGCTGCTCCTCGGCCGCGTGCTCCAGACAGAAGATGCAGACGTTGTCGGCTTCCAGACGGCGCATTCGCTCGAGCTGCTCGGTCCCCCGGGCGGCGTCGAGGTTATAGAGCCGAGCCTGCCCGCTCATAGGTGTTGAACGTGAAGGACAGGTCGTTCTCGAGCAGTCGCTCGCCGCGCTCGACGCGCAGCCACTCCGAGTCTGAGACCTCGGGGAAGAAGGCGTCGCCGTCGAGCTCCACCTCGATCTCGGTGGCGTAGAGACGCTCGCAGTGAGGTAGGGCGTCGCGGTAGGTGATCTCGCCGCCGATCACGAAGCACTCCCCCTCGCAGGCCGCCAGCGCCGGCTCGAGATCCGCGAAGACCTCGGCCCCGTCCGGCCGGTAGGCGGGGTCGCTGCTCAGTACGAGGTTGCGCCGATCGGGCAGCGGCCGGAATGCGTCGGGAAGCGACTCGAACGTGCGCCGGCCCATCACGACGGTGTGCCCGCTGGTCAGCTCGCGAAAGCGCCGCAGGTCCGAAGGCAGCCGCCAGGGGAGGCCGCCGTCGCGGCCGATCACGCGGTTGCTGGAGTGGGCGACGACGATCGCGATCAACTCAGGTCGCCACGGGGATGCCGGCGATCGCCGGGTGGGGGTCGTAGTCGCTGAGCTCGAAGTGCTCGGCGCGGAAGTCGTGGATGTCGGTGATGCGGCGCCCGGCCTCGGTGAGGGTCAGCGTCGGCAGCGTGCGCGGCTCGCGGGAGAGCATCTGCTCGACGGCCGGCAGCTGGTTGGCGTAGATGTGGGCGTACTGGATCCAGTGCACGTACTCGACGAAGCGATAGCCGGTGAGTTGCTCGAGCATCAACCCCAAGGCGGTGTACTGGGCCATGTTCGAGGGCACCCCGATCGGCGTGTCGCCGGAGCGCTGGTTGTGGATCAGGTGCAGGTCCTCGCCGAACACCAGCGCGTGGATCCAGCCGTGACAGGGGGCGATCGTGTTGCGCGAGCGCACGCCGGCCTCGCGGTGGTTGGCGTTGGGGATCCAGGGGCTCATCACGGCCGTACGGTCGAGCGGCAGGTCGCGCAGCTTCTTGACGAGATGGGGCAGCTGGTCGAAGCCGGGGTCCTCGCCGTCGAGGTCGGTTGTGAAGTTGCGGAAGGCGTGCCCGTAGGAGCCAGGGCCGAGATCGCCGGCCTCGAGACCCCGCGCCTCGCACTTCTCAGGCGTTGCCCAGGCGTCCCACCAATCGCACCCGAAGGCGGCCAGCTCCTCGAGCGTGCGGGCGCCGTTGATGAACGCGCACAGCTCGCCGATCGCCTTGCCGACGAAGCTGCGGATCGAGCGCTCGGTGATCACGGCGGCGCCGTGCGCCATCGGAAAGCGCATGCAGTGCCCGGCCAGCGCCAGGGCCTCCTCGCCCTGCTTGGTCGACACGCGCGTGCCGCTGTCGCGGATCGCCGCGAGCATGTCCCGGTAGGCAGTCGAGGGGGTGCGCTGGTCGAAGGGAAGGTAGTCGGGCAAGTCGATTCCGCGGGTTCGCCGGGCGTGAGAGTCTGAGCGTCGGGCCGGACGGCCCGCCGATCGTCGCAGGGGCGTCTTATAAGGTGGCGAGCGGGCGCCTCCCCGAGCCCGGAAAGTGCGGAAATCCCTTGGCGGCAAGCACCGGCATCCTCAGTCCCCACGTCAACTTCTCTGAGCGCCTGATCCCCTCGCTCGAGGAGATGACGCGTACCGTCAACCATCTCAAGGGGCTCGGCTTCGCGGTCGTGCTGACCTCGGGCTCCTTCGACCTGATCCACCTCGGGCACGTCAAGTACCTGGAACTGGCCAAGCATCAGGGCGACGTGCTCGTGGTGGGTGTCGACAGCGACGAGAAGATCCGCCGCCGCAAGGGCGATGACCGGCCGATGGTGCCGGAGGTGGAGCGCCTGGAGCTGCTCGCCTACCAGCGCCCCGTCGACCTGATCTACAAGAAGGAGGACGGCGAAACGCGCTGGGCGCTGATCGAGGCGGTCCGGCCCGACGTGCTGGTGCTGACTGCCGATCACTCCTACAGCGAGGAGGACCTCGCGGGCCTCGGCGAGCTGTGCGGCCGCATCGAGGTACTTCCCCGCCAGGCGTCGGTCACGACCAGCGAGCGGATCAGGCAGATGTACATGAACTTGGGAGAGCGCTTGGGCCCAAAGCTCGCCGAGGTGCTCCCGGGCCTGATCGACAGCATCCTGCGGCGCGGATGAGCGACGCGCTGCTCGCCTATGTGCCGGTGCTCCACGAGGGGTACCGGCGGTTCCTGAGCGCCCACGGCGAGGGCCTGCCGCTGTATCTGATCAGTCCCGAGCTCCACGCCGAGTACCGGCCGCTGGCGAAGGACATCCGTGCCCTGGACCCCAGCCTGGTGGCCCGCGCGATCGACGCCTGGGAGATCTGCTCGGCGGTCAGCGTCCTCGACGAGCAGAGCGCCATGGCGCTCGCCGCCGCGCAGCCCTCGCTGGTAGCGCCCGCGGAGGACGTCTCCTATCAGGTGATCGAGCGTTGGTTCCCCCGCTGCGAGGTCCGCTACGACACGACCTTCCTGCGCTGGGACAAGACCAGGACGGCCGCCCTGCACGAGCCGGACGCGGCGGTCGCGAGCGAGGAGGACCCGGCCTTGGCGGAGCTGATCGGCGCGGCGCAGAGGGAGGCTGAGGGCGGCGCCGACTGGTGGCGGCGGGTGGGCGCGGCGATCCGCTTCGCCGACGGCACGGTGGCGGCGACGCGCAACGAGCATCTCCCCCACCCACTCTCACCGTATGCCGTCGGCGACCCGCGGGCGAACTTCCACAAAGGCGTCGCCCTGGAGCTTTCGACGGCCACACATGCGGAGGCGCGGTTGATCGCGGCGGCAGCGCGAGACGGGCGCGCGACCGAGGGCGCGGTGATGTACGTGACGGACTTCCCCTGCCCTCCGTGCGCGAAGCTGATCGCCGGGGCGGGTGTGGCATGCGTCTATTACCGAGGCGGCTATGCGGTCCTCGATGGCGAGGACGTGCTGCGCGAGGCCGGCGTCGAGATCCGCCTCCTCTCCTGATGATGCCGGCGCGCGGCAGCGAGAGCCAGCGGCTCGTGCGCGAGACGATGATCGCCGCCGGGGGCTACTGGCGACCGCTGGCGGCGGTGGCGCGACTGCTGGAGGAGTTGGGCGAGCTGGCGGAGCTGCTCGGGGATGGCCCGGCTCCGGAGCTCGGCGGCGAGCTGGCCGACCTGTGGATCATCACGACGGCGCTGGCCGACCAGTTCCTTGCCGAGGTGCCCGAGCCGGGCACAGATGCGAGCGGCTCGATTGGGACGGACGGCGCGCGGCTGGTAATCGCCGCCGGCCCGATCGCCAGGGTCGTGAACCACTACGACGGTCCCAAGGTGCCCCGCGAGGGCGTGCCGATGCCGTCGTTGACGGCATCGATCGCGGAGTTCCACCGCCTCCTGGCCGCGCTGGCCTCGGAACTGGGCGTCGGCCTCGGCGATGCGGTGCGCTCGAAGCTGGCGGCGATCCACCGACGTGGGGACATCGAGCGCTTCGCCCGCGACGGCTTCGACCCCAGCACGGCGCCGGTGCTGGCAAGGCTCGCCGACGAGCCGTCGACCGCGGCGTTGGCGGGGCGGCTGTGGGGGGCGCCAGAGCTCTCAGCCGGCGACTCGCCGCGGGAGTGGGCGACGGCGATCTCGGGATCGCTCGAGATGTTCGCCAAGGCCGCCGGTCCGGAGCATCTCGAGGGCTACGCGATCGAGCTGCCGCCGGGTCCAGTCACGGGAGCCGGGACGAGCGGTCCGACCGCGAGTCGGCTGGGCGCGCTGGTCGCGGCGCTCGACCCTGGCGCAACCGCCGGAGAGGAACCTGAGCTCAATCTTGCCGGAACGGCGCTGCTCGCGGGCACGCTTCCGGCGGGCGGACTGGGAGCGATCGTCCTGTTGCGTCCGACACCCTAGCCCTGGCGCAGGCCTCGGTCGAGCATCGTCACGAGCGCCGCGAAGCTCTCGTCGAGGGACAGGGGCAATCCGAATCCCTGTCCGGTCTCGAGCAGGACGAAGCCGTGCAGCGCCGAGCGGACAGCGCGGGCGGCGTGAAGCGCGGGATCGCCCTCCAGCCCGTATCCGGCGAGCACCGCCAGCACGACGGCGAGGATTCGCGCCCCCGCCTCGGCGGCGTCCTCGCTGCGGGCCGGGGCCAGCTGCAGCGCCGCGTAGGCGCCGGGGTGGGCACGGGCGTAGGCGCGATAGGCATCTGCGACAGCGCTCAGCGCGTCCACTCCGGCGCGGCCGGCGGCGACGACCTGCAAACGCTCGGCCAGATGCCGGGCGCCGAGCGCGGCGATCCGCGTCCGCAGGTCCTCGAGCCCCTCGACGTGGGCATAGAGAGACGGTGGACGAACGCCCAACCGCTCGGCGAGGGCCGACACGGTGACGCCGTCGAGCCCCTGCTCGTCGGCCAGCTCGGCGCCGGCCGCGACGACGGTCTCGCCCGTCAGCCCCGCACGCGCCATCAGGCCTCCGGCTGATCGGAGAGGCCCGCCCCGGCGGCCTCGGGCGCCGGCGGCGGCCCGCCGGCGCGGTCGATCGCCTCGCGCATCGCGGCGGTAGGCGACGGCGTGGCGGGGCCGTGGCCGACGACGAGCAGCGAAGGCTCGAGCTCCAGCAGCCGCTGCGCGGAGGCGACGTCCAGGGAGCGGTCCCAGGTGGCCATCTGAGCCAGCGGGAAACGCCAGTAGAAGTGGCTGGAGACGGCGACTCGCCCGTATGAGGTGAACACGTCGCCGGCGATCAACGAGCGATCGCGGGTGTCGAGGAATGAGAAGTGGCCGGGGGTGTGGCCCGGCGAGGGGATCGCTTCGAGATGCCCGATCCGCTCTCCGCCTACGAGCCGCACCTCAGGGCCCTTGGGAAGCTTGGGCCAGCTGCCCGGCGCCTTGCCCTCCGTCACCTGCTCGCCCGCGAGGATCCGCGCGTCGGCCTCGCCGAGCGACACCTCGACGGCGCCGAGCTCGGAGCGCAGCGCTTCGACCGAACCGGCGTGATCGCCGTGGCCGTGGGTCAGGACGATGCGACGAATCTCGCCGCCGTGCTCTCGTGCGGCGGCGATCAGACCCTTGGCGGCGCCGCCAAGCGTGGTGTCGAGGAGCGTGAAGCCGTCGTCCTCTCGCACCAGATAGGCGTTGACGAACCGCGCCCTCGTCAACTGCAGGAGATCTGGAGTCAGCTGCGTGATCTTCATCTTGGGTCCCTTCCTAGGTTGATATGCCTATCCTATATAGGACTATCCCTAAAAACAATAGTTTATGTCTGGTTGCGTAGGCTATGTCGGTTGCCGCGTTTTCGGTGCGCGCGCAACGGGCATGGAGTTCCAACGACGGACTTTCATCGAAGACCCCGCAGGCGGCTCGGCGCGGCGCGCGTGCTGTGGCCGGCCGCTACGGGGAGGGGCACCTGAGGAGGCCACGAGCGAAGAGCCCGCGGTGCGTGCGTGCCTGGAGTCCGTCGCCCCTGCGCACACGACGAAAGGAACCGAGCATGGATCGGTGGAGGAAGCTGCTGCTGATGCTGGTCACGACAGTTGCCGCGAGCGCCCTGATGGCGGGCGGCGCGGCTCAGATCGCCTCAGCGGCCGAAGGCGAACACCCGAAGGTCGAAGAAGCCGAAGAAATCAATCAGGAAAAGCTCGAAGAAGCCAAGGAAAAGAACAAAGAACAAAAAGAAATAACGCGCGAAAAAAACAAAGAACACAAGGAAGTAACGGCCGAAAAAAACAAGGAACGCGTAGAAAAATCCAAGGAACGAGCCGAAGAACGAATCGAACGCGTCGAAGCAGAGAACGCGAAGCGGATCGTCAAGGCCGAAGCAAAAGAAATCAAGGAAGCGGAAGCGGCCGAACGCAAGAAACTGAAAGAAGAAGAAAAGAAGAAACGCGAAGAAGAAAGAGAAAAACCGGTCGAAGAACCGCCGGTGGAATAGCGCTTCGCATCGGCGCCGGCGGCGCGGGCTGGGGCCCGCGCCGCCCGCCGAGATCACCGCTCGAGTACAGCCAACTCCACCGGTGCTCGCGAGCGCTTCGCCCGAAAGGGAATCGCCAGGCGAGTGCCGGTCCGTGGAACGGCCACACTGAGGGCGGCACCGAGTGCGGCCAGCATCTCGAGGATCCAGCCACGATGGAACAGCGACAGCGCTTTGGGGTGCCCACCGGCCAGCAGCGCTACCAGGATCGCGACGCCGACGGCGCTGCCGACCTGCCTGGACATGTTGAGGACGGCGCTGCCGGTCGTGGTGCGGTCGGCGGGCAGCGTGCTGGCGGCCGCGAACAGCGGCGCCTGAGCGAGCCCCGCGCCGACGCCTCCGATCAAGAGGCCTGGCAGGAAGGCCGTCAGGTAAGAGGGGCTCTCGGTGGCGAACAGCAGCCAGTAGAGACCTGAGAGGCCGATCGCGAGCGCCCCGGCGGTCGCCGTGGCGGTGCGCCCGAAGCGTGCGCTGACGCGGCCCGTGTTGACGGCGAACACCGCCGCCAGCGCCGGTCCCGGAGCGATCGCCAGTCCGGCCCGCAGGGCGCTGTAATGCCACATGTCCTGCAAGAACAGGACGGTGATCAGCAGGAACACGGCGAAGGCGAGGTAGTAGAGGAACAGGCCAGCAGCAGCGGTGCTGAACTCGCGGCTGGCGAACAGGCTCGTCTCCAGCAGCGCGTCCTCGCCGCGGCGGGTCTGGATGACGGTCACGGCCATGGCGAGTGCCGATCCGCCGAACAGCGCCAGCACCGGGAGGCTGCCCCAACCCCACGTCGGCCCCTGAACTGTCGCCAGCACGAGGAACGTGACCGCGCCCAGCAGGGCCAGAACCGAGCTGACTCGCGGCAGGCGAGCTCGCGAGGAGGCCTTGATCTCAGGCAGCAGTCGCGAGCCGAAGATGAGCGTCGCCAGTCCGATGGGGACGTTGACGATGAAGATCCAGCGCCAGCTGATCGAGACGAGCAGCCCGCCGAGCGGCGCGCCCGAGGAGGCTGCGACGGCTGCGACGCCCGCCCAGATACCGACGGCGAGGCTGTGGTGCCGGCTGGCGAAGGCGGGCAGCAGCAGGCCCAGGGAGGCCGGGACGATCACCGCAGCGCCAACGGCCTGGACGATCCGCCCACCGATCAGCACCGACAGCGTCGGCGCCAGAGCGCAGAGGATCGAGCCGAGGCTGAAGACCACGACGCCACCGAGCAGGAAGCGCCTCCGCCCGAAGTGGTCGGCGAGACGCCCGGCAGGGACGAGCAGCGCCGCGAAGACGATCGCGTAGGCGTTCAGAACCCAGGAGAGCCCCGAAAGGCCCGCGCCGCCGAACGAGCGCGTCATCGAGGGGATCGCGATGTTGACGATGAACAGATCGAGCTGAGCCATGAAGGCGACGGCCGCGAGCACGGCCAGGATCGCCCAACGCCGCGGATGACCCTCCTCCTCGGGCCACTGCTCGACGCGCGTGGATCGCTTCGTGACGGTTCTGGCGAGCGGCTGGATGGTCGTCATCGGTCCGGCTCCTCTTGGCTGTTAGTTCGTTCAATGAACTGCTGCTCCGCGACGATAGCACAGGTAGTTCATCCAATGAACTCATGGTGCTAGAGTTCCTTGCATGGCCCCACGAACGGACTACACGGGACAGAACTGCTCGGTAGCGCGAGCGCTGGAGGTGGTGGGCGAGCGCTGGACGCTGCTGATCCTGCGCGACGCCTTCTACGGCGTCAGGCGCTTCGGCGACTTCGCCTCGCATCTGGAGATCCCCCGAGCGGTCCTGTCGAGCCGGCTGAGGACGCTGGTCGAGGAGGAGGTGCTGGCGCGCGTGCCCGGCCCGAGCGGCCACGACGAATACGAGCTGACGGAGAAGGGGACGAGCCTCTGGACAGTCGTCCGCGAGCTGATGGCGTGGGGCGACCGCTACTACTCGCCGGGAGGCCCGCGTCGGATCCTGCTGCACGCGGCCGACGACGGGGTGCTGGACGAGATGGGACGCTGCGGAGGGTGCGGTGAGTTGGTCGCGCCCGCAGACACCGTCATCACGCCCGGCCCCGGGATCGCCGGCGAGCCGCCGCTCGAGAATCCGCTGGCAGCGGCCTTCCGCGAGCCGCGCCGGGTGTTGCGCCCGATCCGTCCAGAGCTCGCCTGACCACCGGCGGCGCGGCCGCGATCAGGAGAAGTCGGTTACGGCGTATGCCGGGCGGGTGACACGAGTCGGAGCGTCCTGGCTGTTGGCCGTATGGACGGCGTAGGACTCGTCGCGTCCATGGTCGAGGATCGCGACGATCAGATCGCCGCCTCCGGGCAGGTGCTCTCCGACCTCGATCTCCTGGTCGCTGCCTTCGAAGCGGCAGTCGAGCTTGAAGATGCGTCGCGGAGTCGCCGCACATCCAACGACGCTCTCAGAGCGCTCGCGCAATTCCGCATAGGCGTCCTCGGAACCGGCGTCGTCGCAGTCACCGCCGCCGAGGAAAAACTTGGTCAACGGCGTGGCGCTTTGACCTTGGCGGGAACGGGCGGGAAGCGCTTGCGCTCGGCCGCCGTCATCTTCCGCACCTTCAGCGAGCCGTCTTTGATCTGGCGCTCCATTTCCTCAAGCTTGTCCTGCCGCTTCTCTGCCGCGCGTTCTGCCTGCGTCTTCATGACTCAACGTTAGCGGGTGTTCAGATGTTCACCCGCCGGATTCCATTCACCGGTACGCTCCAGTACATGGGGCCACTCCTGCCCGACGACGGGCCCAGGGGAGCACGGCTGTGGCGGCGTGCGCGCGGGATCGGGGCAGAGGTCTTCCTCTTGCTGCTCCTGACGGCGGCGTCACCCGTTCTGGTGCTCGTCGCGATCGCGGTGGACGCGGTGCTGTGGGCCAAGCGGCGCAAGCCGTGGATGGCGATCCGGCTGCTGGCGATGCTGTGGTGGTTCCTGCTGGGGGAGCTGTACGGGATCCTCGGGCTGATGGCGATCGGGCTGGTCGGCGCCGGACGCGACAGCGCCACCCGTCGCCGCCGGGTATTCCGACTCAAGCGCCGGTGGCTACGCAGTCACCTGGCGGGAATCCGAAGGCTGTTCGGACTCGACTTCGAGATCGAGGGTCTCGAGCTGGCGGGCCCCGGACCGGTCGTGGTGATGATCCGTCATGCCAGCATCATCGACAACGCGCTCCCCGACGCGATCATCGGAAGAGCCCACGGGATGGGGTTCAGGTTCGTGATCAAGAAGGAGCTCGAGATGCTGCCGACGATCGACATCGGCGGACGCTGGGTGCCGACGCTGTTCGTGCGCCGCGCCTCTGGAGACACGGCGGCTGAGCTCCAACGGTTGCAAGCTCTGACGGTCGATCTGGCGGCGAACGAAGGGCTGCTGATCTACCCCGAGGGCACCCGCGCGACCCCCGAGAAGCTGGCTCGCGCCAAGGCGATCATCGCCGAGCGCCAGCCGGAGATAGCGCCGCTGGCCGCAGGCCTCCAGAATCTGCTGCCGCCGCGCTTGGGCGGCTCGCTGGCGCTGCTGCAGGGCACGCCTGAGGCGGACGTGGTGATCTTCGGCCATGTCGGTCTCGATGGCTTCGAGCACGTCAGCGACATCTGGTCCGGCGGGCTGATCGGCACGACGGTCAGGCTCCGGTTCTGGCGTTTCCCGGCGGCATCGGTGCCGCGCGAGCGCGACGCGCTTACCGCTTGGCTGTATGAGCGCTGGCAGGAGCTGGACGATTGGATCGGCGAGGTTCGTGCGGACCCGCCGCCGCCGAGCCCGGCACCAGACCCGGCCGCGATGGCATCGTGATCGGCGCGGGCGCCGGCTAGCGCAGATCCTCGCCCTGCTCCGAGGGCGGGGGTTTTCGGGCGCGCGGGCCGAGCGACTCGAACCCATAGGCGATCGTCGCCCCCACCCGCTTTTTGCGGTAGTAGGCCTGAGGCGCGAAGTGCTCCGCCTTGTTGATCCTGAAGATCAGGACGTACAGGAAGACGACGAGTGGAGCGAGGAGAAACAGGAGGATCATCGACAAGCGCGCCTGCCCTTTCCGCCGGGGTGCCCGGCCGACCCTCAGGAGGATATCCGCTGGGCCGTCAGGCGCTGCGGACTACCGAGCGACGACTCGCGCCGAAGACAAGCCCACCCCCGCCACGCCTACGGGGCATCGTGAAAGCTCATCCCACGAGATCCAAGCGATCAGACCGACACAACTCTGAGGGCGCAGTTTCCGCAGTGGTCGCGACTGCGCTTGCGCCGCGGCAAGCTGCCAGCACAGCATGCAACCGACGCTAGGCTGTCAAGCTCGATACTCCATAATCCCATGACCCTCAAAAAGGCCTCTTCTGTTGCAGTTCAAGAACATCCCGGTAATCGACACGCCGATTACTTGCCGGAGGCTGATGCTCAACCGCCCGCACCGCACCGGGGAACATTGGCGAGCGGTATTGTCAGACAGGTGGGGGACGAGCCGGAGCGCGGAACGGAAGACCGACTCGAGCGCCTGCCGGCGGGCCAGCACGGCCTGAATCGCGACCAGGTCACCGAGAGCCAGCGCCGGCGGCTGCGCATGGCGATGATCGAGTGTGTATCCGATCGCGGCTACGCGGGCACCAAGATCCGCGACCTCGCGCGCATCGCGGGAGTCTCACCCAACTCCTTCTACCGGATATACGGCAGCAAGGAGCAGTGCTTCCTGGACACTCACGACACGGTCGCCGCGATCGAGATCGAGCGTGTCAGCGCAGCGGCAGCTGGGACGGACCCCTGGGAACAGCGACTGCATCAGGCGATCGAGGCCTTTACGAATACCGTCGCCGACGCGCCACGACCCGCCTACCTCGCCGTAGTCGAAATTCACGCCGTCGGCGCGGCGGCGCTCGAACATCAGCAGCATGCGCTCGACGCTCACGAGCGGCTGATGAGGACGGTTCTCGACGATGCCCCGTACAGGGCAAGCATCACCAACACCACCGTCAAGGCGATTGTCGCGGGTACCCGCGGGATGATCTACCACCACCTCGAGGAGGGCAACCCGCAGGGTCTTCGGAGCCTCGTCGAGCCGATCAGCGCCTGGGTGCTCGGATATCACGCCCCCCTCCCCCTGACGCTGCCAGAGCCGCTGGAAGCCCTGCCGTGCGAGGCGACGAAGCTGCCCGGCGATGAGATTGCACGCTCGGGTGAGGAGCAGGCGAGGACCCTCGGCCATCGCGAGCGGATCATGCGCGCCGTCGCGGCTCTGTGCTGCGAGCAGGGCTACGGAAAGCTTCGAGTCCCCACGATAACCACCCGTGCAGGCGTCTCCAACCAGACCTTCTACGAGCACTTCAAGAACAAGCACGACGCGTTCCTGGCCTGCTATGACCGCGTCAGCCGCCGTGCCCTCGCGGCGGTGCTGGCGAGCTTCCAGGCCGCACCCAGCTGGCCGGAGGCGGTGCGAGCAAGCCTCGGCACACTGCTGGAGCACATCGCCGCCGAGCCGGAGTTCGCACGCCTGGGGCTGTTCGAGGTGCTTGCGGCGGGACCAGAGGCGCGCCGGCGTGCACAGGCCCGAACCGAGGCCTTCACCGTGATGTTGACGCCCGGCTCACCGGGTGGAGAGGTGACGGCCCCAACGGTGATGGGTGCGCTCGTCGCCGGCGGAGTTTGGGGCGTGATCCAGCACCACATCATCCACGGGCGCGGCGCACGATTGCCGGAGCTCACCCCGCAGCTGACGTACGTCGCACTCACGCCATTCATCGGCGCCGCCGAGGCCGCACGGGTAGCCGCTGGCGCTTAGGCCCATCGGTATTTGAATCGCCGGTCAGGCCGTCGAGACCGACGTGGCGAGCGAGCGCGAGGTGGATGGGCCGGATGGCGCGCGGGGGACGCTCTGCAGGGCCAGCACTTCTCTCAGGCGCACCTCGGTGACGAACGCCTCCACGACTCTCGGATCGAACTGCCCACCGGCGCAGCGTTCGAGCTCGTCGAGTGCGTCGGCATGACTGCGAGCCTCGCCGAAGGGCCGCTCGGCGACCATCGCCTCGAAGCTGGCACAGACGAACACGATCCGTGCCGCGATCGGGATCTGTGAACCCTGAAGCCCATGTGGGTAGCCGCGCCCGTCCCAGCGCTCGTGGGTGGCGCCGACGACCTCCGCCACCCGGCTGAGCGCCGGAGCGGCGCCGAGGATGCTCTGGCCGATCGCGGGATGGCGCTCCATCAGCCGCCACTCGTGATCTTCCAGGGGGCCCTCCTTGCGAAGAATCCCGAATGGGATGGCGACCTTGCCGATGTCGTGAAGCTCGGCCGCGCGGATGGCATCGGCGAGCTCCGGGCCACTGAGTCCGATCCTTCGTCCGACCGCCTCGGCCAGGTCGGCGACATGAGAGGCCTGCTCGTGGAGTGCCGGCTCGTAGGCGGCGATCACCTCGAGTGCCAGATCGCGCGTCTGGCGGCCGGCGCTCGTGCGGCGCGAGTCCTTGAACGTGTACATGCGCTCGTCAGCCAACGCCAGCGCCGCATCGGCACTCGATGCCTCCGCGGGAATCCGCACCATTCCGTAGGAGGCGGTGATCGAGAAGCCTTCCCCCTGTTCGGTCAGAGCCGCCAAGCAGGTGTCGATCAGCTCCTCGCCGGCGTCTTCCCAGATGAGCGCGCAGAACTCATCGCCACCCAGACGGAAGGCCCGGCCGGACCTGCCGACGGCAGCCATGAACAGCTTTGAGATCCGGCTCAGGAGCAGATCACCGCCAAGGTGCCCGAAGGTGTCGTTATAGGCCTTGAAACCATCCAGATCGAACATCAGCAGCTGCGCCGTCTCATGGTCCTCTGGGTGCTCGCAGACGGCATCGAGATCGCGGAGGAGCTGGCGGCGGTTGGCAAGACCGGTCAGGGGATCGATCGTCGCCTCGCCAAGTTGGTGCAGCTCGGCTTCCTGGAGAGCCCAGACGATCGAGACGACGCCGACGAGCAGCGCCAGCACGGAGATCACGGGCACGGGATCAGCGAGCGTCGCCGCCGTCTGCAGGCCCAGCGTCAAGCCCAGGACGACCGTCGCGGTCAACCCCAGACCGACGGCGACGACCTGCGGGCGAAAGCGCGCCGCCACCATCGCCGCCGGAAGCACGAGCCAGGGCAGCGCCGGGCTGTGCGGGCCGCCGCTCAGCACCACTCCGGCGGCGAGCAGGGCGAGGGTAACGAGGATCGCCCGCGCCGAGACCCACTCGGGACGGCGGCTGCGCGCCATCAGCCAATCGACGCTGCCGAAGTTCAACGCCGAGGCACCGAACAGGATCAGCGTCCACCAGCCGAGCCATGGCGCGGCGCCCAGCAGCGCTGCCCCGACGGCGGCGGAGCCGATCGTGCGGATGCGACGCACACGCCCGCTGGCGTCCACGACGCGAGCGCGATCAAGGTCCGTGGGACAGAGCCATGTTCGTGTAACAGTCGACACTTGACAGGATTGTCGACTGCTCTCGGGGCGACCTTTAGAGCTCCAAGCGGGGCCCCTGGGGGTAAAAAAGTGCCGCGGCCCACATGAGGGAAAGGCCGCGGCACCAGAGGGATGAGACACACCCAGCGATCTAAGACCGGGCGACTCGGCGGCTGGGAGGGCCAACCGGAGCAAGGACAAGGCTAGAGACCGCTACGGACGCTGTCAAGACCGATATCCAAAAAGAAGGCCGGTCAAGGAAAGGGCTAGCCCGGCGGCAACCGAGTTGCCGTTCGTCTCCCGGCTACCGGCGTAGTGGCAGCATCCGAGCGCCACCCGCCGCCCGCTGGATCGAGGCACCCTTCGTGGTCAGGCGCCAGCGGTTCGGTGCACCCCCCGCCTGTCCCGCTCGCTGGTTCTCGATCAGACCGATCCGCAGCAGTCGCTTCAGCAGCTTGGAGATCTGTCCCTGATCGCTGATGTCGGCGGCCTCCGCGATCTGCCGATTGTTCGAGCCCGGGTTTGCGGCGATCGCGTCGAGCACGCGCACCGTTCGATAGGTGAGCCGGGTCTGCAGATCGTGCAAGGCGCTACGCGCTGCCGCGGCGCCTTCGCCGGCACCCGGAACGATCGCCAGCTCGGGGGTGCTGCGTGCCAGCTCCTCGCGAGCTGCCAGTCGCCCATCGTGGGGCAGAACGATCATGCTCATGATCACCCCCTGGAGTTCGGTGAGCTGCGCCGGCTCGCCGCGCAGAGCGCAGTTCGCCAACAACTCGTAGCAGCCGCCCACCGTCGCCAGTGCGAGCCGCGGACTGGCAAGAGCCCCGTCCACCGGAGTCGGCGGTGCGATCTCGCCGGCTAGGCGCTCGAGCAGACGGGCCCGCCACTCGATGATCCGGGGGCCTCGCGGCAGCGAGTCGAGCAGGAGAGCCGCAGCAAGCCGGCGATCCTCATCCAGTCCGGCCAAGAGCGCCCCCACTGCTGCGCGCAGCCCCTCGAGCCATCCGTCCTGCGTCTCGCGCGCGAGACGCACTGGCCCTTCGAGGCGATGCAGGGCGTGCTCGAGCACAGCGAGCAGACAGTCCTCGGTATCGGTGAACAGCTCGTAGAAGGTCTTGCGCGAGACGCCCGCACGAGTGATGACCATCGTGGCGTTGAACCGTGCGCCGCCACCCTCGCGGATCACCTCGATCGCCGCGTCGATCAAGCGAGCATGCTGCCAGCCGGCCACCTCTCGGGCGCTCCGACGCTCTGCTCCGCCGGCGGCCTTGACGCGCACGTGAGCGGAGCCGCGCGGGGACGCGCGTCTGTCTGGATGCTCGGCCACGTTTGCCTTCAGCGAGGCGGGGTCCACGATGAAGGGGACGGCAGGAGGGGAAGCCAGTGGTCCGAGGCTCTCATCAGAGAGCATCATAAACATTCACGAGCACGCATAACAAGCATCTTCTATATCGCTAAGAACGCCCGTTCAGTGGGCGCACTCGCCAGAAGTCGAAATGACATACGGACCATCTAAACGTCTGCATTGGCTGATCGTGCTGCTGCCATCGAGAATCGTCCGACTACCTCGATGTGGACAAGAGACCCGACTCGCCATGCGCGATGTCAATAGTTTTCCGGTGAATCCGCGGTGGGCGGGTACGGGTATGAGTCCTCAGGCACGCAAGATCACGCAACGGGAACGCATCGTGGACGGAATGGTCGCGGCGGCCAACCGTCGCAGCTACGCGGGTGCGAACGTCTCAGAGGTGATCGCAGAGGCCGGCGTCTCGCGTCCGACCTTCTACGAGTACTTCGCCGACCGTGACGACTGCTTCCGAGCGACGATCGAGGAGCTCGGCTCCGGGCTCCTCGCCGAGATCACCGGCGCGGTCGCGAAGGCGCTGCCGCAGGACGCACTAGCGGTGGCCGTCGTCGAGCTCGTGAGCTTTGCGACCACGAGCTCCCAGCGCGCTCGATTCTTGACGGCTGAGGCACTGACGGGGGGGCGATCGGCTTTGGACGCGCGCGACGCGGCCGTCAGGGCAGTTGCGGACGCAGTCGCCAAGCGTGAGCGGGATGCGTCCTCCGGCGAAGCTCTGCCCGATGTGGACGCATCGGTCGTGATCGGCGCCACGTTCCGGTTGCTGGCCAGAAGACTGCGCCGAGGGGGGCTGTCGCTGGCCGGTATCGAGGGACGCCTGGCGGAGTGGGTCTGCTCCTACCAGCGCCCGCAGCCACGACATTGGGAGAGGTTGGCGGGAGGACCGGTTCTCGCCCGCTCAGCTTTCGTTCCCGATGTGCCGGTGCAGCAGATGCCCGATGTGCTGCCGCCCGGCCGGCCTCGGCTGGCCGAGGAGCAGATCGCGGAAAACCACCGCCTGCGAATCCTTTACGCAGCGGCGCGATTGAGCTCAGAGCAGGGCTACCTGGCCACGACGGTCGCGCAGATCACACGCCTGGCGGGCGTCGACGGCAGGGTCTTCTACCGGCATTTCGCGGATAAGCAAGAGGCCGTCGCGGCGGCTCACGAGATCGGCTTCCAGCAGGTGATCGACGTGACTGGGCGTGCCTTCTTCTCCGTTCAGGGATGGCCCGAGCGAAGCTGGGAGGCCGGTCGGGCTCTGACGGGCCTGCTCGAGGAGAACCCGATCGTCGCGCGCGTCGGCTTCGTGGAGGCTTACGCGATCGGGGCACCGACTGTGCAGCGCATCGAGGACAGCCACATGGCCTTCATGTTCTTCCTGCAGGAAGGCCTGTTGTCGGTAGGCGTGGAGCCAACGCTGTCGCGAGAGGCGATGGAAGCGATCATCGACGCGATCTTCGAGATCGTCTACATGCAGGCGCGAATGTCGGAGAAGCCGCGGCTTGCAGAGATGCTCACGCCGATCATGCACATCTGGCTAACGCCGTTCATGGGTACGGCGACCACCG
>DATBBF010000005.1:0-6941 GCA_036271135.1 Solirubrobacteraceae bacterium
CGACAACCCGTCGATCACGTGCACGAGCGGCAGCGCCTCGGCGATGTCGCGCAGGAAGCGCGGCGCCTTGGTGGAGTCGTAGAAGACGCCCGAGACGAAGATCAGCGGCAGGAAGACGGCGTTGACGTAGGCGGCGGTCGACTCGAAGTTCGGGATCACATGCGCGAAGGCGACGCCGAGGGCGGCCATACTGATCACGCCGACCAGCACGAAGACCAGCAGCGAGATCCACTGCACCGGCCAGCCGATGCCGAAGACGGCACGGCCCGCCACGATCACGATCGCGATCTGCAGCGCGGTGTTCGTTACGGCGTTCGCGGCGACGCCGCCGAAATAGGAGAGCGTCGGTAGCGGCGTACCCCTGATCCGCTTGAGCACTCCGCGCTCACGCAGGAAGACGATGTTGTATGCCAGGGCGGTGAAGGTCGTCGACATCACGCTCATCCCGGCGATCGCAGGCACCAAGCGGTTGAGCTGGTGCTGGTTGCCCGCAAAGATCGCCCCGCCCGCTGTCAGGAACAGCAGCGGCAGCACGAAGTTGAAGAAGGCCGCGCTGGGATTGCGCCAGAACATCCTGCGCTCCAGGCGGTACTGGCGCCAGCCGAGCGAGATTGCCTCAGGCATCGGCGGTCAGCTCCAAGTAGACATCCTCCAGTGAAGGGCGGCCCACCGACAGCTCCTGCAGCGTCCACCCCTCCGCCAGGGCCTGGCCGGTGATCTCATGGAGCAGCGCCGTCGGGTCGTCGGTTTCCCGCTCGATCATCGTGCCCTCACCGTCGCGGTAGGCGACCCGATAGCGGCTCCCGCCCGGGACGCCGCCGACGCCGAGCTCGCGGGGTGGACCGATCGCGAGGATCCGACCGTCCTTGACGATCGCCACCCGGTCGGCCAGCTCTTGGGCCTCGTCGAGGTAGTGGGTCGTCAGCAGGATCGTCTTGCCGAGGTCGCGCAGCGAGCGGACCGTCTCCCAGGCGGCGCGGCGGGCCTCGGGATCGAAGCCCGTCGTCGGCTCGTCGAGGAAGATCAGCTCGGGATCGCCGACAAGCGCCAAGGCGAAGTCCAGGCGCCGCAGCTGCCCGCCGGAAAGCTTGCGGCTGCGCACGTCAGCCGACTCCTCGAGCCCGGACAGGGCCAACACCTCCCCGACGTCACGAGGATGGGGGTAGAAGCTCGCCCAGTGGGCCAGCGCCTCGCGGGGGGTGATGTGGCTGTAGATGCCGCCGGACTGCAGCACGATCCCGATCCGCCGCCGCAGCGCGATCTCCCGCCGCGCCGGGTCGTGACCGAGCACGGAGACCTCGCCGCCTGAGCGGGCGCGGTATCCCTCGAGGACCTCGACCGTCGTCGTCTTGCCCGCTCCGTTGGGTCCGAGCAGGCCGAACACCTCGCCGCGGCGGACGGTGATGTCTATCCCCTGCAGCGCCTCGAAGTCGCCGTAGCTCTTGCGCAGCGCGCTGACCTCTATCGCCGGGCCCGAGTCCGTCACCGCCCCGATCATCCCAGGACGGGCCCGACCACTGCCTACCAGTGCACGCCCCGCGTCAGCGTCGCCATCGCGATCTGCTCGAAGGAGACGTGTTCCTCGACGTTGGCATGGCCCTTGGATGCGGCCGAGTCGGGGAAGACGCGGTAGGCCAGATGCAGCAGGCGGTCCATCGTCTTCGGCGAGATCGAGTAGGCGACTTCGCCGAACTTGCCGACCCTCGTGCCCATCTCCTTCGGCCGCGAGCGCAGCGCCTCGCAGATCATGTCCGCCGCCTCCTCGGGGCTCAGCGTGGGGAAGGCGTCATACATTTTCGTCGGCGCGATCATCGGCGTGCGCACCAGCGGCATGTGGATCGTCGTGAACGTCACGCCGTCGCCGATCACCTCCGATGAGACGACCCGCGTGAAGGCGTCGAGGGCGGCCTTCGAGGCGACGTAGGCGGAGAACCGCGGCGGGTTCGTCTGTACGCCGATCGAGGAGACGTTGACGATGTGACCCGAGCCGCGCTCGCGCATGTGCGGCAGGAGGCCGATGATCAGCTTGACGGCGCCGAAGTAGTTCAGCTGGATCGTCCGTTCGAAATCGTGGAAGCGGTCGTAGCTGAGGGCGATCGAGCGGCGGATCGAGCGGCCGGCGTTGTTGATCAGCATGTCGACGTTGCGGTGATCGGCCAGGACCCGCTCCAAGAGGCCTTCGATCGACTCCACGTCGGAGATGTCGGCGGCGTAGACGTAGGCGGTGCCGCCGGCGGCGACGATCTCCGCGCGGACCTCCTCGAGCTTGTCGACGTTGCGGGCGATCAACAGCGGCACACCCCCGGCGGCAGCGACCTTCAGCGCGGCCGAGCGCCCGATCCCCGATGAGGCGCCGGTGATCATCACGTGCTTGCCCGACAGTGCCTCGTGCAGCGTCCGCCCGCCACCCTCGTTGGGCTCCATCTCGCGCTCCCAGTAGTCCCACAGCCGGGCGGCGTATTCGTGCAGGGCGGGCGGGTGCTCGAGGGCCGGCGATCCGGCCAGGGCCAGCTGCGTCTGGCGACTGTCGAAGCGCGGCACCAGCTCCATGTGGCTGACGACCTCACGGGGGATCCCCAGCTCGCGCAACGCCAGGTCGCGGATCTGCTTGAACGGCGGCAGCGCCGAGGCCAGCGCCAGCGGCCACTTCGGCACCGCGTCGGTCAGGCGTTTGTCGACGCTGACGGCGAAGCGCGGGGCGTGGGCGGCCGTCGCCAGCTCGTTGATCAGCTCATCGACCTTCTGCGGGCGCGGGTCGGTCAGGTGGAAGGCCTGGCCGTCAAGGTCGGGCTCGTGTGCGATGTGCTCCAACGCACCCGCCACCCAGTCGACGGGGACGACGTTCGTGAATCCGAGGTCCAGTCCGACCAGCGGCACCCATTCGGGCACGATCCCTCGCATTCGCTGGATAGCCTTGAAGAAGTAGTAGGGGCCGTCGATCTTGTCCATCTCGCCCGTGTGGGAATCGCCGACGACGATCCCCGGCCGGTAGACGCGCCACGGCACGTAGGGCTGGTCGCGGACGATCCGCTCGGACTCGAACTTCGTGCGGTGGTAGGGCGAGGGCAGCCGCTGGCCCTCGTCGAACATCGTCTCGTCGAAGATCCCCTTGTAGGTGCCGGCGACGGCGATCGAGGAGACGTGGTGCAGGCACTTGGCGTCGAGCGCCCGGGCCAGTTCGACGGCGTGCGTCGTGCCACCGACGTTGACCGCCGTGTTGCGCTGGGCGGGGGCCGTCATGTCATAGACGGCCGCCAAATGGAAGAAGTGGTCGATCTTGCCGCTGAGCTCGGCGACCTGCTCGCTCTCGATTCCCAGCAGCGGCCGGCGCAGATCGCCAATCACCGGCTTGATGCGCGCCGCGGCGGAGGCGCTGGTCGTGGCGGTGAGACGCTCGACGAGATCGTCCAGCTTGGCGCGGCTGTTCTCGCGCACCAGCACGTGGACGTCCCCCTGCCGTTTCGACAGCAGCCCCTCGAGGAGACGCTTTCCGATGAAGCCCGTCGCTCCTGTTACGAAGTAGGCCATCCCCGGCAGAGCCTACAGCGAAGCGGCTTGCCCGGTGTGGGCGCGCCGGGGGCGCTGTCTCAGGCGCCCGCGCCCGCCCCGCCGCGGCCCTCGCCGGCGGCGAACCGTTTCGCGCCACGGGCGCCGTCTTCGAACACCTCGGGGCCGGATCTTGCCTCCAGAGCAAGCGCGTCCACCAACGGCATCCCGAACCCCTCGATCGCCGCCATGCGGTCGGCCAGCATCGTCGGCTGCGGAAAGGCGGCGATGTTCTCCGCCATCTCGAGCGCCCGCGAGAGATGCTCGCCCTCGGGCACGATCTCCGTCAGCAGCCCCATCCCGATCGCCTCCTCGGCGTCGATGATGCGCCCTGTGACGATCAGGTCCAGGGCGCGGCCCAACCCGACGATTCGCGGCAGCCGCTGCGTGC
Organism: Solirubrobacteraceae bacterium; assembly: GCA_036271135.1. Lineage (GTDB taxonomy): Bacteria > Actinomycetota > Thermoleophilia > Solirubrobacterales > Solirubrobacteraceae > Palsa-744. Next base: position 3,938 of record DATBBF010000005.1, read on the forward strand.
CGCCGTCGATCAGCGGTACGCCCCAGCGCCGCTCGGGGTAGCCGAGCCGCGAGGAGGGCGTGGCGATCCGCAGGTCGCACCACAGGGCGATCTCAAGGCCCCCCGCCAGGCAGAAACCGGAGATCGCGGCGATCGTCGGCTTGGTGGCGGTCAGTCGCGTGAAGCCCATCGGGCCCTCGCGGCTCATCAACCTTCCGGCCATCGTCTCCGTCGCCTTCAGGTCCGCTCCGGCGCAGAAGGAGATGCCACCGGCGCCCGTGACGATCAGCACCCGCGCCTCGTCATCGGACTCGAAGCGCTGGTAAGCGTCGTGCAGCGCCGCGGCGGTATCTCCGTCGACGGCATTGCGCCGGTGCGGCCGGTCGATCGTGATCAGCGCCGCGGCGCCACGACGCTCGTAGCCGACTGCGTCCTGCCCGGTCGGTTCGGGCGCGGCCATCGCGTTTACGGAGGCCCGCCCACCCCGGCGGCTACCAGCCGCCGCGCCAGCGGGCGCCGCCGAGCTGCTTGGCGGCCGCTTTGCGGGCTTCCTTGCGCTTCTCCAGGCCTTTCTGGAGCATGCTCATCAAGAACACGAACAACGGGAAGAAGATGATCAGCGCGAAGCCGAAGTTCGTGACGACCTTGTCGTTGGTTGCCCCGTAGAAGCCCCGTCCGTCGTTTTCGGCATTCGCGACGGGCGCCAGCACGAGGACCAGCAGCAGGGCATAGGGGATAGCTGTTCTCCAGAGGTTGCGCACGCGAGCGGATCCTATCCAAGCTCCGCACGGAAGGAGACCAGCCGCCCCCTACCATCAGCAGCCGATGGCCCTCCTGATCGCCTCCGACATGCACAAGGACATTGCCGGCGAGCCCCTGCTGCGGGGGGTCTCGTTCAAACTCGAGCGCCGCGAACGGCTGACGATCGCAGGCCGCAACGGCGCCGGCAAGACGACGCTGCTGCGGATGCTCTCCGGGGAGACCTCGATCGACCGCGGCGAGCTGTCGATCGCCAAGGGCGTGCGGATCGCTCTGCACGACCAGCGCCCGCCTCGTGAGCGGGGCATGGCGCTGAGCGACTACCTGCTCTCGGGCTGTGCCGAGGAGTTGGCGATCGAGGCCGAGCTGGCGAAGCTGGAGTCGAAGATGGCAGGCGGCAGCGACGACGAGCCGACGCTGGCGCGTTACTCGGCGGCTCAGGCCCGGCTGGAGGCGCGCGGTGGCTATCTGTGGCGCTCGCGGGCGACGACGATGGCCCACGGCCTCGGCTTCCGCGACGAGGACCTCGACCGGCCGCTCGACACCTTCTCCGGCGGTCAGCTGACGCGCGCATCGCTGGCCCGGGCGCTCGCGACCTCCGCCGACGTGCTGCTGCTCGACGAGCCCACCAACCATCTCGACATCGCCTCCCTGGAGTGGCTCGAGCAGACCCTCACGGACCTCGATGCGGCCGTCGTGCTGGTCGCACACGACCGCTGGTTCCTGGAGGCCGTAGGCACGGCCGTGTTGGAGTTGGAGGCCGGCCGCTCACGCTTCTTCGCCGGCACCTGGGCGCAGTGGCGCAAGGAGCAGGCCGCGAGGGACATCGCCCTGGGCAAGGCGATCGACAAGCAACAGGTCGAGATCGAGCGCATGGAGCGCTTCATCGAGCGCTTCCGCTACAAGGCGACGAAGGCCAAACAGGCGCAGTCGCGAGTCAAGAAACTGGCCAAGATCGAGCGCATCGAGCGCGATCCCAAGGACAGCCGCTCGCTGGAGTTCCAGTTCGCCGCGCCCGAGCGCACGGGGCGGGTGATCTTCGAGCTGGCGGATGGGCGCGTCGAGATCGGGGAGCCACCGGTCGTGCTCCTGGACGGCGCCGAGCTGTGGCTTGAACGTGGCGAGCACGTGACGCTCGTTGGGCCCAATGGCACCGGTAAGACGACCATGATCGAGACGCTCGCCGGGCGCCGCGAGCTGGCTGCCGGGAAACTCAGCACGGGCCACAACGTGAAGATCGGCTACCTCTCCCAGCACGCCGAGGAGCTGGGAGCGGGCGGGGATCCCGGGCAGAGCGTCCTCGACGCCGCCCAGCATGCGACGAAGCTGGCGCCGAACAAGGCACGGGCGCTGCTCGGCGGCTTCCTGTTCTCAGGCGAGGAGGTCGAAAAACCGCTGGCGGGCCTGTCCGGCGGCGAGCGACGGCGCCTTTCGCTGGCGATCCTCGTGCACTCCGGCGCCAACGTCCTGATCCTCGACGAGCCGACCAACCATCTCGACATTGAGAGCCGCGAGGCTCTGGAGGACGCTCTGCTTGGCTTCACGGGAGCGATCCTGCTGGTCTCCCACGACCGCGCGCTGCTGGACGCCGTCGGCAGCCGCACCGTCGCCGTCGAGGAGGGGAAGCTGCAGAGCTACACAGGCGGTTGGGCGGAGTACGTGCGCGTGCGCGAGGAACAGGGGAGCGCGGACGCCCGGCCGAGCAGAGAACTCGCGCCCGCGCTCGCGGGCGGCCCCGCCGGCGGCAACGGGACGATGGCGAGCGCCGAGTCGCCGACCGTCAAGAAAGCCAAGCCCAAGGGCCCCTCCAAGAACCGGCTGAGCGCCCAGCAGAAGGCCGAGCGGGCGGTCGAGCAAGCCGAGGCAACGCTGGTGGCCCTGGAAGACGAGCTGGCCGATCCGGCTGCCTGGGCGACCCGCTATGAGGCGGCCAAGTCAGAGGCCCGCCACACTGCCGCGAAGCGCGCCGTGGACGCCGCTTACGCGCAGCTGGAGGAGCTGATCGACTGACCGTCCTGCCCTAGACTCGGGGCATGGAGCAGTGGCGCACCCTACGCAACGTCGCGATCGTCGTGGCGATCGGGGTCGGGATCTACCTGATCCCGGGCGGAGGACGGGCGGCGAACGGCTTCGAAACGTTCCTGCTGGTGATGTTCGGGCTCGGCATCGCCTATCTCTGCCTCCGCCAGTACCGCGAACGGCAGTTCTCGCTGATGGCGCTCGGCGATCGCAACCGCGGCATCCTCTACGGCTCGGTGGCGCTGGC
>DATBBF010000006.1:0-194077 GCA_036271135.1 Solirubrobacteraceae bacterium
GGGCGCGAGCAGCAATGTCGCGGTCAGCCCGGGACTGTACCGGGTGCTCGAGGTCGCCGAGCGCGAAGCCGAGCGGATGAAGGACGACTACGTCTCGGTCGAGCACCTGCTGGTGGCGATGCTCGATGAGGGCACCCGAGCCGGGCGGACCGCGCTGACTGAGCAAGGCGTGTCCCGCGACATGCTCCTGGGCGCGTTGGCCGAGGTGCGCGGGAACCAGCGGGTGACCTCGGACGCCCCCGAGGGTGTCTACGAGGCGCTGCTCAAGTACGGCCGCGACCTCGTCGCCGACGCTCGCGACGGCCGCCTCGATCCGGTCATCGGTCGCGACGCGGAGATCCGCCGCGTCATCCAGATCCTGTCCCGCCGGACCAAGAACAACCCGGTACTGATCGGCGACCCCGGCGTCGGCAAGACGGCGATCGTCGAGGGCCTCGCCCAGCGGATCGTCTCCGGTGACGTGCCCGAGACGCTGCGCGAGCGCCGCGTGATCGCCCTGGACATCGGCTCGCTGATCGCCGGCGCCAAGTACAGGGGCGAGTTCGAGGACCGTCTGAAGGCGGTGTTGAAAGAGGTCTCCGAGGCGCGGGGCGCCGTGATCCTGTTCCTCGACGAGCTCCACACGATCGTCGGAGCGGGTGCCGCCGAAGGGGCCGTCGACGCGGCAAATCTGCTGAAGCCGATGCTGGCCCGGGGCGAACTGCGGGCGGTGGGTGCGACGACGCTCGACGAGTACCGCAAGCACATCGAGAAGGACGCGGCCTTGGAGCGCCGCTTCCAGCCGGTGATGGTCGGCGAGCCCTCGGTGCCCGACACGATCGCGATCCTGCGCGGCCTGAAGGGTCGCTACGAGGACCACCACAAAGTCCGCATCCAGGACAGCGCCCTGATCGCAGCGGCGACGCTGTCGGACCGCTACATAGCGGACCGCTTCCTGCCGGACAAGGCGATCGACCTGGTCGACGAGGCCGCCTCGGGCATTCGCATCGAGATCGACTCGGTGCCGACGGAGATCGACGAGGTCGACAGGCGGGTGATGCAGCTGGAGATCGAGCTGACCTCATTGGAGAAGGAGACCGACGCCGCCTCGGCTGACCGCCGCGAGGCGCTGGAGCGCGAGCTGGCTGAGCTGAAGGAGCGCTCGGATGCGATGCGGGCGCGCTGGCAGAACGAGAAGCACGCGATCGACGAGGTCTCAGGTCTGAAAGAGCGCTTGGAGCAGGCGCGCCTGGAGGCCGAGCGGGCGCAGCGCGAGTCCGACCTGGCGCGAGCTTCGGAACTGCTCTACCAGGACATCCCTGAGCTGGAGCGCAAGCTGGCCGAGCACGAGAAGGGCGAGGATGAGAAAGTCGCTACGGGCGAGCCGGTGTTCCTGAAGGAGGAGGTTGACGCCGACGACATCGCCGAGGTCGTGGCGCGCTGGACGCGGATCCCCGTCAGCCGGCTGCTGGAGGGGGAGACGGAGAAGCTGATCCACATGGAGGAGCGCCTCCACGAAAGAGTGATCGGTCAGGACGAGGCGGTCGAGGTGGTGGCGACGGCGCTGCGCCGCTCGCGGGCGGGACTCCAGGACCCCGACCGGCCGATCGGCTCGTTCCTGTTCCTTGGCCCGACTGGCGTCGGCAAGACTGAGCTGGCGCGGGCGCTGGCGGAGTTCATGTTCGATTCCCAGGAGGCGATGATCCGCATCGACATGTCGGAGTACATGGAGAAACACTCCGTGTCGCGGCTGGTCGGAGCACCCCCCGGCTACGTCGGCTACGAGGAGGGCGGCCAGCTCACGGAGGCTGTTCGCCGCCGTCCCTACGCGGTGGTGCTGCTCGACGAGATCGAGAAGGCCCACGGCGATGTCTTCAACACGCTGCTGCAGGTGATGGACGACGGACGCCTGACCGACGGCCAGGGCCGCACGGTCGACTTCAAGAACACCGTCCTGATCATGACGTCGAACATTCCGATCCCTGAGGGGCTGGATGACACGGCCGCTCGTAACGCGTTGCTCGATCACTTCAAACCGGAGTTCGTAAACCGCCTCGACGACGTCGTGCGCTTCGCGCCGCTGAGCCGAGAGCAGCTCTCGGAGATCGTCGAGCTGCAGGTCGAGCTGGTGCTCGGCCGCCTGGCAGAGCGCGGAGTTACAGTGACGCTGAGCGACGAGGCGAAGCTGCTGCTCGGCAACATGGGCTACGACCCGACCTACGGGGCACGGCCGCTGCGGAGGGTGATCCAGAAGCAGCTGACCGACAAGCTCGCGCTGGCGCTCCTGCAGGGCGAGATCCGGGAGGGCGACACCGTCACGGTGGACGCCGCCGACGGCGAGCTTCAGATCGAGAAGACCGGCGTCGAGACGAGCGCGTCGGCGTAGCCGCATCGCCTCGACTGCAGCTCGACGCCTCCAGCTTCGTCTGGCGCAAGGCCGGGACCGGGCTGACACGATTGCCGTTGGCGTGTCGGGACGCTCTCGGGTGCAGCAGCATTTTGCGAGTCCTCGGTGCGTATCCAGATACACGTAACGAAGGAGGATCCATGTCCAGACCCCTCGCGCGCCGCGGAGCACTCTTGCTCGCCTCGGCGGTATGTCTGCAGGCGGCGGCGTTGGCGAGTGCGCCTACCTCACGGGCGTCGACTCTCTACGCATGTGTGAAGAAAAACGGGAGCGCCCACCTGTTCTCCAAGTCGCCGAAATGCAAGAAGGGCGAACGGAAGCTGGCTTGGAGCACCGACGGTCGCGCCGGTAGGAACGGAGCGAATGGCACAAACGGTGCCAATGGCACCAACGGCGCCGCCGGCGAGCCGCAGAAGATCACCCACTTCACGTCCTCGCTGGCCGTAGGCGCATCGGCGCCGTTGTTCACGGCCGACGGAATCAACTACTCGTTCACCTGCACGTTCGCCGGTCTTGGCGCCAGCGCCGCTCTGGGAGCCACCGGCGCAGCCGGTCAGTCTTACGGACTGGCGGACTTCAAGCGTCCGGACGGTCAGGAAACCAAGACGAGCGATCTGCAGAGCACGATCCGGCTCGCCACGGTCGGCGGGGCAGGGACAACGATCGCCGAAACCCCAAGCGCGGGACCGAACAGCGCGAACAACGTCCTACAGAACGGCATCTGGACCATTACCCTCGAAGGGCCAACGTCAGTGACGTTGCTGCATGTTTGGATGGAAGCTGGAGGCTCCTGCAACATCCACGGGAGCGCTCTGACGCTTCCGGAGTGAGCCGATGGTGTCTGCGCTGGGTCGACCAGGCCATGACCCCTCAGCGCAGAACACTTCCATGGCTGCCGCTGGGCCTCAGGCAACCGTCGAAGCGGAATAGGCGGATTGCCGATGGAACGGGTCCGGGCCGGCTGCCAGGATGCCCCGATCGGGCTCTGTCTGTACTCGGACAGGGCGCAAACGGGGGGAGCCGGGTTGATCGAAGGCGCCCGTCACAGACTGGAGGAAGTTCCACGATGTCCACACTTACCGCCCGACGCGGACTGCTGACGCTGGCTGTTGCCAGCGCCCTGCTCGTCGGGTCCTTCGCAGTCGCAGCCTCGGCAAGCGCCTCGACCCTGTACGCGTGCGTGAAGAAAAGCGGGAGCGCACATGTGTTCGCCAAAAAGCCCAAATGCAAGAAAGGCGAAACGAAACTCAGCTGGAGTGCGACTGGGCCCGCAGGTAAAAACGGGGCCAACGGGAGCAACGGGGCGAACGGCACCAATGGCAAAGACGGCGCTCCTGGTCAGCCGCAGAAAGCGGTCAGCTTCAACGTCAGCAGCAACTTCGGCCCGAGCCCGATCGCTACGCCACTGTTCTCGATCGGAGGAGCGTCGGTGAGGCTGAACTGCGCAAGCCTGGCGGAAGTGCCGATCCCGGAGATCGAAGTGTCAGCGCCCGCCGGCGGCTTCTCTGAGATCGGAGCGGTAATCACGAACACTTCAGGCAAAGCGCCGGAAGTCGAACAGAGCCCACTGGTCTTCGACGTGCCACTGAGCTCGGCTTTCGGGATCGTCATGAAAATGACTGGGAATGTGAAACCGCCCCTAGCGAACATTGCCCACATCGACGGGTCGTTGACGACGCCGGCCGGCGTCGTCTTCATCGACGCGTTCGTTGAGGCCAACGAAAAAGGCTCGACCGCCTGCACAGCGAAGGGCTCCGCCTTCGCGCTCTCGGTCTAGCTCCATCGCACCGCTGCCGGGGACGGACGAGGTCCGTCCCCGGCACGGCTGCTGTCTGGGGTCGCGCAGGCATGCCTCGATCGGGTAGAAGAGAGGCAGCGCAGTTGACCCCGACCGTCTTTGAACAACGGAGGCCCGATGCCCACCTACATCATGCTCTCGACCCTCACCCCCGAGGGCGTCCAGACCGTCAAGAACAACCCGCAGCGGATCCGCGAGGTCAACAAAGAGGTCGAGCAGCTCGGGGCGACGGTCAAGGAGCAATGGGCGACGCTCGGCCACGTCGACTTCATCTCGATCATCGAGGCGCCCGACGAGGGCACGATGGCGCGAGTCTCGCTGGAGCTCGGCTCACGGGGGACCGGCCGCTACGAGACGCTCTCCGCGATTCCGATCGACGACTTCATCTCTTCGCTGTAGGGCCGCCGTCGGGCCCCGCGGCTAGTTCTCGACGACGGCGTATCCGGAGAAGAAGCAAGCGGGACCGGATTCCCCGCTGAGGAACACACCCTCGTTCGAGGCTCCGTCGAGCGCGACAGTCCCGGTTTTCGTCTCCGCCGAGAAGAGGCCGCCGTTCGGTCCCTTGAACACCGGTTCTTCGGGTTCGCCTTCGGCCGCTTCCGGAGTGATCGAGACTGCTTTGCCTACCGGTAGGGCGATCTGTTCGCCTTCTTCGGGTTCGGCCGCGAAGGCGCCGGCTTCCGAGGAGGCGATGAAGGTCGAAGCGATCGTTTCTCCTCCTCCTGCTTCTTCTTCGCAGTGTCCGACGACTTCGAACGGGCCGACCGTGAGCAGGGAGACGGTGGTGGCTTTGCCTTTGCCCGCGACTGCGATTGTTTTGCGCCAGCGCTTCAACGCCGCGCTGGTGCCACCTTCCGGACCTTCGGGGCCTGTTTCTCCTTCGAGGCCCACAGTTCCCGGTAGGCCCACAGTCCCCGGAGGGCCTTCTTTGCCTTTGGTGCCGTCCGTCCCTTTGGCGCCAGCAGGGCCTTGCGCACCCTGGACCCCTTGCGGTCCCTGTGCCCCAGGGCTTCCGGCCGAACCCTTCGCACCCGTCTTGCCGGGAGCTTTCAGTTCCTTCAGCGCCTTCGGACTGATCTGCTTGGACGACGTGATCAGGTAGTGCGTCGCAGCGACGGCGCTGCCCGTCATCGCGAAGACGAGGGCCAGCGTGGCCACGACGTTCGCATAGGTCATCCGTGCCCGAAGTCGGCGAAACATCTGCATCCAGGCTAGTGGATCCAGAGCGATCACATGCCAGTTCCTAGACATCTGGCATGGCGATGTCATCCCCCGGACGAGTGCGTATGCTGGCGCCTGATGAGCGGCCAGGAAAGCAGGGGCGAGAAGCCTCGCGGACAGGAGGGGCGTCCCGGCGCCCCCGGCATCTCGCTGGTGCCCGAGCCGGTCACCGGCGAGGAGGTCGAGGCACAGTTGGAGGAGTTCGATGTCGACGGTGCAGTCGTCGGCATCGTCATGGGCTCCGACAGCGACATGGAGAAGATGCAGAAGGCCGCCGACGAGCTCGAGAAACGCGGGATCGCCCACGAGGTCCGCGTGATGTCAGCCCATCGCGAGCCCGATCTCGTTGCCGAGTACGCCAAGAGCGCCCGCGGCCGGGGCCTGCGCGTGATCATCGCCGGCGCCGGCATCTCCGCGGCTCTGCCCGGAGCCGTAGCCGCGCACACAGAGATCCCCGTGGTCGGAGTCCCGCTGTCAGGGCGCCTGACCGCCGCCGGCGGTCTCGACGCGATCCTCTCGATCGTCCAGATGCCGCCCGGCGTCCCCGTCGCGTGCGTCGGCCTCGACAACGCTCGCAACGCAGCCGTGCTCGCCGCAAAGATCCTCGGCGCCTGAGCGCCCCCCGGCGAGAACCTCCAGAATCCCCGCGAGTGGAGCCGCCAAGGGGGCGGGCCAGGGTCAACCGTTCTGGGAGGAACGATGCCAACCAACTCGATTTCGTGTGGACGCCGGCTGCTGACTGCGCTCGTCATGGCACTCGTTGCGGGCGCACTGTTCACGAGCGCAGCGGGTGCGGCGACGATTCACGCTTGTGTCAAGCCCAAGAGCGGCTCGACGCGAATTGTCGGCGCCAAAGCGAAGTGCCACCACGGGGAGCAGAAGCTCTCATGGAGCAACGAAGGCCCGCGCGGTCCGGCGGGATCGGGCGGAGTGCAGGGTGTTCCCGGCAGTGCGGGCACGAACGGTTTGAACGGAACGGGCCCGTTGTTCGCAGCGAGCTCCAGCACCCAAACGCACATCGTCACCTCCGAAACGATCCTCGTCTCGAAGGTCGTGCCTCCAGGGAGATACATGATCTGGGGGAAGATCGACATCCTCGAGACCGGCAACACGCGAGAAAGCCCGCTTCTGGAATGTCGCCTGCGCGCTCACGCGGGCACAGAAGAATCCGACGAACCGGAAGGGATCGACGTCAGCATCTTCGAAGCTCCCCTCAGCGAACACGGGGTCGGGAGCTTCCAGGGCGGGGCGACGATCCCGCTCGGCGGCACGTACGTCAGCTCGAGAACGAGCATCTTGTTCGCCACCTGCAAGAAGGAAGGGGGCGGTTCTACGACTCCGACGAGCCTCCTCGCCCAGCTCCAGGCGCTTGGCGTCACATCGATCAGCTGAGGTCGTCGTCCGCGCTCGTGGCAGCCGGCCGCGAGCGCGGGCCCCGGCCACCGGGTCCGCCCCTGAGATAATCCGATGAAGTGATCCCCCGCTACACCCGCCCAGCCCTCGCCGCCCTCTGGTCGGACGAGGCCCGCATGGAGAGCTGGCGGCGTGTCGAGGTGGCAGCCAGCGAGGAGCTGCCGGCGCTGCTCGGAGATGCGGGCCCGAGCGAGGCGGACCTGGAGGCGATCCGCTCCGCCACCTTCACCGTCGAGGCCGTCGACGAGCGCGAGCGGATGACCGACCACGACATGGCCGCCTTCGTCGACGTGCTCGGCGAGTCCGCAGGGCCTGCCGGGCGGTGGATTCATTTCGGCCTGACCTCCTCGGACGTTCTCGACACGGCGCTCGCAGTGCAGTTGCAGGCGGTCGGGGAGGTCGTCCTCGACGGCGCCCGCGAATTCGTCGCCACGCTCGTAGCCCGCGCCCGCGAGCACGAGCAGACTCTCTGCGTCGGGCGGACTCACGGCATCCACGCCGAGCCGACGACCTTCGGGATCAAGCTCGCCGGCTTCGCCTTCGAGGCGCACCGCAACCTGCAACGGCTGGAGGCGGCCTTTGCGAGGGTCGCCGTGGGCGCGCTCTCAGGCGCCGTCGGCACCTACGCCGCCACCGACCCCGAGTTCGAGTCGCGCGTACTCGGCCGTCTCGGCATCGCCCGCGAGGATGTCTCCACGCAGGTCGTCGCCCGCGACCGCCACGCCGAGCTGCTCAGCGCCATCGCCCTCGCCGGTGCCGGCCTGGAGCGGATCGCCGTCGAGATCCGCCACCTGCAGCGCACCGAGGTCCGCGAGGCGCAGGAGCCTTTCCGGGCCGGCCAGAAGGGCTCCTCGGCGATGCCCCACAAGCGCAACCCGATCAAGGCCGAGCAGATATCCGGGCTTGCGCGGGTCCTCAGGGGCAACGCCCAGGCCGCCCTCGAGGACGTCGCCCTGTGGCATGAGCGTGACATCTCCCACTCCTCCGTCGAGCGCGTCATCCTGCCCGACTCGACGATCCTCCTCGACTACCTCCAGCACCGTGCCATCGCGCTCGTCAGGGACATGACCGTCGCCCCGCAGCGGATGCTCGACAACCTCGAGCTGACCCACGGTGCTCTCTTCTCCCAGCGCGTGCTGCTCGCGCTCGTCGGCGCCGGGTCCAGCCGCGACGATGCCTACCGGATCGTCCAGGAACTGGCCCAGCGAGCCTGGGACGAGGGAATTCCGCTGCGCGAGCTGCTGGTCTCCGATCCGCGCGCCGCGGGCCTCGATCTCGACGACATCTTCGACTACGGCCACTACATCCGCCACGCCCGCGAGATCGTCGCCCGGCTCGGCGCGATCGCCTGAAGGCGGCCCGAAAAGTCGCCTGAGCGGCTGGTAGCATCGCGCCACGTGACGAGCCTCTCCGACCTCTCCCTAATCGCCAGCGGGAAGGTCCGTGAGATGTACGCCGTCGAGGATGGCGGTAACGGGGCAGGGCGCCTGCTGATGGTCGCAAGCGACCGCATCTCGACCTACGATGCGGTCCACCCGACGCCGATCCCCGACAAGGGCAAGGTGCTCAGCGCTTTGTCGGTGTTCTGGTTCGAGAAGACCGGCCACATCGTCGCCAACCACCTCCTCTCCGCCACCGACGGCGTGCCCGAGGACGCCAGGGGCCGGGCGCTCCTCGTCAGGCGCCTGGAGATGCTCCCCGTCGAGTGCATCGTCCGCGGCTACATCACCGGCTCGGGCTGGAAGGACTACCAGGCGACCGGCGCCGTCTCCGGAATCGGCCTGCCCGCGGGACTGCAGGAGTCCCAGCAGCTCCCAGAGCCGATATTCACGCCCTCGACCAAGGCCGATGAGGGCCACGACGAGACGATCGACTTCGATCGCGCCGCCGAGCTGGTGGGGGACAGTGCGCTGATGGCTCGCGTCCGCGACGTCTCCGTCGAGCTGTACTCCTACGCCGCCGAGCACGCCCGCGGCAACGGCGTGATCCTGGCCGATACGAAGTTCGAGTTCGGCCTCGACGCCGACGGTCAGCTGGTCGTCGGCGATGAGGTGCTGACACCCGACTCCTCCCGTTACTGGCCAGCCGACGGCTACGAGGTCGGTCACGGCCAGCCGAGCTTCGACAAGCAGTACGTCCGCGATTGGGCCTCCGGCAGTGGCTGGGACAAGCTCCCGCCTGCCCCGGCGATCCCCGATGACGTCGTCGCCGGCACCCGCCGGCGCTACGTCGAGGCCTACGAGCGGATCACGGGCAAATCGTTTGCCGACTGGCTCGCTCTGACCGGCGGCGCATGAGAGCGCGGGTGCTGATCCGGCCGAAGGCCGGCATCCTCGACCCCCAGGGCGTGGCTGTCGAGCGGGCCCTTCCCGCTCTCGGCTTCGATGGTGTCGAGAACGTCCACGTCGGCAGGCTCGTTGAGCTCGACGTCGCTGAGGAGGCCCAGCTGCAGCCGCTCTGCGAGAAGCTGCTGGCCAACCCGCTCGTCGAGGACTACGAGATCGTCATCGTCGGGTGAGGTGGCGCCACCGATGAAGTTCGGCGTCCTCCAGTTCCCCGGCTCCTGCGACGAGGTCGACGCGCTGGAGGCCGCCCGCCACGTCGGCGATGCCGAGCTGATCTGGCACCGCGACCGCGACCTCGGCGACGCCGACGCGATCATCGTGCCCGGTGGCTTCTCCTACGGCGACTACCTGCGAGCCGGTGCTATCGCTCGCTTCTCCCCGGCGATGGAGTCGGTGATCGACTTCGCCCGCGACGGCGGGCTCGTGCTGGGGATTTGCAACGGCTTCCAAGTCCTCTGCGAGGCCCGCCTGCTCCCCGGTGCCCTGCTGCCGAATATCAACCTGCGCTTCACCTTCCGCCAGGTCGAGGTCGAGGTGCTCAACAGCGGTGGCTCCTTCACCCGCTCCTGTGCCCTCGGCGAACGCCTCAGCATTCCCGCCAAGCACGCCTGGGGGCGCTATCACGCCGATCCCGAGACGCTCGCCGAGATGGACGCCGCCGGGCAGATCGTGCTCCGCTACGCGCCTGGTGAGAACTTCAACGGCTCGCTGCACGACATCGCCGGTGTCTGCAACGCCGAGGGCAACGTGATGGGCCTGATGCCCCACCCCGAGCACGCCGTCGACGAGCTGACGGGCGGCTCGGCCGACGGGTTGAAGCTGTTCGAGTCGATGCGGCTGACCGTCGAGGGCGTCCATGCCTGACAGCGCGACCCTGCCGACGCTCGAGGACGCCGTCGCGCTCGGCCTGACGGAGTCCGAGTACGAGCTGATCTGCGAAAAGCAGGACGCCCCCCCCAACCAGGTCGAGCTGGCCATGTATTCGCTCTTGTGGAGCGAGCACTGCGCCTACAAGCACTCCAAGAAGCTGCTGCGAACGCTGCCGACCGAAGGCGAGCACGTCGTGATGGGACCCGGTGAGAACGCCGGCGCCGTCGACGCCGGGAATGGCCTCGTCTGCGCCTTCAAGGTCGAGTCCCACAACCACCCCAGCGCCGTCGAGCCCTTTCAGGGCGCCGCCACCGGCGTGGGGGGAATCCTGCGCGACATTTTCGCGATCGGCGCTCGGCCTGTCGCCGTGCTCGACTCGCTGCGCTTCGGAGAGCCCGGCGAGAGCGCACGCTCCCGGTACCTGCTCGACGGCGCCGTCTCGGGGATCGGCCACTACGGCAACTCGATCGGCGTGCCGACAATCGGCGGCGAGGTCTACTTCGAGGCTCCCTACGAGCAGAACTGCCTCGTCAACGCGATGGCCCTCGGCCTCGCGCCGCGCAGCCAGCTCGTGCGCAGCGCCGCCGCGGGCCCGGGCAACCTGCTCGTCCTGTTCGGCGCCTCGACCGGCCGCGACGGGATCGGTGGCGCCTCCGTGCTGGCCTCGGCCGAGTTGGGCGAGGACGACGACAAGCGCCCGACCGTCCAGGTCGGCGATCCCTTCGAGGAGAAGAAGCTCCTGGAGTGCTCCCTCGAGCTGCTCGAGCTGGGCCTGATCGTCGCCCTCCAGGATCTCGGCGCCGCCGGACTGACCTCCTCCGCCTCGGAGATGGCCTCCAAAGGCGAGGTCGGGATCGACATCGACATCGCCGCCGTGCCCTTGCGCGAGGCCGACATGGAGCCCTTCGAGGTGATGGTCTCCGAGTCCCAGGAGCGGATGCTCTGCGTCGTGGAACCCCGCCGCCTCAATGCAGTGCTGGAGGTCTGCGAGAAGTGGGAGGTCAACGGGTCCGCTATCGGGACCGTCACCGATACGGGCCGGATGCGCGTTCTGCGCGACGGCGAGCTGCTCGGCGACATGCCCGTCCGTGCGCTCGTCGACGACTGCCCGTTGTATGACCTCGCGCCGATCAAGCCAGCCAAGCCCGTCTACCCTCCGCCGGCCGGGACGCTGGCGGGTGCAAGCACGCCGGTGGAGAGCCTGCGAGCGCTGCTCGCCAGCCCCAACATCGCCTCCCGCCGGCCGCTGTTCGAGCAGTACGACTCGATCGTCGGATCTCGCACGATCCGTCGCCCCGAACAGGCCGACGCCGCCGTTCTCGCCCTGCCCGACGGCAGCGCCTTGGCCGTCAGCATCGACGGCAACGGCAGGCGCGTCGCGGCCGACCCGAGGCGCGGGACGATCGCGACGGTCCTGGAGTGCGCCGCCAACCTCGCCTGCGTCGGCGCCGAGCCGCTGGGGACGACAAACAACCTCAACTTCGGAAATCCTGAGAAGCCCCACATCGCCTGGCAGCTCACCGAGGCCGTGGCGGGGCTCGGCGAGGCCTGCCGCGCGCTCGCCGCTCCGATCGTCGGCGGCAACGTCTCGCTCTACAACGAGGGTGCCACGGGGCCGATCTACCCGACACCGGTGATCGGCATGGTCGGGCGCCTGCCCGACGGTCGGCGGGCAGGGCGTATCGGCTTCCTCGGCGCCGGCGAGGCGATCGCGCTGGTCGGACCCTTCGAGCCTCATGGCCCCGCCTCGGAGCTCGCCAAGCTGCGCGGGCAGGCACTGCCCGACGGACTGCCCGAGATCGACCTGGAGGCCGCCGTTGCCGCGCTTGGGGCCGTCCGTGACGCTGTCCGCTCTGGTGCCCTGAGCAGCGCTCACGACATCGCCGAGGGCGGGCTTGCCGTGGCGCTGGCCGAGTGCTGCATCGCCGGTGGGCTCGGCGCCGAGATCGGCGTGGGAGAGGGCTACTGGGAGGCGCTAGGGCCCGAGGCGGGGCAGCCGGGGCCGGCCTGGCCTGAGGGCTCGCCCGACGCGGCGTTGTTCGGCGAGGGGCCCGCGGGGATCCTCGTCAGTGGCCCCGAGCCAGGGCTTCGGGCGCTCGGCGCACACACCAATGTCCGTCTGATCGGTCAGGTCTCGGGCGATCGGCTGCGGATCGCCGTCGATGGCCACGAGCTGATCGACGAGCCGGTCTCCGAGCTGGCCACGATCCACGCCGAGGGTCTGGCGGGGTTCTTCGCATGAGCATTCCCGATCGCCGCCTACGGCTTGCTAGCTTGTGAAGACGATGCGTGACGGACCGCGCGACGAGTGCGGCGTATTCGGCTTGTACGCGCCTGGCCACGAGGTGGCCCGTCTGTCGTACTTCGCCCTCTACGCCCTCCAGCACCGCGGGCAGGAGTCCGCCGGAATCGCCGCGGCCGACCGCGGTGGGCACATCATCACCCGCCGTGAGCTCGGGCTCGTCAGCCAGGTGTTCAGCGAGAACGATCTGCGGACGCTCGCCGGAGAGCTCGCCATCGGCCACGTCCGCTACTCCACGACCGGCTCCAACGCCTGGGAGAACTCCCAGCCCGTCCAGCGCTCGGAGGGCACCAACGGCTCGCGCCGGGAGGTTGCCCTGGCGCACAACGGCAACCTGATCAACGCCGTCGAGCTGCAGGAGGAGCTGCTCGAGCGAGGCGTCAGCTTCAGCTCCACATCCGACTCGGAGATCATCGCCGCGATGATCGCCACGCACCCGGCCGACCAGGTCGAGGACGCGATCGCCGAGGTGCTCCCGCGCCTGCGCGGCGCTTTCTCGATCGTCGCCATGACCAAGGACCGGATCGTCGCATTCCGCGACCCCCATGGCCTGCGTCCGCTGGCGATCGGCGTGCTCGACTCCGCCGAGGACGACGGCGAAGTCGGTCCCCGCTACTGCGTCGCCAGCGAGTCCTGCGCGTTCGACATCATCGGCGCCCGCTACCTCAGAGATGTCGAGCCCGGTGAGGTCGTCACGCTCGGCGAGCACGGGATCGAGAGCCGGATGGTCTCACCCGGCCAGCGTCGCGCCTTTTGCGTCTTCGAGTACATCTACTTCGCCCGCCCGGACTCGCGGATGAACGACCAGGTTCTGCAGGTCGCCCGCGGGCGGATGGGCGAGATCCTCTGGCGCGAGGCGCCCGTCGAGGCCGACATGGTGATCGCCGTGCCCGACTCCGGCAATGCTGCCGCCCGTGGCCTCGCCCGTGCCGCCGGTCTGCCGCAGGACGACGGCTTCGTCAAGAACCGCTATGTCGCGCGGACCTTCATCCAGCCCGGCCAGGAGCTTCGCAAGCACGGCCTCCGCCTGAAGTTCAACCCGCTGCCCGAGGTGGTCGAGGGCAAGCGCCTGGTCGTCGTCGACGACTCGATCGTGCGCGGCAACACGACCCGTCAGATCGTCCAGATGCTCCGCGACTCCGGCGCTGCCGAGGTGCACATGCGGATCTCTGCGCCGCCGATCAAGCACCCCTGCCATTACGGGATCGACATGTCCACGCGCGAGGAGATGATCGCCCACGAGCGCACCACCGAGGAGGTCGCCGCGGAGCTGGGCTGCGACTCGCTGCACTACCTCTCCCTGGAGGGCGTCTACGAGGCGGTCCGCGGCGAGCGCGGAACGCATTGCGACGCCTGCTTCACGGGCAGCTACCCGCTGGCCGGGACCGATGAGGCCGCCGGGAAGTACTCGCTCGAGGACACGCCGGTCCTGCCGCTCGCTCGCGCCTGAGCGCGAGCGGCTCGCTCAGCGCTTGGTCGCCTGGAAGCTTTCCTGGCCGTTGCATTCGGTGCCGCTTCCGAAGACGTAGGTCGACTTGACGGTTCCCTGGAAGACAGGCGTGGCGCTGCCGAACGTGTAGAAGTGTCCCTTGACGGTCACGATCGCGAGCTTCTGCGGGTGGATTCCGCCGGTCATGTACGTGATCGTGGCGCTCAGAGCGCCCTGTTTGGAGATCGTCGCCGGCTTGGCGCTGTGCGGCTCAGGCGACGTGCCGGAGCCCGCGCAGAACGCCGGCGCCGCCTGCAGGGCGATCGTCGCCGTCTTGCCCTTGCGGTCCACCTTCAGGGAGATACGGAGTCTGCTGCTCAGCGTCCCCGCATAGGTCGCGCCCTTGACGGGGGTCAGCTTGACGGTGCCGGCGCTCGCACCCGTAACGGCGAATGCCATGGCGGAGACCGCCAGTGCGAACAGCGCGAGGATCGGAACGAGACGGGATCGCGTGCGCATCACGCCGCGAAATCTAGCCCAAGTGGTCCTGGCGTGCCCCGGGAGCGTCGTTGTAGCGGTTGTTGTACGGCCTGCGGGCGATCAGCCCGCCGTTGCCGTTGCTGCGCAGAGCGGCGCCGAGGCCGACCGCGAAGAACAGTGTGATGAGGATGTCGAGGAACATGGGGTCCTTGCTTTGGCGCTGTGGTCAGTCCGCAGCAGCCCCCTGCTCCTGTTCTCATTAACGGCCGCTTGGCGGCCGCGCACTGTGACGTGGGTCACATATGGGACGTTTCTTGCAAATGGAATTGGGAGGGTTCGAGGGGTCTCAGCGCCGTCAGTGGTCGGGGATACGCGTTCAGCCATTCGAGGAGCGCCCGAATACCGGTCGCGATGTCCGTGCCCTCCGCGAACTATCGTCCCAGCCCGTGGCCGACCGCCTTCCCATCGCCGTGCTCGTCTCCGGTGGAGGGACCAACCTGCAGGCGCTGCTCGACACGGTCCACGGCAATGAGGTGGAGATCGTCGTCGTCGCGTCCGGTTCACCGCAGGCGCCGGCCCTGGCCCGGGCTGCCGAGCGGGGCGTCGAGACGCGAGTGTTCGCCCGCCGCGACTACTCCGACCGGGGCGCCCGTGACGAGGCTCTGGCCGACTGCCTGCAGTCCAAGGGCGTCCGCCTGGTCGTGCTGGCCGGCTACATGGAGCTGCTCGGCGAGGTCTTCCTCGAGCGGTTTCCCGGCGCCGTCATCAACGTCCATCCCTCGCTGCTGCCGGCCTTCCCCGGTCTCCACGCCGTCGAGCAGGCGCTCGACTATGGCGTCAAGGTGTTCGGCGTCACCGTCCACTTCGTCGACGGCGGCGTCGACACGGGGCCGGTGATCCTGCAGGGCTCCATCGAGCTGCCGGAGCCAGGTACGCCCGAGCAGGTGCTGGCGGCGCTCAGGCCGCTTGAGCACGAGCTGCTGCCCCGTGCCGTGCGGTTGTTCGCCGCCGGAACGCTGCGACCCGACCCCGCGAATCCACGGCGGATCGCGACCCGCCACCCCGAGGGATAGGCTCTCTGCAGATGGCCTCAGAAGGCGAGCTGATGACCGAGTGGACCAGCGGCGTGCAGAAGGCGCGCCCGGGTGAGGTTCGTGTTCGCCGCGCGCTGCTGTCGGTCTCCGACAAGCGCGGACTCGTCGAGCTGGCCAAGGGGCTGCGCGAGCTCGACGTCGAGATCGTCTCGACCGGGGGCACCGCCCGGGCGCTCGAAGAGGCCGGCCTCGAGGTCAGGACGATCGAGGACTTCACCGGCTTCCCGGAGATCATGGACGGTCGGGTCAAGACGCTTCACCCGCGCCTCTACGCCGGACTGCTGGCCCGCCGCGACGAGGAGTCCCATCTCGCCGCCGCCGCCGATCAGTCGATCGAGCAGGTCGATCTGGTCTGCGTGAACCTCTACCCCTTCGAGCAGACCATCGCCCGCGGCGACGCCTCCGATCAGGAAGCCATCGAGAACATCGACATTGGTGGCCCGACGATGATCCGCGCCGCCGCCAAGAACAGCGACTTCGCCGCCGTGCTCGTCGACCCAGACGACTACGAGCCCGTCCTCGCCGAGCTGACCGAGTCCGGCGGCAGGCTCTCCCTGGAGACCCGCCGCCGCCTTGCTGCCCAAGCCTTCGCCACCACCGCTCGCTACGACGCCGCCATCTCCGGCTGGTTCGCCCGCAATGACGACGGGATGCCCGCCGGCTTCACAGAGTCCTTCGAGAAGGTCTCAGACCTGCGCTACGGGGAGAACCCCCATCAGCAGGCGGCCTTCTACGCCCGTGTCGGAGCGTCTACGAACCTGCTCGACGGGGTCGTCCAGCTGCACGGCAAGGAGCTGTCGTTCAACAACCTGCTGGACCTCAGCTCCGCACGCGAGCTGGTCGAGGAGTTCGACGAGCCGGCCTGCGTGATCGTCAAGCACAACAACCCCTGTGGCTGCGCCGCCGGCGCCACGGTCCAAGCCGCTTATGAGCAGGCCTTCGCCTGCGACCCCCAGAGCGCCTACGGCGGTGTGATCGCCATGAACAGGCGCGTCGATGCGGCCTGCGCCGAGCAGCTCTCCCAGCAGTTCATCGAGGTGCTGCTCGCGCCCGGCTTCGAGCCTGACGCGCTCGACGTGCTCCAGGGCAAAAAGAACGTGAGGCTCCTGGAGCTTGCGCACTGGCCCGCCCCCACCAGCGAGCCCGAAGGCAAGCCGGTACTCGGCGGGCGTCTCGTGCAGAGCGGCGACACCGTCGATGAGACCCGCGAGCAGATGCGCACGATCTCCTCTCGTGAGCCGACCGAGCAGGAGTGGCGGGACATGCTGTTTGCCTGGATCGTCTGCCGCCACGTCCGTTCCAACGCGATCGTCCTCGCCCGCGACGGCGCTACGATCGGGATCGGCGCCGGGCAGATGAGCCGTGTCGACGCGGTCCGCATCGCCACTGAGAAGGCGAAGGCCTTCCGGCCGGAGCTGCTCGCCGGTGCCGCCCTTGCCTCCGACGCCTACTTCCCCTTCGCCGACGGTCCCGAGCTTGCGATAGGTGCGGGTGTCAGCGCGATCATCCAGCCCGCGGGGTCGGTTCGCGACCAGGACGTGATCGACGCCATCGACGCTGCCGGCGCGGCGATGGTCGCGACCGACCGTCGTCACTTCCGCCACTGATCGCCGGCGCCGGAGCGGCGCTACGATCGGTGCATGTGTCGAAACATCCGCACCCTCTACAACTTCGAGCCGGCCGCAACCGACGATGAGGTCCAAGCCGCTGCGCTTCAGTACGTGCGCAAGATCAGCGGCTTCACCAAGCCCTCGGCTGCCAACGCCGAGGCGTTCGAGCAGGCAATCCAGGAAGTCGCCGCAGTCTCCCGGCACCTCCTGGAGCACCTCGTGACGAACGCCCCGCCGAAGGACCGCGAGGTCGAGGCCGCCAAGGCCAAAGCCCGCAGCGCCGCGCGCTTCGCCGCCTAGACGTCCGGCCTGAAGCTCTCGCTCTGCCCGTGGAAAACGGGAGGACTTGACAGTTGATAGGTAACGATATATCGTGATGCATGCAAGATAGTTCACGATAGGAGAACAAGATGCACACATATGACACTCATACAGAGGGCGAGCGGGGCCGGCACTGCCGCCACCGCCGCCACGGATTCGGGCCGGGAGGCCACGAGTTCGGACCCGGGTTCGGCCCGGGACGCGGACCGCGGGGACGCGGACGCAAGGCCCGGCGCGGAGACATCCGCACGGCAGCGCTGCTGCTGCTGGCCGAGGAGCCACGCAACGGCTACACGATCATGCAGGAGGTCCAGGAGCGCAGCGAGGGCGTCTGGAGCCCGAGCCCCGGCTCGGTCTACCCGGCTCTCTCGCAGCTCGAGGACGAGGGCCTGATCCGCACCGAGCAGAGCGACGGGCGCAAGCTCTTCGCGATCACCGATGCCGGCCGCAAGGTCGTCGAGGAGCGCGGTCAGGACAAGCCCGCTCCGTGGGAGCAGATGAGCGATGAGTACAGCCCCGTCGCCCACCAGCTCGGCAAGCTGATCCGCGAGGTCGCCTTCGCCTTCCAGCAGGTGATCCGAACGGGCAGCGAGGAGCAGATGGGCCGCGCCCGCGACGTGCTCGCCAGCGCCCGCAAGGATCTCTACAAGATCCTCGCTGACGGCGATGACTCTGGCGCTACGGTGGACGAGGACTCCAAGTAGGCCCCCGCCGATGACCGACACCGCTCTCGCAGACACCCCCACAGCGCAGGCCGCCTCCGCGGTCTCCGTCCTCGGCCTCGTCAAGCAATACGACGAGGTCGAGGCCGTGCGGGGCATCGAGTTCGAGGTGCGCGCAGGCGAGATCTTCGGCTTCCTCGGTCCTAACGGGGCGGGGAAGTCGACGACGATCAACATGCTCTGCACGCTCGTCCGCCCCAGTGGTGGCGCGGCGCGCGTCGCCGGGCACGATGTCGTCTCAGAACGCGACGAGGTCCGGCGCAACATCGGCCTCGTCTTCCAAGACACGACCCTCGACGGCTACCTGACGGCCGAGCAGAACCTGCGCCTGCACGCCGAGCTCTACGGCGTCCCCCGCGACGCCGTGCGCCCGCGCATGGAACAGGTGATGGAGATGGTCGGCCTGTGGGACCGCCGCGGCAGTCTCGTCAACACCTTCTCCGGTGGCATGAAGCGTCGCCTGGAGATCGCCCGAGGGCTTCTGCACTCACCGCGAGTGCTGTTCCTCGATGAGCCGACCGTCGGCCTCGACCCGCAGACGCGCAGCTCGATCTGGAGCTACATCCGCGAGCTGAAGGCGACCGAGGACATCACGATCTTCCTCACGACCCACTACATGGACGAGGCCGAGTACTGCGATCGCATCGCGATCATGGACCAGGGCAAGATCATCGTCCTCGACACGCCCGCCGCGTTGAAGGCAAGCGTTGGCAAGGATCGTGTCCAGATCCAGACCGACGATGACGCCGCGGCGATGGCGGCTCTGCAAGAGCGATTCGACATCGAGGCGAAGGTCATCGAGGGAATGGTCACCTTCGGCGTTTCCGAGGGTGAGCACTTCGTCCCCCGGCTGTTCGCCGAGCTCGGCCAGCCGATCCTCTCCGTAAACGTCTCCCGGCCCTCGCTCGATGACGTCTTCATGTCCTATACGGGCACGACGATCCGCGACGCCGAGTCCGGTGCCTCTGATCAGCGGCGCAAAGCCGCGAGGATGATGAGCCGCTGATGGCGACCACCGCAGAGCCCACCACACGACCCGACACGACACCGGGTTCCGGGCACCAGCTCGCGAGCGTCCGCGTGCCGACCCGCAGCTGGCGGGGTGAGGTGCGGGCGATCAAGGTCGTATGGAAGCGCGAGCTGATCCGCTTCAGCCGCGACCGCCTGCGGATCCTCACCTCGCTGATGCAGCCGTTCCTGTTCCTGTTCGTGCTCGGGACGGGGCTCTCGAAACTGGCCTCAGCCGGCACCCACGGGGTCGATCTCAAAACCTTCGTATACCCAGGCGTGCTGTGCATGGCAGTGATGTTCACCGCGATGTTCTCCGCCGCCTCGCTTGTCTGGGACAGGGAGTTCGGGTTCCTTCGCGAGATGATGGTCGCGCCCGTCAGGCGCAGCTCGCTGGTGCTGGGCAAGTGCCTTGGCGGTGCGACCGTCGCGGGCTTCCAGGGCGTGATCGTGCTTTGCCTCGCGGGCCTCGTGCACGTTCCGTACAACGCGAGCCTGATCGTCGAGGTGTTCGCGATCCAGTTGCTGCTGGCCTTCGCGATCACCGCCTTCGGCGTGATGGTCGCCGCGCGGATCACCCAGATGCAGTCCTTCATGGCGCTGATGCAGATGGCGATCATGCCGATGTACTTCCTCTCCGGCGCCCTGTTCCCAGTCTCGGGGCTGCCACAGTGGCTCGAGATCCTCAACCGCATCGACCCCCTGACCTACGCGGTCGATCCGATCCGGCGAATCGTCTTCTCGCATCTCAACATCCCCGAGGCGGCCCGCAGGACGCTCGACCCCGGCGTGACGTGGTGGGGCTGGCACGTGCCCGGCGCTCTGGAGGCAGGGGTCGTCGCGGCGCTCGGCCTGCTGATGCTCTCGATCGCGATCGCCCAGTTCAGCCGCGCCGAGTAGCCGGCGCCCAGTCTTGACGTGAAGCAAACGCTCTAGGGCGGGGCTCACAAACTAGAACCTTCTGGGGCTGGGCTTGTGAAGCGTTCGCCCGCGAGACAACATGCGTGCCGGACGGGGAGAGGAGGTCCAGCTCGGCTTGAGCTGTGGGCCCGGCGCGCGCGATGAGCTCGTGCCTTCTGCACCCGCCTATCTGAGGAATGGCGAGCGAGGAGAGAGATTGAGACAGCAGGGGCATATCTCCAACGTCGAGACCACTGGGCAGAGAGCGCTTCGAGTGCAAGGCCCTCGGCGTCTGTACTCCGTCGTCGCGCTGTGCGGCCTCGTCCTTGCCCTTGTCCTGAGCATGAGCTCTGAGGCCGCAGCCGGGCCGGTCCTCAACTTCAAGGAAGTCTTCGGAAGCGGATCCCACCCTCAGCTCATCACCCCCACCGGGCTGGCCGTCGATCAGTCCACCGGCGACGTGTTGGTGATGGACCAGTCGGCCGGCACGATCAGCCGCTTCAAGCCGGACGGAACGCCCGCCGACTTCTCCGCGCTGGGAACGAACGTGATCGACGGCGACAGCGGTGCAGATCAGACCCCGCAGGGCGCAGCGGGAGAAGCGGGATTGAGATTCGCCGGAGACGCCGAATCCGAGATCGCCGTGGACAGTTCCGGCGCCGCCACCGAGGGTGACATCTACGTCACACAGAGCTCCCCGAACGCGATCGACATCTTTGCCTCCTCGGGCAAATATCTCGGTCAGCTGACCGAATCTGCAAGCGGTCCGTTCTCAGAAGCCTGCGGGGTTACCGCCGACTCTGCCGGATCGGTCTTCGTCGGCGACTACACCGGCAATCTCGGTGGGACGATCGACGAGTTCTCATCGACTGTCAATCCCGTGACCGACGGGGACGCTGTGACGAGCTTCCATGAACCGTTCAACCCCTGCGCCCTGGCAGCGGGCGCCGAAGCTTCGAAAGGTTCGCTGTTCGCGCTCGACTACTTCGGCAGTCTCTTCAAGCTGAACGCGTCCAGCGGAGCCGTCGCCTACACCGTCTCCGAAGGTCAGGGCACGACTGTCGCGGTGGACCCCGCCACAGGCGACGTGCTGGACGCGAAGGGCAGCGAAATCGTCGAGTACGACGCCTCCGGCGCCAGTAGCGCGGTGCAGACGACCAGCTTCGAAGCCGAAAGCCCGATCCAGGGGCTCGCCGTCGGGCCGGCGGGGATCGTCTACCTGGATCGCTCCGGCTCCAACGAACTTGAAGTCCTCAGACACATCGTGATCGCCTCCGTGATGAGCAAGTCGGCAACTGGTGTCGGCCAGACGGGCGCGACCCTGCACGGGACGGTGAATCCCGAAGGCCTTGAAGTCACCGAATGCGAGTTTGAATATGGTCCCGCGAGCAGCTCCACGTTCGAAGGCACCGTGCCCTGCACCCCATCGGCCGCCTCGCTGGGCGAAGACACCACCACGCATTCGGTGAGCGCTGTGGTCGCGGGGCTCGAACCGAACACCGCCTACCACTTCCGGCTCATCGCGTCGGATGCCAATGGGACGAGCAAAGCAAAAACGCTGACGTTCACTACCTCCGGCTTGCCGCTGGTGACTGACAGCTCACCGACAGGCGTCGGCCAGACCGGTGCGACCCTTCACGGGTCGGTGAACCCGGAAGGGCTCGAAGTCACGGAATGCAAGTTCGAATACGGCCCGGCGAGCAGTTCGGCATTTGAAAGCAGCGCGCCCTGCAACCCGCCGGCGTCGTCATTCGAAGCGGACGCTGTCGCGCACCCTGTCAGCGCCGTTCTCACCGGGCTCGAGCCGAACACCGCCTACCACCTCCGGCTCGCTGCGTCGAATCACAGCGGCACGCGAACCGGAGAAGCGCTGACGTTCAGCACCTCCGGGCCGCCACAGATCACCGAAGTCCGCGCCCGTAACGCAGACCAGAGCTCGGTCACGCTGGAAGCGCACATCAATCCCGGCGACCTCGCGACCTCCTACCACTTCGAATGGGGCACCACGACCGCCTATGGCCACAACGTCCCGGCCGAATTCGACCCGACGCTCGCTGCTGGAAGCGAACCTGCGCTCGTCACGGCCAGGGTGTCCGGCCTTGCTCCTGCGACCGAACTGCACTACCGGGTCTCCGCCACCAACAACGCGGGTGTGGCGCACAGTCCCGACTCGCTCGCCGAAACACTGGATTCGTGCGAACTCCCCGATCACCGCTGCTTCGAGCAGGTCTCGCCGCTCGACCCCGGCCCGGTGGCTGCGCCGGGCGAAGGCCAAGCCCAGACGGAACTCCAGTACCAAGCCGGCACCGAACCGGGGAAGGTTGCCTACCTCATCACCCCGGGACTCTCGGACGCGACCAAAGGGGCCGAAGACCTGTACCTCGGCAGCCGTACCACGAGCGGTTGGGTCAACTCGCAGCTCAGCGCCCCGATCTCGGTACGACCTGAAGGCAGTGACCTCGCCAGCACGTTGCTGGGAATTTCAGACAACCTCACGTGCGGGTTCGAGACCTCCACACAGCCTCTGACGAGCGATCCAGGCCCCCTGTCCGTGCAGGAAGCGGCCGGATCGGTGCTGTTCAGGTTCAACCCGGATGGCTCCTACACGGCCGTGCCCAACCTGCCGCCGGAGCGACTCTCCGAAGAAACGAGCTACGTCCTCGCTGGCTTCTCCCAAGACTGCGGCAAGGTCGTCTTCCGCTCTCGCGCCCACTATCCAGGTGTCCCCGCCGCGGAAATCCCGTTTCAGCACGAACAGCTCTACGAATGGGACGAAGGGACTCTGCGCGGCGTTGGCTACGTCCCGAGCGCGGGTGGCGAAAAGGTCGTGCCGGCGATCCCAGGAGGCTCGGAAAGTACCCAATTCATCTTCCATGAAAACTTCACCAATTCCGTCTCCGAAGACGGGAGCCGGGTCTTCTTCACCGCGGAACGCCAGCAGAGTGCGAACGCCGAAGAGGTGGGCACGGTCGGGGTATTCGTCCGTGAAGACGGCCTCAGCACTCGCGACGTGTCGATGTCTGAAACCTCGACTCCCGACACCCTGGCCTATTTCGAGGACGCGGCCCCAGACGGCAGCCGGGTGTTCTTCACCGCGCCCGCCGGTCTCACATCCGAAGGCAGCCCCGAAGGCAGGGACCTCTACGAATACGACCTCGAAAAGTCCCCCTCCGAACACCCGCTGAAGGATCTGACCGTGGACCACGCGGGGAGTCCGGAAATCAAGGGTGTGATCGGTGTCTCCGACGACGGCTCGCACGTCTACTTCGTAGCCCAGGACCAGCTCGTAGAGGGGCAGGGAAAGACCCTCGCGGAGAACCAGAGCGACCACACGTACTCGGTCTACGGCGAGGCGGGAGGCGTGCTCAGCTACGCCGGCGCGATGGCCGAAGACGATCTGCGCGGAGCGATCCCGGAGATCTCGGGAGTTGGGCTGGTGTCCGACAGGGTCAGCCGCGACGGGCGCTACCTGATGTACGAATCGAAAGCGGATGTCACCGGCTATCACAGCGGTGGAGTGCCGGAGATCTACATCTTCGACAGCGAGGCGAACCCCGAAGCGATCGTGTGCGCGTCGTGTCGTCAGGACGGCAGGCAGTCCGTCACGCCGGCAGGCAACCTGCCACTCGTCAACGAACCGAATGAGGATCCGCTGCACCCCCTCCAGTTCCTCACCGACTCGGGTGGCGAGCCTCGTGTGTTCTTCGTCTCCTTCGACGACCTGGCCAGCGGCGCCGTTGAAGGGGAAGAGAGCCTCTACGAGTTCGTGCACGGCCAGATCTTCCACATCGCCACCCAGGTGGCCGGGCTCTCGCACGTCTTCGCGGAAGGGCAGTTCGAAAACCTGATCCGCTTCATCGGCGCGAGCGAAGACGGCACCGATCTCTACTTCAGGACCGCGCGCTCGCTCCTGCCGCAGGACAAGGACGAACGCTCGACCGTGTACGACGCGCGCATCGGCGGCGGCCTCCCCGAAGTCTCGCCGCCTGTGTCTTGTGACCCGAACACGGAAGGCTCCTGCCAAGGCGCCGTTTCCTCGCCACCGAGCAGCCCACCGGCGGGAAGCGCCACCTTCTCAGGGCCCGGGAACCCGCTTTCCCAAGCACCGAGCATCCCTGCCGTCTCTTCCCCGAGGGCGACGCCGCCGAGCAAACCGGTCATCCACCACAAGAAGAAGAAAAAGAAGAAAAAGAAGCGTCGTAAGAGCAAGCACAAGCAGGCCAAACGAGCACGACACGCCATCAGCACGCGGAAGGAGAGCAAGTGAGGACCGAACGAGCTGAGAGAGGTTCAGTCGTGAACCGGCACAGAACGCGGTCGTTGCTCCGACGCGCGACCGTGGCGCTCCTGCTTATGCTGCTCGCCTCGGCGGCCGGCGCCGGCATCGCCCAGGCCGCTTCGCCGGCCTGGAAGCTGATCGGAGGCGAGGGTCCGACCAACCTGCCGACACGGCAGTCCGAGATACAGCGGGTCACGATCGAAGCCGACGGCGGCAGCTTCGCGTTTCTGCACAGCGACGGCGAAACCACGGGCACCCCTGTCGTGGTCGAAGCGCACCTGACGTATACCTCGGGCAACCCTGTGGCGATGATCGAAAGCGTCGCCGGCGGCACTGCGCTGGAAACGGGCGATCGGGTGACCGGCCCGGGCCTGCCGCCCTATCCAGCCGAGACGATCATCACCTCCTGCTCGTCCGATTGCAACGCCCCCGGTTCAACCGTGACGCTGTCGAACAACCCGGAAAGCAGCGAAACCGGAGCGGCCGACGAAGTCTTCACCAAGGAGCTGAGCGGTGTGACAGGCAGCGTTGCCGTGGGCGACGAGGTGGCGGGCGCCAGCTTTGAGTACTTCGCCCCAGGGACCGAAGTCACCGCCGTCGGTGCGGGTACGGTCAAGCTCTCGAACGCCACCACCCACGAATACTTCGCCTCTGAAGGAGCCATCGGCTTCGACTTCTCAGAGAAAAGCGCGCCGATCGCGTTCGACGCCTCCCCGCAGGCGCTCGCAAGCGCGCTCGAAGCGATGCCCGCGCTCGGCTCCGGGTCGGTCGGCGTCAGCGGCGGCCCCGGCGGGGATGGTGCGCATCCCTACTTCGTCGACTTCACTGGTCCCCTGGCCGACAAAGACGTGCAGCAGCTGACTATCGACGGCACCTCTTTGTCGGGTGCTCATGCCCATGAAGAAGTTTTCACAGTGCTTCCCGGTGGTCCCGGCAGCGGTGAAATCGTGATCGACCCGAGCAACGTCGGCGGTGAAGAAGCGAGTGGCGTCACCACCGCGACGCTCGGCCCGCTGCCGCCGGGCATCGTGATCTCCGGTCCTGCCAACGGCGAAGGTGCGTGGAGCTGTCCGGAAGCGATCGGTGAAGGCAGCATCACGTGCACGTCGAGCGAACCCGTCCCGGCGCTGGCTGCCGCGTTCGGGATCAGGGTTCCGGTCGAAGTCACCTCGGCGGCGCCGTTCAACGCCAGTGTGACGATCGGCGTCGAAGGCGCCAACGCGGGATCGGCCACCTACCAGGTCCCGATCGTTGTCGCAAACACACCCGCGCCCTTTGGCGTCCAGGCGTTCTGGGCCGGCAACTTCGACTCCGAAGGCCATTCGGTCACCCAGGCCGGCGGGCATCCCTACAGCTCGCAGACCTACTTCCTGCTGAACACGGTGCGTGGCACCGCCGGGCGGATCGTCTCGGTGGGAGACTCGCGCGACGTGCTCGTGAACCTGCCCCCAGGCTTCTCCGGCGATCCGCTGGTCACCCCCCGCTGCCCTCAGGCACTCATCGCCGCGTTCGAATACGAAGCCTGCAACAAAGAAATGAGCCTCGGGAACTTCATCCCGTCGTTGCAGGGCTTTGGTGTGCGTGGCTTCGACACGAGGATCTTCAACGACGTCCCGGCACAGGGCAGCGCCGCGCAGTTCACGACCGAAATCGGCGGCCCGCTACAGAGCCTGATCGGCTCGGTCAACAGCTCCGGCGACTACGGCGTGAAGATCAATGCGCCCGTCAACCCCACCTTCGAGCGGATCTACGGCGGCTACGTGGCGCTCGAAGGCTTCCCGCCCAGCGCCAAAGGCAAGGCGTTCATGACCAACCCGACCGACTGCGAAGAAGAGGCGCGCGAAGCACCCAAGCTGAGCGTGTCGGCGGACAGCTGGGAGGAAATCGGGAAGTTCACGCCGACCGCCGCGCAGATCCTGCCGGCCGTCACGGGCTGCGACAAACTGGAATTCACCCCGACGTTCAGCTTCCAGCCGACCGTCACACAGGGCACGAGTGGGACCGGTGCGACCGCGACCCTGCAAATCCCACAGGAAGGTCTCACCGACCCGGCCAAGCTGGCCCAGCCCAACCTCAAGAAGGCCGTCGTGACGCTGCCGCAGGGGCTGTCGCTGAACCCCTCCTCGGCGACCGGCCTGGAGGCCTGCTCGGAGGCGCAGATCGGCTACGTCGGACCGGGCGAACTGCCCAACCCGACCCGCTTCGACGAAGCTCCGCCTAGCTGCCCCGAAGCGTCCAAGCTCGGCACCTTCGAAGTCAAGACGCCGCTTCTGGAAGCACCGGTCGACGGCACGATCTACCTCGCCGCCCAGGAAGAAAACCCGTTCCACTCGCTGGTCGGCCTGTACCTGGTCGTCAACGACCCAAGGACCGGCATCGTGCTGAAGCTTCCCGGTCAGGTCACGCCCGACCCGTCCAGCGGACAGCTGACCGCCACGTTCGACGACAACCCACAGTTGCCGTTCGAATCGCTGACGCTGCACTTCCGCGGCGGCGGCCCGCGCTCGGAGCTAGCCACCCCCGAAGTGTGCGGCCACTACGAAGCGACCGGCTCGCTGACACCGTGGTCGGCGCCCGAATCGGGTCCGGCCGCGCAGATCAAAGAAGCCGGCTTCACGGTCTCCGGTGGCTGCGCCCCATCGGCGGCCACCCGCCCCTTCTCGCCGAGCTTCGAAGCCGGCACGACCAGCCCCGTGGCCGGCTCCTACAGCCCGCTCGTGATCAAGGTCAACCGCAACGACGGCGAACAGGAACTAACGAAACTCGACTTCACGCTGCCCGAGGGGCTCGTCGCCGACCTGGCGAGTGTCCCGTACTGCTCCGACGCGGGGATCGACGCCGCCCGGACCAAGACGGGCAGAGCCGAGCAGGCGAGCCCGAGCTGTCCCTCGGCGAGCCAGCTCGGCACCGTGGACACGGCCGCCGGCGTGGGCTCCGAACCGGTGCACGTCGGCGGTCATGTCTACCTCGCCGGCCCTTACGAGGGCGCGCCGCTCAGCGCCGTCGTGATCACTCCCGCCGTCGCCGGTCCCTTCGACCTGGGTGACGTCGTCGTCAGGGCGCCGCTGTTCATCGATCCGGCGACCACTCAAGTGACAGCGAAGTCCGACCCGATCCCGACGATCCTCAAGGGGATCCAACTGAAACTGCGCTCGGTCACGATCACGCTCGACCGTCCCGGCTTCACGCTCAACCCGACAAGCTGCGACGCGATGTCGGTGACGGCCTCGCTGAGCAGCTCCGACGGAGCCACCGCGGCGCCCGCCAACCGCTTCCAGGTGGGCAGCTGCTCCGGCTTGCAGTTCAAGCCGAGCTTCACGGCCTCGACCAAGGGCAAGGCCAGCAAGGTCAACGGAGCCTCGCTGACGGTGAAGATCGCCGCCAAACCCGGCGAAGCGAACATCCACAAAGTCAACCTGCAACTGCCCGTGACGTTGCCCTCGCGCCTGAGCACGCTTCAGAAAGCCTGCACCGAAGCGGTGTTCAACGCCAACCCGGCGAGCTGTCCCGCCGACTCCGTGATCGGCAGCGGGACCGCCCACACGCCGATCCTGCAAGCGCCGCTGACGGGCCCTGCCTATCTCGTCTCACACGGCGGCGCGGCCTTCCCCGACGTCGAGTTCGTGCTGCAGGCCGCCGAACGCGGTGGGGACATCGAGGTGATCCTCGACGGCAACACGCAGATCAAGAAAGGCGTCACCCACTCGAACTTCGAAACGGTGCCTGACGCCCCGATCTCGAGCTTCGAATCGACGTTCCCCCAGGGGCCGCACTCGATCCTCGGCGCTTTCGTGCCGGCGAGCGCCAACTACAGCCTCTGTGGTCAGACACTGCAGATGCCGACCACGCTCACCGCCCAGGACGGCGCGGTCGTCAAACAGAGCACGGCGATCGCAGTCACCGGCTGTGCGCCGGCGATCATGGTGAAGAGCCACCGGGTCAGTGGCAGGACCGCGACGCTCATCCTCCGTGTTCCCTCGGCGGGCAAGCTCGTCGCCAGCGGCACGGGTCTCACCACCGCCAAGAAGTCCGTCGCGAAGGCGACGAGCGTGACCCTCAAAGTGAGCCTGACGAGCAAGGAGCGAACCTTCCTCGCTCGTCATCCGCACCGCAAGGTCAAGCTGCACGTCAAGCTGCGCTTCACGCCGAAGAAGGGCGCGCCACTGTCCAACGCCGTGACGGTCCTGATCGGCTAGCTGCGGCGACGCTGGTGCCGAGCCTTCGGGCACGGCACCACGTCGCCGGCCTGCTGGTGAGATCCGTCGAGGAACGAGAACGTCGCCGCGAAGTGAAAGCCACCGCGCGGGCACCTCGTCGGCATCAGGATTCCGCGCGGCGTGTAGCCGAGCGTGTGGCCGTCGACGCGTTCGAAGTAGGTGAGGCCCTGCGGCCCGAGCGTCACGTGCATCGAGGCGATCGCCACGGGCGGTGCGCCCGGGACGCTGGGGATCACCGGTAGCTCCATGTTCAAGCGGCCTCCGAAGGGCGGAGCGCTCGGCAGGAGCTGAGCTGGGGAGAGAATCTGAGTGTTGACGGGAGTGGGTCCCACCGCATAGAGCAGCAGCGCTATGTGTCCTTCCTGATCGGGCGCGCGAGCGATCGAGATCGACGCGCTCTCGCTGATGAGCTGCGGGCCCAGGCGAAGCTCAGCGACGGCGTTACCGCGACCCATGATCGAGTTCGCCGGGCATCCCTGTGCGCCGGTGGCTTCCAGCGTGGCGGCCGAGCAGACGGCTAGACCCAGCCCGCTGAGCGCGAAGCCGAGGTTCTGCGGGTAGCGGACTTCGACTTCGGTCAGCGCGGAAGGCGTCTCGTCCGCTGGAGATCGCACTTCGAGGTTGAGCACGATCGTCGTGCGGGCACCGAGCCGGTATGGCGAGAACGCCGCGGCGAAGGTCGCGGACTGGTCGGCCGATGCGCTCGCGTACAGGCAGACGAAAGACAAGGCGGTTGCAAGCGCGCCGAGTAGAGAGTGCGATGATCGATGGGCATCGGCCACGTGCTTTTGCGTCAGTAGGTGAGGTTGCCTGTGGTCTTGACCACCAGCGCGTAGTTGTTGCGATTGAAGGTGCCGTACAGGCCTCCCTTGCCGTGCGCGTGCGCGTAGCGTCCCGTCCCGTGCGTCACGATGAGCGTGCCCGCGAAACTTTCGTACGTTCCCGATCCGTGCGGCTTGGCGCTGCCGTGGCCTTCGATCGATCCACCGCTCGCATAGATCTTGAAGTTGCCGGTGAAGGTCGTGCCGACGTCGAGGCGCACGCGCATGTTGCCGGGCAACGTGCCGGTCGCCTTGCCTTCCTCGTTGATCGTCGATCCTGATCCCGAGATGTAGCGCAGATGCGCGGTGTCGCTGGCCTTCAAGACGTGCGCAGCTCGCGCCCGGGAGGTCTCCCCGAGGGCAGACGCGGCCGCCCAGAAGAGAGCGAGAAGAACTGCGAGCGCGGCCACCGGTCTGCGCGGCAGGGGTTGGGTCATCCGATCCTCCGATCCTCGACTGCTGTCGTGATGCGCTGCTGGGCCAGTCGATGTGCCCGTGCTGCGTCCTGGCCTGACAAGTCCCCGTTCGGTCTGCCGCCGTAGCGCCTGGAGCGGCTGCTGAACAGCGCGAGGGCCTCCTCAAAGGCTGCCCGTGAGAAGTCCGGCCACATCTCCGTCCTGAACATCAGCTCGGAGTAAGCCGCCTGCCAGAGAAGGTAGTTCGACAGGCGCTGCTCGCCGCCCGTGCGGATGACCAGGTCGGGGTCCGGCATGTCCGGGGCGTACAAGCAGCGGCGGAAGTCCTCCTCTGAGCCTCCCTGGAAGCGCCGCGCCGCGTCGAGGATCTCGGTGCGCCCTCCGTAGTTGAAGGCCACGCAGAGGGTGATCCTGCTGTTCTCCTTCGTCAGGGTTTCAGCCCACTTCATCAACGCGCGCAGATCCTCCGAGCCCTCCTCCCATCGTCCGATGAAGCGCATCCGGACGCCTTCGCCGTGCAGCTCCGGGGTCTCGCGCTCGATGCGCGCTGCCAGCGTCGCCATCAGATCGTCGATCTCCTTCGCCGGGCGCACCCAGTTCTCGGTCGAGAACGTGTAGACGGTCAATGCCTGCACCCCGAGGCTGGCTGCGTCGTACAGCCGTGCCTTCAGCGTGTCCGCGCCGGCCTCATAGCCCGCCGACACCGACAGCCCGTGCGATTGCGCCCACCGGCGGTTGCCGTCGGCGATGAGCGCGACGTGAGGGGCGCAGGACGAATGCAGAGAGGACATCGGTCTCACCTACGCCGTCCCGCTCACTCCGACAGCGACACGAGGCCGCGCGCGAATCCGCTTGACCGCTCGCCAGACACGCATCACCGCCAGCGTCGGCGTGATCAGCGGACGCAGCTCGCGTTGCACACGACTCGTGACAGGCAGCGCCAGCTCGCTCATCGCCGTCGGTGCGCTGGTGAAGTAGGCGGCGATGCCGGCGATGGTCATCAGATGATGGGCCCCACTGGGTGCACCTCGAGCCTCAGCTGCAGCCCTATGGATGACATTGGCCAGACGCCGGCCGAGCTCCGAGGCGCTCTCGTAGTGCGCGATGTAGGCGATCGTGCCATTCGCCTCGTCCTCTTCGAAGTCGACGACGCTGTCGAGCATCGTGCTCAGGACGCCCAGGGCGAGGTAGACCTCATCGAGCGCCGCGGCATCCTCGACGGTGGCGTGCCTGTCGCATGCCAGCGCGATCAGAGCGTGGACGGAGAGGATGGAGGACGCGGCGCCCGCAAGATACTCACGCCACTCAAGGCGCGAGCCGACTGCCATCCGTATAGCCCAGCCTTCTGCCAGTGAGCTGTAGGCATGTGTCAGCACCTCGGCCTCGGAGCAGCGCGCCCCTGCCTGCCGCATGGTCGGTGCGAGCAGCACGGTGGACGGTAGGCGCCCGAGCCCCTGGCTGACGACGTTCCCGAGCTCGCGCAGGTATCCGCCGTCATCCGACCCGTTGTGACGGTAGTAGTCGTCGGTGTGGCCGGCCCCGGGATCGAGCGCGTCGGAAAGGGCTTTGAACAGCTGGCGGCCGTTTGCGAGGGGGTCCGGCGCGGGTCGCTCGGTGAGACCGTCCAAGTAATCGAACATCACCTCGAGTGCCACGATCGCGCGAACCGCGGCCACGCGATGCTGGCGTGGTGCGAGGGTGGCGAGCGTCGCGGCGACCTCGGCGGCGAAGCCCTCGTCGGAGAGCTTCTGCAAGGCGAGCGCGCGCAGCTCCGGATCCTCGATTCGTCCGGCCCGGGCGCGCCAGCGCTCGAGCTCGGATCGTGTCAATGGCGCGACCGTCGTCCAGTAGCGCGCGTTAGCGAGCACCAGCGCCACTCCAGCCTGTGCGAGCAGCCATCGGTCGGCAAAGATCCTCGTCTGCGCGTCGACGTAGGTCTCGCCGGCCAATTTCACTCCTCGCCGAACGCGAGTGTGGGAGGCACACGGGAGGCGATCCAGCCGGGGACGGCGGCGAGCGCCAGCACAGCGATCACGACCAGCGCGAAGATCTCGAACGGGCGTCCGGCTGTCACCAGGCTCGCCACAGGAAAGCCGGTCACGTGCTTCAGGTAGCCATCGATGATCAGCTGGCCGTACACGCCCGCCAGCGCTCCTGTGAGACAGCCCGCACTGAGCATCACCAGTGCTTCCAGCAGCAGCAGGCGTCGCAGCTGAGAGGGTCTCGTGCCTTCTACCCGCAGGGAGGCGAGGGAGATCCGCTGCTGCCAGATGCTGGAGCCGAGCGCCGCCACCATCGCCACGATCGTCGCTGCGAGCAGCAGGCGCGCTATCTCGCTCAGCTGGCTGAGGCCTTCGCCCCCCGAGGCCTCGATCCGGGCCGCTCTGGTGTGGGCGGTGATGACTTCCAGGCCGCTCCCTGGCCCCAGCCGGTGCTCGATCGCGGCTTTCGCCTGGTTCACGTTGGTCCCCGGTAGGAGGCTCACACCGAGGGCCGTGAGTGCCGACGTTCCAAACGCGCGGGCGTAGTCGGCCGTGTTCATGAAGATCACACCCGTAGGCCAGCCGAAGTTGGTGTTCGTGGCTGCGAGGCGGAAGTCGACCATGCCGGTCGGGGTCGGAAGGCTCACCGGTCCGCCCACGTGCAGGTGATGTTCAGTGGCGATCTGCTTTGAGAGAACGATCCAGCCTCCTTCGCGCAGCCGCTCGTCCACGAGCGAGGCGTCTCCTTGCAGGATCTGCCCGTCGAGCACCGAGGTTCTCGCGTCAGCAGGGCGGGCGATGATCCAGGGCCGCCGACCGCCCCAGTCGAAGAAGCTGCCCTGATAGGCGGCGACGCTCCTCACCGACCGGAGCGCCGCGACGCGTGCGATCTGGCTCCCCGGCTGGAACGAGACGGTCGCCTGGTTGTCCAGTGGGCTGATCACCCATAGCTGGGCAGCGCTCGAGAAGCGGCCGGCGACCTGACCGATCCCCCGCAGCAGATCGGCACGAGCGCCGCCGAGCGACATGCTCCCGAACAGCGCGACTGCCCCGGTTGCGGCAAGTGCCATCGAGCGCAGCGTCGTGGCGCGCAGCCCGGTCAAAGCGACCGGCACGAGCGTGAGCCGCTGATAACGCTCGCCGAGCAGGCCTGTGACCCGCATGACGACTGCCAGCGCCATCGGTACGGCGAGCATCGTCGCCAGCGCCAGCAGGATGCAAGCGGCCAAGGCAGCCGAGGGAACGAGCGCAAACAGGGCACTTGCCGCCAACAGCAGCGCGAGAGCGGCTGTCGTGAGCCTTTTGTGGGTCCGCCCGCTGAGCTGGTTGCCCGGAGCCGAGTCGTCGTCGTAGATGGCGTCGCTGGCTCGTCCCCGCCGTAGATCGAGCAGGGGCGTCGAAGCGCCCAGACACGTCGCGAGCAGGCCGCAGGCCAGCGCGATCAGCATCGGCTCCGCACCGACCACCGTCGACGAGCCCAGGGTGAAGACCTGTGAGAGGTAGCCCGTCGACTGATGGAAGAGCCCGACCGCCAAGCCGTACCCGGCCAGCAGACCGAGGGCGGAAGCCACGAGGCCGAGGCACAGCGCTTGAAAGAGGACCATCTGGACGATCGCCCCGCGCCGAGTGCCGTCGACGCGAAGGTCGGCAATCGTCTGGCGATGCTCCGGAGCCGTCAGGAGCATGGCGTTGAAAGCGAACAGGAATCCGAGCAGCGCGCTGATGGCGGCGAACAGGCTGCTGGCCTGATCGCTTGGTCCGAGGGCCTGATGAAGGAGCGCCAGGTCCTGATCTGAGCCTGCAACCGTGAGACGTCCGCCCGTCAGCGAAGTCAGCGCCTTGCGCACAGCCGCGCCGGCGCCTGGCTTCGTCTCGACCAGGACTCGCGAGATGCGCCCGCGCTGGCCCGCGAGGCGCTGCAGGTCGGCGAGAGGTATCACGGCTACGCGAGCGCCGGACAGCGCGCCGGCGGCTTCCCTGCCAAGCACCGCTGAGACGTGACGCGGAAAGGCGCGGCCACGAAGCAGCAGCGACAACGAAGGCTCTCCCGCGGTGATCCGCGATGCGAGCCCCAGGGCCTTTGCCGTGGTGACGCTCAGGCTGATCCCGTCCGCGGAGAGCGACTGACGCGGGATCGTGTGCGCGAGCCCATCGAGAGTTGCGAGCCCCAGGTCCGCGCCGGCGAGATAGACGGCCACGCGACGGCCGTTGGCCGCGACGAGGGTCGCTGTCTCTTCCAGCAGCGGCGCCGCCTGCCGGACGCCGGGCAGGTGTTCGATTTGTGGCAGCAGGGATTCATCGAAGCCTTCAGGGCCGCGACTGCGCACCTGCAGGCTCGCCGGGCCAATGACCGTGTGCACGACTTCGCGCGCAGAGCCCGCGACGCTCGAATTGGCGATCAGCGTCGCTGAGACGAGTGCCACCGCCACTGCGATGCCGAGGCCCGCGAGGATCTCCTGCGCGGCGTGTATGCGCAGACGGTTGCGGTACATGTAGGCAAGCGCGTAGAGGCCCATAAACGGCCTGGACCTGAGCGCGGTCCGATTGCCTGAACGCACGCCTCTCATCTCCTCGTGCCGGTCACGTCGGGCGTCTCGTCTACCTCGGGCTGAGGCGACGGTGCAGCGTCGCTGGTGAGCCTGCCGTCACGAAGCGCGTAGCTGCGGTCGGCGATCTCCAGTGCCGCCAAGTCGTGCGTGACGAGCAGGACCGCCGCGCTTCGTTCGCGTGCGATCGAGCTGAGCAGTTGGACGATCTCTCGCCCTCGTGCGCTGTCGAGATTGCCGGTTGGCTCGTCGGCGAGGATCAACCGCGGCTCGCATGCGAGGACGCGTGCGATCGCGACCCGCTGGCACTCGCCGCCGGACATCTCAGATGGCGTGTGGGCGATTCGCTGGCCCAGCCCGACGCGCTCCAGCCATGGCCTCGCTCGTGCCTGCGCCTCGCTCATCCTGACACCGCCCACGAGCAGCTTGCGAGAGGCATTCTCGAGCGCGGAGGCCTTGGGCATGAGCCGGAAGCGCTGGTAGATGAAGCCGACGTCCTTCAGCTGGTATTCGCTTGTCTGCTGCTCGGACATCGCTCCCAGATCGCGGCCCTCGAAGCGGATGCTGCCGCTGTCCGGTCGCAGCAGCGCCGCGATCATCAGCAGCAAGGTCGTCTTGCCCGAGCCGCTGGGGCCGTGCACCGCGATCATCTCGCCTGCGTTCAACCGCAGCGTCACCTCGTCTACGGCGCGGACCCTCTCGCTCGCGCCTCGATAGTGCTTTGCGACACCCTCGAGCTCGAGCATGGCGGGCTGATCTCTCGCGATGGCAGGCGCTGGGTGGGCGCTCACGCGCTCGCGGCCCGACTCGCCGTGTCGTGCAGCGTGATGACGGGGGCCAGCTCGGGAGGAGCGAGTTCACCGTGCAGTTCGCCATCGGCCAGCGAGAGCGCGCGGTCCGCGCCGGCCAGGCATGTCGTCTCGCCGACGCTCATCAGCACCGAGACGCCATTGTCGGCGAGGCTGCGAAGCAGCGAGAGGATGCGATCGCGCTCGAACAGGTCCACCCCCAAGGTGGGCTCGTCGATCACGAGCACCCTGGGCCGGTGCACGAGCGAGCGCGCGATTCCTACCAGCACCGTCTCGGTGATGTCCAGCTCACCCGGCCTCATCGTCGCGCAGTGCGATGCGTTGGCGCGCTCGAGCGCGTCGTAGGCCCGTGCGCGGGCCGTTGGCCCGCGTATCCCGCGCGTCAGCTGGGTCGTGACCAAACGGTCGATGACGAGCTGGCCTTCGGTGGCACGGTAGGTCTTGCGGCAGTAGCGAATCTGCCCACGTAGGTCTTCGCCGCCCCGGCCATTCAGGTCGCTGCCATCCAGCAGAACGGAGCCCCTTTCGGGCGCTTCGAGTCCTGCTGCGATCCGTGTCAGCGTCGAGCGGCCGGAGTTTCTCCGACCCCACACGGCCAGCAGTTCGCCGGCTTCCAGCTCGAGTGAGACATTGCGCAGCGCAAGGTGCTCGGACTGCCCACGGCCATAGCGCCTGCCGACTCCTGAGAGCTCAAGCAGGGCCATTCGGGCGCCCCCGATCCGCCGCGATGCGGAGCGCTCGCCGCGCGAACTCGATCCATGGGAGTTTGGCTTCCATCGCGAGGCGCTCCTCCTCGGCCACGAGCCGGTCGGCGAGGGTGAGCGATTGCTCAGACGCTCCGTTTCCCGGGCGAGATCTGGTCGCCTGAGACAGGCACATCTGCTCGTAGTCGTCCAGAACTGTCAGCGCGGCCTCGGGTGCGAGCGCCGCGAGTTCCCGCGCGAACATGGAGGAGCGCTTGCGCTCCTCTTCGGCTTGGCTCACGAGGTGCTCCTGGTAGAGCCTGACCCCCTCGTCGGTGGCTCTGTAGTGCAACTTGGGCTGTCGCGAGGCGGTTTCGGTGGTCGCTTCGATCATCCCGCGGTCCATCAGGCTGTCGAGCGCCGTGTAGATCTGCGACGGACTGCTGAGTTTCAGGAGTCCTCCGTAATTGCGCTCGAAGCGCTGCAGGATCTCGTATCCGTAGCTCGGGCGCTCGATCATCAGGCCGAGCACGGCCCAGTTCACCGGGGAGCGCATTGCCCCGCTACCAGTTTCCCTGACCGCCCTCCCAAGCATAGGCATGGGAACAATACACCTAAGGCACGCGTATTCACATGGGCAATGCCTGTGCTCAAAAAGTATAACTTTCTATCTTTGAATGACCGAGGGTCGTTCAGGATGTGCCACGGGCGCCGCTCAGGTCCGGTTGTCGGCGGCTTGTCGCTGATCGTACGCAGGCGCTGATCCGCGCTGGCTCACCGCCTATTCACCCGTAGGTCGGGGAGTGTATCTGTGGGCCCGCGCGGTGCGCGTTTACAACGTCACGCTATCGGTGAAAGGACGCTGTTTGGCTGTGGGTTCAAGTGAATAGGGTCATTGGGCTCGCCGAGAGTATCCACGTTTTGTGGAAGGTCCAGAAACCATCTGCGTCCCTAAGCGCGATTTAGGAGAGATATCCCAGCCGGACTCGAAAACTAGAACCTTCTACGGGCGCCCTTGTCCAAGACGGGGCTGGACAGCGAGGATTGTGAAATGTCTCATCAGTCAGATGAATCGACAGAGATTTCACCTGAGAACGTAAAGTGAGCGGAGGCCTGCCCGGCTGCCGCGAACGGGAGATCGAGGTGGGCGGAGGTGGCCGTGAGTCGTCATCTCCCGATCTCGGGCATCGGCATCTTCTCGAGGTGAACCGGGCTCGTCTCGTGACGGCCGCAATCGAGGCCTTGGCGGACGGTGGTCTCGAGAGATTGACTGTGGCGTCGGTGATCGGACGAGCTCACATCTCTCGCAAGACGTTCTACGAAGTGTTCGCGGACCGTCACGACTGCTTCGGCGCGGTCTTCGCGCACATCTCGGCGCGAGGGCTTGCGGCGGTGAGTCATGCAAGTGCGCCCGAGGCGGAGTGGCTCGGGGCGACTCGGTCGGGCCTGAGCGCCCTTCTGGCCCTGATCGACGATGAGCCGCTCCTGTCCAAGGTCTGGTTCGTCGAGTCCTTGGCGGGACACTCCGACGTGCTCCGTCAGCGCGCACGAGTCCTGGCGAGGGCGGCCGATGCGATCCACTTTGGAAGCTCGACTGAGAGGGAGTCGTCGTCATCGTCTCGCCTCATCGCAGAGTCGACGGTAGGCGGTATCGCCCACATCATTCACACACGCTTGGTGGAAGCGAACCAAGAGCCGTTCGCCACTCTCAGCCGTCCTTTCATGTACCTGATCACACTGCCCTATCTGGGGCCGGCACACGCAAGCTCGGAGTTGCGCCGCGCGCCCCTGCATGTGCCGCGGCAAAAGTCCTCCGCTCA
Source organism: Solirubrobacteraceae bacterium (assembly GCA_036271135.1). Classification (GTDB taxonomy): domain Bacteria; phylum Actinomycetota; class Thermoleophilia; order Solirubrobacterales; family Solirubrobacteraceae; genus Palsa-744. The sequence continues at coordinate 37,473 of DATBBF010000006.1, forward strand.
ACCCAAGGGACCAGGCCGGTCGCTCCGCGACAGCAAAGTCCGCCTGACATACCGGACGATCCGTACTCTGGGTGCGATCTCCGACCGCCCGGGTGCGAGCAACCTCGAAGTGTCCACGAGATGCGGCATTACCGACCAGGGGCAGATATCGAAGCTTCTGTCGCGTCTCGGGAGTCACGAGCTGATCGAGAATCGAGGCCTTGGCCGGGCCGTCGGTGCCTCGAACGCCTGGTACATCACGCTACGTGGCTCCGAGCTCCTCGATGCGGTCATAGCGACCGAGGCACTTGCCGGCACTCCGCGTCGAGGTGCTCCCGGCGCGGAGCCGTCGCGCATCGGGGCGAACGGCGAAGCACGCTGGGCTGGGCTCTACCTCGGGTCCAGCGCCCTGGCCGCGACCCCGAGCAGCGGGTCGGCGCCGTCTGAGTAGTCGGTCTGCTCCGACACTCGGACGGCCTCGCGCAGGTGGTCGAGCTGGCTCAGCGTGCGGCGTTCGATCAACGGCTGCAAGATGCCCCTTAGCGCAAGCATCGGGCCGATCCAGCGAGGCGCCCACACCCGAGCGGAACGGCGTTCGATGCCGCGCTCGATCGCGTCGATCGCCTTGCTCACAGGAGCGGGATTGCGAAGGAAGCCCGGCATCTGCCCAGTCATCACTTCTGCTGAGGGGCGCGCGAAGCTTGCTTTCACGAGGTCGGTGTCGAGGAAGCCGAAGTAGGCGCAGCCGACCATTGCCCCGGACGGCGCAGTCTCCATGCGCAGCGTGTCGGTGAGAGCCTCGACGCCTGCCTTGGCGGCGGTGTAGGGGCCCATCATCGGTGCGTGCGTGATGGCCGACAGCGAGGAGACATTGAGCAGATAGCCGCGGCTCTTTGCGATCTCACCGATCACCGCGCGGTCGGTCCGCCACACGCCGAGCAAGTTGACTGCCAGCGTGCGCTCGACGTGCTCGACCGGTGCGCTCGCGAGCGTGCCCTCGAAGGCGATGCCGGCGTTTGCGATCGCCACGTCGATGCCGCCGAAGCGAGTGACTGTCCGCGCGACGGTCTCCAGAAGCGCCTCGTAGTCGGTCACGTCGACCTCGAACCAGGCCGCCCGTGCGCCAAGCCGCTCGGCGTTCTCCGCTAGGCGCTCGGGCTCCAAGCCAACCAGCGCCACGTTTGCGCCCTTCGCATAGAGCCGCTCGGCGGCGGCAGCGCCGATCCCACGCGCCGCGCCGGTGATGAAGATCGTTTTGCCGCGCACGTCGAAGCTCATCGCCGGGCCGAGTCTATGCCCCGATGCGACCGTGTGACTGCTCGCCGTTCACCGACTGGCTGCGCGGCCAGTCGCGGTCCACCGTCAACCCTGGTGCTGGTAGGGTCGCCCGCATGGCCGACCTGAGCCCTTCGTCTTCAGCGCTCGACCTCGCCGCGGCGCTGCGGCAACGCGAGCTTTCAGCGGTCGAGCTGCTCGATGCCTGCCTGGCCGAGGTCGATGCTCGCAACCCCGAGCTGAACGCCGTCATCTGGCGCAACGACGAGGAGGCGAGAGCCTCCGCCGAGGCTGCCGACCGCCGGCTCGCCGCCGATGAGCCCGGCGCTCCCTTCCTGGGTGTGCCGATGCCGATCAAGGACCTCACGCCCGTCGCCGGATGGCCCGTCACGTTCGGCTCCTACGGCGCGCCCGAGGGACCCAGCGAGGAGAGCGAGCTGGTTGTCGACGCGCTCGCCCGCGCCGGCTTCGTGCTCTGCGCCCGCACCAACACCCCTGCCTTCGGCGTCATCACCGCCGCCGAGAACACCCGCTACGGTGCCAGCCGCAACCCGTGGGACACGAGCCGCAGCCCCGGAGGCTCCAGCGGCGGCGCCGCCGGCGCGGTTGCCGGCGGGATGTTCCCGATCGCCCACGCCAACGACGGCGGTGGCTCGATCCGCATCCCCGCCGCCTACTGCGGTCTCGTCGGCTTCAAGCCCAGCCGCGGGCGTGTGCCGCGACTGGCCCAGTCCTGGCTCGGCGCCGTCGTCGAGGGCGTTGTCTCGCGAACCGTCGCCGAGTCCGCCGCCGTGCTCGATGAGATCTCCGGCTTCGATCCGCTGGCCTGGTACAACGCGCCGTCTCCTGAGCGGCCCTTCGCCGAGCAGGCCACGGCCGCGCCCGGGCCGCTGCGGATCGGGCTGATGGCCCAAGCGCCCCTGGGCATCCCCACCGATGAGAACTGCGTCGCCGGAGCACGCGCCGCGGCCGCCCTCTTGGAGAGCCTCGGGCACTCGGTCGAGGAGGTCGAGGTGCCGACGATCTCCGAAGAGATGGTGCCGCCCTTCATCGCCCTCACGCAGGGCGGCTTGGCTGATTACGAGGGCGTCGACTGGTCCGCGACCGAGCCGCACATCGCCCACCAGCGCGAGCTGGCGGGGCAGACCGGCGCCTATGACTACGTGCTCGCTGCCCGCACCCTGGAGCTGCTCAGCCGCCGCGAGGTCGCCCGCTGGGGCCGCGACTTCGACGTGCTCGTCACGCCGACCTCGGCGATCCTGCCGCCCAAGGCCGGTGCGACCCTCGAGGCCCAGCACGCCACGCCCGACCAGCCCGTCATGGACGTCGTCGCCAGCGTCTCCTTCACGGCCTTCGGCAACGTCACCGGTCTTCCCGGTGTCAGCCTGCCCCTGCACCACACTGCCGAGAATCTTCCCGTCGGCGTACAGCTCGTCGCGGGTCCCTGGCAGGACGGTCAGCTGCTGGCGCTCGCCGCCCAGCTGGAAGCGGCCAGTCCCTGGGCGCAGCTGCGTCCAGCGCTCTAGCGTCGACCCGTGGCTTCACCACCCCGCGTCTGCATCATCGGCGCCGGCGTAAGCGGTCTCACCGCATCGAAGGCGCTATCTGACTTCGACGTGCCCCACACGTGCTTCGAGGCCTCTGACGAGGTCGGCGGTAACTGGTACTTCCAGAACCCCAACGGGGTCTCCTCGGCCTACCGCTCGCTGCACATCGACATCTCCAAGCCGTCGATCTCCTTCCGCGACTTCCCGATGCCGGACCGCTATCCCGACTACCCCCACCACACCCATATCTTCGAGTGGCTGCGCGACTACGCCGACGCCTTCGACGTACGCCGCAACATCCGCTTCAACACCTGTGTCAGTCGCGCCGAGCGTGGACCGAAAGGCGGCTGGACGATCACCCTGCAGGACGGCTCCAGCGAGAGCTTTGACGCGCTGCTCGTCTGCAACGGGCATCACTGGGACGCGCGCCTGCCTTCGTTCCCCGGTTCATTCGACGGTCCGCAGATCCACTCCCACGACTACGTCGACCCCAGCGACCCGCTCGACCTCAAGGGCCTGCGTGTGCTCGTCGTCGGCATCGGCAACAGCGCCGTCGACATCGTCTCTGAGCTGGGACGCAAGACGATGTGCGAGACCGTCTTCCTCTCCACTCGCTCGGGCGCCTACGTCGTCCCCAAGTACCTGTTCGGCAAGCCCGCCGACCAGGTCGTCAAGGCGAACCCGCTGATCCCCTCCAAGCTCCAGCGGCGCATGGCCAGGGTGCTGCCACGGATCTTCTCCGGACGCATGGAGGACTTCGGGCTGCCGACGCCCAACCACAACTTCCTCGACGCCCACCCGACCGTCTCCAGCGAGCTGCTCGGACGGCTCGGCGCCGGCGACGTGGTCGCCAAGGGCGACGTCGAGGAGCTGCTCGGCGACAGCGTCCGCTTCGCCGACGGCTCCGTCGAGCGCGTCGACGCGATCATCCACGCCACCGGCTACAACGTCAGCTTCCCATTCTTCGACGAGGAATTCGTCAGCGCTCCCGACAACGTCCTGCCGCTCTACAAGCGGATGTTCAAACCGGGCATCGACGATCTCGCCTTCATCGGCCTCGGCCAGCCGATCCCCACGATCTTCCCCTTCTCAGAGCTTCAGTCGAAGCTCGCCGCACGATGGCTGAGCGGCGATTGGGCGCCGCCGCCCGAGCCGCAGATGGAGCGTGAGATCGTCGAGGACGAGGCCTTCCACACCGCCCACTTCGTGTCCAAGCCACGCCACACGATGCAGCTCGAGTGGTACTCCTACAAGCGCGAGCTGGAACGCCGCACGATCCCCGCCGGACGCAAGCGGGCCACCGGCGGGGCGGCGACGGGGCTCGACACCGCAGGGCGTGCCGCAGACGGGGTCAAGGCGTGAGCGCCATCGAGTTCACCAGTGCCGGTGTCCGCATCGCCGGCGTTCACCTGACCGGCGAGGGGGAGCGGTTCGCCGGTGAGGGAGGCCGGCCCTGCGTCGTCATGGCGCACGGCTTCGCCGGCACCGTCGACTCTGGCCTGATGCCCTTCGCCGAACGCTACGCCGCCGCGGGGCTCGACGTGCTGGCCTTCGACTACCGCCACTTCGGAGCCTCCGACGGCGAGCCTCGTCAGCTCGTCTCCGTCTCCGAGCAGCTCGCCGACTACGCCGCCGCGATCGCCTTCGCCCGCGATCTGCCCGGCGTCGATGAGGAGCGGATTGTCGCCTGGGGCTCCTCCTTCTCCGGCGGGCACGTCGTCGCCGTGGCCGCCGTCGACCAACGCATCGCCGCCGTGATCTCGCAGGTCCCCTCGATGGATGGGCGGGCGACGCTGCTGAACCTCATCCGCTACGCCGGGCCGGCGCAGGTCGCGCGGGTGACGCTCGCGGCGATCCGCGACACGATTGCCGCGCGGCGCGGACAGCCGCCGGTGATGGTCCCTGTCGTCGCGCCCCCCGGGACGCTCGCGGCGATGAGCACTCCCGACTCCGAACCCGGATATCTGGCGATTACCGGCCCAACCTGGCGCAACGAGGTTCCCGCCCGATTCGGGCTGACCCTGGGCCTGTACCGGCCGGGGCTGCAGGCGGGACGGCTGCCGTGCCCGATGCTCGTGCAGATTGCTGACCGCGACGCGATCGCCCCGCCCGCCGCCGCTCAGGAGGCTGCCTGGATCGCGACCGGGCGCGCCGAGGTCCGCACCTATCCGCTCGGGCACTTCGACATCTATCGAGGCGAGCCATTCGAGCGGTCCGTCGCCGATCAGCTGCACTTCCTCGGCCGCCATCTCGCCGTCACCGCAGAGGTGACAGCCCCCGGCGCGAGCGCCTTCTCCTAAGGTCGCACCGCAGCCCATTTCCACCTCTTGACGGCGCTGAAGCGTCGCGGTTAGGTTAGAACCGAACCGCTCGGGGGAGCCAGCCACCCGGCTCATGCAGGGGACCCAGGCGACAAAGGAGAGGGAGAGAGCAAATGGGGAAAGTGACTCGTGTCATCTGTCTTGCCGTGTTCGCGGCCGGGCTGTTGATACCGGCGGCCAGCGCCGCCGCATCGCAGTACGTCGCACTCGGCGACTCGTACTCATCCGGAGTGGGGACGAGGGTGTTCTACGAAGAATCGGGTGAATGCGACCGCAGTCCCGACGCCTACGGGCCGAAGATCGCCGCCAAACACGGTTACACGCTTAACTTCGAAGCGTGCGGCGGCGCCAAGACTCCGGAAGTGATCGAAAAACAGCTGGGCAAACTGACCAGCAGCACAGCGCTCGTGACGATAACGATCGGCGGCAACGACGCTGGCTTCTCGAACGTCATCATCAACTGTGCCCTCTACTACTTCACCTGTGGGAGCGCGATCAGCGAAGCCAACGAATACATCGCCAAAACGCTTCCCGGAAAACTCGAAACCACCTACAAAGACATCAGGGCAAAAGCGACGACCGCCGAGGTGATCGTGCTCGGCTACCCGAAGCTGTTCACCAAAGAAGGCACGACCTGCAACGTGAACTTCCTCACGTCGGGTAACGAGAAGAAAATGAACGAAACGGCTGAAAAACTCGATGCCGTCATCAAGGCACGGGCCGAAGCCCTCAAATTCAAGTTCGTCAACCCGACCAGCGCCTTCGAAGCGCACGCCGTGTGCGCCAAAGAAGAATGGCTCAACGGTCAGTCGAACCCGTTGTCGGAAAGCTACCACCCGAACGTCAAAGGACAGGAAGAGTTCACCACGTTGGTGAACGCAGCGATCTAGAGCACCAGAGGGTTCGGCCGGGCCGCTCGCACCGCGATTTGCGGGCGGCCCGCAGCCGGTCCGGGTACGGCGAGTCGCCACTGCCCGGGCGCCGCTGGACGGCGGGGGGCTAGCGTCCCGCCGCTGGGGTGCCGCGCTCGAACATCTCGATCAGCCGCTCGCGGCAGACCGGCCACTGGCGACGGTTGCGCCCACCGCCGGGGTGCAGAGTGTCGAGCAGCGCCAGACCCCGCATCGTCGCGGTGGCCATCTCCAGCATCCCCTCGAAGCCCGGGCGCTCGGCCAGATCCCCGAACAGGGTCTTCGACAGGCGCAGCGTCTGGCGGTCGAGGTCGCGCTCGACCGGCGCCAAGCTCTCGCGTAGCTCCGGGTCGGTCCGCGCGTGCGTCCAAAGGTCCAGGGCCGCCTGGTAGAGCGGGCTGGCATAGCCCGACCACAGCAGGTCTAGGCCCTGCTCGAGGCGCTCGGGGCCGCTCGGTAGTTTCTCGGCGGCCTCCAACAGTCGCTCGCCACGTCGCTCGGCGAGGTGCTCCATCGCCGCCGCCAGGAGCGCCTGGCGGGTCTGGAAGTGGTGCAGGTGCGCGCCCCTGGAGAGCTCCGCCCGCTCGGCCACTCGGCTCGTCGTCGTGCTGGCGTAGCCGTCCTCGACTAGGCAGGCGATCGTCGCATCCAGCAGGGCTTCCCTGGTCGACGCGCTGCGCTCGGCCTGGCTGCGGCGCGCGGTCGGTGGCTTGGCCGTGACTTCCATCTCTTGATCCTAATCATATTTGCGTTCATGCATGAACGTTTGTGGTAGATTTGCGTCTCCGTAGATGCTCGAAGCACGGTCCGTCTCCGCAGGGGGCGCTGGTGCGACAACGACCCGGGAGGTCAGACTGATGGCAGCCGCAGAGGCGCTGGTGTTCGACGCGATCCGAACCCCACGCGGCAAGGGCAAGTTCAACGGATCGCTGCACGGCACCAAGCCCGTCGACCTCGTCGTCGGCCTGATGCACGAGACGCTCGTGCGCAACGAGAAACTTGACCCCAACCGCGTCGACGACGTCGTGCTGGGATGCGTCTCGCCCGTCGGCGACCAGGGCGCCGACGTCGCCAAGACGGCCGCCATCAAGGCCGGCCTGCCCGACACCGTCGCGGGCGTGCAGGTCAACCGCTTCTGCGCCTCGGGCCTTGAGGCAGTCAACATCGCCGCCCAGAAGGTCGCCTCCGGCTGGGAGGACCTCGTCTTCGCCGGTGGCGTCGAGTCGATGTCGCGCGTGCCGATGGGCTCCGACGGCGGCGCCTGGGCGATGGACCCCGAGACGAACTACGACACCTCCTTCGTCCCCCAGGGTGTCAGCGCCGACCTGATCGCCACGATCGAGGAGTTCAGCCGCGAGGACGTCGACGCCTACGCCGTCCGCTCGCAGGAGCGTGCCTGGGCCGCGCAGGCCGAGGGCCGCTTCGCCAACACCGTGATCCCCGTCAAGGACCTCAACGACAACGTGATTCTCGACCACGACGAGTTCATCCGCCCCGGCACGACCGTCGACACGCTCGGCGGCCTCAAGCCCTCCTTCGCCGCTATGGGCGAGATGGGCGGCTTCGACGCGGTGGCGCTGCAGAAGTACCACTGGGTCGAGAAGATCGAGCACGTCCACACGCCCGGCAACTCCTCCGGCATCGTCGACGGCGCCTCGCTGCTGACGATCGGCAACGAGAAGACCGGCGACGAACTGGGCATGAAGCCGAAGGCCCGCATCCTCGCCACAGCCCTCTCGGGAGCCGACCCGACGATCATGCTGACCGGCCCCGCGCCCGCCTCGAAGAAGGCGCTTGCGAAGGCCGGCCTCAGCGTCGAGGACCTCGACCTCGTCGAGATCAACGAGGCGTTCGCGGCCGTCGTGCTGCGGTTCGTCCGCGACATGGGCCTCGACATGGAGAAGGTCAACGTCAACGGCGGCGCGATCGCGATGGGTCACCCGCTGGGAGCGACCGGGGGCATGATCCTCGGCACGCTGATCGAAGAGCTGCACCGCACCGGCGGCCGCTACGGCCTGGCCACGCTGTGCGTCGGCGGCGGCATGGGAATCGCGACCGTCGTGGAGGCGATCTAGATGGCAGAGAGCACGATCAAATGGGAGCAGGACGACGACGGGATCGTCGTCCTGACGCTCGACGACCCCAACCAGTCGGCCAACACGATGAACCGCGCCTATGCGGAATCGATGGCCGCGACGATCGACCGTCTCGAGGCCGAGAAGGACTCGATCACCGGCGTCGTCATCACCTCCGCGAAGAAGACCTTCTTCGCGGGCGGCGACCTCAACGACCTGAAGACGGCGACGAAGGACGACGCTCCGCAGCTGGCTGAGATGGTCCGCTCCGGCAAGGCTCAGCTGCGCCGCCTGGAGACGCTCGGCAAGCCCGTCGTCGCTGCCATCAACGGCGCGGCGCTCGGCGGAGGCCTGGAGATATGCCTGGCGACCCATCACCGCATCGCGGTCAACGACCCGAAGGTGCAGATGGGCTTCCCCGAGGTCCAGCTCGGCCTGCTGCCCGGCGCCGGCGGCGTCGTGCGCACGGTGCGCATGATCGGCATCGTCGATGCGCTGATGAAGCTGCTGATGCAGGGCCAGCGGCTGCGGCCCGACAAGGCGATGGAGGCCGGCATCCTCGACGAGGTCGTCTCCACGCAGGAGGAGCTCGTGCCCGCCGCCAAGGCGTGGGTGAAGGCTCAGCCGACTGACGAGCCGACGGTCCAGCCGTGGGACGTGAAGGGCTACAAGCTCCCCGGCGGCACGCCGTCGAACCCCAAGCTCGCCCAGAACCTGCCCGCGTTCCCGGCGAACCTGCGCAAGCAGCTAAAGGGCGCCAACTACCCGGCCCCGCACCACATCATGGCCGCCGCCGTCGAGGGCGCTCAGGTCGACTTCGACACGGCGATCGAGATCGAGGGCCGCTACTTCGTCGACCTGCTTACCGGCCAGGTCTCCAAGAACATGATCCAGGCGTTCTTCTTCGACCTGCAGCAGGTCAACGGCGATCGCAACCGGCCGGAGGGCATCGAGCCCTTCAAGGCCACGAAGGTCGTCGTGCTCGGCGCCGGGATGATGGGCGCCGCGATCTCCTACGTCTGCGCCAAAGCGGGCATCGAGGTCGTCCTCAAGGACGTCTCCCTGGAGGCGGCCGAAAAGGGCAAGGCCTACTCGCAGGGCCTGCTCGAGAAGGCGATCTCACGCGGGCGCTCCACGCAGGAGAAGGCCGACGAGCTGCTGGCCCGGATCACCCCCACGGATGACCCCGTCAAGGCGGCGGGGGCCGACCTCGTGATCGAGGCGGTCTTCGAGGACCCCGCCGTCAAGGCGCAGGTCTTCGCCGAGATCGAGCCGCATCTCGCCGACGGCGCGCTGCTCGGCTCGAACACCTCGACGCTGCCGATCACCGACCTCGCCGAGGGGGTGTCGAGGCCCGATGAATTCATCGGCCTGCACTTCTTCAGCCCCGTCGACAAGATGCCGCTGCTGGAGATCATCAAGGGCGAGAAGACCAACGAGGAGACCCTTTACCGGGCCCTCGACGTCGCCAAACAGATCAAGAAGACCCCGATCGTCGTGAACGACTCGCGCGGCTTCTTCACCAGCCGCGTGATCGGCACCTTCATCAACGAGGGCGTCGGCATGCTGCTGGAGGGGGTCCCCGCGGCCTCGATCGAGCAGGCATCGAACCAGGCCGGCTACCCGGCCCCGGTCCTGCAGCTCTCCGACGAGCTGAACCTCAACCTCGCCAAGAAGATCCGCGACGCCACGAAGGCGGCTGTCGAGGCCGAAGGCGGCGTCTTCGAGGATCGTGCCTCCTTCGGCATCGTCGACAAGATGCTCGCCGCGGGCCGTGGCGGCAAGCTCGCCGGAGCCGGCTACTACGACTACGCCGACGGCAAGCGGACGGGCCTGTGGAAGGGCCTCAAAGAGATGTTCCCCGAGACCGGCGACCCGGCCTCGATCTCGCTCAAGGACCTCGAGGAGCGGATGCTGTTCGTCGAGGCGCTGGAGTCCGTCAAGTGCCTCGACGAGGGTGTGATCGAGTCTGTCGCCGACGCCAACATCGGCTCGATCCTCGGCATCGGCTTCCCGGGCTGGACGGGGGGCGTGCTGCAGTACATCAACGGATACGACGGCGGCGTTGCGGGCTTCGTGGCCCGCGCGCGGGAGCTGGCCGAGTCCTACGGCGAGCGCTTCGAGCCGCCCGCCTCGCTCGTCGAGAAGGCCGAGCGTGGCGAGAGCTACAGCGACGACGCGGCGGTCCTGACCTCAGCCTGACGCCGCCGCATCGGGTGCGCGGGAGCGTCGCTTTGCGCGACGCTCCCCGTGCGCTCGTCCGTCAGCGCCTGCCGGCCGCGAGCGCCGAGACCAGATACCCCGCGAGCGCGAGAACCGCGACCGCCTCGGAGATCAGGGCAACCACGATCGGGGTCCTGTAGCCGTCCTCCATGAAGCCGAACAGTGGCGTCTGCTCGCTGATCAAGAGGAAAGCGATCGAGGTCGCGGCCATCCCGGCCCCGAGCACCGCCGCGAGTCCGACAGCGCGATTCCCGAGCCGCTCGGAGATGCGCTCAGTGGGCGCCAGGAGGACGAGGCCGATCACGACCGCTCCGGCGAAGTTGAGCACGAACAGGGTCCCGATCGTGGGGATCGCCTGGTACTCCGCGTCGAGGTACTGCTGTAGGTGCAGGGCGCCCATTGCGAGGATCGCCAGGGCACCGATGATCCGCATCGAACGCTGCAGCGGGCGTGTGGCGTCGCGGTGAGAAACCGTCGCCTGGAACGTGGCGGGGTAGGAAGGGCTGGCCAAGAGGCTCACCTCCGGTGGTCGTCGATGGCGCCCCCGTCGCAGGTATAGACGCCGTTTGCGCCCGAAGCTTCCGCGAGGCGCTTTGACGCGGCCACGCCGAGTGGACGGCGGCTTCTCTAGACGCCCGTCAGGGCGACAGCTGGGCGCCGCCGGGCGGAGCTGCGCGGCGCATCTCCGAGCGTGGGCGGAGCGGGCAGCGCCTGGCCGCTCATCAGTCGCGCGAGCTTCTCGGCAGTTTCGTTCTCCGGCAGCGGCGAGAAGAGGATCAGGCGCTGTTCGAGCTTCTCGGCCGGGTGGAAGACGGCGTGCGAGAACGACATCATCCCCGCCACCGGGTGGCGCAAGTCCTTGCGGCCCCCGCCGCTCTGTGAGACCTCGTGGCGCTCCCACGCGCGCGAGAACTCGGGGCTCGCCGAGCGCAGAGCGGCGATCAGCGATTCGAACTCGGGATCGCCGATGTGCCGGGCGCTGTCGCCGCGGAACTTGGCGACGAGCACGCGCGAGCTGCGCTCCCAGTCGGTGAACATCTCGCGGCGCGCCGGATCGGTGAACGTCTGCCAGGCATGGTTGCGGGCCGCCCTGGGGATCGTCGCGAAGTCCCCGAGCAGCGCCACGGCGGCGTCGTTCCAGGCCAGGTAGTCCCAGCGGCGGCCAAGTATGTAGGCGGGGTTCGGGCCGAGGTTCTTGATCAGCTTGCGAAGCGTCGGCGAGACACCCTCGGCGGGCTGCTTGCAGGGCGGGGCCTGCTCGCCGCGGCCCAGCAGAATCAGATGCGTGCGCTCGGCCTGGTTGAGCCGCAGAGCCCGCGACAGCGCCTCCAGCACCTCCAGCGAGGCCCGTACGTCGCGGCCCTGCTCCAGCCACGTGTACCAAGTGGCCCCCATCCCGGCCAGCTGGGCGACCTCCTCGCGACGCAGCCCCGGCGTGCGGCGCCGGCCGCCGCCGGACAGCCCGACCTCCTCGGGCTGCAGCGCCGTCCTACGGCTGCGCAGGAAGTGCGCCAGCTCATCACGTCGCAGCTGTCCGGAAGCTGCTATCTCACGAACCGGTACACGGCGGTCGTTGTTGTCAATGGAGGGATCGCTTGCAGTCGCTGAGGCAGGCATTTCTTCTACCAGGATAAACCATTCTCTACTACTTGGATAAGTTGCCTCTCATACTACTCATATGAGCACTCCGGAGAACACCCTCGCATCCAAACGAGCGCTGTTGATGATCGTCTGCCTCGCGCAGTTCATGGTGATCCTCGACATCTCGATCGTGAACGTCGCCCTGCCCTCGATCCACAGCGGTCTGGGCTTTTCGACGACGGGCCTGCAGTGGGTCGTCAACGCCTACACGCTCACGTTCGCGGGCTTTCTGATGCTCGGTGGCCGCTGTGCTGATCTGCTCGGGCGGCGCAACGTCTTCATCTTTGGCACCGCTCTCTTCTCGCTCTCCTCGCTGGCCTGCGCGCTGGCCGACTCGCAGGGCCTGCTGCTCGGCGCGCGTGCGCTGCAGGGGGTGGGTGGCGCGGTGCTCTCGCCGGCGACGCTTTCGATCGTGACGAGCTCCTTCAAGGCTGGGCCCGAACGCAACAAGGCGGTCGGCATGTGGGGCGCGATGGGTGCGCTCGGCGGCTCGTCGGGAGCGCTGCTCGGCGGCGTCCTCACCCAGGGCCTGGGCTGGCCGGCGATCTTCGCCGTCAACGTGCCGCTGGGCGCGGTCGTGATCGTCTGGGGCTTGCGGATGATCTCGGGTGAGCGCGAGCTGGGCCGCACACGTAACTTCGACGTGGCGGGCGCCGTGCTGATCACGGCGAGCCTCGTCAGCCTGACGTTCGGGATCGTGCGCACCGACACGCTCGGCTGGGGCTCGCCCGGCGTGCTCGCACCGCTGTTCGGCGGCGTCGGTCTGCTCGGGCTGTTCGCGCTCGTCGAGGCGAAGCTTGCGACAGCACCTCTGATCCCGCTCTCGATCCTGCGCTTCCGTCAGCTGCGGATCTCGAACATCGTCGTGACGCTCCTCTACCTGGCCTTCTTCCCTGTGTGGTTCTTCCTCACCCTCTACGTGCAGGAAGTGCTCGGCTACGACGCGATCGAGGCGGGTCTCTGCTTCCTGCCGATGACGCTCTCGATCTTCCTCGCCTCGACGCTCTCTCCAAAAGCGGTGGGCCGGTTCGGGGCGCGCACGGTGATCGCCACCGGAATGGCCGTGGCGACCGTCGGGATGCTGCTGCTCGTCGGCATCGCGCCGGGCGGGACGTACTTCGCCAACGTGCTGCCGGGCGCCCTGCTCTCGGCCCTCGGCATGGGCTTCTCGCTCGTGCCCGCGACGATCGTCTCGATGCAGTGCCTGCCGCCCGCTCAGAGCGGGATCGGCTCGGGGCTGCTCAACACCTCGCGGCTGATGGGTGGCGCGCTGGGGCTCGCGATTCTCTCCACGATCGCCGACGCGCAGACCAAGGCCGATCACTCGGCGGGCTTCGCACACGCCCTGACGAAGGGCTTCGACCTGGCGTTCCTCGTCGGCGCGGGCTTCGCGCTCGCGGGTGCGATCGTCGGTGGCCTGTGGCTCCGGAACCCCGCACCGAGCGGCGAGCTCGCCGAGGTCTCCGTCGAGACGAAAGCGGAGATAGAGGAGAGCGAGGCGCTGGCCGTCTAGGCCTGCGGTCTCTCAGCGGCCGGTCGAGCCGAGTCCGCCCGAGCCGCGCGTGGTCGCGTCGAGCTCGCTCTCGCCGAGCAGCAGGCTTGCGGCGCCAAGCTCGATCACGAGCAGCTGGGCGATGCGGTCGCCGCGGGCGATCTGGAAGGCCTCGTGCGGGTCGGTGTTGAGGAGGATCGCCATCACCTCGCCGCGATAGCCGGGGTCGATCAGGCCGGGGGCGTTGAGAACCGTGATGCCATGCCTGAGGGCGAGCCCCGAGCGGGGCAGGACCAGCCCGCAGGAGCCAGGTGGGAGCGCCAACGCGATGCCCGTTGGAACGGCCGCGCGGGCGCCCGGGGCCAGCTGCAGGCTCTCATCGGCGTAGAGGTCGAAGGCCGCGTCGTCATCGTGCGCGCGCGAGGGCAGCGTGGCCGTATCGGTCAAGAGGCGGGCGGGGATCTCCATGGGTGGATCCTACGCGCGGCGTCCCAGCTCGAGACGGGTCTCGGCGAGCAGCCGCTCCAGCCGCGGCTCCTCGGAGGGATCAAAGTGGGTCATCGCCGCCGCCACGCCGGGATGGACGGCTGCGATCTGCTCGTGCATCTGCCGGGCGATCGAGCGGTAGGCGGCGTGACCCTGGCGGGCCGAGCGCAGCTCGATCAGGTGGATCGCCTCGCGCGCGTTGAGGTCAAGGACATAGCGGATGCGGAAGGCGAGGCAGAGAGCGTAGGGAGCCTCGTCTGAGCTGCCACCGTCGTTCAGCGCTGCCCAGGCGTCGCGAGAGCGCTCCAGCACTCCCTCGAACTCTCCGGCCAACCCGAGGTCGCGCAGCTCCCCGGGTACCTCGGCGCCGAGCTGTGGGCTGAGTGGCTGCCACTGGGCGGTCAGCATCCGGTGGCGCTGGAGGTCGCGGAAGGCGCCGTAGTCCGAGACGATCTCGAAGCGATAGCGCAGGGACTCCAATCCCCGCCCCGGTAGGTGCCTGCGGTTCTCCCGGCCTCCCAACAGGTCGGTGAGCAGCCCAGCCCGCTCTTTCGCGCCGAGTCCCGACACGACAGCGGCGATTCGCTCCTCGCCAACCGTGGCCTGCTCGAACAGCAGCGCGCCCAGCAGCTCCTGTTCATCGCCCTCGACGCGCACGAGCTTGGCCCCAGCGGCCTCCTCGCCCGGTGGCTCGTCAAGGCCCAGGCGCCGCACCGCATCGGCCTGGGCTGCATCTCGTCGGCGCAGATACTCGACCCACGCGCCGCCCCGGTCGGGCCGCTCGACGCGGGTCACGAAGCTCGGCGCCGCCACCCGCATCGCGCCCAACACGAGCTCGCCGCACTCCCGCGCCTCCGGTAGGGGGTGCGCGCGCAGGTGCAGGATCAGCCGCTCCCACGTCTGCCCGGAGGCGTAGACGCCGACGTGGGAGAGCGAGCCGGCGGGCAGCAGGCCGCGGAGCAGGTCGAGGGCCTTCGCGCGGATCGCTCTCGAGTGCGCTGCGGCGGGCTCGCCGTCCTCGGCCGGGAAGCGCGCGACGAGCAAGTCAGTCAGGCGGGCGAGCATCGAAGCGTAGGAGTCGAAGATCTTGTCCATCTCCCGTTCGTAGCCGGGGCCCAGGCCAGGGCCCCGGAGGTAGCGGTAGCCGCCGTCCGGGATCGGCGCGTCGTAGGCGATGTAGCGCGTGGACTGCTCCAGGTAGGCGGCTAGGCGTGGGCGTTGGATGATCTTGGTCAGCACGTTGGAGACCCACTCGCAGGCGATGTGAACGCCGCCCAGTTGGGCCACAGAGTCATCTCCGTACTCGCCCAGAACCCGCTCGTAGAGAGCCTCCGCGCGGGTGCCCGGCGCCGAGCGCGGACGGTCTGGGTCGAGCTCCTCGGAGAACTCCTCCAGCAGCAGCCGCCGCAGCGTCCCTGGATATCGGGAGTAGCGCGCGAACAGCGCGCCCTTGGTCGTCTCGGGAAGATTCAGAAGCGCGAACACGGGCGCGTCGAGGTCTGAGACGAACGGCGCCAGGCGTGCGCGCTCCTCATCGGTGAAGGTCTCGGCGGGCGCCACGCGGACATCCTCTCAGGCGTCCCCGCGACTACTGTGTCGCCGATGAGCGCGGAGCGGTGGGAGCGGCAGGTGGCTAGCGCTCGGCCACGAAGTTCCCACCCGATGGAGGCACGACCGATCTCGATTTGGACGACGCTGTGTACGCTGGTCCTCCTGCTGGTGCTGGCGGCGCCCGCCGCGGGGGCGACCAAGTCGGCGAAGAAGAAGCACCACGCTCCGCCGCCGCCCGAACTCGCTTTGACCACTTCGCTGACGAGCGGCCCCGGCGCGTCGGTCTCGATGCCGCCGGTGGGAGTGTCGCTGGAGTATCCGGTGATGGCGCAGGACCTCGGCTCGGGCGCCTGTCCGCCGCCGGCGCTCACAGCCGAGCTGCAGAGACTCGGATCGCCGCCCCTGCAGCTCGCTGGGCAGAGCCAGGACTTCACGATTCCCGCCGGGGCTCAGACGAGCGCCACGGTCAACTGGGAAGCGCTCACCTCCTACTCCCTGCCGAGCGAATTCTGGACCCGGCTGCATTGCCTGCTGAGCGCCACCGGCGAGCCGCTGACGGTCGGCCTGAACGCGCGCACAGGGCAGCTGAGCTGGGCTGAGGAGATGGTCGCGGCCGCTACCGCGACAGCCACCAACGGCCTTGGCTTCTCGATCGGCAACGAGCCAGATCTCTACTACCTCCCGGACTTCGCCTCGCTGGACAAGGCCCAGGCGGGAGAAGAACCGCTCGACGCCAACCTCTACCTGCGGACGGTCGCGGCGCTGCGGCCGGCGATCGGCGCCGCGCCGCTGACGGGCCCGGAACTGTCTGGTCCCGCCCGCTGGCAGTCAGCGCTTCCCGGCGTGATCTCGACGATGCACGTCCAGACCCTCGGCGTGCACGTGTATCCGTTGTCGGTGTGCAAGACGCCTCGTGCGGCGACGATCCCGGGTCTGCTCTCGGCGGGTGTCGGCGACGCGCCGAGCCGGCTCTCCTGGGTCGTTGCCGACGCCGACGCGGTCGGTGCCGCGCCTGTCATCACCGAGGCCAACTCGGTCTCCTGCGGGGGGAAGTCGGGAGTGTCGGACAGCCCGGCTGCGGCCGTCTGGGCGGTGCGGTTCGTGCTGTCGGCGCTGCGAACCGGCTTCCGTGAGGTGCGCTTCCACTTCAGCGGCGATCCCTACGACCCCTTCTACGTGCGTGGCTCGGAAGTCGTGCGACGGCCGATCGAGGGCGCGATGAGCGCGCTGAACCAGTGGCTGCCACTGGGCGCGACCCTTCGCAGCGTTCCTGGCGTGAAGGGCCTGGATGCGACGGCGGTCGCGGTCCCGGGCGGGCAGTCGCTGCTGATCCTCGACAACGAGACCGCCAAGACGAGCAGGCTCGTCCTGCGCGGCGGCGTCGGTCTGCGAACCGAAGCGTTCGTGCCCGGAGGAGCGCCGGGCGGCGTTGGCCCGCTACCGCACGGAGGTGCCACTCGAAAGCTTGCGGTGATCCCCGCAGAGAGCATCCTGGCGATCCACTTCCAGGGCTGACCGTCAGACGACAGGGCCGGGAATCAGCACCTCGGGGTCATGGCCGGGGCGTACGGTCATGCCCCCGTCGCGCAGTGCCCGCAGCCGTTCAGCGGAGGCCATCTGCGCGTCGAAGTCGTCGGCGAACATCGGGAAGCGGTGATCGTCGAAGCCGGTCGAGAAGTGAGACACATCGCCGCCGATCACGACGCGTTCCTCGACCATCACAGACTGGTGTCCCGGCGTGTGACCGGGCGTCGACAGCAGTCGCACCGAGCCGTCGCCGAGCACGTCGTGGTCGCCGTCGATCAGCACGACGCGGTCGGCGACGGGAGCGTAGTCGGCGGGCATGTAGAAGTTCCGCTCGATCGCCGTGCGGTCGTGTGCCGCCTCCCACTCGCGCCGCTGGAGGATCACCGGCACCGAGTCGGGGAGCAGCGACAGGGCGCTGGCGTGATCGAAGTGCAGGTGCGTGAGGAGAACCTTCGTGACGGTCTTCAGATCGAGCTGCTCGGCGATGCTCGCCGGCAGCTCGAATCCGAACATGGCCAGCGCGTCGGGGATGCCGTAGTGCTCTGAGGGGTCCTCCGCCAAGCCGGGGTGAAGGCCCGTGTCGATCAGGATCCGCTCCTCACCGGTCTCGATCAGATAGGAAGGGATCGGGAAACGGATCGGTCTGTTCAGCGGGTCGTCCCGGCGCCAGATGCCGGCGGGGGAGGTCAGCCAGCCGACGTTCATCATTTCGATCTTCATGGACTGGACGCTAGCCGGCCAGGTGATACGGGATGCGACTGGCTGGTAGTGCTTTGCGACAGCACGAGCATGGCGCTGTTGGAGGTCGCCGGCTAGACGCTCGTATTGCCCGCCTCGACTCGGTACTCCGCACCAGGCCAGCCTGCCCTCTGAACCAGCGTTTCGAAGCTCCTCACGGCCGTTCCGGCGACGCCACGTTCTCGCTCCGGCTCACGGATCTCGCCGCAGATCATGTTCTCGAGCGTCCGCCACCCAGGTGGGCTGAGGACGGCTCCCAGCGAGAGTCTCGGGAAGCGGTCCAAGGCGACCTTGGCGTTCCAGGCGAACGCGAACATCCGGCCGAACTCGGAGACGAGCGAGCGTGCATAGGAATCGAGATCCGTAGCTCGCCCGGCGAGCAGATCGAGGACGGCGACGGTGGCCAGCCGCGAGCTGAGGAACGCCGCGTACATTCCGTCGCCGGCGAGCGGGTCGACGAGCCCGGCCGCATCGCCGATCAGCAGCGCGCGTCCCCGCGCGAGGGCGGCGCCGGGGCGCCGCCCCGGGAGCCGGTAGCCCCTCAGGCTTTGAAGCTTCGTGAAGTCGAAGCCCCGGCGGGCGCAGAACTCCTTGAGGTGTTCGCGCAGCTTCGGCCCGGTGCGTTCCCAGCCGCCCACTCCTACGTTGACGTGATCGCCCTTCGGAAAGATCCAGCAGTAGCCGCCCGGGATCGTGCCGAGCTCGATCACCACGGTGCTTCGCCAACGTTCCAACTCGACACGGCTACGCGGAAGGTTGCCCTCGAAGGCGACGCCATAGATGGGTGTGACGGGCAGCTCGAGGGACCGCGCGGTGGGTCCGTTGGCACCGTCGGCGCCGATCATGAGCTCGCTGTCGACCCACTTGCCGCCGATCCGGGCCCCTCGCTCGCCGATCTCCGACACCGTCATGCCGTCTCGGAAGTGGGCGCCGGCGCCCACCGCCTGCTCGACGAGGAAGCTGTCGAGCCTTCGTCGTTGCGTCAGCGATGCCAACGGCCTGTCCCCACCGCGCATGAACGGACGACCGCCGCAGAAGCTCAACTCCAGCCGGTCAACGACGCGCTCCACGACCGGCTCTGGATCGAGAGGCAGCTCCCGCATGGCGCGGACGGAGAGGCCGCCTCCGCACGGCTTGTCTCGTGGGAATCGAGCCTTGTCCAGGAGCAGCACGCTGACGCCGGCTTGTGCGAGGCGGTAGGCCATCGTCGAGCCTGCGGGACCGGCGCCGATGACGATTGCATCGAATCGTTCCACCGGAATGATCCTAACCGAGGGAATTAGCCCCGGAGAGTGGTCCGACAGCTAAAGATGCGGGCGGCGGGACCGCACGAATCCGAACAGCGCCCAGATCCAAAGGATCGCAAGAGCCGCGACAGTTGCGTCCTGACGCAGATCTGGGTGCTCCCCGGGGCTATCCGCGGGCCATCATGTCGCTGGACAAGGTTGTCCCATGCGATTTACTCATGTCCCGGTTGGATGGCGGAACATCGGTCTCGCCGAAATGCCCCGTGCGGGACTCGAACCCGCCCCACCGGATTAAAAGTCCGGCGCTCTACCAGATGAGCTAACGGGGCCTGCGCGCGACAGTTTGGCAGATGAGGGGCGTCCGGTAGAGCCCTCGGCGGGCTGTGGCCGGCGACTGTCGTTGTGCCCGTTTCTCAGTGAGGCGAGGAAGCCTGCACGGGGCCGATCGGAACGCTCAACAGAGCCGAGTCCCGTTCGACGTAGGTCCAGCCGAGCAGGCACTCAGCGGGTGGCCCGGCGGCGACCCCGCCCGGGCGTGTTGGGAACCGCAAGGCTGCAGGCGGCGCTTGGTGCAGGTCGATCGTGTCGGGCAGCTGAGGAGCGGGCGCGGCTCCCGGGGGCGGGCCGATGGCCCGCCCCCTGTTGCCTGTCTGCGGTGTCGGAGGGAACGGTGCCGGCCCCCGCCGACCCGCAACGCCCTGAGGGAAGGGGCGCGGCAGGCCGGCGAGGGCCGGGTGGTGGTGAGGGATCAGCGGAACACCAGGGGGATCGAGGCGGACGAGCTGGTCCCACCGGTCTGCTTGAAGGAGACCTTGATCGGCACCTTCAGTTTGCGGTGGTGCTTGCGCAGCGAGGAGATGCCCACTCGGGTCAGGCCAGGGTGCAGCGTGACTCGCTCGGCCTTGGCTGTCTCACGGCTGATCGTTCGCAGTCCCTTACCGCCGACGGACAGCTTGCCCGCCGAGGGGACTTCGACGACGACCGTCGCGCGATCGCCCTTGACCTTGTGGCTGATCACCTTCACCTTGCCTGCTTTGGTCCCAGCAGCCGCACTCGTAGGGGAAGCCGCGGATGCCGAAGGCGGCAGGACGACCACCGTCGTCGTCCCCGGCCCGCCCGAGGAGCCATTGCCACCCGAGGCGCCGGTTCCACCGGTCACACCGTCGATCACAGCGAGCGTTTCGCCGTTTTTCAGCGGAGCCGTCAGCGCCATTGCCGTCGCGGGCAGTGCCGCGGCGGTCGTGCCGACGTCTTCGGCGAGCGTCTGCGGAGTCGTCCCGAGCTGGCTCGCGATTCCTTCGACGGTCGTCTTCGAGAACGGTGCGCCACTGAGGACCGAGCCCAGCAGGTTCTGCAAGGTCCCGGGGTTCAACGCCGAGAGGATCTTTTCGATCAGCGCCTGCGGGTCAGATGAGCCGCTCAGCAGCCCGTTGACCACTTCCGAGGGGTTCCCTGACTGCAGCGTTTCGGTCAGCTTGCCCAGGGGGTTGCCGCCGAGCAGCGATTCGAGCGTCGGGCCCAACTGGCCGACCACTTCTTTGAGCGTGCTGCTCAGCGTCGCCGTCGTTTCGCTGCCCAGTAGCTGCTCCAGCGTGGCGCCTTCCCCGAGCAGCGTCTCGATCACTTTGTCGAGGGCTTCTTGGAGTGGGAGGCCCTGCAGGCCCGACAGGTCCGGCAGTTGCGAGAGCACATCGCTCAGCTGTCCGGTGTCGAGCGTGCTGAGCGGCACCTCGCCGAGCAGCGAGTTGACCTGCACCGGCGAGAGGGCCGTCACCGACGGCGTGCTCGCCTTTGCGGGGACCGTCGGCAGCACCGCCAGCAGGGCGAATGTGGCGGTACACAGAGCGAGTGTTGCCAGCAGTCGCAAGCGGCCTGCGGCCAAGGGACGGGGTGCGTATGAGTGCATCGGGGCCTTCCTTGAGGGGATCGAGGGGGTGTCCCTTCGGTACCCGCCGATTCAGGCCACTCGAACTGCTCTCATACAGATGGCCAGACGGCCCCTGCGTTCTCTAGTCCTCCGCGGCGATGCGCAGCATCTCCTCGATGCTCGTGATCTTCACTCGCGGCCGTCCCGCCGCCTCGCCCAGGGCTCGCTCGTGACGGTCGATCGCTTCCCAGCCGGCATAGGTGACCAGCGACGGCTGGCGCTCGGCCAGCAGCTCCTCGACCGCTTCCGCGTCGGGTCGCTCGGGTACATGACGCGCTGGCGCTGCGCCGTTCGTCGCGGCCAGGTCGGCGAGGATCGCATCGACCGTCTCCTGGGCGTCCTTCTTGTTGGTCCCGATCACACCCGATGGCCCACGCTTGATCCAGCCCACCACATACTCGCCTGGCAGCCGCTCCCCAGACTCCGCGTCTGTCACCCGACCTCCCTTGTTGGGAATCACCGCCGAGCTCTCGTCGAAGGGCACCGCCGGGAGTGGCAGGCCCCTGTAGCCGATCGCGCGGAACACCAGCCCCGCCTCGATCGTCTCGCGCTGATCTGTTGCCTGCGCGCGAAGCGTCCCGTCGGGCCGCGCCGCCAGCTCGTTGCGAACCATCTCGACGGCGCCGAGATGTCCGCCCTCCCCGGCGGTTAGTGCGCTTGGCGAAAGCAGGAAGCGAAGGACGACTCGCTTCGGGCGGCCGGACGGCTCGCGCTGGGCATATGAACGCAGGATCTCCACGTTGCGTCGCGCCGTCCCATCCTGCTCGGCGGCCTCGTCGTGGATGGCCAGGCCCAGCTCCAGCTCGACCTCGTCGACGATCACGTCAGCGTCGGCCAGCTCGCCCAGCTCCAGCAGCTCGGGGTTCGTGAAAGCGGCCTGCGCGGGACCGCGGCGCCCCACCACGACGACCTCCTCGACGTTGCTCGCCGCAAGCACCTCCAGGGCGTGGTCGGCCGTGTCGGTCGGGGCCAGCTCCGACGGCGCCAGGACGAGCATCCGGGCGACGTCGATCGCGACGTTGCCGTTGCCGATGACTACCGCACGCCGGGCGGCCAGCAGGTCGACCTCGAGGTGGGTGTGGTCGGGGTGGCCGTTGTACCAACCGACGAACTCCGTCGCCGCGTGGGAGCCGGGCAGATCTTCGCCGGGGATCCCCAGCGGGCGGTCCGAGGGAGAGCCCGTCGCGTAGACGATTGCGTGGTAGTGGCGCAGCAGCTCCTCCCTGGAGACATGCTCACCGAAGGTGACGTTGCCGAAGTAGCGAAAGCGCGGGTGGGCGGCGGTCTTCTCATAAATTCGGGTCACCGACTTGATCTTCGGATGGTCGGGGGCGACGCCCGAGCGGACCAATCCCCACGGCGTCGGCAGGCGCTCGAACATGTCGACCTCGACGGCTGCCTCGGGGTTCTTGAGGAGATGACCGGCGGCATAGAAGCCGGCCGGGCCTGAGCCGATCACGGCGATGCGGGTGGGGGCGGGGTCGGTCAACTGTGCTCCTGGAATCGGTGGGGCAGAAGATGGGCGCGGCCCGACTCGAACGGGCGACCCCCTCGGTGTAAACGAGGTGCTCTAGCCAACTGAGCTACGCGCCCTTGGCTGATTCACGAGGAAGGCTAGCGAGACCGGCTCAGAGCCCTGGCGCCAGCAACGTCCACCGGGCCCGGGTCCGGGTAGTGGAACTGGGATACGATCGCCTTGCCACCCCGGCGGAAGTACCCGTGAATACTGAGAACACTGCCCAACAGGAGGGGCCGTTCGCCTACGCGCCGGCCGCCGAGCTTGAGCTGAGTCACGTCAGCAAGCTCTACTCCGGGCAGCGCCAGCCCGCGATCGAGGACCTCTCGCTCGTCGTTCCCGCCGGCGAGGTCTGCGTGCTCGTCGGCCCCTCGGGCTCGGGCAAGACGACGGCGATGCGGCTGATCAACCGCATGGTCGCCCTGACCAGCGGCGACATCCTGTTGGGGGGACGCAGCGTTCTCGAGCGCGACCCACGCGAGCTGCGGCGGGAGATCGGCTACGTGATCCAGCAGATCGGCCTGTTCCCCCACCTGACCGTCGCGGAGAACATCGCGACAGTCCCACGACTGCTCGGCTGGGAGCGCGACAGAACCTCGACCCGCGTGCAGGAACTGCTCAGCCTGATCGGACTCGACCCAGAGGAGATGAGCGGGCGCTACCCCACCCAGCTCTCGGGCGGACAGCGCCAGCGGGTCGGTGTCGCCAGGGCGCTCGCGGCAGACCCGCCGCTGATGCTGATGGACGAGCCCTTCGGAGCGATCGACCCGATCAACCGCGCCCACCTGCAGGACGAATTCCTGAGCCTCCAGGCGAAAGTAAAAAAGACAGTCGTGTTCGTCACCCACGACATCGACGAGGCGATCAAGATGGGCGACCGCATCGCGATCCTCCGCGAGGGCGGCAAGCTCGCCCAATACGACACGCCCAAGGCGATCCTCGCGCGCCCCGCCGACGAGTTCGTCGCCCGTTTCGTCGGCGCCGACAGGGGCATCAAGCGCCTCTCGCTGACGAGGATCGGCGAGCTGAAGCTGATGGAGCCCAACGGCCATGGGGAGCACATCCCGCGACTCGGCTCCGAGGCCTCCGTCAAGGATGCCCTGTCGATCCTCCTGACCTCCGGTGGGCAGCCGCTGGCCGTGACGGACGGCGATGACCGGGTCAAGGGCCTCATCACCCTCGCCCACCTCGAGCGCGTGATCGCCGAGGACGCTGAGCGCGAGGCGAGCGCGGGATGATCACGCTCACAGCAGCCGCCGCGGGGCCGGTGATCCCGAACTTCTCTGCCCACAGCTCCAGCTGCGCCGTCCACAACGAGCTGTTCTGCACCGGTTGGCTGAAAGCCAACTGGGGACCGATCCTGTGGCCGGCGCTGCGCCAGCACGTGCTGCTGACGGCGATCGCCGTGGCGGTCGGCTTCGTGATCGCGATGACGCTGGCGCTGCTCGCCCACCGCCACCGTTGGGTCGAGCGCCCGACGCTGCTCATCACGACGTTCCTCTACACGATCCCCTCGCTGGCTCTGTTCGAGCTGCTCGTCGCGCCCGTCGGCCCGAACGTCTTCGCGGCGGAGATCGCGCTCGTCTCATACACGCTGCTGATCCTGTTCCGCAACATCCTCACGGGACTGCGATCGGTCCCCGACGAGGTGCTGGAGGCGGCGGAGGGGATGGGCATGACGCCCCGTCAGGCGCTCTTGAGGGTCGAGCTGCCGCTGGCGCTGCCGGCGATCGTCGCGGGCCTGCGGATTGCCGTCGTCACGATCATCGCCCTGGCGACGATCGTCTACACGATCTACGACAGGGGTCTCGGCGTGCCGATCCACCAGGCGCTCGGCGAGGGTCCGTTCAAGACGGAGCTGATCGCGGCGGGCGGCATGGCGATCCTGCTGGCCCTGCTGGCGGACGGTCTGCTGGTCGGCGTGCAGCGGCTTTTGACGCCGTGGGCGAGGGTGCGGGGCGGCTGAGCGATGAGCGACTTCGGGGGGGCCTTCCGCTTCATCTTCCACAACGGCGCCGTGGCGGGGAACCCGGGGCTGCCGAGCCTCGTGCACCTGTCGTTGGAGACCCTGAAGGTGGGTCTGATCGGTGTGGCGATCTCGCTCGTGATCGCGGCGCCGCTGGGGATCTGGCTGGGGCACATCCACCGCGGTTCGTTCTTCGCGATCAACGTCGGCAACGTCGGCCGGGCGCTGCCGAGCCTCGCGGTGCTGGCGATCGGCGACGCCTTCCTCGGGCTGGGGCTGGGCGTTGTCGAGCTGGCGCTGGTCGTGCTGGCGTTCGCTCCGATCGTGACCAACGCCTACCTGGGCGTCGTCGAGGTCGACCCGGAGTTGGTCGATGCGGCGCGGGGGATGGGCATGGGGGAGCTGGAGATCCTTCGTCGCGTCGAGCTGCCGCTGGCCGTGCCGTTGCTGTTCGCGGGCATCCGCACTGCCGCCCTGTTCGTGATCTCGACGACGACGATCGCATCCCTTGCGGGCTTCAGCGGCACGCTCGGCGACATCATCGCCAACGAGACGAGCTACCACTTCTCGGGGGTCCTGGGGGCGGCGATCTGCGTGGCGGCGCTGGCGCTGGCGGTCGAGGGAGTGCTGGCGCTCGTGCAACGCGCCGTCACGCCGCGCGGAGTGCTGATGGAGCGCGTGGTGGCTGGCCGGATGGCCGACGCAGTCACCGCAACGAACTAACAGATATTTTCTATAAATAAAGTGAACAACTAGGAAGGCAGAGCTTATGAACGGAAGTCCAGGAGCAGCTCGTGGGGGTCGATGGAGGATCGCGGCCGCGATGGTGGCTGTGCTGGCGCTGGCACTCGTGCTGGCGGCGTGCGGGTCGAGCAAATCGTCCTCCACGGAATCGACGAGCAGCTCCAGCTCCGCCGGTGCGGGCAAGCCGCCGATTACGATCGGCGACAAGAACTTCGGCGAGGAGTACGTCCTCGGCGACCTCTACGCGCAGGCCCTCGAAGCGAAGGGCTACACCGTCCAGCTCAAAGAAAACATCGGTTCCTCGGAGTTGATCTACAAGGACCTGACGTCGGGGAAGATCGACATGTACCCGGAGTACACGGGCACGCTGTTGAGCGCAGTCGCCGAACAGACGAAGGAACCGACGAGTGAAAAAGGCGCCTATGAAGAAGCCAAGGCGTTCGTCGAAAAACACGGCTTCACGCTTTTGAACTACACGCCGTTCTACGACTCCGACGCGCTGGCGACGCTGCCGGCCTACGCCGAAGAAAACAAACTGTCGAGCATCGAAGACCTGAAGCCGCTCGGCAAGAAGGTCACCGTCGGCGGGCCAGCCGAATTCGCGACTCGCTTCGAGGGACTGAAGGGCCTGAAGTCGCTCTATGGCGTCGTGCCGACGTTCAAGCCGTTCTCGATCGAACTCTCATACAAGGCCCTGGAAGGCAAAGAATCGGACGTGCAGGTCGTGTTCTCGACCGACGGACAGCTGCTGGGCGGCAAGTTCAAGGTGCTCTCCGACCCGAAGCACGTGTTCGGCTTCCAGAACGTCGCGCCGGTCGTCAAGCAGAGCCTCGTCTCCGAAGAGGGTCCGGCGTTCGCCGAAACCCTCAACAAGGTCTCGGCGCTGCTGAGCACCCAGGCGATGCAGCAGATGAACAAGGCGGTTGTGATCGAAAAGCAGTCGCCCGCCGCAGTCGCCAAGCAGTTCCTGGCGGCCAACGGCCTCGGCTAGGAGGTCGCCCTGCTGTAGCCGAAGCGCCGCGTCCCTGCGAAGCTAGCGGGGATGCGGCGCGGCGGTAGAGCGGTGAAGATCGCCGGCCTGGGGGTCGGCTTGATGGTCGTGCTGCTGGTGGTCGCCCAGATCGTGCTGCCGCGGGTCGCCGTCTCGCGGATTCGCTCTCGGGTCGGGCGTTACGGGCACGTCCAGAGCGCCAGCGTCTCGGCCTGGCCTGCCGTGAAGCTGTTGTGGGGCGACGCCGACTCGGTGCGCGTGAAGGCCTCGGGTCTAAAGCTCTCACCGGCCCAGGCGGCGGCGCTCTTGTGGGAAGGCCGGGGGGTCGGGCGGATGGACATCGACGCGACGTCCGTGAAGGTCGGGCCGCTGGCCGTCGACTCGGCGAGTTTGCGTAAGCGTGGGGCCTCACTGGAAGGCGAGGCTGTCGCGACCGACGCGCAGGCCAAAGCGGCGCTGCCCGCAGGCGTAGGAGTCAGCCTGATCGGCTCCGAAGGCGGGAAGGTCCAGGTGAATGTCACCGGCGGCCTGTTCGGCGTCGGCGCCTCCGTCCAGGCTGTGGCGGAAGCCAGCGAAGGCAAGCTGATCGCGCATCCCGTGGGGTTCCTCCTCGAAGGCTTTCGGCTGACGCTGTTCTCCGATCCTCATGTCCACGTCGTTTCCGTGGGTGCCTCGACGGACGGCTCTGAACCACCGGCCTACAGGCTGCAGATGAGCGCGATTCTGGGCTGATCAGGCGGCGGCGGGCAGCGGCGGTGCGCCGACCCTGGTGCGTGGCCCGACGCGCACGGGTAGCCCCTCGCGGGGGCTGATCGTGGGCATCTGGCGGATGCTCAAGCGGAAGTCCTCAGGCAGCTCCAGCGTGCGAGCGGCGATCAGCATCGAGGCGATCGTCCGCACCTCGAGCTGGCCGAAGCGCATCCCTATACAGGTTCGCGAGCCGCCACCGAAGGGCACATAGGCGCCCTTGGGGAGGGTCGCCTTTGCTTCGGGGGTGAAGCGCTCGGGACGAAATGCGTCGGGGTCGTCAAAGACGTCGGGCAGGTGGTGGGAGGCCCATGAGGAGTAGTTGACGAAGGCTCGCTCAGGGATCGGCATGCCTTCAAAGTCGAGGTCGCGGACGGTCCGGCGGGGGCCGACCCAGGCGGGGGGGTACTTGCGAAGGGTCTCTTCGACGACCATCTCGAGCTCCGGCAACTCGCCGCCGAGCAGTTGTGCGGCGCTGGGTCCCTCGGTCGCGAGGGTCTGCTGCTCTGACAGGAGCCGCTGGACGATCTTCGGCTGCTGGGCGAACTCGTAGAACATGAACGAGATCGTCGAAGTGGTCGTGTCGTGGCCCGCGAACAGCAGCGTCATGACCTCATCGCGGATCTGCACGTCGGTCAGCTGGTCGCCGTCCTCGTCCTCGGCGTCGAGGAGCAGGCTGAGGATGTCGTGGCCGCGGCGTCCCGAGGCACGGCGGTCTTTGATCTCGGCGTAGATCAAGCGGTCGAGCTTGCGGGCGGCGCTCTGCATGCGTCCCCACGGCGAGTGGCGGTTGCGGAAGACCCTCAGCAGGTAGTCGCTGGCGTAGAAAGCGAGGGCCTCCTCGAACAGGCGGGCCGCGTCGATCTCCCGCGCCTGGCGTCCGTCGGGGTCGAGACCAAACAGGGCTCTGAGCGCCACACGCATCGCCAAGTGGCGGGTCCAGTCGTAGAGGTCGACGCTGCTCCCGGGCGCGAGGGTGTCGATCGCACGCTCGGTCTCCTCCTGAATCGTCTCGACGGAGGCGACGAGATGCTCGCGATGGAAGGCCGGGAGCATGATCCGCCGCGAGCGGCGGTGGAAGTCGCCGTCGATCGTCAAGAGGCCGTCGCCCATCAGCCCGATCAGATCGCGGAAATGGCCTTCGCGCCATTCGAAGTCAGAGGCATGGGAGACGAGGATGTAGTGGTTGGCCGCCGGTCCGAGCATGAAGACGACGTTGCTGTGGAACAGGCGCAACGTGAAGACAGGACCGAAGCGCTCGTAGGACTCGAGCAGCATCTCGAGGGGTTCGTTGGCGAAGCGCCTCGTGCGCGGCAGCGAGAAGCGCGTCTCCCCTGGAGGGAACGGCACACGTGCAATGCGCTCGTCGCGGAGGTCTTCGAACATCACCGCCAGCGGCCTGCGATTTAGCATTGGGGGAGGGCCGACGAGCGCCACGCGCACAGCCTAGAGCAATGACTGGCTGTCCAGCCAGTTTTGGACGAGCGGACGGCTGTGAGGGGCTGGAGGGGGCGAGCGGTCCAGCCTTGGCATACTGTGGGCTCGCCGCGGGCCCCGGGCCCTCCCGGCAATCGCGGGGGCGTAGCTCAGCAGGTTAGAGCGCTGCCCTGTCACGGCAGAGGTCGCGGGTTCGAGTCCCGTCGCTCCCGCTTCGTTAGGTGTTCTCCCTGCAAACCGGGTGGTTCTTAGCATTGTGAGTGCCATGCCGGCCGTCGCGATGGGCGTGCTTCAACGCGATTTTGCCTGCAAATCAGATGGTTTCATCGTGGGCGCGGGTTCAAGACCGTTGGTCCCGCGTTCCGTCTGGACGTCTAATTGGTTCTGGAGTCTCACGGCAGACTTCGATCTCGCTCACGGCGGACGATTTCTTCTGGTCGGCGGACACGGCATTGACGCTGAGGTCAATGTGCTGTCCTTGCCGCTGCCACCACTTCACGAACCATGAAGCGAAGGCCTCCTGTTCGGGACCGAGCTTTCGGGCTGTCTCCGAGCTGGAGCTACGGGCCGTCATTCGGCCGAGTGTACGGCTAGTCCAATTAGCGGGTGGCGCGATATTCCGGAGTCGCCGTACGGCCGGGCAAACGAGCTCGGCGTGCCACTGACTCGGGACGATGTCGTTATGCCCGCGCCATTGATGCTCCTATGGCCGATCGCGATCTGGCGCTAGGCCGAACACAAAGCCGTCGTCGCTTAGAGCAGCCGGCTCAGCTCGTCAGGGCTCAAACCGGCATCGCCAAGTATTCCCGACAGCGTCCCGCGCTTCAGCTCCCGATGAAGCGGGACGGTGAGCAAGACGCGCCGATCAGGATGCTTCAGTCGAACGTGGCTTCCTCGCTGGCGAGCGACTTCCCATCCGTCGCGTTCGAGCGCTTTGACCAGACGCTGTCCCGATATGACTGGCAGGGCGGCGGTCACGCAGGGACCGGGAACTTCCGCCGGATCACCCCAGTATCAAGCGAGCGTCCGTCTTCGCGCATCCCTTCCACATAGAGCGCAAGCGCCTCCTGGGCGTTCGCCGTCGCCTCATCGAGGGTGTCGCCCTCGGTGTGCAGACCTGGAAGGTCAGGGGCGTAGACGTGATAGCCGCCCTCATCCTGAGGAGCAAAGACAAGCTCGATCTCTCTTGGCTGATCCATAGGTCTCAGGATAGGCGCGAGTTCGGTCGCGGGCAAGGTGAGAGCGACAATGATGGCTTCGCGTAAGCGTCGGCGGCTTACCATCGACTCGGGCCGGCGGCTCGCGCCAGACTGCAATCGCCGGCCGGTCGGCGCGGTGGGTACACTGAGGGTGCAGCCCCCGTCGCTCCCGTTTTTGACACCTCCTCGCTTCCGGAAGCGGCTCGCCGCCTGGAAGTAGGGGAGGGAGTCCTCCTGAGGCTCCACGGCGACGGTGAGCCATCTTTCCTCACGAACAGCGAGCTTGATCCTCGCGGAGGCGCGGTCCACCAGAGATTTGAGAAGTCCTCGAGCAGCTACGTCTGGCGTCGGCCGGCGCAGGGGCTTGACGCATCCGTCCCGGGCCACTTGGTTGTCATCGATCAGGCTGAGTAGCCGTGGTGCCGCAGACGAGACAATGGGCTGGCTCCTTCCACTCATCAACAACCTTGACCGGCTCGGACGGGTGACAGTCAAAGTCGACACGACGCATATCGTTGGACTCAGTGAGAGCCGGGGGTTTTTGCGGGTCGTTTCGCTCGATGCTCACGTCAACGAAACCCCCAGACACGCCGTTCGTCGCATCGGCCAGCTTATCTAGCTCTGGCCTCACGACTGTGTCGTACACCTGATACTCAGCAGATGCGATCTGTGCCTTCGTCCACCACGAGCCCTCTGGCGCTTGGACGGCGCAGTATGGGCAGAAGTAGCCACCCTCGCGAGCAGGGGTCCCCTGCTCCTCCTTGGGCGTTGGGTACCACTTGAACTCACGCTCGCACGAAGGACAGTCACGGCGCAGGAAGCCGTCCGAGTCCAGCGGTAGGGGCATGGACATCTCTACATCGCTCATGACATAAGGGTATCTATTGGGTATCTATTGTCCTGTTGCCTCGCCAGCTAGTGTCCCGCTTTCAACTCTGGGGCAAGACGAATGGCTGGCACACTGCAGAGATGGATACCGCGCCTGATAAAGACCCGACGACGGCTTTCGTTTCATGGGCCCACGGCGACGATGCGTGGGAGGAGACGATCGCCCGCTTCGTCTTCACTCTCCGGGAGCTCGGGATCGAGGCTGACGTCGATCTGTTCCACCTGAACGATGCGGCTGTCAATTGGGCCACATATGGTGCCGTCGCTGCGACAAAAAGCGACTTCGTCGTTGTCGCGGTAAGCAGCAGGTATAGAGAACGCTGGGAGGAGACCGGCGATCCGACCGTTGGTGCGGGTGCAGCACGTGAGGCCAATGTGCTGAAGACCCTCTTCGATCAGGATCGTCACGAGTTCTATAGGAAGGTGAAGCTTGCTGTCTTGCCGGGAGCCACCGAGGCGGATGTTCCGGTTGAGCTAGGATCCGCAGTGCAACGCTTCGATGTCAGGACTCTCGACTCGAACGGGTTGGACGGCCTTGTGCGCACCCTGACCGGGCAGCCCTCGTATATTCCGCCTCCTGTCGGAGCGATACCGATTCTGCCGCCGAGACTCTTGGCTGCCGGTGGGGAGCATGCATTGGAGTTGGATCACGCGAGTGAGTTCGCAGATCTGCGAAGCCGATTGGGGGAGCTAGAGGCGGCGCTTGCGGGATCACAGTCCCAAGATGCTGTTGATCGAAACGCGCTGAACTCGGAGCGGACGACCCTAAAGGCCGCCATCGAGGTGGTCACATCTAGCTCTTCGAGGCCGTCTAGCAATGATCACGAGTCAACGGAGCTTTCCCAGGCGATAAATCCGCTTGTGGAAGCACTAGATGATTCCGATGGGACGGTGCGCTTCAACGCGATGGCGGCTTTGCGTTCCCATCTTCGGCCGGGACTACTTCCCGTGATTGAGCCGCTTCTGAAGGATCCTGACAAGTACATCCGTGGGTACGCAGTGGACTACTACGCTGAGCTGCAGCGAGGCCAATGAACTACGGGTTCCGGGTGGCGTGGAGAAGCAGGCGTCTCTAGAGCCCTTATCGGGGCCCCATCAACGCTGTTGGAACACGAGGACTCGATACCGCAGACACCCATCACGACCGCGCGATCAATGAAGTGGAAGCGGCGAATCGGGAGGATCGGCAATTGCTCCTGCCGGCCACTGCCTACAGCGAGACGCTCGTGGCGTTCGCCCGAGCACGCCGTCTCGAGGAGGCACGTCAAGCCATCACTTCGATGGGCATTACGGTCGTGCCGCTCACCGACGCGATCGCCGAGCGGGCGGCGGGGCTTCGGGCCCGCCACACCAGCCTACGGCTGCCGGACGCGATCGTCCTCGCTACTGCACAGGGAAGTGGGCGGAAGCCTGTTGAGTTACGACCGCAAGCTTTCAAAAGTGGCGGGCAAGCTGGCGTAGTTCGATCCTGGCTCGACGGGGTACCGAATGAGGGCAGACCCGTCGCGTCCCGCTTGCTCCCCTGAAGGTCATCGTCAGACCGGCGGGGCAGAGTACCCGTAGAACGCATACGGATTCAGGAACTGACGTCCCCAGAACAGGGAGCGGTCCACTTCGGACATCTGTGCCATGCCGCAGACTTCCTGCCATCCATCCCTGATGACCTCGACCTGGTGGTCGATCAGTCCGCGCGCCTCGCTCTCGGTCAGCATGTATGTGGAGGCGCGTTCCAGACAGCCCGCAAGCTGGCTCATACGGAATCCGTCGGTGCCGATCATCATCGCCTGGCTCGTCTCACCCCCACCTCGCGGCTGGGGGCAGACGTCGTAGGCGGGAGTGAGCGTGAGTGACTCGCCGTCCCAGAAGGCGGCGTGGTTGCGAGCATGGTCGTCGCTGTTGCCCGTGAGGATGTTGAAGACGATCCGGGCGAAAAGCTCACGGAGGGTCGCGCGCGCATCGGTGAAGCGCTCGCGCACGACCTGCGCGAGGTCTGCATAGCTCGCGTAGCGAGCCATCATCTCGTCCAGCCCGAGAATCGTCAGTGCCGACACGAGTGCCCTTCGCTGCTTGGTTCCTGGCACTCGATCGAAGCGCTCGACGAGCAGTACGTCGCGCTCCATCACCTGACGAAGCTCCACTCGGGCGGCGCTCAGACCGGCGCGGGCTGCCAGCTCCATCGCTGCGAACTCTCCCTTCACGACCGCATACGTGTCTGTGCTCGACGAGAACTTCGCGATCAGATCGCGACCGCCGTCCTTCAGGAGCGCCTTCGGACGCGCACCGCCAACGGAGCTGCCGTGGAGGAGTGCGAGGTCCAAGGCGGGCGACAGCCGCTGACCCTTGCTGACAGCGTCAGCCGCTTCCATCAGCTCCGACAGCGTCGCGGTCATTTCGTCGCGGCTGACATAGGCGTCACTGCGATCCTGAAAGTCGAGGGCGCCGATTCGGTTGGAGCCTGACCGCAGGAGGTAGGTGAGGGGACCGAAGACCGCCGGGTCTCCGGTCGTGGTGCCTGCGCCCAGCAAGTGCTGAATGACGACCCGCTGACCCCATGCGTCCGGTCCTGCGTCGTCGATGCAGCCGGCGATCGTCAGGCCGCCGAGGGGCGCGATCGTCCCCGGACGTAGAGGTAGCTCCGGGAGGTAGAGCGGGATCGCATCCGGACGAGCGAAGTAGCTGCGGCCGTAGTTGAAGCCGACGATCCCATCTGCCAACTCAAGGCGTCCCGCGATGACCGGCTCCTCGGCACCGGGCAGCCACGTCCACACGAATGCCTCGGCGGGCTCAGAAGTCATCGTTCACCAAATCGCTTGAGCGCAAGCGGGTCGGGCGCGGCAACAGTGCGCTGCGCGCTTCCACCCGGTCGAGATCGTCGCCCAGCCGTGAGCGCTCGGCGTGGAAGAGCGGTACGCCGAGCAGTGCCGCAGCCTCGAACGTGGCGCCCAGGCCGACGCTCAGGTCACCATGCTCGATCTTGTAGACGGTGCGTGCGGTGATGCCGGCTCGCTCTGCGAGCTCGTCCTGTGACCAGCGCCGCTCGCGCCGCGCGAGGCGGATCTGAGCGCCCAGAAGGCGCGCGGCCTCCGCTGCATAGGGTGAATAAGGACGCGGGCGGCGCTGAGCCATAGGAGAAATATACTACTTATATCTAGGTCTATAAGAAGTATTCTTCTGATCTGGTGGGTACGAGCCGAAATTATCCCTGCTCCCGTGCCGTACGTCGCCTGCGTAGGGGCCTCCGGCGTGCGGCTGCCGAGCAGTTCAGGCACAGCACGCTGTCGGGCAGCGCCTCCAGTCGCGCTGGGACGATCGTTGCGCCACAGCTGTCGCAGATGCCATAAGTGCCGTCGTCGAGCTTCGCGAGTGCTCGTTCGGTACGAGCCAGACCTGTCTCCAGTGATCGCCCGACACCGATCTCCGTCAGCCTGCTGATCGCCTCAGTGGTGCCGTCGCCGATCCGCTTGCCGAAGCCCTGTGCGCTGCCGAGCTCGGGACGCTCCGCGAGCGCGCTGACGCGCCCTTGCATCTCAGCGCGGCGCGCCTCGAGCAACTCACGAACCGCGGTCGCGTCGAAATCTGCGCTTGCTCTGGCCATTCCCTCGTTCTACCCGTCCGGGGCTCGGCTGGGACGGCGCCGCAGAAGCCTTGGGCGAAACCTGCTCAGAGGCGGTCCGGGGCAGGGCTTCGCCGGTCGAGCCAGTCAGCTGTCAGGGTTCGTAGAAAGCGCTCTGCACGATGTTTTCGGAGCTGCCGTGGATGAGTTCCCAGGCGGCGACGGCATCTCCTGGAGGGGAGATGGCCACCTGCGGCGTCGGCGCGTTTTCGGATTCGGCTGTGAGCGAGACCGGTTCACCCCAAGCCGCAGTTGCTTCGGGGCGTACGGAGCTCTGGACGAATCTCCTGAACGTGAGGAATTTCCCTAAGGCGACCGCCCATACCGCGACGGCTCTGCCGCTGCGGTTGATCGCCACGTTCGGTTCTGTCGGGGTCTTGCCTTCAGGGGCAGTGAAGATGTTCACAGGTTCGTGCCAGGACGTTGCGGCACTTGCGCGAGATGCGCTCTCGACGATGTTCGCCGACCCGCTTGCGCCTGTCCAGACGGCGACGGCTTCGCCGTGCGAGCTGACGGCGAGCCCGTGGTTGATGACCTGTTCCCCGCCAGCCGACACATCGACAGGCGCACCCCAGACAGCGGCGACAGCGAGACGAGTTGCGCTCTTGAGCACGTCTTCTCGCGTCCATGTCACCGTGGCATTGCCATGAGCATCGATCCCCGCCCGCGTTGCAAGTGCGTTCGCGCCCGCTTCGCCCGGTGTTGACAGGGTCGCTGCTGCGCTCCACGTGCCCGAGGACGCGGAACGAACTGCCGCCTGCGCGACGCTGCTTTCTCCTTCGAAGCCGTGCCAGGCGGCAACCGCGTCGCCTCGCGGATTGGCTGCCACCGTCGGTTCTTCGCCGCTGAACCCAGCGCCTGAGAGCTGGACCGGTGCGTGCCATTTGCCGCCGGCAGGACGCACGGAGCTCGTAACCGCGTTCGTGGGGTTGGCCAACCAGACGACCACGGCATCGCCGTGGGAGTCGATGGCGATGCTCGGCCGGCCCCCTTCTTCGCCCGAGACGCTTTCGACATGCCAGACAGCGGAGCCGGCCGTTTTCACAGCCGCCTTTACGAACGACGTCAGACCACTTTCCACTTGCCAGACGACGGCTGCGTCCCCTCTTTCATCCACGGCCACATTGGGGTCTTTGATGCCGTTGCCTTCCGTCGTCAAGACGGTCGGGGTCGCCCAAGTGCCGGTCGAGACCGAGCGGATCGAGACCTGCACGGAGATTTCGGTTCCATTGGATGCCTGCCACACAGCCACGGCGTCGCCTCGGTGGTCCATCGCCACACGAACTTTCTGTGCGTTGACACCGGTTTCGGGTGAGAGGTCGACGGG
Source organism: Solirubrobacteraceae bacterium (assembly GCA_036271135.1). Taxonomy (GTDB): domain Bacteria; phylum Actinomycetota; class Thermoleophilia; order Solirubrobacterales; family Solirubrobacteraceae; genus Palsa-744. The sequence goes on from DATBBF010000006.1 coordinate 72,841, forward strand.
CGAAAGCCAAGCGGCTCCGGCGGGAGCGGCGAAGGCTGCTAGGACGCTGGCGCAGACTGCGCCGACGGCAGTCACGTGGCGCACGATGTGGCGATGATTGGAGGCGCTGCGGGCAGGTGTTCTCATGGCGCGGATCCTCCCAGGGCTCCGAGGAATCCTCAAACACAAAGCCGTTGGATCGAGTCTCGCGCCGATTTTTGGGTGTCAGCTCAATCGGTCATGTCTCTGTCTTGGGTGTTAAATGGGTCGCCATGGAGCCGCGCATAGCAACCCCCGCCGACCTCTCCGGCCTGACATCCACGATTGCGGGAGCCTTCGCGGAGGACCCTCTCTGGACCTGGGCGTTCCCAGACGACGACAAGCGCGAAGTCTGGTGGCGCTTTCTCCTGCAGAGCATCTTGCGCTACCCATGCACGTGGGTCGCCGGCGACTTCGAGGCGGTCAGCGTCTGGATCCCTCCGGGTGGAAGCGAGCTGAGCGATGAAGACGAGGAGCGCGTCGGACCGCTGCTCGAGGAGCTGCTCGGTCCGCGCGCGCAGCCGGTCCTGGATCTCCTCGATCGTTTCAGCGAATCTCACCCGAAGGACGTCCCTCACTACTACCTGAGCCTCCTGGGAACCAATACGGCACATCGTGGGCAGGGGCTCGGTATGCGCCTGCTCCTCGCGAACCTCGAGGCGATCGACGCCGAGGGGATGCCTGCCTATCTGGAGTCGAGCAACCCCGCCAACTGCCCGCGATATGAACGGATCGGCTTCGAGCGGATCGGGACCTTTACGACCCCCGACGGCGCCCACGAGGTGGCGATGATGTGGCGCGGCCCGCATTGAGAGCCGCAGCTCCCGATCAGCAGAGGCTCGGCGGCCTTGCGTGGGCGCGGCGGACCGGAGGCCGACTGACCTCGCGCGAGCGGAGCCGGCTGCTCGCGGCCATCGCTCTCGGTCAGTGGGAGAACGCGCTCGGGCGGACGAAGCTGGCCCTGGGACGACTCCCAGCGGGGGCCGACAAAGTCGATCTCGACACTTTCGAGGTGCCGGATTCGCGCTTCGCCCGCGAGGCCGAGCAGGCCTGCGCAGAGCTGCCATCGACGCTCGTCGGGCACTCCTATCGCACCTGGCTGTTCGGACGCGCACTCGCTGTCGTCGATGGCAGCGAGCTCGACAGCGAGCTTTTCTACTGTGGCTCGCTGCTCCACGATTACGGCATCGCCGAGCCCACCTCAGAGCGGGACTTCACCATCGCGAGCGCCGATCGGACGCTCGCCTGCGCCACCGCTTCCGGAGTAGACGACGATCGGGCTCTGTCACTCGCCGATGCGATCTGTGTGCACACCACTCCCGGGGTGACGATCGACCGGGACGGAGCTCTCGGGTGCTACCTGCAATGGGGCGCCATGGTCGACGGCGCGGGCTTGCGCATCTGGGACGTGGCTCCGAACAACGTGGCGGCGGTCCTCGAGCGCTATCCACGTGACGACTTCAAGCGCCGGCTCGTAACGATGATGCGTGCCGAGGCTGCTGCGGTCCCGGGCGGTCGGTTCGGGTTGCTGGTTCGCTGTGGCCTGCCGCTCGCCGTCCGAATGGCGCCGTTCGAGCACTAGCCGCGATCGAGGCGGCCCCGCGAGGCCGGCTGCAGCGAAAGGTGATGCGCTGCCGTCAGGGCGCGACGTGGCGAGCGACCAGCGGCACGACGCCCTCGACGCGGTCGGCGAAGCCGAGCTCCCGCGCGTCGAGCGAGTCGGTGAGGCTGTAGGCCACGTAGGCGATGCCGGCGAAGAAGGCGCCGGCGACGACGGGCGGTCCCATCAGACCCAGCGTCGATGTTCCCAGGTGGGTCAGCGGCCACGCGCCGCGTCGCAACCAGCGCGCCGATTTGCCCAGCCACGCCATCTGTGCTGCAAAGCTCGCTTCGAGCGTTTCGAGCTCCGCCGTCAGCCGCTGGGCGTCGGCCTGGTCGATCGCCTGCACTTCTTCGATCCGCGCCGTCGAGACCGTCACCGCCCGGTCGAGCCCGGCGATCCCGTAGAGCATTGGCGTGACACCGATGCTCTCGGCCGTCCAACCGACAGCATGATCGGCTGCCTCGTCGCTCACCCAGCTGTCGTGCCGGAGGGTGGCGATCTTCGCGACGTGCTCGCGCAGGAATCGCGGCGCATGCTTGGCGAGCCGTTTCGCGCGTTCCTCCAGCGAGCTCAACACGTCGATGTGCTGAGCTGCCGAGAGGAAGTCCAGCATCCCGCCACCGCTCGCCGTGAGCAGGCCCGAGGCCAGGTCGCGGGCGGGGGGATCTGCCCGTTCGCTCAGCCGGCCGGCGATTTCCCGCACCGTCGACACCAAAGCTCCCCTGTTCGCTTCCGGGGCGGCCCCACCGCGTATCAGCGCAGATCCTTCGCCGAACTGTGCGGCTGCCTCGTCGAGCAACAGGGTTCCCTCGGCGAACGCCTGCTCGGAGCCGCTGCCGAGCGGATCCTCTGCGCGGTCATAGTCGGCATCGGGGTCGAGAGCGAGCAGGTCGCGCATCAGCATCGCGTCGATCGCCGCTGCCGCGAGCATCGCGTCGGCGGCGCGTCGGTGGGCAGCTTCCGCCAAGCCGTAGCGCTCCGGTTCCTCGGGGGTCGACTCGTAACGGTCGGCCGGATGCCAGTAGGCCTCCGCCGCGTCGCCGCTCTCCGCCGGCTCCTGGCCCCGCCCTGCCCGTGCGTCCCTCAGGGCCCGGTCGGCTTGGCGGCGCAGACCCTCGGAGAGGCCGACGATCTCATCGAAGCTTTCGCTCCACTCCGCAAAGCGCCCGGAGTCGAGCGGCGTCCCGCTTTGCAGGTACTCCTCTGTCGCCTCGCGGAAGGCGCGGGTCTCGGCGACAAGGCGCAGTCCGAGCCCCTCCGCCTCCTCGATAGACATCCGACGATCCCCAATCCATTGTCATTTCTCTGACGCTTGCGGCCGGCACTGTATCCGGGGGGATCGCCGTTGGCAAGGTCGGGAAACGACGGTCAGGCGCCGACGCCCGCGGTGAGCCCGAAGGCGACGCCTGTGAGCTGTTCGGAGACCTCCCACAGCCTGCCCGCGACCGCCATGTCTTGCGCCGACTTGGTCCGGCCGACGAGCTTCGCGGGGCCGCGCTGCTCCATGAAGCCGCCTGGGCCCGCGAAGCTATTCGGAGGTACGTCGACGGTCGCCGCATACAGCGTCGGCAGTGCGCCGCCCTCCTCGCTCTGGGCCAGCACGGCGTTACCCAGCCGGTTGATCAGGTCCATGCTGCGCCAGCCGCTGTGGAACTGCAGATTGGTCGCCGCATAGCCCGGGTGGGCGGCGGTCGCCAGAACCGGCGAGCCGGCCTCCGTCAGGCGCCGCTGCAGCTCCGCCGTGAACAGCATGTTGGCGAGCTTCGACTGCCCATAGGCGCGCCAACGGCTGTAGGAGCGCCGCTCCCAGTTGAGGTCATCGAAGTCGATCGCTCCCATCCGGTGCGCCGTCGAGGAGACCGTCACGACGCGGCCCGTAACCTGCTCGAGCAGCAGGTTCGTCAGGGCGAAGTGGCCCAGGTGATTGGTCCCGAACTGCAGCTCGAAGCCGTCGGCCGTCCGGCTCAGCGGCGGCACCATCACCCCTGCGTTGTTGATCAGCAGATCGATCTCGCCGTCCCAACCGGAGGCGAACTCGCGTACCGACGCGAGGTCGGCCAGATCGAGGGGGCGGACTTCGGTCTGCCCGGTCATCTTCGCCGCTGCGTCGCGGCCCTTCTCGGTCGAGCGGACGGCTAGGACGACGCGGGCACCGGCGCCTGCCAGCGCAGTCGCGGCGGCGCGCCCGATGCCACTGTTGGCGCCCGTCACAACTGCCGTCTTGCCGGTCATGTCAGGGAGGGAGGTGGAGCTTGAAGTTGTCATTCCCAACAATGTAGGCGATGACAACAAAGATGTCAACGACTACATCAGGCGGTAGCCTGAAAGGGATGACGGAACGCCCCTACCACCACGGCAACCTCCGGACCGCTCTGCTCACGGCAGCCGAACGGACCCTCCGCGAGCGTGGTGCCCAGGAGCTCTCCCTGCGTGAGCTCGCCCGCGACGTCGGTGTCAGCCACGGCGCCCCCCGCCGCCACTTTCCGGACCGCCAGGCGCTGCTTGACGCGCTCGCGGAGGCGGGTTTCGGCCGGTTGGGCTCAGAGCTGCGCGTCGCCTTCGACGACGCCGGTGAGGGCTTCGAGGAGCGCATGCGGGTCGTTGCCGCCGCCTACATTCGCTTCGCCATCGAGGACGCCGCTCTGCTGGAGCTGATGTTCACCGGCAAGGAGCACGAGCAGACCGGCGTGCTTCATGCCGCCGCCGAGCGCGCGTTCGCCGTTCTTCTGGAGCTGATCGGCCAGGGTCAGCGCGAGGGCGCTCTGGAGGAAGGCGATCCCGAGCGCGTCGGGCTCGTCCTATTCGCCACCATGCAGGGCATCGCAGCGCTCGTTACTGGCGGGATCGTCGCTCGGGAGCAGATCGACGAGCTCGTGGCCGATGCGATCGAACGGTTCCTGCGTGGCTCTCGTCAGGCCCGCCAGCCCGCTTGAGCGAGGTGCCGCTCAGGTTTCGACCGTGACTACGGTGCCGATCGGCGTGTATTTGTAGATCTCCGCCGACGCGGCCAGCGGCAGCTCGACGCAGCCGAGGCTCTGGGGGCTGCCGAAGGAGGAGCGGTTGAAGTTGTGCAGCGCGTCGCCGCCGTTGAAGTAGCTGACCCATTTGATCCCCGGGTCTGTGTAGTGGGAGCCGTCCGGATTTTCGCCGCTCATCGTCGTTTCGGGGACATGCTCGAACACGGGGAACGAGCCCAGTTCCGTTTCCGCTCCGGAGATGCCAGTGTTGGCAGGCGAGGAGATGATCGTGTGGCCCGCATGCCACAGCGTCGCGGTCTCCGGGACTTCCCGGTGTACGTAGACGTAGGAATAGCCTTCGTTCAGGTGCTTACCGGCGATCGCGTCGGCGAACAGCTTGCGCCACACGGTCGCGCCCGACACGCCGTCGACCGTCAGGTCGTTTTCGTTCTCGAACTTCATGATCGCGCCCTTTGTCAGCACCGTTTGCTGGTCGGGGCTCCACTTTTCCTTGAGCTGGTGGGGGGTGTTCGAGTAGCGCCAATCGAAGTCGCCCGCCGGCGGGGCGACGGCCGCCGCGGCCTCGGCGCTCGCCGTCTTCGCGACTTCGGTCCCCGAAGCGCGCCAGGAGACCGGCAGGTAGCCGGCCTGCGCAAGCAACTGGTGCAGACGCACCGTTGAGCCCGGCGGCACTGTCCACGTGATCTGGTTCGTCGTCTTCAGGCCGCTGCCGCCGCTGGCCGTCACCGCGACCGGTCGGGGCAGGGTGAGGTGAAGCTGCGAGCCCAGCGGCATCCCGAACCCGGATGGCCGAAACTCGAGCGTGTGGCTGTTGGCCTTGCGCCAGTGCCCAGCTGTCGCCGGTGAGAGTTGCGGGCGCTTGGAGCCCAGCACTTCGTCGACGGGCTTTGAGAAAGTCAGGTAGATCGCCGCCGCCGGGGAGATCGTCGCGCTCGGTGCCGGGCTCGCGGCCATGACCGTCGAGTGCGACGGCGGGAACCAGCTGATGTGTGCGGGCTTGCCGACTGTCTCCCAGGACCGGGCGGCGGCCGCGATCTGCAGCGTGCCTGTTGCCGGGCGATGGCCGAGCGAGACGGTTCGTGCCGGTGTTTCGAGCGCCTGGGTGTGCGCGTGGCCGCCAGATTCGTAGCGGACGGAGCTGACCGGCGCTTCGAAGCTGGCCTGCACGGGCGAGCCGTTTGCGACCGTCATCCAGCGTTCCTTCAGGTAGGCGACCGGAGCGCGCAGCGTCAGGTGCTCGGTCTGTTCGTGCCCCAGCGCCCAGCCGAGCCAGCCCGGCCTACGCACCCTGACCGAAACAGCGACCTGTTCGCCGGGATGAAGCTTGTGCAGCGGCGTCAGGCGCCCACCGCTGACCGAGATCGGAACCGGCTTACCGTCGGCCCCGAACGCTTCGATGTGCTCAATCTTCCCGCCTAGCGGCTGCACCGAGAGCTTCGCGAGAGCCGTCGAGTCGCTCGCCAGCGAGGCGCCGGACATGGTCAGAGCGGCGATCACCACCGCGACGATCACGACCACGACGGCCGCGCCCACTCCAAGCAGCGCGCGTTTGAGCGCTTGCCCTGGGGCAGCGGCCCCGGCGATCAGGGGCTCGGTTGCCATGCTTTCAGGATACGGCGAGAACCCGACGAGGGGGACGATTGGTCGATTTCGACCAGCGCGCTCGTTCGCAGGGTCGCACGGATCCAGCGCTGGGCCGCTCCCTACCAGCGAGTTTCGGACTTCGTAGGTATTCATTGCGACCATGTCCGATTTCCGCTAGACAGACGGTGACCGGGGTGCGACGGTGTGGCCATGGACGACGGCCTTGCGATCGACATCGACCCCGACATCGTCTGGCGCACGCTGGAGGCCCGCGACGGGCGATTCGACGGCTGGCTGTTCAGCGCGGTGAAGACGACCGGCATCTACTGTCGCCCCAGCTGCCCGGCCCGCACACCCAAACGCGAGAACGTCACCTTCTACCCGTCGGCAGCCGCGGCGCAAGCGGCCGGCTACCGCGCCTGTAAGCGTTGCCGTCCCGACGCTGCCCCGGGCTCGCCCGAGTGGGATCTCCGCGCGGATCTCGTCGGGCGGGCGATGCGCCTGATCGGCGATGGCGTCGTCGATCGCGAGGGGGTCACCGGCCTGGCCGCACGCCTCGGCTACACCGAGCGCCACATTCATCGCCAGCTCGTCGCGGTCGCCGGCGCGGGACCGCTCGCCCTGGCCCGTGCCCAGCGCGCACAGGCCGCTCGCGTGCTCCTCGAGACGACCTCCCTGCCTGTGACCGAGGTCAGCTTCGCCGCCGGGTTCGGCAGCGTCCGCCAGTTCAACGCCACGATCCAAGAGATCTTCGCGATGACACCCGGAGAGCTGCGCAAGCGCACCAGCCGCCAAGGCCGCGCCGAGGACAGCGGCACCCTCGAGCTACGCCTGCCCTACCGCGAGCCCTTCGACGGCGACGGCCTGATCGAGTTCCTCGCCCGGCGTGCTATCGCCGGCGTCGAGGAGGTCCACCAAGGCGCCTACCGGCGTAGCGTCTCACTGCCCAACGGCCCCGGCATCGTCGAGCTGCTTCCCCTCGCTGGACACGTACGGGCGCGCCTGTGGCTGTCCGACCTGCGCGACCTCGGCGCGGCCGTCCATCGCTGCCGGGGGCTGCTCGACCTCGACTCCGATCCGGGCAGCGTCCTCGACGTGCTCGGCTCCGATCCTCTCATCGGCGCGCTCGTCCGCACGGTGCCCGGCCGCCGCGTGCCCGGCAGCGTCGACGGCGAGGAGCTGGCCGTGCGGGCGCTGCTTGGCCAGCAGATCTCGCTGCGGGGCGCCGCCACTCTGGGGGCGCGGCTCGTTGCCCAATTCGGCGAGCCGCTCGCGCGTCCGCTCGGCGGCGTCACCCACCTGTTCCCGACCTCGGTCGAGCTGGCCGGCGCCGACCTCGAAGCGCTCGCCATGCCCGCCTCACGGCGCCGTGCTCTTGCCGGCCTGGCCCGTGCGCTCGCCGCCGGTGAGATTGGACTCGATCGCGGCGCCGATCGGATCGAGGTTCGAAGGAAGCTGTTGGAGCTGCCTGGGATCGGCCCGTGGACGACCGAGTACGTTGCGATGCGCGCGCTGCGTGACCCCGATGCGTTCCTCGCCTCCGACCTCGGCGTGCGCCATGCCCTGGAGCGGCTCGGCGCCGACGGGCGCGCTCCCTCGGCCGAGCTCCTCTCGCAGAGCTGGCGGCCCTACCGGGCCCACGCCGTCCTCCACCTGTGGGCCTCCCTGGGTGCGCCCGAGCCGCCGGCGGTCGTCGAGCGGGAGCGCCCGAACCGCAACGGTCGAGTCAGTCGCGGCCCCGCAGCCGCTGCGCCTCGGCGGCCGCGAGCTTCGACGGCGCGCGTGCGAACCACGCTTCGGTGACGACTTCCTCCAGGTCCTCCGCGCCGATTCGGTCGAGCCTCACCAGCACCGCAGCGCTGCCCTTGAAGTGCGAGGTCGTGAAGAACAGCGCCGGGTCCTCCGCCAGCAAAGCCTCCTTGGCGATCAGATGCTCGACCCTGGCTCCCATCACCGGCCCGTCCGTCGCCTCAGCGCCCAGCTCCAGGACTTCCTTCTCGCGCAGCGGACGCTCCCACACGAACAACTTCCCCCCGACCCGCCACTGCAGACGCTCGCGCGATCGGCGCTCCTCGCTCCCCGGTAGCGACAGCGCGATTCGCCGCACGTCCTCCCAGCCGGACACCGCGACGCTCAGGCCTCCGGCGGGGGCCCGGCGGAGAACTCGGCCATCTGCTGGAAGGCCTCGAGGGGATTGGGCGGCTCGGTCCCAGACAGCTCCGCGAAGATCGTCGCGAGGTTGACGACCAGGCGCTCGCGCTCGCCCCAGTCGGCCCAACGGTCGAGCGACAGGCGCCGGGCGGCCTGCAGCGGCGTGAGCCCGTCGGCGTGTGCGAGCCGACCCTGCTCATAGAGGTACTCGAAGTAGGAGCGCAGCTCGCGGACGTCCGCCAGCTCCGCCAGCGGCCCGTGGCCGGGGACGATCGCCGTCGGTTCGAGCGCTTCGATCCGCTCGCAGGCGCTGATCCAGTTGGAGACCGGCCCTGCCCAGGCGATCGGATGCGCGCCGTTGAAGAGGATGTCGCCCGTGAACAGCACGCCCTCAGTGGGGAGGAAGGCGATCGTGTCGCCGCGGGTGTGGGCCGGGCCGACCTCCAGCAGCCGCACCTCGCGGGCGCCGACGCGCAACGTCAGCTCGCCGGAGAACGTCTCGTTCGGAGCCACCGGCTCGATGCCGCCGAACGAGAACGGCCCGAAGCAGCGCAGGAAGAACTCGCCGAGCGTGCCCATCTGCGGCGCCTGCTCGACGAGCGCCGCCATCGCCGCCGGCGGCAGCTCGGTCATCTCCGCCGCCGTGCGCTCGCTTGCCACGATCCGCGCTCCGCTCACGAGCTGGTTGCCGTAGCAGTGATCGCCGTTCGCATGCGTGTTCAGAAGCGTGTCGATCCGCGACGCTGCGGGCACTGCCCGGCGCATCTCGGCGAGCATCGTCTCCGTCAGCTTCAGATCGAACAGCGTGTCGATCAGCAGCGTCGCCTCGCCGTCGCTGACGAGTCCCGCGTTGCTCCAGCCCCACCCGCCATCGGGCTGCAGGTAGGCGTGGACTCCATCTGCGACCTCGGTCAGCCCGCGCTCGTAAGGTCGTCTCATCGCCGCCAGACGCTAGCGCGGCGTGGGGCCGCGAGGCAAGCCGCCGGCGTGGCGGCTCGCCCCCGGCATCGAAGCGCTCAGGCCGAGGCCAGCTCAGCGAGATCGCGGACCTGGGTGAGGCGGATGTTGTTGCCCGAGGGATCGCGGAATCCCGAGTCGATTCCGTAGGGGCGCTCTTCGGGGGCTTCGTGGAACTCGACGCCCCGTGCGCTCAGCTCCTCGTAGGAGGCCTGGCAGTCCTCCGTCGCGAAGAACACCGTCCCGGCGAAGCCCTTGCCCATCAGCGTCTGCACCTGGCCGCGCGTCTCCTCATCCATCATCGGCGCGCCGGGGATCGCCATCAGCACGACCGCGAAGTCATCCTGGCCGGGGAAGCCGACCGCCAGCCAGCGGAAGTTGTCGAGCTCCGCCAGCGTCACGTCGGCGCGGACCTCCATGCCGACCTTCTGCGTGTAGAAGGCCAGAGCCTCCTCCTGGTCGTTCACCCACAGCTGCGCGTTTGCCACCTTGATCATCTTCGGATCCTCTCGGTTGAACTGTTCGTTGCCACGAAGCTACGCTCCGCCATCGGCCCTGTCTTCTCGAAAAGTGCGCCGTTGCGGCCGGCCGTAGGCGCGGATCATGCAGCCGGGCACCAGCGCCATGTCGGCGGCCGGCGGGAACCTCTCGCGGTAGGCCGTCGGGGAGCAGCCGAACGTGCGCGTGAAGCTCGTCGTGAACGAGCCCAGGCTGCTGAGCCCGACCGAGAAGCAGATCTCCGCGACCTGCATGTCGGTCCCCCGCAGCAGCGCCGCCGCCCGCTCGAGGCGCCGGGTCAGCAGATACCCATGTGGCGAATCGCCGAAGGCGCGACGGAACTCACGGATGAAGTGCGCCCGCGAGAGTCCCGCGGCCCGCGCCATCTCATCGACCCCCAGCGGCTCGGCGTAGCGCGCGTCGGCCAGGTCCTTGGCACGGAGCAGGTGGCGTGCGGGCGGTGCGAATGCCACAGCGCCAGTATCGCGCGAGGCGGGCACTACAGTCACGCCCATGTTCGACCTCGACGCCTACCTGCGTCGGATCGGTCTGCGCGGCAGCCCAGCGCTCGCCGACATCCATCGCGCCCACGCCACCTCGATCCCCTTCGAGGGGCTGGGCCCTTTCGTCGGAGAGGCGGTATCGCTCGATCCCGAGCGGCTCCTCGAGAAGCTCGTCGGGCGTCGTCGCGGCGGCTACTGCTTCGAGCAGAACTTGCTGCTCGGGGCGGCCCTCGAGGCGCTGGGCTTGGAGGTCGAGACCTACCTCGCGCGCGTCATGATCGGCCAGCGTCCCGGCGAGGTGCGCGGGCGTACCCATCTGCTGCTGAGAGTCGGCGAGGGCGGACGCAGTTGGCACGCCGACGTCGGCTTCGGCAGCGGCACGCTGCTGGAGCCACTGCCGTGGGGTCCGGGCGTGGAGCACGAGCAGGCTGGCTGGCGCTTTCGGGTGATCGAACGCGGCCCGGAATGGATCCTGCAGACGAGCGAGGAGGGGGAGTGGATCGGCCTCTACGGCTTCCTCCCCCAGCCAGTCGCCGCGATCGACATCGAGATGAGCAACTGGTGGACGGCCACGAGTCCCAAGTCCCGTTTCGTCTCGGGCTTCCTCGTCAGCCGCCAGTGGCTCGACGGCCGTCGCCTGATCCTCAGCGACTGGGGTGAGCTGGCGCTCCTCGAACGCACTCCGGATGCCTCCAGAACGACCACGGTCGAGCGCGCGGAGGTGCCCGCTCTCCTGGCCGATCGCTTCGAGCTCGACGGCTTTGTCACAGGGCCCGACGGCCGGCTCACGCGCACAGATCCTCAACGCTGAGACATGCTCCGGAGTGGCGCATCGCGCTGCGCCCCGGACCGATCGGCATCGCTAGGCTGAGCACATCGTGCGCATCCCCACCGCCGCTGTCGCCGCCGCTTCGCTGATCGTGGGCTACGCGGTCGCAGTCGCAACGGGCTCCCGTCCGCTTGGCGGCGTGGTCCTGCTCGCCGGCGGGCTGTGGTGCATCCGCGTGTGGACGCTGCGTGACGGTCCTCGCGTGGCAGCTGCGCTGGCCGGTGTCGCGCTGGCGGCGTTCGTCGTCTCCCATCTGCTGGCGCTCGTGACGGGCGCCTGGCCGGCCGTGCTGATCGTCTCTGCCGTCACCGCGGCGATCGTGTGGACGCGCTTCGACGCGGCCTCAGCGACCGGGACCGAAGCGCCCGTGCAGCTCTCCCAGTAGCGGCCCCAGGTTCGCGTACTCCTCAGCGCAGTGCCTGGCCAGCGCCGCTGCCAGCCCGCGCGGCAGCGCCCGCTCGCGCACGGCGCGATGGTTGATCAGCGCCCCACCGATCGCGCCCAGCGGCCCGTACGGCCGCAGTGCCGCTCCCAGCCAGAAGCGGCTGCGCAGCGTTACGCCATCGCCGTCCTCGAGGAACACATGGCACATCGGCGTGTGGCGGACTCGGCGGCTGTCGTCGCCCGCATAGCCACAGACGATCGTCGCCACGCGCTCGTCTTGGAGCGCGTCGCCGCCGAAGCCGATCCGGTTGGGGGGCACGAACTCGATGCGGGCGTGGACGACGCCCGCCCCGACGTCCTCGACGGGGTGGTGAACGGTTCCCCAATGCGCCTTCGCACCCGGCGTGCGCGCCGGCTCGACTGAGTTGTCCAGGTGCGCCCGCGGATGCCAGATCCGGTAGCGGAGCGCATCGCGAGGATGCCAGTCGAACCACCAGTCGATCATCTCGCCCGTCACCCCCGGCATCTCCGTACGGACGGCGACGTAGCCACAGCCGTTCGGGAGCGTGCACCAGCCTGTCTCCGCCGCGAGTGGCGCGGGGTTGAGGAGCCGATCGAGGTCCTCCAGGGCCAGGGCTTCGGCGGGGTCGACCGGGCCGGCCTCGATCGCTTCGAGCGTCGCGGCCTGGGGAGGGGTCATCGGCCGGTCGAGGTAGGTGTCGAGCTCGACGCTCATGAGCCGGGGCGGCCCAGCCATTCGTGGAAGCGGCCCTCCGGGTCGCGGCGGGCGCGCAGCTCGTCCAGGCGCCGCATCTGCTCCTCGCCGAGGAACTGCGCCGGGCGCAGACCGAGGTTCTCGTCGGCCAGCTGGATCCCGCTCGCCAGCCCCTCCATCTCGCGCATCGAGTCGGTCGCCCAAGCGACGTTGGTCGCATCCTCGGCCGGGTCCTGCCAGACCCCATAGAGGGCGATGTAGGTGTCGTCCTCGACGCTGTAGGCCATCTCCGGACGCTCCGGGGCGGGCGCCGAACCGGGGCCCCAGTTCATCCACAGCATGTGCGAGGGCGCGCCGGGCAGCGTCCGGGCGATCCGCTCGAGTCCCGGCAGCAGCGCGGCGGCAGGCGCCGAGGTCCACATGTTGTCGACCGCGTAGCGGTGTTCGTCGGGGTAGGAGGCGTGGACACCGGCGTAGAGGTCGGCGAGCTCGACCTCGACATAGGGGACGTTGAGCTGTGCCCGCCCGAGCGCGGGGGCGCTGTGCAGCAGATCGAGCGCCGCGTGGGCGGCCGCCGTGTCGCACTCCAGCACAGGTGCCGTCACGACGATCTCCGGCTCACCGTCCAGGTCGCGATGCAGGAACAGCATCAGCTCCATCGTGCGGGGCACCTCTGGAGCGATCCGGTGCGCCCACTCGAAGACCTCTCCCAGCAGCTCCAGCGGATAGGAAATCAGGCCGTTGGCCGTGACGGCCGGCTTCTCGTAGAGGCGCAGATGAAAGCGGGTGACGACGCCGAAGAACCCCGGGCCCGAGCCACGGGCAGCCCACAGCAGATCGGCGTTTTCGTGCTCGTCGGCGTGCAGCAACTCGCCGTCGGCAGCGATCACGTCGATCGCCTCGACGCTCATGCAGGCCGGCCCGTGCGCGCGGCCGTTCCACCCGTAGCCGCCCTGCAGCAGGTAGCCGCCGAGGCCGACGCCGGGGCAGTGCCCGGCGGGGAAGAACAGGTCGTGCTCGCCGAGGGCGGCGAGCAGATCGTTACCGCGACAGCCTGGCTGGACACTCGCGCGTCGCGCCCCGGCGTCGAGCTCGAACCCGTTCAGCGCCGCGAGGTCGAGTAGCAGGCTGCCATCGCGCAGGTGGCTTCCGGCCCAGCTGTGTCCGCCCGAGCGGACCCCGACGGTCAGTCCCTCCCGGGCCGCCAGACTGACCGCCTCCTGTGCGTCGCGCTCGCTGGCCGCCAGCACGATCGCCTCGGGGAAGCGATCAGGCGTGCGGGCATTCCACACGGCGCCCCGGCGGGCCTGCTCGTAGCCCTCATCGCCTCTGCGCAGCAGGGCTCCGTCAAAGCCGACCGTTCTCATCTGCGTTCCACGATACAGTATTCAAATTCTGCAATGCAAGACACGCGGTAGATGAGTCACGCTGCGGCGCGCCAGCCGGGGATCCAGGCACTCGCCCGCGCGGGCTCGATCCTGCGCGCGTTGGAGGAGGCTCCCCAAGGCCTCGGGCTGGCCGAGCTGGCAAAGGCCGTGGCGTTGCCGAAGTCCACCGTCCACCGTCTCGCGGGCGCGCTCGCGAGCGAGGGGCTGGTCGCAACGGCGGGCGGGCGGCTCGTGCTCGGTGGCGCGATCCCGCGCTTGGCGGCGGCATCCAGGCGAACCCTGCCCCAGCGGCTGCGCCCCGCGCTCGAGGAGCTCTCGGCTCAGCTCGGCGAGACCGTCGATCTAGCCGTCCTCGACGGCTCGGCGGTGCGCTTCGTCGATCAGATTCCCGGCTCTCAGCGGCTGCGAGCCGTCTCCGCCGTAGGCGCAGGCTTCCCGCTGCACTGCACGGCCAACGGCAAGGCGCTGCTCGCCGCCCTCGATCCAGAGGATGCGAGGGCGCTGCTGCCCGCCCGCCTGCCACGACTGACGTCCGCGACGATTGTCTCGCGGGCTGCACTCAGCACCGAGCTGGAGGAGATCCGTGGTCGCGGCGTCGCCTTCGACCACGAGGAGCACACGGAGGGGATCGGCGCCGTCGGCGTGGCGATCCACGACGGCGCCGGTCCGGTCGCGGCGCTGTCGGTGCCCGTGCCGATGACGCGCTTTCGAGGCGCCGAGCAGCACTACGCGCAAGCGGCCCTGACGGCGGCGCTGGACGCCTCCGAACTGCTCGGCGCAGCCGGCTAGCATCGGCTGCATGCTGGCCCTGACAGCCGCGCCCGGGCATCCCGGCGACATCGATCTGCGCGAGGTTGCCGATCCACAGCCCGGATCCGGTCAAGCGCTGGTCCGGGTCGCGGCCTTCTCACTGAACCGTGGCGAGTCGCGGCGGCTGAGCGACATGGCCGACGGCGAGCTGACCGGCTGGGACCTCTCCGGGGTCGTCGAGCAGGCGGCGGCCGACGGCAGCGGGCCAGCCGCCGGCACGAGGGTCGTGGGACTGGTCGACCGTGGTGCCTGGGCGCAATTGGCGGCGGTCGCGACGACGCATCTCGCGCCGCTGCCAGACGGCATTGGCGATGCGCAGGCCTCGACCCTGCCGGTCGCCGGCCTGACCGCCCTGCGAGCGCTCGACATCATCGGTCCCGTGCTGGGACGGCGGGTGCTCGTGACTGGTGCAAGCGGTGGCGTCGGGCGCTTTGCGATCCAGCTCGCCAGTCAGGCCGGAGCGCACGTCACGGGTGTCTCCTCGAGCCCCGAGCGGGCCGAGGGCCTTGCCGCGCTGGGCGCCGATCAGGTGTTGCACGAGCTGGAGCCGGAGGGCCCGGAGTTCGACGCGATCGTCGAGGGCGTCGGCGGGGCCACGCTGGGCGCCGCGATGCAGCGGGTGTCGGCGTTCGGCTCGATCGTCTCCTTCGCCTCAAGCGATCCCGCCCCGGTCTCCTTCCCGACCCGTGCTTTCTTCGGGCGGGCCCCCGGCGCGACGCTGCACGGCTTTTATCTGTTCGGGTCACTGCAGCGCGAGAACACCGGCGGGCGCGACCTCGCTCGTCTCGCCGACCTCGTCGCGGCGGGGCGCCTGGACTGCTCGATCGATCTCGAAGACTCCTGGCGCCGGGCGCCCGAGGCGATCGAGGCGCTGATGGAGCGCCGCATCGCCGGCAAGGCCGTCCTGCTCGTCGACTGAGCCGGGGCCGGTCTCTCAGCGCGCGGGCAGGAAGCGCTCGATGCCAACAAGCAGGGCCCGGGCGACATGCTGCCGATAGCCGGCCGTCTCCATCGGCGCCTCGTCCGCGTGGTTCTGCATGTTGGCGACCTCGACGAACACCTTTGGGACCCGCGACAGGTTCAGGCCGCCGAGGTCTGTTCGCGGCGCCAGCCCGTCGTGGCCGTCGTAGGTGGAGGTATGCAGGCCGATCCCGATCAGCGCGCCCCGCAGATCGACACCGAGGCGGTGCGAGGGTGCGAGGATTCCACGGTCGCCGCCGCCGGGAATCGCGGCGGGGATCAGGACCGCGAATCCCGAGCCGTCGGTGGGCCCGCCGTCGGCGTGGATCGAGATCGCCACGTCGCTGTGGGCGCGATTGCCGATCGCAGCCCTTTCGTTGACGCACGGTCCGACGCCCGTGTTGCTGGAGCGTGTCATCACGACCTTGGCGCCGGCGGCCTGCAGCAGCACGCGCAGGCGGCGGGCGACGCTCCAGTTGAAGTCCGTCTCGCGGTACCCGTCCGGAGCGGCTGTGCCGGTCGTGTCGCATTCCTTCGTGCCGTTGCCGTCGGGGACCGGCCGGGAGATCTCGCTGGAGTGCGTGAAGTTGCCGCCGTTGTGGCCAGGGTCGACCGTGATAGTGCGACCGCTGAGGGGCAGGGAGGGGGCGCCGGCCGTTGGCGTCGTGATCGTCGGGGTGGTCGTGGTTCCGCTGGCGGCCGGCGTCGAGGCGGTGACCGGGTTCCGGGCGGCGGTGAGCGTGGCGTGTGGGCGCTTCGCATCATGGCGGGAGAGCCCCCAGCCAAGGACCGCGGCGAGCAGGCAGAGGCCCAGCAGCCAGGCCGGACGGCGGGGTCGGCGACGGTCGCTCACAGGACGGTCAGCCTAGCCTCCTCACGGCCGGACCGGCGCGTATGGTGCCGCGCGTGAGGAGCTTGTCGGCGCGAAGAACAGATCCCGTCCTGGCGGTAATTACTGTCGGCGTGCTGCTGGCGCTCACGGGCTGCGGGAGCGCGACGAAGACGGTGATCGCCTCCTCGCCGCCTCAGGTCGCGACGATCGGCTCGACCGCCACGAAGACGACGAGCGAACGGACGGCCGAACCGCTCGTGCATCTCGCCGCCTTCCTCACCCCCAGCGGCAACATCGGCTGCATGATCGCCGGTGGCGTCGCCCGCTGCGACATCGAACATCGCAGCTGGAAGCCGCCCGCGCGACCCTCGTCGTGCCCGGATGTCGTCGACTTCGGACAGGGACTCGAGATCGGTTCCTCGGGGCCGGCGCAGTTCGTCTGCGCAGGCGACACCTCTCGCGAACCGGGGGCTCCGAAGCTGGCCTACGGGTCGGCGACCGAGGCGGAAGGCTTCACTTGCTCAAGCCGCCGTGACGGTCTGAGCTGCAAGCGCAGCTCAGACGGTCACGGCTTCTTCATCAGCATCCAGAGCTACCGGGTCTTCTAGATTCAGGTCGAGTAGGAGTGCGCGCCGGCCCCGGCCAGCTGACCGCCGTCAACGATCAGGTACTCGTCGCGGATCGGACGGCCGGCGAACCAGCACTCGAGGATCTCGCGTGAGCCCGCCGCGTAGCGCGCTTGGGCGGAGAGACTGGTGCCGGAAGTGTGCGGCGTCATGCCGTGATGGGGCATCGTCCGCCAGGGGTGATCGCCGGGAGCGGGCTGCGGGAACCAGACGTCGCCGGCGTATCCAGCGAGCTGACCGCTCTCGCACGCGGCGACGACGGCGTCGCGGTCGCAGATCTTGCCGCGCGCCGTATTGATCAGGTAGGTGCCGCGTTTCATCTTCGACAGCAGCTCCGCGTCGAACAGGTTTTCGGTTTCCGGGTGCAGCGGCGCGTTGATCGTGACGACGTCGCAGTGGGGAACCATCGACTCGGCATCGGGGTGGAACGTCAGCCCCAGTTCCTGCTCGACCTCGGCGGGCAGGCGGTGGCGGTCGGTGTAGTGCAGGCCGACCTCGAACGGCTTCAGCCTGCGCAGCACGGCCGATCCGATCCGTCCGGCCGCGACCGTCCCGACCTGCATGCCCTCGAGGTCATAGGAGCGCGAGACGATCTCGGCGATGTCCCAGCCGCCCTTGACGACGTCCTGGTACATCGGGATGTAGTTGCGTACCAGCCCGAGGATCATCATCACGACGTGCTCGGCGACGCTGATGCTGTTCGAGTAGGTCACCTCGGCGACCGTCACACCGTGCTCGATCGCCGCTTGCAGATCGACATGGTCTGAGCCGATGCCGGCGGTCAGGGCGAGCTTCAGGTTGGGTGCCTTGGCGATCCGCTCGGCGGTCAGGTAGGCGGGCCAGAAGGGCTGGGAGATCACGACCTCGGCGTCTGGAAGCTCGCGCTCGAAGACGGAGTCGGGGCCTTCCTTGTCGGAGGTCACGATCAGCTCGTGGCCGAGGCCCTCGAGGAACTCGCGCAGCCCCAACTCGCCGGAGACACAGCCGACCAGCTCGCCGGGCTCGAAGCCGAGCCCTTCCGGCGTCGGCGCGGTCTGGCCGTCGAAGTAGCGCTCGATCTTGGGGATCTCATCGCGGGCGTAGGCCGGCGGGTAGCCGTCGGCCGGGTCCTCGTAGAGCACGCAAAGCACCTTTGCCATGGTTGGGCCTCTCCTCGAAGTTCCACCCCCGTCGCCTCACCGCCGAGGGCACTGTGGCGATTATGCGCCAGCGGCGGGTCCGCCGCGACGGACATCGATGGACGGTGCCCGCCCCGTGCTCGCGCCTCGGACATAATCCCGGCGATGAGAGCGATCCAGATCACCGAGGAGACTGGTCCCGACAGCGCGCTGAAGCTCGTCGAACTGCCCGAGCCCGAGGCCTCGCACATGCTGACGCCCGGCTCCGGCGTGCTGGTCGAAGTGCACGTCGCCGGCGTCTCCTTCCCCGAGCTGCTGCAGACTCGCGGCGAGTACCAGATGAAACCGCCGCTGCCCTACGTGCCCGGCAGCGAGGTCGGCGGGGTCGTGATCAGCGCCCCCGATGGCGCTGCCGTCAAGGCCGGCGATCGCGTGGCCGCCTTCTGCGCGCTGGGTGGCTGGGCCGAGACCGCCGTCGCGCCGGAGTTCTTCACCTTCCCGCTGGGCGACTTGGACTACGCCCAGGGCGCGGCGCTGGTCCTCAACTACCACACCGCCTACTTCTCCCTGCGCGTACGCGGGCGCCTGAAGGAAGGCGAGACGGTGCTCGTGCACGGCGGCGCCGGCGGTGTCGGCACCGCCTCGCTGCAGGTCGCCCGAGCGCTGGGCGCGAAGACGATCGCGACGGTCTCCACCGAGGAGAAGCGCACGGTCGCCGAACAGGCGGGTGCCGATCACGTCGTGATGATCGCCGAGGGCTGGAAGGACGAGGTCGTCGAGATCTCCGGCGGCGGCGTCGACATGGTTCTCGACCCCGTCGGCGGCGATCGCTTCCTCGACAGCCTGCGCTCGCTGGCCGAGGACGGGCGGCTGGTGGTGGTGGGTTTCACCGGCGGGTCGATCCCCGAGGTGAGGGTCAACCGGCTGCTGCTCAAGAACACCGAGGTGATCGGCGCCGGGTGGGGGGCCTACGCGATGGGCAAGCCGGAGTTGACCCGCGAGATCGGAGCAGCGATCGGCCGCATGATCGACGCTGGGATCGTCGCGCCGTTGATCGGCCAGCGCTTCGGAATGGAGGACGCCGCCGCGGCGCTGCACACGCTCGACGAGCGCCGCGCGCTCGGCAAGGTCGTTCTCGACGTGCGCCCCGCCTGACCGACGCGAATCCGGCGTCGGGCTTGCCCCCGGCACGATCTTTACGAGATTCTTCCCTGTTTTTGCGGTAACTCCCTCGTTCCCAGGGTTAAATTCATCATGAGGGTAGAGGACCCCCTCGCGGCCCGTTTTGCCCGTTCCTTTCAAGCACTGGAGAGAGGAGCGGGGTCACGGAGATAAGGAGCAACCACATGAAGGTCATCGGCGCGGGACTCCCCCGATCTGCCACCACGACCCAGATGTTCGCCTTCGAACAGCTTGGTTTCGCCCCCTGCTACCACATGCGCGATCTGCTGATGGACCTGGAGAACGGTCTGCCCCTGTGGGAAGCGGCGATCGACGGCAAGCCCGACTGGGCGGCGATCTTCGGTGAGGCGAAGTCCACTTGCGACTGGCCCTCCGCCTTCTTCTACAGAGAGCTGATGGAGCAGTACCCCGACGCGAAGGTGATGCTCAGCGTCCGCGGCGCCGAGGAATGGTCGCGCAGCATGGAGAAGACGATCTGGGGCATGTGGCACGGCGACACGGTGCTCCACTACCTCAACGACGCACGCTGCGTTGTCGACCCGCTGTGGGCTCGCTACATCGCGCTGATGTCGAAGATGAACTTCAGCGAGACCGGGGCCTTCGCGGGCGCCGACGACATGCCGAAGCTGATGGCCGCGATGGAGCGCTGGAACCAGCAGGTCCAGGCCGACGTGCCCGCCGAGCGGCTGCTCGTCTGGAAACCAGAGGAAGGCAACGAGCCGATTGCCGAGTTCCTCGAAGTGCCGCTTCCGACGGAGGAGCTGCCGCGTTTGAACGACACGAAGGCGTTCCGCGAGGGCATCATCGGCGGCGCCCTCGACTCCGTCACCGAATGGTGGGACTCACGGGAAAAATCCTCTGAAGGGCTGCACGGAGCAGCCGTCAGCTAGCTGACGGCAAGCCGTCCCCGGCGTCGGCCGCGCGCCGGGGAACGGTCAGCCTTCGAGCGCGACCGTCGCCGCCCGCTCGGCGCCGAGGAACGGCGCCAGGGCGAAGTAGGTGAGCTGTGGGGCGACCCCGGGGAGGGACGCCGTGGAGTCCCTCTCGATGTAGAGGTGGAGCACCTGCCAGATGCCGCCGGTGATCGCCTCGGCGATCACCTCCGAGCCGGCGCGAGAGCGCTCCCCCGCGAGCTCGAAGCCCGGCACCAGGTAGGAGCGGAAGGCCGTCATCCCTTCCTGGCGGATCTCGATCGCCTCGGGGTTGGCGGCGAACGTGTCGACGAGCGTCAGATGGGCGTGGGCGGGCTCCGAGGCGAGGTACTCGAGCAGCGCCGCGATGCCCGCCGCGACGGCACGTGGCCAGTCCCCCTTGTGTGAGTCGTAGGCGCTCAGCGCGATCCGCAGCGCCTGATGCAGGCCGACCTTCTGGGCTCCCAGGAAGGCGTCGTTCTTCGACGCGTAGATCGCGTAGAAGGTCTGGTTGGAGATGTTGGCCCGCTTGGCGATCTCCGGGATCGTCAGGGCCGCCAAACCTTTCTCGGCGGCGATCGCCGCGGTCGCGTCGACGATCCGTTCGCGCTGGCTTTTCTCGATCGCCTCCCGCGGTAGGTCGCTGCGTCCGCTGGGAAGCCGTTGCTGGGCCTGCTGGGCTCGCTCGGAGACGATGTTGCAGGGTCCCTGCTCGGCCCCGGCAGCCGGCGCCAGAAGACCCTCGGGGAGTCGGCTCGGGTAGCAGTCCGCCCACACGGCGAGATCGTCGGCCAGCGCCGGGAGCTCCTGCTGGCGACCCTCCCGCAGCCTCGTGGCTGTGACCTCGCGAATGCCGCCCAGTGCGGCCCGGACCATCAGGTCCCCCGGGTCGAGGGGCTGATCGGGGCAGCGGTTGGAGTGGATGTAGGCCTCCAACGCCTCGACGGCGGCGGCCCGTTTGCGCAGCAGCTTGGGGCCCGCTCCGAAGGCACCGAGCACGAGCAGCGAGATCGCCTGGGGCTCGCGCGCCGCCAGGTCGGCGAAGGCCCTCATCGCCGCCAGCAGCCGTCCGTCGGGGGAGTCCGATGTGCGGTGGGCGTCGAGGATCGCCACGCCGGTGCGGCGCGCGACGTCCTCATAGGTGCCGAGGAACAGCTGTTCCTTGTCGGCATAGAGGCTGTAGAGCGTCGGCGGGGAGACGTGTGCCAGCTTCGAGAGATCGGCGATGCGCACGGCCGGATAGCCCTTGGCGGCGATCAGCTCGATCATCGCCGCGCGCAGCCGCTGCGCCTGGTCGTCTCGCACCTGCTCCGGATCCAGGCCGTGGCTCCCGGAGGGCAGGCGCTGGTAGCGCTGGGCCGCGCCCGTGGTAGCCGCGGCCCGCGCCCTGACGGGGGCGGTTCGGCGCGGTTTTCTTTCGAGCGGCTTCTCGGTCACTTCATCTCGCCTCAGGGCACCGGGCCCCGGGAGGCGATCGACCCTACCAAACCACTCCGCGGGCCTCACGAGGCCGCCGACACCGCCCCACCGTGACGGGTTCAGCCGTGAATCGTGACCGAGGTCCCGACCACGGCGCCGGTCGCGTCGAGCGCCTGGACGGCATAGAAGGCAGCGCTTGACGGCGGGCTCAATGCCGTCTCGAAGCCCGTTCGGGCAGCCGTGGCGACAGGCGCGAGCGTCTTGGCCGAGCTGCCTGCCTCAAGGCGCCAGGTCGCTGTCCGCGTGTCTCCGTTCCAGCTGACATAGACGCTGTGGTGGGACCCGTTCGTGGCGAGGACAGCGCTCGGCGCGGTCGTGGGGGCGCCCGTCCAGGCGAAGCGGTAGCCGCGGTAGGCCTGATAGGAGCCGTGGAAGTGGGCGTCGAACAGCAGCGTCCCCGTGGAGGAGAACTCCGAGAAGTAGGGCTCGGAGCCCCAGCCGATGAAGAAGTCGCCGTTGGGCAGCGCCTCGACGTCGCCCTGGCTGCCGGACTTCAAGGCGCCCGGATGCTCGTACTGCGCGATCGCCGTGGCGCTGCCGCCGCCGACTCGCTCGATGATTCCCCGCGACTGGGGATGGGCGAAGGGCACGCCGCCGTTGTCGAAGATCGAGATGTCGCCGTTGGCCAGGACGGTCGCGTCGTGCTGGTAAGCGGTGTGGGTGCCGCTGCCCTGCTTGACCTGGGAGCGCTTGCCGCCGATCCGCAGCAGCACCTGCCCGGTCTCGCTGTTCAGTTCGTAGAGGCTCCACGTGTTGCGAGCGGAGATCAGCGTCGAGCCGCCCGCCAGCTGGTCGATCGAGTTGAGGTGGAAGAAGTCGAACGGCGTGTGCAGGCTGGTCGTGACCGCGGTGCTGTAGGAGTCCGCCAGCGGGACGTGGTCGACGCTGTGCCACTCACGGCGGACCAGGCCGGTATGCAGGTCGACTTCCTGGAAGAGGCTGTCGGTGACGGCGCCACCGCGCGGGCCGCCCAGCGCCGAGAGGTCGCAGCGGATCGGGTCGAAGGCGGTCATCACGGCCGTGCCCTGGGGGGTCAGGTGGAAGTCGTGCAGGTCGACCTTGTAGCCGTTGCCGGCGTGGACGCGGCCGATCTCGTGGTAGGCGGAGTTGGCGATGATCTCTTCGCCCTCGCCGAAGCCCTGCGGCGGGATGTAGCCCTGCCACCACGTCAGCACGGGCTGGCTGCCGAGCTGCTGGACCTGGAGGTTGGCGGCCTCCGTCCCGTCCGGCAGCGGATCGAACCAGACGAGGCTGCCGGCTTCGTCGAAGATCATCGGGCCGCCCTGGCCGGGGCCGTTGTAGGGGGCCGTGAAGATGTCGCCGGGAGAGCTGGCGGAGGAGGCGTGGCTGACGACCACCCCGGGCGGTTCGAGGCTCGGCCGGGACTTGAAGTGCATCTTCTCGCCGGGGTCTTTGGAGACGTGGTGGGAGACGGGTTTCGGCAGCACGTCGGGCGCGGCGACGACGAAGTGGTAGGCGAACGGCTGTGGGTGGGCGCCGACGGCGACGAGGCCCCTGACGGTCACGGTCTCACCGGAGAGGAAGGGGGCTTCGGGCACGAACGAGGCGCCGTCGCCCTGCGAGTAGGCCTTCAGATGCCCGTCGTGCTTGCCACTGATCGACCCTTTGACTGTGACCTTCGTGAGCGCCTGGGCAGGTGCCCCGAGCAGGCTGATCTGTGTCTGTGGCAGCGCGTCGTAGGAGTCCGGGAGAGGGGTGACGGCGAGGCTCGTGCCGGGCAGCACGGCCGAGCGGTTGAGCGTGCTCGGCACGCAGCGGCCGGCCGAGGGCGCCGCGAAGGCGGCCTGCTCGTCGGCGATGCGGCGCGAGGCGAGGGCCAGCGTGGTGAGGCTCGAGAGCACCACGATCATCGAGCCGATCACCAGCAGTCGCCTGTGCCGGGTGAGGTGCGAGCGGAAGTAGATCTTCACGGGAGGTAGACCAAATGACACCAGTGGGACCGGAAGGTTGCGGGGGCCAACCCCCGGAGAGGGCTCAGAAGACCGGAGTCTCGGCGTAATCGCCGAAGACCTGCTGCAGGGACTCGACGATCTCGCCCTCACTCGCATGCGCCCTCGCGCAGGCCAGCAGCGGCTCCATCAGGTTGCGGTCCTCATGGGCCGCGTGCTCGCGGAGCTCCGCCAGCGTGCGCTCGACGAGCGCTCCGTCGCGCTTGGCCCTCGCCGCCTGCAGCCGCCCAAGCTGCTTGGTCTCAAGGGCCGGGTCGACGCGCAGCGTCGGGATCGCCTCTTCGTCGTGGGCCACATGGCTGTTGACACCGACGACGATCCTCTCGGCGCCGTCGATCTCCTGTTGAAGGGTGAAGGAGGCGTCGGCGATCTCACGCTGTGGGTAGTTCAGCTTCACCGACTGGACCATCCCGCCCAGATCATCGATCTTCTTAAAATATTTGTAGGCCTGAGACTCCATCTCATCGGTCAGAGCCTCGACGAAGTAGGAGCCGCCGAGCGGGTCGACGGTGTTCGTCACGCCCGTCTCGTGGGCGATGATCTGCTGGGTGCGAAGGGCGATCGTCACGGCCTCCTCGGTCGGCAGTGCGAGCGCCTCGTCGTAGGAGTTCGTGTGCAGCGACTGCGTGCCGCCGAGCACGCCCGCGAGGGCCTCGATGGCGGTGCGGACGATGTTGTTCAGCGGCTGCTGGGCGGTCAGGCTGACGCCGGCCGTCTGCGTGTGGAAGCGCATCTGCCAGGACTTCGGGTTCTTGGCGCCGTAGGTCTCGCGTAGCTCGCGTGCCCAGATTCGCCGGGCCGCGCGGTACTTGGCGATCTCCTCGAAGAAGTCGATCTGGGCGTTGAAGAAGAACGACAGGCGGGGCGCGAAGTCGTCGATGTCCAAGCCACGCTGAACGGCCTGCTCGACGTAGGTGAGGCCGTCCTTGAGCGTGAAGGCCAGCTCCTGGGCCGCAGTCGATCCGGCCTCGCGGATGTGGTAGCCGGAAATCGAGATCGGATGCCAACGGGGCATGCTTCGCGTTGCGAACTCGATCATGTCGCCGCACAGGCGCATCGCGGGGTCGATCGGGAAGCACCACTCCTTCTGGGCGATGTACTCCTTGAGAATGTCCGCCTGGATCGTCCCCGAGAGCTGCTCGGCGGCGACGCTCTGCTGCTCGGCGGCGACGACGTAGAAGGCGAGCATGATCGCGGCGGGTGCGTTGATCGTCATCGAGACGCTGACCTCACCAAGGTCGATGCCGCCGAACAGTGTCTGCATGTCGTCGAGCGTGTCGACGGCGACGCCCTCGCGGCCGACCTCCCCGAGCGAGCGCGGCGAGTCGGAGTCGTGGCCCATCAGCGAAGGCATGTCGAAGGCCGTCGAGAGGCCCGTCTGGCCGTGCTCGAGCAGGTAGTGGAAGCGCTCGTTGGTCTCCTCGCTCGTGCCGAAGCCCGCGAACTGGCGCATCGTCCACAGGCGGCCCCGGTACATCGAGGCGTGGATGCCGCGGGTGTAGGGGTAGGCGCCGGGAGCGCCGATCGTGTCCTCGGGTCCACCGGTGCCGGCGCCCTCGGGGAGGTCCGCGGCGGTGTACAGCTCAGCGATGGGCTCGCCGGAGAGCGTCTTGAAGCTCGGCTCGGCAGCCGGCGTGGTGGGCTTCGCGCTGACTGCCATGACCGTCCAATCCTATCCGTCGCGGTAGCCTCGCCTCAGTGCTGGCGCGGGAGTTGACCCGGCTGTTGGGTGCCGAGCGGGTGCTCGGAGACGAGGGGCTGGCGGCGTATGACCGCGACGCCAGCGGCCGCCGCGGACTGGAAGGTCGCGCCGAGGCCGTTGTTCTGCCCGAGAGCGCCGAGCAGGTCGCAGCGCTCGTCGGCTGGTGCTACGCGCATGACGTGCCCGTCGTGGCGCGGGGAGGAGGGACGGGTCTCGTCGGCGGTGCGGTGCCCACGGAGGGCAGCGTCGTCTGCTCGCTGGAGCGCCTGCGCGGCGTGCGTGAGCTCGAGCCGGGGCTGTGGCGCATGTCGGTCGAGGCGGGCGTGACGACTCGCCACGTGCAGCGCCTCGCGCGTGAGAACGGGCTGTTCTTCGCCCCCGACCCGGGCGCCGCCGAGCAGTCGCAGATCGGCGGCAACGTCGCGACGAACGCCGGCGGTCCGCATGCCCTCAAGTACGGCGTGACGGGCAATTGGGTGGCCGGCGTCGAGGCGGTGCTGGCTCCGGGCGAGCTCGTCGAGATCGGTGGCTGGATCCGCAAGGACGTTTCGGGCTATGACCTCAAGGACCTCTTGATCGGCTCGGAGGGGACGCTGGGGATCGTCACGGCCGTCAGGCTGCGGCTGCTGCCGGCGCCCGAGTCGACTGTGACGATGGTCGCGTTTCTCCGTGACAGGGAGGAGGGTTGCGCTGCTGCGCTGGCGCTGCTGGCCGGCGGTTTGCGCCCGTCGGTTCTGGATTTCCTAGACGGCGCGACGCTGAGCCTGGCCGGCGGTGCCTATCCGCCCTCGCGTTCTTTGAGCAGAGGCGATGGGGCTGCCGGCGAGGAGCAGGGGCTGCCTGAGGACGCGGGCTTCGGGCTGATCGTCGAGCTGGACGGGAGCCGGGCCGACGTCGCCGCTCAGCGTGAGGAGGCGCTCGAGCTGCTGGGTTCGGGCGCCGCCGGTGGTGCTCTCGTGCAGGAGCCCGTCGAGGAGAGCGCGTTGTGGCGCTGGCGGGATGGGATCAACCCGGCGGTGACGGGCGTGAGGGGAGCGAAGGCGAGCGGCGATGTGGTCGTGCCGATCGAGCGTCTCGAGGACGTGCTCGTTCGCTTCGAGGAGATCGCGCTCAGTCATGGGTTGCGACCCTGCGCTTGGGGTCATGCGGGGGAGGGGAACGTCCACGCGACGGTGCTTGTGGACCCCGCCTCAGCGGTTGAGCTGGACGCGGCCGATGAGGTCATGGAGGAGCTGTACGGGGTCGTTGCGGAGCTGGGCGGATCGATCGCCGGGGAGCACGGGGTCGGGCTGTTGAAGGCCGGGCAGCTGACTCGCCAGTGGTCGCCGCGGGCGATCGAGCTGCACGAGCAGATCAAGCTGCTGTTCGATCCGAAGCGTCTGCTCAACCCCGGCAAGAAGCTCGCGCGGTAGGGTGCCGCCTCGCCAGATGACAACTAGCCGAAAGGAATTTCCTAGATGAACAAGTCCCAGTTGGTCGATGCGGTCGCCGCCGACAGTGGTCTCACGAAGGCCGACTCCGCCCGTGCGATCGAGTCGGTCCTGGCCACGGTCACGAAGACGCTGAAGAAAGGCGACGAGGTCAGCATCACGGGCTTCGGCAAGTTCTCGGTGGTCAAAAGAGCAGCTCGCCAGGGCGTCAACCCCCGGACGGGCGAGCGGGTCAAAATCAAAGCCTCTAAGGCGCCCAAGTTCTCCGCCGGCGCGGGCCTGAAGCAGGCGATCAGCCCCAAGAAGAAATAGCCGGAGGCGTGATGCTCGTCAGCGAGCTGGACCTCCCCTCTTTCGACTACACCGATCCGACCCTCAACGGGGAGGCCTTTCACGAGGCGATGCGGACGGTGCGAGGGGAGGGCTGGCTCGCCCAGGCGCCGTTCGGGTACATGGTGCTCGACAGGGAGGCCGGCGAGCACTTCCTGAGGACCCGCTCGGCGATCTTCCCGGGGATGAAGATCGCCGAGATCTTCGGTGTGACGGAGGGGCCGCTGTATGAGCAGATGCGCCGCAACATCCTCCACGTCAACGGCCCCGACCACTCGCGGCTGCGGAGCCTCGTCAACCCTGCCCTCTCACCGCGTGCCGTCGAGCGCTACAGGCCACGGATGCGGGGCTTCCTGGAAGGGCTGCTCGCGGAGGCCGTCGAGGGGCGGGACGGCGATGTCGTGAGATGCGACTTCGTCGAGGCCTTCGCCAAGCCCTATCCCTCGCAGGTGATCGCATCGGTCATGGGCGCTCCCCTGGCGGACGCACCGCGGCTGCATCACTGGTCCAACTGGATCCAGAAGCAGTTCGACGCGGGCTCGATGGCAAGCGAGAAGGAGCTGATCGAGCAGGCTGTCGAGGAGTTCTACGAGTACGCCGAAGCGCTGCTGGTTGAGCGGCGCGCGAACCCAGGCGACGATCTGATGTCGATGCTGATCGCCACCGAAGAGGAAGGCGACCGCCTCTCGGACGTCGAGTGCATAAACCTCGTCTTCAACATCCTCGCCGGCGGTGTCGATACGACCCAGAGTCAGATGGCGCATGCGATCCGACTGCTGGCCGAGCATCCCGATCAGTGGCAGGTACTCGTCGCCGACCATGGCCTTGCCGAAGCGGCCGTCGAGGAGGCGCTGCGCTACGAGCCGATCACGCCCTTCACCGCCAGGATCCTGACCGAGGAGGTCGTCTATCGCGAAGTGACGTTCCCGCAGGACACGGTCGTGATGGTCAGTGCCTTCACGGGCAACAGAGACTTGGAGGAGGGCGAAGACGGCGAGTCCTTCGACATCACGGCCTCGCGCGGACGGGCGAGGCCTCTGACGTTTGGGGCGGGCGTGCACTACTGCCTCGGTGCCAACCTTGCCCGTTTGGAGATGCAGGAGGGACTCATCTTCCTGGCAGAGCATTTGAGGGATCTGGAGCTGGACGGCGAGCCCGTGTTCGGGACCATCTCGGGCATCTACGGGCTGGAAGAGTTGCCGATCCGCTTCTCCGTCTAGCGGCGTCGGGCGCGCCGCCGGGGGAGGGTGGTCGGAGACATCGGTTGCGAGCCTGGGGTCCCCTGGAACGATCTCAGGGGGGTGGCATGAGGCCGCTCCGCTCGACTTACCGGGTGAGATGGGACAAAGGACTCGCAAGCTCAGGCTCGTTGCCGCTCTTCTTCTGGTGGCTTGCGCTGTGGTGCCGGCGATTGCGCGGGCCGGGCGCTATCACGTCTATTCGTGCCGGATGCCTGATGGGGAGGCGGCGCCGGTGGATGGGTGGAGCGGGAGCACTTCGGGCACATCTACGTTTGCCCTGAACACCTGCGGGGGATCAGGCGGCGCGCTTCTCGCTGCACTCGGCGACCAAGTGGCTCGAACCGCGAACACGGACATCGCGACCTGGATGTTCTCGGCGCCGCTCGGGGAGACGCTGGTTGGGGCGCGGTTGTGGCGGGCGGGGGATGCCGATGGCGGCGCAAATCTGAATGCGATCTTTGGGATTTGGTTTGCGTCCCCGCTTAATCGAAACGACCCAGCGGATGCTTTTGGTCAGTGCGGTGCGGGGTCGCAGTGTCCGATTGGTGTCGGAAATCGAAGCGATCCGATGTCCACAGAAAACCTTGTCGCTGTCCCAGTGGCCAAACTCCAGACTCGTCTATACGCAAATGCGTCGTGCTTCGGCGTTGACGAATACGAATGCACGAAAGGCCAGGGCGACGCCAACAACTACGCCGTCGCCCTCTACCTCTACGCCGCCGACCTAACCCTCGAACAATCCGCCGGTCCCAGCGTGAGCGCTGTCGGAGGCGATCTCGCCACGGCGCCGGTCGTGTCGGGCACCAGCGATCTCGCGTTCAATGCCACGGACCCGGGTGCGGGCATCTACGAGGCGATCTTCACGGTCGACGGCAGGGTCGTTCGGACCTCCACCATCGATGAAGAGGGCGGTCGCTGCCGCGATGTCGGCCAGACCACGGATGGGCAGCCGGCCTTCCTCTATCTGCAGCCCTGCCCCTCATCGGTCAACGCCGATCTCGGCTTCGACACGACGGCGATCCCCGACGGCACCCATCACCTGGTCGTCAGCGTCATCGACGCCGCCGGGAACCCTGCGACGGTCCTCGACCGGACGATCACGCTCGCCAACTCGCCTGCCAACGGCCGGGGCGCCTCGGCGGCGGCGGTGCTGTCGGCGCGCTGGCAGCGCACCCGCAAGACGCGGCTGACGGGCGCCTTCGGTCGTGGCCAGACGATCACCGGCCGGCTGTTGGCGCCCGGCGGCGTCGCGATCTCGGGTGCCCAGATTGCTGTCAGCGCCGTCCCCTCCTACGCCGGCGCCTCCAGCTCGACGATGCGTGGCGCCGTCACCGCCACTGACGGGAGCTTCGTCCTGAAGCTCCCCCCGCGACTCTCCTCCCGGACGATCGAGCTCTCCTACACCGCTCACGCCGACGAATCGCGCCCTGTCTCATCCCGCACTCTGAAGCTCGCTGTGAAGGCGCCCGTGTCGGTCAAGATCACCCCGCGCACAGCCTCCTCGGAAGGGACCATTCGCTTCCGCGGCCGTCTACTCGCCGGGCCGGTCCCACGCGGCGGCAAGCCGGTGATCCTCGAGGCGCGGTCGGGGCGTAGCTCGTGGATCGAGTTCCATGTGATCAGGACCGACCGGCGCGGGCGCTTCTCATCCAGCTATCGCTTCAAGTTCCCCGGACCCGCCGTCTACCAGTTCCGAGTCCTCTGCGAACAGGAGGCCGACTACCCCTACGTTGCCGGTTCCTCGCGAGTCCTCACAGTGTCCGAGCGCTGAGCGGCCGCCCCGACGAGGCTTCTTCGGGGTCCCGGCGAATAATTCTTATCTCGCCCTTCGCCCGGTTTCCGCTACCTGCATGGAATCGGCGTGTTCCGGGCATGTCGGGCATTGGGTTCGCCAGCTTGGTCGCCGGCGGCGTGACACGATCGGGAGGCATTGCGATGAGAGGGACGGCAGCACGGCTCTGCCCTGCACGGCTTGGCCTTGGACGCCTCGGACTGACGCTCGTCGCGGTCACCGTCCTCGCCGCCGCCATTTCCTCCCCCGCCCTCGGAGCACCCGCCGTCGCGGTCTCGCCGCTGAATGGAACGCCCGACGCCTCGCCCTACACGCAGATCAGCTTCCTCGGCGTGCCGGCGTCGGAGATCTCCGATGTCTCGGTGGTCGGGTCGCGAACGGGGCGCCACACCGGTCAGATGCGCTCCTACCAGAGCGCGCCGGGCGCGAGCTACGTGCCGAGCCAACAGTTCTCCCAGGGCGAGCGCGTCACGGCCAGCGCCAGCATCGGCCCCAAGGGGCACACCAGCACGGTCCGCACCACCTTCACCGTTGCTCGCCTGGCGAATTTTCCGCTCGTGACCCCGAAGCCGCAGTTCAGCACAGGTCACGGAAACACGCTCTCCTTTCATTCCCAGCCCAAGCTCGATCCGTCGGTCGTGAAGGTCACGGCGAACAGCGGCTCCACCCCCGGCGACATCTTCGTCACCCCGACACACGGCTGGGGCCAGCCGGGCGCGATGATCCTCAACGCCAACGGCGGTCTGGTCTGGTTTCACCCCGTCCCCTCTGGCGACACCGCCACGGACCTCCAGGTGCAGGCCTACGGCGGGCAGCCCGTTCTGACCTTCTGGGAGGGCAAGATCCCGTACAGCCTCGGGGTCGGCTTCGGCCGTGACGAGATCCTCAACGCCGCCTATCAGCCGGTCGCGTCGGTCGGCGCGGGCAACGGCTACAAAGCCGATCTGCACGAATTCCAGCTGACGCCGAGCGGGTCCGCGTTCCTGACCGCCTACACCCTGGTGGACGCGGATCTCTCCTCCGCGGGCGGCAAAAGCGACGGCCTGCTCCAGGATGCCCTGTTCCAGGAGGTCGATGTCGCGACGGGCCTGGTCATGTTCGAGTGGCACGCCTACGGTCACGTCGCGCTCCAGGACAGTTATTCCGAACCGGCGCACTACACCGAACACCCGTGGGACTTCTTCCACATGAACTCGATCTCGCTCGACCCCTGGGGAGATGGCAACATGATCATCTCCTCGCGCAACACCTGGACGGCCTACGAGATCAACCACATCACCGGTGCGGTCATGTGGCGCGTCGGCGGCAAGAAGTCGAGCTTCAAGATGGGAGCGGGCACCGGCACGGCCTACCAACACGATGTCCGCTGGCAACCCGACCACACGCTGACGATGTTCGACAACGGCGCGGTGCCGAAGGTGCACTCGCTCACGCGCATCATCCGCGAGCGGATCGATTGGAAGCACAGGTCCGTCTCGCTGGTCGGTCGCTACACGGGCGGCATCCTCTCCGGCAGCCAGGGCAACGATGAGGTGCTCCCCGACGGCAACTCGTTCGTCGGCTGGGGCGAAGAGCCGTTCATCACCGAATTCTCCTCCACCGGCAAGATCCTCTTCAGCGCTCGTTTCCCCTCTCCGAACCAGTCCTACCGGGCCTACCGCTACACATGGAACGCGACGCCCGCCTCGCGCCCCGCGCTCGCGGTCGAATCCAGCTCGGCCAAGGCCACCGTCTACGCGAGCTGGAACGGGGCGACGGGGGTGAGCGCCTGGCAGGTGCTCGGTGGGGCGAGCGCGTCGAGTCTCGCGCCCGTCGCGAGCGCCCCCTCCGCCGGCTTCGAGACGCCCATCACCGTCCCGGCTGCGCCGGCGGTGCTCGCCGTCCAAGCGCTCGGACCGGAAGGCCAGGTGCTGAGCAGCTCGGCAGTCGTGCCTCGATGAGCATGTCTTTGAGGAGCCCGGCGCGGCGCTTCGCGCCCGGGCTTCTGCTGGCCCAATCAATACCCTGGGCGCCGTGAAGGCGGTGATTCTCGCCGGTGGCTTCGGCTCGCGACTGAGCGAGGAGACCGCCGTGCGCCCGAAGCCGATGGTCGAGATCGGCGGCAAGCCGATGTTGTGGCACATCATGAAGATGTACGCCGCGCACGGCATCGAGGACTTCGTGATCTGCCTCGGCTACAAGGGCTATCTGATCAAGGAGTACTTCGCCAACTACTACCTGCACACTTGCGACGTCAGCTTCGACCTCGCCGGCGGTGGCATGGAGGTACACCGCTCCGAAACCGAGCCGTGGCGGGTCACCCTCGTCGACACCGGCGAGACGACGATGACCGGCGGTCGCCTCCAGCAGGTGCTCCCCTACCTCGACGGCGACGACTTCTGCTTCACCTACGGCGATGGTGTCTCAGACCTGGACATCGCCGCGACAATCGCCTTCCACCGTGGTCACGATGCTCTCGCGACGGTCACGGCCGTGCAACCGCCGGGACGCTTCGGAGCGCTCGACATCGACGGCGATCAGGTCGTCGAGTTCGAGGAGAAGCCCCGCGGCGACGGAGCATGGACGAACGGCGGCTTCTTCGTCCTCTCTCCAGGCGTCGAGCGCTACCTCGGGAGGGAGCAGACGGTCTGGGAGCAGGAGCCGATGCGAGGACTCGCTCGTGACGGTCAGCTGGCCTGCTATCGCCACGATGGCTTCTGGCAGGCGATGGATACGCTGCGCGACCGTAACCACCTGGAGGCTCTGTGGAGCTCCGGCGAAGCTCCCTGGCGGAAATGGTCGTGATCGACGGATGAGCGCAACAGAGCAAGCCGCCCGGGCCCTCGTCGATGCTTCCTTCTGGAAGGGTCGCCGTGTGCTCCTGACGGGCCATACGGGCTTCAAGGGCGCCTGGCTGTCGCTGTGGCTGCAGTCGATGGGCGCGGCCCTCACCGGCTTCTCGCTCGGGGTGCCAACCGAGCCATCCCTCTACGAGCTCGGCCGCGTCGGGGAGGGCATGCAGGGGATCGAGGGCGACATCCGCGATCCGGAGGCGATCGCCGGCGCTGTCGAGGCTGTGCGTCCGGAGGTCGTCATCCACATGGCCGCTCAGTCGCTGGTCCGGCGCTCCTTCGCCGAACCCGTGGAGACCTACGCCACGAACGTGATGGGCACCGTCAACGTTCTCGACGCGGTCCGCCGCAACGGTTCGGACGTCCGTGTCGTTATCAACGTGACCTCCGACAAGTGCTACGAGAACCGGGAGTGGGAGTGGGGCTACCGCGAGCACGAGGCGATGGGTGGCCACGACCCCTACTCGAGCTCCAAGGGTTGCGCCGAGCTGGTGGCCGGCGCGTTCGGCCGCTCCTTCTTCTCCGATGCCGACGGCACCCGCCTTGCCTCGGCGCGTGCCGGCAACGTCATCGGCGGCGGCGACTGGGGTCAAGATCGCCTCGTGCCAGACATCATGCAGGCCGCCCTCGCTGGGGAGAGCGTGCGGATTCGCAACCCCAACTCGATCCGCCCCTGGCAGCACGTGCTCAGCCCCCTCAGCGGCTATCTCGTCCTGGCCCAGGCGCTGTGGGAGTCACCCGAGCACGCATCGGGCTGGAACTTCGGCCCTGTCGACGACGACGCGCGCCCCGTCGGCTGGATCGTCGAGCGGCTTGCCGAGCTGTGGCCCGCCGAGTTGCGCTCAGTTCTCGACGACGGCCCCCATCCACACGAGGCGCGCTACCTCAAGCTCGATTCCTCCCGGGCTCGCACGCACCTCGGCTGGCACCCGATGGTCGGGCTCGACTCGACGCTGCAGAGCATCGTCGACTGGTACCGCTCGCTGCGCGACGAGGAGGACATGCAGGCGATCACACTCGGTCAGATCCAGGCACTGCAATACGCTGCCGTCGCGCCATGAGCCAGACCGTCTGCCGATTCTGCGCCGCACCCGTCGAGGCCGTCTTCGCCGATCTCGGCATGTCGCCGCTCGCCAACTCCTACCTGCCGCCCGAGCGCGCCAATGCGATGGAGCCGTTCTACCCGCTGCGTGCGCTGGTCTGCGGGCAGTGCTTCCTGGTTCAGCTAGAGGAGTTCGAGTCGCCCGATCACATCTTCTCCGACTACGCCTACTTCTCTTCCTATTCCACAAGCTGGCTCGAGCACAGCCGCCGCTACTCAGAGCAGATGATCGAGCGCTTCGGCCTCGACCAGTCCAGTCACGTCGTGGAGATCGCCTCCAACGACGGCTACCTGCTGCAGTTCTTCCACGAGCGCCAGATCCCCGTGCTTGGCATCGAGCCCGCCGCCAACGTCGCCAAGGTGGCGCTTCAGAAAGGGATTCCCACACTCGTCGAGTTCTTCGGGCAAGAGACCGCGAGCTCGCTGGCCGAGGAGTCCGCAGCCGATCTGCTGCTCGGTAACAACGTGCTCGCGCACGTCCCCGACCTCAACGACTTCGTCGGCGGGATGAAGATCCTGCTCAAGCCCGGCGGTGTGATCACGATGGAGTTCCCGCACCTGATGAGCCTGATCGCGGACAACCAGTGGGACACCATCTACCACGAGCACTTCTCCTACTTCTCCTTCCTCACCGTCAGCAAAGTGTTCGAGGCTCACGGGCTGCGCCTGTTCGACGTCGATGAGCTGCCGACCCACGGTGGCTCTCTGCGGATCTACGGCGCGCATGCCGAGGATCAGTCAAAGCCCGAGACCGCCGCGGCGCGCGAGCTGCGCGAGCGTGAGCGCGCCGCCGGCTTCGAGCAGCTCGACACCTATCTCGGCTACGGCCGCCGTGTGGAGGCCGACAAGCGCCAGATCCTGAGCTTCCTCATCGACCTCAAGCGGCAGGGGCTGAGGATCGTCGGCTACGGCGCCCCCGCAAAGGGGAACACGCTGCTCAACTACTGCGGGGTAGGGCCGGACTTCGTCGACTTCACCTGCGACCTGAACACCCACAAGCAGGGGCACTACCTTCCAGGCAGCCACATCCCGATCCGCTCTCCCGACGTGATTCGCGACGAGAAGCCCGATGTCGTACTGATCCTTCCCTGGAACCTCAAGGACGAGATCGTCGAGCAGCTCGGCTTCGTGCGGGAGTGGGGCGGGCGCTTCGCCGCACGCACGCCGGAGCTGACGCTGCTGCCGTGAGGCGGTGGGCCTGATTCTGTTCACCGAGACCCCGCTCGACGGGATGTGGCTGATCGAGTTCGAGCGGATCGTCGACGAGCGCGGCTGGTTCGCCAGGAGCTTCGACCGCGAGGAGATGATCGCGCACGGCTGCAACCCCGACGTGGTCCAGTGCAACGCCTCCTACAACCTCGCCGCCGGGACGTTGCGGGGCATGCACTACCAGGCGGCGCCGCACGATGAGTCCAAGCTCGTGCGCTGCGTACGTGGCGCGATATTCGACGTCGCGGTCGACCTCCGCGTTGACTCAAGATCCTATTGCGCCTGGCACGGCGTCGAGCTCAGCGCCGACAACGGCTTGGCCCTCTACATCCCGGCCGGACTGGCACATGGTTTCCAGACGCTGAAGGACGATTGCGAAGTTCTCTACCTGATGGGCCAACCGTACGTCCCAGGAGCGGGTCGAGGCGTGCGCTACGACGATCCCGCCTTCGGTATCGAGTGGCCCCCATTCGCCGGCGAAAAGATCATCTCTGAGCGCGACGCGTCCTATCCATATCTGAAGCCTTGAGTCCCGCCGCCGCCGAGTCGGAGATCAAAGCCGAGCGTGACGTGCTCGGCAGCGCCGACGCGGGTCCGGCCGCGGTGCGAGGCGGCGCGCTTCGAGTGCTCGGCTTCGCCGCCGCATCGTTGCTGGCACTCGGCTCCGGGGCACTTCTCTACCGGCATCTCGGCGCGGTCAACACCGGCCGGTACACCTCTGCCGTCCAGCTGGTCGCGCTCGTGGCCGGCGTGTCCGACTTGGGGCTGACGGCGATCGGGATGCGAGAACTGTCGATCCGGCGAGGCGAGGAGCGGGTGCAGACGGCTCGTGCGCTGCTCGGCCTCAGGCTCGTGGTCACTGGCATCGGAGTGATCGCCGTTGCGCTCTTCGCCGCGATCGCCTACGGCTTGACCCTTGCCATAGGAGTCTTGCTCGCCGGAGCGGGGCTCGTGTTCCAGGTGTGGCAGGGCACTCTCGCGATCCCCCTGATGACCGACTTGAGGTTCGGCTGGACCTCCCTGTTCGAAGTCGCGCGACAGCTTCTGACGTCGATCCTGATTGTCGCGCTCGTCCTCAGCGGCGCCGGCCTGCTCGCGTTCCTGGCGACGCCGATCCCGTCGGCTGTCGCCGTGTTGGCCGTCATGATCGCGATCTTCCGTCGGCAGTTGCCGATGGGAGTCAGGTTCGACACGGGCGCCTGGAGAGCGCTGCTCAAACCGGTTGCCTCCTACGCCCTGGCGGTAGCTGCTTCGGCGCTGTATTTCAGAATCGCCCTGTTGATCGTCTCGCTCGTGAGCGACGGTCACCAACTCGGCTATTTCAGCGTCTCCTTCAACATCGTTGCCGCGCTGTTCTCGATTCCCGCGTTGCTTGTGACCTCAGCGTTTCCGATCTTCTCGCGGGCGGCCCGGGACGATCACGAGCGACTCGCCTACGCGATTGAGCGGGTGTTCGAAGTCTCGCTACTGGTCGGAGCGTGGGTATCGCTCGCGATCGCGCTCGGCGCGCGGTTCGCGATCGAACTCGTCGGCGGCAGCGCGTTCAGCGCGGCGGTGCCCGTCCTGGCAATCCAGGGCATTTCTGTCGGGGCGACTTTCGTCGGCACGGTCTGGGGGTTCGGGATGCTGAGCCTGGGCCGCCATCGCACGATCCTGGTGTTCAACTTCTGCGCGCTGGCCGCTATCGCCGTGACGGTGGGGATCATGGCTAGTGTCGACGGCGCCCGCGGCGCCGCGATCGGTGCTTCGGCCGTGGAGGTCGCCGCAGCGGCTGTCGGCGCGATCGTGCTGACGCACGGGCGATCACACCTGCGCCCGTCGGCGCGGGTCATACCAAAGGTGCTCGTGGCCCTCCTGCTCGCGAGCGCCCCGGCACTGATCCCGATCGCCGAGCCCGCCCGAGTGGCGCTCTCGGGTGCGATCTACCTGCTGGTGCTCGCGCTTCTCGGGACGTTTCCCTCCGAGCTCAGGGCTCTGGTTCCGCTGCCGCGGCGAGACGGCCGCCGTCCCTGATCCCGGAGCTCTCGAGTCGCGAGCCTGCCGAGAGGCGGCAGGCGGCGCGGCTACACTGCCGGGCGACTGTGGACGGCCCATCACATGACAATGGCGCGGCACAGGCCGACAGGGATGTCGAGGCTCTGATCGACGTAATGCGCCAAGGCGTAGTCGCAGCTCCTGAGATCTACCGGCCCGGGGAGTTCTGGGATGGGCTGATCGCCACCAATCTCGAGATGCTACGTAGCGAGGGGATCGCCAACTTCAAGCGCACGGTCTCGAACAACTACTACAACTGGCTCGTCGTATCGCTGACGGACCCGCAGGTCCAGCATGCGCTCAAGCGGTGGCTTCGCAGGCCGACGTTGGGGCCTGTTCTGAACCGTCTGCAAGCTCCGGCGACCGGCTTGCGAACGCTCGACCGCGCTGACACCTATTCGCTTTCAGGAGCAGCCGCCTGGCGTTATAAGTTCTTCGTCGGGGAGGCATGGGAAACCGCTCGCCGGGAGGATCTCATCGGCTTGACCGACCGAATCTCAGAGCCCCTCGTCGGCAACCCGATCGCGGTCGCGCATCGAGGTAGATCGATCTCTCAGGATCTGGCCAACAGCGTGATCGAGCTCATGTTCGCGTCTCGTTCCGGGGCTGTCGGCGATGGCGCGCGAGTTGCCGAGCTGGGCGCTGGCTACGGACGTCTCGCATACGTGTTCGCGCAGGCCTACCAGCTGACGTACTGCATATTCGACATACCCCCGGCGCTTGCCGTGTCGCAGTGGTATCTGACTAACGTCCTGGGCCCGGGTAGGGTGCTCCCGTATTCGGCGACGGAGGATTTCGAGCGCATCGAGCCGGCGCTCAAGCCCGGGGTGGTCGCGTTCTTCACGCCGGATCAGATGGAGATGTTCCCCGATCGCTGGTTCGACTGCACACAGACGATCAGCACGCTGCCGGAGATGCCGGCCAGGCAGTCTTCCCATTATCTGGATTTGCTCGCGGGGATGTCCAAGAGTGCCCTGTTTCTCAAGCAATGGATGCATTGGCGCAACGAGATGGATGACGTCGACCTCCAGGAGTCCCACTATCGGCTCCCGCCGCCGTGGCACTTGGCCGAGCGACGTGTCGACCCGATCCAGCCTGCCTTCTTCAACCAGCTCTGGATGCGCGAGTCGCCCGGCGTCCGCGACGAGCGGCCCTGAGCGTTGTCGGTTGTGTCGGATGCCGTGAGCGGCCCTCAGGGATCGATGTCGTGTCCGCTCTGCGGCGCGCAGGCGAGCCTCGCGTTCCTGGCAACGGATCGCAACCGCGGGATCGAGGCGCCAGAGCTGCGCTACCACCGCTGCGAGGCATGTCGCTCCCTGTTCCTCGATCCAGTGCCGGAGGATCTCCAGCGGTTCTATCCCGCGGACTACCACGCGCATCCGGAGCGTGACGAGCTCGATCGTTACGCTCGCGCGGAGGCGCCAAAGCTCGAGCTCCTCGGCCGTGCCGTCCGCGCCGGCCGGCTGCTCGAGATCGGCCCGGGCACCGGGCTGTTCTGCCGTGCCGCCGTGTTGAGAGGCTTCGACACGACGGCGATCGAGATGGACGAGGACTGCTGCCGCTACATCGAGGCCGTCGTCGGTGCACGCGCGATCCACAGCAACCTTCCCGAGCAGGCGTTGGCCGCGCTCGGCGGCTTCGAGGCGATCGCGATGTGGCAGGTGATCGAGCACCTCCCCGACCCCTGGGCGGTCTTCGAGGCCGCAGCCGCCCACCTCGAGCCGGGAGGGGCGATCATCGTCGGCACGCCGAACCCAAACGCGCTGCAGTTCCGTCTCCTAGGGGCGCGCTGGGCGCACCTCGACGCGCCCCGGCACCTGTTCCTGATCTCCGAGCCGGCGCTGCGTGCGAAGGCCGCCGAGCTGGGGCTGCGTCATGTCCTCAGCACCGCCTCCGATCCCGCTGGACGGCACTGGAACGGCTTCGGATGGGAATACGCGATCCGGCGCCATCCGGCCAAGAACCCCTCGACCGTGCTGACGCGAGGGCTTTCACTGCTGCTGACCCAGATGGTTCGCCCGATCGAGAACCGCGGGCTGGCCGGCGCGACCTACACGTCCCTGTTCATCCGTTCGGCGACGTGAGTCGCGCCCGCGTC
This sequence comes from Solirubrobacteraceae bacterium, assembly GCA_036271135.1. Lineage (GTDB taxonomy): Bacteria > Actinomycetota > Thermoleophilia > Solirubrobacterales > Solirubrobacteraceae > Palsa-744. The sequence goes on from DATBBF010000006.1 coordinate 112,106, forward strand.
CCGCTTCACATACCTGGCGTCCCCGCTCCGACGGCCGCCGACGCACCGATCTGCCTCGTCCATCTGGTGCGGGCAGCGAACCGGGCGGAGACCTTCCGCCGGTTCGCGGGCGCCCTGCGCCGATGCGCGCCCGGCGTTCAGTACGAGCTGGTCCTCGCGCTGAAGGGGTTCTCCGAGGAGCGCGAGGCGGCGCCATACCTCGCCGAGGTTCGCGACCTGAACCCGGAGGTCCTGTTCTTCCCGGACACCGGCTTCGATCTCGGCGTCTACTTCGCCGCGGCATCGCGGCTGGGACGCTCGCGCTACTGCTTCCTGAACTCGTTCGCCGAGCCGCTGGCCGAAGGCTGGCTCGCCCATCTCGAGACGGCGCTCGCGCTCAGCGACGTCGGGATGGCCAGCGCGACCGGGTCGTGGAACAGCCCGCGCTCGTGGGCGCTGTATTCGCTGGGTCTGCCGAGCCCCTACCGCGGCCTGATGCCGTCCCGCGGCTCGGCGCGAGAGCAGTTCGCCCAGCTCGATGCCGAGCGCGAGCCCAGCGTCGCTGGAGCATCCGCGGGGGCCGTCGCCGGACCCTCTCGGGTCGCGGGCGCGCTGCTGCGGCTTCCTCGCGCGGCGGTGGCCGCGGTCCGCGCGATGCCGATGCAGCTGCGCGAGTTCGAGTCGTTCCCCGCGCACCATCTGCGCACCAACGCGTTCGCGATGGCCCATTCGACGCTAGCCGAGCTGAAGCTGCACCGGGTGATCGAGAAGTCCGATGCCTACGTGCTCGAGTCCGGTCGTGACAGCCTCACACGCCAGGTCCAGCGGCGAGGCTTGCGCGCGGTCGTCGTCGACCGCGCCGGAGGGATCTACGACCAGGACGAGTGGCATCGGAGCCTCACCTTCTGGCAGCGCTCCCAGGAGGGCCTGATGGTGGCCGACAACCAGACCCGCTCCTATCAGCGAGGCGGGCCCGAGCGGCGGCAGATGCTTTCGACGATGGCCTGGGGGCCAAGCGCCGACGCGGGCTAGCGGTCCGAGGCGACTGCCTCCGCTGCCTTCGGAGCGCGGATCAACCGAGGCGTGCGACCAGTCTCGCCCGCAGTCCGGATCTGCGCGGCTGCTGCCAGCGCAGCGGCTCGCGCGTGGGGTCGACCATCGCGACGACGGCACCGATGTCCTCGTAGGAGGACTCGTCGCGGATTGGGTCCCACGCCGGGAACTGGCGCTGAAGCAGCTGCAGCACGGCGGGGATCCGAGCCCGCCCGCGCTCCGGCAGTAGGCGTGCGATCACCGCCAGCGCATGGAATGCGGCGCCGAACAGCAGGCGCTCAGACGGCGAGAGCATGCGGGCCAGCTGCCGGCGCTCGCGCTCGCCGATCGTGCCTCGCAGGTAGCGCCCCTCGTACACGTAGGCGATCTGCAGCCTCCGGTAGCGTCGGTAGTCCGGTGGCGGCGTCGAGCCCTCCGCGGCGTGCAGCTCCGACATCGCCTCCAACCAGCCGTCGTTGATGTTCGTCCCCGGCAGTAGGGCGGGTCCCGCGTGGCGCTCCTCGCGACCGGCTTGGAGGAATGATCGCCCCTCGGTCTCTTGGCGGTTGTTGTGAAAGAAGCCGTAGGAGCGCGGCGAGACGCCGATCACGACCGCAGGCTGGGGATCGGCGAGGATCGTGTGCGCCCTCAGGAACAGCCGGTTCATCGCGAAGTAGTCGGGAAACGGCGAGCGGAAGAACGGTCCGTCGGCGCTCAGCTCCTGCACGATCGAGCGGGCGATCGTCACAAACTGCATGTTGAATCCGTAACGCACGCGAAAGCCGATCGCGGCGCTGACCATCGCCGACCTCGTCGCCTTGTCCAGCAGGAACGGATCGTGCGCTTCGCGCAGGAACTCGGCGTAGCCCTCCGAGCGCAGGAAGCCCCCCGGCTCCTCCGGCACGACGCCGGGGTAGGCGTAGACGAGCGCGTTGTGATAAATGACCTGCGGCCGCTGAAAGCGCCCGAGCAGGTCCCGGACCCTCGAGAAATAGCCATCCAGGAGAGCATCATCGTCGCCCAACATGATCAGGTAGTCGCCACTGCTGTGCGCGAGGGCGTTGTTCCAGTTCTCAGTGACCGGAACCGATTCGGGCGTGCGCGTGTAGACGATGCGCGGATCCCCGAGTGAGTCGACCCAGGCGCCGACGTCCTGCTCGGAGGCGTTGTCTGAGACGACGATCTCGCAGTCGGGCTCTTCCAGTCGGAGGACGCTGTCGACGGCCCGCCGCAGCAGTGTGAGGCGGTCACGGGTGGGGATCAGGATCGAGATCTTCATGGCCGGCGCCTGCGCCCGAGCGGACGCGGTGAGGATGATCATTCCATGTCGCCGGCGGGTCGCTGCCGCCCCGTCGAATGCGTCGAGACGGTTCCCAGCATGAGCAGGGTGCTCGTCACCGGCGCCAGCGGCTTCGTCGGCGTGCCACTGCTGAGCGAGCTCGTCGCACTCGGCGCCGAGGTCCACGCCGTGCACAGTCGCGGTGATGTGGCTCCGATCGAGGGGGTGAGCTGGCATCGCGTGGACCTCGCCGACGAGGCAGCCGTCACGGCGCTCCTGGCTGCGACACGACCTGAGCGGCTTGCGCACCTCGCGTGGTACGTCGAGCACGGGCGCTTCTGGAGCTCGCCGGAGAACGTCGTGTGGGTGGAGCACAGCCTTGGCCTACTGCGCGCGTTCGCCGCCGCCGGCGGCAGGCGCGCGCTGCTGTTGGGGACCTGCGCGGAGTACGACTGGTCGGGCGTGCGGGGCCCGCTACGCGAGCTCGGCTCGCCGTTGCGTCCCGCGACCGCCTACGGCACGGCCAAGGACTCACTGCGACATCTGGCGGAGATCTACACGGCCAGCTTCGATATCGAGCTCGCCTGGGCGCGGTTGTTCTTCATGTATGGGCCGCGAGAGCAGCCCGCGCGGCTGGTGCCGGCCGTGATCCGAGGGTTGCTCGCGGGCGAGCCGATGCCGACCAGCGGTGGCGAGCAGGTAAGGGACTTCCTGCACGTGCGGGACGTTGGGGGCGCGCTCGCGGCACTGCTGTGCAGCGAGGTCACCGGTCCCGTCAACATCGCCTCGGGGATCGGTACAAAGGTGCGCGAGGTGATTGCCGAGATCGCATCGCAGGTCGGCCGGCCCGAGCTCGTGCGGTACGGCGCGCTGCCCGAACGCCTCGACGAGCCGCCTCTGCTCGTCGCCGACATCGAGCGGCTGCGGCGGGAGGTCGGTTTCGAGTCGCGCATCGGCCTCGCCGAGGGGATCGCCGAGACGATCAGCTGGTGGAGGGAGAGGCGGTGAGCGCGGCCTCGGTGCGTCTCACGGTCGTCGTGCTCAACTACGATGGCCGGGCACTGTTGCAGGCGATGCTCGCCTCGCTCGAATCCCAGGTCTGCGAGCCGTTCAGGACGCTCGTCGTCGACAACGGCTCCAGCGACGACTCCCGCGAGTTCCTCGCCGCCGCACATCCCGAGGTCGAGGTGCTCGCGCTCGAGCGCAACATCGGCGTCACCGCCGCCCTCAACCGAGGCCTGCGACGCGCCGGCACCGAGTACGTCGCGCTGTTCAACAACGACGTGGAGCTCGAGCCGGACTGCCTGGCAGAGCTGCTGGCCGGGCTGGAGGCGCATCCGCAGGCCGGATCGGTCGCCCCGAAGATGCGCGACTACCGTGACCGTGGCCTGCTCGACGGCGCCGGCGACCTCCTCAGCTGGCGCGGCGGCGGGCGCCGCCGCGGCCACGGTCAGCCGGACGACGGACGCTACGACGACGCCGAGGAGGTGTTCGGCCCATGTGGCGGGGCCGCGGTCCTGCGGCGCACGGCACTGGAACGGGTCGGTGGTTTCGAGGAGTCCTACTTCGCCTACTACGAGGACATCGACTGGGCCTTTCGCGCACAGCTGGCGGGCTTCCACTGTCGCTACGTGCCAAGCGCGGTCGTCTACCACCACGGCAGCGCGACGCTCGGCCGCGGCTTCAACGACTTCAACGGCTACCACCTGTGGCGCAACCCGGTGTGGCTGGTGTGCCGCTGCTACCCGGCCGCGACGCTCGTGCGCCACCTGCCCGAGGTGCTGCTCGGTCAGCTCGGCAACCTCTACCGCGCCGGTCGCGAACGGCGCCTGCGGGTTTGGGCGAGGGCGATGCGTGACGCGCTGCGCGGGATGCCGGCCGCGCTGCGCGGGCGCCGGGAGGTGCAGCGGCGCCGAACGATCGGGGCACGCGAGCTCGAGCGCCGTGCACGGTTGGGCACGTGATCGGCGTCGTCCACCTCGTCTGGGCGCCGCTCGGAGTCGAGCCCGTGCGGGCGTTCCTGGGCTCCTACCGGGAACGCGAGGCGGGCGCGGAGCACGAGCTCGTGATCGTCTTGAACGGCATCGGCGCCCCGGACGGCGGCGGCCAGGCATTTCGCTCGCAGCTACTCGGCGCGCTCGACGGCACGCCGCATCGGCTACTCGAGCTCGAGCAGCCGGTCCTCGATCTGGCGGCCTACGGTCGTGCCGCGGTGCGTATCGATCACGACCGACTGTGCTTCCTGAACTCCTACAGCGTAATCCTCGCCGACGGCTGGCTCAGCATGCTCGACGCCGCCCTTGCGGCGCCAGGGGTCGGCATCGCCGGCGCAACGGGAAGCTGGGAGAGTCAGTCCGAGTGGCTGCGGGGAAGCGTGCGCTGGTGGCCTTACCAGCTCGCCCGTCTGCCGCTCGACCGGCGTCGGTACCCGCGCTTCCCCAACCCTCACCTGCGAACGACCGGGTTCATCGCGCGTCGCGAGACGATCGCGGCCATGGACCTCGAGCGGGTCCGCGACAAGCGTGACGCTTACACGCTTGAGAGCGGCTCCGAGGGCATCGCCGCCAAATGCCGTGCGCGGGGACTGGAGGCCGTCGTGATCGGCCGCGACGGGTGCTCCTATCCGATCGCGGCCTGGCCCGAGAGCCGTACTTACCGCAGTGGCGGTCAGGACAACCTGTTGATCGCCGACAACCGCACCGGCGACTGGGAGCGGGCGTCCGCGGCGCTGAAACGGCGTCTCGCCCGCGACGCCTGGGGCTCGAAGGCGATCCTTTGAGAACATTCCTACGATGATCGGCGTGCAGCGACCCCGGCGGCTGTCACAGCTCGCGATGCGAGCGCGGAACGCGCCGGCCGTGCTGCGCTGGCGCGCCCGGCGGCGGCGCCTGGCGGGCAGGTACCTGCGCGGGAAGGGCGTCGAGATCGGTGCCCTTCATGCGCCGCTGCCGACGCCGGCGCGAGCCGAGGTGAGCTACGTGGATCGCATGACGGTCGCCGACCTTCGTCGTCACTACCCCGAGCTGGCCGACGAGCGGCTGGTCGAGGTTGACATCGTCGACGATGGAGAGCGGCTGTTGACCCAGGACGACGCGTCGGCCGACTTCGTCATCGCCAACCACTTCATCGAGCACACCGAGGACCCGATCGGCACGCTCGCGAACCACCTACGAGTGCTGCGCCCTGGCGGCGTCCTGTTCATGGGCGTTCCCGACCGCCGCTTCACATTCGACTGCAATCGGCCCGCAACCGGGCTGGCGCACCTGGTCGCGGACCACGAGCGGGGTCCCGCGGCATCGCGACGCATGCACTTCGAGGAATGGGCGAAGCTGGTCGAGGGAGTGCCCGCCGAGCAGGTCCAACCGCGTGCGCGAGAGCTCGAAGCGGAGAACTACTCAATCCACTTCCACGTCTGGACCGCGCCGGAGTTCGCCGAGCTGCTGGAGTACGGACGCGAACAGGCCCGCCTGCCGTTCTCCGTCGAGACCGTGCAGCCCAACGAGCACGAGTTCATCGTCATCCTGCGGCGCGATTGACCGGCTGTGCGACCGCCGCCCGCCGCAGCGCCAGCGAGCGCGCGAACGTGATCGAGCGCTCGATGCCCTCCAGCGGCCGCGCATGGCGTGGAAGGCCCCGCGCCGCGCGCCACCCCTCCAGGCGCCCCGCCAACGCCTGCAGGTCGCGCTGGCTCGCGGCGTCGGCCCCGACTACGAGCGCCTCGGTGAGCAGCGCCCGAAGGGCGTACCGCCCCCGCATCACCCCGTAGCGGCGCAGCAGGTAACCGCGGCTGAACCCCGCCAACCGCCGCTGGCGAACCGACCGCTGCCCGTACGTGCGCGAGCCGAGATGCACGCCTTCCGCATCGGGTGCGGCGACGCAAGCCCAGCCGGCGCTGCGCAGCCGCAGCGCCAGATCGAGGATCTCCATGTATGCGCAGATCCGCTCGTCGAGGCCACCGACCTGCTCCCAGGCCGAGCGCCGGTAAGCGCCCGCTGTGCCCTCTGGGCCGGTCAGCGTCGGCGAGGACGCGTCGGCCTCGGCGGTCGGACGTCCCTGCAGGCGCGCGAACCCCGCCAGCGTGGCGTCGGCGGTCACCCCGAGGCTGTCGATCGCCGCCTGCCCGGGGCGCAGCATCAGCGACGCCACCGAGCCAATTCCACCGACGGCCCGCATCGGCGCCACGAGCCGCTCGAGGAACTCGGGCCGTGGCTCGACGTCGTTGTTCAGCAGGACGAGGTACTCGCCGGTCCCCGCCGCGACCCCGCGGTTGACAGCCGCCGTGTAGCCGCGGTTCTCGCCGAGCTCGATCACCCTCGCGTCCGGGAACTGCTCGCGCACCCGAGCCGGCGTGCCGTCGCTGGAGCCGTCGTCGACGACGATCGCCTGGTGCGCAACGGTCTGTCTCGCCAGACCGGCTAGGCACCCGGCCGTCAGCTCCCACTGGTTATAGGCGGGAACGATGACGTCTATCGATGCGGCCACGGGTGGCGCCATCCTAGACCAGCCTCGCATGGCTCGAGTCCGAGTGTCACGGCGCTCCCGAGCGGGAACTTCGAGCTGGCGGCGCAGACCGACAAAGCTGAGCTGTGGACGATCACGGGCACGCCGGGGACCGAAACATGGATCGGCCGAGACATGCTGTTCGGGATGTGACTTCGAGGCGAAGCGACCGAGCCGGCCACTACTGCTGGTTCCTTCTAGCCTTCAGCCCTTGCCCGGTGCACCTCCCCACATCGGCCTCAATCTGATCTTCCTCGTGCCCGGGGAGACCGGGGGCATGGAGGTCGCCGCCCGCGAGCTGCTCCCCGAGCTCGTTGCCCAGGCACCGCGCGGCACCCGATTTACCGCGTTCATCAACCGCGAGGCGGCGGAGGCCGGAGGGCCGTGGTCCGAGCTGACGCCGGCCGTCACCGTTCCGGTGCGTGCGCGCAATCGCGCGCAATGGGTGCTCGGGGAGCAGATGCTGCTGCCCCCGCTGGCCGCCCGCCGCCGCGTTGGCCTGCTTCACAGCCTCGCCTCGACAGCGCCGCTATGGGGGCCATTCCGGCGCGTGGTCACGGTTCACGACCTGATCTATGCGCGCTTCCCCGATGCCCACGCGGGCATCCGCGACAAGGGCATGCGCGTGCTCGTGCCGGGCGGCGCGCGACGCGCTGACCGCGTGATCGCCGACTCGGAGAGCACGCGCCGGGACCTCCTCGAGCTGCCGGGTCTGAGCGCGGAGCGCATCGATGTTGTGCCCCTGGGTCTCGGCGCGCCGCGCCGCGCCGATCCTCTCCCCGAGGGCGAGCTGCGGGCGCGGCTGTCGCTGGGCGACCGGCCGGTGCTGTTGAGCCTCTCCGCCAAGCGCCCGCACAAGAACCTGATCGCGCTGATCGGGGCGCTCGCGCGGATCCCGCCCGACCGCCGGCCGCTGCTCGTGCTGCCCGGATACAGAACTGCCCACGAGGACGAGTTGCGTGCGCGTGCGGCTTCCTCGGGCCTCGAAGATGACGTCCGCTTTCCCGAGTGGATCTCGGCCGAGGAACTCGAGGGGCTGTGGTCGATCGCGCGCGCGTTCGTGTTTCCCTCGCTGTACGAGGGCTTCGGCCTGCCCGTCCTCGAGGCGATGGCGCGTGGCGTGCCCGTCGCCTGCTCGAATTCGTCATCGCTGCCCGAGGTCGCTGGCGATGCGGCGCTGCTGTTCGACCCGTGCTCCGAGCAGGAGATCGCCGAGGCGATCCAGCGGCTGCTCGACGACGGCGCGCTGACGCAAGGGCTGCGCGAGCGCGGGCTGGCTCGGGCGGCGAAGTTCACGTGGGAGCGGACGGCTCGCCTGACGCTCGAGGTCTACGCCAAGGTGCTCGGGCCGGGCGTGCTGCCGGCGGGCGGCGACGGAGCCTCCTCGGCGCCCGAGTAGCCCGCCAGGACGGTTCTCAGCGACGTCTCCAGGGAGAGCGTGTCGATGTTCTCCGCGAACCAGCGCGCGGTGCTCTGGCGCATCGCCAGCCCGCCCTCGTGGACGCGCACGATCGCCGCCGCGATCGTGTCGGGGTCCGAGCTCTCGGCGACCGTTCCGTTGACGCCCTCGACGATCAGCTCGGCCGCTGCATTGTCCTCTCCCGCCACGACGATGGCCGGAGTGCCGCGCGCGTTCGCCTCCACCACGACCAGGCCATAGCCCTCGCGGCGAGAGGGCAGCAGCACGCACATCGCGCCGCGCATCTCCCGATCGAGCGTCGCGGCGTCGGTGAAGCCGCGCGCGGTGACCACCTCCTCCAGGCCGTGCTCGACGATCGCGGACTCGAGTGCCGCGCGCTCGGGGCCGTCGCCGAGGAACTCGCCTTTCAGACCCACGATCTGCCCTGTTGCGGCGGCGATCGCGGCGACGCCGAGCGGCGCCTGCTTCTCGGGGATCAGGCGGCCGGCGAACAACACCACGGGTGCCACCGCCGCGGTCGGCAGCACCGGCTCGGTTCGCTCGCCGTAAAGTCCTCGCAGGACACGCACGGGCCCGCGCAGGCCCTCCTCGCGCAGGCGCTTGGCATGCAGCTCGGAGAAGCAGTAGGCGCGCTGCGGAACGAGCGCGCACAGGCGCTGCACGAGCGCGCCCACCCGCCCTCCGGCGCCGCCGAGATAGTCGCGCCAGTAGGAAGCGCTCCAGACCTCGAACCAGTCGACAACGAGCCCGAAGCGGCCAAGCGGTGCCACGATCGCGGCGGCGAGCAGCGAGAAGTAAGGGAACGCGCAAGTGTGGACCACGTCATAGCGTCGTCCCCGGCGCAGCAGGTGAGCGAGCACGCCCAGGCCAAATACCAGCGGCGGGATGATCCGCCGCCTGCCGCCGGCGGTGTAAAGCGCCATCCGCGGGCCGGCGGTCACGACCCGGATGCGCCTGTCGAGATCCAGCTTCTGGTTCCGGTCCCACTGGCGCAGCGTCAGGTAGGTGACCTCATGGCCTTCTTCGACGAGGCGCTCGGACAGGCCGCGATACCAGCGCTCGGCGCCACCGACGGTGTAGGGGTAGAGGCAGTCGTAGACGATGCAAATACGCATGTGTCGGCCCGCATCATCTCTCGAATCCGGGACGTTCGGTAGCATCGTCAGGCGAGTGCCGCCACTTTTCGTGCGCCCGCGAGTTATTACGGCGTGACCTTTCGTATCGCCGGCGATGTGCCGGCATTGAGCCGACTCTCATGAGCATTGCTGTCCATACAAAGCCTCCAGCGCGTACGGACGGCGAAGGCGAGCCCGTCCCGCTCGTCTCCGTCGTGATCCCGTGCCTCAACGAGGCCGAGAACATCGAGTCCTGCGTCACCGCGGCGCTCGAGGCGATCGTGCGGATGGGGGTCCCTGGCGAGGTCGTCGTCGCCGACAACGACTCCGAGGACGACTCCGCGCTGCTGGCCGAACGTGCCGGCGCGCAGGTCGTCGTCGAGCGCCGGCGCGGCTACGGGAGCGCATACCTAGCGGGCTTCGCCGCCTCTCGTGGCCGCTACATCGTGATGGCCGACGCCGACCTGACGTACGACTTCAACGAGATACCGCGCTTCGTCGACGAGCTCGAGAAAGGCGCCGAGATGGTGATCGGCGACCGCATGGACAACATCCATCCCGGCGCGATGCCCTGGCTGCACCGCTATATCGGCAACCCGATCCTGACTGGGCTTCTGAATCTCTTCTTCCGTACCGGCATCAGCGACGCCCACTGCGGGATGCGGGCGCTGCGCAGCGATGTGCTGCCGCGGCTGGATCTGCGCACGACGGGCATGGAGTTTGCCTCGGAGATGGTGATCCGGGCCTCGAAGGAGAAGCTCCGGATCGCGGAGTTCCCGATCGAATACCACCCGCGCGGCGGCGAGAGCAAGCTCTCGAGCTTCCGCGATGGTTGGCGGCACTTGCGTTTCCTGCTTGTCCACAGCCCCAACCATCTGTTCATCTTCCCGGGCGCGATCCTCGCCGGTCTCGGCGCGGTCGTGATCCTTGTCGTCGAGACCGGCCTGGAGCTGTTCGGCCGAGAATGGGGAGTGCACGCGATCATCGCGGCCGCACTGCTGATGATCGTCGGAACGCAGGTGTTGGCACTCGGCCTATGCGCGCACGCCTACGGCACGTATTTCATGGGCGAGAAGGATCCTTGGTTCGACCGCATGCGAGCACGCTTCCGCCTCGAGCACGGGCTGCTGCTCGGCGGCCTGTTCATGCTCGTCGGCATCGGCCTCAGTGCCTTGATCCTCGTCAGCTGGATCAGCCATGGATTCGGCTCGCTGTCCTATGAACGCCTCGCCGTCGTCGCCGCGGCAGTCCTGATCGTCGGCATCCAGATCTTCTTCAGCTCGTTCCTGCTGAGTATTCTCGGCCTGCGCCGCCGCTGAATGGCAAGCCACGAAGCGGCGAACGCTCCCGGCTCCGGGAGAGCCGCCAGGCTTCGCCGTGGACGGAGCACGACCGCGCTGTCACCACCCGGACGTGTCGTCGCGGCCGCGGCGGTCACGGCAACCGTCTTTGCCGGTCTGATCCTGTGGCAGCTGCTGATCCCGCGCACGTACTACACGGGAACCAACAGTGTCGGCACCGCCTCTGTGGTCGCGACGATCCCCGCAGGCCAGGAACTCTGCGTGCCCGAACTGAAGGTTCCGTCGGGGACGGGCGGCGTCCGGCTCGCGCTGTTCTCGCCACAGCCGTCCGTGCGCGCCGCCGTCACTGTGATCGAGGGCGCGAGGCGCGTGAGCACCGTCGCGACGGCTGCGACCGGCGGGGGACGCGCGAACCTGCTGGCGTACGGCAACCTCGCGCCCAGCTCCGGTGGCAGCACGACTCCAGCGACGGTCTGCGTCGCGCCACTGAACGGGCCGGTCGGCGTCGGCGGCACGGCCGCGCTGCAATACGGGCAACTCCCGGCGGTGCTGCGCGCCCGCCAGATGCTTCCCGCGCCTCGGTCCTCCGCTAAAGACCATGTCCACAGGACGTCGGCACCAGCGCAGCTTGCATCTCGCATCTCGGTCTGGTTCGTGCCACCGGCCGGAAGCAAGCGCTCGCTGCTCGCCTCGCTCGGCACGATCTTCGTGCGTGCCGCTCTGTTCCGGCCCGGGATCGTGGGGCCGTGGACATACCCGGTGCTGCTGTTCGTCGTTCTGCCCGCAACTTGGCTGCTGGCGCTGCTGACCCTGTTCCGCGCGGCTGCGGGACGCGACCTGCGGATCGGCGGCAGGCGGCTGCGAACTGCTCTCGCGGTCGGCCTGATCGCGTTCGTCAATGCCGGATGCTGGGCGCTGATCACGCCCGCCTTCCAGACGCCTGACGAGCCGGACCACTTCGCCTACGTCCAATACCTCGCCGAGACCGGACACCAGCCCTCCAAGGTGACGAGCGGGCAGGGCTCGTTCTCAACCGAACAGGTGCTGGGCCTGAACGCGGTCAACGCCTTCTCGACGATCAGCAACAGCGAAGCCCGTCCGCCGTGGCTGAAGAGCAACGAGCGTCGTTGGGAGCAGCTGCGCGATCAGCTCGTGCCGCATCCTAAGAATAATGGTGGCGGCTACACGCCTGCTGCCGCGATTCACGATCCTCCCTACTACGCGTTGGGTGCAATCGGCTATGCGATCGCCAAAGGCGAGTCGGTCTTCTCGCAGCTGACCGCCGTGCGCCTGATCTCGGCGCTGCTCGGAGCGATCGTCGCGATGTGTGCCTTCGGCGCTGTGCGCGAGCTCGCCCCGCGTCAGCGCCTGGCCGCGGTCGCGGCAGGCCTGCTGGTCGCCTACCACCCGATGTTCGGGTTCATCTCGGGGGCCGTCAACGACGACAGCGGCGTCAACGCTGCCGCTGCCGTCTCGCTTTATCTGCTGATCCGTGGGCTGCGGCGAGGTCTCGGCTGGCGCGGGGCACTCGGCCTCGGCGTCGCACTGGCGATAACGCCGCTGATGAAGGAAACGGGCTATGAGATCTACCCGGCTGCCGCCGTCGGGCTGCTTGGCCTGCTGTGGCGCCAGCTGCGCGCGCGGCGCACCGGCCGCGGCGAGGCCGAACCTGTGCCCGCCGCGCAGGTAGGCAGCCCCGAGCCTGCGCTCGCGAAGTCGCTGCCGCCTGTCGAAAAGCAACAGGGCTCGCCACGCTGGTCCTCACGGATGCTTGGCTGGGTGGCCCTTGCAGCCGGCTTCGTCGCGATTATCGTCGCCTGGGCGATCGTGAAGCCGCACGTCCTCCACGGAGCCGTCGGAGGAACAGGAGCGGAGACGGCCGGCGGGGTGTCGGCGACCGGTTCGGTCAGCCTGGCCGAGCACATGCCCGGTCGCTTCGCCGTCTACCTCTGGGAGCTGTTCCTGCCGCGGCTGTCGTTCATGGGCACGCTCTTCCCGCCGGGCTGGCCGTTCTTCCAGGTCTACATCCAGCGTGGGTGGGCATCGTTCGGTTGGTACACGTTCGACTTCCCGCACTGGGTCTACGCCGTGATCGTGATCGCTATGGCGACGATCGGGCTGCTGGCGATCGGGGCCGCATGGCGCCACCGCCGCTGGGTGGCGGGGCACGGCTGGGAGCTGCTCGTGATCGTGCTGTTCCCGGTCTGCACGCTGCTCGCTGTCGAGGCCGCTTTCTTCATACCGACGGGTGGTCGAGTCGTCGTCGCCGAACAGGGCCGCTACATCTTCCCGGCGATCGCGGCGCTCGCTGCGATCGCGATCGGCGGTACGTTCGGCGTGGGCCGCCGCTGGCAAGCCCCGCTGGCGACGGTGCTGGTCGTTGCCATGATCGGGATGAGCTTCGCCTCGCAGCTACTGACGCTCGGGAGCTTCTACACCTAGCCGCCGCCCCGGCTTTCGGATCGACGAGTCCCATTCGCACGGGCCGGCAGTTGACCTCGTCGCGTTCAGCGACTGACTGAACTCAGCTAGGCGTTGCGGCGCGTTCGCGCACGCGAAGCGCGTGACGCAGGCCTGCCTCGACTTCGTCTGTTGCCTGGTCCCAGGTGTGGGAGGCGACGAAGTCGATGCCCTCGCGCGAGCGGCGGTCCCACTCGGCGCGATCCTCGAGCAGCCGCTCGATCGAGTCGGCGATGCGATTGGAGTCCAGCGGCGCCAGCTCGAGCGGTCCGTCCTCGCCGAAGATCGACTCGGCGCTGATCCCCGCGAGCTCCACGCATGGCAACCCGCAGGCGAGCATCTCCTTGGGCATCAACGAGAAGTTCGTCAGCGATAGGCACAGCCCGACGGTCGCCTCCGAGTAGAGCCAGGAGAGCTGGGTCGGATTGAGGACGTCGACATGCTCATAGTCGAAGGAGGCGTCCAGGATCTCGTCCGTGCCGAACAGGATCACCCGCACCTCAGGCCGGCGTCGCTTGAGCTCGGCGAGTGCCATCAAGCCGATCGGAACGGCACGACGTGGCGTCGCGTAGCGCGCGTAGTAGATGACGGTGTCGCGCCGTCGCTCCACCGGTCGCGGCCTGTAGACATCGTGGTCGACGCCGAGCTGGAAGGCCTCGCCGGGCGTGCCGTAGCGTGACTTCAGCAGATCCCTCAGCCATGGGCTCGCGGCGATCGGGTGCATCCCGTAGCCGTAGGTCTCGGCGCTCAGCGCCTGCTCGGCGGAGGAGGGGAAGAACTCGGGCTCGTGGTCGTTGATGACGTAGGCCCGCGCGCGGCACTGGTCGAGCTCCAGCATCGCGTGCGCTGTCTGCCAGCCGGTCGCGATCGCCACGTCCGCTCCCTGCCATGCGTCAAAGCCCTTGTAGACAGGACCCTGGAATGGTGCGAAGTATTCCTGGATTTCGCGCCGGAGCACGCCCGGCCAGACAGCATTCGCGTAGCCGTGGTAGTCGGCAAGCCATACGCTGCACGCGTGCCCTCGGCGCTCGAGCCTGCTGAAGATCTGAAACAGCGTGTTGTGCCCCCCGCTCCCGCGGCTGAAGGTGGGGATCACCATCGCCAGCCGCAGGCGCTCCCGGTCAGCCATTCCGGGGACGGGCTCGAGCAGTGGCGCGGGCCCCGTTCGCCAGACGCGTGCCGGCGTGTCGTAGATCTCGCCTGAGAGCTTGCGGGCGATCCGGCGCGCCGGAGGCAACGGCGAGGTCTCGGCGAGCCCCGCGTCATCGGCGGGCGGGTCGGCGGCGTCGCCGCGCCGCTCGAGCGAGAGTCCGCTTCTGAGTGCCGGAGGCATGCGATCCGCGCGCGATCCCAGCGCGGAGAACACACGTCGGCCTCCGTGGTGAACCGCCGAGCGTGCGATCCAGCGTGCCTGCTCGCCGGGCCTCATTCCGCGCGCTGCCATCCAGCGGCGGTCCTCGGCGACCGCGCGGGCAACCTCGCGAGCGCCGGCGGCGAGCGCGAACGGCTCGACGTGGCCGGTCGTCTCGCGTAGGCCGCGGTACTCGTCGAAGTAGCGGCGCATGAACTCGAGCGGTCCGTAGTCGTGCGCGTGCAAGACGGTCGCCGCAGGGTGATAGACCTTCGCCCAGCCTGCTTCGAGCATGTCCCGACCGAAGGCCTGATCCTCGGAGTAGGCGACCTCGCGGAACCGGATCTGCTGCCAGCACTCCCGCGCGTAGCAGGCATTGACGTTCGAGAGGAAGCTCTCGCCGCCGGTGCGCTGGATCGTGGGATTCCCATCGGGAGCGAAGCCGGTGAAGAACTCGCTCAGCTCACGGGCGATGAATGGGCTCGTGTCGGGGCGCGCCAAGTGCGGCCCGAAAGCGGCGCCGACGCGCTCGTCGAGCTCGAAGGCCTCACGGAAGGCCGCCAGCCAGCCCGGACAGGGGGTGGCGTCCTGGGTCAGGAAGCAGATCAGCTGGCCGCTGACGCGTTCGGCGCCGAGGTTGCGGGTGTGTCCATGGCCGAAGCTCCCCGGCTCGATCTCGAGCAACTCGACTCCCGCGGCACGCGCGATCGCGGGCGAGCGGTCGCTCGAGCCGGAGTCGATCACGAGGATCTCATCGACGCCCTCGCGCCCGAGCGCCTCGAGCAGCTCCTCCAGATAGCGCTCCCCGTCCTTCACGGGGATCACCGCCGAGACGCTCCTGCTCACGAGCCGAGGCGGCGCTTCAGGCGCCTGAGCAGGCGCGTCACCGAGCGCGCGGCGCGCAACGAGGCGCGGAACTCCGAGGCGCCCGGACGTTCCATTAGCGCGTTGAGGTCGACGTGCCAGCGATCGAGCCAGTAGGCGCGCTCCTGCGATTGCGCGACTATGGCATTGGTGCGTGCCTGCACCTCGACCAGCTCCGACTCGAGCGCGCCGAGCCGCTCGCGCAGTCGCGCGTTCTCGGCGGCGAGCTCCTCGCTCGTGGATGTGCTCACGTCGGCCATCCCTAGAGTCTCTCCGAGATGTGGGGCGCCTCGCGGTTGAAGAACCAGAGGCCCAGTGCGCACAGTCCGAACACGATCCCCAAGGGTATGAGCAGGCGCGGCACACCGCCTATCGCATTGGTCGCCGATGGCGCACTCGGGTCGAGCATCGCCTTCCGCGCCTGCGTGAGGATCGCGCCGATCGGGTTGATCGTCAGCAGCCGGGAGAAGGGGATCCCGAGGAAGCTCTTCTTCGCCGCCGTCTGCACCGTGTAGAGGATCGGCGAGCCGTACCAGAGAATCTGCGAGAAGACTTCCCAGATCGGTTGGATGTCGCGGTAGCGGACATAGAGAGCGGAGAGCAACATCCCGACGCTCGACGCGAGGATCACGAGCAGCGCGACCAGTGGGATCAGCTCGAGCCAGCTCAGGCGCGGCTCGATTCCGGCCCCGAGGATGAAGACGAACACGACGATCAGGTTCATGCCGAGGTTGAAGAGGCAGAACAGCGACACCGACAGGGGCACCGCCAGGCGCGGGAAGCGGACCTTGCGCAGCAGGTTCTCGCGGGCGACGAGGCTCTGGACCGAGCCTGAGGTGGCTTCCTGGAAGTAGGTGAAGAGGATGATCGCCATCAGCAGGTACTCGGCGTAGTAGGGGGTCTGGTTGGAGCCGACTTTGACCAGCTTCGTGAAGACGAGCAGCAGGACGCCGAAGAACAGCAGCGGGCGCATCAGCGTCCAGAGGTAGCCGAGCGCGGAGCCGAAGAAGCGCAGCTTGAATTCGGTGCGAGCGAGCATGAAGGTCAGCTGCCAGAAGCGCCGGGCGCCGACACCGAAGGCGGACGGGCCGTAGATGCCGTGGGTGGGGACCGGCGCGACGGGAGGCGCCAGCTCGACCTGCTCGAGGCTGCTCACAGGCGCTCGACCTCGAACTGGACCGGCACCTCGAGGATGCCGCCGCTGCTGCTCGTTCCGTGTACCACCACCGAGGCCATGTCCTCGACGAGCGCCAGCGCCTCATCGCCCGTCCCCTCCTTGGCGATCGAGGGGGTCAGCATGTAGCGGCTCGGCGTCAGCCAGTTGGGCACCGTGAAGCGGGCCACGACTGTCTCGCCTGCGGCGAACGAGCCGGTCAGGGCCCCGTGCTGGTCCGAGCGCGCGACGATGATCGTGTGGCCGTTCTCGGTCCGCAGGGTGACGGCGAAGACCGGGTCGTGCAGCGGCTCGCCCGCAACGGCCTCGAAGCAGAGCGTGAGCGGCTCCTGCTGGGCGTTGCTCGTGACGCGTTCGCCCTCGCCGTTCTCGAACCAGGCCTCGGTGATCTTGCTGGAGCTGAGCGGTGTCTGCTCGCCCGGGGCCTCGTGTGCGAGCTGGCCGAAGTTCAGCTCGTGATAGGCCCGGCCGATCCGGCGTGGGTCGCCGATCTCGATCGGCTTGCCGTGGTCCATCAACATCGCGCGGTCGCAGAAGCGCTCGACGGAGAACATGTCGTGCGAGACGAACACGATCGTCCTGCCCTCGCGCTTGAGCCGGAAGAACTCCTCGAAGCACTTCTGCTGGAAGGCGGCATCGCCGACGGCGAGCACCTCGTCGATCAGCAGAATCTCGGCATCGACCTGGATCGCGGTCGCGAACGCGAGCCGCACGAGCATTCCCGAGGAGTAGTTCTTCAACCGCAGATCCATGAAGCCCTCCAGTTCGGCGAACTCGACGACTTGATCGAAGCGCTCAGCCGCCTGCCGACGGCTGAGGCCGAGCATGATCGCGTTGATGATCACGTTGTCGCGAGCGTTCAGGTCGGGGTTGAAGCCGACGCCGAGCTCGATGAACGGCGAAAGGCGGCCGGCGATTGCAATCCGGCCCTGATCGACGCGGTAGATGCCCGCGATGCACTTCAAGAGCGTGCTCTTGCCGCTCCCGTTACGACCGACGATGCCAAAGAATTCGCCCTCGGAGATCTCCAGCGAGACATCCTGGACGGCGTTCAACTCGTCGTATGTCATCGTGCGGAACGGATGCAGCGCGCGCTCCTTGAGGGTCGAGACATGCCGGTGGGGCAGACGGAAGGTCTTGCTGACGTGCTCGATCGAGACGGCCGTTGGGCCGCTCCGGGGGGACGTGCCCGGCGCTTGCGCGCGGCTGGGTGCGGTGGTCGTCAAGAGGCGCTGAACGCTAGCAATCGCCCCGCGCCCTGCAATGGCCGGGGCAGGATCTCGCGGGTCTCGCCGGCCTGTTCGCCGGCACTGTAAGGACACCTCCGGCGCCGTTTAGTTGCGCGCTTGGCACATGTGCCGTTCGCTATCTTCAGGCCGTGGCCGGTGCGTCGTCTCCCACCTCCGTGGCGCCCGCCGAGGCAATCCCGTCGTGAGCGCGTCCGAGGACCCGCCGGTGCGGCTGATCGAGTGGACAGGCGAGCGCTGCGTTCCATGGGTCCAGGATGCCGCAATGCTCTATGAGCACTTCCATCGTTACCTCTGGGCCGCACGTCTTGCGGCCGGACGGCGCGTGCTCGATCTCGGCAGCGGTGAGGGTTATGGGGCGGCGCTCCTCGCTGCCACGGCCGCAGAGGTGCTGGGCGTCGACGTCGACGAGCACGCGGTCGAGCATGCGCGCCTGAACCACCGTCGCGAGAACCTCGCCTTCGAGGCGGCCAGCGCGCTGGACCTCTCGCGTCTGGAGAGCCGCAGCTTCGGCGTGGTCGTGGCGTTCGAGATGGTCGAGCACCTCGTCGATCACGACCGCATGATGGCCGAGGTGGCGCGGGTGCTCGCCGACGACGGGATCCTGATCGTCTCCACGCCCGACAGGGACCACTACAGCGCGGCGACGGGCCAGGCCAACAGCTTCCACGAGCACGAGCTCAGTCACGCGGAGTTCCGTGCGCTGCTCTCGACGCGCTACTCGAATGTGGAGATGTACGGCCAACGCACGATCACGGGCTCATACCTGAGTGCGCTGGAGCGGGCCGGTACGCGCGGCACGACGGCCGGTCACGATTTCTTCGTCGCGCCCGGCGAGGGTGGCCTCGCCGAGATCGAGGAGCCCGCGCCGCTGTTCTGCGTGGCAGTCGCCTCCAACGCCGAGCTTCCGCCCGTCGGAGGCTCCTCGACGCTCGCCGATTACAGCCTCGAGTTGCTCCACCAGACCGCTCGCGCGCATGCCGTCGCGGTCGCCGAGCGCGACTCGCTGCTGGCTGATGCCAACGAGCAGCTCTCGCTCAAACGCGAGGAGGTCATCGAGGTTGGGGGACGCCTCGCCGCGGTCGAGGCTCAGCTGTTGGCGATGGGCGATAGGTTGCGCGAGGAGGAGAGATTCAGGCTGCGTATGGAGAGCTCGACGAGCTGGCAGGCCTTCCAACGATTGCGCGCGCTGCTCTACGGAGCGATCGGCGAGGACTCCCGCGCGGGGAGGGCGCTGAAATCGCTCCTGCGTGCGGTCGGTCGTGGGTTCGTTCGCTCGCCCTGACCCGGTGTTCGCATCAGAGCTGTCAGATCGTCAACCGACCGGCGGGTTCGGTGCCGCCATGCGTCCAGCACCAGAGGCGCCGGTCAGCGTCGTGGGTAACGCCTCCGATGAGATGACGATGCTGCCGACGCCCGCAGAGGCCGCGCCACGTAACCGCCGATGCCTCGTCGCGGCGACCGTCGTGATCCTTCTGCTCACCAGTCTCGGCGTGCTGGCGTCCTCGGCCGGCGCCGCGGAAGCCGGTCTGGCGTTCTCCGGTCCCGACACGACACGCGCCACCGACGTGAAAGCGCTCGGCACTCACTGGGTGCGGATGTTCCTCACGTGGCCCGATGTCGAGCCGCAACGAGGCGTGTATGCGCAGAACTGGCTCGCCGCTTACGAATCGACGTTCCGCTCGCTGCCGGCGGGCACCAAAGTGATCCTCGATGTCGTCGACTCACCGCAGTGGGAGAGCGGCTCCGCGAGCCCGATCGCGCCGCCGGCGAATCCCTATGACTACGCGTCGATGCTCGCGACGATCGCCCACCGCTTCGGCTCGCATGTCGCCGCTTATGAGATCTGGAACGAGGAGGACGCGCCGATCTGGTGGACGGGCGCCCCCGACCCCGCCGCCTACGTCCACCTGCTGCAGGCCGCCTACCCAGCCGTGAAGGGAGCGGAACCGAATGCGACCGTCATCCTCGGCGGGCTCACCGGCAACGACTACCCGTTCCTGGAAGGCGTCTACGCCGCCGGCGGGAAGGGCTACTTCGACGCGGTCGGCGTGCACACCGACACGGCCTGCAACGTCCTGTCCCCCTATGACTTCCTGCGAGGTACCGACAACCGCCTGATCCCCGACTCGTTCCTGGCCTATCGCGAAGTCCACGCGGTCGAGATGGCCAATGGCGACGACAAGCCGATCTGGATGACGGAGATGAGCTGGCGGACGACCAGCGCGGTCTGCTCGGAAGGCGTCTGGGCCGGTCAGAAGGCGGCCGGCGTCAGCGACGCCCAGCAGGCCACCTTCCTCAGCCAGGCCTACCACTGCCTGGCGGAAAATCCGTACGTGCAGGTGGCGTTGTGGTTCCCCTTGCAGGACGAAGGGGCGGTCACCTCGGGGCTCGTGCGCGCGGACGGCTCGCATAAGCCCTCCTACGCGGCGATGCGTTCCTACGCGCATGACGGCGACCGGCTCAAGGAACCCTGCGGCAACTTCACGGGGCCGAAGATCGAGATCTCCTCCCCGTCCAACCACATCGCCTACAGCGGCCCTCTTCCGATCCATGTCTCGGCCGTGAGCAAGGAAGGCGTGTTCCGGATCCGCCTGGAGATCGACGGCAAGCTGATCCGCAACTACGACGGCAAAACCTACCCCTCGGTGCTTTCCGGGCGCCTCACCTGGCAGGGCGCCAAGCACATCGCCTACGGACGCCACACGCTCACGTTCCTCGCCTACGACAAAGCGCGCAACGTCTCCAAACGCAGCATCACGATCATCCACACCAAGCCGAAGCGTAAGCACCGCCGCCACCACCACGGCTGAGGGCCGCGCCGCCCGCGGGCGAAGGCTCGCTAATCTCCGGCACCCGTGAAGGTACTTCCCCTCCGACTCCCGGGCCTGGTCGCGATCGAGCCCGCCGTCCACGGCGACGAGCGCGGCTTCTTCATCGAGACCTACCGCCGGGAGTGGCACGAGTCGGCGGGCATCCCGGCGGCGGAGAGCTTCGTCCAGGACAACCACTCGCGCTCGGCGCGGGGCGTCTTGCGCGGCATGCACTTCCAGCTGGGCGACGGGGTGGCGAAGCTGGTTCGCTGCGCCAGGGGCCGGATCGTCGACGTGGCCGTGGACCTGCGCGCCGGATCGCCCACCTACGGCGAGTGGGAGGCCGTCGAGCTGGACGAGCAGAGCATGCGCGAGCTTTATGTGCCCGTCGGCTTCGCGCACGGGTTCTGCGTGCTCAGCGAGGTGGCCGACGTCCTCTACAAGCAGACCGGCTACTACAACGGGGAGCTGGAACGGGGAATCGCCCACGACGACCCCGCCATCGCGATCCAGTGGCCGCTCCCGGCCGCCGAGCTGATCGTCTCAGAGCGCGACGCCACGGCGCCTCGTCTCGCCGAGGTGGCCGACGAGCTGCCGTTTCGGTGGCATCCTTAGTGGCGATGCGCGAGCGCCTGCGCCAGCGGACCAACGGCTACACCGTGACGGCCGCCCAGTACGTGCTGACGGCCCGAATCGCCCTCGTCGCCCTGACCCTGATCATCCTGACGGGCGCGGCGGTGCGGCTGACGGGCTCCGGCCTCGGCTGTCCGACGTGGCCGAAGTGCTACGGCAGCTACTACCCGCCGCTGAACACCCATGCGGTGATCGAGTTCTCCAACCGCGTCGTGACGGTGCCGGTCGTGCTGGCCGCCGGCGCGGCGTGGCTGTTCGCACTGCGCCGCCGTCCCTACCGTCGCGAACTCGTGTGGCTTGGTGCGCTGCTGCCGCTGGGCGTCGTCGGGCAGGCCGTCCTGGGGGGCTTCACGGTCAAAGGCGCCCTCGACTACGGCTGGGTGATGGGCCACTTCGCGCTGTCGATGCTGATCCTGCTGGCGGCCGTGGTGCTGCTGTGGCGAGCCTCCCACGAGCCGGCGGCGATCGCCGAGCCCGCCGCGGCACCCGAGAGCGAGGAGGCGCGCGCGACCACGCCCGCTGCCAACGCCGCACACGCCGCCGCCGAGCCGATCCCAGACGCCGACCGCGGCCTGCTGGGAGCGCTGAGCGGCCTCGCGCTTCTGGGCGCCGTGACGATCTTCGCGGGCACGGCCGCCACGGCTGCCGGTCCTCACGCCGGAGGCTCGCCGGGCCAGCGGATCAACCGGCTGGACTTCGACGGGCGCGGGACGATGGACTTCGTGATCCACCGCCACGCCGAGATCGCCTTCGTCTTCAGCCTGCTGGCGGTCGGGGCGTGGTGGCTGGCCCGGCGCCGTGAGGCCTCGCCGGCGGTCCGCCGACCCCTGACGGTGCTGTGCGTGCTGCTGGCGCTGCAGGGCATCGTGGGGCTCGACCAGTACGAGACGCACCTGCCGACGGAGCTGGTCTGGGTGCACGTATGCCTGGCGTGCGGGGCCTGGCTGGCGACGCTGTGGGCGGCTTGCGCGGCTGGTGCCCTCAGCCACAGGCACCGCTCGCGTGTGCCCGAGAGAGGCGCCGAGCGCCCCCTGAGAGGCGTGGCGCCGCTCGAGTTCCCCGGAAATTAGGGACTTCCAGGTCCTTAAACCCCGTGTTTTCGGGTGTCGTCGTCCGCAACAGCTATTAGCCTCGTCAAGGTAAAGACACTCGAGAAGGGAGTGGCATGACCAAGAACGAGCTAGCTGAGCAGGTCGCTTCGCAGACCGGACTGCCCGCCAGCCAGGCACGGCAGGCGTTGGAGGCGACGATCGAGTCGATCTCCGACGAGCTGGCCCGCGGAGGGGAGGTTGCCCTTGCCGGCTTTGGCAAGTTCAGCGTCAGCCAGCGGGCAGCCCGCCAAGGGCGCAACCCGTCGACGGGCGAGACGATTCAGATCTCGGCCTCGAAGGCTGCGAAATTCTCCGCCGCGAGCGCCCTCAAGAAGCGCCTCAACTGAGAGGCTCCGGTGTCACCGGTTCAGTCGAGCCGGTGACACGTCCTCCCGCCATGCCCGCCCGGGGGTTCCGGAGCGGCCCGGGAGAGGGCTTCGCGTCCGCACAGAGCGGAGCTTTCGGGAAATCCTTACGACTCGGTAACCAGTCGTTAAGCCGGGAGCGGGAGGGTGCTGTAAGCACCCTCCCTCGACAATTGGCGGTCCTGATGGCTTCGACAGACCGAGAGCTCCCCAGCAGCGCGGCGACCTATCCCTCGCTGGTCGCCTTCTACAACGCCGATCCAGTCCGGCTGACGTCTCGCGAGCAGGACGTGGGGCTGTGGTGGAGGGAGGGAGCCGATGGGCCTCTGCACAGGGCTGCGTGGGTGGCCGAGACCGGTGAGGTCTACCTGGTGCGTCTCGGCCCTGCCGCCGACGGCGGGGGCGCCGTGGAGGTCCTCGCCAAGGCCGAGGACCCCGAGCGGCTGGAGCGGATGCTGAGCGGCTGGAGGCAGGAGTGCGGCGGCCCCCGCTCGCTTCAGTGGCTGCGGCGCCGGACCGTCCGTGCGAGCCCACGCGTGCGGCGCCCGCGCTCACGGATGACGCTCGGCGCGGGCCCGATGCTCATCTAGACGTACAGAGCCCGAGAAATCTCTGCGTGAGCTTTGCGCGCGTCGGGTGTCTCATCTGTGTTCCCCCAAACGAACGGCTGCCACAGCGGTAGCCAAGGAGGTAGCCAGATGAGACGAATGATCACGAGCACTGTCGCATCCTCACTCCTGGCGCTCGCCCTGCCCGTGGCGGCGTCATCGGCCCATGATTCAGCGCGGCACGATGCCTTCCGGCACGCCGGTGAGCACCACCGCCATCACCACCACCGGCGTGCGCACACCGTCGTGTTCACGTCGGGGTCGGTCCGCACGATGCCCGGGACGACGGCGCCGGTCGCGCCCGTGACCCCGGTGCCGGCCGAACCGGCCGCGACTGTCGCCTCGTTTGAAAACGGCGTTCTGAAGCTGACGCTCGGCGACGGCTCGACGGTGGCCGGCAAAGTCACCGAACGAACCGAGATCGAGTGCCGAATGGGCGACCGTGAGGACTTCGGCGACGACAACGGGCACGACGGCGAAGACAACGGTGATGGCCGTGGCCGCGGCGGGCCGGGCCCGAGCGGCTCTGGGGATAACCACGGCGATGACGAGCGCGGCGGCGACCTCGGCCAGATGGAAGGCCAGTGCGACGCCACCTCGCTGGTGGTAGGCGCGAAGGTCGCTTTTGCGGATCTCGCCGTGACGAGCTCGGGCTCCTTCTGGGAGAGGGTCGAGCTCGCCTCTTAGCTCGCCGGGAGCGTTGGTGGGGGTCGGTTTGAGAGAGCCCGGCCCCCACTTGCTCCCCTTCGTAGCCCCGGCAATAAAGATCCGTCCAGACCGCGAATAATCGCGGTCTTTTGGGGTCTAGCAAGAGTGAGGGCGGCGGATGCGCACCCGCCTGCCCTTCGTGTGAGGACTGTGCGCCGACCCGACCGACAGCGACTCTCGATATGAGCCCCCGATTCTCCATCCGTCCCCTTTCGGCCCAGCCGGACGCTCGCTTGGCGGAGCTCGCCGCGACCGGGGAGGAGCGCGCCTTCGAGACTCTTGCGCGTCGACATCGTCGTGCGCTGGCGCGCTACTGCGTCCGGATTGGCGTGCCGGAGCACCGAGTCGACGATGTACTGCAGCATTCGTTGACGAAGGCTTGGCTGTCGCTCTCAGGTGGCGCGCAGGTGCGCGAGCCGCGTGCCTGGCTCTACCGGATCGTCCACAACGCCTCGATCAACTCGATCCGGTCTGCTCGTCGCCACGCCCACGATCCGCTCGACTCGCTTCCCCTCGCCCTGGTCCCCAGCACCGGCGAGGAGCCCGGCCTGGCGCTTCGCGCCCGCGACGCGCTCGGCCATGTCGCGGCGCTGCCGGAGATGCAGCGTGAGGCGATCGTGATGACGGCCATCGAGGGCCGCAGCCATGAGGAGACCGCCGGACTCCTGGGCATCAGCGACGGCGCCGTCAGAGGCCTCGTACACCGGGCTCGCACGACCCTTCGCAGTGCCGCCGCCGCTCTGACGCCTCAGGGCCTGCTCGGGCTCCTCGCTCGCCTCGGTGGGGACGCGCCGCTCGCTGAGCGCTCGGCGGAGATCTCAGCCGGTGGTGCTGCCGCCGGCGCGACAGGGCTCCTCGCCAAGGGAGCGGTCGTCACTGCCATCGCCGGGCTGCTCGCGGCCGGCGGCTCGATCTCGCACGTCGGCGGCGGCCACCGGAGCCATGCGCGGACTCCGGCCGCTTCTCCGGCGTTCGCACCAGCGATGCCCAGGGGCGCTGTGGGCGGAGCGTCCGCATCGACCTCGGTCAGCGGCGATTCGAGCACGCGCTCCCGCGGGCGGGTGGGCAGTGGCCACCGAGGGTCTGCCTCCCACGAGCGCGGCGAGCACCACGCCGGTCGCGGTAAAGGCGGAGGACTGTCCGGGCGCGGTGCGGATGGCGCCTCGTCTCTCGGTGCGAGGACGGCTCCAGCCACGGCCGAT
This sequence comes from Solirubrobacteraceae bacterium, assembly GCA_036271135.1. Taxonomy (GTDB): domain Bacteria; phylum Actinomycetota; class Thermoleophilia; order Solirubrobacterales; family Solirubrobacteraceae; genus Palsa-744. Next base: position 137,248 of record DATBBF010000006.1, read on the forward strand.
GTGGATCGGTCGAGCGATGGTGACCGTACGGGAAGCAAGGGTGGGCGCACGTCCAGCTCGGAGGGTGGCTCTGGTGGGTCGGCTAGCTCAGGGCGAGATGGCGGCCGATCCTCGCAGGCGGCCACCGAAGTGGACGATAGCTCTGCCGATGCCGGTCAGGTTTCGATCGAGGACAGCTCAGGAGGGAGCAGCGGTAAGGACTCTGGCTCCGGCGTTGGGCAGTCGATCGATACGGGCTCGGGAGGATCGAGCGGTGGCTCAGGCCAAGCCGGTGGCGAAGTCGATACGGACGCGGATGGGTCCGGGCGAGGCGGGCCTCAGGCCTCGCGCATACCTGGGTAACGGATCAGATCGTCGTCGGGAATCGGCTCCCAAGAGACGGCCGAGCCGACGTACATGCGGTACTCGGGCCTGATGCCGGGGTCTCCGTCGAGCGCGCCCAGACGCAAAGCGACCTCGTCGTCGTGGAGCGGGTCGCCACTGAACAGGGCAGAGCCGCAGTTCATACAGAACACCTTCGGCCGTCCCTCCGGTGGCAGGTAGGAGCGCAGGTGCTCCTCGCCCTGCAGCAATGCGAATCCCTCCTGGGGGACCCGGCCGGTGATCGAGGAGCCGGTGCCCGTCCGCCGTTGGCAGTGGGTGCAGTGGCAGTAGCCGGCGGCCGTGAACGGGACTGTCACCTCGAAGCGCACCTGCCCGCACAGGCATCCTCCAGACAGAGGGTTCTCGGCCGAAGGCGGTGTGACTTCGTCGCTCACGGTGCTCAGTTTAGGAGCCGGGCCGCGCCGGCGAGCAGGGCACATGATTCGCATATTCGCCGGGCAACCTTGCTGCCCGTTGCTATACCAACGTGTGACGGTTGGAAACGCTGTTCAGTCGCCTGGGGGACTGAGAACTGATCATCTCGCACAGCAAGCGATTCGTGATCCTCGCGCCATGGAAGTCGGCGACAAGCACCGTGCGCGTGCGCCTGGCCCCTTTTTCCGAGGGCTCCTACGACGTCTTCTACGACCTCAACCCGGTGCTGAGGCGGGTCGTGCACCAGCACATGACCTACGCCGACTTCGCGGCGCTGCCGGAGTCTCGCCTCGGATATACGACGGCTGCTTTCGTCCGCAACCCGTACGACCGCGTCTATTCGGGCTTTCTCCAGCTCCAGAAGGACCTGCGCACGCAGCCGGAGATGGAGTACCCGGACCGCGCGGTCCGGCGGCTCGTGCTCGAGCAGCTTGCCGAGAACCGCGCCCAGCTCGAACACGCGAGCTTCCAGTTCGAGCCCTGGCTCGAGTCGGTCGAGGATCACCAGGTGCTCGCCGTCGGGCGAAACACGAGCTTTCCGCTCCATCCCGCCCACTACTGGACCCATCATGCCGGGCAACAGGCGGTCGATTTCATCGGGCGCGTCGAGAATTTCGAGAGCGACTTCGAGCGCCTGTGCTCAAAGCTGGGGCTACTGGTCGACAGCCATGCGAACGCCAACGTCGAGGCACCTGAAGACCTGCTCGTCCCGAAAGACGGGCACGGCTACCGCTACCTGGAGCACTTCGGAGCCGCTGCTCGCCGGCGGGTCAACGACCTGTTCCGGGAGGACTTCGCGCTGTTCGGCTACGCGATGGTCTGACGCTCCGCCGGCGCGAGCGGAGGCCACGAGCGAGTCAGTGCGTGCGAGGCCCGCCCCCGCACGCACTTCTCAGATCAACCGCAGCCGGTGTTGTTGCCGCAGCTGCCGCACGTGTAGCAGGAGCCCGTTCGCTGCATCATTCCGCCGCACTGGCTGCACGCCGGTCCGAGGTCCAGACCCTGCAGGCGGGCGGGAACGACGGGCGGCGAGTCGGTCAGGGCGCTCGTCGGCGCCGAGGCCGCTGTGCCGGCCGATGCTTCGGGCGCGACGGGACCGGCTGTGTCGCCGAGCGGTTGGATCGCGTCTTGGGCGGCTTTGCGGGCTCGCACGGCGGGCGTGAGGATGCCCAGTTCGTCTTGTGCGTCCGTGTCGAGGAAGCGCGAGGCCAGCCAGCGCATGATGTAGTCGGGCATCGACTTGGCGAAGGGGATCTCCGGGTTGCCGGTGATGCCCTCGGGCTCGAAGCGCATGTAGCTGAACTTCTGGACGAGCGTTTCGAGCGGCACCCCGTACTGCAGAGCGATCGAGATGGCCGTCGCGAACGAGTTCATCATCCCTCGCAGCGTCGAGCCCTCCTTGCCGATGTCGGTCAGGAAGATCTCCCCGACCGTGCCGTCCTCGTACATCCCGGCGGTGATGTAGCCCTCGTGGCCCGCGATCGAGAACTTGTGCGTGATCGACTGGCGCTCACGAGGCATCCGCTTACGCCGCGGGCCGACCTCGGCGAGAGCCTTGGCCACCGCCTGCTCGACGATCTCGTCGACGTTGGCCGGCGCCTTTGCCTCCTCCTGCGCGTCTGTGCGCAGCGCCTGGGCGGTCTTGGAGCCGTCGCGGTAGATCGCCAGCGCCTTGACGCCCTGGCGCCATGCCTGGATGTAGGCGTCGGCGATGTCCTCGACTGTCGACTCCTGGGGCATGTTGACGGTCTTGGAGATCGCCCCGGAGATGAACGGCTGTACGGCGCCCATCATCTGGATGTGGCCCATGTGGGTGATCGCTCGCTCGCCGACGGCGACGTCGAACACGGCGAGGTGCTCCTCGGCCAGCCCGGGAGCGCCGACGATCGTGCCGTGCTCGGCGAGGTACGCCTCGATCTGCTCGACCTGCGGCTCGGCGTAGCCGAGGGTCTGCAGGGCCAGCGGCACGGTGCGGTTGACGATCGTCATCTGACCGCCGCCGACCAGCTCCTTGAACTTGACGAGTGAGAAGTCGGGCTCGACGCCCGTCGTGTCGCAGTCCATCAGGAACGAGATCGTCCCGGTCGGCGCCAGCACCGTCGCCTGTGCGTTGCGGTAACCGAGCCGATCGCCGAACTCGACAGCCTCGTCCCACGAGCGGCGGGACGCGGCGAGCAGCTCCTCGTCGGCGCTGGACTCCTCGGGGATCGCGTAGGAGGCGTCGCGGTGCATCCTCATCACCGCGTTGTGCGCGTCGCGGTTTTCCTCGTAGCGGTCGTAGGGCCCGAGCGCCCCGGCGATCTCGGCCGAGCGGCGGTAGGCCCGGCCGGTCATCAGGGCCGTGATCGCGGCGGCGGCGCCGCGGCCCTCGTCGGAGTCGTAGGGCATGCCGTTGCTCATCAGGTAGGCGCCGAGGTTGGCGTAGCCCAGGCCGAGCTGGCGGAAGGCGCGCGCGTTGACGCCGATCTCCTCGGTCGGATAGCTGGATGGCCCGACGATGATCTCCTGGGCCAGCAACATGACGTCGACGGTGTGCTCGAAGGTGGGCACGTCGAGGCTGCCGTCGGCGCGGCGGAACTTCATCAGGTTGATCGAGGCGAGGTTGCAGGCCGAGTCGTCGACGTGCATGTACTCCGAGCAGGGGTTCGACGCGTTGATCCGGCCGCTGTTGGGCGAGGTGTGCCAGGCGTTGATCGTCGTGTCGTACTGGACGCCCGGGTCCGCGCAGCGCCAGGCTGCCTCGGCGATCTCGCGCATCAGCTCGCGCGCGGGGATCGGCTCGCCGACGGGCTTGCCGGTCGCGCGGGCGATCAGGTTCCAGTCGCCGTCCTCCTCGACGGCCTTCATGAACTCATCGGTGATGCGGACCGAGTTGTTGGCGTTCTGGTACTGGATCGAGTAGAAGCCGTCGCCGTCGATCGACATGTCGAAGCCGGCGTCGCGCAAGGCCGCAGCCTTGTCCTCCTCCTTGGCCTTGCACCAGATGAACTCCCGGATGTCCGGGTGGTCGACGTCGAGCACGACCATCTTCGCGGCCCGGCGGGTCTTGCCACCGGACTTGATCGTGCCGGCCCAGGAGTCGGCTCCGCGCATGAACGAGACCGGGCCGGAGGCCGTGCCGCCCTTGGCCAGCGGCTCCATCGAGCCGCGGATTTTCGACAGGTTGATACCCGAGCCCGAGCCGCCGCGGAAGATGTTGCCCTCCTTGGTGTTCCAAGCGAGGATCGACTCCATCGTGTCCTCGACGGAGAGGATGAAGCAGGCGCTGCACTGCGGGCTCTCCTCGAATCCGACGTTGAACCAGACGGGCGAGTTGAAGGCGGCCATCTGGTGGAGCAGGATGTGGGTCAGCTCGTGGTTGAAGGCTGTGGCGTCCTCTTCGCTTGCGAAGTAGCCGCCGGAGCGGCCCCAGCCGGTGATCGTGCCGGCGACGCGGCTGATCATCTCCTTGACGGAGTGCTCGCGGGCCGGGGAGCCGACCTGTCCGCGGAAGTACTTCTGGCTGACGATGTTGGTCGCGTTCTGCGACCAGCTCTTGGGGAACTCGACGTCGAGCTGCTCGAAGGCGACGTGGTCGCCGTGGCCGATGTGCGCGTTGCGCCGCTCCCACTCCACGTGTTCGAAGGGATGACTCCCGGGACTGGTGAACAGGCGCCTGACCTGCAGGGCCTGGCCGGGGGTCGTCTCCGTGGAGATCGTGGGTTGCGGAGCTTCGTTCATCGGACCTTCCTCCTATGCTTTACGACCAATATTTTGCCGCGCGGAAATCGGTCAAACGGCGCGGGCTGAGCATCCTCTCGAACGCTCCGGTCGGACTCAATTTTATCAGTGTTCATGCGGTTTTCGGGGATTTTGACGTGGCCGCGAGCGGGCCCCGCGACGTGGGGCCGGCCGTTCGCGGGGCGGGGCGGTGCATGTTCACGCAACGGGAGGCACGACGGGTGCGGCTATCCCGCAACTTGCGCGATGAGATCGTCGCGCGCCGCCGCCGCGAAGCCGGCGGGAGGAGCATCCGGCGGGATGTGTGAGACCCCGCCGCTAGTGCCCGAGCCGCAGCCAGTCGGTGAATTCGTCCCAGGTGGCCGCCGCGCGGAAGCCGGCCTCGGCGACGGAGTGCCTGGTGGAGAGCAGCCAGTGGGGCTCGAAGGCCGTGATCCGGAAGGCCCCCCAGACGAGACAGGCAAGGGCGATCAGGCCGGCCAGGATCGCGGCGAGGATCGCGCCGTCGGAGAGTTTCCCGCCGCCGCTCTTCTTGGCCGTCGTCGGCGTGCCGAGCACGTGCGAGCCCGGAACTGTGGTCGCCCCGGGCGTGGTCGTCTCGCCGGGGGTCGACGTCGCTCCGGGCGCGGTGACGCCGGCAGCGGGCGCCGCGGGGGTGGTGGTTGCGATCGTCGGCGTCGTTGTGGCGACTGTGGGCACGGTCGTGGCGACGGTCGCCGGGCCGCTGGGCGCGACCGCCCCTCCGGCCGCTGACGTTCCGACCGTTGTGGTGCCGGCGGCGATGGCCGGCACGCTCGGGAGGAGCGCCAGGGCCGCCGACAGCAGGAAGGTGAGCGCGAGCCTCCCGGCCGTGCGATGGAGATCTCGGATGGGTCGTCGGTTCATCTCGGCGGAATGCTAGTGGCCGTGCCCGGAGGGCTCGCCTTCCAATAGGTCCGAGAGCGCAGTGAGCCCCTCGGCCAGGACGGCCGGAACGGTGCCGCTGCCGTCGAGCACCCGGAAGCGCTCGGGCTCGGCGGCGGCGAGCTCGTCGTAGGCGCCGGCGATGGCTGCGAAGAAGCTCTCCGCCTCGCCCTCCAGCCGGTCGGGGGCCGGCGAGCGGTCCTCGAGGCGGGCGCGGCCGAGCGCGGCGGGGACGCGCAGGAGCAGCGTGCGATCGGGGATGAGCCCGTCGGTGGCGAAGTCGTTGAGCAGGCGCAGGCGCTCGATGCCGAGCTCCCGGCCGGCACCCTGGTAGGCGAGGGAGGAGTCGGCGAAGCGGTCGAGGATCAGCATCGCGCCCTCGCGCAGGCGCGGCTCGAGCAGCTCCGCGACGAGCTGGGCGCGGGCGCCGGCATAGAGCAGCGCCTCCGCGCGCGGGGAGATCGTCCGCAGAGGGTCGATCAGCAGCTCACGGATCCGCTCGGAGAGCTCGACGCCTCCGGGCTCGCGGACGGACTCGACGTCCAGCCCTCGCTCGCGCAGGGTCGCGGCCAGCCCGGCGGCGAGGGTCGTCTTGCCGGCGCCGTCGATCCCCTCGATCGTGATCAGCTTGCCGCGGGTCACCCCGGCAACCTACCCCCGGGCCCGGCCCGCTCGCCGGGCGGGTCGTAGGATCAAAGCTCTGATGGCAACCGGCACCGCGCAGCAGGATCCTCCGACGACCTCATCCGTGGCACCGGCGGGAACCGAGCGCCACCCTCACGCCGCCGCCGTGCTGGGCCCGGCGGTGGCGCCGGAAGGCATCCCTTCCCACGCCTATCTGTTCCATGGTCCGGCGGGTGCGGGCAAGCGCAAGGTCGCCAGGGCGATGGCGGCGGCGCTGCTGGCGAAGGGGGCGAGCAGCCCGGAGACGGTCACCGAGCGGGTCGGTCGCGACAGCCATCCGGATCTGACGTGGGTGCGCCCCTCGGGCGCGGCGGAGATGTTGGTGTCCGACATCGACGAGGCGGTCGTCGCGGCCGCGAGCAGGACACCGTTTGAATCGGCCCGCCGGGTGTTCGTGATCGAGGCGGCGGAGTCGCTCAACGACCAGGCCGCCAACCGCCTGTTGAAGACGCTGGAGGAGCCGCCGCCGTTCGTGCACCTGCTGCTGCTGAGCGACCGCCTGCAGGATGTGATGGGGACGATCGTCTCGCGCTGCCAGCTGGTCCGCTTCGATCCGCTGCCGGCGGAGCTGATCGAGTCTTCGCTCACGGCGGGCGGCCTCGACGAGCAACGGGCGCGCGCGTCGGCGAGGCTGGCGATGGGCGATGCGGTGCTGGCCGAGCGTCTGAGCGGTGAGGAGGGCGCGGCGCTCAGGGCCTGTGCCGAGCGCCTGGCCCGGGCGGCGCTGACGGGCGACACCGCCGAGCGTCCGTGGCTGGGACTGCTCGACGCGGCCAAGGCTGCCGGATCAGAGGCCGGGGAGCGCTCGGCAGAGGCGCTGGCGGGGGAGCTGGAGCTGCTGCCGTCGAAGGAGCGCAAAAAGCATGAGCGCGAAGCGCTGGACGCGAGGCGCCGCGGCGAGCGCCGGGCGCGGACGGGCACGCTCGACCTGGGCCTGCGTCTGACGGAGCTGTGGCTGCGCGACCTGCTGTGCCTGGCGGAGGGCGCAGACGATTTGATCTACGCCGTCGACAGGCGCGCGCAGCTTGAAGCCGACGCGAAGCTCGCGGCGCAGGACGGTGGCGAGCAGACGCTGGAGAGGGCGATCGAGCTGGTCGGAGCGACCCGCCTCAGCCTCTCGCTGAACGTCTCAGAGGAGCTGGCGCTGGAGTCCCTGGTGTATGGGATCGGCGGAGCACAGTAGACCGACAGCCCCCTCAGGCGATGGGGCCGAGGTTCGGCTCGATGCCGTAGGTCTCGAAGGCCATGAAGCTGTGGAACTGCTTGTTCTCGGGACCGTGGAAGTCGGCGGAGCCGGTGGTGAGGATGCCGAGCTCGGCGGCGCGGTTGCTCAGCAGGCGGGTCTGGGGCTCGTCGTGGGTGATGTAGAAGGCCTCGGCGCCGTCGATGCCGAGCTCGTGGAAGCGGTCGAGGCTCCGAATGACCTCGTCGGGGTCGGCGATGTCCCAGAAGGGGTGGGCCCAGATGGCGACGCCGCCGGCCTCGTGGATCGCCTGGACGGCCTCGGCGATGGTGGGGGTCTCGCGCAGGCGGAAGGCGGCCTTGCCCTCGATTAGGTAACCGCGGATCAAGGAGCCGATGTCGTCGATGTTCTCGGCGGCGAGACGGTCGGCGTTGGCGGGAGCGCGCAGGACGGCGCCGGCGAGGTGGGGGCGGCCGATCGGTTTGCCGGCGGCGATGCGCTCTTCGAGCTCGGCTTCGTCGAGATCGAAGCCGGCCTCGTGGAGGCCGTCGCGCATGCGCAGGGTGCGCTTCTCGCGGTCGGCGAGGAACTCTTCGAGACGGTCGGTCATGGGCGGGCCGGTGTGGTCGATGCCATAGCCGAGGATGTGCAGTTCGCGCGGCGAGGAGGCGCCCTCGTCGACAGCTGAGATCTCGACGGCGGAGACGACTTTTACGCCATGTTTCTCGCCCGCCTCGATCGCCTCGGCGACGCCTGAGATGGTGTCGTGGTCGGAGAGGGCGAGCAGCTCGACGCCGGCGTCGGCGGCGCGGGCGACGACGTCGGCGGCGGACAGGACGCCGTCGGAGTGGGTCGAGTGCGATTGGAGGTCGAAGCGGGGCGCCACGCGGCGAAGCGTATGCGAAGAGCTCAGGAGCCGGTGGGCTCCTGAGCGGCGACCTCGGGCGCGGGCGAGGTCAGCAGGCGCACGCGCCGGTCGACGGCTTGACGCAGGCGCCGGACGGCGGCGTGATAGCGGTGAGCCTTTTCTGTCAGGGCCGATACAGATGGAGCACCGGCGGGCTCGACTTTGGCGGCCGCGGCGTCGGTCTCGGCGGCGCGGAGGCCGGCTTCGAGCCACTGCACCTCGAGGTAGGCGAGAGCGGGCCCAGCCTCCTCCGAGGGGATCTCGCCGGGCTGCTCGAGCTGGCGCAGCAGGGGGATGACCTTGGAGACGAGCCAGCGCTGCTCGGCGTCGACGCGGAGCAGCAGGCAGATGTCTGGGGGGTGGGTGGTGAGTGTGTCGGACATGTTCTTGATCTCCGATGGCTTCGACCGGCTGAAATGGCTGCTTTAGAAGTTGGGGTCTCTCTCCACGCTTCTCTCAGAAGGCGGAGTCCGCCCGCCGCGATTCAGGGCATGGGCCACGTCGGCCGATGAACTCGGTGAGGGAACGACGAAAGGACGATGTTCGTGCCCGAAAGGGACCCGACCAGCCGCACGGCCGGTCAGTATGCGCGCGCGACCTGGCGGCGTCTGCGGATGCGGACGCTCCTGACGCTGGGCATCCTGGCGACGACGGTGGCGTTGGTGGGCAGGGCCTTCGGGCTGCACGACTGGCGGTTCATCTTTGCGGAGGTGGCGCTGCTGGTGAGCATCTTCGTGATCAGCCGCTTCGTGCTGCCGCTACTGGACCGCCGCGACCGGGGGGCGCGGGCCGAGGAGCACGTCGGGGGTCTCCTGGACACCCTGCCGAGGGAGCGCTGGCGGGTGATCCACGACGCGACGCTGGGCCGAGGCAACGTCGATCACATCGTGATCGGCCCGCCGGGGGTGTTCACGATCGAGACGAAGAGCCATCCGGGGCCGGTGCGGGTCAGCAGGGTGCACGGGGGAACGCTGGCGCAGGCGCAGGCGCAGGGCAAGGCGATCGGTTGGGTGACGGGCTTCGAGGTCGAGCCGCTGGTGGTCTTCAGCCGGGCCTGGGTGGACCGCCCGGGCGCTCGCCGTAAGGGCGTGCGGGTGCTGCCGGCGCGGATGCTGTTGGGATACCTGCGCAGGCGCCCGACGCAGCTGACAGGAGAAGAGGTCGACCAGGCCCACAGGATGCTGGCGGACGCGCTTTTGGAGCAGCATGGCCGCACGCGGCTGTTGGGAGACCGCTGGTCGATCAGGCTGTGAGGCGGGCAGTGTCGCAGTAGCGTGTGCGGCGATGGCTGTCGCCGAGCGAGTCGATGGGCGCGGAACGAGCGGACGGTTCGATGGGCCTGTCGCGGCCGGATTGCCCCCCGGTCCAAGGGCGCCGGCGATCGTCCAGACGATCGCCTGGACGATTGCGCCGACGTGGCTGATGGACCGCTGTGCGAGCCGGCTGGGGGAGATGTTCACGTTCACATTCGCCCCCAGCGGCATCAAATTCGTGCTTGTCTCCGATCCCGATGCGGTCAAGTCGGTGTTTACGGCATCGCCTGACATCGCTCCGTCGGCGGCGGGGAACTCGCCGATCCGCCCGGTGATGGGCCCGAGCTCGGTCCTGGTGCTGACGGGACCGGAGCACATGCGCCAGCGAAAGCTGTTGCTGCCGCCGTTCCACGGGGAGCGGATGCGGGAGTACGAAGAGACGATCGTCGAGGAGACCCGCAGGGACATGGCGTCGTGGCCGATGGGTCGTCCTATGCGCCTGCAGGCACGAACGAGGGCGATCACGCTGGAGGTGATCCTGAGAGCGGTGTTCGGCGTCCACGATGAGGGCATGGACCCGCTGCGCGAGGCGATCGCGGGGCTGCTGGAGCCGATGAACATGCTGGCGATCCTGCGGATCGCGCTGACGCGCCCGACGGTCGAGCGTCCGGCGGGGGCGATCGGGCGGGCGCTGGAGTCGCTCGACAGGGTGCTCTATGCGGAGATCGCAAGGCGGCGCGAGGCGAGCGACTTGGCTGAGCGGGCGGACATCCTGTCGCTGCTGCTGCAGGCGCGCGACGAGGAGGGCGCTGCGATGACCGACGGGGAGCTGCGTGACGAGCTGGTGACGCTGCTGCTGGCGGGCCATGAGACGACGGCGACGTCGGTGGCGTGGGCAATTGAGCGGCTGGTTCGTCATCCGGAGAAGCTGGCGCGGCTGAAAGCCGAGATCGAGGCGGGCGAGGAGGAGTACCTGGGCGCGGTCGTCAACGAGACGCTGCGGGTCCGGCCGGTGGTGCCGATCGTGGTCCGCCAGTTGCAGGCGGAGCTGGAGGTCGGCGGCCGGCTGCTGCCGGCGGGGACGATGGTGGCGCCGTGCATCTACCTGACGAACCGCAATGGCCGGGTCTATGAGCGCCCGGCGGAGTTCATGCCGGAGCGCTTCCTCGGCCAGACGCCGGAGACGTTCTCGTGGATCCCCTTCGGCGGCGGCATCCGCCGTTGCATCGGTGCGTCGTTCGCGATCTTGGAGATGAAGCTGATGCTGAGGACGATCCTCTCGGAGCTCTCTCCCCGGGTCCCCAACGGATGGCGTTGGCGCCGCGGCGAGCTGATCCGCAGGCGGGCGATAACACTGGTGCCGGTGGCCGGCGCCCAGGTCGTCTGGGAGCCGTCGCGCAAGAAGTCTTTGAACGGGTCGCCTTAAGGCGACCACTGGGCGTTCGCACTGTTCTGAGTGGCCCATGGAGAGAGGACCATCGGTGCGTTGCTCCACGACAGGGCAGGTCGCCGCGCTCGGGTCCCCTCCGAGGACGTGGGTAGCTTCAGAGGGGTGACAATGATGGCGACACCTGCAACCCCTGAGACGGACAAGGGCGCCCGCCCGGCGCCCGAGGACTTGCTCGCGCGCTTCGGCCTGGAGAGCTTCAGGGCCGGCCAGCGCGAGGCGGTGCAGGCGGCGATCGATGGGCGGGACAGCTTGGTGGTGATGCCGACAGGCGGAGGCAAGTCGCTCTGCTACCAGCTGCCGGCGCTTGCGGACATCGGCTTGGTCGTCGTGGTCAGCCCGCTGATCGCGCTGATGTCAGATCAGCGAAGGCGGCTGGAGGAGGCGGGGGTGCCGGCGACGATGCTGGCGTCGGGAATGGCGGACGGCCACAACGAGGCGGGCCTTCGGGAGATCGAAAGCGGCGAGAGCGCGCTGGTGCTGGCGGCGCCGGAGCGGTTCGCGTCGGGGGCCTTCCGGCGGGCGCTGGCATCGCGGAAGGTGGGCCTGTTCGTGGTCGACGAGGCTCATTGCGTGGCGGAGTGGGGCCATGACTTCCGCCCGGACTACTTGCGCTTGGGCGAGGCGATCGACAACCTCGGCCGCCCGGCGGTGATGGCGGCGACAGCGACGGCGACGCCGCAGGTGGCGAGGGAGATAGCGGCGCGGCTGGGCCTGCGCGATCTGGTGTCGGTGCGCTCGGGCTTCGACCGGCCGAACTTGACGTTCGACGTGGCGAGCGTGGAGGGCAAGGGGGCGGTGGCCCGCAAGCGGGCAGCGCTGATGCACGTCCTCGGCCAGGAGGAAGCGCTGCCGGCGATCGTCTACTGCGGGACGCGCAAGGACACGGACTCGCTGGCGGGCGAGATCTCCCAGTCAGGCCTGGCGACGGTTCCTTACCACGCGGGGATGACCCCGGAGAAGCGTCGGGCCAGCCAGGAGGCATTCATGTCGGGCGCAGCGGACGTGGTGGTCGCGACGAACGCGTTCGGGATGGGAGTCGACAAGGCGGACGTGCGGACGGTGATCCATTGGGCGCTGCCGACGAGCCTCGAGGCCTACTACCAGGAGGCGGGGAGAGGCGGCCGCGACGGGCGTCCGGGACGGGCGATGCTGCTGGCGTCGCGGATGGACCTGGGAAGACTGATCAGGTTCATCAAGGAGCGGGAGACGAGCGTGGCGGACGTACGCGCCTATGTGGGGCGCCTGCGAGGGATGGCGGGCGGCGATGAGGTGCTGGCGATCGGCCATGGCGAGTTGGGCGAGCGCGACAGGGTGCTGCTGTCGATCGCCGAGCGAGCGGGATCGGTTGAGCTTTCACCCGGCGGCCCGGAAGGCTTGCGTGTGAGGCTGACGGGCCAGGGCAGTCCGCGTCTGGCGGCGGAGTCGATCCGTGCGGCGAGGGAGCGCTCGTGGGATTCTTACCGCTCGATCGAGCAGTACAGCTCGGGCGAGCGCTGTCGGCGCCGTCAGATCTTGGACCACTTCGGCGACGATGAGCCGACGGCGCCGACGGGCCGTTGCTGCGATGTGTGCGATCCCGATCCGGCATTGGCGGCAGCGATGGCTGCAGCGCCGACATCGGGCAAACGCTCGTCGGGCGGCCGTCGCAGAGGCAATGGCTCCTCGGAGGCTCCCGAGTTCGAGGTGCCGGCCGATCAGTTCGAGGCGCTTCGTGTCTGGCGGATGGGCCGTTCGGAAGGCAAGCCGGCCTACACGGTTGCCTCCGATGCGACGCTGCGGGAGCTGCTGCATCGCTGCCCAGTGACGCTGGCGCAGCTGGTCGAGGTGCGAGGCATCGGACCGTCGTTCTGCGAGAAGCACGGCGAGTCGTTGCTGGTGGAGCTGGCGAGGCTCACCGGCTGACGGCGACCGTCGCGGCCCGCCGGAGCTAGCCCGACGCGCTGGCAACCTCGCCACAAGCTTGGGTTCAATCCCTCATAATCAAGCTTATGTTCTAAGCTTTAGCACATGGCAAGACTAATCAAGCGACGGTGGGAGCCAATTCTGGGCTCCGGGCTGCCCCGACGCGACCGCCGAGGCTGCGAGTACCAAGCCTATTTGCCGGACCTTCTAGACGGCCGAAGCATCAATCTGACTGGCGAGACTGCAGCCGATATCGCCGACGCCGAACACGCCGTCGTACGTCTCAACGTCGAAGCTAAGGCGCTTGTCGACACTGAGGCGATCGCCCGTCTCTTGCTTCGCGCGGAGGCCGTCGCCTCATCGCTAATCGAGGGACTCGAGGTCGGCGGGCGCCGCCTCCTCAAGGCGGAGGCGGCACGAGTGATGGGGGACGAGCCATCCGACGTCACCGCCATCGAGGTGCTCAACAACATCGAAGCCATGAGCTGGGCCGTCGAGACGCTCAGCACTGCGCCGGCCATTACCGTGCCCGACCTCCTCTCAATCCACCGGCGGCTGCTCGCCGGCACCCGCCTGGAGGAGCACGGCGGCATCCTCCGCACAACGCAGAACTGGATCGGAGGAAGCGAGTACAACCCCTGCTCCGCGGAGTTCATACCGCCACCACCAGAGCAGGTAGAGGTGCTACTCGAGGACCTCTGCACCTTCTGCGACGGCGACTCTCTACCAGCCGTTGCGCAGGCCGCCATGGCGCACGCGCAGTTCGAGACCATCCACCCCTTCGTGGACGGCAACGGACGAACCGGACGCGCACTAATCCACGTCATCCTGCGCCGCCGAGGGCTAGCCCCCCACGTGCTCCCGCCCGTCTCGCTCGTGCTGGCAACATGGGCAACTGACTACGTTGCCGGCCTCACCGCCACCCGCTACAGCGGAACGCAAACCTCGGCTGGGGCTCAGGATGGCCTCAACCGATGGACCGGGCTGTTCGCCACGGCCACGCGCAGGGCCGTGGGCGACGCCGAGCGATACGAGGCTCGCGTAACAGAGCTGCAGGCGGAGTGGCGGGAGCGCTCGGGCGGAGTCCGCGCCAACTCCGCCGCCGATCTCTTGATCAACGCTCTTCCTGGTGCTCCCATCGTCACTGTCCAGAGCGCGGCCACGCTGATCGGACGTAGCGAGCAAGCCGCCAACCAGGCCATCCCCCGGCTAGTCGACGCAAAGATCCTTCGCCAGATCAACGTCGGCCGACGCAACCGCGCCTTCGAGGCGACCGAGATGATCGAGGCCTTTGCCGACCTGGAGCGCCGGCTCGCAAGCCCAGAAGCCGACACGAGATTCTCTCCACCGTCGCGCACTGTTCCGCAGCGTCCGCCGCGCCGGACCAGCTGATCACACCCGAGCGGCTCGAGGGGGCGAGTCGCTCAGATTGGTTTCGGGAGCTTGCGGCCATCGCTGGCTGACCTCAGCAGTCATCGCGACGCGTCGTCTCGGCGATACGATGGCGCGGCGATGCAACGCGATTCCGACCCACGGCTTGAGCGCACTTGTTCCACGGATGTTTCATGTGTGACTGTCGCTCCTCAAGCGGGGACGCTGGAATCGCGCTGTAGAGCCATATTGCCGACGTAGCTCAGCTGGTAGAGCACTTCACTCGTAATGAAGGGGTCGGGGGTTCGAGTCCCCCCGTCGGCTTCTCCGACCGAAAGGCTCACATGTCTGCAGGCATCGCCCCAACCCGCGGCCGCAGTCTGCGGTCCACCATCTCCTCGAGCGGCGAGCTGCGGCTGGCGGTGGTCGAGGGCGATGTTCCCGAGCTCGGCGCCGGCCAGGTGCTGATCGCCGTCGAAGCCTCGCCGATCAATCCATCCGATCTGGGTGTGCTGCTGGGTGCGGTATCGCCCGGAGCGCTCGAGCCCGACGGATCGGATCTCCTCGGCGCGGTACCGGAGGCAACGCTGCCGTTCTACCGCGATCGGCTCGACAAGACGCTCCCCGTCGGCAACGAGGGCGCCGGCACGGTCATCGCCGCGGGCCCGGAGGCCTCCGCAATGGTCGGCCGTCGCGTTGCGACGTTCGGCGGTTCGATGTGGGCCGACTACCGGGTGGCTGACGCCGGCGCGGTTGTCGAGCTGCCCGATGACGTGAGCACGGCCGTGGGCGCGGCTCTGTTCATCAACCCCCTGACGGCGCTGTCGATGGTCGAGACGATGCGCGCGGAGGGTCACAGCGCGCTCGTCCACACGGCAGCGGCGTCCAACCTCGGGCAGATGCTCGTACGCATCTGCGCCGCCGACGGCGTCGGCCTCGTGAACATCGTGCGTCGAGCCGAGCAGGCCGAGGTTCTCCGAGAGATCGGCGCGGAGCACGTCGTCGACTCCTCGGAGCCGGACTTCGCGGACCGGCTCACCGACGCGATCCGGCAGACGGGGGCGACGCTGGCCTTCGACGCGATCGGAGGAGGGGCGCTGGCGAGTGACATCCTGACCGCGATGGAGCGTGCGCAGCCGCCGCTGGAGTCGTGGACGCCGTACGGGACGACCGTGCCCAAGCAGGTCTACATCTACGGCTCGCTCGACTTCTCTGCGACCGTCATCGAGCGCCGCTTCGGACTGTCCTGGGATGTCGGCGGTTACCTGCTGACGAATGCGCTCGGTCGTCTCGGCGGAGAGGCGATCGGCCGGATGCGCGCACGTGTCCTGGCCGAGGCGAAGACGACGTTCGCCTCGGGCTATGCGCGGACGATCGGGCTGGGCGACGTTCTGCAGCCCGACAACCTCGCCGTCTGCGCACGTCGCAGCACCGGATCGAAGTTCCTGATCGATCCATCCAGAGACCGGCCCGGCTGACGGCGGAACTGACCAGATCAACCTGATTCGCAGTTGCAACTGTCGTGAGCGATCTCGGGCGCCGGTTGCAAGCCGCCGACCAACGGGTCCGAATTAAGACCTAATCGTTCAAGCCCGGCCCGGTGCCGGGCCGATACGGCTGAGCGATTACATAGATGGAATGTTTGTAATAAATGCAGACATAACATCCTGTCAAGGTCGTAGATCCTCCGAGACCATGCCATCGGCCCCTCAACAAGAAGCGCAGCTACTCGTGTCGGACGTCTCTGCGCCCGCTAGGAGCGGCGAGGATGCGCTTGCTGCTCTCGGTGGGCTGGTCGTCTCTCGCGCGGAGGACGTGCTGGAGCGGACGCTCGCCCGCGCTGACAGCGTAGGCGTGGTCGTCGAGCCGCTCGTGCTGCAGAGCTTCGAGCGGATCAGCCGCAGCTCGACGCTCGCGGTCGGGCGGTGGATGGCCGGCGAAGGCGCTGAGGTCGCCCGGGGGGCCGGACAGGAGATGTGGCTGATCTTCGGGGAGCTGGCAGCGCAACGGGCCTCCTCTCTGGATGACGTGATCCGGCGCTGCCTGTGGTGGCGCGATGCGATGGCCGAGGTGATCGCATCGAGCGCGGTCACGCTGGCGACGCCGCAGCCGACCGTTGCCGACGCGTTGAAGATCCTGCAGCTGAGCCTCGAGTACAGCCTCGTGCGGATGGCCGAGCGTTTCGAGTTCGAGCGCAGGCGCACCGACGAGGAGCTTGGAAGGCGCGAGGAGGAGCTTGCCTTCCTGGCAACCCACGACGCGCTCACCGGACTGCCCAACCGCACCCTGATCCTCGACCGGGTCGAGCAGATGCTGGCTCGCTCGACCAGAACGAACGGCCCTGTCGCGGCGCTGTTCGTCGATCTCGACAACTTCAAGGCGATCAACGACACGCTCGGGCATCACGTCGGTGACGAACTTCTCAGCTCCGTGGCCGCGCGCTTGGATGGGGCGATCCGAGGGGCGGACACGCTGGGCCGGCTCGGTGGCGACGAGTTCATCGTGATCTCCGACGACGTGTCCTTGACCGAGGCCCCGGAGCTGATCGCCGAGCGTCTCGTCGAGGCGCTGCGCCACCCGTTCCACCTCGGCGAGGAAAAGCAGACGCGCGTGACGGTCACCGCCAGCATCGGGATTGCGCTGGGCGAGAAGATCTCGGCGGAGGATCTGCTGCGCAACGCGGACATCGCGATGTACGCCGCCAAGTGGGATGGCAAGTGCCGCTATGCGATGTTCGAGCGGGGCATGCAGGACCGGATGCAGGAGCGAATGGAGCTCGAGATGGATCTGCGCGAGGCGCTCGAGAGGAACGAGTTCTTCCTGCTCTACCAGCCAACGCTCGACCTCGCCACGATGCAGCCGAACGGGTTGGAGGCGCTGATTCGCTGGCGCCATCCGCAGCGCGGGCTGGTGCAGCCCGATGACTTCGTTCCAGTGCTCGAGGACACGGGGCTGATCTGCGAGGTCGGCCGCTGGGTGTTGATGGAGGCCTGCGCCCAGGCGGCACGGTGGCGCACGGCCGGCTACGAGATAGCGATCGCCGTGAACGTGTCAGGTCGTCAGCTCGACGACGACCAGGTGCTGGACGACATACGCAATGCCCTGAGCGCGAGCGAGCTCTCGCCGACTGCGCTCACGATCGAGATCACGGAGACGGCGTTGATGCGCAACGTCGAGGAGACCGCAGGCCGTCTTGGGGCCCTGAAGGACCTGGGCGTGCGAATCGCGATCGACGACTTTGGCACGGGCTACTCCTCGCTCTCGCACCTGTCACGCTTCCCGGTCGACGCGCTGAAGATCGACCGCTCGTTCGTATCCAGCCTGGAGAACAACGAGGAGGGAGAGACCCTCATCCGCACCCTCGTCCAGCTTGGCAAGACGCTGTCGATCGAGACCTTTGCGGAGGGGATCGAGCGCCAGCGCGAGCTCCTGCTCCTGAAGGACGAGCATTGCGACTCAGGCCAGGGCTTCCTGTTTGCGCGGCCGCTGGATCTGGACGGCGTGCAGGCCTTTCTCGAGAGGTCGCAGAGCGCAGACGACTAAGACGCACTCCTCGCTCGATATCATATCTGACGTCATGGATCCTGCGGAGCTGGTCAACGCGACAAGACGTGATCTGGGACTGAGCCAGCGTCAGCTGGCTCGGCGGGCCGGCATGACGCAGGCGGCGGTGAGCCGGATCGAGCGTGGCAAGGTGTCGCCGTCGTTCAGGACGCTGCGCGAGCTGATGCTGGCGATGGGACGCGAGCCTCAGCTGTCAGCGACGCGGCTGCCGACGGATTGGGATGAGGCTCACATGAACAGCACGCTGAAGCGCACTCCCGAGGAGCGCCTGGGGCTCGCAATCGGCTGGAACCGGCTGGCGCAACAGCTGGCGGCTTCAGCCGCGAGGGAGCGATCGGGTGACTGAAGAGATCTCCGATCCGCAACGGATCTTCGCGGCGCTCGACGCGCATGGCGTCGAGTACGTGGTGGTGGGCGGATTGGCGGTGCAGGTGCATGGACACGTGCGGATGACCAACGACGTCGACTTGATCCCCGCGCCGAGCCGGGCGAACATGCGACGGCTCGCGGAAGCGCTGAACGATCTGGATGCGATGGTGCTCAATCAGGGCAGTGAGAGCATGAAGATCGACGCGAGCATGTTGCCGCGAGCGACGCTGTGGCAGTTCACAACGGCTGCCGGCGACATCGACGTTTTGCATGATGTGCCAGGCGCAGCCGGGTTCGAGGAGCTTCGTGGGCGTGCTCTGGAGGTTGGGCTCGGGGCCCTGCGCGTCCCGTTCGCCGGGCGCGACGACATGATCAGCATGAAGAGAGCGTCCGGTAGGCCGGTTGATCTCGGCGATGTCGCTGCACTCACCGAGGCCGATGAGCCGAGGTGATAGAGATCGCTGGCCGCTCTCAGCTGGCTGAAGGCAGCCGACGGCAGCTCCCGCGCCTTTTCGCTAGACCGCTACCAGGCGCGCACCGAAGCGACGCTGGCGCCGACCGTACTCCGCGATGCACTCCTCTAGGCATTCGCGGCTGAAGTCCGGCCACATCTCGCTGCGGAACATGAGCTCGGCGTATGCGGTCTGCCAGAGCAGGAAGTTGGAGAGCCGCTGCTCGCCGCTCGTTCTGATCACGAGGTCGGGGTCGCACAAGCCGGGTGCGCTCAGCAGCGCCGTGAACTCCTTCTCTCCGCCTCCCCTGTAGCGCTCCGCCGCCCTCAAGATCTCCTCCCGCCCGCCGTAGTCGAATGCGACGTAGACCTCCAGGCGGGTGTTCGCGCGCGTGCGGCGCTCCGCCTCGAGCATCGCGTCCGCGAGCATCGCGCCGGCCCGGTCGCGGCGTCCGATGAAGCTGATCCGCACACCGTTGGCGTCCAGCCGAGGCGTGTCGCGTCGGAGCCGTTCGGCCAGCATCGACACGAGCGCACTCACCTCATCCGCGGGCCGCGCCCAGTTCTCAGTCGAGAACGCATAGAGGGTGAGCTGCTCGATCCCCAGCTCGATCGCGTCGAGCACACGTGCGATCACCGTGTCCGCCGCCGCCGCGTGACCCTCGGCGATGCTGAGCCCTCGCGCTTCGGCCCATCTGGCATTGCCGTCGCTGACGATCGCGACGTGCCGCGGCGCTGCGGTCGGGCTGTCGGTCTCTGCGATCAGCATGGCGTTCCGCATCTCACACGCATGATTGCGCAGCGGTAGCGCTCCGGGGAAAGGAAAAGTTCTAGCTCTTGACTGGTTGACCAGGCAGCCGAAGTTTCTAACTCATGACTTGGCCCCAAGGGCTGCAGCCACGACGATCGCAGGGGAGCCCTCAGGAAGTGGATCGACAGAACCGATGCCAAGCGACACGCGCAGGCGAACCCAATCGTCCCATCCGGTGGTGCCCGCGCACCACCACGACATCGGGCTCCGACTGAGCTTTTCCTCGAGGTCGCGCCTCGTCGAGGCCGCGGTAGACGTCATTGCCCAGTCGGGAGTTCAGCGGGCAACCATCCCCGCAATCTGTGCCGAGGCCGGTCTTGGAGAGCGCACGTTCGAGGAGGATTTCGTCGACCTGACCGATTGCATGCTCACCGTCTTCGACAAGCTTGCCGGCGTGACTCTGACGCGGATGCGAGCTGCGCTCAGCGGCGAGGTGTGCTGGGAGGACGGGGTTCGTGCGGCACTGATCGCGCTGCTCGAGCTCGCCGACGATTCCCCCAATCTGGCCAGATTCATGCTCGGGGCGCCGCGAATCGGCGATCTGCCGATCCTCAGGAGACGCGAACGCCTCCAGCGGCACATTGCCGCTGTGCTGGAGGAGCGCCGTCCGCCGCTGCCCGACGGCACGCCCTCGCCCGCATTCGGTGCGAGTGCGGTGATTGCCGCGGCGGCGGCAATCCTTCACGTACGGCTGGCCGAGCAGCCGCGTCAGCCATTGCGCGAGCTGGCGCCGTCGCTGACGGCGATGATCGTGCTGCCCTACCTGGGTTCAGAAGGGGCACGGGTGCAGATGGAGTCCGGTGTCATCTCGCCTGAGGGCTCGGGCAGCTGATCTTCGTGTGGGCCGTGCTGCTCAGACCGTCGATGAACTGCAGCGCCGCCGCGAGCTGCCAGCCCGCTCGGGGGCAGCGGTCCGGCAAGCCGATCCCGTGGGGACGGTAGGCGATCGACTTTTTCCCGGTGCGTTCGTAGTAGGTCAGTGGACCGCCAAGCGTCGCGCGCATCGCTGACAGCGAGACGCCGGGCCCACCCGGCAGCCCGGGCACCGGTGGAACGTCAATTCGAAGATGTCCCGGCAGCACGACGCCCGTCATCACGATCCGAGCCTGGACGGGTTCCTTCCCCGTGGCGAGAATCAGCAGGTGCAGATAGCCGTCGCTAGAGGGGCCGGCGAACAGCTCGAGCACGATGTGCTCTTTGACGGTCTCCGGTCCGAAGCGGACCTCGGCGGTCGCTTCCCCGGTGCCCACCTTCGCATTCGCCGGGCACGCCACGGCGCCCTCGGATTCCAGTCGCGTCGGGCTGCATGCCGCCAGGCCCAGCCCGCTGGTCGCGAAGCCGAGCCCGCTCGGGTAGCTGAAGTCGACCACCGACAGCGGAGGTGGGGGCTGACGTGCCAACGGGTCGATCGCGACCTTGAAGCTGATCGCCGTCGCGGCGCCGAGACGCTTCGGTGAGAACGCAACGCGCAGAAGCGCGTGCGGACCCGTCGTCGCGGCTGCCTCCGCGCTCGACTCCGCCCAGCCGCTGGTCGCGATGCAGCCGCCGGTGCAGAGCACGATCAGCACGAGGCGCCTCGCAAGCGCGCCGACGCGTGTCAGTAGTGGATCGTCCCCTGGGCCTGCACGAC
Source organism: Solirubrobacteraceae bacterium (assembly GCA_036271135.1). Taxonomy (GTDB): domain Bacteria; phylum Actinomycetota; class Thermoleophilia; order Solirubrobacterales; family Solirubrobacteraceae; genus Palsa-744. The sequence goes on from DATBBF010000006.1 coordinate 158,244, forward strand.
CATCGCGTAGGTGCGCCGGTTGAACACCCCGTAGAGAGTTCCGCTGCCGTGCGCGTGGGAGTATCGCCCGCTGCCCCCGGTGATCGTCAGGCCACCCTTGAAGCTGGGCTTTGGGTTCGTCGGGCTGGACAGTTTGCCGCTGGCCCGCACGCGAATGCTCCCGCTGCTTCCGTAGATCGTCAGCTGTGAGCTGACGATCGGGCTTCCCGTGTAGGTGAAGACGATCTTGACCTTGCCGGGAATCGTCCCTGTCGCGGGACCTTCGTCGCTCAGCGTTGAGCCCGAGCTCTTGACGAAACGGAGCTTCGCTTCGTCCTTCACGGTGAGGATGTGCGCCGCTTGAGCCTCCGGCCTGGCTGCCTGCGCGGAGATGCTCATCCCCGTCAGCACGATGGCCAGTGCGCTCGCGCCGAGCGCTCCTCGCCACCATCGCGGGTTCTGCCGGCGGGTCGCCGGGCGTTCTCCTCTGTAGCTCATGGTGTGAGCTGCCGTGGTGCATGCGCTCTCTCCACGTACTCATTCTACGTTCGCCCGATGCGCGTTCGCGTCGCCTTCGCCGCCCGCCAGCCGAGCATCACCGCAAACGCAGGCCGAGCCACCGTCCCCAGTTCGGCGCGCACTGCCGCCACGACAGGCCTGGCTGTCGCCGCTCGTGCGCCCGGATGGCTCGTGTAGTAGGCGACGACCCCGCCGAGCGTCATCGCGTGATGTGCGGCCCTCGGCGCCTGCGAGCAGCGGTCCAGGGCGAGACGGGCAAGGGCCCCGGCGTGCTCTCCTCGCTCGTCCTTTGTGAACAGTCTTATGTGGCCGGGCTGTCCGAGCGCAAGGTCCTCGCTCTCGTCGACCGTGCTGTCGAGCATCGTGATCAGAGCTCCGATCGCGAGGTATGCGTCGTCGATCGCGCTCGCCTCGAGCTTCGTCATGCCCGGGTTCGCGCCGGCTGCGATCAGGGCGTGAGCCGCAAGTACCGAGGATGCGCAGCCGCCGACGTAGTCGCGCCACTCCAGCCCGCTTCCCGGGCAGTGCTCCCGGGCCCAGCTCTCGAGTTGTTGATCGCCGAGCCGCGCGGAGGCGTGCAGTCTGCTCTGTGCCTCAGCGCACCTCACCACTGCCGCCAGCGCGCTGTCTCGGACGGCGCCGAATGAAGGAAGCCGCTCGACGCGTTCATGCACGTAGCCGCCAAGGCCGGCCATGTAGCGGCCGTCCCTGTCGTGCTCAGCCGGCTTCCAGCCCGCGGCGTCCGCCCGGAGCGATCCTGTCATCGCGCCGAACAGTCGCTGGGCCTCCGCGGTGGGGTCCTCGGCCTCCGTGAGCTGCTCGGTACGCCCGTCGAGGTAGTCGAACAGGACCTCGAGCGCCACGATCGCCTCGGTCGTTTGCTGTCGCTGCGACGGGGGCGCGAGCGTTGCGAGCGTCGCTGCGACCTCTGCGTTGAATGCCTCCCGCCGGAGCTTCTCGAGTGCCATCGATCGAAGTGCCGGATCGTCTATCTGTGCCGTGGCACCTCGCCAGTGCTCGAGTGAGCGCCACATCGCCGGTGCGACGGTCGGCCAGAACCGCAGGTTCGCGACGACCAGCGCTCCCGTCTGCCGAGCGGCATTCAGCGCGCCCATCGCCTACTCCTCGGCGAGCGCGAGCGACGGCGCCACGGTCGATGCTCGCCAGCCGGGCAATGCGACGATCGCAAGGGCCGCAGCCAGCACCGTCGCGAAGATCGCGACGGGACGCGCGCTCGCGCCCGCGCCTGCGACGGGAAACCCCGTGATGTGGCGCAGGTAGGCGTCGATCACGAACTGCCCGAAGACGCCGGCGAGCGCACCCGTCACACATCCCGCGCCGAGCATGAGCGCGCCTTCGACGAGCAGGATCCGCCGCAGTCGCATCGGCGGAGCCCCCGCGAGACGAAGGGCCGCGAGGGCTCCGCGTCGCTGGTGGATGCTGGAGCCGAGCGCTGCAGCGAGTGCGAGGATCGCTGCGAGAACCAGCAGGTTGGAGATCAGCCCGAGCTGGCTGAGCCCTTCGCTGGTGAGCTTGTCGATGCGCTTCTGCCGGGTTTCGGCGCTCACGACCTCGAGTCCGCTCGCCGGGCCGAGAGCGGCACGGATGGCGTGCTCGAGCGCGTTCGGGGCCGTGCCGGCTCGCGGGTGTACGGCGAGGGCGCTGGGTGCGCTGGTGCCCCATGCGCGTTCGTAATCGCGCGTGCCGATGAACACGACGCCTGGGCTCCAGGCGAGGTTGGTGGTCAGCGCCGCCACCCGATACCGATGTCGCCCGCTGGGGGTGGGCAGCGTCAGTGTCCCGCCCACCGACGCGCCATGTTCTGCCGCCAGTTGCTCGGAGACGGCGACCCACCCTCCTTCGGCAAGTCGCGCCTCGGCGTTCGTCGCAGCCGACGCACCACCGATCGTCTGAGAGTCGAGGACATGCCGTGCTCCGCCGGGAGGCCTTGCGAGGACCCACACTCGCCGTCGTCCGACGGTCAGGAACGCTCCTTGGAAGCTCTGAACGCCTGCCACCGTGGGCACGCGGGCGATCCGTCGCCTGACCCCGGCCGCCGCGATCTGTGTCGTGGCCTGATTGTCGCCCGGTTCCCCGACCCAGATCGGCGCGTCGGCCGCATATGCGTGAGCGAATCCCTGGATCCCGCTCAGCAGATTCGAGCGTGCGCCGCCGAGAGCGACGCTGCCGAACAGCGCAATGGCTCCGGTCGCCGCGAGCGCGAGCGATCGCACGGTCGTACCGCGCACGCCGCCCAGCGCGATCGCGAGCGTCGAAAGCTTCGGTGCTCTCTCGCTGAGTGCCCGCGCTCCGGCGATCACGAGCCCGAACATCACGGGTATCGCCAGCACTGTCGCGAGCGCCAGGGCGATGCTCGCCGCCAGCGCCGCCGACGGCGCCGCGGCGTAGAGGGCGACGGTGAGCGCTAGTAGGGCGAGGGCGAGGGCGAACAGCCACGCCGCGGGACGCCGAGCGAGAGCGTCTCCGGGCACGCCATGGTCCATGTAGATCGCATCGACGGACCGACTGCGTCGCAGGTCCAGCAAGGGCAGTGCCGAGGCCGAATAGGTGACGAGAACCCCTCCGAGTCCGGCGATCAACACGTCACGGCCACCGACGACAGTGCCGCTGCTGAGTGTGAACGCCTCCTGCAGGTAGCCCGTCGACTGATGGAAGACCCAACGTGACAGCACGTATCCCACCGCGAGCCCGACGGCGGAGGCGCCCGCACCGAGGCAGAGCGCCTGGAAGCTCTGCAACTGAACGATCGCGCTGCGCCTGGTCCCCGCCAGCCGCAGGTCGGCGATCGCCTGCCGGCGCTCGGGGACGGTCAACAGGATCGCGTTGAAAGCGAACAGAAAGCCGAGCAGCGCGCCGATCACCGCGAACAGGGCGCTCGCTTGCCCGCTCGGCTTGAGTGCCTGCGCCAAGAGCGTGATTTCTTCTTCGGTGTTGCTGACGATCGATCCGGGGCCCGCAACGTGGCGCAACTCATCTCTGACGGCCGCCCTCTGACCCGGTGCGGGCTCCACGAGTATCCGCGTGACGCGTCCGTTCTGATCGAAGAGCGACTGCATGCCTTCCAGCGGCATCACGCCCGCGAGCCCATCCGCCAGAGCGCCGACGGTTTCGCGACCGAGCACGGCGCTGACGGGCAGCCGATGCTTCACGCCGCCCACTATCAGCGTGACGTTCTCACGTGTGCCGCCCGGGCCGCCGTGGACTCCGAGCGCGCGTGCACTCGCCGCACTGAGCCCCACCTCGCCGTTCCTCAGCGCATCGCTCGGCAGCGTGTGAGCAAGCCCGTTGAGCACGCCGAGGCTCAGGTCGGTCCCGGCCACGTAGACGTCGATCTGCCTGCCATTCGGTCCGATCATCGGGATCGAGCGGTCGAGTACCGGCGCCGCCTGCTTCACGCCCCGCAGCTTTTCGACCTTCCCGAGCATGCCTTCGCTGAACCCGTCGGCGCCAAGAGCCCGCAGCTGCAGGCTCGCCGGACCGACGACGGCCCGTACGATCCGTCGCGTGGAGCCGGTGATGCTGCCCTGCGCGACGAGCGCGGCGAGCACCAGCGCGACGGCGGCGGCGATTCCCACTCCGGCGAGCAGCTCCTGGACGCCGTGTGCGCGCAGCCGTCGCCGATAGAAGTAGATGAGTGTCCGCGGTGGGAGCAGTCCGCGCGTTACAAGTCGACCTATCGGCTCGTGACTCATCCTGGGTGCGCGGTTGGCTCGGGCTCGATCTGCCCGTCGCGCAGCACGAGCACGCGGTCGGCGGCGGCGGCGGCCTCCGTGTCGTGAGTGACGAGCAGTACGCCTGCGCGCTGCTCGTGGGCGAGGCTCGCGAGCAGCGCGACGATCTCACGGGAGCGTTGACTGTCGAGGTTCGCCGTCGGCTCATCGGCAAGGATCAGGCGTGGTTGCCCGGCAAGGGCTCGCGCGATCGCGACGCGCTGGCGCTCACCACCGGAGAGCTCCTCGGGCGTGCGATCTGCCTTCGCGCCGATCCCCACGCGCCCGAGCCACTCGCCTGCCTGCTCGCGTGCCCGATCGAGTGAGACACCTCCGAGCAGCAGCTTCGTGGCGGCGTTCTCGACCGCTGAGACGCGCGGCATCAGATGCGTGTTCTGCGCTATGAGCCCGACCTCACTGAGCCGGTACTGCGCGGCCTGCTGCTCGCTTAGGGCCGCAAGGTCCTGATCCTCGTAGCTGACGGTCCCGTCATCGGCGTGCAGCGCGCAGGCCGCGAGCAGCAGCAGCGTCGTCTTGCCCGAACCGCTCGGTCCTTGCAGCGCAAGCATCTCGCCCTCGCGAAGCGTGAGGGTGATCCCCTCCAAGGCGCACACCTCCTCGGCAGCGCTGCGGTAGTGCTTGACGACCCGCTCGAATCTGAGCATCCGGTGCTTCTACATGCCGCGGCCGCGCAGCGCAACTACCGGTGCGAGCCCTGGGCCGGTCTCGCCGCGCAATACGCCTTCGCTGAGCGTCAGCACGCGATGGAACCCAGCGAGCTCCTCCGGGGAGCCGCTGCTCGCCAGAACGGCGGTCCCATTACCTGCCAGCTCCCGAAGTAGCGCCAGGATGCCGTCGCGTTCTGGGAGCTCGACAGTTGCCGTCGGCTCGTCGATCACGAGCAGCGAGGGGGAGAGGACGAGACTTCGCGCAAGCGCTACTCGCATCGCCTCGCCGGCGGACAGCTCGCTGACGCGCATCGCTGCGCTTTGCTCGGCGCCGACAGCGCAGAGCGCAGCGCGGGCGCGCTCACGCGCTTCATCAGCGGGCGTGCCTCGCGCCAGCAGGGCGGCCGCGACCTGCTCGCGCACGCTCTGCTCTTCGCCCGCGCGAAGCGTCTTCGCGACGTAGCCGATGCCCGTGCCCAAGCTCCGCTCGCCGTGCTGAGCGAGATCGAGCCCCTCGAAGTGAACGTGGCCACTGTCGGGCTGCTCGATCCCGGCAGCGATTCGCAGAAGCGTGGTGCGCCCCGAGCGCCGGGTACCCCACACGGCGATCAGTTCCCCTGTCTCGATCTGCAGCGTGACGTCGCGCAGTACGGCATGTTCGCGGTTGTTCTCTCGGCGGTGCTTGCTGACGTGCTCGAGGCTGAGCAGGCTCATCTTGTCCCTAGCGGCGCGGAGCGCTCGCATCTCCTTGGGCGGTTCGCGCGAGTTGCGCTCGCGCGTATTGCACCCATCGCAGCTTCGCGGCGGCCGACTGGCGCGCGTCCTCGCCAATCAGACGCGAGACCAGTCCGGTCGTGCCAGGGGTCATATCGCCGGCAGGCGGTGCCGCGGTGAGCTCCGCCAGACAAACCCGCTCGTATTCGTCGAGTACCTCGAGCGCGCGCTGAGGCGTCCGCGACAGTGCTCCCAGCTGTGTGATGAGAAGTCGCTGATGGCGCCGCTGCTCAGATGCCTGCTCGACGAGCCAGCCGGCATGCTCGGCGAGTCCCTCGGGCGTGGCCTCGTAGCGGCGCTTGGAGCGTGACGCGCCTGCCCTTGCGTCCTCGATCTCCTGCACGAGGCCACGTTCACGCAGTGTGCCGAGAGCGGTGTACACGTGGGAGACGCTCGACAGCGACAGTGCCCCGTCGTAGGTGCGCTCGAATCGGCGAGCCAGCTCGTATGCGTAGCTCGGGCGTTCGATGATCAGGCCGAGCAGTCCCCAGTTGACTGGCGAATGCATCGGCGCCTGCGCCTCGCGCACGCTCCCAGCTCCCATGCCGAGAAACACTACCGCAACGCATTGACAGCCGGGCAGCGGTGTGAGCGGCGCCGACACCCTGGCTGTCGGCCTGTCGTCGCCGTTTGGCGCGATCCGGAACCTTCCAGCTCTTGACTTACCAGCGGCCGGTGAGGAGGGCAACATCGACGCTGTGGGGAGTCAGGGGCAAAGAGCGTTTGGAGAGGCTTGGGCCGGCTCCGGTCCACTCCCGGAAACTGGTCACGCCGAGTGTCACGGCTGTGACATCGTGACTGTTTGCCGACGGCGCATCGGTGGCCACACTCAGAACGATAGTTCTAAGTCATGGAGTTCGAGAAGTCCAGGTTTCATAGGGATTTGCCGATCATGATCTGCTCGCGTCACGGTAGCCGCTTGACACGCGCAGAGGCTCTGAGATAGCGTGCTTTCTAACGTTTATTCGAGCATTTCATCAACATCGCGCCGGTTGCGGTCGGTAGCGATGTGGGTGGCTTGCGAATCGCGGCGGAGGAGTGAGGTCGGGGATGCAGAGAGCTGGACGAAGCGCTGACGCGCGTGACGACGCCGAGCGGAACACGCCGGCCATGGCATCCTGCGACGACCCGTCGCGGATAAGCAAACCGCGACGGAGGGCCGTCAAGGGCGGCTTTGGCCTTGCGGTATCGCTGGTGATAGCCCTGGTGTGGTTGGTCGTATTCGCTGTCCCGGGATTCGCCGCTCAGCATCCATCGCTCGGCAGCTTCGGCAGTGCCGCCCAACCGACCTTCGAATCTGCGCGTGCGGTCGCTGTCGATCAGGCGACGGGTGATGTGCTGGCGGTCGATGCCTCGGCCGGCACGGTCAGCCGTTTCCACGCTGACGGCACGCCCGCGGACTTCTCCGCTCTCGGTTCGAACGTGATCGATGGCGTCGGCCCGGGGGATGAAACCCCGCAGGGAGGGCTTGGCTTCGCCAGCGGTACTGGCGCTCCGTTCGAAACGCAGGTAGCCGTCGACTCCTCAGGCGGCGTATCGAACGGAGACATCTATGTCGCCCAGGGCGAACGAGGCGGGGACGTGGTCGACATCTTCTCCGACACGGGGGAATACCTGGGCCAGCTGACGGGCCTGGGTTTGGAACCGTGCGGGGTCGCGGTCGACGGTTCCGGGCACTTGTTCGTGGGCACGTTCGACGGGGTTCACAAGTTCGAACCGCTCTCGAATCCCGTGACCGCTCTCGAAGAAAGCCCGTCCTTCGAAACCAAAACCGTCACCGAACCGTGCACGATCTCAGCCGGCGCGGGGCCGACCGACGGATCCCTTTTCGTAAGCACCTGGAAAGGCCCGATCACCAAGATCAACTCAGAAACCGGAGTAGTCGACTACCAGATCATCGAAGGTAAACAGAACCCCAACAGCGCCGTCGACCCCGCCAGCGGACGCCTGCTCGTCGCCAGCGGCCCCGTCGTCAAGGAATTCGACGTCAGCGGGTCACAACCAGAACTCCTCCACACGATCTCCGAGCCATCCGAAGTCGAAGCCGTCGCGGCCGGCGGGCCGAGCGACCACGTCTATGTCGCCGCAAGCGCAGGAGGAGCCGAAACACGCACTGGCGCGACTGAACTGGTCGAGTACGGACCGCTCACCGCTTCCGCTCCACCGATCATCGAACCAGAAGTAGTCGATGCGACTTCCGAAGAAGCAGCTGTACGCGCTCAGATAAACCCGGAAAGCCTCGCGAGCACCGTCCAAGTCGAATACGGTCCCACTGAAGCCTACGGAGACACCAGCGCCCAGGTCGCGATCGGCAACGGAGAAGCGTTCCGGACCGTCCAAGTGACTCTCACCGGCCTGCACCCGGGCCTGCAGTACCACTACCGCTTCGTCGCCACAAACGAAGTCGGCACGAGCCGCGGTTCGGACCAGACGCTCAACACCTACCGGGCCTCCGGCGGCCCCGGCTCGTGTCCTAACGCGGCGCTGCGAACCGGGCCCGCCGCGCGCCTCCCCGACTGCCGCGCCTACGAGATGGTCACACCCGTCGAAAAGAACAACGCCGACATCGAGGGGCTGATCAATGTCAACGGCGACCAAGATGAACTGGATCAGAGTTCGACCAACGGTGAACGGCTCACCTACACGACCTCGCAGGGGTTCGGCGACACCAAGGGAGTGCCGTATGTGTCGCAGTACCTGGCGACCCGAACCGTCGCCGGCTGGGTCAACCACTCGATCACGCCGCCCCAGGGCTTCAGCAAGCAGAACATCGCCAAGCGGGTCGAACTCGAATACCAGGACTTCACCCCTGATCTCTGCGTCGGCATCCTTCAGCACTTCACGGATCCCGCGCTCGCGCCTGAAGCGGTTACGGGAGAAGCGAACCTCTATCGACACGACATCTGCGGCACCGAAGGCTACGAAACGCTGACAAAAGCGAGTCTTCCCAGCTTCCCTTCTCCTTTCCCGCAGGCTGAGACCCAAGGACTGACCGCCGACGGGCGCTGCAGCCTCTTTGCTCGCGATGGCGGCGGCTTGCACGAGACCTGCGCAGGCCATACGGTACCCGTCAGCATCAGTACGGCCGGCGTGGAAGTGCGGGGGTTCGCCGGCACCGCCAACGGGGACGAAGACGGCTCCGAAGGGAAGTTGCGCGAAAGCAGCAACCAGGGCGCGATGTCCTCGGATGGCTCGCGCGTCTACTGGAGCGAAGGTGTCGGACCAGGACGCTTGATGTTGCGCCTAAACGTGCAGCAACCGCAGAGTGCCCTCGGGCCTCACGATGAATGCTTGGAACCTGCGAAGGCCTGCACCGTGCCGGTGTCGCGCGAAATCGCTCACACAGCCTACTTCTTCGCAGCCAGCCCCGACGGTGAACGGGCTATCTACGCGGACGAAGGCGGCGCCAAAGGACAGCCGGAACGTCCCCTGTACGAATTCGATGCGGCCAGCAACACGTCAATCTTCATCGCGAACGTTCTCGGGGGCGCCGAAGTAGGAGACCCCGGTGCCGGCGTTATGGGCGTCAACACGGCCGCAACGCGCGTTTACCTCGTGTCGAAGGAAGAACTCGACGGCGAGGGCGTTGCGGGCCAACCCAACCTTTTCCTCTACGACTCGACGAAGGCGGTGGGACATCGCTTCGCCTTCATAGGCGGACTCTCACCGGAAGACCTGCTCGTTAGCATCGACTACGGACTGGCGAAAGCTAGACTTGACTTTCACGTCGCACGAGTGAGTTCCGACGGGTTGCACGCCGTCTTTGCGGCCTACGCCCCCTTGACCGGTTATGACAATCGCGATGCGGTGACCGGGCAGCGTGACCTTGAGGTCTTCCTGTACGACGCCGCCGGCGGCGGAGCGGGTGTGCTGCATTGCATCTCGTGCAACCCGTCGGGTGCCCGTCCGACGGGACAGGCAATCAAGCTCGAGAACCGGCCCAGCCAGACGCGCGAGTCGGCGATCGTGCCTACCTATGCAACTGATTTCTTCGGCTCGCGCGTCATTTCCGAAGACGGTGACCGTGTGTTCTTCGACAGCTTCGAATCGCTGGTGCCGGAAGACACGAACGGGAAGGAGGACGTGTACGAGTGGGAGGCCCCGGGAAGCGGCGACTGCTCAGAAGCGAGCAGCGCCTACAGCTCCTTGGCTTCGGGCTGCGTGAGCCTCATCTCGACGGGTGAAAGCTCCTCGGACTCGTCGTTCGCCGACGCTTCTCCTGACGGGAGGGATGTGTTTTTCGCGACGCAGCAGAGTTTGGCGCCTCAGGATGAAGGTTTGGCGGACATCTATGATGCGCGGGAAGGAGGCGGGTTCGCCTCACCGCCGCCGCAGCCGGCGCCGTGTAACGGCGATGCCTGTCAGAGCCCGTCGCCGGCGCCCGGTGGGGCGACCCCTGCCTCTGCGACGTTCAACGGCCCCGGCAACTCGCCACCAGAGAAACCGATCGTCAAGACGGTCGCGCATCCGACGCGCGCTCAGATGCTCATGAAAGCGCTGAAGGCTTGCAAGCGCGTGAAAAAGAAGGAGAAGAGGTTGGCGTGTCAACGGCAGGCGCGGAGACGGTACGGAACCCACACGCCGAGCAAGGCCGGCTCGAAAAAGCCTACCAGCGACAAAAGGAGGACGGGCCGATGAAGCGCCTTACTTTGCTGTTCACCCTTGCCCTTCTTTGCAGCGTCTTCTTCGCCCCGCCGGCGCACGCGGCTTACGGTCTTGAAGACTTCAGCCTTTCGTTTGCGGGCAGCGACGGGAGTCCTCTTGCGCAGGCAGGGGCACACCCGTTTGCGGTCGAAAGCGATGTGCGCTTTCACACGATCCCTGACGCGAGCGTCAAATTCGGCGAACTGCCCGATGGCGCGACTCGTAACCTCGACGTCCAGCTGCCGGCGGGGCTGGTCGGCGACCCGACTGCAGTCCCGAGGTGTTCGAGCGCAGGCTTCCTCGAAGTCGACGCGAACACCAAGAAGCCGAACTGTCCGGACAGCTCCGCTGTCGGAGTGATCGTGCTCAAGGTGGAAGACAACTCGGAAGAACTACAGTTCCTTGATGCGCCTGTCTACAATTTGGCGCCAGATGCTGGGGCTGTGGAGAAGCTCGGCTTCAATGCCGACGGCGTGCCCGTTGCGTTTGAGCTTGTGGTGAGTGCCGCGCCGCCGTACAACGTGGTCGCGAAGTTCACGAACACGCCACAGCCGCTGGCGATCTTCAAAGCCAAACTGATTTTGTGGGGTGATCCGGCGAGCTCGGTACATGATCAGGAACGCGGTCAGTGCATCGAGCCGGACTGGGTGCCGACTGAAGCAGTCGCGTCATATCAGAGTATTTTTGCGGCCGGGACCATTCCGGAAAATCCGTTCCCGAACGGCTGTAAAAGCGATGTTGCGGAAGCGCCGTTTATTACGCTTCCCGCAACGTGTGAACCGTTGTCGGCGAGCTATCTGTCGGAAGCGTGGCAGGAATTCCCGGTGGTGTCGGGCCCGGTGTCGGTGCCGTCGTTGTCGGGTTGTGGGCGGCTGGGCTTTGGCCCGTCTGTGGAAGCTGCTCCGACCACGAGCGCTGCGTCGAGTTCCTCTGGCTTGGACTTCAGTTTGAACGTGCACGATGAAGGGTTGACGAGCCCCGGCGGCCTTGCGCAGTCGGATATCCGACGGGCGGAAGTGACGTTGCCGGAAGGGATGACGGTGAACCCGTCCGCGGCAAACGGCTTGGGTGCGTGTAAGAACACCGATCTCGCGAACGAATCGCTGACAGGGGCGCCGGGTTCTGGTTGTCCGGAGTCTTCGAAGTTGGGGACGGTGGAAGTCGAAACCCCGTTGCTGGAAGAAACGCTGGACGGGAGCATCTTTGTCGCGCAGCCGTACGAAAACCAGTCCGGGACGCTGTTGGCGGCTTATGTGGTGATCAAGAGCCCGAAGCTGGGGATCCTGATCAAGCAGCCGCTGAAGATCGTGCCGAACCCCGTGACCGGGCAGTTGACGACGATCGCGGATGAAATCCCGCAACTGCCGTTCTCGCACTTCCGGTTGAAGTTCAAGGGCGGAGAACACGCCCCGCTGACGACGCCGCCCGATTGCGGGTCGCATGCTGTGAGCGCGGTTTTGACGCCGTGGGACGGCGGTGCGCCGGTGACTTCGACGAGCACCTTTGAAGTTACGATGGGGCCCGGTGGGGCGAGTTGCGCGGCGCCGGGTTCGGCGTTCGGCCCGCAGATCACGGCGGGGACGACGAACAACACCGCGGGCAGCTTCTCGAGCTTCTACATGCAGCTCACCCGTTCAGATACCGATCAGGAATTCACGAACTTCTCGACTGTCCTGCCTTTCGGTCTCTCGGGTGATCTGACCGGGATCCCCTACTGCCCGGAGGCCGCGATCGCGGCCGCACGCGCGAAGAGCGGGATCCAGGAGCAGGGGAGCCCGTCGTGTCCGGCCGCGAGCCAGCTCGGCCACACCGAAGCCGGTGCGGGCGTGGGGTCTTCGCTGACCTACGTGCCGGGGAAGCTGTACCTCGCCGGTCCCTACCAAGGCGATCCATTCTCGCTGGTGAGCATCACGCCGGCGGTGGTCGGCCCGTTCGATCTCGGCAACATCGTGCTGCGCTTCGGCCTGCACGTCGATCCGCACACCGCACAGGCGAGTATCGACCCGACGGCCTCAGAACCGATCCCGCACATCTTGAACGGGATCGTCACACACATCCGCGACATCCGCGTGAGCGTGGACCGTCCGAACTTCACGTTCAACCCGACGAGCTGTGAACACATGGGCGTCTCTGCCACGTTGAGCGGTTTGCAGGGTGCGAATGCGACTATCGCCTCGCCGTTCCAGGCCGCCGGGTGCGCGAACCTGAAGTTCGCACCGACCGTGTCCGTCGCGACGAAGGCGAAGGCTTCGAGGAACAACGGGCAGTCGTTGAGCTTCAAGATCGCATACCCCAAAGGCGCGATGGGCAGCCAGGCGTGGTTCAAGATGGCGAAGTTCACGATCCCCAAGCAGCTCCCCGCGCGCCTTACAACGATCCAGAAAGCATGCCCGGCAGTGACCTTCGAAACCAAACGAGCATCCTGCCCGGCGCAGTCGATCATCGGCCACGCGGTCGTCCACACCGAGATCCTCCCGGTGCCGCTGGAAGGCAACGTGTACTTCGTCAGTCATGGCGGCGAAGCGTTCCCAGACGCGGTCATGGACCTAAACGGCGACGGCGTGCATATCGAACTCGACGGCAAGACCCTGATCCGCAAAGGCGTCACCAGCGCCACCTTCAGCAACACCCCCGATGTCCCGTTCGAATCAATTGAAGTCACGCTGCCGGCCGGGCGCTACAGCGAGTTCGGAGCGAACCTGCCCCACGAAAAGCTCGATTACTGCGGCCAGAAACTCGTCATGCCGACCCAGCTGAAAGCCCAGAACGGCCTTGAAATCAACCAGAACACCCCGATCACCGTCACAGGCTGCCCCAAGTCCAGCCAAAAGAAACCCAAGGCCAAGAAACGCCACCCCCAGCAGAAGAAGCACTAGAACCCGCGCCGCTCAGATTGCGTGCCCGCGTTCGGCGAGCCGCTACTGCACGAGCGTAGCGCCGTTCGATGCGTGGTGCGGCTGAAGTGAGCCGTACCACGCCCGACGCCCGGCCATACGCCACATTTGATGTTCCAGTCGCTGCGCCGATCTCTTTGTGTGCTGACTACGACCGTCCCGGGCGTGTCCCGCGGATCGGGGAGATCTGAGTGGCACGTCCCTTACGCCGCCCCGACCGACTCCAAGAGCCGAACATCGAGATGACCTGGCAAGGTGGTCCATCATCCGCATCGATGCGGCTTGAAGACGCAGTGTGCGAACTCGCGACACGTGACGGCTATTCAAGACTCACCGTGGACGGTGTTCGTTCCTCCGCTGGCGTCAGTCGAGCGACTTTCTATCAGTACTTCGCCAACGTCGAAGACTGCTTCTGGAGTGCGTATCGGAGACGAGCCGAGCGGCTCATCGAGCGCGCAGGAGCTGCTGCGGCCGGCGGCGCGGACGCACGAGTAGCGATTCTCGACACGCTTGTCGCTACCGCCATAACCGACCGCGCAACCGCGGAGCTGCTGATGAGCGAGGAGTGCTTGGGCGTCAGCTCGCGCGGCGTACTCGAGCGCGACGCGCTCGTGGCTGGCCTTCAGGCGCTGATAAAGGGGCGCACGAGACCCACGTACGCCGTCGATCTCCCCGATCCCGTTCTGATCGGCGCCACGTTCAGATTTCTATCGATGGCTCTCTCGGATGGCTCTCTGGACAGCACGACTGCAGTCGATCTCCGCAGCTGGGTGATGCTCTTCTGCCGCGAGGGCGGGCTCCGGGGGAGCGGCGGTTTCATCCCGGATGGCCTGATCGAGGGCACGGTGGCCGTGGTGCCGGTCGAGGCACGGAAGCCCCATGGGACCGCACGGGAGCGGATCCTCAGCGCGACTGAAGTGACGATCGCTGAACGTGGTTACCGAGCGACCACCGTCGCCGGCATCGTGCGAGCTGCTGGCGTTTCGCGCCGCGCGTTCTACGACGAGTTCGCCAGCAAGATTCAAGCCGTCGTGACAGCGCTCGAGCGGGGTGTGCAAGAGTTGCTGACGGCGTGCACGGTAGCGTTCTTCGGCCCCGGCTCCTGGCCGGAGCGCGTATGGGCCACTGGGGATGCGTTCGCTCGCGCTTTGGCCTCCGATCCCGCATTCTCGCGCCTGGCGCTGGTCGAGGGATATGCGCTGGGCCCCGGGTTCCGTCGCCGCGTCTACCAGACGCTGCGCGCGTTCTCACTCTTTCTCGAGGAGGGGTACCGCCAGCCTCGAAGCGGAAGGCCGCCTCCAAGCCGTGTGTGTTCGACGCTTACGGCAGTGGCAGTGATGGAGCTCTGCTTCCTCGCCGGCCGCAACAACGTGTCCTCGAACATCCGCCAAGTGCAGCCTCTTGGGGTGTATATCGCCCTGACGCCATTCATTGACGCAGACGCCGCAGCAGAACTCGTCCGGCGCAAGCTTGGGCGAGCCCGACGACCTGAGAACACCCCTGTCGTCGATGTGTAGTGGACAGTCCGGATGTCCATTCTCGGACGGGGGCGGACGACGCTCACGTGGACAGATGTTTCATTCGCCGGCGTATTCATATCAGCGCGATATTTTCGGTACTGCACACCCCGTCTGGCCGATGCACCGAGTGAATCCGGGCCGTTGTTCTGCACGCTCTGACCGTTTCGCCTTCTCCGACACCACTCATGTTCAGCATCCGCTGCTGCTACGTGCTCGACTTGAGCTCGTGGCGAGCACCACGTAATCCTCGTCGCTGTGTTCACGATCGAAATGGAGAGAACATGAAGGCAGACTCTGCAAGCCATGAGCCGCTCGGGAGCGAACAGCCCGAGCAATCGAAGATGATGCCGACGAACGCGATCCGTCGGTGCGCTCAACCGGTATTGATTGCGCTCGCGTGCGCCGCCGGTCTCGTCGGCTACGCCGTAGTACCCGCAGCAGCGTTCGCGGAATCGAAATGGGAAGCCCAGTCAGTTCCGAGCACCAGCGAACTCACGGAGCTCGAAGCCGTTTCCTGCATCTCGACTAGCGAATGCTTTGCGACGGGGCGGGCCTCGACGGCTCTTACCGCCGAGCGCTGGAGCGGGGGCAAATGGACCCAGCAGACCGTTTCGAGCGCCGGCCGTGCCGAAGATGTGTCGTGTGTGTCAGCGACGTTCTGTCTCGTGCCGAGCGGAGGAGCGAACTTCGTGCACTGGAACGGCACGGCATGGAGCGAAAAAGGTTACAACGCAGCCGAAATCCCCGTCGGCGCAAAAGAATTTCAACTCAAACGCGTGTCGTGTGTCTCGGCTACGTTCTGCATGGCCGTCGGCGGATACAAGAACGCCAGCGGTCACGAACGCACCATCGCGGAGAAGTGGAGCGGTGCCAGCTGGTCGATCGTCGCTACGCCCTCCGAAGAAGGCGAAAAAGCCCTGAACTACCTGCTCGATGTCGTGTGCACAAGCACTACGTCGTGTACCGCCGTGGGCTCAGAGGGAAGCAAACCGGTCGCGCTCCGTTGGAACGGCACGGAATGGACAGTCCTTTCGGCCCCTGCGACAACACTGGGACGGATTTCCTGCAGCGGACCGAGCGCGTGCATCGGCCTCGGGAGCGTGGGCTACCAGACCACTGAAGCTTGGGATGGAACCAAATGGACGAGCACGCCCGTGACGCAACCGGAAGGCTCAGTCCAGACGACGATACATGGAATCTCTTGCGTATCCGCAAGCTCGTGCGAGGTCGTAGGGGAATACTCGCCGGGCATAATAAACGCCGACGTCACGCTCGCCGAGCACTGGAACGGCGCCACTTGGGTAGTACAGTCGACTCCGAACCCCTTTGGAGAAGGGATGAGTCAGCTCACTTCGGTCTCATGTGTCCCTGGCACCAGCGTTTGCGAGGCCGTCGGCTACAAACGGGAACACGTAGGCGCGGCGAAAACCTTCGCGCTCCGATACGAATAATCCCAAGTAGCGAGGAAACACGCTCGGGTGATGGAGCACGCGCCCGCCCGGCCGTCCCAACGGGCCTGGCGGGCGCGCTGCCGTTAGTTGACGTGTCTACGTAGGTTGTGGACGGTTGGGGTTGGTATCCGGGTTCTCCCGAGGTTGTGGGTCTGCGAAGGCTCACGACCTGGGAGGACCCGGATGTGGATTCACGGTAGAGCGAAGCTCGGACCGGCTGGGCGGTTGGCGCTGTGTGAGGCGATCGAGAGTGGGATGAGCTTCAGGCAGGCCGCGGTTTGCCTGAACGTGTCGCCGGCGACAGCGCATCGTTGGTGGCATCGATATCGCGACGCTCCTGCGCATAAGCAACACTCATTGGCGTGGGCGGCAGATCGATCGAGTCGCCCGCAGCGTTCTCCCAGGTTGCTTGATCGGGTAGCTCAGGAGCGGATCTGTGAGGCGCGTCGGCGTACTGGCTGGGGTCCGCGCCTGATCGCTGGCGAGACTGGGTTCGCGCACTCAACGGTCTGGAAGGTGTTGCATCGTCACGGTCTCTCACGCCGCCCGGCGGCCTCGCGAGACGCTGTCTGCCGATACGAGTGGCCGTGCCCGGGTGATCTGCTGCACATGGACACAGCCCGCTACGCCCGGTTCGAGCAGCCTGGGCATCGCGTCACCGGTGATCGCTCACAGCGCGCCCGCAACTGGATGGATCAAGACACAAGGGTGGGCTATGACTTCGCGCACGCGATCGTCGATGACCGCTCCCGCCTGGCCTACGTCGAGCTGCACAGCGACGAGCGCGCGCAGACCGTCACCGACTTCGTCACCAGGGCCCTTGAGTGGTTCCAGACGCAAGGCATCACCGCCAAGCGGCTGATGAGCGACAACGCCTGGAGCTACACCCACAACCGCTCTCTGCGGGAGCTCCTCACCGCCCGAGAGATCAAACACCTACGCACCAAGCCCTACCGGCCACAGACCAACGGGAAGGTCGAGCGCTTCCACCAGACCATGCGCAGAGAGTGGGCCTACGGACTCAGCTACCGCTCACACCACCACCGCAACCAAGCCCTGCCACACTGGCTCGAGCACTACAACACACGCAGACCACACTCAGGGATCGGCAACCAGCCACCCATCAACCGCGTTCACAACCTCCATAGGCAGGACAACTAGTCGCGCACGAACACGAGCTTCTCGCGAACGTCGGCGAGCGCGTCCGGCGCGTCCACCCAAGGCAGCACCCGGTCTGTCACGGGGCCAGGGTCCAACGTGCCGGCACGGATCATGTCGAGCACCTCCGTCATGCCGGGACGGGCCTGGATCAGCCCGGTCTTGAAGGTGACGCTCCTGAGCGTGAGATCCCAAAGCGGAAGCGCGACGGGCTCGTAGTACCAACCCGCGCTCGTGCAGGTCCCGCCCGCGTCGGTCGAGCGCATGGCCAGCAGGAGGCCGCGCTTGGTGCTGTTCGCATCGACGGTGATCGGATATGGGCCGAGGGTCTCCGGCCACTCACGAGTCACGACGATTACCTCGGCTCCCATCTGCGTGGCCTTCTCGAGACGCGCCGGTGCGCGATCAACGTACACGACGTGCTCTGAGCCGAGCGCGAGAGCGTTGGCGACTGCATAGAGACCGATCGCGCCGGACCCGCCAACGACGAGCACGGGCGCACCCGGCCGCTCGGAGAGCGGTGCGGCGACCGTGCGCCAGCCGTCGACGATGTTGTCGCTCAGGCTCGCGACGAGCACCGGCTCGATGTCGTCGGGAAGCGGGAGGAGCATGTGGTCGGCGAACGGCACGCGAACCGCGTCCGAGAGGAATCCGCCCCACTCCTGGGCACTCGGGCTGAAGCCATAGAACTGTCCTTGAGGCGCCTTCCCTCCGTGACCGTCGCACTGCGCGGTCAGCCCCGCTTTGCACCTCGCGCAGACTCCGCAGGAGACCTGGTAGGGCAGGCAGACCATGTCACCCGGTGAGATCGCTTCGACCTCATCTCCGACTTCGATGACTTCTGCAACGCCCTCGTGACCCAGCGGGAACGGACCCGACCAAGGGGTGAGACCGCGCACCAAAGCGGTGTCCAGATCGCAGCTCGCGACCGCGACCGGTCGCACGATCGCTTCACGGGAGGCCTGCAGCTCGGGCGGCGCGACCTTCCACTTCTCGATTCGTCCAGGGGCGACATACGTCAACTGCTCCACCGGCACCTCCTTACTTGCTTGTTGATCAGCAAGCTATCATGTGGGCCGTGCCCACGGCCAGGCCCTCTAAAGAGAAGCGACGGGACGCCGAGCGGAGTAGCCGCTCGATCCTGGTGGCCGCCGAGCGGCTGTTCGCCGAGCGCGGATTCGATGCGACGAGCCTCGCGGACATCGGTTCCGGGGCCGGCCTGTCACGGGGCGCTCCGGGCTACTTCTTCGGTTCGAAGGACGCCCTCTATGTCGAGGTCCTCGAGCAGGTCTTCGCCGACCGGCAGCTCGCCACAGCCGAGGCGTTCACTTCGCTCGACAGATGGGTGGAGGAGGAAGAGGGCTCCCTCGCCGAGGCGCTGACCGCGGCAGTCGGTGGCTATCTCGACTTCCTGCTTCGGCGCCACGCTTTCGTCAGGCTGCTCCAGCGTGAGGATCTGAGCGGCACCGATCGCCTGAGCGGCGCATCTCGGGAGTCTCAGGCGATGACCAGGGCGTTCGCCCGTTTGCGAGATCTAGCGCCGTCTCGGGGAGTGCGCGCTTTCGCGATCGACGACGCGCTCATGCTGTTCGTGTCACTGACCTTCTCACCGCTCACGCAACGCACGACGTTCCTTGCGGCCCTGGGCCGAGACCTTCGAGATCAGGCGGTCAGAGTGCGCCATGTCGCCTTTGTCGTAGACCAACTCCTGCATCTCATCGCCGACGCTTAGAGCAGCGAAGACATCAGTCCTCGAGAGCGACGGCGGGGGCGACCCCGGAGGCGATGTAGCCCCAGGCATCGAACGGCTCAACTGCATGCCGGGACGCGAACCGCGCAGATCGCCGGCCGGTGCCGGCGGGCCCACGGACACCGCGGGCAGCCGGGCCCGGCCATGGCGGCAGGCGACTACCTAGCCCGACGTTTGTTCTTGCCTTTCTTCTTGTGGCAGGCCTTCAACGCGGCGGGCGAGCTTCTGGGCCGTGGTTGGCGTCTTGCCGCATCCTGAGATCGAGATCGGGGCGCTTTGGTGGATCTCAAGCCGTTCTGGGCTTTGAAGGGATGCCGTGATCGTCGGCGCTGGTTTGCCGATCCCTGCCATGGCTTCACGCTGCCGTCGGTCGTGTGCCTCTGGCGTCTCGTTGTCCATTTCGGTTTCTGGCTGGTTCGCCGGGCCACTGCTCCCATGCCTCCATCACCTCGCCGGGACCACCAGTGCACCATGCAAACGGACAAGGCAGAGTAGGGTCACCGCCGTCTGAGCCACAACTTACGTCTTTGACTGTTGAGCCGCCGTAGTACAACCCACCACTCAGTTCAACTGATTCACCGCCGGGATGGTAGCTAGCGGTACGTGGCGGGCATTCCGGCCTGGGCTTAGGCTTCGTAGGAGGTTCTTCGGGATCGCCACTTTCACCACATCTGATGGAGAAAGGCCTTTTGCAATCTTTGCCTTTGAAGCCTCCTTCATGAAATATGAAAAGTGATGCCTTGCCATTCTTGACGCTCTGCTTCTTGGCTGAGTCCCCCCCGGACGGCCCTTCAGACGCCCCTCCGGACGGCCCTTCGGAGCCCGCTACGAAGGACCAGTCAGTGTCTTCGTAGGCGTCGCGAACGTTCTCTTCGGCTTCTTCCCGGGCGGCCTGTTCTTCCGCGGCCCTCTGGATCGCTTCTTCGGTCAGAGCCTCAGCTCGTTCCGTGAGAAATTCACCGACCCAGCTCGGTGTCGCGACGGTGAATTCTCCGCTCGGGTCCCACGTGTTCACGGGGTCGCCGTAGGTGTAGGCGTACTCGTTGGCCGAGCCGCCGGGGATCGGGTCGGGCTGCAGGAACCTGCCGAGCGTGGGCACGTAGGAGCGTGCGCCCATCCCGATCACCCCGGAGGAGAGTTCCGTCGGGATGCTCGCGCCGCCGAGCCACGCGTACTTGGGCGGGTTCGCTTTCCGCGGCACCCCATACTCGGTCGCTTCGCTGGTGGAGAGGAACGTGGACGCCCCTTCGCTGATCGACGCCGTGCCGACGACATCGCCGTGCAGGTCTTCGATCTGCAGCACCGGAGCGCTGCCCGAGGACTGGATCGCGGCCAGCCCGCCGATGCCCGGGATGTTGCGCTTCCACTGGCCGGTGGAATCCACGGTCCAGGACGCCGCGCGGCTGTCGTCGGAGTAGTGGGACGTGGTGCCTGTCCCCCCGGACGCCGTCACGAGGTGCGAGCGTCCCAGTGGATCGAGGCCGTAGGTGAGCGTCTGCCCGCCCTGGCTCTGGCTCGCCAGCGTCTCATCGGCGAAGAACGTGCTGGTGAGCGCCGAGCCCCCCGCGTCGCCCGCCGGGAGCGAGGTGATATCGCCGAACGCGTCGTAGCTGACGCCGCTGTCGGTCAGGCGGTTTGCGGTGTCATAGGTGTGGTTGACGACCGTCCCGCCTTCGCTCGCGCACTGGCCTCCAGTCCCAGGAGCCCGCGTCGTGACGCTGGCGATATTCGTTTCCTGGTCGTACCCGTAGACCCGCGTCGTGCAGCCTTCACCGGCGGGCGTGTCCTGCGCGCGGGTCAGGCGCCCGGCTTCGTCGTAGCTGTAGCTCTGCGCCGAGAGCGTGCTCGTCTCATTGAGCGCCTGGCCATGGACCGACAGCGTCTGGGCCTGCGAGTAGAGCGTGCATTTCGTTTCGCAATGCGCGCTCTGCACGTAGGAGATGCCGGTTTCATCGCCGGCCCCGTCGTATGTTCGTGTCTGCATGAGCCCGTTCGGGTACGCGACCGAGGTCAGGTCCCCGTCGGCGTCATAGCTCGCACCGAACGTGCCTGCAGCGGAGTCGACGAGCTTCGTCAGCTCACCCGTCGTCGCGTCATAGCTGTAGGTCTGCGTGCCCTTGCCGTCATTGAACGATTCCAGACGGCCATCGATGTCAAAGCCAAACGTGCTGGTGTTGCCGTCCGCGTCCTTGTAAGAGGTCCGCTCGCCCCGCCGGTCAAAGGCGCGTTCGATCGTCAGCGTGCCGCTCGAGCTGGTCGTGCTCTGCTTCGTCTGAGCGCCCGTTTCCGGGTTATATTCGTAGCTCACCGCCGGCAGCACCGTGCCTTGCGAGGCGCTCACGCCTTCGGTGCTGAGTCGCCCCGCAGCGTCGTAGGTGTCCGTCGTGGTGCGAGTCGCCGCGCCAACCGTCTGAGTCGAGGTGGCCGGCTCGTCCCAGAGGTTGTACGTCACCACCGTCACCGGCAGATTCGGCACGCCGCTCGTTTCCGGCTGCCCGGCCGGCCGCATCTCACAAGGGAGCCCCGCCCACTCGGCATGCAAGCCACACACCGCGACTTTCGAGTTCGCGCCCGCCGTGTAATAAACCGTCTGGCTGCCATGCGTCCCGCCAGTACCGATCACGGGGGTCCACTTCTCGACGCGGTTGTTGCCCGAGTCGAGCACGAACGCATCGTTCGTCGCGTCGAGCACGATGCCTTTGGGGCCTTTCATGTTTTCTTCCCCACTTCCGAGGCTGCCGAAGTGGCCGATGGGGCTCCCGGTCGAGCCGAACTCGTCGACACGGGAGTTCCCGGCATCGGCGACGAACACGTGGCGTTCAGAGTCGATCGCGATGCCTTCGGGCCGGGTCATCTGCCCTTCGCCGGTGCCCAGCGAGCCGAACTTTTTCATGAACGCTCCCGCCGCCGAGAACTGCTCGACGCGGTTGTGGGCGGTGTCGGCCACCCAGATCGTGCCGGCGCCGTCCACGGCGACGCCTCTGGGTTCGCCGAGTGCTTCTTTGCCACCGGCGCCGAGGGTGCCGTTGAACGCTTTCACGTATTGCCCCGAACTGGTGAGTTCCACGATGCGGTTGTTCCCCGTGTCGGCGACGTAGAGCCGGTTCGATGCGTAGGCGAGGCCACTCGGCGCTTTGAATTCACCGTCGACGGGCGGCACTTTGATTGCCTGGATGTAGGTCCCGGTCGTTGTGAACTCCTGGATCCTGTTGTTGCCGGTATCGGCGACCAGAACGTGCCCTTCGTTGTCGACGGCGACACCTTCAGGGGCTTTCAGCTGTCCGTTGCCGGTACCGAGCGTGCCGATCGCCTGCACGAAGGTGCCGCTCGCCGAGTACTCCTCCACGCGGTTGTTTTCGGTGTCGGCCACCCACAGGTTGCCACTTGCTTCCCGTGCGATCGCCGCAGGTTTCGCGAGCTGTCCGCCTTTGGGTCCGGAGGACCCGAAACCCGAGCTGTAGAGGTAGCCGGAGAGGACTTCGTTGCCGGGCGCGCCTGCCGCAGGCGTGCGCGTTTCGGTGACTTCGCCGCTGGTTGGGTCATAGATCGTCCTCCTGGTCAGCGCGAGACCGGCCGGGTCCGTGGTCACCGAGGTCGGCTTGTGCAGCATCCAGCCGAGGTTGTTCTGTCCCGCGTAGGAGGCGGTTGAGGTGCGCACGTCGGCTTCGGCCTGGCCCTCGATCTGGGCGCCTTCGGTGGTCTTTGTCAGGAGCCGGTAAGGCCCGCCTTCCGCCGGCGCGCCTTCGTCATAGCTGTAGAGGACATGGCGCCGGGCGGAAACCTGCGTCCCGTTGGCCAGCTGTATCGGCTGCAGCGGGCCGAGCGTGCTCGTCAGCTCCGTCCCTTCGCTCGCGTACGTGCTCTGGGTGTCCAGGCGCTGTGCCGCTTCTGCGGATTTGGAGCCTTCTTTCAGCGCGCCGTCGCGGTCCTCCGCAGAGAGGGTGCGCACGACGTCGGACGTGCTGTTGTATTCGGTGGTTGAGATCTCGCCGCCCGGCGACGCAGTGTTGACCTCACGCTCGGAAGCGTCGAGATAGAGGACCGTCGCGCGCCGGTAGTCTGGCGCGGGCCAGTTGACCGGCTCGTCGGGCGGGAAGATCGCCGTGGCTTCGGTGGGCACGTCGGATTGCGCCCACCTCGCGACTTCGCCGCTGCTCATCACGTACGGCGCTCCAGAGCCCGACACCGGCACGCCGTACTCGATCGTGACACGCTGCGGCGGGTTCCGGACTTCGCCCTGCTGAGCGGTCCCGCCGGCTGGGTTGAAGCTGATCGTGTCGCCGCTGCTGTCCACGGCGACGCAGAGCGTCGGCGACGCACACGAAAGGGCGGTCACTTTCAACCCCAGTTTGAACAGTTCTTTCCACGCACCTTTTCCGGATTCGGATACGAACACTTCGCCTTCGTTGTCAATCGTTACGCAGACAACTTTGGTCCCTCCTTTGGTCACTTCGACCGGACACGCCACAGCAACGAGGCTCGTCCCCGTCGGCGAGACGCGGGTTGACACGGACGTTGCGCCCCCCGTTTCCCCGATCGTCAGGCTTAGAGCCTTGCCCGTGTTGTCGACAGCGACGCAGTTCGTGGTTGAAGTGCACGCGACACCGTTGAGAGGAGTCGAGCCATCAACATCGGTCGTCGTCCAGCTAGGGGACTTGACCTGCGTTGCGGTGGTCGCCAGGTGGACGGTGCCGGAGCCGTCCGCTATCGCACAGAAACCGGGATTGAGGCAGTGCACGCTTTTCATCGTCGCCGTGCCCTGGTGCTCGACCAACCAGTAGGTGGAGGCCGGGCTGGTGGAGTAGCTGAACAGGCCGCCCGCGTTCTGAGCCGCAATGCAGAAAGTCGCTTCGGGGCAGGAAAGAGCATCCGCGCCGTCGGGGTTCGTGAACCCTTCTTTGAACGTTCCGCCGAGGGCGGTCGCGTAGTACACGGTGCCTGACATGCCGCTGGGGCCGTCTGCGAGGAGGCACAGAGACATCCCGGTACACGCGAGTGCCTGAGCCGGACCGTGGCCGGAGGGAGCCGTCCACGGTTTCCACGTCGCGGGGGCGCTCGCGCTGACGTTCGTGGCGTCCATGACGGCACCCGCGCTGTCGCCGACGACGCAGGTCGTGCTCGTCGACACGCACGAGACCGCGTTGAGGCTTTTGCCGGGGTCCACCGGCTGGCTGAGCGCGCCGGCGGCACTCGCTACAGGCATCGTCGGCGCAGTCGACACGACCGTCGAGCCGCTGGCGTTGCTCGCGGTGACACGTACGACGAGGGTGTGGCCGAGGTCGCCGCTGACCGGCGTGTAGTTCGGGTTGTTGGCGCCGCCGATCGGCTTGCATTCGGTGCCGGCCGAGCTGCATGACTGCCATTGGTAGCCGTACGCGAGCGGGGCGTTGCTCCAGGCCCCGTCAGAGACCGTCATGCGCACACCGACCACCGCGGACCCCGTCACCGTCGGCGTTGTGGAACTGACCGGCGCCTTGCCGCTGCTGAGTTCAGTCGAGGCCGTTGGACGTTGGGCCCACAGCAGCCTGCCCGGTGTCGTGTCGCTGCTCGTAGTTCCGTAGCCCAGCAACCACGGCTCCCGTCCCGGGGCGCTCACCGAGCTGACGTGCCCTTCGGCGTCGTACCCGTATGTGGTCTTCAAGGCAGGCGAGACGCGGGGATCCCACTCGGCGCGCAAGCGTCCTTTGTTGTCATATGCGTATTGCGCAACTGCCGTCGTCTTCATCGTGCCGGCGGCTGGATCGTAGGCGGTGAAAAACACGCTCGCGAGGCGGCCGTTGTATTCGCCCCATTCACTCGAGCCTTCGCCGGTGGCGGTGGTGGCTTTGGCGTAGCTGAACGTGAGCGCGCGACAGCCCTTCTGCAGTTCGGTCGTACACGAGACACCCGCGGGAACGGGAGCGAGCTCCTCCACCGGCTCCACGACACCGCCGACAACCTGGTAGCTGAAGAGGGTGCTGCTCGATCCGCCGACGCCTGACGCGATCGTCGGATGCCACACCCAGGAGCTGTCGCCGGCGACGTGGGTGAAGCGCGTGCTCGCACCTTTGTGGCTCAGCACGTATTCGTTGCCGGTCTTGGTGAGCGCGAGGCCGGCGTCGCCGGCCGGGGGTGTGTAATTGCCGCCTCCCGCGTTCACGAAGACCGACTGGTGACCTGTGGCGTCGCGCAGGACAACGTTCCCGCTGGCGGGGAGCACTTCCAAGTTTTGGGCGCCGGCGAAGCTGATTGCCCACGGGCTGCCCAGCGGACCTTCGCCGCCAGCGGTCGGATCGCGCGAGTCGAAGGCTCGGGTGACGCGCAGCGGTGCGCCTGAACTCGCCAGCGAGACATCGGTCGCTTCGAGGTCGAAATCGCCGGTGACCGGATTGAGTTCGCCGGGCCCGAGCGCGACCGGGGAAGCGTGGTGCACGGTGAGGGGGATCGTGCTGGTCGTCGAGTTGCCGGCGCGGTCGGTGACGGTCACCGTCAGGGTGTGCTTGCCCTGGGCGTATTCTTCGCTGTTCAGCGGCCATTCGGCGCTTGCGGTGCAGGGACCGCCAGTGATGCATTTGCCGTTCGGTGTGCCGACTTCCTGGCCGTCGATGGCCATCTTGAACGAGGCGATGCCGGAGCTCAGTGTGGTCCCGGATCCGTCTTTGGCTTTCGCTTTGACCGTCAGCGCCCGGTTCGCGTCGCCCAGTTCGCCGTTGGCCGGAAGGCCGGTCACTTCGAGTTCGGTGGGCGCGGTCCCGTCCACGAGGACTTTCGCCGAGGTGCTCGCGACGCTTCCCATCGCGTCTGAGGCCTTTACGGTCAGCGTCGGTTCGCCGTCCGGGAGAACACCCGCCGGCGTGTTGTAACCGGCGCTCTGCACGACGCTCTCCGGGCATTGCACAGGGCCGGCGCATTCAGGATTCTGTTTCCATTCCAGTCCCGGCGTCGAGTAGGTGACTTCCCTGACGCCAACGCCGGGATCAGAGAGGTGCACGTGCAGACCGGTGCCGCTGTGGGGGCCGATCCACGCCGGAGGGTCGAGGGCGTTCTTGGTGCCGGACCATTCCGGCGTCGTGGTGTCGAAGCTGGCGCTTGGACCGTTGTTCTGCGCGATGTAGACCACGGCGGCGTACATCGTCGCTTCGCCGGCCGCGCCGCCGCCGGTCGTGCTCACCCAGTACGCGGCGAGGTTGCCCGCGCTTCCGCTCGACGGTTCGCAACCGCTCGTTACGCAGACGGTGTTGGCGGTCCGCCCGTAGGCGGTGGGCAGTGGCAGGTTGGTTTCCCAGCCGCTTGCGCTGAATATCCCCATCGAGTTAGCGGCGGGCGTCGCCGTGTCGTTGGCGGAGCTTTCTGCCCACAACGCATAGATGTGCGATTCGCCTTGCGTCGGATACAAGACGGCGCCCCATTCGCTGGCGAAATGGCCTACTTCCGGACGGATGATCCACGATTCGCCGGTGTAGTACTCGTAGATGAAGTTGCCTTCGATTCCCGTGTGTTCCACGCCGCCGCCTCGTGCAAAGCGCCAGTTCGTGGCGCCGGTGGAGCTGCCGTCACTGACCGTAGGATCGACGTCGATCGGGTACTGGTAGTCCCCGTCGCGATGCGCGACCGTGAGGACGAGTCTGTCGCCGGCGATCTTCATCGTGACCGGAACGGGCTGGCCGGCGGCATCCTCGGCCGTCGGAGCTTCGATGAGAGCATAGGTGCGGCCGGTGCTGCGGACAGCGGCCGCCGTGGAGCCGTTTGGACGCTTGCTCGCTATCAGCTTTGCTCCGGCCGGAAGTCCGACTCGGAAGACCAGCTTCTGCGGACTGTCGGCCGAGCGCAGGAGCGTGCTCGTCTCGAAGCCGAGGGGCGTGGGCTTGACCGCGGTGTCGCTGTCGAGCTGACTGTTGGCGTAGAACGCAGCGCTGTCGTCCAGCGTTCCGGTCGCATCCAGCGGCGCGCCGCTCGAGCCGAGGGGTGTGAGCGAAACCCCCGTCGCGCCGAGTCCGATGCCTTCATCCAGGGCGGCGGGGATGTGGACTTGCGTGTACGCGCCCGCCGGGGTGAAACCCGAGGCGCCGCGCCGCAGGCCGAGGTCGAGTGCGGCGAACGCGCCGCTGCCTGTCTTCCTGGCGATCGGCACGTTCGCGACTGCCACGGCGTGGCGCCCGTCCGGGAGGGCGAACTCTGCGCTGGTGGGGCTAAGGTAGCGGGCGATGCGCGCACCCGAGGGCGGTTCGAGGGTTGGCGTCGCGGACGCGGCCACGCCGGGTAGTGCGGTCGCGTCGAGTCGCTCCGCGGAGGCGGCGCTCATGTGCTCAAAATGGGTCTTGGAGGCCGTCCGCGCGAGCACAGCCGCTGGAGTCCAGCGAGAGGCGATCACCTGATCGACCGCCTGCTGGTCCCCGTCGATCAGCTGCACCTGCGGTATCACTAGCGGCGCGCCGGTCAGCCACGCTTCGGGCGACTCAAACGCTTGTGCCTGCGACGGGGTGGCGCTCGTCGCGAACGCGAATGTGAGCATCATCGACACTCCCGCGAGGCTCGAACCGATCCTGCTCCCGCTCCGCGTGGCTCGATACACGACCGTCAGCGCGTCCAGCACAGTGCTCCCCTTTTTGTTTCAGCTGAATGCCCAAGCAGCGCGCGACCTCGCCAAGACCCCCACTTCCCGGGGGCAGCTACCGGACACAAGGGATGCCGAGTTGCGCTCGCGACTCTCGTTACCCCGGCCCGGCGGTCAACGGGTGCGGCTTGGGCCTATTTCTTCTTGTGTTGCGTGCGGTGCTTCTTCGTCTTGTGAGGCTTGGCTGCGTGTTTGGGGCAGCCCGTGACGGCGATCGGGGTGCTCTGGTTGATTTCAAGGCCGTTCTGGGCTTTCAGCTGGGTCGGCATCACGAGTTTCTGGCCGCAGTAGTCGAGCTTTTCGTGGGGCAGGTTCGCTCCGAACTCGCTGTAGCGCCCGGCCGGCAGCGTGACTTCAATTGATTCGAACGGGACATCGGGGGTGTTGCTGAAGGTGGCGCTAGTTACGCCTTTGCGGATCAGGGTCTTGCCGTCCAGTTCGATGTGCACGCCGTCGCCGTTGAGGTCCATCACGGCATCGGGGAACGCTTCTCCGCCATGGCTGACGAAATACACGTTGCCTTCCAGCGGGACGGGCAGGACCTCGGTGTGCACGATCGCGTGGCCGATGATCGACTGCGCCGGGCAGGACGCTCGTTTGGTTTCGAAGGTCGCTGCCGGGCACGCTTTCTGGATTGTCGTGAGGCGTGCGGGGAGCTGCTTGGGGATCGTGAACTTCGCCATCTTGAACCACGCCTGGCTGCCCATCGCGCCTTTGGGGTAGGCGATCTTGAAGCTCAGAGCCTGTCCGTTGTTCCTCGACGCCTTCGCCTTCGTCGCGACCGACACGGTCGGTGCGAACTTCAGGCTCGCGCAGCCGGCGGCCTGGAAGGGCGAGGCGATCGTCGCTGAGGCGCCCTGCAAACCGCTCAGCGTGGCAGAGACGGCCATGTGTTCACAGCTCGTCGGGTTGAACGTGAAGTTCGGACGGTCGACGGTGACGCGGACGTCGCGGATGTGGGTGACGATCCCGCTCAGAATGCGCGGGAACGGTTCCGAAGCGCTCGGGTCGATACTCGCCTGTGCGGTGTGCGGATCGACGTGGAGGCCGTAGCGCAGTACGACGGTGCCGAGATCGAACGGGCCGACCACGGCGGGCGTGATGCTCACCAGCGAGAACGGGTCTCCCTGGTACGGACCGGCGAGGTAGAGCATTCCGGGCACGTAGGTCAGCTGTGAGCCCACGCCGGCGCCGACTTCGGTGTGCCCGAGCAGGCTCGCCGCGGGGCACGACGGGGACGCGAGCTCCTGCCCGCCACTCCTCGTCCTCGCTGCCGCGATCGCGGCCTCCGGGCAGTACGGGATCCCGGTCAGATCACCCGAGAGGCCGAACGGCAGGACGGTCGAGAAATTGCTCAGTTCTTGATCGCTATCCGAGCGCGTGAGACGCAGGTAGAAGCTCGAGAACCCACCCGCGGTGTTGTTCGTCGTCCCCGCCGTGATCTGCGGACCGAACGCGGCACCAGGCGTCGTACAGGGGCCGCCGCCGGGACCTGTCGTGATCGAGAACGCACCCGTTGACGTGACAGGCGGACCACCGTCCCACGGCGTCAACACCGCCGTTAGGCTATGGGTACCGCATTCCGGAGTGATCAACGGCGCGCCTTCACCGCCACGGAACTTCAACCGGAAATGCGAGAACGGGAGTTGCGGGATTTCATCCGCGACAGTCGTCAGCTGGCCCGTCACCGGGTCCGGCACGATCTTCAACGGCTGCTTGACGATCACACCAAGCTTCGGGCTCTTGATCACCACATACGCCGCCAACAACGACCCAAACTGATTTTCATACGGCTGCGCCACATAGATACTGCCATCCAACGTTTCTTCGAGCAGCGGCGTTTCCACTTCCACCGTCCCCAGCTTCGAAGACTCAGGGCACCCTTCCCCGGGCGCAGCCGCCAACGTTTCGTTCGCCATGTCGGCGTTCGTACACGCGCCCAAACCGTTCCCCGCCGACGGGTTCACCGTCATCCCTTCCGGCAACGTCACCACCGCCTTGCGGATATCCGACTGCGCCAACGCCGAGGGAGTCGTCAACCCTTCATCATTCACGTCAAGGCTGAAGTTCAAACCTGACGAGCTCCCCGACGAGCGCGTCGTCGGTTCCACACTTGTCGTCGGCCCAAAGCCGAGATGTTCGCAGCCCGACAGCGTCGGCACCGACACGCTCCCAGACACCGCCGGGAATTCCTGCCAGCTCGTCGCAAAGAAACTCGCCGAGAGCGGTTCACACTCACGCGGCGTCGTAATGAACGCCTGTTCCGTCACACCACTATGACAGACCGCCGGTTCACCGTTCGGAAGGAATCCGCCGAGTTTGCCCCAGGTCGAGATTTCTTCAGTCTGTGGTTCGAACCCTGCATTTATGCAGTGTCCCCTCATCGTGTCGTGCGCCGGGTCGGCCGGGTTGCCCCAAAGAATTAGTTTCGCGCCAAAGATCTGAAGTACCTGTGCCGTGTCCGTGAACTTCGCGACCGCGTTGTAGGGCGCGGTTTCCCGGAGTTTGAGTTCGAAGGCGATGGGGACGCCTTCGGGCGCAAACCCGAGCTTCTCGACGGCTCCGCCGGGAGGAACCAAATTGTAAACCGGGGCGCTGAGATACCCGATCGCGTTGCTGTTGTTCAGCACCTTGATGACTATCACCCCAACGGCTGTGCTGTTCGGGCAGTCGGTTTCCTTCGTGTTGTAATCGATGTTGACGAAATCCGCGCTCGAGCACCGCGGCACCGCGCCCGGATCGCCGACCAAGCCCGCCGGAAGTTCGACATCCAAGTCCTTCGTCTGCCCTTCAGGCAATTCCCCGAAGGTTGCGTCCGGAACGCTGTGAAAGCGCACGTTGCTCGTCACCGCAAACGGATGTGAACCCGCCTGCAACGCAGCAGCCCCATTCGCACTTTCGAACGTGAGCGCGAAGTCTTCCAGCCCGAACGCCGCCTGCGACGCCGGCGCGAGCACTGCGCTCGCCAGCACTGCCAGCAGGAAACCCAACAGTAGACGCCTCATCGCACCACCCTCCCGTCGTTGCCGACTTGTCGCCTACTGCTCCCTTTGGCGGCTTTGCGCGGGCCGTACTTCTTGCGCGCCTGCTTCTCGCACAAGGTCAGTTTCTTGCGGTTCTTGACCTTCTTGCACGCCTTCAGCGCTTTCGCGAGCTTCTGAGCGCGTGTGAGCGGCTTCGGCTTTGACGTCGGTGGAGGCGTCGAGTTGCCCGGCCCGCCGAACGTGCTCGACGCCGGCGTCACGCCTTGCGCCGCCGCCGCTGTGCTCTGACATGCCGCCCCTTCACAGGCCTTCGGCTGCGCCGGGGGCGGCGGGAACCCGCCGTCTTCGCGTGCGTCATAGATATCGATCAGCCCTTGATCCTGTGAGACAAGGCTTTCCGCCGTCTTGAAGAAGACATCCCGCCCATCCGGATTGGCGTCCACGAATTGCGAGTTCGAGGAGCTTTCCCCAGAGGAGATCAGCGACAGGCAGCCACCGCTCGCCGGACTGAACGCCGCGCTCGCTTCCGTGCATTCGGCGCCAGTCGGGCCGCTCCCCGAGGCCTCCCACTCGTACACGTCCTCCTTGCCGTTCGTATCCGACGGCAGCAAAGCGTCATAGCTGTCGAAGAACACCCGCGACCCGTCTTCGCTCATCGCCCGAGACGCGTAAAACGACGTCAACGCCGGCGGCACGAGGGCGGCGGCCCAATTCGGCCGGGATTCCGAGGCTTCCACCGATTCCACCTTTACGTTGATTCCGTGCGGCCGCTGACCCGTCGGGTTACACGACACACACGCAAGCGATCCAGCGCCACCGTTGCCCAGCGCGTTGTAGACGAACACCTCGAAGTCTCGTTCGCCGCTGACCGCGTCCCGGTTGTCATAGCCCGTCAACGGCGCATAGGACGAAAACACCGCATGCAACCCATCAGCGCTTACGCGCGCCAAGTGGTGAGTCGGACTTGCGTGGACCATGCTCAGCCGCGTTCCCGAATTGCCGCCGCCGAGCAGCGTGTCTTCGGAGGAGACCGTGGCGATGAACCGGTAGCGGCCCGCACCTGTCGTCGCGGTGTTCAGCAAGTAGAGATTCGGCTTTCCTGCAGTCCCTTGGCCTTCGAACGATTCTTCGGAGAGGAAGTAGACCTTGGTCGCCTGTTCGTCGACGCCCATTACCCCCCGGACGTTGTTTGCGAGGAGCGTGGACGATCCCGTCGCCAAGTCAAATTCGTAGAGTTCCTGTTTTTCGCCTTCGACGGGCGGTGCAACGGAGTAGATGGCGCGGGCCCCGTCGGGCGAGGCACCCCAAAAGGAGGTTTTAGCCGATTCGTCAGAGACCGCGATGGTGCACGCCTTCGCCGATTCCAGACATTCGCCGCCAGCACCCAACGCGCTCGGTTCGGCCATCGGGTTCACACGGACGTACAATGGCGCTTCGTTCGAGCCGGAGCTCCAATAGACGCGAGACCCGTCAGCGGAGATCGCGTGCTGATACTGGCCCCCCCGGAGACTGAATTCCTGCCCCGAGTCCGCCTCGGCCATTGTCCCAGTGAAGCCTCGGGCCGATGGCGTGCCATCGGGCAGGATATTGACCTGCTTCGTCACCCCCACGCACTTCTCATAGAGACCGAGGCCTCCGGCCCCCGGGCTGTAGAGGGCGCAGCGATGATCTTCCGAGAGCCCTTGGATATCGGGCGCTTCAGATTCCATTTCCGGCGTGCCCGGATAGACCGTGCTCACCGTTTCGTATTCGGGCGTCCCACAATTGGTCCGGCGATACGTGTTCGCGATTCCTGGGATCGCATCAGAGGCGAGCGGGGGATCGGTGTAGTGATTCAACAGGCTGATGCAGAGGTCCGGTGAAAAGATCTGATATTCGAGCTCGATGCGCTTGCCGGGGTTCTGCTGGGACACCCCCTGAGGCGGCGTTATCGAGCTGTTCGTCCAGCCAGCGCCATCACGGCTTGCGATGTACTGCGACACATACGGCGCCCCATCCGTTTCCGCAAACCCCTGCAATGTCGTGTACGTGAGTGCTTCCCCGCTGGCCGCGCTCTGGTTGAGTTCAGCGAGTCTGCTGTTCACGTCCAACAGAGTGAGGATGTCGGTGTTGTTCTTGTCGACCGGCGTGACCATCTCGTAGGCACGGCAATCTGCCAGACGTGCGGCCGGTCCCGTGCGACGGGCGGCGTTCGGACACGAGGCTTCACCGCCGGACGGTCGACCCGTCCGAAGCGTCTCGTCGCTTCCCACGGTCGTGCCGGTCGGATTCGTCGCGACAAACCGGAAGTGGTAGGTCTGATCGGGGCTGAGACCTCTGAGCGGGACAGTTTCCGAGCGCGGCGATTCGCCTTCGCCGAGCGAGATCGGCGTGGTCGCTTTGCCGTAGGAACTGTCGAGACCGTATTCGACCTTCAACGTGGTCGGCGAACCTTCGGGGCTGACGGTCGCCTGGAGTATGCCTTCGGTAGCTGCCACCGTTACGACTTGCTGGTCTTCAATCTTCGGCGGCGGACTGGTGAGCGGGCCGTACTCGAGGAGCTTCGATGCCCCGTTTCGTTCGGTTCCCGATCCAGTGCTCGCTGCGACGTAAACATGGCCGCTTGCACCGTCGATCGCCACGGCTTCGACTTCGCTCTGCTCTGTGATCGTGTTGATGAGGGTCGGGCCGCCGCTACCGCTGACGTCGAACTCTTTGACAAGCTGACCGCGTGCCACGAAGAGGTGACCGGTCGCGGGATCTACGCCGCTTCCGGCGATTCCTTCGCGAGTGACATCTCCGGCGACTACATAGTCGACTTTGCCGCTTGCTGTGTCGATCTTGGTGATCTGGTGAGGGGCTTCGTACGAGCGGACGAACAGCGAGCCTTCGGTCGGTCCCGCGCCCGCCGACAAGGTGCAAGGATGTTCCACCGTTTCGAAGGCTGCGATGTTTTCGGCGCTGTAGGGCAGATTCAGCGTCGGTTCATACTTGTCGATCTGGCCCGCGTAGTCCCCGACGAACACGTGGCCCGAGCTGTCGACGGCCACGCCACAGGGTTCACTCAGATGGTGGCCTCCGGCTTCGGTCAGTTGCCCGAGGTATTCGCCAGCTTCGGCGAACACGTCGACCACGTGCGGTTCGAAGGTCTGGGCGACATAGATGTCGCCGTTGGCGATTCCGCCCGATGAGTCGACAGCCACCTCGTCTTCGGCGGTGCTCCCGAACCTCAGGGGTGTTTCCTCTGCCGGTCCCGCGCCGCTGATCACGTTCGACCCGAGCGCCGAGAAGTCCGCCGGCGTACCGTCGGCATGAAAGCGACTCACGGTGCCTGCCGCAGAGTCCACGACGAGCACGTCCCCCGTGTTCTGATCGACTGCCAGCGCCTGAGCTGCGGCGAACGTCGGCTGACTCGCGCTCCCAAACACACCGAGGGCCGGATGCTTCGCCGCGAGGCTCGGGGTGGCATGCACAGCCGATCCCACGCCGACGGCCACACAAAGGGCGACCGCCATCGACAAGCGTCTACAGGCGGCTCTCATCGAGAGCTCCTTCCTTCAGCGGATTGTCCCGACCGGGCGGGTGCCTGCATGCCGCCGCGGGCGCGGCCAGGTGCGCGCAGTTCGCGGCAGGGAGCCCCGCCCTCCAGTGCCACAACTCGGAACCCGGAACTGGCCCTCCGTCGCGGTTTGCTTATCCGCGACAAGCACGATTAGCAGCCGATTTGCAGGAGGTTTGTTTTGCGGTGACAGTCCGGGGACAGCATTCCTTCGCGAGCGGCCATCACCGGGTACAGTCTGGTGCGTTACTGTCAAGGTGAGCCGGGGCTGGGAGGACCATGGCTGCGACCGTCGAGGGCCGAGCGGCCCGTCACGTGGGGATCGTCGTCAAGCACCGTGTCGGCTGTGCGACAGGGCGTGGAGGGCGCTGCAACTGTCGGCGGATCTACCAGGCTGCCGTCTGGAGCGCCCGCGACGCGAAGCGGATCCGCAAGCACTTCGACACCCTTGTGGATGCGAAGACCTGGAGGGCGGAGAGCTACGGCAAGCTCCGTCGCCGGGAGATGCGGCCCGCCTCCAAGCTCACCTTCTCTCAAGCCGCTGAGCGCTGGGTCGAGGGGGCTCGGGCCGGGACGATCAGGACTCGGTCGGGCGACGCCTACAAGCCGAGCACGATCCGCTCCTACGAGCTCGCTCTCGGCGGTCCCAGAGGCACGGTTGGCGGGCTGAACCGCGAGTTCGGCCGGCGTCGTCTGACGGACATCTCACTCGACGACGTCCAGGCCTACGCGGACGAGCTTCTCGCGGCAGGCGCCAAGCCCTCGACCGTCCGCAACGCGATCGTGCCCGTGCGGGTGATCTATCGCTGGCGACGCCGCGACGTTCCGGTGAACCCTGCCGACGGCATCGAGCTGCCCGCTGTCCGGGCGAGCCGCGTTCGCATCGCCTCACCAGCTGAGGCCGTTCTGCTTCTGGCGGCGCTTCGCGAGTCAGACCGTTCGCTGTGGGCCACAGCGATCTACGCCGGGCTGCGCCGTGGCGAGCTGATGGCTCTGCGCTGGAGCGACATCGACCTCGATCTGGGAGTGATCGGGGTGTCTCGAGCCTGGGACCCAAAGGAGCGCCAGATCGTCGCGCCGAAGTCGGCCGCTGGCACACGACGCGTCCCGATCGCCTCCGCGTTGCGGGCTCATCTGGCTCCGACGCAGCTCAGTTTCGTCACCGAACCCGACCGGTTCGTATTCGGACGCGGCGACGCTCCCTTCGCCGCTAGCTCAACGGTCGAACGGGCCCGGCGCGCATGGAGACGGGCGGGTTTGAGCCCGATCCGTCTGCATGACTGCCGGCACACGTTCGCGAGCCTCATGATCGCCGCCGGCGTCAACGCCAAGGCGCTCTCGACGTTCATGGGCCACGCCAACATCTCGATCACCCTCGACCGCTACGGGCATCTGATGCCCGGCGCCGAGGACGAGGCCGCAGGATTGATGGACGCCTACCTGCAGGCCACCAGTGCCACCACGAGCTGACGAAGCATTGGTCCGGCCCGCAGGTGACAGTTCGGTGACAGCAAGTCAGCTGGAGGAAGGCTCGCGCTTGCCCGATTTGCTCGGCGCCTGGCGCTCGATGAACTTCTCGGTGGCCGCCGCGCCCAAGAACGGCGTTAGCCACACGTGCATGATCGGAGCGA
>DATBBF010000007.1:0-3438 GCA_036271135.1 Solirubrobacteraceae bacterium
CTCGGTTCTCAGCTCGGCTCCCCCGCGCTCTCGGTGGCCTCTACCGAGCAGCTCCGTGAGCTCGGCTCGCGGCCCGGCTCTCAGCTCGGCTCGCGGCCCGGCTCTCAGCTCGGCTCCCCCGCGCTCTCGGTGGCCTCTACCGAGCAGCTCCGTGAGCTCGGCTCTCAGCTCGGCTCCCAGGCTGGCGCCGCGGAGCCCGGCCGGATCTTCAGCCGCCTGCTGGGCACCGCGAGCGCACCGGCGGTGCTCAGGCAAGAGCTCCATACCCCGCAGCGCCACGCCGGCTGGTTCGAGGCTGCGGCGCCGGCTCCCACGGCCCCACCGAGCGAGACCACGGAGCTCGACGTCGCGCTCGCCCGAACGTGGCACGACTGCGCGACCGAGGCCTCGCGCCCGCGGCTCGCGCCGAGCGCCTTCACCCAGGCGGCTGCGCCCCGCCTGCGGTGGAACAAGCCCGGTCGCCACGGCACCGCGTTCGGACACACGGTGCACCAGGCGATCGGCCTGGTCCTGACGGCCGGCAAGCCCATCGACGCGGCGGTGACGACTGCTGCCGCATGCAACGCGCTCGAGGCCCACCTGCCGGACGCGGCGCGCGACGTGGCCCGTGCCCTTGCCACGCTGCGGGTGCTCGGCGTTCCCGAGAACCGCTACAGGCTCGAATATCCGATCTCCGGTCGTGCCGCGGACGGCGTCCGGCTGCTCGCCGGCTATGTCGACCTCGTCGCGATCCGCGACGGCGATCTCCTCGTGCTCGACTTCAAGACCGACCTGCCACCTACACCCCAGGATCCACCGCTCCCGGAGTACGTGGCACAAGTCTGCGGCTATGCGAGCGTCCTCGCGCGCGCGATGCCTGATCGCCCGGTTCGCACGGGCCTGCTGTTCACCGCGGATGGAGAGGTTCGCTGGATCCCATGACCCAACCACGCCGTGCTCCCGAGCTGGTCCCCGCGCGCATGCTCAACGAGCATACCTACTGTCCGCGACTCGCCTATCTGGAGTGGGTCCAAGGTGACTTTGCCGACAACGCCGACACCGTCGATGGCCAGTTCCAGCACCGCAACGTGAACGTCGAGACCGGCCGGCTGCCCGATCCCGACGAGCCGGTGGAAGACCGCTTGCACGCCCGCTCGGTCATGCTCTCGGCGCCAGCGATCGGCCTGATCGCGCGGCTGGACCTGCTCGAGATCGACGGCACGAAAGTCACCCCGATCGACTACAAGCGAGGACGGGCGCCTGACCTCGCCGAGGGCGCCTGGGAGCCCGAGCGCGTGCAGCTATGCGCACAAGCCTTGATCCTGGAGGAGAATGGCTACCAGGTCGACGCTGGCATTCTCTACTTCGTGAGCTCGAAGCAACGAGTCGAGATCCTGTTCGATGATGCGTTACGCGCGCGCACGCGCCAGCTGCTCGCGGATCTACGCACCAGCTCCGAACAACCGGCTCCCCCGCCGCCGCTGGTCGACAGCCCCAAGTGCCCGCGCTGCTCGCTCGTCGGGATCTGCCTGCCCGACGAGACCAACCTCCTGCAAGGTGTGCAAGGCGACGGTGATCACGTGCGCCGGCTGGTCCCGGCGCGTGACGAGGCGCTCCCGCTCTACGTCCAGTCGCCGGGCGCCAAGATCGGCCGCTCGGGCGCCGAGCTCGTCATCGAGACCCGTGACGGCGAGAAACAATCGGTCCGGATCATCGACACCTCCCAGGTCGCCGTCTTCGGCCCCGTGCAGGTCACCACGCAGGCCATCCAGGAGCTGTGTGCGCGGGGCGTCTCGATTGCCTATCTGTCTTCGGGCGGCTGGTTCTACGGCATGACCCGCGGCATCGACCACAAGAACATCGAGCTACGCCAGCGCCAGTTCGCGATGGCGGCCAGCACCGAGCAATCACTCCAGCTGGCGCGGCGCCTGATCTCGGTGAAGATTCGCAACAGCCGCACGATCATTCGACGCAACGCGGCTGCCCCACCGGCGCGGACGCTCGAGCGGCTGAAGGAGCTCGTGGCCAAGGTCGACCATGCCGCGAGCCTCGAATCCCTGCTCGGGCTCGAGGGCACGGCAGCCCGGCTGTACTTCGAGGCCTACGGCGGCATGCTGCACGCACCCGACGGCGACGGTGAGCCCGGAGCGCCGATGAGCTTTGACTTCGACGGCCGCAACCGCAGGCCGCCGCGAGATCCGGTCAATGCGCTGCTGTCGCTGGGCTATGCACTCCTGACCAAGGATCTGACCACGGTCTTGCAAGCGGTCGGCTTTGACCCATACCTCGGCTTCTTTCACCAACCCCGCTATGGCCGCCCCGCGCTCGCCCTCGACCTCATGGAGGAATTCAGACCCCTGATCGTCGACTCGGTCGTCCTGTCTGCCATCAACACCGGTGTCGTCAAGCTGAGCGATTTCATCCGACGAGGCGGCGCCGTGGCCCTGACGCACCCAGGCCGGGGCAAGTTTCTACGCGCCTACGAGCGCCGCATGGACGAGGAGATCTCGCATCCGATCTTCGGCTACCGGATCAGCTACCGGCGAACCCTCGAGGTGCAGGTTCGCCTGCTCGCACGCTTCCTGGGCGGCGAGATCGCCGAATACCCACCCTTTGCAACAAGATAACCATGCCAAATCGATTGATCGTCACGTATGATATCAGCGACGACGATCGCCGCAACCATGTCTTCAAGACGCTCCGTGGCTATGGCGATCACATCCAGTATTCGGTCTTCCGCTGCGACCTCTCCGAACAGGCGCGTATCACGATGATCTCCGCGCTCCATCCCTTGATCGAGCACAAAGAAGATCAGATCCTCCTGATCGATCTAGGTCCGGTCGATGGCCGAGCCGCCACTTGCATCAACGCCATCGGCCGCCCTCATCTGTCGCCCGAACGCACCGTTGTCGTCATCTGAGGTCAAATGTGTTCATTGACAACCGAATAGCCTACAGGTGGGCGGCGATTCGAGCGGCTCCGTGCTCGGAGCTCTCGGGTCGCCGCTCGACCTATGCAACCCCATGAATTCACAACGTCAACCTACCCTCGGCGGGAGCCAGCGCCTGCAGCCCGCACTGACCGAGCCAGCCCGCTCGCTTTCCCCATCGCAAGTATTTATTATCACCCGGCAATTTCCGCGGTGTCTCTCCGTCGCTGAATGGCGACGGCCCCATTGAAGCGACGAGAACTTCGTGCTTGCCAAGGGCGACGCCGAGGCTCTCCGTCGCTGAATGGCGACGGCCCCATTGAAGCACGTTGAAGCCCTGGATCAGCGCCGACGCGCGCGCATCTCTCCGTCGCTGAATGGCGACGGCCCCATTGAAGCCCAGCCCGGTGGTGGCTCGGGGTCCTCGAGATCAAGGATCTCTCCGTCGCTGAATGGC
Source organism: Solirubrobacteraceae bacterium (assembly GCA_036271135.1). GTDB lineage: Bacteria > Actinomycetota > Thermoleophilia > Solirubrobacterales > Solirubrobacteraceae > Palsa-744. The sequence continues at coordinate 3,366 of DATBBF010000007.1, forward strand.
GACGGCCCCATTGAAGCTTGTAGACCGTGACCTCGCCTGCCTGGCCACCGGTCGGCTCTCCGTCGCTGAATGG
>DATBBF010000008.1:0-158067 GCA_036271135.1 Solirubrobacteraceae bacterium
AGGCCCTCGAAGCGGGCGATCGCGCCGGCCAGTGAATCGGGGGTCTGGGCGTCGAACAGCACGCCCGTGCGTCCGTCCTCGACGGACTCGGTCGCGCCGCCGACGCCATAGGCGATGACCGGCACGCCGGCCGCCTGAGCCTCGACGGGCACGATCCCGAAGTCCTCCTCCCCGGGGAACAGCAGCGCGCGGGCGCCGCCGAGCAGCTCGTCGCGCTGAGCGTCGGTCACCCGCCCGAGCAGCTCGCCGTCGGGACCGGCGAGAGCGCGCACCGACTCCATCGCCCGGCCATCGCCGGCGACCTTGACGCGTCGCCCGGCGACGGCCGCACCGCGCAGCGCGAGGTCGACGCGCTTGTAGGGCACGACGCGGCCGAGGACGAGGTAATAGTCCTGGGCGGCGTGGGGCAGGGAGAGGAAGCTGTCGAGGTCGACGGGAGGGTGCACGACCTCGCTGTCGCGACCGTAGAAGCGGCGGATGCGGCCGGCGACGTGCGCCGAGTTGGCGACGAACACGTCGGGGCGGGTCGCGGTGCGACGGTCGTGCCGGCGCAGCCAGGCGAGCACGGGTCCCAGCAGCCGGCGCACCGAGGGACCGACCTCCCCCTCCAGGAACTCCGGCTCCCACGCGTAGCGCATCGGCGTGTGGCAGTAGCAGACGTGCACCGTGCCCGGAGGGGTGCGGACGTTCTTGGCGCAGGCGTGGCTGCTTGAGAGGATCAGGTCGAAGCTCGACAGGTCGAACGAGCGGAACGCACCGTTCATCAGCGGCAGCAGCTTGGGGTACTGCGTACGCGCACCGGGGATCCGGTTGAGGTAGGAGGCGTGGACTGGCCGCCCGGTGATCTCCGGCGGCCAGGGGGCCGGGTCGTAGATCGTCGTGAACAGCTCGGCGGAAGGGAACAGGGCCAGCAGCTCCATCACCACCTGCTCAGATCCGCCGGGAATCGTCAGCCAGTCATGGACGACGGCGACGCGCGGAAAGCGCTCGCGCAGATCCTCGAGAAAAGAGGCTCCGGCCGAGTGACCCGCTGGCTGCACCGCCCCGAGACTACACGCCCCGGCGCCTGGGATCATGGCGGCGATGAACCTCCCCCCGGCCCTTGAGGGGCGCGACATCGTCTGTGTCGGCTTCGCCGACTGGGAGACGGACCTGTGGACCAACCAGCACCACCTGATGTCCCGTCTGGCGGCCGGGAACAAGGTGCTGTTCGTCGAGTCCCTCGGCCTGCGCCGCCCGCAGCTTGCAGGGCGAGATCTGCGCCGGATCGCCCGGCGGCTGCGAACCGGGCTGCAGCCGCCCCGCAGCCTCGACGGCCTGGAGGTGCTCTCGCCGCTGGTGCTGCCGCTGCACGGCAATCCCGCCGCGGATGCGCTCAACCGCCGCCTGCTCCCGGCCCTCGTCGGGCGCGCGGCGCGCCGGATGGGCATGAGCAAGCCGATCCTCTGGTCCTACGTTCCCCAGGCGGAGATCCTGATCGAGGCCCTCGACCCATCGCTCGTGATCTACCACTGTGTCGATGACATCTCCGCGCACAAGCGGATCGACACGGCTGGCTTCCGTGCCGCCGAGGCACGCTTCGCCGGCCAGGCTGATCTCGTCCTGGCGAGCGCTCCGGAGCTCGCGCGGCGGATGGGAGAGCTGTCCGAGAAGGTCCTCTACGCGCCCAACGTCGCCGACACGGAGCTGTTCGCCGAGGCCCTGAAGGAGGGGCCGGTGGACCCGGAGATCGAGGCGCTGGCGCATCCGCGGATTGTCTTCACGGGGGCGATCTCGGCGATCAAGCTCGACTTCGCGCTGCTCGCCGAGCTGGCCAGAGCCCGTCGCGACTGGTCGCTGGCGCTGGTCGGTCCCGTCGGCCTCGGCGACCCACACACCGATGTCTCGATTCTGGAGGCGGAGCCCAACGTCCATCTGCTCGGCAGTCGGCCGTACGAACGTCTGCCGGAGGTGCTGCGCGGCTGCGACGCCGGCGTGATCCCCTACGTCGCGAGCGAGCTGACGGGCAGCATCTTCCCGATGAAGGTCTACGAGTACCTCGCCGCCGGCCTGCCGGTCGTGGCGACACCGCTGCCGGCCCTGAAGGATGTCATCGAGGTGCCCACAGCCGCAGACGCGGCCGGCTTGCAGCTGCTGCTCGAAGAGGCACTGGCCGGCGACAGTCCCGAGCGCCGGACCGAGCGCTCGGCGGCCGCCGCGACCCACTCCTGGGATGCACGCCTGGCGGAGATCGCGGAGGCGATCGGGGCGTTGTGAGCGACCTGCTCGTCACCACCCACACGCCGATCCTGCGCTCGGGGCAGACGATGCGCACGTACGGGGTCGCCCGGGCGCTTGCGGCACGCGGGCCGCTGACGTTGCTCTACGCGCGCTTCGAGGGCGACGCTCCGGACGCCGCCTTCAGCTCGATCCCCGGGATCGAGCTTCGCGAGGTCGTGTCATCTCGTGGCCTCGGCAGGCTGGCAGCGTTCGCATCGGCGCGCCTGCGCGGGACCCCCCGGGGCTTCGCCCGCGGGATCTCCCCGGAGCTGGCCCGTGAGGCTGCCCGGCTCGCCGCCACGCCGGGCCGTGACCGTGTCGTCGCCGACGGGCCGATCGTCGCGGCGGCGCTGGCGTCGCTGGCGCGCAAGCGTCCCGTCATCTACAACGCGCACAACATCGAGTCGGGCTTTCGCGGCGAGCTGGGCGAGGGCTCGGTAGGCGCGCTTGAGCGCTTCGAGCGAGGGCTGCTCAGCCGTGCGGCGGAGTCGTGGATGGTCAGCGAGGCCGACCTCGCAGCCGCCCGGGCGCTGTGCCCGGATGCACAGCTGCGCTACGTGCCCAACGTCGTCGACGTCAGCGCGATCGAGCCCGTCGGCGAGCTGCCGCCCGAGCAGCGCGCGATGTTCGTCGCCAACTTCGCCTATGAGCCCAACCGTAACGGTCTGCGGTTCCTGATCGAGCGGGTGCTGCCGCTCGTCTGGGAGCAACTGCCGGAGGCGCGCCTGACACTCGTCGGCGCCGGGCTGGAGGACCCTCCGAGCACCGATCCGAGGGTCGAGGCGGTCGGCTTCGTCGACGATCTGGGCGCCGCCTACCGAAGCGCCCGCTGCGCGGTCGTGCCACTCCTACAGGGCGGCGGCACGCCCCTGAAGTTCGTCGAGGCACTGGGCTACGGGATCCCCGTACTGGCGACGCCGAGGGCGGCGGCCGGGCTGAGCGTGACCGACGGCCGCGACTGCTTGCTGGCAGAGGACGAGCACGATTTCGCCGCGGCGCTGGCCGGAGTGCTGCGTGACGGCGCCCCGGAGATCGGCAGGAACGGGCGGGCTCTGGCGATGGAGCGCTATTCGATCGAGGCGCTGGCGGGGCTGCTCGCCCAGCCCTAGGCTGGGATGGGCTCGGCCGCGGTCTCCGAAGACTCTTCCTCGGCGCTCTGCTGTGCCAGCAACGCGAGCAGGCCGATCTGGATGCCGATGACCACCGTCAGGCGCAGGTCGGTTCCCAGGAAGGTGGCGGTCGTCTCGGCCACCAGCAGCCCAGCAACCCCGCACAGCGAGGCCAACCCGAAGGACCGGAAGATCGCCTCGCGGCTGTGGCGCCAGACCTTCCAGGCGAGGCGCGCCATCGCCAGCAGCAGCAGCGGGTAGGCCAGCAGGCCGAGGATGCCGAGCTTCATCCACCACCACAGCAGCGCGAAATGGACGTACTGTCGTCCGCCTTCGTGTTCGACGGGCAACGGCCGCTTGGTCGCTTCCCAGCCGACCAGCATCCCCAGCCCCGTGACCGGTTTCTTCTCCAGGTCAGCGAGGACGTTGGCGCGCTCGTCGAGCCGGTAGCGGTCTTCGACGTTGGTGGTGAGGCTCGTCGGCGACAACGACGCCGCGCGACGCACGATCGGCGACTGCGACTGGAAGTTGATCGATCCGAGCAGCCAGATCGCCGCCGCCACGACGAGCCCCGTCGGCACCAGCAGGCGCCGGCCGACGGGCGAGAGCGCCAGCAGCACCACCAGCAAGAGCCCGAGCACCGTCGCGATCCAGAACGAACGGCGGTAGGAGAGGACCAGCGTCGCGATCAGCAGCGGGCTCCCCAGCAACATCCACAGGGGTGGACGCAGGCGTGCGAGCAGCGCCACGGCGATGGCGAGGATGGCGAGCATGATCACCCAGTTGGCCGTCGGTTCGTAGTAGGTCAGGTTGGCGTTGCCCTCGATCGAGACCCCTTTGTGAGCCGCCACCTCCGCCAGGCCGATCAGCGCCTTGGCGATCGCCAGCGCGAAGGCGCCGCCGAGCAGCAGCCGCAGCCGCGCGGGGTCGATCTTCAGATTCGCGACCGTCAGCGGCAGGATCAGCAGGTAGGCGACCATGTTCTCGGCCAGCACCAGCGACTTGACGCCGGAGCCGCTGGCTTTGCCGACGGCGACGCCGCTGATCATCGCCAGCACGAGGATCAGGTGAGGCAAACGCAGCTCGCGAGGGAAGCGCAGCGAGCGTTTGTCGCGGAGCATGTCCAAGGCGACGGCGATCACCGCCAGCGCGACAAGCGCATCGAGCGGCGTCAAGCGCTTGTAGAGAGGTGTGTAGAGGTCGTTCGTGAAGGTGAACAGCCCGAACGTCGCGCCCTCGCAGAGGATCGCCACACCCACCGTCAGGCACACGGCGAGGATCGGGCGCATCAGGACGATCACGAGCAGCGTCAGCCCCAGCGGTGCGATCAACGCTTCCGTGTCACCCAGCTTGTGCCCGGCGATCAGGATGATCAGGACGGTGGCCATGCCGGCGGTCAGCCCGATCGCCAGCTCGCGGCCGTCGAGTTCGCGCGGATGAAGACGCCAGGAGGGCATCGTCGCCTCGGCTACAGCGGCAGGGCGTTTTTCGCCGAGCCGCGGGAGCGGCGCGAAAGCCGGTCCGCGCTGACCTCGACGGTGCCGGCGTTCTCGCCGTAGGCCGCATATGAGTAGCGGCCGCCGTCGCGCATGCCGGTGATCACGACGCCGACCGGCTCGACCATGTGGCGATCGAGGATCCCGCGTGCGCGGCGGGTCTCGTCACGGGACGTTTTGTTCAGGCGCGAGACCAGCAGGGTTGCCTGGATCGCCGAGCTGTTGAGCAGGATCTGGGCGTCGGCGACGGGGTTTAGAGGCGGCGCGTCGACGATCACCATCGTCTCCCCGCCGTTGCCCAGTTCGGCGATGATTTCGCCAATCACGGGGCTGGCCAGGAGCTCTGAGGGGTTGTGGGGCAGCGGCCCGGACGGCAGCACCGAAAGGTTGGGGACGTCGGGCAGCGGCTCGACGAGCAGGTCGGCGGGCGCCTCGCCGCGCAGCAAGGCAGTGGTCAGCCCCCGGCGCGGATCGAGGCCGAAGTGCCGGGCGAAGGTCGGCATCCGCAGGTCGAGCTCGAGCAGAACGACTTTCCGTTTGGTCAGCGCGATCACCTGCGAGAGGTCGACCGAGACGGTCGTCTTGCCCTCGCCGGGAACGGCACTGGTGATCAGCAGCGTGTCCATCGCTCGCGTGACGGCGGCGAATTCGAGGGCGCTCCGCAGGATCCGGTAGGGCTCGAGCAGTTCGCCGCGTTCGTCGGCGCGCACGGGCCCCATCGAGGACTGCGGCACGACCGTCAGAGCCGAGAGGCGGTACTCACGTTCGAACTCCTCGACGGTCTTGATGCGCCTGTCCAGCGACTCCAGCAGGAACAGCAGGGAGAAGGCCAGAGCCAGTCCGATCAGCACGCCGATGATGACGGCCGTCGAGAAGCGCATCCCCGAGGGGGTGGTCGGCGGCGTGGCGCGGCCGATGATGCTCGCGCCGGCCCCGACGATCGCGCGAGCCTGCGCGAGGCGCTGGATCTGCTGCGAGAGCGAAGCCGCTTCGGAGGAGTCCGGCGTCGCGGCGTTCAGCTGCTGTTGAAGCTGCGTTTTGGCCGCGTCGATCGCGGTCAGCTGCACGTTGGCGCGGAACGTTATGTACTGGTTCGCGAAGGCGTTGGCGATCCGCGCCGAGTTGCGAGGATCGCCGCTGGAGGCGGTGATATCGAGAACGTCTGCGTTCGGTGCCGCTTCGACCGAGACCGTATCGAGCAGTTCGCTGACGCTGAGCGTGTTGCCGAGCTGGGCGCGCACGCCCTGGGCGACTTCAGGCGACTGGGCGATCGTCACCTGCGTGTCGACGTCGCGCTGAGGTTCGCCGCTGCCCGTGGACGCGGATCCGATGATGCCTTCGACGATCGTCGAGTTCTGGAAGGCGACGCTGGCGGTCGCCTTGTAGCTCTGGGTGGATCGCTTCTGCTGGACGGCCGAGATGACCGTGCAGACGACGACGATCGCCAGCGCCAGGGGCCAGCGGCGCCGAAGCACCTCGAGCGCGGTCGAGATCGAGTTGCCCTCTCCGGGCGGCTCGAAGCGGTTGTCGGGTCTCATTGCGCGGATGCCCTCTCGGGGTGCTCCACTCCGCTGCAGGCCACAGTTCTCACGACATCACTCCTATCGTCGCGCGGTGGGCTTCTCTTGAGCGGGTTCTCTCGCTTTGGCCCACCCCGCGGCGCGCTGCGCTTCGGCCGGGGATCGATGACCACGGATGGTAGCTACCCGGTGGCCGGTGCTCGCACGCTACGTTGCGGCCCGCCGAGCGCTCCCTGGCGCCCAACTCGGCCGGTTCTCGCACGGGCAGTCACCCGCCACCGCTCAGCGCATCGTGGGCTTCGATCACGAAGCGTTCCTGCTCCTCCAGGTACGGGGTGAGCCGGAACGCTTCGGAGCGCTCGCGGGCACGAGCGACTCGCGCCGCGGTCCCCTGCGGGTCCTCGAGCACACGCGCGAGTGCCGCGGCGGCGCCGTCGCTGTCACCACGCGCGAACAGCAGTGCGTGCTCCTCGGCATGCAGCCCCTCGCTGATCCCGCCCACGTCGGCGGCGACAACCGGCACACGGGCCATCGCGCCCTCGATTGCGACGAGCCCGAACGGCTCCTCCCACACCGACGGCACGATCAGCGCGTGCGCGCGAGACAGCGCGGCGGCCGACTGCTCGGGGCTCAGCTGCCCGCGCCAGCTGATCGCCTCGTTGACACCGAGGTTCCCGGCCAGCTCGCGGATCTGGGCCACGTAGGTGGGCTCCTCGGGACCGACGACGACGAGTGTGGCCGTCGGATGCCCCGCCGCGCGAAGCTTCGCGAGTGCCTCGACGGCAACGCCCAGCCCCTTGTAGGCGGTGACGCGCCCCAGAAACATGATCTCGGGATCCGGCGCGGGTGCCCTCTCAACACGTTCGTAGATCTCGCCGTGGCTTGGAACGGGATGCTGGATGGCCTCGAGCACCGGCTCGAGGAAGGACGGCGTGTCGACTTTCTGCTCCAGTGCTCGCGAGTTCCAGGAGATCGCGGTGCGCAAGGGCCTACCTGGAGACAGACGCAGTTGCGGCAGACGATTGAACGCTCGACAGCCCTGCGCCCACACGCGCCGCGCCGCGCCGCGCCTGGCGGGCAGCAGCTCGCGCATGAACTGGTCGTAGGTGAACAGGCCTCCGAACCAGTGCTCGCAGACGCGGAACGCCACCGGCACACCCGTGTCGGCGAGCAGCCGCAACGTCGACTGTGGGATCGCCGCGCAGTTCCAGGCGTATACGAGATCCGGGCTCCACTCCAGCGCGCGTCGTGCGACAGCGGCGCCGCGGAGAGCCGCGAGGGGCGCCTGCCGCGCACCGCGCGCATCGCCGCCGAGAAACGGCAGCACACGTCGCACCCCCGACTCCTCGGGCAGGCCACCAGGCGGGGCGCTGCTCAGCACGAGGACCTCGTGCCGGTGGCCGAGATGCTCCGCGACGCTGCCGCACTCCACCTCATAGCCACCCGAGGTCACGGGCGGGAACAGGTTCGAGACGATCAGGATCCGCATCGGGGCCACACGCTATCCGGCGCTCTGGAGGGCGCCGCCACGGGTCGGATGGTCAGGCGACCACGCGACGCTTCAGCACCACGGCGACATCGTCGAGCGACATGCCGCCGAGGGCGAGCAACAGAGCCGGGTAGCTGAGGCAGGCCAACAGGACCAGCCCCCACAGCGGCGTGCCGATCGATTTCGTGATCGCCAGCTCGCCTGCCAGGACCAGCGCGCAGACCGCCGTACGCAGGATGCGGCTGAGATTCGGACGGCTGATCTGCAGGGCGTCCATCACGAGCTTCGTCTCCATCGCGACGACCACGCCCTCAGTGGCGAACGTCATCCAGGCGGCCGCCGTGTAGCCGAACTCCGGCACGAGCGCGAAGTTGCCGACCAGGTTGACGACCAGCGCGACCAGCCCGATCACGACCCGACGCTTCTGTTTGCCCAATACCAGCACGAGGTTGTCATTGACGTAGCCGAAGCAGATCAGCACGAACGCGCCGCCCAGAACGGGCAGGACCGACGCCGCGCCGATGAACCCCTTGCCGAAGATCAGCCGCACGATCGGATCGGCCGCGACGGTCGCGAAAGCGAGCGCTCCGAACGAGCCAACGCACATCAGCTCGAGCGTCATGCGTGCGGCGCGCCGCAGCCGCGCCGGGTCGTGCGGCCAGGCGGCGGCCATCACCGGCGACATGGTTGTCAGGATCGAGCCCGGCACGAAGTGCGCAGAGTCCAGCAGGAGGTAGACCGAGCCGTACAGCCCGGCCTCCCGCGCCCCCCTGATCGAGAACACGATCGTCTGGTCGATACGTGCGTAGGCGATCACGAGCAGGCCGGAGATCCCGACCGGAAGGGCCGTTCGAAAGAGCTGTCCGACGAACCTGCGCGTCGGCCGCGGCCAGGCTCCGACCAATCGGCGCGCCGCCACAGCCTGCACGATCGAGCCCGCGCTGTTCGTGGTGACGAGCGCGATCGCAAGGGCCACCATCCCGGCGTGCTCGAGGTAGATGATCAAGACGGCCGCGCCCCAGAGGACGCTCCGAATCGTGAGGACCACCATCGGCACGCGGTTGTCGACCCGCAGCTGAAAGAGCAGCCCGATCGCGCTGATGCCCCCGAAGGGCATCGCGACGATCATGATCACGCCGGCGATCAGCATCGCTTGGCTGGTGTGCAGGAGGATGATCGCGACGAGCGCCGCCACCATCACCGGAGCGAGCACGAGCAACCGCAGCATCATCACCGAGCCGATCCAGTCGAACTCATCCTCAGGATCGCGTGCGGCTTCCCGGACCGCGATTTCCTCGATGCCAAAGCTCGCGAAGAAGCTGATCAGCCCGAGGAGCACGAAGGCGGTTCCCCATTCCCCGTAGCCCTTGGTGCCGAGCGTCCTCACCAGCAGCGCGGTCACCACGACCCCGAGCGCCAGGTTGGCGATCCGGACCACGACCTGCATGAGGATGTCGGAGGCCGCGCGCTGGCGCGTCACGTGGCGGGCTAGTGTCGGCATCGGCGCGTTTCGAGTCGTTCGGGCCACGGTCACGATATCCCTACATCGGCGCGCCGATGGCGCACCTACACCGGGCTGGTACCGCGACCGCACACGGTCTCCGGGCCGATGCGCCTGATTACATTGCGTCGATGGCCACTCGCGAGCGGCAGGGACCGAGAGCCACGCTCGCGAGAGCCGCGAGGCTCCCCTGAATGCGGGTCCTGTTCTTTAACGAGGGCAACCTCGGAAGCCATGTGATGGGACAGGGCCAGCTCTCCGAGGCCCTCCGAGTGGGGCTCGCCGAGACCTCCGGCGTCGAGGCCACCTTCGCGGGCCTCAGCCCGATGGGCAAGCTCGCGGGTGCGCTCGCGAACCGGCCTCTACCCGTCCTGGCCCGGCGCGGAGTCGATGCGCGCGTGCTGCGCTGGCATCTGGTGCAATCGCTGCGCGCGCGGCGCGCTGTCGCGAAGGCCCTGGACGAGCGGCCTGCAGACGTGCTGCACGTGCACACCCAGGCGATCACGTTCGGGCTGGCAACGACGATGCGACGGATTCCCACCGTGATCTCGATCGACGCGACGATCGGCGACTGGGCCGCGATGTCCCCGCGCGATGCGGCGCGGCGCTACGCCCCAGGGCCGCTGACGCCGAGCCAGGCGCTCGAGCGGCGCGCCTTCCAGCATGCCCGCCTGACGATGGCCTGGACGGAGTGGTCGAAGCATGGTGTCGAACGGCTCGCGCCCGGGGCGAATGTGATCGCCCATCACCCCGGCATCGACCTGGACCGTTACAAGCCCGCCGTCCGCCGCCACCGCGAGCGCCCGCGGGTGCTGTTCGTCGGCGGGCGCTTTGCGCACAAGGGCGGGCCCGAGCTGCTCGCGGCGCTCTCGGACAGGCTCGGAACCGAGGTAGATCTGGACCTCGTCACCCCCGCTGAGCTTCCAGAGCTGGAGGGCGTGCGCGTGCACCGGCTCGGGCCGGCGGACCCGGAGCTGCTCGACCTGCATCAGCAGGCCGACGTGCTGTGTCTTCCCAGCCACGGCGACGCGGTGCCATGGGCGGTGCTCGAGGCGATGGCGTGCGGAACGCCGGTACTGGCAAGCGACGTCGGCGCGATCCCCGACCTGCTGGACGGCGGGCGTGCGGGGGTTCTCGTTGACCCCGGCGATGAGCGCCGGCTCGGCGAGGCGCTGGCACGTCTGCTGGGCGACCCCGAGCTGCGCCGCGATCTGGCGGGCCGGGCGCGCGAGCGCTGCGAGGAGCGCTACGACGCCAGGCGCCAGCTCCCCCTGCTGATCGAGCGCATGCGCGGGCTGAGCGCGCCGGCGCCATCGATCTGAGAGGCCGCGTGCACAAAGACGGGCGCGGCATCTCCCCCGGGCACAACGCCGAGGGCCGCCTCAAGCCCTCCGGAGCGCCTGCCGATAGCGGCTATACCATTGCGAGGCTCTGCATCGCAGTGGCCATCGACCCTCGCGGCCCTGGCGCGCGAGCGGCCGGCACGGCGAAACGAACAGAGAGGAAGCACGACGTGGGCACGACCTTGATCACCGGCGGCAGCGGCTACATCGGATCGCTGCTTGCCAAAGAGCTTCTCGAGAACGGGCACGGCGTGCGCGTTCTGGACTCCCTGTTGCACGGCCAGGAGGACATCGCGGCCGAGCAGGAGCAGGCGGGCATCGAGGTCGTCCGCGGTGACATTCGCGACGCCGACGCACGTGCCAAGGCCCTGGATGGCGCCGAGGGCGTCGTGCACCTTGCGGCGATCGTCGGCGACCCGGCCTGCGCGCTGGATCCTGAGGTCTCCAACGACGTCAACGTGAAGGCCACCGAGAGCCTCGTCGCCGACGCCAAGGCGGCCGGTGTCAGCCGCCTCGTGTTCGCCTCGACGTGCTCCAACTACGGCCGCATGGCCGACCCGACGGTGCCGATCACCGAGGACGGCGAGCTTCGTCCGGTCTCCCTCTACGCCGAGCAGAAGGTCGGCATGGAGAAGCTGATCCTGGGCGACGGATCCAGCAACGGCCTGTCCCCGACTTGCCTGCGCTTCGCCACCGTCTACGGCGTCGGGCGCCGCATGCGCTTCGATCTGACAGTCAACGAGTTCACCCGTGAACTGTGGGCGGACCGGGAGCTGGAAGTCTTCGGCGAGCAGTTCTGGCGCCCCTACATCCACGTCCGCGACGCTGGACGCGCTGTTCGCACGGTGCTCGAGGCGCCGGTCGAGAAGGTGCGTGGCAATGTCTTCAACGCCGGGCGCTCGGGCGAGAACTACCGCAAGCTCGACATCGTCGAGGAGATCGGCAAGAAGACCGATAAGGGCAAGGTCTCCTACGTCACCAAGAACGAGGACCCCCGCGACTACAAGGTCAGCTTTGACAAGATCAAGGCCGAGCTGGGCTTCGAGACGCTGATGACGGTCCCCGACGGGATCGGCGAGATCCTCGCCGCCCTCGATGCCGAGCAGTTCGGCGATCCGTACAGCCCCCGCTACAAGAACATCCCCTGAGCGCGCGGGGACCGGCGATGTCGGCGACAGAGACCTTCCCCGAGCTGCCGCTCTTCGACCTGCAGCTCCAGCCGCAGGACCTGGAGGCCGTAGCCGAGACGCTGCGCTCGGGGTGGTTGACGCTGGGTCCGCGCACGGCCGCCTTCGAGGAGCTGTTCGCGGAGCACCTGGGCGCCAAGCACGCTGTCGCGGTCTCCAGCTGCACGGCCGCCCTGCATCTCGCCTACCTGGCCGCCGGGGTGGGCCCGGGCGACGAGGTGATCGTGCCGTCGTTCACCTTCGCGGCGACCGCTACGGCGGCGCTCTACTGCGGGGCCACTCCGATCTTCGGGGAGATCGTCTCGCGTGAGAACCCGAGCCTCGACCCCGACGACGTCGAGCGGCGGATCACGCCGCGCACGAAGGCTGTCTGCATCGTCCACTTCGCCGGCTACGCGGCGGCGGCGGATCGCATGAAGGAGATCTGCGACCGTCACGGCATCGCGCTGATCGAGGACGTGGCGCACGCTCCGAGCGCCAGCCTGCACGGGCACAAACTGGGCACCTGGGGCCTCGCCGGGGCCTTTAGCTTCTTCTCCAACAAGGTCCTCTCGGTCGGCGAGGGAGGGCTGCTGTGCACCGACAGCGACGAGGTGGCCGCACAGGCCCGCTCGCAGCGCTCGCACTGCATGACGAGCGGCACATGGGACCGCCACAGCGGACGCACCGACACCTACGATGTGGTCGGGCTGGGCTACAACTACCGTCTCGACGAGCCCCGCTCAGCGCTGCTGCTCTCGAGGATGGGCCGCATCGAGCAGGAAATCGAGCGCCGCCGCGAACTCACTTTGCGCTACCGGCAGCTGCTGGGCGAGGTCGAGGGGATCATCGTGCCGTTCACCGACGAGGAGATCCCCACTTCCTCCTGTTACGTGATCCCGATCATGATCGAGGAGGACGGCCGCCAGGCCGAGGTCAGCCGGCTGATGCGCGAGCGTGGCATCCAGACGAGCATCTTCTACCCCTCGATCCACCGCTTCTCCGCCTACCGTGAGCGCTACCCCGACGTGTCGCTGCCGATCACCGAGCTGGCCTCGCGGACGGAGCTGACGCTGCCTTTCTACCCGCACATGACCCACGATGACCAGGATCGCGTCGTCACGGGGCTGGCGGAGGCCGTGGCGCGATGAGCGACTGGCGCGTACCACTGACCGACATCGAGGTTCCCGAGCAGGACGTCCAGGCCGTGCTCGCGTGCCTGGAGTCGGGCTGGCTGACGATGGGCCCCCGTACCGGCTCCTTTGAAGAAGCTCTCGGCAAGTTCGTCGGCTCCCCGCACACGATCACTGTCTCCAGCGGCACCGCTGCCCTGCACCTGGCCTGCCTGGCCGCACGGCTGGGTCCGGGCGACGAGGTAATCGTCCCCGCCTTCACGTTCGTCGCCAGCGCCAGCGCGATCCGCTACGTCGGCGCCACGCCTGTGCTCTGCGACGTCGCCTCGCCCCAGGACTTCAACATCGACGTCGCCGACGTCGAGCGGCGCATCACGCCCCGCACCCGTGCCGTGATCGCGGTGCACTTCTGCGGCTACCCGGCGGCGATCACCGAGCTGCGGGCGCTCTGCGACGAGCACGAGCTGATCCTGATCGAGGACTGCGCCCAGGCGATCGGCGCGCGGATCGACGCGGAAGGGCGTCAGGTCGGAACGGTCGGGGAGCTCGGGGCCTTCAGCTTCTTCTCCAAGAAGCAGCTCTGCGTAGGTGAGGGAGGCATGGTCACGACAGCCTCCGAGGAGTACGCCAACCGCGTGCGCCTCCTGCGCTCGCATGCGCTCAGCTCCAGCACGTGGGACCGCCACCGCGGTCACGACCCCGCCTACGACATCGTCGACGTCGGTTACAACTACCGGATCGACGAGCCCCGGGCCGCGCTCGGACTCAGCCGCCTGGGCAGGCTCCCCGCGAGCCTCGATGCCCGCCGCGCCACGGTGCGTGCCTACCGCGAGCGGCTGGCCGGGATCGACGGCGTCGAGTTGTGCTTCAACGACGAGGCCGTCGAGCGCTCCTCACACTTCGCCTTCCCCGTGCTGCTCTCCGACCGCGAGAGCCGAGACCGCTTCCGCGACTCGCTGAAAGCCGACGGGATCCAGACGACGTGGTATCCGGCGCTGCACAGCTTCACCGACTACAAGCAGTTCACGCCCGACGGCGGTCTGCCTGTGGCCGCAGAGGCCGCCGACCGCCACTGCGCGCTGCCGCTCAGCGCGACGATGGACCTGGACGCCGTCGACATGGTCGTCGAGGCCGTCCGCAGCGCCGTCTCGGCCTAGCCTTCGCTGGGGATCAGCCGCTCGCGCACGGACTCGAACTCTTCTTGGGCCTGCTCATAGTCGTCGTGACGCCCGATGTCCAGCCAGTAGTCGTCGCTGAGCCAGGAGCGCACGATGTCCCCCGCGGCGATCAACCTCAGGACCAGGTCCGGGAAGTCCAGACGCTCGCCCGGCTTGATGTGCGCGAGGGCACGAGGCGCGAAGCAATAAACGCCCATGCTGGCGATGTAGTCGATCGCGGGCTTCTCGTCATAGCCCGTTAGACGGGTGGGATCGTCGGCGTCGGCGAAGCGCAGGACGCCCAGCGACACCTGGATCTGGCGCTCCTTGGTGGCGATCGTCGCGGCCGCGTCACTGGCCCGATGGCGCTCCAGCAGGGCGCCGTAGTCGATGTCGGTGAGGACATCCCCGTTCATCACCAACACGTCGTCGTCGGCGACCCCGTCGATCAGGGCGAGAGCACCGACGGTGCCCAGCGGCTCATGCTCGCGGAAGTAGTCGATCGCCACGCCGTAGCTCTCGCCGTCGCGGAAGAATGCCTCGATCAGCTCGGCCAGGTAGCCGGTGGCCATCGTGATCCGCTCGAAGCCGTGCGCCTTCAGCTGCCTGACGACGATGTCGAGCACAGGTCGGTCGCCGATCGGCATCAACGGCTTCGGGAGCACAGTCGTGTAAGGACGCAGGCGAGTTCCCTCGCCGCCGGCCAGGATCACCGCGCGCTTCAACGGACCGAAATGTAGAGCCGCGCGAGGAGAATGGGCACGCCCCAAGAATACGGGTAGGTATGGACGATTCCGCGAGGACGTCCGAAAGGGGCCATGTCGGATAGCCGAGCCACACCGTTGCGCCGCATACGCGCGAATCGCGTGATCGCGGGCCTGCTCTGGCGCTCCCAGCCACTGCTGCTGCGCCCGTTGCGCGCCGTGAACGCCGCCCTGCGTGCGCTGAACAGCGCCAGCCATCACTTCCAGTACAAGGTCGAGGGCTTCCTGCGTCCCTCCGCCGAGTGGTTCGACCACGAGCTCGACGCCCAATGGCAGTGGCCGGCACAGGGACGCTTCACGTTCCTGGAGCGTGGCGTGCTGAGTTCCCTGTCGATCCGCCCGGGCGGCCGTCTGCTCGAGCTGTGCTGCGGGGACGGTTTCAACGCGGGTCGCTTCTACGCCTCCCGCGCCGGTCATGTCGTGGCGGTCGACCACAACCGCGAGGCCCTGGCCCAGGCGCGCCGTCGCCACACCCGCCCCAACGTCGAGTTCCACGAGGCGGACATCCGCAGCGAGCTGCCGGCGGGGCCCTTCGACAACGTGATCTGGGACTCGGCGATCCATCACTTCTCGATCGCCGAGGCGGCCGTCGTGCTGGCTGCAGCCCACCGAGAGCTGACCGACGACGGCGTGCTGTCGGGCTATACGGTCATCGAGCCCGGCGAGAGCTACGCCTACACGCGGCTGCGGTTCACCGATGCCGTCGGCCTCGCCGACCTGTTGGCCGGCGAGTTCGCCCACGTGTCGGTCCTGGAGACGAGCGACCCGCTGCGGCGCAACCTCTACTTCTTCGCCTCGGACCTGCGCGCCGCATTGCCCTTCGCCGAGGGCATCCACGCAGCCCCCGCGCAACCCGCGGAGCGCCGCGCGGCGTCCTCCACGCCCGCCGCCGGCTAGAGGCCGCTCAGACCTCGCGGCTGGCGGCAACCTCCGCCAGGAAGTCGTCCCAGTGAGACGTGTAAGGAGCGATCACGGCCAGCAGACGCTCGAGCGCCTTCCAGTCCTCGTCGGCCTCCCACCCCCAGTGCAGGACGATCGGCGCCCACAGCGCCGCCCGAGCCTCAATCAGGCGCCGCGCCCCGGGCTCGACCTCGCCGGCATGCCCGTAGAGCGGGTGATAGGAGGGCAGGTAGACGGCGTCCCCACGCCACACCGGCGTTCGCTGGAAGCCGAGCAGCCCGACCGACTCCGGCCCGCCGCAGACGACCTCGAAATGGCGGGCGAGGATCTCGTATTGGGAGTCGTCGAAGCGGTTGTAGGGCGGCACGAAGACCTTTGGCACGACACCGGCCTCGGCCAGCTCGGACATGCCCGTGGCGATCAGCTCCTCGGTGGCCGCGGCGCTCAGGCCGCACAGCTCGCTGTGTCGTCGCGGCGAGAGGTGGCGGGTGCGGTGATCCAGGCCGTGCAATCCGTAGGACACCCCTTCGGCGGGCATTTGCGCGAGCATCTCCCGCTCGTCGGGCTCGAGGCCCCGCCACTGTGTCCCCGTAGGGTCCAGCGCGTCGCGGCTGACCCGCGGCAACACCGCCACCAGATAAGGGACCCCGGCATTTCTCATCGTCTCGTGGAAGCGCCGGTAGGCCGCGGTGCCGTAGCGCTCCGGATCGTCGGAGGCCATGTAGTGGGGGAACTCGTCGACCCGCACGAGAAACCGTGGCGGTCCCTCGGCGCGCCCCCCGAGGACGGCGCGCCTGGCCACCATCAACGGCTCCGCGACGGCCTGCTCGTACTCCAGCCGACCAAGCTTTCGCTGCACGCGCTGGGCGAAGCGAACGGGCGCCGTCGGCGTGCCGCGCAGTCGCAACGCACGCTTCACCGCCCGATCTGAAAGCTGCTCGGGGGTCGCCTCCGGGCCGAGCAACAGCCGAGCGCTGCGAGCTCGCTCGAGCGCGCGATCAGCCATCGCTCAGAACCTCCTCGTAGAGGGCCTCGGTGCGAGCGGCGATCGCCGTCCAGGAGTAGCGCTCCTCCGAGAGGCGCGATCCGGCCTCGCCACGGCGGGCGCACTCCTCAGCTCCCGCCGCCACGCTGGCCGCCAGCGCGACCGTGAGCGCCTCGGCGTCCGCACGCTCGCACACCCAACCGGTCTCCCCGTCGATCACCGCCTCGGCCATGCCGCCCACGGGGTAGACGATCACCGGTCGTGAGAAGCCGTAGGCGAGCAGCAGCACGCCGCTCTGGCTTGCGACTTGGTAGGGCAGGGCGACGGTGTCGGAGGCGGCGAACAGCCCTGCGGCCTCGGTCATGTCAAGGAAACCCTCGCGAAGAGTCACGCGTCCCGCGGCTGTCAGCCGCTCGAGCGCCTCCGCGTGTTCGGCCAGCGCCCCCGCCTCCTGCCCACCGATCAGCAGGTGCAAGGCAGGCACGCGGTCCATCGCCTCGATCAGGTCGCCGAGGCCCTTGTCCGCGCGCAGCTGGCCGAACATCAGCGTCACCGGGACCTCAGCGTCGATCCCCAGCTCGGCCCGGGAGGCAGCCCGGTCGGCCTCGCCGCCGGTGCGCGCCAGCCCGCCGTACTCCCCGTGGGGGATCACGACCGCGTGCCGCGCGGCCTCAGGCGCCAAGCGTGCAAGGTCGGCCTCGGTGTGGACGATCGTGCGGGCGGTCAGACGTGCCGTCAGCGCTCGTACGACCCTGCGGAGGCGCAGGAAGCGGCTCGAGCGCTCGAAGGTCCCGTGGGCGGTCTGGACGATCTTCGTGTCGGTCAGCCGCAGGCAGAACATCGCCACGAGGCCGATCTGGGGAATCTCCCAACCCTGGCTGTGGACGATCTCGTTGGCTCGCGCCAGTCGCATCAGCGCCGGCAGCGAGAGCAGGAAGCGGATCCCGTTGACGGGCTTGCCGAGGCCCCGGCTGCGCAGAGCACGGCCGATCGCCCTGTCGTCTCGCATGTAGTGGAAGACGGGCACCACGGTGACGCCATCGGCCGGGGCGTAGCGGTGGTCGTCGGCGGTCGCCAGCTGCACATCCCAGCCATCGCGTGCCAACTGGGCGACGAGCGCGCCGGTGTAGTCGGCGACACCGCCGCGACCGCCCTGCTCGATCATCAGCAGCCGCCGCCGGCGCCGCGCGGCGCTCATACGGCCGCGGTGGCGCGCGCCCCGTTCGCGGAGATCGCGTCGGCGAACAGGCCCTCGATCAGCTCCGCCACGATGGGGGCCGCATAGGTCCGCTCGGCGTGGATACGAGCCGCCGCGCCCTCTCGCTCGGCCCGGGTCGGGTCCTCGAGGTAGCGGACGAGCAGCGCCCGCAGGGACTCGGGGTCGTTCTCGGGGCTGGCGATGCCACCGAACTCCGGGGCGATCATGTCGGCGACGCCCTCGGCTCCTGTCGACAGGCAGGGGCGGCTGGCGAGCATCCCCAGGATCACCGCGCGGGGCGCTCCCTCGGTGGGGCTGGGGCAGAACACCGAGACGTCGAAGGCGGAGAGCACGTCGGGAACCTCCTGGCCGGGCGTGGGGATGAAGTGGGCCCGATCGCCCAGTGGCGCCGCCAGCTTGCGCAGCTCCGCTTCCGTTTCCCCATCGCCGCACAGCATCAGGTGCACGCTGGGATCGTTCAGCGCCAAGACGGCGCTCACCACCACGTCGTTGCGCTTCTTGAAGTGAAAGCGGGAGATGCAGCCGACGACGAACGCGTCGGCGGGGATCCCCAGCTCGCCGCGCACGCGGTTGCGTCCCTCCTCCGTGTAGCGGATTTCCTCGGTGCGCAAAACGTTGGGCACGACGATCACCTTCGCGGGATCGACGCCGACGTCGGTGACCGACACGCGCGTACCCTCCGAGACCGCCATCACCAATGGCACTTGCTCGGCAGCCGATAGGTAGGCGCGACGCGGCAAGCCCTTGCGAAGCGGGAAGGGGACTGGGCCCCACTCCGACCAGACGACCGTTGACTGAAGCTCGGCGGGCAGCCGGCGAGCCATCAGCTGCTCCTTCTTGTAGTGCACCAGCAGAACGTCGTAGGGCGCCTCCGCTCGTAGCGCCCAGCGCAGCCGCGCCATCAGCATCGGCCAGCGTGCGGCCAGCCCGATCCAGCTGCCGGTCGAGAGCTTCGGGCCGATCGAGATCGGACGAATCGCCACGCCGGTGTCCCGCCCGATCCCCGGCATGTCGGTCAGCATCACCGTCTCGTTGCCGCGCTGGCGCAGCGCCTCGAGCATCTCCAGCGCCGCGAACTCGGCGCCGCCGCTGGAGTCGGTGGTCATCACGCTCACGATCTTCATGGGCTCATTATCGACACTGACGTGGACGATCCTTGAGGCCCGGACGACCGTCGGAAGCCTCCAGAGAAGCACAGGGAGGGCTCGAATAAGCTAAAGGGAGTGCGCGCTCTCCTCGTCGACCAGGCCCGCGACCGGGCCACACTGGTCGCCGTCCGTGCCCTCACCGCCGCGGGCTTCCAGGTGGGTACGGGCGCCAACGAGAGGAGCTTCGCGAGCCTTTCCCGCCATGCCGGGCGCCACCATCGGATCCGCGAATGCTCCGAGGACGAGGACGGTTTCGTCGCTGACATCGCCGCCGCCGTGCGTGAGGGGAGCTACGACATCGTCTTCTGCTCCTATGAAACGGGCCTGATGGCGCTGTCGCGGCGCCGGGAGGAGATCGCACCCGCCGTCTGGCCCTACCCGTCCTACGAGGCGGTCCGGCGCACCTTCGACAAGCTCGACCTGAGCCGGGCCGTGGTCGCGGCCGGCCTGAACTCCCCGCGGACCGAACCAGCTGACGAGGCGGCGCTCGAGCGCTGGTCGGGCCCGGTTGTGGTCAAGGCCCGCAACCACGTCCCCCAGCGCTTCGACACAGCCGTCTTCGCCTCCGCCGGCGACGCTCGCGAGCTGGTCGAGCAGACGATCGTCGAAGGCGGCGAGCCGCTGCTTCAGACGCCGCTGAGCGGAACCATGGGCGCGGTTGTGATCGTCGCCGGTCGCGACGGCCGGATCGTCGCCGAGATCCATCAGGAGGCCGTCCACACATGGCCTCCCGGCGCCGGCGACACGGTGCTGGGCCGCGTCGTGGCGCCCGACCCCGAGCTCTCGGCGGGGATCGCTCGCTTGGTGGGCGAGCTCGGGTGGGTGGGTCTCGCCCAGATCGAGCTGTTTCGCGCGCCCGACGGCCCCGTATCGATCACCGACTTCAACGGCCGCTTCTACGGCTCGATGGCACTGGCGATCCATGCCGGCGTCAACGTGCCCGCGATCTGGGCCAGGGAGGCCCTCGGCCTCGACCCCTGGGGCGGGGCCGCCGCCATGCCCGCCCGCCTCGGCACGACGTTCCAGTGGCTGAACCGGGACATCGCGGCAGGGCTCGCCCGGGGTCCGGCCGGGCTGCTCGGGGCGATCGCCACGGCTCCCCGGGCCGCACACTCGATGTGGGAACCGCGGGACCCGCTGCCGGTGTTCCGCTACCTGCTGCCGGAGGCCGGGCGCAGGCTACGAGACCGCGTGAGCGGACGCTGAGGCACCGCTCGACCCACCGGCGCGGGAGCCTCGCCAGGCTGCGAGCCTAAAGGTCCGACCGCGAGAAGTCGAAACGATTGGAGGCGATGAACGCGCCGTCGACACCCATCGTTGTCCAGTACCTGTACGTGCACGAGCCCGAGGAGGGCTTCTACTACCCGACGGCCCGCGCTGGCCAGTCGGCCGCACAGGTTGCTCAGCGCTACCTGGAGTGCGCCCTGACGCAGGTCGCCTCGTTGGCCTACCGGGACGTCCCCTGCGAGCTGATCCTGGCGACGAACGTGACCGACCGCGGCGTCCTCGGCCGTGTCGGAGAAGATCTACTGAAGAAGATCGAGGATCTCGGCGCGACGGTGCTGCCTACTCCCTACACGCACCGCCCGAAGCCCGGCACCGAGATCTACGTGTCCTCGCGCTATGTCCTCGACGCGATCATGACGAGCACGGAGGGCATCGATCCCGGGCGACAAGTGTGGCTCACAGACCTCGACTGCGTGTGGGCGGACCCTGCAAGGGTCTTCGCCGGCGCCCCACCGGCACCGGAGATCGGCTGCGTGTTCATCGACTACCCGCCCGACTGGGACACCGTGGGCTTCGAGGCGCACGGGCGCACCCGCAACGGCATCGGCGAGCTGGCGGCGGCGATGGGCGCCGAGAGCGGCGCTCCTCCTTGGGTTGGCGGCGAGCTGCTGACCGGTCGGGCCGGTCCCCTGCGGGAGATGGTGGCGGCCTGCGAGGAACTCGACGCACAGCTGGCGGCCGAGGGCAAGACGCTCCCCAACGAGGAGCAGATCCTGTCGCTCGCCGGCGCCGTGGGGCGGATCCACTTCGCCGACCTGTCGGCTGTCGCGAGGCGCATCACGACCGGCCCCCGCAGCCACGCCGCACAGGTCACCGGCTTCGAGGAGATCGGCCTGTGGCACCTGCCGGCGGAGAAGGGTCTGAGCCTGAGGCGCACTGCCCAGCAGGTCCGCCGGGGGCATACCGTGCGCCTGCGCCGGGATCTGTCGGATCCAGCCCGCACGGCAAGACGCTTCAACGTCGGCGACACCGGCCCACTGCGACGGCTCCGTGACGATGGCTGGATCGCGGCGCAGCGGCTACGCAGCATCACGCCGCGGTTGGCCCGCGGCTGACGCTAGGTCGTGCGGATGATCAGCACCGAACAGGGTGCGTGATGAGAGACCTTGTTGGGCACGGAGCCCAGGAGAAAGCGCTTGGCGCCGGTCATGCCCTTGTTGCCGACGACGATCAGGTCGGCCTCCTGCTCCTCGGCGACGTCGAGGATGGCGTCGGCCGGGTCGCCCTGCCGCGCGTAGACGTTGACCTCAACACCGGCGCCGCGAGCGACCTCGGCGGCCGCCTCGAGCGTCGCCTCGACGTCCTCGCGAGGGTTGATCGTCCACTGCAGATCCTCGGGTGCCTGTCGGCGTTCCTCGCTGAGCCGCTGCGAGGAGACGGGCTCATAGGCGCTGACCAGCTCGACCTTGGCCCCCACGTCACGAGCCAGGTCGACCGCCTGGCGGACAGCCTGGGTGGCCGTGTCCGAGCCATCGGTTCCCACCACGATCGATTTGAACATGCTTGACCTCCTCGCACGGTCGCCCTGCGGGCCCGGCCGGGCCTTGGCGCGATCATATCCGCGGCGCGGCGTCCGCGCTCACGGCGTCTCCGGGACGCCGGCGGTGGTCCAGCCGCCCCGGCGGCGGCTAATGTGACCCGGCCCGATGGCGCGTCCTGAAGTAATCGACGACCTGGCCGCCGCCGAAGCGCTGGCGCCGGCTTGGGACGAGCTGGCCCAGGACGCCTCGCTGCCGCTCTGCGCTCCTGGCTGGACACTTCCCTGGTGGCGCCACATGGCTCCCGCGGGAAGCCGGTTGCGGATCGTCGCCGTTCGCGACGGCGACGAGCTGATCGCCGTGGCACCCTGGTTCGCCCACCGGGGACCCCGAGGACGCGACGAGCTGCGGTTCCTCGGCGCAGAAATCTCTGACCGCGTCGACGTGCTCTGCATGGGAGGTCGTGAGCGCGAGGCGGCCGTGGCGCTGCGCAAAGCGGTCGCGCGGATGAGCCCGAGCCCGGACCTGATCGCCTTCGAGGCCGTGCCCGCCGACTCGAACTGGACGCGCCTGCTCAGCTCAGGCGGGGGGCGTATGCGCCTGGCCCGCTATCGGAACTCGGCGCTCCCGGCTCCGGCGGTGACGATGGCCGAGGACGGTGGCTTCGAGACGTGGATGGCTGGACGCTCCGGGAACTTCCGTTCGCAGATGCGCCGCATGGGCCGCCGCCTGGAGTCTCGCGACGGCGGCGTGCGGCAGCTGAAGACCGATGAGGAGATGCAGGAAGGGATCGCGGCGCTGCTGGAGCTGCACCTCGCCCGCTGGAGCGAGCGCGGCGAGTCGGGCCTGGCGCGACCGGGAGTCGCGGGGCTGCTGGCCGACGCGGCTCGGGCGCTTGGGCCGGACCGCATGCGGCTGTGGGCCGCCGAGATCGAGGGCCGGCCGATCTCCGTGCAGCTGTTCCTCGCCGCCGGCAGCGAGGTGAAGTACTGGAACGGCGGCTGGGCCGAGCAGCACGCCGATCTGAAGCCCTCGATGCTGACGATCCTCGCCGCACTACAGGACGCGATCGGACGGGGCGAGCGGCGCCTGGACCTCGGCGTCGGCACCCACGAGTACAAGCAGCGCTTCGCCGATACCGAGGACACGCTGACGTGGGGCGGGCTGGTCGTGCGCAACAGGCGCTGGATCCCGACGCGGCTCGAACTCGCACCAATGGTGCTGCGCTATCGCGCGAAGCTGGCCATCCGATCGTTGCCGGAGTCTCTGTCGCAACGGCTCGAAGGACTCGCCAAGCGCGGAGGCACACGAAGTTGATCGACCTGCACAGCCATGTCCTGCCCGGCATCGACGATGGGCCCGGCTCGAGCACCGAATCACTTGAGATCCTCCGGGTGGCGGCCGGCGCCGGGATCGAGACGATGCTCGCCACGCCCCACGTCAGCTCGCGGTACCGCAACGACTCCGAGACGATCAGGAGAGCCGCCGGGGAGCTGGCGGCGGCTCGCCACGATGCCCCGTCGGAGGTGGAGGTCCTGCTGGGGGCCGAGGTGGCGCTCACGCGTGTCGTCGAGCTGGAGCCCGCCGAGCTCGAGCGGCTGCGCCTCGGCGACGGACCGTGGGTGCTGCTGGAGCCGCCCTTTACGACCGTCGTGGCAGGGCTCGACGCGACGGTCTCCGAGCTACACCGCCTGGGCCACCGGGTGCTGCTGGCGCATCCCGAGCGCTGCCCGGCCTTCCATCGCGATCCTGCCCTATTGGAAAGACTCGTCGACGGCGGTGTGCTGACCTCCCTGACGGCCGGCTCGCTGGTCGGGCGCTTCGGCGGCGAGGCCCGTCGCCTGGCGCTGGCTCTGTTGGACTCCGGCATGGCCCACAACGTCGCCTCCGACGCCCACGACCCCGTTCAGCGCCCGCCGTCGATCGGAGCGGAGCTCACCGAGGCCGGTAGGGGCGAACTCGAGGACTGGCTGACACGAGAAGTGCCCGCCTCGATCCTCGCCGGGGCGGACATCCCGCGGCGGCCGCACACCGTCCCGCGGCCCGCTCGCGCGCGCTTCAGATGGCCCTGGCAGCAGCGCGACTGAAACGCGCGAGGCTCCGGCTCAGGCGAGCTTCGTGATCGCGATGATCATCCCGATCACGACGAAAACGACGATCGCAATCTGCATCCAGATCCAGGTCGGCGACATCCTCGCCCAACACTAGCGACCGGCGAGCGCGGGCTTGCAGGAGCCCTCAAGCGACGAGGCCGGTCTCCTCGCCCGACTATCTTGTCGGTATGCATCGATCCTTCCGCAGGCTCGCGGCGCTCCCGGCGCTGGTGGCGCTGCTTCTGCCTGCGGCCGCCGCCGGTGCTTCCCACGCGCCGCTGGGCGGCGTCAACATCGCCGGTCTGGGCGGCGGCTCGGCGCCCGCCGAAGCCGACCGCTCGATCGCGATCGCGAAGAAGATGCATGCGAAAATCGTGCGCGTCGATCTGCCCTGGTCGGTGCTCGAGCCCGAAGGCCCGGTGCTCGACCCCCACGCGCTGGCCTTCACAGACCGTCTGATCGGCGATGCCAACAGTGCCGGGATCAAGATCCTCGCAACCGTCGCCAGCACCCCCTGCTGGGCTTCTTCGGCGCCCGCCGCGCTGATCGCCCAGTGCACCTCGGGGCACTCGAACGCCGCGGGCTCCTGGCCGCCCAGCGACCCATCGACCTACGCAGCGGTGCTCGCCGCGCTGGCGACCCGCTACGGAAGCCGCCTGACGGCGATCGAGGTCTGGAACGAGCCCGACCAGTCCAACGAAGACTATTTCGCGGGACCTGAAAAGGTCGCGAACTACGCGCGCTTGCTGCGTGCCGCCTACCCGGCCGTCAAGCAGGTCGACCCCGCGATAACGGTTCTCGGTGGCTCGCTGGTGGGCTCCAACGGAGCCTTCCTGAAGGCGCTCTACGCGGCCGGCATCAAGGGCTACTACGACGGTCTCTCGGTCCACTACTACAACCTGACGCTCGCCTCGCTGCGATCGATCCATGAAACGCAGGTGGCCAACGGCGACACCAAGCCGCTGTGGCTGGACGAGTTTGGCTGGACAAGTTGCTGGCCCGACCGCAAGATCGAGCAGGAACAGGCCTGCGTGACCAAACCGGTCCAGTCGCTGAACCTGCGCAACTCGATCCGCGAGATGTCACACGCCTCCTACGTGGCGGCAGCGATGGTCTACAAGCTCGAAGACTCCCATTCCGAAAGCTTCGGGGCGCTGACCAGCTCCGGCGGACGTAAGCCGTCTTTCAAAGGGTTGCGCGAAGCCTTCGAAAAGCCGTTCGGCAGATACAGCAAGGTGACTCTCAAGCTGAGCCGCCGCGGCTCGCACCTGCTCGCCTCGGGCTCGGGCCCGGTGGGGGACTTCCTCGAGCTGGAAGCGTTCCGTGGAACGGCCCTGCGCTACCGCGCCCTTTTCACCCAGGACCGCTTCAACCGCTACTCCGTGGCTCTACCCGCGGTGCTCGGCACCCACAACCTGCGGGTCCGGGTCTTCCAGTACTGGACCGGCCCCTCACGGGCGGCCCGCAAGAGCGTCTGAGTCAGCCCGCGTTGCGGAACAGCGCGACGAGCGTCAGAGCCAGGATCTTCAGGTCCAGGCCCAGGGACCAGTGGGCGATGTAGTAGTTGTCCCACTCGACCCGCTCGGCCAATGAGGTCTGGCCGCGGAGGCCGTGCACCTGCGCCCAGCCGGTGATGCCCGACTTGACCCGATGGCGGTCGCCGTAGCGGATGATGTCGTTGCGGAACAGTTCGACGAACTCAGGACGCTCGGGCCGCGGACCGACGAGGCTCATGTCGCCTCTGAGCACGTTGAACAGCTGCGGAAGCTCGTCGAGCGAGGTGCCGCGCAGGAAGCGCCCTACCGCGGTGCGCCGGTCCTCGCCCTCGACCCCGCCGGGGGCGACATCGCCGCCCAGCAGGAAGTCGAGCGCGCTCGGGTCCTCGCCGACCTCGCCGTGAGAAGCCTCTCGCATCGAACGGAACTTGTAGAAGTCGAACACACGCCCGTCGCGTCCCACCCGCCGCTGGCGGAACAGGGCCGGACCAGGGCTGCTGAGCCGCACGGCCAGGGCAGCCCCAAGGATCAACGGCGAGAAGACGATCAGCATGATCCCCGCAAGGAAGCGGTCGAGGGCGTGCTTGACGGCGAACTGCATGCCCTTCGGGTCGATCGCCCGGAAAGACAGCAGCGGCAGGCCGCCGACCGTGTCGTAGCCGACGCGGTCGTTGATTAGGTCGAACATCCGTGGCACGACCGAGACGTCGACGCCAAGCTCCTGGCAGCGTGGGATCAAGCGGCTCACACGAGCATCGGCGACCGAGGAGAAGGCGACGATCAGGTTGCGCACACCGGTACGAGCGACGGCGTCCTCCAAGTCGTCGATCGTTCCCAGCACCGGCACCTCCCGGCCGCCGACCTCCGCCACCGATCGCGGGTCCTCGTCGAGGAACCCGACCGGCGCGAGACCGTACTCCGGGTGGTTCTCAAGGCGGCGGGCAACCTGGGCGCCGACGACGCCGGCCCCCATGATCAGGACAGGCTTGCCGATCATCCTGTGTGCGCGGGCACGGCGCTGGGCGAAGATCAGCACGGTCCGCCCGAGGCCGACCCCCAGCAGCGAGAAGAACCAGGCGCGCAGCCACTCACCCTGGCTGGGGACCTCGTTGTTCAGGAGCATGCCGAGGACCGCGACTGCCATCGCGGCGACCGAGATGCCGCTGAGCACGGGCACGATCCCGTCGAGAATCTGAGTACGAAGCTTCGTGCGGTAGAGACCGCGCAGGTAGAACAGCAGCACCGTCACGAACGGCAGCGTCAGCAGCGGCGCGCGCATGCTGTCGAGATGCAGGGCCGCGCCCGTTCCGCCGACCGCGATCAGCACGGCCACGCAGACCATCAAGAAGTCGCTGACCGGCCGCACGATCCCCCAGCCCTGACCCTCCAGGGCCCACTGCAACGGTCCATGGAAGGTGCCGCGGTGAAGCGCCCTCGGTGCAGGGGCGTCGTGAGCCAGCTCGCTGCGAAGCGAGATAGTGCTCGAGGTGGTTTGTTGGGTTACTCGCGCGCGATCCATTGACTGCCGGGGATTCCGTTCTCTAGATGACTACTCGGGTGCTACGTCCCATCCCTTTAGCGGCTCCCTGCCTATTGCGCCTCGCTGGGGCCACCAGGGCCGCGTGTGAGGCGCATCGTCAACACGGCAGTGAGGGCCAGGACGCCGAGCGCCAGGACGACGTAGAGAAGATCGCCGCCGGTCAATCCCAGCGTCGACCCTCCGTCGTCGTGAGTCGTGGCCGCTGAGGGTGTGTACGCGGGAAGGCCGGCTCCGGATGCATGACCCCCCGAGGAACCGGAGCCCTTGCGTGTGCGCGATCCGCCCTTTGCGTGGGGGCTGCCCGAGCCCGAGGCGGACGGGGCCGAAGCTTCGATCGAGTTGGAGCCGGCCAAGACCTGACTCGAGCCGCCGGTGCCGCTACCGCTGCCGCCCTTGCCACCGCCGCCGATCAAAGTCGAGCCGATGATCGCCTGGTTGCCCTCTCCGGGACCTCCGTAACCGCTCAGGAGCGTGCTCGACGCATCGGCCCCCGCAGGCAGTACGCAAAGTGACAAGGCCACTATCGCAGCCGTTGTGGTCAAGCTTTGCCTACCCATCCATCCCTACCTTGGGTTCCCTTCATCGGCCGGAGCAGAAAGCGCCCTCATTCCATGCCACTCGAGCGCATTCGTCGCACTCGGCCGGCAGTCAAGAAGCCCCGCCCAAGCCTCGACGATTCGACGAGATGCGCCATACGGTACCGGAGCGCGGGGCCGCTGTCGAGGAGATTTCACATGTTCGTATCACGCGAGTTCCTCGGCCTTCGTGAGGATCGCGCGGTTCAACCCCTCGACGCTGACGGTCCCACCCCGGCGCTCGATCTCGAGCGCCTGGCGAGTCAGAGAGTCGCGGGGGTTCAGTTCGGCGGCACGCCTCAGCAGGCGCTCGGCCGCCGCCCGTTCGCCACGGCCCGAGGCGATCGCGCCGCGCTCGAGCGTCGCGTAGGCGTCGTCGGGGACGCGCCCGAGGGCTTTGGCGAAGTAGCCGTCAGCCTTGGAGACTTCGTCGCGACGAAGGGCGATCGAGCCGGCAACGAGGTAGGGCTGCTCGCTCAGAGGGTCCAGCTTGGCGGCCTGATCCAGGCGCGAGTAGGCGCTTGCCGGCGCCTGCGGCCAGATTCGCGCGGCGCGCTGGAGCTGCAGTTGGCTGAGCCAGGGCCCGGCTAGCGCCAGGGCGCCCGCCGATGCCACGAGGAGGCCGAGAATCGGCAGCACCGGCCGGGGAATCGGCAGACGGCGGCGAGCAGGCTGCGAGGCCGAGTCCGCCGGCCCGTTCGCGGGGGCGGCCTCGCGCTCGGAAGCACCCGCGTCTCGCTCGGGAGCCTCCGCCTCGCCGGTCGACGGCCGGGTGGCGACCCTGCCTCGCAAGGGTGTCAGAGCGCAAACCAGCCCGAGCAGGGCGAAGGCCGGTGCGCCGAGGCCCGCGAACTCCCAGAACCAGTCGACTGAGCCATGAACGACCCAATAGCCGAACCCGGCCAGCGCCGCCGCGGCGACCGCTCGCGCGAGCGGATCGGGCCCGCGCAGCGCCCGCCAGGCGGCAAGCATCGCGGCCCCGAGACCGGCGAGGGCCAGCAATGCGCCGATCAGCCCGGTCTGGGAGAGAGTCCGAAGCTCGACGCTGTGCGGGTAGCGGGGCGTCTCTTCGCTCGTGCCATGACGTAGGTACTGCTGCTGGAAGTTGTCCGCCCCGATTCCCGCCAGCGGATGGGCGCTGAATTCGTCTACGGCGACGCGATAGAAGTCGTAGCGGTTGCTGCCGAGGCCGCTCAGCAGGCGATCGCCGCCGCCTTCGCCGTAGCCGCCCTTGAAGCTGTGCCAGGCGTGTTCAACCCGATGGATCGGGTTCCCGGCGGCCACGAGGCCGCCGGCGATCACGACGATCAGGGCCGCGAGCGCGACGGCTCCCGTCACCCTGTGCACGCGACGCGCGGATGGCTCGGGCAGCACGCGCCTGGACTCGAGCGCCGCGGCGACGGCGACCACGACGGCCACCACCAGAGCGGCCAAGAGCGCAGCGGAGATCGCGCTGTGCAGGGTCGCACGCACGACCTGGCCGTCCCGCAGGTGATCGCCGACCCGCAGCGCCGCCGGTGCCGCGGCGGCGATCCCGCCCGCAACGGGCAACAGCAGGGCGAACGTGCGCGTGCGCCCCGGCAGCAGCGCGAACACCAGCACCAGCATCACCGGCGTCGCGAACAGCGAGCCGCGGCTCTGGCTCAGCAGCGCCACCTCGGCGAGCAGCACAGCGGCCCCGGCCAGCAGCCCGCGCAGTGCCCACGGCAGGCGACGCTCGCGGGCCAGCAGGAACGCCGGCCACATCGCCATCAGCCACTCGGCGGCGTTGGCGTTGGCATAGCCGCTGGGGAAGACCAGCCGGCCCCCGGGCAGCAGCGCCTGCAACCCGGACTGAGAGGCACCGGCGAGGTGCACCACGACGAACACCGCAAGCCCCGTCAGCGACAGCGTCCAGACGAGCAGCAGCCCGGCGGCCGGCAGCGCCCGCTGGGGCCAGGCGGCGAACAGCGCGAAGACGAGCAGGTAGAGCAGCGTCCTGTCGGCGCCTTCGAGCGCTTCGCCGGGGGCGCCCGCCCAGAGGATCGAGAGGTAACTGAAGGCCGTGAATGCGGCCATGCAGGCGAGCGCCACACGCACCGGCGCGGGCACTCCGCGAAGCGCTCCGCGCACGATCGCGACGGCGATCGCGAGCAGCACCAGCAGGATCAGCCCGCCGGGGGCCCAGTGGGTCACCGGATAGCCGGCCTGATCTGTCGCCCAGACGACGCAAAGGGCAAGCGCGGCGAGGCAGGGGACCGTCGCGGGCGCCGCCCGCAGCGACGCCGTGAGCTTGGCGGTCATCGCGGCAACGATAATCCCCTCGGTGGAGGACTCAGCAACCCTCGTCGACTTCTACGAGCGCGCCTACTCGCTGGATGGCTCGCGGGCGGCTGAGTACGCGCGCTGGCGGGCGCTCAGCGCCGTCGGCAAGTCGGAGCACGTGATCGCCCTGTGCGGCAAGGCGGGGATCGAGCCGGCGAACACGCTCGACGTGGGCTGCGGCGACGGCGCGCTGCTGCGAGAACTGAGCCGCGCCGGCTTCGGCGGCGAGCTCGCCGGCATGGAGATCAGCGAGCCCGCCGCGGAGATCGCGCGTCGCGACGGTCCCGGGGCGAGCATCGGACTGTTCGACGGCGAGCGCCTGCCGCTCGAGGATGGGTCCTACGAGCTGGGCGTGCTCTCACACGTGCTCGAGCACGTCCCCGACCCGGCTGCTTTGCTGGCCGAGGTCGCCAGGGTCTGCCGAGCGGTCGTCTTCGAGGTCCCGCTGGAGGCGAACCTGTCGGCGCTGCGGGGAGTAAAGCGCGAGCACGCCGTCGAGATCGGCCACCTGCAGCGACTGGGCCGCTCCTCGGCGAGGCGGATCGCCAAGGGCGCCGGCCTACGTGTCGCGGCCGAGCTACAGGACCCGCTGCCGCTGGAGGTTCACCGATTCTTCGCGGGCCCAGGGCGCGCGCGGAGCGTGGCCAGCGCGAAGTGGCTGACGAGGGCGAGCCTCAGCAGAGTGGCGCCACCGCTTGCGCGGCGCCTGTTCACGGTTCACTATGCGTGTCTGTGCGTGGCGCCGGAGCGCTGACGGCGGCGAGCAGCAGGGCGATCACGCGGCCCATCAGGTCATCGGGCACCGCATCGGGGTCCGCCAGCTTCTGACGGGCGATGCCGTCGGCCAACGCGTCGATCGCGATCGCGAGGTGCTCGGCGGGGATCGCCAGCTCGAGATCGAAGTCGCGAACGCCGTCGGCGATCAGCGTCGTCAGTACCTGGCGCATCTGGGCGAAGCGTGCGGCGACCTTCGGCCGCATCTCCGTGTCGCGTACCCCGTAGGCCCAGAACTCCATGAACAGCAGCAGCGCCTCGGGCTCGCGCTCGATCATCGTCATCCATTGCCTGGCGCCGCCCGTCGCGCGATCGGCGATCGAGACCTGCGCCGCCACCGCCCTTCTGATCTCCTGGGCGTGCTCCTCGATCTCGCGCTCCATCAGGACCAGGAACAGATCCTCCTTGCCCTCGAAGTTGGAGTAGAGGGCGCCGGTCGAGAAGCCGGCCTCAGAGGCGATCTCCTCGACCGAGGCACCGTGGAAGCCGCTCGAGGCGAACACGCTGCGGGCCGCTGTCAGCAGACGTTCCCGCGTGTTCGCGCGGCTCTGCTCGCGTGTCAGCCGCGAGGGGATCGTTGAAGACATGGGACGGTCAGGAGACATCACTGGATCTTACTTGGCAGAGCAAGTGCTATTTCGATAATGTTCGTTATCCGAACCATCTCACGCGATCGGAGCCGCCCATGTCCAGCGCGACCGCCCCAACGCCCCCGCCTTCACCCGATATCGCCTCACTCCCCACCGACGCGATCTCCTACGAGGACCTCTACGCCCGCTGGGAGCGTGGGAACTGGCGAGCGACCGAGCTCGACTTCACCGAGGACGCGCGTCAGTGGCGCGAGGACTTCACCGAGTTCGAGCGCCAAGCGGCGCTGTGGAACTACTGCCTGTTCTTCTGGGGCGAGGACGCCGTGGCGGACAACCTCTCTCCCTACATCGACGCCGCCCCGCGTGAGGAGCAGAAGTACTTCCTGACGACCCAGCAGGTCGACGAGGCGCGCCACGCCGTCTTCTTCAAGCGCTTCATGCAGGAGGTCTGCGGCATCGGCGACGGCTCCATGGCCAGCGGCCTACAGGCGATCAAGCCACAGCTCACGCCCGGCTTCCGCAAGATCTTCGACCGCCTCGACAAGATGGCCGACGAGCTTCGCGCCGACCGCTCGCCGGCCCAGCTCGCTGCCGCCGTGACGCTCTACCACGTCGTCATCGAGGCCGCCCTGGCCCAGCCCGGCCAGCACTTCATCTGCAGTTATCTGGAAAGGCGCGACCAGCTTCCCGCCTTCCGGGAGGGCATGCAGAACATCGCCGCCGACGAGCAGCGCCACATCGGCTTCGGCGTCAAGCTGCTCTCCGACCTCAACCGCGAAGACCCCGTCGGCGTGCCGAAGGCGGTCGCGAAGATCCTGCGCGACGTGACGCGCTACACGGCTCAGGTGCTGATGCCCCCGGGCTGGGACGAACGCTACGTGACGACCTTCGGCGTGACGTTCGACGAGGTGGGAGTCGAAGGCGTCACCTCGATGACCACCAAGCTGCGCTCCGCCGGCCTGCCGATCGAGTCCCTGCCCGGACCGGCGCTGCTGCCCCCGGGACTCTCCCCGCTGGAGCTCTCCCAGCGCGGGCGGGCGTTGGCCAAGGCGGGGATCCTCGGCGTGCGCGAAGGCCCTTCCAACCGCGATCCCGAGACGGTGGAGCTGCTGTTCGACATGGTACGCAGGACCGTCAACCCGCAGCACGGCCTGTCGCGCCCGACGACCTTCCAGTGGGAGTTCACAGATCCCGACGTGCCGACGTGGCACCTCGTCGTCAACAACGGGTCGAGCACCGTCGCATCCGGCGAGGCGCCGAACCCAGACGTGCGATTGAGGCTCTCCTGGCAGGACTGGGCGGACGTCGTCGGCGAACGGCTGAACCCCGTCCAACTGGTGGCAACTGGGCGGCTGCGCCCGCGCGGCAACCCGCTGGCGCTGCGCAAGCTGCTGAAGGTCTTCCCCCGGGCCTAACCGGGGGAGAACTCGCGCTGGGCGGCTGCTGAGGAGCCCCCGGCCGCGGCGGAGCGCGCCCGCGCGCTCCCTGAGACACCGAACTCGCTTCGCCCCTGCGTGGCTGCCGTCGCCGTCACGGTACTCGCAGACGCGGGTTGCGAGGGCTGCTCGGGGCCGAACTCCTGCGCGGCCCGCGCGGCGGCCGAATGCGCGATTGGCGTCTTCACGCGCCCCTTGTCGCCCGCAGGCGCCGCGATGACCGGCGGGAGGACAACGCTCGCACTCGATGCCGTCACGAGCGAGCGCGCCGGGGCAGCACGCCGGGTGTGCCCACTCTTGTGAGCGTGGTGTGCGGAGCCCGGCTCGCGCAGCGCCACGCAGCCGGCGCCGACGCCCAATGCGAGCAGGCAGCCAACAGCGAGCTTTGCGCCGAACCCCGCGCCACCCAGCAGCCAGCCGCCGCCTGCCGCCCCACCACCGCCTGCCACCGCGGATGCCCCGAGCGCGCCCGCCGACGCCCCTGAACCGGCGCCCGCGCCAGAGACACCGGCGGCGCCATGGTGCCCGAGACCGGCGAGACCCGACAGCCCGCCGGCGCCTTGGCCGGGCAGGGTGAGGACAGGCGGCAGAACCGCGGCGGCGCCGCGCAGGCTCGCCACGTACCGGCGACAAGCCGGACAGTGGCGATGGTGGAGCATCGCCAACCGGTGGCGCTCGCCGTCGGGGTCCAGCACGCCGAAGGCCAGCGCGCGCATCAGCGAATCCCGCTCCTCGCAGAAGGCGCCCTCGCGAATCGACTCGACGATCGCTCCGACCTTCCGCGCCACGCCCGCCTCGCCTCGACCGGAGCCCTCCATGACCTTGCGCATACGCGTCTTGCTGATCCCCATCCGGGCGGCGGCCTCAGAGCGGGAGTAGCCCTGCAGATAGCAGAGCGCAGCCGCTTCGCGCTCGCGCACGTCGAGCCTGGCGCGCATCCCCTCCAGCAGCCGGCGGAGGCGCTCGCGGTCGTCGAGCGCGCCCTCCAGACCGGGCTCGTGGACGGGCTCGCCGTCGATCTGGGTATCGCGCTCGCGTCGGCTGCGCAGCTCCTCGATTGCGCGGCGGTAGGTGACGAGCACCAGCCAGGCGCGGGCGTTGTCGATCTCCTCGCCTCCCAGCGTGGCCGCATAGAGGCCCTGCCAAGCCTGGGCATAGCAGGCTTCGAGATCGCTGCGGTCAAGCGACAGGCCACTTGTGCGCAGCCGCCCCGAGACGGTCCCGAGCACCTGCCCGCGCAGCGCCTGGAAGTCGCGCTGGAGCATTCGTTCGGCGCGATAGCGGCGCAGGATCGCGGGGCTCATCCCGGGATGCTAAATATCGGCACACGAGTTGGCCAGCGGAATCTCATTCCTTGTCACGTTCATGGCCCCGAGCAGGGCAAAAGCGCCGGACCGGCGCCGCTCGATGTTTCTGACCGTCCGCTCAGGCAGCCGACAGGGCGGCAGTGAACGCCGTGATCTGGCCGAGGCTGTAAGCCTTCATGTCCTGCCCGGCACGCTGCGCTCGGTGCCACTCCACGACTCGCCCGAGGGCCTCCTCCAGCTCCCAGGCGAAGCGCCAGCCGAGCTCCCGTGCGGCGTCGCTCGAGTCGAGGGTGAGCAGCTCGGCCTCCGGTGGGTTGGGTCGCTCGTCGGCGGCCCAGCTCAGCTCGCCCTGCCACAGCTCGGCCAGCCGCTCGACGATCCAACCGACGGGTCGCGCGTCGTCTTCGGGCGGCCCGAGGTTCCAGGCGCGGGCCGCGGCGGGCAGATCCCACAGCTGCTGCGCGAGCGTCAGGTACCCGGCCAGCGGGTTGAGGACGTGCTGCCAGGGTCGCACGGCGCCGGGGTTGCGCACCAGCAGCGGCTCACCGCGCTCGACCGCCCGCAGCGCGTCGGGCAGCAGCCGGTCCTCGCCCCAATCGCCGCCGCCGATGACGTTTCCGGCGCGGGCGCTGGCCACTCGCGTGGGCCCGTCTGTCCGCAACAGCGAGCTGCGATATGAGGCAGTGACGAGCTCCGCACATGCCTTCGAGCTCGAGTAGGGGTCGCTGCCGCCGAGCGGGTCGCCCTCGACGAACGGCCTGCCCTCGCCCCTGTTCTCGTAGCACTTGTCGGAGGTGACGATCACGACCGAGCGCACCGTCTCCGTGAGCCGGGCCGCCTCCAGGACGTTGACGGTGCCGATCACGTTGACCTCGTAGGTGAGCGCCGGTTCGCGCAGCGAGCGGCGCACCATCGGCTGGGCGGCGAGATGGAAGACGACCTCCGCCGCCGCATCCTCCACGGCGCGCCGCATCGCGGCGCCGTCGCGGACGTCCACCGCCACGCTCTGGAGCTCCTCGCCGACACGGGCCTGCTGAAAGAGCGAGGGGTTGGTGGGAACGCCGGGCGCAAGGCCCGTCACCTCCGCTCCCAGCGCGGTCAGCCACAGCGACAGCCAAGCCCCCTTGAAGCCGGTGTGGCCGGTCACGAGCACCCGCCGTCGCAGCCAGAAGTCGGGGTCGATCGCCACTAGATGATTGATTTCACGGCGATCTGCCGTCTGGCCGAGGAATCAATCATCCAGGCCGGTATCTTCACGCAATTCCGCCAGACCCGGCCCCCACCCCGCCAGCCTCCGCGCCGGCCCCGCCGGAACGGGTCGAGGTGCTCGGCGTACCGCTCGCCGTCAGCGACTACGAGGAGGTGCTCGACTGGATGGAGGCGATGATCGCCGCCGGCGAGCGGGGCTACCTGACCGCGGCGGCGGTTAACCTCGTGATGAGCGCGCGGGAGGACCCCGAGGCGTGGGATGCAGTCGCCGCAGCGACGCTCGTAGTGCCCGACGGACAGCCGCTGGTGTGGGCGCTGAAAGCGCTCGGCCACAAGCGGGCGACGCGTGTCTACGGACCGGATCTGATGGCCGCCTTCTGCGCCCGGGCCGCCCAGCGGGCGATCCCCGTCTACCTCTACGGCGGCAAAACGCCGGAGGCGCTCGCGCTGCTCGCAGCACGGCTGCGGGAGCGCTTCCCGGGCCTCGTCATCGCGGGCTCCGAGTCACCGCCCTTCAGGGCGCTGAGCGATGCCGAGGAGGCCGAGGTGGTGAGGCGGATCGACGCCTCGGGCGCGTCGGTCGTGTGGGTCGGGACGGGGCAGCCAAAGCAGGAGAAGTGGATGCTGCGAATGCGGCCCCGCCTGCAGGCGCCGCTGCTCGTGGGTGTCGGCGCCGCCTTCGACTTCCATGCCGGACTGCTCTCCCAGGCGCCGGCCTGGATGGGGCGGTCGGGGCTCGAGTGGCTGTACCGATTCTCACGCGAGCCACGTCGACTGTGGCGACGCTACGTGCGCTACAACCCGCGCTTCATCGTCGGCTTCGCGGCGCAGTACGCCCGTCACCTGCGCGGTCGCTGAAGCCCTCAGCCGCGTCGCGCGGCCAGCGCTTTGAGACGCTCCAGCCAGGGCTCGGGCAGGCCCCTCGCCAGCTCTCGGGCGTGGTTTCGCAGCAGCCTGGGCAGCAACCGCCCATACGCCAGCGGGGCCATCGGAGAGGGAGGGACGATGGTCGTCCAGGCGACCGGATCATCGCCGTTGGCCAGCCTCACCTTGTTCGCGAGACCGCCGTTCCCAAGGCCAACGCGACGGACGTCTTTCGCGTAGGCGCCGGCGATCACACGCAGGACGGCGAGCTTCGCGGGCGCCAGCCGCGCATAGCTCTCGTCCCAGCCGACGTTGACGCCGACCACTTCCTCCCCGGCGCTAAGGCTGAGATCGACGCACACCGGCTCGCCCTCTACTTCCAAGACGCAGAGCCCGAAGCGGCCCTCGCCGATCAGTGCGCCTCCCAGCTCCTCGAGCCAGTCGGGCAGCCGTGACCCCAGGTCGGCCAGGCGCGACCAGCCACGGCCCTCCCAGCGCGAGCCGTGCAGACGCGCGAAGGACTCAGCGTCGGCCCGCAGCGTCGTCGCGTCGGCCCAGCGAGAGGTGCCGCCGGCCTCCTCGAAGAGACGCTCGCACTTACGCAGATCGCGCCTCAGTTTCGAGCTGAGCGTGGCGAACCATTGCTCGTAGTCCGGCTCGAGCAGCTGCACGAGCGGTGCCGGTTCGATCCGTGTGCGTCTGGTCAGGGGGCGCAGGGGACCCTGCCAGGACTCCCCGAGCGCGGCGACCCACGACGAGGCGATCGGCATCGGCCCGAAGCCGACGGAGGCCGCCCGAGGGCTCGTGCCGCTCAGCTCGGCTGCGATCGCGCCGGCCAGCTCCCACTCGCGCCCCGGCAGCGCCAGCGGCTCCATGCAGACGCCGAAGTCAGCGGCCATCAGCCGGTACTCCGCCGCGCCGTAGCGGTTGGAGGCGAGGTGAAACGGTGCTACGCCGACCAGCTCACCGCGGTCGCGCAGCACGACTATCCGCGCCTGCGTATCGCCGGGGGCGACGTGGCGCCACCACCCCAGCACCCAGGCCGCCGCGGCGACCGGCTTGGAGGCGGCGACCGCCAGCCGTTCCCACTCCGCGGCCAGCGCTTCGGCACCTGCGAGCTCTGTGACCAGCTCCTGCTCGCTCACCTCCGGCCCCCGATCGTCTTGAAGACCTCTACGCGCTGGTTGGGCTTGTCGGGACGCGGCCAGCGGCTCGCCCTGACACGTTCGAAACGTCCCGTGGCGATCACGTCGCCGCTGCAGGTGGGGTTGGCGTAGATCAGGGTCAGCGCCCGGGGGCGGCGATCCAACGACTCGATCACACGTGCCAGGACGGCACGGAAGATCTCGCCGCGAAACGGGTTGAACATGTAGATGTAGGTGACGTCGTCGGGCACTGTCCAGGCGGTTGCGTCGACCTGCAGCACCTCGATCTCACCGCAGCGCATGCGCCCGGAAGCAGCCAGCACCTCCGCGTTGGCCCGCGCCATCGCGCAGTCCTGGCGGTCAAGCTCGACGCCAGTCACCCGGGCGAACGGCAGGTGGGCGGCCCGCAGGAGCACACGTCCGCGCCCGGAGCCGTAGTCCAGCAGCACGTCGGCGCTGTCGATCCGGCTGCCGCGTAGGCCCCGCGCGAGGTAGAGGAACCCCGAGGAGACGTCCGGGCTCTCCGTGCTCTGGAGTCCCCGCTCGAAGACGACATGGGCGATCGAGCGCTGCGCGCTGCGGTACCCGCCCCCCAACCATCGCTTGAGCGCCAGCACCGTCCGGCGGGCGCTGCTCATGCCTGTGAACTCCCTTGGACCCCGATGCCGGGGGACCTTAGCCGCGAGGCTGGCTAACCTCAAGGCTTCGATGAGCGTCCCCGAAAGCACTGCCGAGGTGGCTGTCGTCGGCCTCGGCCGGGTCGGCTTGCCGCTGGCCCTGTCGTTTGCCGATCGTGGTCTCACGGTGATCGGCATCGACAACGACCCCACCCGACTGAAGGCGATCGGCGACGGGCGGATGCCTTTCGAGGAGACGTCTGCCCAGGAAACACTGGATCGCGTCCACGCCTCGGGACGCCTGACGCTCTCCGAACGGGTCCAGGACGCCGCGGCGGCTGCCCAGATCGTGATCACGCTGGGAACCCCCTCCTTCTCCCACATCGAGATCGACATGCGTGACATCCGCTCGGCACTGGACGACCTGCTGGGCGTGCTGAGACCTGGGCACTCGCTGATCCTGCGTTCGACGATCGCGCCGGGGACGACCGAGTTCGTCGCCGGTTACCTGGCCAAGCACCGCGGGTTGAAGGCCGGCGAGGAGATCTTCGTCTCGCACGCGCCCGAGCGGATCGCCGCCGGGCGCTTCTTCGCCGAGATCGACACGCTGCCGTGCATCATCGGCGGCGTCGGCGAGCGCTCGGGCGCGCTCGCGGCTGAGCTGTTCGGGGTGTTCGAGGCACCGATCGTGCAAACCACGCCGGTCCAGGCCGAGCTGGCCAAGATCTGGGCGAACATCCTGCGCTACACGAACTTCGCGCTGCCGAACCTGCTGATGATGGACTGCGAGCGCTACACGGCGAACGTCTTCGAGGTGATCGACCTGATCAACCACGACTATCCGCGTGGCGGCATCGCTCAGCCAGGGTTCACCGCCGGAACCTGCCTGCGCAAGGACTTCACCTTCTCCGAGGAGCGCTCGGCGGCACCGGGGATGCTGCTGGCCGTCTCGCGTGTCAACGAGTCGGTGCCGCTGTTCCTGCTGGAGGGCGCGCGGCGCCGCCTGGGCTCGCTGGCCGACCGCAGGGTGGCGGTCCTGGGCCTGGCCTTCAAGGCGGACACCGACGACGAGCGCGACTCCCTCGCCCACAAGCTGATCCGGCTGCTCGAGCGCGAGCTGGCCGACGTCGTCGTGCACGACCCCCACGTGGCCACGCCAACGGCCTCGCTCGAGGAGGTCCTGGACGGCGCCGAGGCGGTGGTGATCGCCGCCAACCACTCAGAGTTCCAGGATCTGGCCACGCTCCAGGCGATCGCCGAGCGGGCGGCGCCCGACTGCCTCGTCGTCGACCCGTGGAACTGCTGGGGGGCCGCCCAGGTGTTCGGCTACGCCACGGAGCTCGCGCGGATGACGCCCGAGGCGGGCGCCTCGGCGACCCCCGGTCACTCGACACCGCCGGCCCGCCCATGAGCCGCGTGCTCGTAACCGGCGGCGCCGGCACGATCGGCGCCGCCGTCGTCAGACGCCTACTTGCCGACCCCTCCTATGAGGTGAGGGTCTCCGACCAGCGCATGGCGCCGCAGTGGATGCGGGAGGGCTGCGAGGTGCACACCGGCGACCTGCGCGTGCTTGAGGAGGCCCGAACGGCGAGCAAGGGCTGCGATCAGGTGATCCACCTGGCCGCGATCGTCGGCGGGATCGCCAACTTCCACAAGCTGCCCCACACTTTGACCGAGGTCAACAACGGGCTCTACAACGCGGTCTTCCGCGCCGCCCTGGACGTCGAAGTGCAGCGCTTCGTCTACGTCTCCTCCTCGATGGTCTTCGAGAGCGCCGAGCTGTTCCCCACCCCCGAGGACTATCTGCCGAAGTGCCCGGTGCCCGTCTCCGCCTACGGCTTCTCGAAGCTGACCGGCGAGATCTACTGCCGCGCGGCACACGACGAGCACGGCCTGCCGTACACGATCTGCCGACCTTTCAACGCCTACGGCCCCGGCGAGGTTCCCGACGCCGAGCCGGGGATCGCGCACGCCGTTCCGGACCTGATCGAGAAGGTGCTCTCCGGGCAGCGACCCCTGCAGATCTTCGGCTCCGGTGAGCAGACCAGAACGCTGACGCACGTAGATGACATCGCCGACGGGATCGTCACGGCGATGAGCTCCCCAAAGGGGCTCAACGAGGACTTCAACATCTCGGCCTCGCGCGAGATGACCGTCGCGGAGATCGCGATGGTCATCTGGGAGGCCTGCGGGGAGGCCCCGGAGAAGTTCGAGCTGGAGCACCTGCCGACGTTCGCCGTGGACGTGCAGCGCCGCTGGCCATCGGTCGAGAAGGCCCGGCGGCTACTCGGATGGGAGTCGCGGATCTCCGTCGAGGAGGGAATCGCGGCGACCGTCACCTGGCTGCGAGGACTGCATGCCGACGCCGGTCGCAGCGCCCCTCCGAAGCCCCGGCGCGCTCGGGCGAAAGCCGCCGGCTCTCGCGGCAAGCCGGCATCGACGGCCGCCAAGCAGCGCTCCCGTCAGGTCGGCCCCGGCCGCTAAGCTGCCCGCCGATGCTGCGCAAAGCGCTGATCACCGGGGTCACCGGTCAGGACGGTTCCTACCTCGCAGAGCTCCTGCTGGAGAAGGGCTATGAGGTTCACGGGATGGTCCGCCGCGCCTCGACGGAGAAATTCGAGCGGATCGAGCACCTGCGCAACCGGCTGATCCTCCATCAGGGCGACCTGCTCGACCAGCGCTCGCTGGTCGACACGATGCGCGCCGCCCAGCCCGAGGAGATCTACAACCTCGCGGCGATGTCGTTCGTGGCCGTGTCGTGGATCCAGCCGACGTTGACCGCCGAGTTCACCGGCGTGGGTGTCACGCGGATGCTGGAGGCGATGCGCGAAGTGTGCCCCGAGGCACGCTTTTACCAGGCCTCCTCCAGCGAGATGTTCGGCAAGGTGCTGGAGGTACCCCAGACCGAGAAGACGCCCTTCTACCCCCGCTCGCCGTATGGGGTGGCGAAGGCCTACGGGCACTTCATCACGGTCAACTACCGAGAGTCCTATGAACTGCACGCGACCTCGGGGATCCTCTTCAACCACGAGAGTCCGCGCCGAGGCCTGGAGTTCGTGACGCGCAAGATCACCTGGCACGCCGCGGCGATCAAGCACGGCCTGGTCAAGGAGCTGCGCCTAGGCAATCTCGACGCCGAACGCGACTGGGGCTACGCCAAGGATTACGTGGAAGCGATGTGGCTGATGCTGCAGCGCGACGAGCCCGAGGACTACGTGATCGCGACGGGCAAGGCGAACTCCGTGCGGGAGTGCTGCGAGGTCGCCTTCGACGAGGCCGGGCTGGGCGACTTCGAGCAGTACGTGACGATCGATCCTGCCTTCGTGCGGCCGGCCGAGGTCGACCATCTGATCGGCGACCCGGGCAAGGCGGGCAGTGACCTGGGTTGGAAGCCTGAGACGAGCTTCGAGGATCTGATCCGGCTGATGACCCGCTCGGACATCGACCTGCTGGCGGGAGGCTGAGCGCTTTGGCCGTTCCCCTGTTCGACACCTCCTCGCCGCTGATCGCCCTGCGCGAGGAGCTGCGGGCGGCGGTCGAGCGCGTGCTGGACGACGGGCGATACATCCTCGGCCCCGAGGTCCAGGCCTTTGAGCGAGAGTTCGCCGACTACTGCGGCGCCGCCCACGGCATCGGCGTGGCCAACGGCACCGAGGCGATCACGATCGCGCTGCGGGCGATGGGCGTGGGACCCGGCGATGAGGTGGTCGTGCCGTCCTTCACCTTCTATGCCTCCGCCGAGGCGATCCCGGCGACGGGAGCGCGGCCGGTGTTCTGCGACATCGACCCCGAGACCTACTGCGTGACCGCTGAGACCGTAAAGGCGGCGCTGACACTGAAGACGAAGGCGGTAATCGCCGTCCACCTGTTCGGCAACATCGCGCCGGTCGCGGAGATCGAGGCGCTGGGCGTCCCGGTACTCGAGGACTCCGCGCAGGCCGCCGGTTCGACCTCCGAGCAAGGCCGGCCCGGATCGCTGGGGACGGCGGCGACGTTCTCCTTCTTCCCTTCCAAGAACCTCGGCTGCTTCGGGGACGGCGGCATGATCACCACGCGTGACGAGGACGTTGCCGAGCGCGTGAGGATGCTCCGCTTCCATGGCTCGCGCGACAAGGTCAGCTTCGAGCAGGTCGGCTACAACTCCCGCCTCGACGAGATCCAAGCGGCGATCCTGCGCGTTCAGCTCCCGCACCTCGACCGTTTGGCCGACGGTCGCCGCCAGGCCGGCCGCTACTACGAGCAGGCGGGCCTCGGTGAGCTGGTCTCGCTGCCCCGCGCGACCGAGGGCTCACAGCCGGCCTGGCACCTCTACATGGTCGGCCACGACGACGCCGATCGCCTGCAGAGCGCTCTGCAGGCGATGGGGGTCGAGGCCCGTCCCTACTACCGCACACCCGTTCACCGCCAGCCGGCGATGGCCCGCTGGGGCGAGGGCCTTGACCTGCCCGCGACCGAGCGGGCCGCCTCGCGCAACCTTGCGATCCCGATCAGCCCCGTGCTGAGCAGCGAGATGGCCGCGGAGGTCGTGGCCGCGATCCGCTCGTATCAGCACTGAAGCTGACCCGGCTCCTTCCTGGACACCGCTCGAGCGCCGCCGCTAGCGCCAGTGCTCGAGCAGATCCTCCTCGGACACCTCGCGGATCACGCGAGCGGGCACGCCCATGACGACGGCGCGGGCCGGCACGTCAGCGGTGACGATCGCGCCCGCGGCGACGAATGCCTCCTCGCCCACCTCCACCCCCGGCGTCAGCACGACCGCCCCGCCGATCCGGCAGGCCCGTCGCAGGACCGCGCCGCGTAGAGGCTGCTGCGCTGAGTGACGGGCCATCGTGTCGTCGTTTGTCGTGGTCACGCCGGGCCCGACGAAGACATCGTCCTCGACGACACTGAAGGCGGTCAGGTAGACGTTCGTCTGCACACGTACGCGAGCGCCGATCGAGACGTCGTTGTCGACCGCACTGCCACGGCCGATGACCGAACCGGCCCCGATCGAGCAGCGCTCGCGAACGAACGACTGGTCGCCGAGCAGCGCCCCCTCGCCGATCGTCGCGCCGGCCAACACAATCGCGCCGGTGCAGATCGTGGCGCCTCGACCGACGCGCAGGACGTCGACCTCGCCGTGGGCCGAGGAAGTCTTCGCCAGACGTGGGCGCTTGCCGAGGATGGCGTTGTCCTCGATCGTGCAGCCGTCGCCGATCACGGTGCCGGCCTGCACGATCACGTTCGCGCCGATGAACACTTCCTCGCCGATCTGCACGTCCTCGCCGAGCAGCAGCCCGGGCGCACGAGCATCGGGGCTGAGCATGACTACAGCCTCACGACGCCGGCCACTCCGGCGTCGCGAGTGACGCCACGGAGATCGACGACGAGGCGCGCCCTCCTGGCGAGATCCTCGTGGTCGACCTCGGGGTGAGCGGTGACGATCAGCGCGAGATCGGAGTCCGATATTGCCCGCTCCAGCGACGTGCTGGAGAGAGAGAATTCGGGCAGCTCGGGGACGTGGGGGTCGTGATAGCTGACCTCGCCACCGAGCTGTGAGAGCAGCGCGATGATCTTCAGGGCCGGCGATTCACGCGTGTCGCCCACCCCCGGCTTGTAGCTGACGCCGAT
The DNA here is from genome assembly GCA_036271135.1 of Solirubrobacteraceae bacterium. Classification (GTDB taxonomy): domain Bacteria; phylum Actinomycetota; class Thermoleophilia; order Solirubrobacterales; family Solirubrobacteraceae; genus Palsa-744. The sequence continues at coordinate 43,515 of DATBBF010000008.1, forward strand.
CACCGCCACCCGGGCGCCTTTGACTGCCAGCCCACGCTCGTTCAGCGCCCGCTGGGCCTTGGCCACGCAGTGGTATGGCATCTGCTGGTTGATCTTCCCGGCCAGCTCGACGAACTCCGTCGGCATGTCGAACTCCCGCGCCCGCCACGCCAGGTAGAACGGGTCGACGGGCATGCAGTGCCCGCCCATCCCAGGGCCGGGTTCGAAGCGCATGAACCCGTAGGGCTTGGTGGCGGCCGCGTCGATCACCTCCCAGACGTCGATGCCCATCCGGTCGGTCAGCATCGCCAGCTCGTTGACCAGCGCGATGTTGACCGCGCGAAAGACGTTCTCCAGCAGCTTCGTCAGCTCCGCCGCCTCGGTGCTGGAGACCCTGACGACGTTGTCGCAGACGAGCCCGTAGAGCGCCTCGGCACGCTCGACGCAGCCTTCGGTCAGGCCGCCCACGACCTTGGGGACGGTGCGTAGCGTGTAGTCGGTCCTGCCCGGATCGACGCGCTCGGGCGAGTAGGCGAGATGGAAGTCCCGCCCGGCCGACAGGCCGGACTCCTCCAGCAGCGGCAGCAGCCGCTCGCGGGTCGTACCCGGATAGGTGGTCGACTCCAGGACCACCAACTGCCCGGCGGTGAGCACAGCGCCGAGCGCACGGCCCGTCTCGACCAGCGGGCCCAGGTCGGGCTCGCGGTTGCGAGTCAGCGGCGTCGGCACGCAGATCAGGACAGCGTCGGCCTCGCGCAGATCCTCGTAGCGGGTGCTAACCGAGAGGTTCGGGGCGACCTCACGGAGGTCCGCCGCGGAGACGTCCTCGACGTAGGGCTCACCTGCCTCGATCGCCTCGATCTTGCGCGAGTCGACGTCGACGCCGATCACACGGCAGTCCTCGCGAGCGAAGGCGACGGCCAGCGGCAAGCCCACGTAGCCCAGCCCGATGACACCGATCGTGCGCACCAGAGGCTGAGTGTAGGCGCTGGCTCCGACGCGGAGGGTCCCAGTCCGGGCCCGTTGGCGCCCCGCTCAGCGGGCTCGAGCCATTGGTTCGAGCGCTTGCAGGTCGAAGCGGACCATCCGCTCGACGAGCCCCTCGAAGCCGACCTTCGCTCGCCAGCCGAGCTCGCTGCGCGCCCTCGTGGGATCGCCGACGCTGGCGGCCCGCTCGGGCTCGCGGACGAGGTCAGGGTCCACGCGTACGTAGGCCTCGGCGTCGAGATCGACACAGGCGAAAGCTGTCCTCGCAAGCTCGGCGACGGTGTGCCCCACGCCGCTGGCGAGGACGTAGTCACCGGGGGCCTCCTGCTGAAGCATCAACCAGGCCGCGGCCATGATGTCCCCGGCATAGGACCAGTCGCGCACGGCATCCAGGGAGCCGAGCGTCACGGAGCTCTCCAGGCCGAGGGCGATCGCTGCGGCTGCGCGAGTGATTCGCCGTGTCACGAACTGCTCGGGGCGGCGCTCGGACTCGTGGTTGAAGAGGATCCCCGAGCTGGCGTGAAGGCCATCGTGCTCACGCATCGCACCCACCAGCTGATGGGCCGCCAGCTTGGCGATCGAGTAGGGGTTCGTCGGCAGGCACGGCGTCATCTCGCTGCGCGGGCTCTCCAGCGCGTCGCCGAAGATCGCGCCCGAGGCGGCGGCGAACACGCGCGTCGTCGGATCGATCTCCCTGACGGCCTGGAGCAGCGACGCACAGGAGCCGACGATCGCCCGGACCGTCCCATCGGGGTCTTCCCAGGAGGCGGGCACGAACGAGGGAGCCGCCAGGTGGTAGATCTCGCTGGGACGCTCGGCACTGACGGCGTCCCGCAACGAGGACGGGTCGAGCAGATCGCCCTCCCGCAAAGTGAGGCGGTCGCGCAGATGCTCGCTGAGACCCAGCGCGCCGTCGCCGGCGGCGCGCTGCAACCCGGTCACTCTGTAGCCACGTTCGAGCAGCAGCTCGGCCAGGAACGAGCCGTCCTGACCGCTGATGCCCGTGATCAGCGCGCTGCCGGTATCTGACACGCGCCCAGCTTATGCCGGATCGCTCGCGGGCCGTCCCTCGGATCCGTCTGCGGCAAAGGCCTCCGTGCCGCCCCCGGACGACCCGGCGTAGATCTCTCGCAGGCCCTGCGCGATGACCTCCGGCGAGCAGAGCTCGGCTACGCGGCGACGTCCCGCTTCGCCGGCCGCCCTGTCCCCTGCCAGCCGACGAATGGCTGCGGCCAAGGCCTCGGGGTCTCCAGGAGCAACCAGCGCCTCGGACCCGAGCAACTCGGGCAGCGCGCCGACGTCGCTCGCCGCGACGGGCAGCCCGCAGGCCATCGCCTCGGCGGCCGCCATCCCGAAGGTCTCCGCCGAGCGCGAGGGAACAAGGGCTATCGCGGCGCCGCGACGCAGCTCGGCCAGCCGGCCGGCATCGACACGCCCCAGCATCTGGACGTCGCCGCCGGCGGACCGCGCGCGCAGGCTCTCCAGCTCGGGACCGTCGCCGGCGATCACCAGCGGCACGCCTGCCGAGCGGCAGGCGTCGATCGCCACCGCCACGCCCTTCTCGGGCGCCAGACGCGAGACGACAAGCGCGTAGCCACCGTCGGCGAGCGAACGCGGCACGAGCGCCTCGACGGGCATCTCCACAGGCGGAGCCAGCACCCGGACGCGCCCACCAGCAAGCGGCGCGCCGAGCTCCTCCAGGCGCTCGAGTGCGAAGCGGCTGGGGACGATCACCGCATCCGCCAACGCGCTCATGCGCCGCTGCCAGAGCGCCAGCGACGTTCCGTAGGCAACCGCCTCGGCGCGGCTGCCACGACAGTTTCGGACGATCCCCGGGAGCGTGTTGCGTCCATGGCAGCGAGTGCACTCCTGACCCTCCGTGAAGCACACCCCGACAGCGCAGACCAGTCGGTACTGATGCAGATGAAGGACGACCCGGGCCCCCTCCGCGCGCGCAGCGGCGAGCGCACGCCAGCCGAAGGCGGGCTGAAGGTTGTGGGCATGGAGGACCCTGGCGCCGCCTCGCCGCACAGCAGCGGCGACGGCCGACGGGTCCAGCCCGCCGCGCAGGAGCCCCGCCGCGGCCCGCGCCCGGCCGATCGCCGTGGAGTCGGCGGCGAGCAGCTCGGCGGGCTCTCCGAGGCGGTCGCGGACGAGGCCGAGCAGATCGTCGACGACACGCTCCTCGCCCCCGGTCGTCCGGTAGCGGTTGTGCAGGAAGAGGACCATCCTCCCGTCAAACCTAGACTCTCTGACAATCATGGAGCCTTCGGCATCGATCGTCGTCCCGACGCGGGAACGCCAGTCCTACCTGGAGGTGGCGCTGGGCTCGATCCGCGCCGAAGCGGCCGAGCTGGGCGCCGAGGTCGTGGTCGTCGACGACGCCGGGCCGGATCGGATCACGCAAGAGCTCGCCGAGCGCCTGGGCGCGCGATACGAGGCAGACCCGGCGGCACAGGGCCTGAACGCGGCCCGCAACACCGGAGTGCAGCGGTCGAGCGGCGCGCTGGTGGTGTTCGTCGACGACGACATCCGAGCCCGGGCCGGCTGGCTCAGCGCCCTGCTGCGGGCCGCCCGCGAGAATCCGCTGCGGGAGGTCTTCGCCGGCCGGATCAGCGCCAGCCTGGAGGGACGGGCGCCCCGCGGCTGCGGTCGCGAGCTGCCGCCGATCACGACCCTCGAGCTCGGCGCGCACGACCGCCCGACACGATTCGCGTGGGGCTCAAACATGGCGATTCGGCGCGCGACCCTCGAACGGGTGGGGCCGTTCGATCCGAGCCTCGGTGGCGGCGGCGACGAGCAGGAGTGGCAGGAACGGGCTTCGCGGGGCGAGACCGAGGAGAGCGCCCTGTACGTGGCGGGTGCGTGGGTGGAGCACCGGCGCACGGGCGATGACGCGCGGTTGGGCTCGCTGGTTCGCGCCGCCCACACGAGGGGTGAGGGAGCGAGGCGCTTCGACGAATGGCGCGGGGTGGCACTGGGGCCGGCGGCCGAGCTGCGGACGCTGCTGGGCTGCGTCGGCCATGTGCTCCGGCGGAACTGTCCGGCGGGGCTGACGATGGTCGCCCACAGCGCCGGGCGCCTGCGCCAGGCGCTCGCTGACGGCGACAGTGCGGGCTCAACCCCAGCCCCGGCCGCCGCCAACGGGGAGGCCAATTTCCTGTCGGGCGCCAGCGGGACGGTCGGTGGGCTCGACGCGATCCGCCGCAGGGCGCGTGACGGTCTTGCGAGCGCCGGCGAGCGGCTCGGTGGTAGGAACTTGCGCCTCGAGCTGGCAGCCCGCCATCAGCCGCCTCTGCGGCGTGTCCTCGTGCTGGGCGTGACACGCCAGGAGAACGCGGCGACCGCCGCGACGATCCGGGCCGAGCTCGAGTCCTCGCGCCACGACGTGCAGGTGCACACGACTCTCGCCGGAGACGCGGGGAAGTTCGAGAACCTCAACCGCCTGCTGGCCGCCCACCCGGCGAAGGGCAACGATTGGCTGCTGGTGGTCGATGACGACGTCGAGCTGCCCGCCGGATTCCTGGACCGGTTCCTGTTCCTCTGCGAGCGCTTCTCGCTGACCCTCGCCCAGCCAGCGCACCGGCTTCACTCCCATGCGGCCTGGGAGGTCACTCGGCGGCGGCCGGGCAGCGTCGTTCGGGAGACGAGCTTCGTCGAGATCGGGCCCGTGACGGCTTTCGCGTCACCCTGCTTCGACGTGCTGCTGCCGTTCCCCGAGCTGCGAATGGGCTGGGGCCTCGACGTCTACTGGGCGGCGATCGCCCGTGAGCACGGATGGCGCTGCGGCGTGACCGACGCGGTCGCGATCCATCATCGCCAAGCGCCGGCTGGTGCTGCCTACCCGCGCGAGCAGGCGATCGCCGAGGCCCGTGCCTTTCTCGAGGGCAAGCCCCACGTCAGCGCCGAGGAAGCGCAGCGGACCCTTGCCACCCACACGCGCTGGTGAGGGGCCGATGAGCGCCCGCGGGCCGCGGGTGGTGGTGGTGGCCGAGTTCTACCCCAGCCGTCGGGACCCGGTGTGGGGGGTGTGGGCGCACCGCCAGGCCCTGGCCGCGCGAGCGGCCGGCGCGGAGGTCCAGGTGATCGTCCTGCACCGGCTGATCCCGCCGCGGGCGTCGCTCGCCGACGGACCGGCGGCAACGGCAAGAGCGCTGCGTGAGCTGACCGTCGAGCCGCGACGGCAGACGCTCGACGGGCTGACGGTGCGCTACCTGCCCTACGTCTCCCCGGCGCGGGACGGCCACTATCCGAGCTGGGGCGCATGGGCAGCGCCTGGCCTCGCCCTGGCGCTGCGGCGGCTGCGGAGAGCCTTCCCCTTCGAGCTGATCCACGCCCACAACGCGGTCCCGGCCGCCGACGCCGTCAGACGCGCCCGGCTGGATGTGCCGATGGTGGTCTCAGTCCACGGAGGCGACGTCCTGCACACCGCGCTGCGCGGCGACGCCGGCGCTCGGGCGGTCGCCCGTGGTCTCGGCGCGGCACGGATCGTGCTCGCCAACAGCGAGGGGATCGCCGAGCTTTCCGCCCAGCGTGGCGCCGGCGAGACGCGAGTCGTGCACCTCGGCACGGACCTTCCGTCGATCCAGCGCCCACGGGCCGGTGAAGGCGAGCAGAGCCTCGTCACAGTCGCTCATCTCATCGCCCGCAAGCGCCATGCCGACGTGCTGCGAGCGCTGGCCGTACTCGGCGACCGTCATCCGAGGCTGCGCTACAAGATCATCGGTGATGGGCCGGAGCGGCCCACCTTGGAAAGCCTGGCGGCGCGGCTCGAGGTCTCCGACCGCGTCGAGTTCCTCGGCCAGCTCGATCCTCGCCGGGCGCTCGAGGAGGCCCGTCGCTGCACGCTGTTTGTGATGCCCTCGACGGAGGAGGCGTTCGGGGTCGTCTATATCGAGGCGATGGCCGGAGGCCTGCCGGCAATCGGCTGCCGCGGCGAGCCGGGCCCCGAGGAGATCGCGGCGGCCGGCGACGGCTTCGTGCTCGTCCCTCCAGGCGACATCGAGCGACTGACCCAGCGAATCGACGAGCTACTCGGCGATCCCCACCGGCTTCGCGAGGCCGCCCAGCGCGCACGGGCGACGGTCGCCGCCAACTTCACGTGGGAGCGGTGCGGAGAGCAGACCCTCAGTGTCTACCGCGACGCGCTGTCGTGAAGCCGGTTCTGTTCATCACGGGGCACGTCCCGGCATACCGGGCGGGAGCGCTCGAATGCCTGCATGAGCGCGAGGAGATCGAGGTGGCGCTGTTTGGCGGGCGCTCGGTTCACGGCGGGCCGGGGCAGCCCTCCGCGCTGCCGTTCCCAAACCGCGCCGTCGCGCCCCGAGAGCTTTGGGGACTGGCCTCGAGCGGTCGCTATCGCGCGGTCGTCTGCTCGACGGCGGGCAGGGTCGCGCCTGTGGCCGGATGGGCCGGAGCGCGCCGCGCCCGCGTGCCGGTGATCCTGTGGGCGTCGCTGTGGGCGCACCCGCGAACGGCCGCCCACGCCGTCGGCTATCCGGCGTTGCGCCACCTCTACTCCTCGGCCGATGCGGTCGTCACCTACGGTCCGCACGTCAGCGAGTACGTACGGGCGCGCGGCGCACGCAACGTCCACGTCGCCCCTCAGTCGGTCGACAACGACTTCTGGCGGGGCGGCGAGACACGAGCCGAACCGCTCCTCGACGATTGGCCGAGAGAAGCCGCGACACGGTTCCTGTTCGTGGGGCGAGACGCGCCCGAGAAGGGTTTGGACGTGCTCGAGAAGGCATGGCTCGCGGCGTTTCACTCGCTTGGCGACAGTGCCCTCGTGCTGGCCGGAGGCACATCGGTTCCGCGCCGTCTGGAAGGGACGGGGACCGTCGCCGTGGGCGCCCTGGAGAGAGAGCAGCTGCGTGATGTCTATGCGGCCTGCCACGCCCTGATCGTGCCCTCGACCGCAACTTCGACGTTTCGAGAGCCTTGGGGATTGGTAGTGAACGAGGCGATGAACAAGGAACTCGCTGTGATCAGCTCCGATGCCGTCGGCGCGGCCGCCGGCGGACTCGTCCGCGACGATGTCGACGGCCTGATCGTGCCGGCCGGCGACAGCGCCGCTCTGGCGGGGGCGATCGAGCGGCTGGCCGGAGATCCGCAACTGAGCGAGCGACTGGGCGCAGCGGGCGCACGAGAGGTGCTGGGCTACAGCCACGAGGCCTGGGCGGAGGGGTTCTCCGAGGCACTGTCGACGCTCGGGCTCTCCCGCACCCGTTGGTAGCGTTGCGCAATCGGATGGTCAGAATCGCCGCCTTGAAGAGACGAATCGTGCCCGTCCTCGGCCTGCTGGTCGTAGTGCTGCTGTGCAGCTCGCCGGCCGCCCAGGCCGACGTGGGCCAGAAGATCATCCGTCTCTGCGCGCAAGGAAAGTCACTTGCCGGGTTCCCACCGGGCGACTACGCGAAGGCTCTGAAAGAGATCAGCGCGACGACCGAAGAGTACAGCGAATGCGGCCAGTTGATTCGGGCCGCGCAGCAGGCGGCAGCGTCCGAGAAAGGCGGCGGCAGCAGCAGCGGGAGCACCGGCGCGCTACCGACGGCGGTCACTGCCACGCCAGCCGAGCAGGCCTCGATCGCGGGAGCGGCCAAGTCGGGGTCGGCCCCCGTCAGCCTCGACGGCCAGGTGATCCACCCGGGGGTCGTTCACGCCAACATCGCCTCCGCATTCAGCAAACTGCCGACGCCCTTGCTGGTACTGCTCGGGTTCGTCCTGGCGTGCCTGCTGGCACTCGCCGCCCGCCCTCTGCGAGACCGGATACGTGGTCGCGGCGCCGACTGAGAGCGCGCCGCCCGCCGGCGCCGCTCCCGCGCTGGGGGTGGCGCCACCGCTGACACCTGCCCGGCGGACGATCCGCCGGCGCGTCCCGGCCGGCGCCGGCGGACTGCGTGGCGGTGGCATGTGGCCATGGCTGGTGGGCTTTGCCGGGTTGCTCTGCCTGCTGTCGTTCTACGCCAAGGGCGGGCTCGACCTCGAAACGACGACGGCCAGCGAGATCGGTCTGACGGTGCTGGCGACGGTCGTGCTAGCAGCCGGCGCGCTGAAGCTGCGCAGAGGCTCGCCCACCGATGGTCTGGGACCTTCGCTGTTGCTGCTTGCCTTCGCGCTGCTCAGCGCGGTCTCGATCGTCTGGTCGGTTCAGCCTGACAACAGCTGGCGCGATGCCGCCCGGTTGATCGCCTATGCGTTCGTGTTCGGGGCCGCCGCGATCCTGGCGAGGCTCGGAACCAGGCGCTGGCCGGCGCTGCTCGGCGGGATCGCCCTGGCCTCGACGATCGTCTGCGGCTTTGCGCTGCTCACCAAGAGCCTGCCTAACCACTTCGAAGAAGCCAACCGCTACGCGCGGCTGTACGAACCGTACGGCTACTGGAACGCGCTCGGCCTGACGGCCGCGATGGGCGCTGTCTGCTGTCTGTGGCTGGGCGCCCGCCGCGCTGGGCACGCCGTCCTCAGCGCCCTGTCCTACCCAGCGATGGGAGTGCTGCTGCTGACACTGCTGCTGGCCTACTCGCGAGGCGCGCTGGTGGCGTTGGCGGTCGCGCTGGTGGCGTGGTTCGCGTTCGTGCCACTGCGTCTGCGAGGCGCAGCCGTGCTGCTCAGCGGTGCGGTCGCGGCGGGCGCGATCGCAGCGTGGGACTTCAAGAGCAATGCGCTCAGCTCGGAAACGGCGACGATCGCCGAAAAGACAACGGCGGGACACGAGCTGGGCGCGCTGGTGATCGCGATGGTCGCGCTGCTCACGATCGTCGGCGTGGCGGTCGTCTTCGCGACGGGGCGAAGGCCGCCGACCGCGCGGTCTCGGCGCCATGCCGGGACCGCCCTGCTGGCCCTGATCGCTGTTCTGATCGTCGCCTTCGCCGGAGCGCTGGCGGCAAGCCACAGGGGATTCACGGGCAGCATCTCCCACACCTGGAACACGCTGACCGACACCCACGCCAAACTTCCCAGCAACTCCCCCGACCGGCTGACGGCAGTGGCGAGCGTCAGGGCCCAATATTGGGACGAGGCGCTGAAGGTATTCAAGGCGCACCCTGCCCTCGGAGTTGGCGCCGACGGCTACGAAGTGGCGCGACTGCGCTACCGCACGGGCCCGCTGGTCGTCAAACACGCACACGGCTTCATCGTCCAGACGCTGGCCGACCTCGGCCTCGTCGGGCTGGCGCTGACGATTCTCCTACTGCTGTCCTGGATGGCGGCCGCTGGACGTGCCACCCATCCCTTCAACAGGCGCTGGCGATCGTGGAGCGAGATCCGCGGCGGTGCCCGGCCGAGCTGGATGCGCCTCACCGCGGAGCAGCCGGGCCGCTACGGACCCGAGCGGATCGGGCTGCTGAGCATGACCTGCGTAGTGCTCCTGTTCGGCGTCCATTCGCTGATCGATTGGACCTGGTACGTCCCGGGCAACGCGATCGCGGCGCTGCTCTGCGCCGGATGGGTCGCGGGTCGCGGGCCGCTGCGTCCCGTCCATGCCGACGTGGCTCCGGCGGGCGCGAACGGAGCTGGGGCAAACGGCGCCGGAGCGATGACGGGCCGAGCAAGCCCATCCCCCTGGGCGAAGCTAATCCCGGAGGGAAGGGCGGGCTCGGTTCGAATCGCGGCGGCGGTGGTGGTCGTGATCGGCGCGGCCCTCGCGATCTGGTTCGAGTCCCAGCCTCAGCGATCCGAAGACTCCAGGGAACAGGCGCTGGGCCGGCTGGCCTCCGATCCTCGTGGAGCGCTCGCGGCGGGGCAGCAGGCCGTCTCGCGAGACCCGTTGTCGGTCGAAGCGCTGTTCGCGCTGGCCTACGTGCAGAACACCGAGGGACAAACGCGCGGAGCCCGGGCGACGCTGCGCAAGGCCGTACGGCTCCAGCCCTCCAACCCCAAGACGTGGTTGACGCTGGGGCGGTTCGACCTTACCGGCGACCCCCAAGCGGCGCTGCAGGAGCTGCGCGCAGCCTTCTACCTCGACCCGCTGTCGATCTCGAGCGAAGCGCTGGCGGCCGGCCAGCCGGAAGCGATCCAGGACTACAACGACTATGTCCAAGCGCTGCGCGCCGTCGCCCAGCAGGAAAAAACGCTCAAAACCGAGAACGAACGGCACTCGCGAGCAGCAGCCGCTCGGCACGCGGCCCGGCGTAGCGCACGGCGATCCCCTCGAAGCCGAAGTCGGACAGCAAAGCCCTGAGGGTCGCGGCGTTGTAGTGGCGCAGGTGATCCGAACGTGGCTCGAAGCGCTGCGCGAAGACCGCACCGGAGACGGCCGCTCTCAGCAGCTCGCGCCTGCCGAGGAGGGGCGTGCTGAGAATCAGGCGCCCTCCGGGGCGCAGTACCCTGCGCAGCTCCGAAAGCCAGGAGGCGGTGTCGGCAACGTGCTCGATCACCTCACCCGCCCAGACGACATCGAAGCCGGCGTCGTCGAGCGCCCACTCTCCTTCGCCGTCGATCAAGCGAACGTCAAGCCCCGGATGCAGCGCCCTGGCACGGCGCAGGGGCTCCTCGGCGACGTCGGCCGCGACGACCTCGGCCCCGGCCTCCGCGGCCGACGCCCCGAAGTGGCCCTCGCCGCAGCCGATGTCAAGCAGCCGCACACCGGGGTTCAGCGCGTCGATCAGAAAGCGGCGGCGCAGCTCGAAACTCGACGGCTGCAGACCTTCAGGAACTGAGCTCCAGAGAGCTTCGTGGTAGTCGCGAGAAGGCATCGGAGCGCAGGCTAGAGCGCGAGCGCGGGACGGTGCATCGAAGCTCTCAAAGCTGGTCAACCCTGATCAGAGGGAATATGTTGGCGCGATGCGCGTTTGGGAGGACGTCAAGATGGTTCGCGGGCTATGAGGGTGGCCCTCGACAGCCGTCCGGCGAGCGGTCTCGGCGGCATCGGACGCTACTCGCGCTGCCTGCTGAAGGCGCTCCGCGAGACGGCCTCCGGCACTGACGAGGTACTCGACACGAACCGCCCCTCGGCGGCGGTCCGCTCAGGGCCGGACGTCTTCCACGCGCCATGGATCGACGGCGCGATGCTGCACAGCCCCTGCCCGATGGTCGTCACGATCCACGACCTGGCGGCTCTGAAGCGCCGCAGCGAGCACCTGCGAATGAGTCTGCGGCTACGGCTGCGACCGCTGGCGCTGCAGCGGGCGGCCAGCGTGATCGTCCCGACCGAAGCCGTCGCGGAGGACGCGGTCAACCACCTGCGCCTGGATCGCGGCCGCGTGGTCGTGATCCCGGAGGCAGCTGACAGCGCGATGTTCCCGAGAGGCCACGAGGAGCAGGCGGCGGTCAGAGCCCGCTTCGGCCTTCCCAAGCGCTATCTGCTCTGGGTCGGTGGGCTGCAGCACCCCGACCCGGGAACGCACATCGCCAAGCTCGCCGCGACGCCTCGCGATTTGCCGCTCGTGCTGGTCGGCCCCACCCGCCCCTGGGCTCACGAGCTGCCCGACGTGACGCTGACGGGGCAGGTCACAGACGACGAGCTGGCGGCGATCTACAGCGGCGCGCACTCATTGGTGATCTCCAGCGAGCAGGAAGGCTTCGGACTGCCGGCCGTCGAGGCGCTCGCCTGCGGCACGCCGGTGGTGGCCTCCGAGGGACCGGCGCTGAAGGAGGTACTCAACGAGCGGGCCACGTTCGTGGAGGCCGGGGACATGAGAGCCCTGATCGAGGCCGCCCAACGTGCAACTCGCCCGGCGCCGGCGCCACCGGCATGGAGCTGGCAGGACGCGGCTCGGGCCACCTGGTCCGTCTATGCGCAGGCGATGGCCGACACGGGCTACTCGCGCCCAGGTTCGCGGGCCTTGCGGCGCCGCCCGGCAGGGGGCCTCGAGGCGCACTGACAGACAACTGCGAGCGGGCCCCTAATCAATCGAATTTCCAACTAATTGAAATCGTCGATTGTGATCTCGCTACAATTTGTCGCGTCAGGAGAAGGGTTCGTTCTGCCCAGGGCTGCCACCTTGGGCCTCTCAGCCGCGACCCTACGGGGCCCGGCTGCCACCGGACCCCGTCACTGGGCCGTCCCTCTTAGCCGCTACGCAGCAGCGCCGTGAGAACGCATAGCTGCGCGAGGGCCAGGACAAGCGTCAGGAGACAGGTCTCCATCGCTCTCCCCTCTTCGCGTCGGGCTGAATTGCCCGACCGCTACACAATGGCCCGTGGGCTCACAGATCCCAAGCAATGTTCCTGACTATTAGTAGACTTCGATTCACCCGAATAGTCCAAGGAGCTGCCGGAGCGGCTAGGTCTGGGGCCCGGTCGCTGGCATGGCTTCCAGTTCACGCCGCTCGAGGAACGCCTGCTCGCGCTTGCCCATCGCCGTGAGCGGCGGGGCGCCCCAGCAGTACTCCTCCGCCAGGGAGAGCCAGTTGTTGCCGGCTCGCAGTTGGGCCATCACCGACGCCGCCGCGATCTCAGCTCTGGCGAGCAGCGCATACTCCGGGGGCATCGTGCTGTATCGCAGCGCGTTGGCGGAGGGGCCTGCCGGTGAGAACCGTCGTTCGATTCCCCGGCCGACGCAGTCCGGGTTCACGACAAATCGCTGCTTGGCCCACATCAGCCAGTTGTCCTCACGCCAGTACGCGAACACTTCCTCCGGGGTGACGGGATCCGTCGAGCGCCAGATCCCAGCCTCTACGCTCGCCCTCCAGGTCCCCAGGACATCGCCGCGGCTGCATTCGCTGTAGACCGTGACGAGCATCTCGACGCGCTCACGATCCAGATGCTTGACGCACCCGAAGTCCAGACAGCTGACGCTCCCGTCGTCGTGAAACACGAAGTTGCCGGGATGGGGGTCCGCGTTGAACACGTTCAGCCTGTAGTAGGAGCGGTAGACGAAGCGATGGATCGCCTCCGCCCATTGGTCTCGAAGTCCCTGCTCCGCCGCCAGCGCTTCGTTCCAGTCACTGCCCAGAACGAGATCCTGTGTCAGGACGCGACTGCTTGACAGCTCGCCGATCACGTCCGGTACGCGAATGAACGGGTGCCCGCGGTAGTGCTCGGCGAACTCGGCCTGGTTGCGCGCCTCGAGCCGGTAGTCGAGCTCCTCTTCGATGTGGGCGCCGATCTCGCGAGCCATACTGCGCATGTCCAGGTTCAGACGTCTCGGTGAGAGGCTTCCGAAGGCCAGCTGCAGGAACGCAACCAGCAGCTCGGCGTTCCCCAGATCGGCGCGAATCGCCTCGGCGACCCCCGGATACTGAATCTTGACCGCGACAGGGCGCCCGTCGTTGAGCCGCGCCGCATGCACTTGACCGATCGAGGCCGCGGCGAGCGGCTCCCAGTCGAACTCCGCAAATGCCTGCCCGACCGGAGTCCCGAGCTCCGCTTCGAGCGTCACGCGCGCCAGGTCCGGGGACATCGCAGGCGCGTCGCTGCGCAGGCGCCCGAGAGCGACCTGGTAGATCGACTGGAACTCGCTCGGGACCCCAAAGCTCACAGCCGTGTAGGAGAGCATCTGCCCGACCTTCATCAGCGCGCCCTTGGAGCGACCGAGCAGCTCGGCGTAGCGCTCCGCCGCGCGAAGGTGAAACTCGGCGCTGCTCTCGCCGGTGAGTCTCGATCGCAGCGCCATCGCGGCTGCTCCCCCAACGGTACGCGCGGTCAGACCCGCGAGCGGTGCGGCGCGCCTCAGGCGGCCGCCGCCGATCCCTTGCGGGGCACCTGCACGGCTGGAGCCTCCGGGATCGGGCATCTACCCTGCCTTTCCTAAAACTGGGGCCAAGTGTACACTTGGCCCGCGCTCCAAATTCTCGGAGGTGTCCACTCGTCGGGACAGGCCGACGTCAGTCCTGCAGAGCGAGCATCGCGGGAACGGAGGCCGCAAGGTAGCCGGGCACGGCGAGAATCGCGACCGCCGTCACGGTCACCAGCACGAGGCTTTCCACCACGGTCCACGGCGCGACGGCGTAGACGATCGGGAAGTTGATCGTGCGAGAGAGCGCACGATCGGCCAGCTGCTGACCGTAGACGCCGAAGATCGCGCCGCTCAGACAACCGACTCCCAACAGCAGCAGGCTCTCGAGCAGGATCGTTCGCCACAGTTCCGCTCGACCGAGTCCCTCCAACCTGAGCTTGGCCAGACGCGGCCGCCGCTGCCAGACCATCGCTCCCATCGCAGCCGCCATCGCGAGCACGGCGAAGACCGAGATCAACCTCGCGATCTGACTCAGGCGCGCGAGCGCGCCGCGATCCAGCGTGGACTGCCGGGCGATCTGCTGAGCCGCGCTCAGAACGGCCAGCCCAGTGCCCGGCCCCAGCGCGCGTTCGATCTCCGGCGCCACTCGGGCAGGCGATGCGCCGCGGTCCAGCAGGACGCTGTAGGCGCTCAGGTCCTTGCTCCCCCAGGCGCGCGCGTAGTCCCTCGCATTCATGACGATCGCGCCTGGCGCCCAGCCGATGTTCGTCGACAGGGCCGCGACACGGAAGACCGTGGGTTCGGGCGACGGCAGCCTGAACGCCTCGCCCAGGCGCAGATGCTGTTCGGAGGCGAGCGCCTGCGAGACCACGAGCCAGCCACCGGCGCGGACACGTGCTTCTGCCTTGCGTGGATCGCCCACCACGATCTGACCGGGGGGCAACAGCCGGCTGGACATCGACGAAGGCGCGATCACGAGCGCCCGGCGCCGGCCGTAGTTCAGCAGACCGCCGCGGTACTGAAGGACCGCTCGAACGCCCGGGAGGCGCTCGAGGCTGGTCTGTCGCACCGCGGCGAACGGGGTGGTCCTCAAGAGGTTGTAGGCGCCGGCCGGGGCGACCCACAGGCCGGTGGAGGCGTTCGTGGCTCGGGCTGAGCTCTCGAGGCCGGCGAGCAGGTCTCGATGTGCGCCTTGGATCGCGACACCGCCGAACACAGCGATAGCCCCCGTCGCCGCGATCGCGACTGCCCGCGAACGCGCGGCGCTCAACTCCATGGCGGCCACGTGTGGGACGGGGCTCACGATCGCTCCCGCCAGTCGTTTCACGAGTGCGAGCGTCGCAGCGAGCAGGATCGGGAGCTCCAGCAGCAGGGCCGCAACGAGTAGGACCATGCCGGGAATCGCCGCGTCCGGCACAGCCAGCAGCAACATCGTGGCAGCGGCGAAACCGGAGAGGCCCGCAATCGCCTGACGGCCGGCGAAACGACTTCCCGCGGACCGTTGGTCCACGGCGATCGCCGCGAGTGGGTCTCGCGAGAGAACGTCACGCAACGGGCTCAACACCGCTACGAGCGCGGCGAGCATCCCTCCTGTAGCGGCGACCACGATGCTCTGCAGGCTCACGACGCGCTGGGAGCCGACCGCGAAGGCAAGGGAGAAAAAGGCCGGCTGGGAGCGAAGGAGATGAATCGACAGCTCCTCCCCCAAGGCCAACCCCAACGCACACGCGAACAGGCCCAGCACGAGACCGTCCACGATCAGCACTGCCAGCACCGTCAGGGGCGTGTAGCCGTCGCGACGCAGGTCTGCGATCAGTCGCCTGCGCTGCGGGACGGTGAGCAGCGTCGCGTTGAACGCGAACAGGAATCCGACAAGGGCGCTGATCGCCGAGAAGAGGGCCGTCGACTGGTTGCTGACCGCCGCGGCCTTCGCGAACAGCGCTTCGTCATAGTCGGCGCCCTCGACATCCAGCCGGCCGGCGGCCAGGTGACGCAGCGCCGCGCGCACCCTGACCGCCGATCCCCTCTCGGGGACGACGAGGATGCGGCTCACGCGAGCGGGCAGACCGTCGATTTCCTGCACGAACGAAAGTGGCGCGAGCGCGATCGGACTGGCAGTCAAAGATCCGATCTGGCGTCGGTGAAGCTGGGCATAGAGAGGCGCATATCGGGTACGCCCGGCCACCTGGAGCTTCACTTCCTGGCCGAACTTGGTGACGCCCAGCGTCTGTGCCAGCGGTGCGGGCAGCACGACAGCGCCGATGCCCCCGAACGGCGAGAGCGCCGTTCGCCGGACGAGCGAACCGCCCAGCTCGGACAGGCTCGAGTCGGCCCCGATCAGCTCAACGGACTCGCTCTGCCGACGGCCGACAGCGTTCGCCGAGACCTCGAGGACCGGCGCCGCGGCCCGAACGCCAGGGATCCGGCGCACCCGCTGGATCGTGCTTTCGGGGAAGCCCTGCGGGTCGCGTGCGACTAGCTGCAGGGTCGCATTACCGACGATCCCGTGCGAAAGCTGGGCAACGGAGCTCTGCAGGCTGGTACCCGCGACCTGCGAGGCGAACAGCAGGGCGACCCCCGCGGCGATCCCGATGACCGCCAGGCACTCCTGCACGATGCGAGCGCGAAGTCGCACGCGGTAGAGGCGCAGGGCATTGGCCGGCCTCATCGCTCAGTGACTGCCGACGGCCAGCTGCCGAGGCGCCGGGTCGATCCCGAGCTCGGAGAGCTTGCCGTCGCTCAGGCTGAACACCTGATCGGCGTATGCGGCTGCCATCGGGTCGTGGCTCACCAGGACCACCGCCACGCCGTGCTCACGGCACAGCTCCCGCAGCAGCTCGAGCACTTCGCGACCGCGCTGGGAATCGAGGCTTCCAGTGGGCTCGTCGGCAAGCAGGATGCTCGGCTTGGTGGAGAGCGCTCGAGCGATCATCACGCGCTGGCGCTCCCCCATCGAGAGCGTCTCGGCGCGATGGTTCAAGCGCCCGCCCATGCCCAGGCGCTCGAGCAATGGGGTCATCTCCCGCTGGGCCTCGCGCCAGCGCATCGACTTCAGGAGCTTGAGCACCGAGTTGTCGATCGCGCTCACCCCGGGGAGCAGATCGAAGTTCTGCCTGATGAACCCCAGTTGCGAGAGCCTGAAGTGCGAGGCCTCCCGCTCGGAGAGAGAGGAGATGTCACGCCCCCCGATCAGAACCGCTCCAGACGTCGGCTCGAGCAGGGTGGCGATCATCAGCAGCAGAGTCGTCTTGCCCGAGCCGCTGGGCCCGTACAAAGCCACCATCTCACCGGCGGCGACTGTCAGCGAGACGCCGTCGACAGCTCGCACGGGCTCCCCGCCGACGACGGGGTAGTGCTTGACAAGCTGACGAAGCTCCAACATGGAATCCCAGACCTCCGGCTTGCCGGTCAGTACGACAACCGGCCGCTCACATAAACGGTGATCGCGTCGTTCGAACGGGCGATCGTGCCGCTGAACTTCAGGCCTGCGCCCTGAGCATGCGCGTAGCTCCCTGACCGCTTGGCGATCGACAGCCCGCCGGAGAAGCTGGCCTCCGTTTCACCCTTGTGATAACTCGCCGTCCCCGAGCCCGAGACGGAGCCCCCGTTGGGAGAGAGGGTGACTTCGACGCTGACACGGCTGGTCGAGACGATCGTCAGGCGAACGCTGATCGGACCTTTGATGGTGCCCGATGCGGTACCGGTCTCGTTGAGAGTGAAGCCATGCTTGCTGACCAGACGCAGCCGTCCCGTCTCGTTCAACGAGATGGTCCTCGTGGCGTCTGAGGAGGCGGCCATCGCCCCGAAGAGCAGCGCCGTCGCTGCCAGGGTGCCGGCGAGTCTCACATGTAGACGATTTCGTTGACGCATCGGGTGATCTCCACTTTCGTTCTGGTTGTACGCCGTGCCCCGCAGGCGCCTGATGGTGAAACCTCTCTCCACACGACTCACGGTGGACAGACAGCTGTGGCCGAGCTGCTGCCGGTGGAACCGTCGGCGTAGGTGGATTCAGCAGCGAATGGGAAGCCCCCTGCGGGGCAATTCGCGGGCACCACTACGGTGTTCACTTCGCGCCCCGGCGGATGCCTGGCAACGCCTACGGTGAGAGTCAAGGCGACGATCGAGGCATCGGGCTCTAGCGGCAGCGTGGAAATCGCCGGGATGTCCAGCTGCAGCTCTTCCCCGTAGGGAGCGCGGCCAGGGGTGACGGTGCCGCTGAACACGACCCGCTTCTGCAGCGGCGTCCTGCCTTCGCCGAGCACCTCGAAGGTCGGCTGGAAGTCCCGCAGCGGGCCGACGAAGATCCACAGAGCGATGTGCTCGGTTATCAGCTGCGATCCGGCGAGTGCCTCGACGAGCGCGTGGCCGCTGCCGATCTTCGCTTGCGATGGGCAGCCGCTCGCCCCGCGGCTTCGCAAGCTTGCGGGACTGCAGCTGCGCAGTACCGGAACGTCCAGACCAAGCCCGGCGGGGAGCTTCAACAGCGATTTGCGAACCGGGGAAGGCAGGCCACTCTCGCCGCCCGCGTAGCGAATCGCGAGCGTCAGGGACCCCTTGGCGTGGAGACGGTCGGGGGCCAGCGATGGTGTGACAGTCTCCGAGGTCTGCGCCGTGGCCGCGCGGGCCAGTTCGGCGCACACGACGGATGCGCTCAGCGTGACGCCGACGGTCAGGGCCACGGCTGTGCGCAGAGCTAGCGGGACGGACACGGGATCGTTGGGTTGACGGTGAGTGTCGTGCCGTCCGCGAAGTAGGCCTTCCCCTCTGTGGGAAACCCGCCCGTGGGACAGTGCTGCGGCACGATCAGCCCCCTGAGGTGGACGAGGGTCCTCCGGCCATGCACACGCTCGTAGTAGGCGACGTCGGGTGAGCCGACTGTCACGAAGGCGCTTTCGACCGAGGCATCGGGGGCGCCGGGGAACGTGACGATCGGTGGCACTTCGACGCTGAAGCCGAGCCCGAATGGCTTCGGCGCCGGGACTTCCTTTGCCACCAGGACAAGTTCGAGGGTGGCGGGCGCGCGAGCGCTTACGTAGATCAGCAGTCGCAGACGACCGCCTTCTCTGGGGGCGAAGAAGAAGTCGAGGGTGTAGGGCGCCTGGATGGTTTCGTCGGGCAGCGAGAGCGCGCCGACGCCGCCGCCGAAGCCGGCGCGAGAGTCGATGGGACAGCCCCTGGGACCGATCTGCTTGAGAACTGCCGCGGTGCAGGTACCAGCGCCTCGCGCGTCGATCCTCATTCCCGCCGGGGCGTACAGAACGAACTTCGTCACCGGCGAGAGGGGGCCACCGGTGCTCGAGACGAGCTTCGCGCTGAGGGAGAGGTTGGTCGAGGCGCCCAGCTCATCCGGCTGGAAGGCCACATGGAAGTCAAGTTCCTGCCCCGCCCATGCGGCGGTCGCGGCGAACAGGCACGAGCAACCAAGGAATCCGACGAGAACGAGCCGCGAGGCGCGCCGTCCGGACTTCGCCATCCGTCGTCCGCCGTTCGGCACGGAGGGCGTCGTCATCGCTTCATCTGAATCGGGAGAACGCCCTGCAACGGACACGTGAGACCCTTCTCTTGAATCACTGACTGCAGCTCAGTGTATACTTAGGCAGGGTCATGTCAAGCACCACTCGCGAGCGCATCGTCGATGAGGCGATGCACCTGTTCAGCCAGTACGGCTATGCCGCGACGAGCATCGCCAAGATCGAGGCAGCGGCCGGCCTGACGCCGGGAGCGGGCGGGATCTACCACCACTTCGCGAGCAAGGAATCGGTCCTCGCCGCGGGCATCGAGCGCCAGCTCGGCAGGCTCGGCGCGCTGCGTGAGATCCGAGGCGTGCTGGGGTCGCTCGGAGATCTGGAGGCCGAATTGACGTTGACCGCGCGCTACGTGCTCGCCGAGCTCGACAGCGAGTCCGAGTTGCTTCGAATCCTCGCCTCCGACGTGCGCAGCCGGCCGCAACTGCTGACCGCCGCCGTTGAGGAGCTGGTGAGCTCCACGTTCACCGGCTTTGCCTCGTGGATCGGCGAACGCGCCGAGCGCTCGATAGCGGCCGACGAAGCCAGCGCCATCGCCACCTTCGGGTTGGGATCGCTGCTCTCGTCTCGCCTGCTCCGGGACGTTCTCGGCATCCCGCCCCAGGTCGACGACCAAGCGCTGGTGAGCACTTGGGTGAAGATGATGTCCGCGGCATTGGCTGAGCCCGATCACGGCTAGCCGGGTCGCCCGTCTACGCGGGAGTCACAGAGCCCGCCGGCGGGTAACCACAAACGGCCTCCGTGTTTCTCAGCCACTGCACGCTTGCCGCAAAATGGAAGATCTCTCCGAGCAGGTAATACGGTCGTCTACGGGTGGCGCCCGGCACGCAAAGCTGGAATCGCCTTGACTGCCCCCGGATGCCGCACCTAGCCTCAACCCACGCAATCGCGGGGCAAAGAGAGCGATCTTGATCAGGCGCCGGGGGGCGCCGGCGAGCAAAGGTGAGCGGGCCGGGCATCCTGCGTGGAGCGCGCCGAGGCCGGCCCGCTCACCGTGGGTTCGGCTGCGCGTCGAGCGGGTTTGTCGCGGTGCGCGCCCACCCGCGCGCGGCAAAGAGAGATTTCGGCAGGCGCGCACGGGCGACAAACCCGCCCGACGCTTCGCTGCCGCAGGACTACAAGCCCTTGGGGGGCCGAGTCCACGAGCCACCCGCCGGTCGGAGGGCAAACGCGATCTGCCCCCAAGGCCCGGCGGTGAATCACCAACGGGGCGAAGCGGAGCGTCGATCGGGGCTGTCGCACGTGAGCGCCATACCAAGTCCGGCGTTTGCCACCAGCGGGACCGCGAACCGCGACAGCCCCGATCGACGCGGAGCTAATAAGCGCCGCGCCGCGAAACCACAGCCGGCAACGTCTTCAGCAAAATCGTCAGATCCAGCGCCAACGACCAGTGCTCGAGGTACAGGAAGTCGAGGTGCACCAGATCGTCGAAGTCGAGCTCTGAGCGTCCGGACACCTGCCACAGGCCGGTGATCCCCGGCAGCACCAGGTAGCGCTTGCGGTGCCACTCCTCGAGCATCGTGTAATCGCGTTCGGGCAGCGGCCGGGGGCCGACCAGCGACATCTCACCGCGAAGCACGTTGATCAACTGCGGCAGCTCATCGAGTGAGAAGCGACGCAGGAAGCGCCCGATCGGGGTCAGGCGCGGATCGTCGCGGATCTTGAACAGCGCGCCGGAGGCCTCGTTGAGCTCTTCGAGATCGGCCTGTTCCTCCTCGGCCTTGGAGTGCATGGTCCGGAACTTCAGGCAGGCGAAGGGCCGCTGGCCGATTCCCCGGCGCATCGAACGGAACAGGACAGGCCCCCGCGAGGTCAGCGCGACGGCCAGCGTCAGGGCGAGCAGCAGGGGACTGAGCAGGATCAGCAGCACAGTTGCCCCGATCACGTCGAAGGTCCGCTTGAGGGCGAAGTCGACGCCCTCGAAGGCAGGCGGGCCGAGCTCGAACAGAGGCACCGACTGCCCAGGGATGAACTCGGCGCGCTGGATCAGGATCTCCATCGTCGAGGGCGCAAGACGCACGCGGATCCCACGGCGGTGGCACTGGTCGACCAGCTCCACGGCCTGGTCCTGGGGGAAGTCGGGGTCGGCGATGATGACCTCGTCGACCCGGTCGGCGGCCAGCACCGCCTCGAGGTCGTCGAGCGAGCCGAGCGAGCGCAGGCCGTTGTCGGGGATTGGGACGGGCGAGAGGAACCCCACGACCTCGATCGGCGAATGGGGGGCGTCGGCCAGGGCATGGGCGACATCGGCGATCTGCTTGCCCCGTCCGACCAGCACCGCTCGCCTTCGGATGCCGGCGGCGCGCAGCAGCATTGCGGTCGCCATCTCGTAGGAGCCCCTGAAGGCCGACACGTAGAAGATCGCGAAGACCAGCGACCCGTAGAAGAGGTAGTAGCTGGAGAAGTGTTCGCCGTTGACGACGGCGAAGATCAGCGCCACCACCGCAACCTCGAACAGCGAGCCCACGATCCGTGGCAGTCCAGGCCGTTGTGCCCGCTCGGCGTAGAGGCCCGAGTTGGCGAACAGCAGCGCCGTCAGCAGGTAGGAGAAGGGCAGGAAGTTTTCGGTTCCATGCAGGTCGTTACTGAAGCTGACGGTGCCGTGGACCGCTTCCTTGAGGACCAGCGCGGTGAAGATCGCAAGGGCGACCCCGGCGAAGTCCAGGGCCAGCAGCGAGACGACACGGCCGACTCTTCGCAGCGTCGAGATCCGCAGCAGAAAGCTGATCGCCGGGGGGCGCCGCGCACGGACGTCGCGCTCGGGCGGCGGGGGCGCGGGCCGCTGCCCAGTCGACCCACCCGCGCCGGGCGCCGGCCTGGGCGGCCGCGTACGACCGGCAGCCGGGGGCATGCGCGTAGGCGCGGCCGGAGGCGACGTTCCCGACATATGTGTTCCCATCTCGTCCTTCACAACACTCGCCCAGGGTCCGCGGAGCGGTCCTGCCGGACCCCGGGAGCCGCGCACCGAGATTCCGCGTGAGCGCTCAGCGAGAGCCTCTGCCGATCAGAACCTCGATGCCCGAGTCCTCGATGGTCCGCTGTAGACCGTCGCGCAGGGATACCTCCGGCGACCAGCCGAGCAGCTCTTGAGCCAGTCCGATGTTGGGACGGCGCTGCTTGGGATCGTCGACGGGCAGGGCCTCGTAGATGATCTCCGAGCCCGAGCCCGTCAGCTCGCGAACCGTCTCCGCAAGTTCAAGCAGCGTGAACTCGTCCGGGTTCCCGATGTTCACGGGGTCATGGTAGCCGGACTCCGCCAGGGCGATGATGCCCCTGATCAGATCGCTGACGAAGCAGAAGGAGCGTGTCTGGCTGCCGTCGCCGAAGACGGTGATCGGCCGGCCGTCGAGCGCCTGGCGCAGGAACGTCGGGATCGCCCGCCCATCGTGGGGGCGCATGCGATTACCGTAGGTGTTGAAGATCCGCACGATCGCCGTGTCGACACCCTGCTGACGGTGGTAGGCCATCGTCAGCGCCTCGGCGTAGCGCTTGGCCTCGTCGTAGACGCCGCGCGGGCCGATCGGGTTGACGTGGCCCCAGTAGTCCTCCGACTGCGGGTGCACGAGCGGATCTCCGTAGACCTCGCTGGTCGACGCCGTCAGAAAGCGCGCCCGCTTGAGCTTGGCGAGGCCGAGCGTGTGGTGGGTGCCGTAGGAGCCGACCTTGAGCGTGTGCAGCGGCAGGCGCAGATAGTCGATCGGCGATGCCGGCGAGGCGAAGTGGTAAACGAAGTCGACCGGCTCCTCGACGAAGTAGGGCTCGGTGATGTCGACGTTCATGAACGTGAACTGCTCGGGGTCGCGGATGTGAGCGATATTCCGCAGCGAGCCGGTCTCGAGGTTGTCGACGCAGATCACGCGGTTGCTCTGGGCGAGCAACGCGTCGCAGAGGTGCGATCCGAGGAACCCCGCCCCCCCGGTAACCAGACAGGTCGCCATCGGGCAGAGGATACCCGTGCGCGCGACCGCAGAAGCGTCCGACAGCCAGATTGCGCGGCAGCCACAACGAGGCGAGACGGGGCTCGTCGGCGCCAAGCGGCTCCCGCTGCCGTCGAGCCGGGGCACATATCATCCCCCCAATGGCCAGCCCACCGATTTCCAAAGACGACCACGACGACCTCAGCGTCGCGCCGATAGTCGGCCCCGACGACCCCAGGCGGTTCACCGACTCGGGCATCGAGATCGGTGAGCTCTACACCGAGGATGACCTCCCCGGGGACCTGGATCTTGGCGAGCCCGGAGCCTTCCCCTACACCCGTGGCGTCCATCGCGAGATGTACCGCAAGCAGACCTGGACGATGCGCCAGTACGCCGGCTATGCCTCCGCGAAGGAGTCCAACGAGCGCTATCGCTACCTGATCTCCAAGGGCTCGACGGGCCTGTCGATGGCGTTCGACCTGCCCACCCAGCTCGGGTTGGACTCCGACAACCCGCGCTGCCTGGGCGAGGTCGGCCGCACAGGTGTGGCGATCGACACGATCGACGACATGCGCACGGCCTTCGACGACATCCCGCTCGATCAGGTCTCGACCTCGATGACGATCAACGCCCCGGCCGCCTGCCTGCTGCTGCTCTACGAGCTGGTCGGCGAGGAGCAGGGAGTGCCATCGGAGCAGCTTCGCGGCACGACCCAGAACGATGTGCTCAAGGAGTACATCGCTCGCGGCAACTACATCTACCCACCCGAGGCGACGATGCGCCTGACGACGGACCTGTTCCAGTACTGCCAGGAGAAGGTCCCGCGCTGGAACACGATCTCGATCTCCGGCTATCACTTCCGCGAGAAGGGCTGCTCAGCCGTGCAGGAGGTGGCGTTCACCCTGTCGAGCGGCATCGCCTATGTGCAGGCGGCGATCGACAAGGGCCTCGACGTCGATGACTTCGCGCCGCGCCTCGCCTTCTTCTTCAACGGCCACAACAACGTCTTCCAGGAGGTCGCCAAGTTCCGCGCGGCCCGGCGAATGTGGGCGCACATCATGACCGACCGCTTCGGGGCCAAGAACCCGAAGTCGACGATGCTGCGCTTCCACACCCAGACGGGCGGCGTCACCCTCACCGCCCAACAGCCCGAGAACAACATCGTGCGGGTCGCCCTGCAAGGCTTCGCGGCCGTCTGCGGCGGCACCCAGTCGCTGCACACCAACGGCTTCGACGAGGCGCTGGCGCTGCCCACCGAGCGGGCCGCCAAAATCGCCCTGCGCACCCAGCAGATCCTCGCCAACGAGTCCGGAGCGGCCGACACCGTCGACCCCTTCGCGGGCTCCTACTTCGTCGAGGCCCTGACCGACGAGATCGAAGAGCGGGCCAACACGCTGATCGCGAAGGTCGACGAACTTGGCGGCTCGGTCAACGCGATCCAGTTCATCACCGCCGAGATCGACGAGTCGGCCTGGGGCTATCAGGAGCGCTACCGGATCGGCCAGGACATCGTGGTCGGCGTGAATGCCTTCGAGGAAGACGAGATCGAGGTGCCGGACCTGCTGCGCGTGGACCCCGAGTCCGAGCGCGAACAGGTCGCACGCCTGGCGGAGTTCAAGGCCAACCGCGATCAGCAGCTCGTCGAGCGACGCTTGGAGGAGCTGCGTGTCGTCGCCCGCGGCGAGGACAACCTGCTTCCGGCGATCAGACAGGCCCTGAAGGACCGCTGCTCGATGGGCGAGGCGTGCGGAGCCATGCAGGACGTGTTCGGTAAGTACGCGCCGACCTTCTGACTAGGATCCACCGCCGTGGCACCCGCCGTCACCTTCTACACGTTCGTACTGGCCGTTCACATCGCCGCGATCGTGATCGCCTTCGGGGTGACGTTCGCCTATCCGGTCATGTACGCAGTCGGGATCCGTGCGGAGCCACGGTCGATGCCGGGGCTGCATCGCATCCAGGATGCTGTAGGCAAGCGCGTGATCTCGCCGTTCATGGGACTGGCGCTCCTCGCCGGCATCTACCTGGCGAGCAAACTGCACACCTGGAGCGACTTCTACGTGCAGTGGGGAATCGCCGTGATCGTCATCGTCGGCGCCCTCGGCGGAGCGTTCTTCGCTCCCCGTGAGCGCCGGCTGGCCGAGCTGGCGGAGCGCGATGTGGCCGCCGCGGGCGACGGCGAGGTGGTCTTCGGCGAGGAGTACAAAGCGCTGCGCGGCCAGCTGTTTACGGTCAACTTGGGCGTCAGCGCGGTGATCCTGTTGACGATCTTCTTCATGGTCGCCCAGACGGGGGCCTAGCGTAGGGAACCGCGTTCGCGGGCAACGCCCGTGGATGAGTGAGGTAGATCAGCACGCGTTCGGGTCCAGCGACCCCTACACGGTGGGGGTCGAGGAGGAGCTCTTCTTGTGCGACCCCGTCACCGGCTCGCAGATCAACGCCTCGGGCGCGGTGCTCGATCGAGCCGTGCCGCAGGGCGGGCGAATCGAGCGCGAGCTGCATGCCTGCCAGATCGAGCTGATCTCAGACATCTCGAGCAACGTCGGCGAGGCCACCGGGACGCTGTCGGCGCTGCGTGCGGCCGTGCTCGAGACAGGTGTCGGATTGATCGGCTCGGGGACTCACCCGGGCGCCGCCGAGGGCGAGGCCGAGATCACCGACAAGGAGCGCTACGAGAGCATCCGCAACCTGCTCGGAGACGCGGTCGCGACCCCCGTCGGGGGCCTGCACATTCACGTTGGCATGCCGGACCCCGAGACGGCGATCCGCGCCTTCAACGGGCTACGGCGGCATCTGCCGCTGCTGCAAGCGCTGGGCGCGAACTCGCCCTTCCGGCACGGGCGCGACACCGGCCTGGCCTCCGCGCGCGAGGTCAGCGTACGCGGGTGGCCGCGCTCGGGAGTGCCCCAGGCGATGGCCGGCTACGACGACTTCCTCGAGCGGTCCAGCCTGCTGGTGCGAGCCGCCGACGTGCCCGACTACACATGGTTCTGGTGGAAGCTTCGACCCCACCCCCAGCTCGGCACCGTCGAGGTGCGGGCGCTCGACGCACAGAGCTCACTTGAGGACATCTCCGCGCTGGTCGCCCTCACTCATTGCCTGGCTCGCGAGGCCGCCGTTGCCGCACCGTCTCCGGAACTGCCCTCCGAGATCCTCGAGGAGGGCATCTTCAGGGCCGCGCGGTTCGGCGTACGGGCACGACTGCCCGACGAGAAGGGCCGCCTGTGTCCCGTCTCGGAGCTGCTGGCGAGCGCTCTGGCGACGGCGAGACGGCACGCGGCCGAGCTGGGCTGTGTGGCCGAGCTAGGCAACCTGGCCGGGCTCCTCGAGCGCGGCGGCGGCGCCGGGAGCCAGCGGGCTGTGCACGAGATCGCCGGGATGGAGGCGGTCCTGCGCGAGCTGCTGCGGTGGACTGCGCCGGACGACCACTGAAAGGCGGGGCAGTCAGCCGAGCCCCTCGCACCGCGCCGGCACATCCAAGGCTAGGGGCGACCGTCCCAGCGAAAGCCGCGCTGCGCGAGAGCTTCGACCGCCGGATCGGCCTGCTCGCGGCGACGTTCCAGGAACCTCCTGGCAAGCAACGGAGAGACGACGGCAACGAGCGCCTTCACACGGGTCGCCCGGTCAAAGCCACGTCCGGCGAGGAGGGCCAAGGAGGCGCCACGAGCGCCACCCGCGCCCTCCTGCAGCGCATCGCGAGCCCGTTCGCGAGCGAGCCAGCGCCGGCGCGCATCCAGCAGCGACGCACCCAGCTCCCGCTCCGACGGCTCCAGCGGACAGGCCCGGCACATCGTCTCTGTCATCCGCACCAGCATCGCGACGTTCTCGACGCGGTCACTCGAGGAGCGACTCCCGGGCGTAAGGCGCCAGCGGTAGAGCGGCTCGTGCACGAACGCCATCGGCGCCCCGCCGAGAACGAGCCGCAGAAAGCACTCCCAATCCTGCATCACCGGGAAGCGCTCGTCGTAGCCGCCCACGGCGTCGAGTGCGCCTCGCCGCACCGCCGGCCACATGAACGTGCACGTCGTCATCAGCGCGAACCGCTGATCGCTCGCGGGGAACGGATTCACCTGTTCGAGCGTCGCGATCGGCTCTCCGCCCAACTCGATCTCGGCGTCGGTCGCGAGCACGTCGATGTCGGGGCGAGCCCTCAGCACGTCGGAGATCGCCTCCAGGCGGCGTGGCGTGAACGCGTCGTCCTGGTCGAGCTGCACGACGTAGTCCCCGCGACTGGCCGCCGTCAACGCGTTCATCGCTGCCGAGATGCCGCCGTTCGTCTGACGAATCACTCGAACCGAGTCGCGCAGCGAGCCCAGCCCCGCGTCGAGGTCGTCCGGAGAGCCGTCGTCGCAGATCACGATCTCGAGCGGCGCGACGGTCTGCTCCAGAACCGACCGGACGGCACCGGCGATCAGGTGCTCGCCACGGTAGTAAGGGATCACCACCGACAGCGTCGGCGCCTGCGTGCCCTCCGGCTGGGACGGCGACGGCGGAGCGGTGACACGCCAGGGACCGATGGTCTGCTCTGTGCTGCTCATCTGCCGATCGGCGACTTCGTCACTGTCTCGTTAACCTGACAGAGATGGGCGGATATCGAGTGGCAGTCGTCGGAGCGACCGGTCAGGTGGGAACCCTGATGCTGCGTCTGCTGCGCGAGCGAGAGTTCCCCGCGAGTGAGATCGTGCCCTTCGCCTCCTCGCGCTCGGTCGGCCGCGAGTTGGACGGTGGTCTCGTAGTCAGAGGCCTCGACGAGGAGTCCATTCAAGGCTTCGACATCGCCCTGTTCTCCGCCGGGGGGGCCACGTCCGGCGAATGGGCACCTCGCTTCGCCGCCGCCGGAGCGGTCGTCGTCGACAACTCCTCGCGCTGGCGGATGCAGGACGACGTGCCCCTCGTCGTCAGCGAGGTGAATCCCCACGCCCTCGACACGCACAAGGGGATCATCGCCAACCCCAACTGCTCGACGATGCAGATGGTCGTGGCGCTGAAGCCACTCCAGCAAGCCGCAGGCATCGAGCGACTGGTCATCTCGACCTTCCAGGCCGTCTCCGGAACCGGCCGCCGGGCCGTCGAGGAGCTACTCGACCAGTCCCACGCGCTGCTGCACGAACAGGACATCCAGCCGCCCGAGCAGTACGCCCATCAGATCGCCTTCAACGTCCTCCCCCACGCGGGCAGCTTCGCCCCGGGCGACGATCACACCGACGAGGAGCGCAAGCTGATCAATGAGACCCGCAAGATCCTCGAGGACCCCTCCATTCGAGTAAGCGCCACCTGCGTGCGCGTTCCGGTCGTAACGGGCCACTCCGAGGCCGTCAACGTCCAGACGCGCGAGGACCTCTCTCCCGAGCAGGCACGCGAGCTGCTCGCGGCGGCCCCTGGCGTGGTCGTGCTCGACGACCCCGGCATGGCCTCCTACCCGCTGGCGATCGAGGCGGCCGGGCACGACGAGGTGTTCGTCGGGCGGATCCGCCGCGACGCCGGACACGAACGAGCGCTCGACCTGTGGGTCGTGGCCGACAACCTCCACAAGGGCGCCGCCACCAACGCCGTACAGATCGCCGAGCTGCTGCACGAGCGCGCCCTGATCGGCGCCGGCGGCGCCACTCAGCCTGCATAGCTCACTCCCGGGAGGACTAGGCGCGGATCGCTCGAAAGTGGGAGCGATGACGATGATCTCCTCTGAGGTTCAACGAACACTTGTCAAGTCTCCCCCGGAGCTCTGGTCGGAGCTGAGCGACCCCGACGCCCTCGCCCGCCACCTCGGCGAGCTAGGTGAGATCAGCATCACCCGCACCGAGCCCGAAAAGCTCGTCGAGTGGGAGGCCCAGGGCACGACAGGGACCGTCGCCATCAAGGCCTCGGGCTGGGGCACCAAGGTCACCCTCACCGTTCACCACGAGCCGGCGGCCGTGGCCGAGCCCGAGGAGTCCGAGCCCAGCGACTCCCCAGAGGACGACGACCCTCAAGAGGCGAGCACCGAGGCGCAGGACAAGGGAACGGCCCTCGCCGAGCCCACCTCGACCGTGCCACAGCCGTCCACCGAGCCAACAGTCGTTGTCGCCGAGACCCCCGCGGAGCCCAAGCCCGCCCCGGCGACCGAGGCGGCCCGCCGTGCCGCCGGCTGGCCGGATGCTCGCGGGCAGGTCGGCCCAGCGATCGAGAGCGATCTGCGCGCGGCCGAAGCCGGGGCGTCGCCCGACGTGCACGCTCCTTGGCACCTCGGGGAGGCCGAGCACGCCCCGCAGGTCGAGGGCAAGCCCTCGACCGAGACTGAGCCTGCTCCGGCGGAGCCACGTCGTGGTTTCTTCGCCCGCCTGTTCGGCTCTCGCCGGAAGCGGCCCGCCCCCGACGTGGCAGAGACCAACGAGCCCATCGATCTTGCCCTCGAGCAGCTACAGGTGACATCGCCTGTCGCCGTGACGCACCCCCTGGAGGCACCGGCCCTAACGGTCGAGCCCGAACCCGAGCCGGTCGCCCTCACCGAGCCCGACGACGGCGCCACGGGTGAAGCCGAGACCGAAAGCACAGAGCCCGAGGCGGCGCCCGACCCCGAGCCGCCCACAGCAAGCGAAGATCTCGCAGCCGAGCTGAAGGCTGCCGAGGAGATCGCCGCCGAGCAGGTCAAGGCGGTGCTGACGAGCGTTCTGGACCGCCTGGGCGCCGCGCATCACCGCCCGTTCTCCCGGTCCTAGACTCGGAAGGGCCGTGTTGCGGACCCTCTCAAGAAAGGCCAGGAGCTTCGGTTCGGTCCGGATGCTGCTGGACTCCGAGCCAGTGCAGGTCGTCGCTCGCACCGTGCGATCGGCCAGAGCCGTGAGCGAGCCGGTGCGATTCACGGCGCTCCAACTTGCGGGGCCACGGCGGGAGTCCGCCTATAGCCTGAGGAGATCGGGCCTGACGGTCCATCTGCGCCACCGCACCCGGGACCTGGCGATCTTCAAAGAGATATTCGGGGCCAACGCCTGGCCCTCCGTCTACGAGCCTCCCACCGCGGTCGAGTCGATCGTCGCGGCGGCGGATGAACCAAGAGTGCTCGATGTCGGCGCGAACATCGGGCTGTTCGGCATCTTCGCCGTCGAGCGTTGGGGCGCATCGGTCGAGAGCTTCGAGCCGGACCCCGGCAACGTGCCGCTGCTGCGGCGGACGATCGCCGCCAACGGCCTTCAATCACGCTGGACCCTGAGAGAGGTGGCTGTGTCCAACCGCGACGGCGAGCTGCCGTTCGTCTCGGGGCTGTTCGCTGAGTCCCAGCTGAGCGGCGTCGGCGACCCAGCCGCGCGCGCCGAGGGCGCCGTGTCGCTGAGCAAGGGGCACACGATCTCGGTGCCTGTCGTAGACCTGTTCGAGACCAACCACGATGTCGAGCTGCTGAAGATGGACATCGAGGGCGCCGAGTGGGACATCCTCACCGACCCCCGGCTGAGCGAGCTGAAGGCGCGGGCAATCGTGCTCGAGTGGCATTCGATCGGATGCCCCGAGCCGCACCCACACGAGGCTGCCGTTCGGCTCCTGGCCGAGGCCGGCTACGAGGCTCAGCAGGATGGCGACATGCCGGGGGCGACGGGGATGCTGTGGGCATGGCGCGCCGGGGCCGAGCCGCCACGCTGAGAGCACGCAGCTAAGATCCCGCGCCATGTCCAGCAGCGCGCACGATCGCCAGGCCGACGCGGCTCTGCTCGCGGCCTCCCGCAGCGGGCACCGCAAGGAGCCCCGCCAGAAAGCCCCGGAGACCTACGAGGAGAAGCTGAACCAGCTCCAGGAGCTGCGCGAGGCGGCCCTGCACTCAGCCCCCGAGGCCGAGGAGAAGCAGCACGCACGCGGCAAGTACACCGCCCGTGAGCGAATCGAGAAGCTCCTGGATCCCGGCTCATTTCAGGAGCTCGACACGTTCGTGCGCCACCGCACCCACGACTTCGACATGCAGAAGAACCGGCCATGGGGCGATGCCGTCGTCACCGGCCACGGGACGATCGAAGGCCGGACGGTCTGCGTCTTCAGCCAGGACTTCACCGTCTTCGGCGGCTCCCTCGGCGAGGTGATGGGCGAGAAGATGGTCAAGATCATGGACTTGGCGGCCAAGATCGGCTGCCCGGTGATCGGCATCAACGACTCCGGCGGCGCGCGCATCCAGGAGGGCGTCGTCTCGCTCGGTGCCTATGGCGACGTGTTCGTGCGCAACGTCCGCTGCTCGGGCGTGATCCCCCAGATCAGCTTGATCATGGGCCCCTGCGCAGGTGGCGCCGTCTACTCGCCGGCGATCACGGACTTCATCTTCATGGTCAAGGAGACCTCCCACATGTTCATCACCGGCCCCGACGTGATCAAGACGGTCACCGGCGAGGAGGTCGGCTTCGAGGAGCTGGGCGGAGCGATGTCGCACAACACCAAGTCGGGCGTCGCCCACTTCGCCTCTGACGATGAGGACGCGTGCCTGGAGGACTGCCGCTACCTGATCGGCTTCCTGCCCCAGAACAACATGCAGACAGTGCCCAGGGTGACACCAACCGACGATCCCCAGCGGATGGACCCCGAGCTCGACGAAGTCGTCCCCGAGAATCCCAACAAGCCCTATGACATGCGGAACGTCGTGCGGCTGATCGTCGACGACGGCGAGTTCTTCGAGGTCCACGAGCACCACGCCAAGAACATCATCTGCGGCTTCTCGCGCCTGGACGGCCTCGCGATCGGAGTCGTTGGTAACCAGCCCGCGCAGCTCGCCGGCGTGCTCGACATCGACGCCTCCGCCAAGGCCGCACGCTTCGTGCGCACCTGCGATGCCTTCAACATCCCAATCCTGACCTTCGTCGACGTGCCCGGCTTCCTACCGGGAACGAGCCAGGAGTGGGGCGGGATCATCCGCCACGGCGCCAAGCTTCTCTACGCCTTCACCGAGGCGACCGTCCCGAAGCTCACGGTCATCACCCGCAAGGCCTACGGGGGCGCCTATGACGTGATGGCCTCCAAGCACATGCTGGCCGACTTCAACTTCGCCTGGCCGACCTCGGAGGTTGCGGTGATGGGCGCGGAGGGGGCCGTCAACATCATCTACAGACGCGACATCGCCGGCAGCCCCACGCCAGAGGAGCGCCGGGCAAAGCTGATGGAGGACTACAAGGCGCGTTTCGCCAATCCCTACACGGCGGCGGAGCGTGGCTACATCGACGACGTCATCGTCCCCCACGAGACGCGCCCGAAGCTGATCACGGCGCTGCACACGCTGCAGACCAAGCGCGAACCGGGCCCGAAGCGCAAGCACGGCAACATCCCGCTGTAGGCGTCGCGCCGAGCTGATGCCCAACCGCCGCCCCGAGCTGAAGCTGATCGCCCCCACCGCCTCCCCCGAGGAGGCAGCCGCCGTCGTGGCGGCCCTGGAGCGCTTCATGCGCGACACCGCTCCGGCGCTGGCGCCTGCTTCGGAGGGCATCGACGGCTGGAGCCGGGCAGGCCTGCTGGAAGGCGTCAGAGGGGCAGACGGAGACGACGAGCGCGACCCCTGGATAAATACCTGAAAGCCGCTAGGCTTTAGCTCAATATCGTCTCAGCCGGCAACGGCGACTCAAAGCAGCCGGGCCGTGGTCCGGATCAGGAGGGTTCAGTTTGATGGAGCCAGCGTCCGTCCCCGCAGAACGTGGAACGCTCGAGGACCCCGAGGTCCTGAAGGACGTCCCCGGGCACGTGATCCCGATCCTTGAGCGCGAGTTCGACGACTTCAAAACGGAGGCGACCAAATTCCTCGCCGGCGACACGCCCGAGGACGAGTTCATCAAGTTCCGCCTCAAGCAGGGCGTCTATGGCCAGCGCCAGCCCGACGTGAACATGGTCCGCGTCAAGCTCCCCTTCGGCGGCGTCACCCCCGAGCAGATGGACTCCTTCGCCGACGTCGTCGAGAAGTACGCCCCGCTCAAAAAGGGCCACGTGACGACTCGCCAGAACATCCAGATCCATCACATCCCCCTGGCGGAAATGGAGCCCGCGATCCACGAGCTCAGCCGCACGGGCCTCTCCAGCCGCGAGGGCTGCGGCAATACCGTCCGCAACGTCACCGGCGACCCCTGGGCCGGTGTCGCAGCCGACGAGCTGTTCGACATGACCCCCTACGTCGGGGCCTACGTCCGCTACTTCGTCCGTCACCCCACGACCCAGGCGATGCCGCGAAAGATCAAGACCTCCTTCGACGGATCACCGCAAGACCGGGCGATCAGCGGCATCCACGACATCGCCTACCGCGCCCGCGTCAAGACGATCGACGGGCGTGAGATCCGCGGCGCCGAGATGCTCGTCGGCGGCGGCACCTCGATCATGCCCCGCGTCGCCCCCGCCCTCTACGACTTCGTCGAGCTGGAGAACGGCGACTACCTGAAGTACGCCGAGGCCGTCTTCCGCATCTTCGACCGCCAAGAGTGGCTGCGGGTCAACCGCGCCCGCGCCCGCATCAAGGTGTTCGTCGACAAGTACGGGATCGACGAGCTGCGCAACCAGGTCGAGGAGGAGCTGAAGGGCGACTGGGTCGCCGAACGGGACTTCTCCGTCGAGCACCGCCTGTTCGTCCACGACGAGCGCGAGTCCGCGCCCGCCGCGCCCGCCGGCTACGGCTCACCCAACGGTGACCTCTCCGAGTTCGAGCGCTTCCGCTCGACCAACGTCCAGCCCCAGAAGCAGGATGGCTACGTCTCCGTCGAGGCGAAAATCACCCGTGGCGATCTCACCCCCGCCCAGTTCCGGGGCCTCGCCGAGATCATGCGCTCCTACGCCGGCGGCTATGCCCGCACGACCGTCCAGCAGAACTTCCTGCTGCGTTGGGTCCGCGAGGAGTCCGTCTACGACGTCTGGCGGGCACTGTCCGATCTCGGCCTCGGCGAACCGGGATCCAGGGAGATCCGCGACGTTGTCTCCTGCCCCGGGACCGACTCTTGCAAGCTCGGGATCACCAGCTCGATGGGCCTCAACCAGGCCGTCCAGCAGCGGATCGAGGAGATGGGGATCGACGACGAGCTGACGCGACAGATCCACATCAAGATGAGCGGCTGCCCGAACGGCTGCTCCCAGCATCACGTCGCCGACATCGGCTTCTACGGAGCGTCGATCAAAGTCGGTCAGCACACGATCCCCGCCTACATCCCCCACGTCGGCGGCGTCTACGAAGGCGGCGAGGTGGTATTTGGCACGCGGCTGAAGCTGCGCCTGCCCGCCAAGCGCATACCTGACGCGATCGAGCGCTGGGTGCGCCACTATGAGGCGAGCAGGCAGGAGGGAGAGACCTGGGGCGCCTTCGCTAAGCGTGTCGGCACACCCGAGCTTGAAGCGCTTGTCAAGGAGCTTTCGCTGCCTGTCGACTTTGGACTGGAGACCATGAACCAGTTCATCGACTGGAACCGCGATGTGCCGTTCGAAGTGATTCGCGGCGAGGGCGAGTGCGCGGTATAGACGAGATGCGATGACGGGGCCAGGAAACGACGAGACGGGGCCGGAACCAATGCAACCACTTCAGACAACCCAACCCTCACCCACTTCGAGCGGGCTCGGCGGTCGTGTCGACCCCGCGCTCAGCCTCACCCACACGCTGCGCGAGGCCGCCCGTCACGGCGACGGCGCGGTCCTGCTGTGCTCCTTCCAGAAGGAGGAGTCGGTGCTGATCGACGAGCTGCTGCGTCTGGATCAGGGCACCGGCCCTGCCGTCCGGATCGTCACGATCGACACCGGTGTCCTGTTCGAGGAGACGATGCAGACCTGGCGCGCCTTCGAGGAGCGCTTCGGCGTCGAGATCGAGGTGTTCGACGCCAGCAACCCCGGGGAGGGTGGGCCCTGGTCAGGTCCCGAGCACTGCTGCTCGGTCGCCAAGGTCGCCGCCCTCGAGCAGGCACTCTCCGGCGCCGAAGGTTGGATAACCGGTATCCGCCGCGAGCAGGGTCCGACCCGCGCCGACAGCGAGCTGATCGAGCGCGACGAGCAGCGCGGGCTGTGGAAGTACAACCCGCTGGCCCACTGGACCGACAAGGACCTGTGGAAGCGGATCAGTGAGCGCGATCTGCCCTACAACACACTCCACGACCAGGGCTACGAGTCGATCGGCTGCGCGCCTTGCACGAAGCCGGGCTCCGGGCGTGATGGCCGCTGGGCCGGGACCGACAAGACCGAGTGCGGACTGCACGTGGAGATCGTCGAGCCCCGATGAGCATCGCCACCCGCCCACAGCTCAGCCACCTGCGCGCCCTCGAGTCGGAGGCGATCCACGTGATGCGCGAGGTCGCCGCCGAATTCGAGCGTCCCGTGCTGCTGTTCAGTGGCGGCAAGGACTCGATCGTGCTGCTGCGGCTTGCTGAGAAGGCGTTCCGGCCGGCGCCGTTCCCGTTCCCACTGATGCACGTCGACACGGGGCACAACTTCCCTGAGGTGATCGAGTACCGCGACCGACGCGTGCGGGAACTGGGCGAGCGGTTGATCGTCGCCAGCGTCCAAGAGTCGATTGACAGCGGCCGCGCCGTCGAGGAGACCGGCCCGCGCGCCTCGCGCAACCGCCTTCAGACGGTGACGCTGCTCGACGCGATCGCCGAGCACGGCTTCGACGCGGCCTTCGGCGGTGCCCGCCGGGACGAGGAGAGAGCGAGGGCCAAGGAGCGGATCATGTCCTTCCGCGACGACTTCGGCCAGTGGGACCCCAAGAACCAGCGGCCAGAGCTGTGGAACCTCTACAACGGGCGCATCAACAAGGGGGAGCACGTGCGCGTCTTCCCCCTCTCGAACTGGACCGAGCTCGACGTCTGGGAGTACATCGACTCCGAGCAGCTGGAGGTCCCCTCGATCTACTTCGCCCACGAGCGTGAGGTCTTCCGCCGCGACGGGATGCTCTACGCCATGAGCCCCTTTACGGAGCTGATCGACGGCGAGGAGGTCTTCACCGACACGGTCCGCTACCGGACCGTCGGCGACATGAGCTGCACGGGCGGCGTCGTCTCCAAGGCCCAGACGCTCGAGCAGGTGGTCCTGGAGATCGCCGCGACGACGATCACCGAGCGCGGCGAGACGCGCGCCGACGACCGCGTCTCGGAGGCCGCCATGGAGGACCGCAAGAAGGCCGGCTACTTCTAGCCCATGACCCTCGACCTGCTGCGCTTCACCACCGCCGGCTCGGTCGACGATGGCAAGAGCACCCTGATTGGGCGCCTGCTCTACGACTCCAAGCAGGTCTTCGAAGACCAGCTCGCCCATGTCGCCCAGGCCTCCGAGCGCCGCGGCGGCGAGGGCACCCTCGACCTCGCCCTGCTGACCGACGGCCTGCGCGCCGAGCGCGAGCAGGGCATCACGATCGACGTCGCCTACCGCTACTTCGCCACCGCCAAGCGGCGTTTCATCATCGCCGACTGCCCGGGTCACCAGCAGTACACGCGCAACATGGTCACCGGCGCCTCCACAGCCGACGTGTCGGTCGTGCTACTCGACGCTCGCCGTGGTGTGCTCGAGCAGTCAAAGCGCCACGCCTTCATCAGCGCCTTGCTGGGCATCCCGGACATGGTCGTGGCAGTCAACAAGATGGACCTCGTCGAGTACTCCCAGGAGCGCTTTGAGGA
The DNA here is from genome assembly GCA_036271135.1 of Solirubrobacteraceae bacterium. Taxonomy (GTDB): domain Bacteria; phylum Actinomycetota; class Thermoleophilia; order Solirubrobacterales; family Solirubrobacteraceae; genus Palsa-744. The sequence goes on from DATBBF010000008.1 coordinate 80,107, forward strand.
GCTGCGGGCCGAGTTCGAGGGCTATTCCGAGAAGCTCAAGGGCGTTCAGCGCATCACCTACATCCCGATGTCGGCGCTCAACGGCGACAACGTCGTCTCACGCTCGGCGGAGATGCCCTGGTACGACGGTCCGGTCCTGCTCGACCACCTCGAGCAGGTCGAGGTCGCCTATGACCATCCCGGCGAAAAGCCCGCCCGCTTCCCCGTCCAGTGGGTGATCCGTCCCGCCGCGGGCGAAACCGACTACCGCGGCTACTCCGGCCAGCTGGCCAGCGGCGCCCTGCGCCGCGGCGAGGAGATCACAGTGCTGCCCGGCGGCCTACGCTCACGGATCGCCGCGATCGACACCTTCGACGGCGAGCTCGAGGAAGCGACGGCGCCAATGTCGCTGACGCTGCGTCTGGAGGACGAGCTGGACATCTCCCGCGGCGAGCTGATCTGCCACCCCGAGGAGACTCCCTCCGTGTCTCGCGAGCTGAGCGCGGACGTCTGTTGGATGACCCCCGACCTGCTGCGCCCGGGCTCCCGCTACCTGCTCAAGCACACCTCCCGCACTGTCACGGCGGTGATCGACTCGCTCGAGGACCAGCTCGACACGCACACCCTCGAGCGCATCGGCGCACCCACCGAGCTGGGCCTCAACGACATCGGCCGCATGCGCCTGAGAACCAGCGCACCACTGGCTTTCGACCCCTATTCGAGCAACCGCAGGACCGGCAGCTTCATCCTGATCGACGAGTCCTCGAACGCGACCGTCGGCGCCGGGATGATCGCGCAGGACGCCTGAAGCGCCCGCTCCGATTAAGCTACCCGGCCGATGTTCGAGAAGGTACTGATCGCCAACCGCGGCGAGATCGCGATCCGGATCGCCCGGGCCCTCCAGGAGATGGGCATCGCGAGCGTCGCCGTCTACTCCGAGCTCGACCGTGACGCTCCCCACGTGGGGAAGGCCGGCGAGGCCTACAACCTCGGCGACGGCCCAGCCGCCGAGAACTACCTGAGCATCGAGAAGATCCTCGACGCCGCCGCCCGTTCGGGCGCGCAGGCGATCCACCCCGGCTACGGCTTCCTGGCCGAGAACGCCCCCTTCGCCAAGGCCTGCGAGGACGCCGGGATCATCTTCATCGGCCCTCCCGCCAGCGCGATCGAGGCGATGGGCTCGAAGACCAGGGCCCGCGAGCTGATGCAGGCCGCCGGCGTCCCGATCGTCCCCGGCACGACCGAGCCCGTCGAGACCGTCGCCGACGCGCTGCGGATCGCCAAAGACGAGATCGGCTTCCCCGTCGCCGTCAAGGCGGCCGGAGGCGGCGGCGGCAAGGGCTTCCGCGTGGCGCTGTCGGAGGACGAGCTGGAGGGCGCCTTCGAGGGCTCGAGCCGCGAAGGGGAGAAGTTCTTCTCAGACCCCACCGTCTATCTCGAGCGCTACCTCCACGACCCCCGCCACGTCGAGGTCCAGGTGCTGGCCGACCGCCACGGCAACGTCATCCACCTCGGTGAGCGCGACTGCTCGATCCAGCGCCGCCACCAGAAGGTCATCGAGGAGTCTCCTGCGCCCAGCTGGGTCGTCGACGAGGAGACCCGCGCTCGGATCGGCGCGATCGGCGTCGAGGCCGCGCGGGCGGTCGACTACGTGGGCGCCGGGACGATCGAGGGCCTGTTCTCCGGCGCCGAGGGTGCCGAGCCCGAGTATTTCTTCCTGGAGATGAACACCCGTGTCCAGGTCGAGCACTGCGTTACCGAGATGACGACGGGCATCGACATCGTCAAGGAGGGCATCCGCGCTGCCGCCGGCGAGGAGCTGGCCTACAAGCAGGAGGACATCGTCCTGCGTGGCCACGCGATCGAGTGCCGCATCAACGCCGAGGACGCCTCAAAGAACTTCGCCCCCGCCCCCGGCAAGATCGGCCGCTACAAGGAGCCTTCGGGCCCCGGCGTACGCGTCGACTCGGGCGTCGCCGAAAACGGCGAAGTCTCACCGATGTACGACCCGATGGTGGCGAAGCTGATCGTCTGGGACGCCGACCGCGAGCAGGCCACCCAGCGCATGCTCAGAGCCCTCGAGGAATACGAGATCGAGGGCCTGAAGACACTGATCCCATTCCACAAGGCGCTGCTGGCGACCGAGGAGTGGGCGCGCGGTGACACCTGCAAGGAGCTACTCGAGGACAAGAAGTGGCTGAAGACCCTGGCCTTCGCTCCCGTCGAGGCGCCCTCGGGCGACGAGGAGGAGGAGAAGCTCGAGCAGAGCTACGCCGTCGAGGTCTCCGGCCGTCGCTTCGACGTACGGGTCGTCGGCCCGGCCTTCGTCGGCGGCGCCCCGGCCAACGGCGGTGCCCCGGCGGCAGGCCGTGCGGCGCCGAAGCGCACCCAGCGGACCTCCAAAGGCAGCGGTGGCGGCGCCGACGTGCTGCCCGCGCCGCTGCAGGGCAACATGTGGAAGGTCCTCGTCAAACAGGGCGACGTCGTCGCTGAGGGCCAGCTGCTGTGCATCATCGAGGCGATGAAGATGGAGAACGAGATCACCGCCCACAAGGCGGGGACGATCGTCGATCTGCCGATCACCGAGGGCGCCCCGATCCAAGCCGGCGCCCCGATCGCGACGATCAAGAGCGAGCCCGCCGAGGGCTAGCCGCGCCGGTCGAGTGGGCTAGCTCAGCTCCTCGAGGTTCTCCGCGTGCAGTGCCTTGTCGCGCCGCCCGTCGCGACCCGGCGGGAGCGCCGGGGAGATCTCGCCGGCTCGCAGCGCAGCGAGGTAGGCAAGGTCCTGGTCGAGCACCTCGGCGGCCTGCGAGCGGTCGAGCACCGCGCCGTGACCGGGGACGATCCGCTCGGCGCGCGCGATCAGCCCCTCCAGCACGGTGAGGGTGGCTTCGTATTCGTCGATCGAGCAGCCCTTCACGAGGTTCGGGATCTCGGCCGGGGAGAGGTAGTCACCGACCGCCAGCACCTCCGCCCAGCCGATCAGGATCGCCATGCCGTCAGGCGTGTGGCCACCGGTCGGGTGCAACTCCAGCTCCTGATCGCCCAGCTCGCAATGTCCGGGCACGGGCAGCGCCTGCATCGACCCGAGTGCCAACGGCGAAGGGCGGGGAATCGCAAGGCCTTCGTCGAAGTCGCGCAGCTCACGTTGGGCAACGCCCGGTTCGCCCGCCAGCCGCTGGGCCGTGCTCTCGGCGCAGCCCAGCGCGAGCCCCGGGAAGGCGAGACGGCCAAGCAGGTGATCCCAATCGCCGTGCGTGGCGAGCAGGCCGCTGGGGGCCGGGAAGCGGGCCTGCGCGACGAGCGCCGGCAACGCATCCAGCTCCTCGGGCAGGACGGGTGAGTCGATCACGAACGTCTCGGCCATGGCCGCCCCGGTTCCCCCGGCAGGGGGGATCACGGTTATCGCGCCTGCGTCCTCTCCGGCGCCCGAGTCACCCTCGGCGTCGACACCGCCTCTAACGATCAGGCAGTTGGCCTGGAAGACGGCGCTCGTGACCAGCAGAACGTCTCGATGAAGCGAGACGGCCCTCATCGGCGCGGCCTCAGGTGATGCCGAGTAGCTTGGCGGCCTCTTTGAGGTTCGTGACTTCGGCCGTCGGCTTCTTCTGGGAGGAGTCCAGCGTCTCCTTGTTGCGGTTCACCCAGATCACGGGGACCCGCTGTTTGACGCAGGGAGCGACATCGTGGTAGTGGCTGGCTGCCACGTGGACCCAGCCGCGCTTGCCACCCATCCGTCGCGCGCACTCCGTGAAGTGAGGCGGTTCGGGCTTGTAGGAGCGGACCTGCTGGGCGGTGACGACGAGGTCGAAGTCGATGCCGATGTGCCGGCGGGTCTGTCCCAACAGCTTGTCGTCGATGTTGGAGAGCAGACCCAGTTTGTATTTCTTGCCGAGCTTCTGAAGCTGGGTGGCGGTTTCCTTGAACGGCATCCAGCGCTGGACGGAGTCCGGCAGGAAGCCCGAGCGCGAGGGCTCCAGCGACCACTCGAGCCGTTTGGCGATCTCGATGGCGGTGCGGCGCAGGACCTCGGCGTAGAGCTCGTAGGAGCCGCTCTCGATTTCCTGCTCGATCTCGTGGAACATCGGGATCAGCGTCGCGCGGTCGAGTTCCACGCCGTCGCGGGCGGCCTCCTTGGCGAAGGCGTCATATATGCCCGTCTCCCAGTCGATCAGGGTGCCGTAGACATCGAAGGTGACGAACGTGACGTTCTTGGGGATCGGCATCGAGCGGGCATTATGCCGCGCCAGAGGCTTCGAGCACGTCTCCCCCTCCGGAATGACCCATCTGCACGCGATTGTTCATCTTGCGTTAGAGTCCCGCGCCGCAAATGGACCTGTTGGAGTATCAAGGCAAGGAGCTGTTCGCCCGGCACGGATTGCGGGTCTCCTCCGGGAAGGCCGTCGAGACGGTAGATGACGCCGTGCTCGCCGCCGGCGAGATCGGCTATCCCGTCGTCGTCAAGGCCCAGGTCCTGATCGGCGGCCGCGGCAAGGCCGGCGGCGTCAAGCTCGCAGCCGACGAGACCGAGCTGCGCGAGCACGCGCAGAACATCCTCGGCATGGACATCAAGGGCCACATCGTCCACAAAGTCTGGATCGAGCACGCCTCCGACATCGCCTCCGAGTACTACGCCTCGGTACTGCTCGACCGCTCGGCCAAGAAGCCGCTGGTGATGTTCAGCGTCGAGGGCGGCGTCGACATTGAAGAGGTTGCCGAGAACACGCCGGAGAAGCTGATCCGTAGCCACGTTGACCCGCTCGCCGGGCTCTCCCGTGAGCAGGCCCTGCAGATCGCCCGCGACGGCGGCGCCGACGCGGATGTCGTCGAGGGTGTCGCCGACGCGCTCGTCGCCCTCTATGAGGTCTGGCTGTCTGAGGACGCGACGCTCGCGGAGATCAACCCGCTGATCGTGACCCCCGAGCGCGAAGTCAAGGCGCTCGACTCGAAGGTCTCGCTCGACGGCAATGCCCTCTACCGCCATCCCGAGAGCCAGTCGCTCTCCGACAGCGCCAACGAAGACCCCCTGGAGCGCCGCGCCAAGGAAGAGGGCGTCCAGTACGTCAAGCTCGACGGCGACATCGGCATCCTTGGCAACGGCGCCGGCCTGGTCATGTCGACGCTCGACGTCGTCGCCCAGGCGGGCGGCAAGCCGGCCAACTTCCTCGACGCCGGCGGCGGCTCCAACGCGGACACGATCCGCGGCGCGGTCGAGCTGATCCTCGCCAACGAGGCCGTCAAAGCTGTCCTCTTCAACATCTTCGGCGGGATCACCCGCTGCGACGAAGTCGCGGAAGGGCTAATCGCGGCCTTCGCCCAGCTCGACGAGCGCGGTAAATCGATGCCCTTCGTGGTACGTCTGGACGGCACCAACGACGTCGAGGGCCGCAGGCTGCTCTCCGAGGCGGCCCTGCCCAACGTCTACCCTGCCTCGACGATGAACGAGGCCGCCGAGAAGGTCGTAGCGCTCGCGACCGGGGTCGCCGCCTGATGTCGGTCCTGATCGACGAGACCACGCGCCTCTGCGTCGCCGGCATCACCGGCCGCGAGGGCACCTTCCACACACTCAACAACCGCAACTACGGCACCAACGTCGTCGGCGGGGTCACGCCCGGCAAGGGCGGCCAGGACGTCGAGGGCATCCCCGTCTTCGACAGCTGGGGAGAGGCCGCCGCCGAGGCCCAGCCCAACACGGCGATGATCTTCGTACCGCCGCGCTTCGCCGCTGACGCGATTCTCGAAGCCGCCGCCGCGGGCGTAGAGCTGGTGATCGCGATCACCGAGGGCATCCCCGCCCACGACGAGCTCCGTGTCTACAACACGCTGAAGCGCGACCATGCCGGGACCCGCCTGATCGGTCCCAACTGCCCCGGCATCCTCTCGCCTGGCAAGGCCAACGTCGGCATCATCCCCGCCTCCTTCTTCAAGGCCGGCAACGTCGGCGTCGTCTCCCGATCCGGCACCTTGACCTACCAGATCGGCAACGAGATCGCCCAGGCCGGCTTCGGCTGCAGCTCGATCGTCGGCATCGGCGGCGACCCCGTCCCGGGTTCCTCCTTCGTCGACGTCCTGGAGCTGTTCGAGGCCGACGAGGACACCGAGCTGGTCGTCCTCTCGGGAGAGATCGGCGGCTCGGCCGAGGAAGAGGCCGCCGACTTCATCGCCGAGCACATGACCAAGCCCGTCGTCGCCTACATCGCCGGCTTCACCGCTCCGGCGGGCAAGCAGATGGGCCACGCCGGGGCGATCGTCTCGGGTTCCTCCGGCACCGCCGCGGCCAAGGCCGAGGCGCTTGAAGCCAAGGGCGTCCGCGTCGGGCGCACGCCGACCGAAGCGGCCTCGATCGCCGTCGAGGTCCTCGGCGGCACCTCCGTCTCCGCGGGCTGAGCGCCCGATCGCCGACCGGCCGCCCCCGGGTGGCGGCCGATACGCTTGGCGCAATGGACGAGCAGGCCGTCACGAGGACGCTGAGGGATCTCGAGCGCAAGCTGAGTGAGCTGGAGAGCGCCCTGAAGGAGATCGGGTCGCCGGAGGCCGTCGCGCCGCCAACCGCCCCATCGTCGCCCGCCGATGGGTTGAGCCGACCGCCGGTCCCGGCCTCACCGCCGGCCATGGCCCCGTCATCGTCGGACGGGTCTGCCCCACTCCCGGAGCCGGTCCCCCAGCCGGAGCCACAGCTCCCCGAGCCGCACTCTGCCGACCCTGCCGGCTTCGGCCGGATCGTCGACGAGTCGATCGAGCCCCCGGCCTCGCCGAGCCCCCGGCTGGGGGTCCGCCTGGCCCCGATCGGAGCGGCCAGACCAGCCGCCTCTCCGGCGCCCCCCGCCCGTCGCCCGTCGCCGCCTCCGACTCCGGCCGTCTCCGACCCGGGCGCGATGACCTCGCCGACCGCTCCTCCGAGGACGCCCACGACGTTCGCGCCACCCGCCAGGACCTTCCCGAGCGCGCCCCCAGCCCCACCAGCAAGCGCTCCCCCGCCCGCGCCCCGCGCCCCCGCACCACCACGCCGCACCCCGCCCGCGTCATCCGCACCGGGCCCGGCCGAGCTGCTTCGCTTCCGCGAGCGCTTGGAGCGAGTGGCCCACGATCTGACCCATGACTACGACGAGTTGCTCGGACGCCTAAGCTACGCCGCTATGGCGACCCCCCAAGGACCCACGATCTCCTTCGCCCGCGGCGCACCCTCGCTCGACATCGTCGACGTCGAGGGGCTCAAGGAGGCCGCCGTGCGCGCCTTCGAGAGTGACCCTGCGGGCACGACGGCCTACGGAACCTCGATCGGCTACCCGCGCCTGCGCAATTGGATCGCCGAGCGCCACGGCGTCGAGCCCGAGCGCGTGCTCGTGACCAACGGCTCGATGCAGGCCGACGCGTTCCTGTTCGAGACGCTGGTCCGCGCCGGTGACGAGGTGATCGTCGAGCGACCCTCCTACGACCGCACGCTGCTGTCGCTGCGCGGCCGCGGTGCGCAGCTGCACGACGTCCCGCTCGCGCCGGACGGAATCGACACCGAGGCCCTCGCGGCGCTGCTGCGCGGCGGAGCACAGCCGACACTCGCCCACATCATCCCCAACTTCCAGAACCCCGCCGGCTACACGCTCTCCTACGAGAAGCGCAAGCACCTGTTGGAGCTCGCCTCCGAGCACGGCTTCATGGTGTTCGAGGACGACCCCTACGTGGAGCTTCGTTTCAGCGGCGAGACGCTGCCGACGATGCTCTCGATGGACCCCGAGCGTGTCGTCTACGCCTCGTCGTTCTCGAAGACCGTGTGTCCCGGCATCAGGGTCGGCTACCTCGTCGGCCCGACCGAACTGATCGCCCAGATCGCCAAGCTCGCGACGGGCACCTACATCTCGCCGAACATGGTCTCGCAGTCGATCGTCTACGAGTTCTGCGCCTCGGGCGCAATCGAGCGCTCGATCGAGACTGTCAAGGCCGCGCTGGCCCAGCGCGTGCAGACGCTCGCCGGTGCGCTCCAGAGTGAACTGCCCGAGGCCGAGTTCGTCGCCCCGCAGGGCGGCTACTTCATGTGGGTCACGCTTCCCGAGGGCACCGACGTACACGCCCTGTTCGACGCCGCCGCCGAGCGCGGCGTGGCATTCGTCAAGGGCACCGACTTCCTGCTCGAGGGTGGCGAGAACACCCTGCGCTTGGCCTACTCCGGCGTCACGCCCGAGCAGATCGAGACGGGCGTCGCGCGGTTGGCTGAGGCCTACCGCTCGCTCTAGCGCCCGTAGCGCTGCCCGAGCACGAGCTGCTCCGGCAGCGCGGTCCGTTGAGGCGGTGAGGGATCGGCGATCACCGACACCGTCTCGGCGACGCTCGGCGTCAGCGCACAGAGTTCGCCGTCGGCGGTGCGCAGCACGACCTTGGCGTCATCGCTCTCGGCCAGAGTGCCCTCCAGGCCTGGCTCGATGCCGGAGGCCTTGAGGTAGTGGAGCAGGTCCTCGGCCTCGTTCTCGAAGCGCAGGACGCGAACCGAGGCACCGACCTCGACGTCGGCCATCGGCACGCCCGCCAGGCGCGCACCGGCGGCGATCGGGTGGCCGTGGGGGCAGGTCTTGGCGTCGCCGATCGCTGCCAGCATCCGCTCCTCCAGAACCGGCGACATCGCGTGCTCCAACCGCTCGGCCTCCTCGTGCACCTCATCCCAAGGGACGCCGAGGACGTCAGTCAGGAAGCGCTCGATCAGGCGGTGGCGCCGGACGATCCCCTCGGCGTGCTCGGCACCGCTCTCGGTGAAGGCGATCGCACGATCGGAGCCCCGGGTGATGTAGCCGTCGCGCTCCAGGCGCCCGACCATCTCATGGACCGTCGGCGCCGACAGCTGCATCGCGCGGGCGACGTTGGCGCCCGTCATCGGCAGCCCGGCCTCCTGCAGCCAGAACAGGATCTGCAGGTACTCCTCCTCGGCAACGGTCGCTGTCTCAGCGCTCATGCCGTGACTCTAGTGGACGCGATCAGGCCTGCAACTGCTCATAGGAGCACTCCGCCGCCGGCTTGTCCTCGCGCCAGCGGCGCAGCTTGGCGCCGTGGCGAATCCTGCCCGCGGAGACATGGTCGAAATCGATTTCGACGACCAGCTCGGGACGCAACCCGATCCACTCGAGCTCCTTGCCGGAGGACCAGCGGGACGGGTCGGCCGAGCCGCGGTCGCCCGACTCATAGGACGCCAGAAAGCCGACGAGCCGTTTCTTCTCAGAAGCGCTCAAACCCGAGCAGTGGCCGACGACCCGCAGCTCCTCTCCGTCATAGAGGCCGAGGATCAGCGCGCCGACGGTGCCCTCCTCCTTGCCGGGGCGCCAGCCGACGACGACCGCGTCGATCGTCCGCACGCGCTTGATCTTCACCATCCCCTTGCGCTCGCCGGGACGGTAGGGCGCGTCGGCTTCCTTGGCGATCGCCCCCTCGGCGCTCTGCAGCCACTCGCGCGCACGCTCGGGGTCGGCGGTCGTCTCCATCAGCTCGACTGGAGCATCGACAAAACCCTCACCGGCCACGAGCTCCTCCAAAGCCGCCCGTCGCTGCTCGTAGCCCAACTCGATCAAAACCTCGTCGTCACGGGCCAAGAGATCGAAGGCGACGAACACTGCCGGTGTCTCCCCCGCCAGCCGTTCGATCCGCGAGACGGCCGGATGGATTCGCTGGCCGAGCGCGTCGAAGTCCTCACGGCCGGCAGCGTCGCGAACGACGATCTCGCCGTCGATCACGTAACGGCCGGGCGGCAACTTCAACTCGGGGAAGTAGCGCCCCAGCGGGCGCCCGTTGCGCGACTGCAGCGAGACCTCCTCGCGGTCGACGAAGGCCAGGCAGCGAAAGCCGTCGAGCTTGATCTCGTAGCGGTACTGCTCCCCCAGCGGCAGCTCCTTTCGCGACAGCGCCAGCTGCGGCTTCAGCGGCTGCTCCAGCGGCAGGCTCACGACTCCTCCTTCGCGGAGGGTTTCGCGCCTTTGGCCCGGCTCGGCTGCACGCGTGCCGGCTCGCCTTTCTGCTTGCGGAAGTGGGGCGGCCAGGGCGCGTCGCCGAGCCCGTCGCGCTCGTCGCGGGCGGCCAGCTCCAGCAACCCCGAGAGGCTGCCGGGGTGCTCGTCGATCGATGCCGAAGGGTCGCCGCGGGCGGCCAGCCGGGCGGGGACCGTGCGCAGCGTCAGCTCTGCCGGCTCGACTGCAGCCACCTCGTCCCACTCCAGGGGACAGGATACGCGCGCGTCAGGCACCGCCCTGACGGAGTAGGCCGAGGCGATCGTCCGGTCGCGGGCGTTCTGGTTGTAGTCGATGAAGACGCCCTGACGTTCCTCCTTCCACCACTTGCTGGTGGCGCGGCCGGGCATCCTGCGCTCGACCTCGCGGGCCAAGGCGAGGGCGGCGCGGCGGACCTCCTGGAAGTTCTCCTCGGGATGCAGGCGCACATAGATGTGGATGCCCCGCGAGCCGGATGTCTTGGGAAAGCCGCGCAGACCGTGCTCCTCCAGCACCTCGCGGACACTGAGGGCGACCTGGCGGACCTCGTCGAATCCCACCTCTGGGCCAGGGTCGAGGTCGATCCTCAGCTCGTCGGGATGATCGAGGTCGAAGCGCCTGACCGGCCAGGGGTTCCAGTCGATCACGCCGAGGTTCACGCCCCAGACGAGGTGAGCGGCGTCGTTGGGAACCAGCTCGCGGGCGTGACGGCCGCTGGGGAAGGTGACGGTGGCCGTCTCGAGCCACTCGGGAGCGCTGTCAGGCACGCGCTTCTGGAAGAACGGCTCGCCGGCGACGCCATCGACCCAGCGCTTCATCACCGTCGGGCGGTCGCGCAGGCCCCGGACGACCGCCTCCTGAACCTCGACGTAGTAGCGGACGAGGTCGAGCTTGGTGATCTTGGCCTCGGGGAAGTAGAGCTTCCCAGGGCTGCTGACACGCACCTCCTGTCCACTGACGTCGACGATCTCGGGGGCTTCCTTCGATGCCATTCCATGGAAGGATGCCCGATCGTGAGCGCAGGCACAGGGATTCCCCGTCACGCCCTGCTGGCCTGCGAGGCGCTCGGCCCGAAGCTCTCGGGCGAGGCGGCCGCCGCGGCGCTGGCACGGGGGATGACAGCGGCCGGAGCGCCAGGCCCCGATGTCCTCCCGTTGCCCGGCAAGGGACCGCAGATACGCGCGGAGCTGGACGAGCGCGGCTTCGACGAGCGGATGCGCGCCTCGCGTGCGGTCGTGCTGCTGGTCTCCCGACTCCAAGAGAGCACCCTGGAGGGCAGCGCCACCTTCGAGGTCGCGACGCGCGCCCGCCAGTCGGGAGTCCCCTGCTACGCCGTCACGGCGGCCAACGAGCTGGACTCCTTCGATCTGCGGATCCTCGACTTGCAGGTCGTCATCGAGGCCGCGACGACACGCGCGCTGAGCGCCGCCGGACGGCGCCTGGCGGAGCTGATCTGACCCTCACGCCTACGGCTCAGCTCTGGCAGTTGGGGCACCAGAAGGTGACGCGGTTGTGCTCCCATTGCCCGCGCTGGCGGATCTTTGTCCCGCAGCGGGGACAGGGCCTCCCGGCTTGTCGGTAGACGGCGTGGGGACGCGCCTCGTTGCCCTCGCGGACGGAGCGGGCCATGCGCTCACGGGCGAAACCGACGACGGCCAGGGCCTGCTCGTCGGTCACGTCGGCGGTGGGACGCCAGGGGTCGACGCCGGCGGCGAAGAAGCTCTCGGCCTTCCACATGTTGCCGATGCCGGCGATCGTGTGCTGGTCAAGCAGAGCGTCGCCGATCGGGCGCGTCGGGTCGTCTTCGCGCAGCCGCCGCAGGAACACCGCCTGGTCGAAGTCCTTGCCGATCACGTCGGGGCCGAGGCCGGCGAGACGCGGGTCGGTGCGGGCGCGGGTGTCGCGCATCAGCTCGAGGACGGGGCCGCCGTACTGGATCGCCTCCCAGCCGCCGGCGGCGAGGATCAGCCAGGCACGCCCGCGCGGGCGCCGCGAGGCCATGCCCTCCCTCCCAACGCCCCAGGAACCGCTCATGCGCAGATGGGAGTGCAAGGTCCAGCCACCGGCGAAGCGCAGGAACAGGTGCTTGCCGTGCGCGTCGACGACGCGCAGCTCGCAGCCGGTCAAACGCTCGGACCAGCCGTCGTGGCGGTGGCGGGCCTGCGGCGTCTCGACGCGCTCCATCGTCCTACCGCCCAGCGCCGTCCGAATCCGCTCTGCGGCGCGGTGAATCGTGTCGCCCTCGGGCATCCCCCTAGGTTGCCAGAGCCGTGTCCTGCTCTCCTGATGTTGTGTTGCGGGCACGGGCCGCGACCGAACCGATCACGTCGTGAACCAGCCGGGTCGCGTCGGCGACGGTGGCGTAGTCGAGGTTGGCGGGGACGTCGGTCGGCAGGTGGTAGTTGGCGGGGCTGCGCCAGTCGGTGATCGAGACGAGTGTGGCGATCGCGTAGCCGGCGCGGCTGGGGATGATGCTGTCGGTCGAGGCCCGCGCTTCGAAGCCTCGCTCCAGCGGGATCTCAAGGCGCTCGGCGCGCTCGGCGATCAGGTCGCGCAGCCAGCCTCCGGCGTAGTGCTCCATCCAGATCGGCCCCTCGCCCTCGAGCATGATCAGGTGCGGCGACCCGATCGTGTCGACGTTGACGAAGCTCGTCCGCGCGGGATCGAGCTCGTGCGCGTGGGTCGACATGAAGGCGCGGATGCCGTCCTGGAGGGTCTCCTCGGCACCGCAGGAGACGAGCAGGACGCGCACGCCGGCGGGCGGCTGGTCGGCGAGCATCTCGGCCAGTGCGACGAGCGCGGCGACACCGGAGAGGTTGTCGTTGGCGCCCTGAACGGTGTCGTTGCTCCAAAGCTCGGTGACGAGGGCTGTGCCGAGTGCGCCAAGCGCAAGCCCGACACGTGCGGGAGCCTTGCGCCCGGTCAACGCGGTGAGGACCGCTCCCAGCGGCGAGGCCAGTCCAGTCCACCACTGCGGGAAGGAGGTTTTCGCGTGGGACATCCGCTCGGGCGAGCGCTCGTAGAGCTTCTTCAGCAGCGACTGGTCGAACAGCATGCCGCTCTGCGGAGCGTCATGGTGGGCGATCACGACGACCGTCTCCTCAGCCTGCTGGTCGCCTGCGCGGGCCACCACATTTACCGTCTTACGGCGCCGTCGGATCAGCCGGCGCAGTACACGGGGGCCGTTCTGGGCCTCGTCGATCAAGCCCGCCGCGGCGAGGACGCCGAGTAGAGCCCCGACGGCGCGATGGCCGCGAAGCGACGACGCGGCTCCCGCGAGCCCCGTCAGGCCGATTGCGATGGAGGTCGGCGGGAAGGTGCCCCAGGAGGGCTCGTCCTCCAGCCCCACCTCGACGCCGGAGACGCGTTCCAGGCGCGCCGCGAGCCACTCGGCGGACTGGCGCTCACCGGGCGAGCAGGGCGTGCGGTCGAGCGGCGCGAGCGTCTCGACGACCTCGTGGAGTGTCGCCTGGAGCCCTCCGTCGATGCTCGCCTCCCCGCTCACAGGAAGCATTGTCCCTCACCGCGGTAGGTGGGGAGCACCTCGACGATGCGATCGCCCTCCAGCAGGTGCAAAGAAGAGAAACGCTCGCACAGCTCACCGGCCTTGGCGTGGCGCATGTAGACCCGATCGCCCACTACGAGGCCGTCGGCCGCGGCGCCCAAGAGCGGCGTCTGCACCTCACCCGCGCCCTCCTGGCCATCCAGCCTCAGGCCGGGCGGCAGGTGCGGCCGGGGCAGCCGCGCGGCGTCGCCCGAACCGGAGGCCAGGTAGCCGCCTCCGAGGGCCGTGACGACGCCTGGGCCGGGTCGGCGCACGACGGGCAGCGCGAACATCGCAGCAGGGCGTGGCTTGAAGGCGCTGTAGGCGTCGAACAGGGTCGGCGCGTAGAGACCAGAGCCGGCGGCCAGCTCGGTCACGGCTCCCTCGCGGCCCGTGCTGTGCAGGCTGCCGGTTCCGCCGCCGTTGACGTATCGCAGTGGCGGGCGCCCGGCCCGCTGCAGCTCGGCTGCGACGGCCATCACGATCGCCGCCCGGCGCGGCGCCAGCTCACTGGCGGAGCGGGCCTGCATCGCGCGTATCGCTCGAGCGCGCAGCGCATTCCCTGGCGGCTCGTCGCCAATACCTGCGATCTGAGCCTCGTAGGCCATGATCGCGACGAGGCTGAGGCGCTCGCGGGCGATGATCTCGCGGGCGAGCGTGGCGGCCTGCTCGGGGGTGCGCACCGGCGAGCGCCTAGCGCCCACGCGCAGCCTTCCGCCCGCCGCCTGCCAGCCCGCGTCGATGTCGATGCAAACCTCGATCGGGCCGGCCGGGGAGTCCGACAGCGCCCGCTCGATCAGATCGAGCTGCTCGACGCTGTCGACCATCACGACGATCCCCTCGGGTCGCTCTGCCAGTTCAGCGAGCGCTCGTCGGTCGGCGGTCGGGTAGGCGACGAGGATGTCCTGCTCGCCACCGGCGGCGAGCCACAGCGCCTCGGGCAGGGTGAAGGCCAGCGTCCCCGCGAACCCGCCCCTCTCCAGCACCCGCTCCTGCAAGGCCCGGCAACGGACCGACTTGCTCGCCAGGCGGATCGGCTTGCCGCCGGCGCGGCGTTCCATGTCGGCGGCATTCGCCCAGAAGGCGTCGAGATCGACTAGCGCGAACGGCGCCTCCAGACCCGCGGTGGCCCGTTCCAGCCGGGCGTGCTCGCCGCCGAGGCTCACGAGCCCACCGGTCCGAGCACGCGGTCGGTCCACGCGTTGGCGAACAGGCCGTTGGGGTCCAGCCGCGCGCGAATCGCCTGGAAGGCGTCCCACTCGGAGTAGCGCTCCCTGAGCGTGTCCGCGGTCTGGAAGTGGCGCTTGCCCCAGTGGGGGCGCCCGCCAAGGCCGTCCATGATCGACTCGACGGCACGGAAGTATGGCTCCCACTCCATGCCCTCGTACATGTGAACGGCGACGAAGCCACTGTCGCGCCCGCCGGCGGTGCTGAGCATCGCGTCGTCGGCGGCGACCGTGCGGACCTCGATCGGGAAGGGCACGTCGAAGCCCTCGCGAGGGATCATCTCCATCACCGCCTGGACCGCCTCGGCGGTGCGCTCGCGAGGCAGCGAGTACTCCATCTCGGTGAAGCGCACGAGCCGCGGGCTGGCGAAGATCTCCGCGGAGCGATCGACGCGCGTGGCGCTTCCGGCGAGCTTCGTGACGAGCCGGTTGAGCTGGGGGATTCGCGCCGGGAAGCGCCGCCCCGTACGGCAGATCAGGCCGAATACGTGGTTGGTGAGGACGATGTCGTTGAGGTAAGCCGAGGTGCGACTGCGCGGCCTCGGGTCGTCATCGGTGCGGTTGTTGGTCCGCGTCAGGGCATCCCGAGCATGGGGGAAAACGAAGAACTCGAAGTGGTCGCTGCCCAGCGCCAGCTCCTCGAAGCGGTCGAGGACGCTCGCGAGCGGCTGGGGCTCGTCGATGCCACGCAGCGTGAAGGCGGGAACGCAGCGCAGGGTCACCTCGGCGATCGCGCCCAGCGCTCCGAGGCCGACGCGGGCCGCACGGAAGACCTCCGGCTCGGTCTGCTCGGAGCAGCGCAGGATGCTCCCGTCGGCCAGCACGAGTGTCAGCTCGGCGACCTGGGAGGAGATGTTGCGCAGCCTCGCGCCGGTGCCGTGGGTGGCGGTGGAGATCGCTCCGGCGATGCTCTGCACGTCGATGTCGCCGAGGTTCTCCATCGCCAGGCCATGCCCGGCCAGCGCCAGGCTCAGCTCATGGATCGTGATCCCCGCCTGGGCCCTGACGAGCCCGGAGGAGCGGTCCACGTCGAGCAGCCGCTTCATGCGTCCCATGCCGATCATCAGCCCGTCGGTGGCGGCGATGTCGCTGAAGCTGTGCCCGGCGCCGGCCATCCGCACGCGTAGGCCGGCTCGTGAGGCCTCCCCGACGGCAGCGGTCAGCTCCTCGATCGATGCGGGATCGCGGCGCAGCGCCGGGCGGCAGCGCTGATCGCCGGCCCAGTTTCGCCAGGGGAGGGGCTGCTCGGCTCGATCGTTAGGCTCGACCATCAGATGGACGAGCCCGAGCCTACTGCCAGTCCGGCCGTCCGGGCACCCGCAACGGCCCGTTCGCGCTCGCTGCCGACTCCCGGTGTGCGGAGGGCGACGGTCGTCGGGGCGGGCTCCTTCGGGACGGCCCTGGCGGTGCTGCTGGCCCGAGGCGGACTGCGCACGACGCTCCAGACCCGCACAGCGGAGCAGGCGGCGACGATCGAGCGCGACCGTGAGAACCGCGTCTACCTGCCCGGCGTGACGCTTCCGGGGGGCCTGCGCCTGGAGCCAGCCTCGGCAGGCGCCGCCCGCGCCGACTACGTCTTCCTGGCGGTCCCCTCGCGGACGCTGGGCGAAGCGATCGACACGCTGATCGCGGCGGGCCTTGCGCGACGAGCCGCGATTGTGTCGGTCGCCAAGGGCCTCGTGCCGCCGCTTGGCGAGCCGCCGACGGTCGTACTCTCAGCGCGCTTCGGCGCCGAGCGGGTGGCCTGCCTGGGCGGTCCCGCCCACGCCCAGGAGATGGTTCACGCCGGAGCGGCGCTGGTGGCGGCAGCCGCCGAGGAGGATCTGGCCCGGTCGCTTGCACAGATATTCACCCGCGCGGGCGTCGTCTGCGAGCCCTCCGACGATCCCGTGGGCGTCGAGCTGGCGGGCGCGGCCAAGAACGCGGCGGCGCTGGCGGCGGGCGCGACGGAGGCGCAGGGATTGAACGCAGCTGGGGCCGCCGCGGGGCACATCTTCGCGGAGGTCTGGCGCTACGCCGAGCGCCTCGGCGCGCGTCCGGAGTCGATGATCGGCCTGGCGGGCGCGGGCGATCTCGTGGCGACGGCCCTGGCCAAGGAGAGCCGCAACCGCCGCGCCGGCGAGCTGCTCGCGGCGGGCGTGCCGGCGGGCGAGATCCCCGGACAGATCGGCCAGGCGGTCGAGTCGCTGGAGTCGGTGCCGCTGCTGGCCGGAACGCTGGAGCAGGCCGGCCTCGGCGCGCCTGTCACGAGCGCCCTTGGACGCCTGATCTCGGGAGAGCTGCCGCTCGACGATTGGGTCGCACTGGTCAGGGCGACCGTGCCACCACCGGCGCTGTGGCGGCGCCGCCCCCAGCCGGGCTTCTGGCGGCGGCTGTGGCGACGCATGGCAGGGACCTCTGGCTCCGCTGAATCCTGAGAATACACCGTGTGGCTACACGGTTTTTCTGAAAAAACCTATACGCAACCCTTGAAAAACATCTGCTTTCTGGCGAGAGTGATCGTATCCCCCTGGTCGCTTCGGTGGCTGGGTGCGAGGCCCGCTTTGGCGGGCCTCAGCGATTTAAATGCCTTTCCAAGCCGATGGCCTGCGAAACGCGCCGATCCTGTCGGTCAGCTCGTCTGGGAACTGAGCGCCCGCAACGGGACCCGCTCGCAACTGCTTGAAGAAGTCGCCCTGGAGGTCGAAGCTTCGCTTCTTGTGGGGATGTGGGTTGACTATGCCAACAGTGAGACCCAGATCCTCGCGTGCCATTCGAACCGGTTCCTTCAAATCAGCGTCGTTCGAAATCACGATCGAGACGTCGGAGTCCTTGCGAAAAGCGTCGAGCAGCAAGTACGAACCCAAGTTGACGTCGGAGCCCTTCTCCTCTGTCTTGAGGACGGCGACGGTTTTGACCCCGCCTGGACCCGGCTTAGCGAGTGTCATTCGAGTGGTTCTGGTCTTGAATTGACCCAGATGCACAGATAGGCAATCGATAGTCTCCAATGCCCGTAGATATGTCTGCTGGCGTACCGGCTGCTGACCGTCTGGAGGTCGGGCATCGACCAGGGCCGTGAAGTACCGGATCCGATTGATCTCGTTCCGTGGGAACAGGCTCATACAGAGCGCTAGCGGATCAAGCCATCGGTATGGCGTGCCCTTCAGAGCCCCGTAGTAGAAGTTGAATCCGTCGATATAGACGTTCGTTCGAGGGGAAGGCATGGTTCCCGGCTACCGCTAGCTGTCCTCGGGCTCCACCGGCATCAAGCCGGTGTTCCGAATGTCATCCGCGAGTTTGTAAAACCCCCCGGGGTCACGCTTAAGGAGCTCACCTCGCTCCACCATTGACAACATGCGATTCCTGATCATTTGGTGGCTGCTCTTGGCCGCCGGCAACCAGCCTCGGCGATCAAGCTCTTCGATGACCTCCGCCGGACGCCAGACACGCTCCGGCGGAAAGGCCAACATCGCCAGGACGATTGCCTGCCGGATTGTCGGCCTCGTTTTGCCGCTCGCAAAGACCGCCGGAGGAGGAACAACCTCTTGGACACTCCCTTCCCCACCCGGACCATCCTCGTACTCGAGCCCCTGTCGAAGCCAGTCAGCTCGGCGAGCGAGACGCTGGTCCTGCTCTCTTAGCTCTCGTCGCTTCAGTTCGATTTCATCGAGCTCTTCCCGAAATGCCGCTGCTGGTATCTGGGCTCGATGTTCCATATGTACTGTTATATCACACTCTACTTATGGAGATTTGGTCATCTCGCCCCTAGCCAATCAGGGTGGCGACAACAGCCTCGTAGACGCCGCCGCCGTGGCCGGCCTCGGTGACCCGCACGTTCTCCAGCCCGGCGATCGCCTCGCGCATCGAGGGGTCGCGTTCGACGGCGTTGGCGACGAGCCAGAAGGCGCCGACCTGCGCGGCGCAGGTCAGATCCTCGCGGGAGTCGCCGACGGCGAAGGTCCGCTCGCGTTCGTAGCCACGAATCCGGCTGTGCAACGCGACGGCGGCGGCCTTGGCGGCGCCCTTCGGCACCAGGTGGTAGCCACGGACGTGCGGCAGATCGGCGAGTGCCTGCGAGCGCCGGTGAACGACGCCGTTGTCCAGCAGCCGCAGCCCCGCGTGGCCGTGCTCGGCCAGCAGCGCATCGGCCTCAGCGGCGTCGACGAGGCCGCGGAACAGGTGTGAGACTTCGCGGTCGAGGTGCCAGGGCTCGTGGTACTCCAGCCGGCCCTCGTAATGCTCCAGCAGCAGCGTCGGCGCCCCGGCGCTCTCGATCTGCTGGGCGATCGTCAGCTTGCCGGGCATCAGCTCGCCGGTCAGCCAACGCTCCTCGCCATCGAGGACGAGGCAGGCACCCGCCTCGAAGATGAACGAGGCCTGCCCAAGCAGACGCGCATCCTCGTGGACCTGCGCCCGACGCCGGCCCGACATCAGCACGATCTCGACGTCGGCGCGCAGACAGGCCTGCATCGCGCGGACGCCGTCGAGCGTCACCTGACCCTCGCCGTCGTGCAGCAGCGAGGCGCCTCTGCCTAGCAGGGTGCCGTCGAGGTCGAGGTACAGACAAGTCGGCTTGACGCTCACGCGGCCTCCAGCCCCACCAACGGCGGGCGCTCGACCGGCGCGTCCTCAGCGCCGGGGATCTCCTCGAGCAGCCCGTCCTCGCGCAGGCGCCGGGCGATCGTCGCGAGCACCGTGCGGGCCATCGGGGCGAGCGCGGAGAGCGGCTGGTGGGGATTGTCGTGCTCGTCGAGGTCGACCTGGGCCATGCCGTCCAGTCCAACTCGCCGCCAGACGTCGATCAGCATCGCCACCTCGACGCCGTAACCGGTCACGAAGGGCACGCTCTCGAGCAGCTCCCGGCGTGCCGCGACCTCTCCCGCGAGCGGTTGGCGCACCTCCGCCAGCTCTGGGTAGAACAGCGACAAGGCCGGTCTGGCGGTTAGGTGATTGACACGGCCGCCGCCTTCGCCGGGCGGCTCCCCGGCAGCCGACAGGGGGCGGCGGTAGAAGGCCTTGACGAATGAGGCACGGGGCTCGCAGACGAGCGGGCCGAGCAGCCCGGTGACGAAGCTGGGCGAGAAGTGCTGGGTGTCGGCGTCGATGAAGCAGATCAGCTCGCCCTCGAGACTCGGAAGCGCCCGCCACATCGCATCGCCCTTGCCGAGGACCGGCCCCTGGGCGGACATCAGCTCGGCCTCCTGCAGGACCCGGGCGCCGGCCTTCGCCGCGATCTCGGCGGTCCCGTCGCGAGACCCCGCATCGACCACGACCACCTCGTCGAGCACGCCCTGCTCAGCGAGCTTCAAGCAAGCCGCGACGACCTCGCCGACGGTCGTGGCACACTCCCGGGCGGGCAGGCAGACGGACACGCGTTGACGCCGCTCGGCGGCGATCCGCTCGGGCGGATAGACCGAATGATGGAACGTGCGGGCTTTCGCCCAGCGCTCGGCCGACGCGGCTGACATCGCCTCTACTATCTCAAGTCCTTGGCCCTCGACCGCAGAAAAGAGCCCTGGAGCGAGCTGCTCGACGCCGGTCGCTCCGACGGCCGTCTTGTGCGCGAGGCCCGCGAGGGACCGGGGCCCGCGAGGAGTGCGCCGATACCCGCGGGCCTGCATCCCGAGGTGCTTGCGGGATTGGAGCGGATCGGCATCGAGTCACTCTACTCACACCAGGCCGAAGCGATCGAGACGGCGATGGAGCGCACGACGATCGTCACTACAGGCACAGCCTCGGGCAAGTCGTTGTGCTTCAACGTGCCCACCCTGCAGGCGCTCTGCAACCAGCCGACGGCACGGGCCATCTATCTCTACCCGACGAAGGCGCTCGCGCAGGACCAGGCCAGAGCGCTCGCCTCGTTCGGCCTAACCAAGCAGGTTCGCCCGGCGATCTACGACGGCGACACGCCCCGCGAGGCCAGGGCTCAGATCCGCAAGAGCGCCAACGTCGTCCTGACGAACCCCGACATGCTTCACGTGGGGATCCTCCCCAATCACGCCGCCTGGGGCGATCTGTTCGCGAACCTGGCGGTGATCGTCGTCGACGAGGCGCACGTCTACAGGGGTGTGTTCGGATCGCACGTCGCCAACGTGCTGCGGCGGCTGCGGCGGATCGCGGCGGCGTACGGGACGGAGCCGAGAGTGATGCTCGCCTCGGCGACGATCGCCAACCCGGCCGAACTTGCCGAGCGCCTGACAGGCCTGGAGGACATTGCGCTGATCGACCGCGACGGCTCCCCGTCTCCGGAGCGCAAGATCGCGATCTGGAACCCGCCGCTGACCGACGAGGCGCTGGGCACGCGCCGCTCCGCGCTGGGCGAGGCGGCGGAGGTGCTGGCCGGTCTCGTCCGCGAGGGCGCAAGGACGATCTGCTTCATGAAGTCGCGTAAGGGCGTGGAGGTCCTCAGCCGCCTGGTCAAAGACGATCTGGAGAAGACGCACCCGGA
The DNA here is from genome assembly GCA_036271135.1 of Solirubrobacteraceae bacterium. Lineage (GTDB taxonomy): Bacteria > Actinomycetota > Thermoleophilia > Solirubrobacterales > Solirubrobacteraceae > Palsa-744. Next base: position 101,242 of record DATBBF010000008.1, read on the forward strand.
GCTGGCGGAGCTGATCGCTCCCTATCGCGCGGGCTACACCGCCCAGCAGCGCCGCGAGCTGGAGCGACGGCTGATGGGTGGGGAGCTGCGGGCGATCGTCACGACCGATGCGCTGGAGCTGGGGATCGACATCGGCGAGCTCGACGCAGCGCTGGTGGTGACGTTCCCGGGGACGGTCGCGTCGCTGCGGCAGATGTGGGGACGAGCGGGACGCAGGGGCCGGGGCCTGGCGGTGTACCTGGCCGGCGAGGATGCGCTCGACCAGTTCTTCTGCCGGCACCCCGACGAGTTCCTGGAACGTCCCGTCGAGGCGGCGATCCTCGACCACGAGAGCCCGCTGATCTACCGCCGCCACCTGCTGTGCGCCGCCCACGAGGGGCCGCTGTCTCGCGCCGACGCCGAGTTCCTCGGTCCCCGCTGGGAGGCGGCGGCGGAGCTGCTGCAGAGCTCCGGGGAGCTGCGCGCGCGGGGCAGCGTCTCGCGAAGCTTCGTGCCGGCCGATCCCGGCGGCTACCCGGCGGGCGACGTCTCGCTGCGCTCGGCCTCGCCGGACAGCTACTCGATCGTCGACGTCTCATCGGGAGAGCTGTTGGGCTTCACGGAGGCTGCCAGGGCCCACTCGACGGTCCATGAGGGCGCCGTCTACATGCATCTGGGTCGCTCCTATGAGGTCTCGGAACTCGACCTGGAGCGCCGGCGGGCGCTGGTGTCGCCGTTCTCCGGCGATTGGTACACGCAGCCCAAGCGGACGACGGATACGGAGATCGTGAAGCTCCTGGACCGCCGCGAGACGCTCGGCGTGCGCCTGTCGTTCGGGGAGGTCAGCGTCACCGACACGGTGCTGGCCTACCAGCGCCGGCGCCTGGACGACCATTCCCACGTCGAGCTGTTCGGCCTCGATCTGCCTCCTGTGAGCTTCCAGACGCAGGCGCTGTGGTTCGAGCTGGATGCGGCGGAGCTGAGCGAGAAGATCTCGACCGAGCAGCTCCTGGGCTCGCTGCACGCCACCGAGCACGCCCAGATCGCTGTGCTGCCGCTGATCGCGATGTGCGACCGCTGGGACATCGGCGGCCTGTCGACGAACTTCCACCCCCAGACGGGCGTGCCGACGATCTTCATCTACGACGGCCATCCCGGTGGGATCGGCATCACCCGCGCCGCCTTCGCGCGCTTCGAGGAGCTGTGTGAGGACGCCCGGCGGCTGATCGCCGGCTGTCCGTGCAGAAAAGGGTGTCCGTCGTGCGTGCAGTCGCCCAAGTGCGGGAACCTCAACGAGCCGCTGTCGAAGGCCGGAGCGCTGCTGTTGCTGGAAGGCCTGCTCGATCGAGCCGAGGAACCCGCCGATCGCAACAGCGCTCTGATCGGCTCTTGACGCTGTTGGAGCAGGAGAAGCGGACGCGCCGGGAAAGTCCCTGCCGGTGACCGGCTTCCCCAAGACCGTGTTCGCGCACTTCACAAAGACGGCCTTTGCGACCGTCCTCGCCTGCTTGGCGCTGGCGGCCACCTCGGCGGCGGCGGCCGAAGCCCCTCCCAGCCAATCGCTGATCTTCGAAGGGCCCGGCGGCCGGGTCCCCCTGACGCAGTGGGTGCTGCGCAAGGACCCGGCCAACCACGGCCAGGGCCTCGGCTGGGCCAAGGGCACCTTCAGCGGAACGCCCGTACGGGTGCCGAACGTCGTGAACCCGACCCCCTACGCGGGGCGGGCGGGCGGGCGCAACTACCAGGGGTCGGTGGCGTGGTACCGGACGACGTTTCAGGCGCCCGCGGCGGGGCTCTATGCGCTCAGCTTCCAGTCGGCCAACTACCGCGCCGAAGTGTTCATCGATGGTCGCAAGGTGGGCATCCACCACGGCTCATACCTGCCGTTCTCAATTCAGGCCAAGCTAGCGGCGGGTAACCATACGGTCGCCGTCAGGGTCGATTGGCGCTTTCCGGGCAGGCAGTCCGAAGAAGGCTTCCACCGCACGTGGTTCAACTGGGGAGGCCTCGACGGCGAGGTCGACGTGCGTCATGTGGGTCCCAGCGAACTGCTCTCTCCAGCGATCGTCACGACTCTGGCGCCAGACGGGCAGGCGGTCGTGAAGGTCGTGGTGAAAGTCCACAACTACGGGCCGGCCAGAACGATCACGCCGGAAGGATCGCTGGCACACGGCACCCAGACGATCCCCCTGAGCTTCCCGGCCGTGGCCCTCGCGGCCGGGGGCACGGCGACGGAGACGGCCACAGTCACGGTCTCCGAACCGGCGCTGTGGTCGCCGGCGGCGCCGAACCTCTACCAGTTGGAGCTGGCGGTGGGCAGCGAGAGCAGCTACACCGCAAGGGTCGGGCTGCGCCAGCTGACGTGGCACGGACAGGAACTGTTCCTCAATGGTCAGCGGCTGCGGCTGCATGGGGCGACGATCCAGGAGGACGTGCCGGGTCACGGCGACGCGCTGACACCGGCGGACCAGGACGCGATCGTGGCCGACGTCAAGGCGATCGGCGCGAACACGGTCAGAGCGCAGCACCCTCTCGATCCGGCGCTGCTGGAACGCCTCGACGCCGCCGGATTGCTCGTCTGGCAGGGCGTCGGCCCGGTGGAAGGGGCGGGGCAGTGGTACTCGACTACGCCGCGCCTGGTCACTGAAGCGGAGCAGCAGGTGCGAACCGCCGAGACAGCCGCGGCGCTTCACCCGTCGATCTTCGCCTGGAACCTCGTCGATGAGATCGCCCGCAACGGCCGCGACGCGGCGGAGATCCAGTATGTGCGCGACTCGGCGCGGTGGCTGCACGCCAACGACCCCACGAGGATGGTCGCGGTGGACGTGTGGGGACGGGACCCCCCGGCGCACGCCGGGCCGCTCTACTCGGAAGTCGATGCGGTCGCCGAGACGGACTACACGGGCTGGTACGAAGTCCCCCACGACACGCCCGCCGAACTGGCGACGAGGATGCGCGCGCGGCTCGCCGCGATGAACAAGACGTTCCCCGACAAGGTGCTCGTGATCAGCGAGTTCGGGGCCGAATCAAACACGCTCAACAAGCCGGGGACCCCCGGCAGCTACAGCTTCCAGGCGAGCCTGCTGGCGAACCACATCCACGTCTACGCCGCCGACCCGCACCTGACGGCGATGCTCGTCTGGGTGCTGCGCGACTACCCCCTTACGCCCTCCTTCAGCGGCGGCTCGATCCACCGCGTGATCAAGCACCTGAAGCTGATCGAAGGACTGAACCAGAAGGGGCTGTTCACCTACCAGGGCGTGGCCAAGCCCGCCGCCGGCACGGTGGCGAAGCTGTTCAGGGAACTGCCGTCGGGTTAGGGCCGTCGACCGGCGCGAGCTGCTCTCGCCTACTTAGCGAGTAGATCGAGCGCCTCCTTGTTGCGCTCGACCGCCTGCTTGAGTTTCTGCTGGAAGTCCTTGTCGCCGCGGCGCTTCTCGATGCGATCCGCGATGGCGGAGCGGATCACCTCGGAAACCGAAGTCCCCTCCGCCATCGCCAGCGCGTTGAGAGCGCGGGCCTGTTGGTCTTCGAGGCGGAGGCTCATGGTGGTCATCGGGTCTCCTTTCCGCGCTTCGGTCGTTTAGGCACGCGTCACCCAGAAATTCAGCATACCAATAGTTATGGACTAGAGCAACCTAGATACCACCATACCGCGACTCGCCGATGTTCTCGATAGAGGACTTCCTGCTTGCCGCCGAGGCGGTTCTTGGAATCGATGCTTCTGTTCTCGTCGGCATGACGCGGATTCCACTCGCCGAGTCCGCGCTCGCCGCGCCCTTCGCCTCCTTCAGCGGCCACGACTTCTACGAACACCCGATCGAACGAGCCGCGATCCTCGCCTCACGCATCGTTCGCAACCACCCGCTGCCGGACGGGAACAAGCGCGTGGCACTGATCCTCATGGTGCTCGCCCTAGAACGCGACGGGTACGTGCTGCGAGCGACGCCAGTCGCGATCGACCGAACGTTTCGAGCGCTCGCGGCTCGACACGTGACCGAGGCCTACTTCGCGGATTGGCTCGGCTCACACACCGAACTCGCCGAGTCCTTATCAACGAGCGACAGATGACGTGCAGCCCACCCGAGGCTGCACGTCATCGAGGACCGGACCTACTCAGGCTTTGTTCCCAGCCGCGATCTTGCGCAGGTCGATCGTCTTGTCGTAAAGCTTGGCGTCGATGCCGGCCTCGAGCGCTACGTCGCGCAGGGGCCGCCCGGAGGCGGTGGCCGTTTTGACGATCTCCGTCGCCTTGTCGTAGCCGATCGCTCCGTTGAGGGCTGTGGCGACGGCGAGGGTGTTACCTGCGGAGGCGTCGGTGCCGGCCTTGTTGACCTTGATGCCATCGACGCACTTCTCGGCGAAGGCCGTCGAGGCTGAGCTGAGCAGGCGCAGCGACTGCAGCAGGTTACGGGCGATCAGGGGGATGCGGACGTTGAGCTCGAACTGCCCCTGCAGCCCGCCGACGGTGATTGCCGTGTCGTTGCCGATCACCTGAGCGGAGACCTGCAGGACGACCTCCGGGATCACCGGGTTGACCTTGCCAGGCATGATCGACGAGCCCTTCTGAAGCTCCGGCAGGAACAGCTCGCCGATGCCGGCGCGCGGGCCCGAGCCCATCAGCGCCAGGTCGCCTGCGATCTTCGAGAGGGACACGGCGATCACCTTCAGCGCACCCGACAGCTCAACGAGAGCATCACGGTTGGCCTGGGCCTCGAACGGGTCCAGCGGCGCGGCGATCTGTTTGAGGCCAGAGTCTTTCTTCAGCTTCGCGCGAACCTTCTCGGCGAACTTCGGGTGGGTGTTCAGGCCCGTGCCGGTGGCGGTGCCGCCGAGCGGGATCTGCCCGACGTGGACGAGCGCCGCCTGCACGCGCTCGATTCCCAAGGTCATCTGCGCGGCGTAGCCGGCGAACTCCTGGCCGAGCGTCACGGGGACCGCGTCCATCAGGTGCGTCCGGCCTGCCTTGACGACGTTCTGGAAGCTTCTGGACTTTCGCGCGAACGATTTCTCGAGCATCCGCAGCGCCGGCAGCAGCTCGTTCTGGGCGACGTCGAGAGCCGCCAGGTGAACGGCCGAAGGAAAGACGTCATTGGAGGACTGCCCGTAGTTGACATGGTCGTTGGCGTGGATGCCACCGCCCGCGAGATTGGCGATCACCTCATTGGCATTCATGTTCGTAGACGTGCCTGACCCTGTCTGAAAAACGTCGATCGGAAATTGCGCGTCGTGCTTGCCGGCGGCGATCTCAGCAGCCGCGCGCTCGATGCTTTTCGCCTTGCCCTTCGGCAACAGACCCAACTCGCCGTTGACGGCCGCGGCCGAGCCCTTGATGCGGGCCAACCAGCGGACTACCTCGACGGGCACCGTCTCGCCGGAGATCGGGAAGTTCTCGACGGCCTTGGCGGTCTCCCCGCCCCACAACTGCTTTTCGCTTGGCATCTGCTCTCCTGATCGGGATCTATTGAAACCCTATCCACAGAAGGCCGATAGCTCCCGCGCAAGCCCGACAGGATCGTCGTAGGCCATCAGGAAGCCAGTGCTGGGGAGCACCCGCAACTGTCCGTCGCCGAGCAGCGCCAAGGCCTCTTCCGCCGGCGCCAGCGGGTACAGACGATCCTGGTCGGCCCACAGCAGCAGCACGGGCATCCTCAGGCGGGGATATAGATCGAGCAGCTGCAACTGGGCGCCCCTGGGCCATGCGCGTGCACACCGCGACCACGACCGCGCAAGACTCGAGTTGCCAGGCACGTCGGCGAAGGCATGACGGAGGAGATCCTCGGCCTCGGGGTTTGCACGGGCGCTGAGGGAGATCCCGCGCGCGGGACGGAAGGCCGCGGAAGCCGCGTAGGAAAGCAGCACGTCAAGACCTGGGACCGCTGCGGCGCGGGCCGTCATCTGCACGGCCGCTCTCATACCATTGCGAGCCGGCGAGGCGTGCAGACGATTGGGCATCAACACCAGCCGGGAGGGGCTGATCAGGTCCCTTCCGATCGCCCGCAGCAGGATCTCAGCGCCCGCATCGTGGCCCGCAACCAGCGGGCGCGGGCCGAGCACGTCGGCGCAGAAGCCCGCCATCACCTCTGCGAACCAGTCGAGCGTGTAGGGATGGCGGGGGCGATGCTCGGAGTCGCCGTGAAGGGGCAGGTCGGGCAGGACGACGCGGAAGCGGTCGGCCAACTGTCCGACGGCCGGCTCCCACTCCTTGTGCGAGAGCAGCCCCGAATGAAGCAGCGCCAAAGGCGGGCCTGCGCCGGCCTCACGGTAGGCCACCCTGGCGCCATCGCCATGGTGATAGAGGCGCAGTCGCATCGCACCATCGTAGGCCCAGCCTGGCCGGGCCATCCGCCGCCCTGCACCTAGAATGGCGCTCCCTGTGAGCGACTCTCACCAGCTGATCCCCGACCGCGAGGTCGACCCTCGCCGCGAGCTGCCCGAGCTGGAGCTCGAGGTACTCGAGCGCTGGCGCGAGCGCGACGTCTTCGCCGCCTCCCTGGCAGCCCGCGAGGGGGCCGACCGGTGGGTCTTCTACGAGGGACCTCCGACAGCCAACGGGCCGCCGGGTTCCCACCACGTCCTATCGAGAGTCTTCAAGGACATCTACCCGCGCTTTCAGACGATGCGTGGCTACCGGGTCGAGCGCAAGGGCGGCTGGGACTGCCACGGCCTGCCCGTCGAGATCGCCGTCGAACAGCAGCTCGACATCAAATCGAAGGCCGAGATCGAGGAGTACGGGATCGCCGCCTTCAACCAGCGTTGCCGTGAATCGGTCTTCACGTTTCTGGAGGAGTGGGACCGGCTGACCGAGCGGATCGGCTTCTGGCTGGATCTCGAGGGCGCCTACAGGACGCTGGATGAGACCTACATCGAGTCGGTCTGGTGGGCGCTGTCCGAGATCGACCGCCGCGGACTCCTCTACGAGGGCCACAAGGTCGTCCCCTACTGCCCGCGCTGCGAGACGACGCTCTCCTCACACGAGGTCGCACAGGGCTATCGCGACGTGGTCGACCGCACCGTGTACCTGAAGCTCCCGGTCGTCGGTCACGAGGAGAAGCTGCTGGTCTGGACGACTACGCCGTGGACGCTGCCCGGGAACCTCGCCGTCGCCGTCTCACCGACGGCCACGTACGCGACGGTCGCCCTCGACGGCGAGCGCTACGTGCTCGCGCTCGACCGCGTTGAGGGCGTGCTCGGCGAGGGCGCGAAGGTGCTCGAGCGCTACTCCGGGACGGAGCTGGCCAAACGCTTTCCTACTTATGAGGGCCCGATCTTCAACATGGGCGAGGCCGGCGGCTATCCCGTCCTGCTCGACGACTTCGTCACGACCGACGACGGCACCGGCATCGTCCACCTCGCGCCGGCGTTCGGCGAAGACGACTACCGCGTGACGGCCGCCGCCGGGATCTTCAAGGCCGACGATCCGGGCACGCTGTTCAACCCGGTCAAGCCCGACGGCACCTACGACCAGCGCGTGCGCAACCACGCCGGCAAGTCCTACGAGGGCCGTGAAGTCAAGGACGCGGTACTAGCCGAGGAGCTCGTCGAGGACCTCCGCGAGCGCGGTCTGCTGCTGCGGGTCGAGGACTACGAGCACTCCTACCCGCACTGCTGGCGCTCGGGCAACCCGCTGATCTACTACGCCAAACCCTCCTGGTACATCGCCACCTCACGTCTGCGCGAGGAGATGCTGGCGGCGAACGAGACAGTCGACTGGCACCCGCCCCATGTCAAGCACGGACGCTTCGGCGACTGGCTCGAGAACAACGTCGACTGGGCGCTGTCGCGCGAGCGCTACTGGGGCACGCCACTACCGGTATGGCGCTGCAGCTCGGGGCACGTCCATGTCGTCGGCTCGTTCGGCGAGCTGGCAGAGCGCTCCGGTGAGACGCTCGACGATCACCACCGCCCGTACGTCGACGACGTCTCATTCGCATGTGAGCAATGTGGTGAGCCGATGGAGCGCGTGCCGGAGGTGATCGACGTGTGGTTCGACTCCGGCGCGATGCCGTTCGCCCAGCACCACTTCCCCCTCGCCGGCGAGGACGTGCTCGACGGTGCCTTCCCGGCCGACTTCATTTGCGAGGCCCAGGACCAGACCCGCGGTTGGTTCTACTCGCTGCTCGCCGTCTCCACCTTGCTCGGCCGTGGCGCTCCCTACAAGAACGTCGTCTGCCTCGGCCTGATCCTCGACGAGGACGGGCAGAAGATGTCGAAGTCCAAAGGCAACACAGTCGAGCCGTGGGAGGTGCTGGAGACCTACGGCGCCGACGCCTTCCGGTGGTACTTCTTCACTTCCAAGGCCCCCTGGGACGGCTACCGCTTCTCGGCGGAGACGATCGGCGAGGGCGTGAGGCTGTTCCTCAAGCAGCTGTGGTCGACCTACTACTTCTACGCCCTATACGCCCGCGCCGCCACCGATCAGCTGGGCGATACTGAGAGCGAGAAGGGCGAGCTCGAGGACCTCGACCGTTGGGCCCTGTCGCGCACGGCGAACACCGTCGCGCTGGTGACCGAGCGCCTCGACGCTTACGACGCGACGACGGCGGGACGCGCGATCGCGGAGCTGCTTGACGATCTCTCCAACTGGTACGTGCGGCGCTCGCGCCGGCGCTTCTGGGACGGCGAGACGGTCGCGTTCGAGACGCTGCGTACCTGCCTGCTGGCGGTGGTGAAGATGCTGGCCCCGTTCTGTCCGTTCGTGGCCGATGAGATCTACGACAACCTCGACGGCGAAATGGGAAGCGTGCACCTCTGCGACTTCCCCACGCCGGAGGAGATCGGCGAGCGCGACGCGGAGCTGGAGCAGGCGATGGCGCTGGCGCGGGAGACCGTCCGCCTCGGGCTTGGCGCGCGCGGCAAGGCCAAGATCAAGATTCGCCAGCCCCTGCGCGAGGCCGCCGTAGTTGCCGACACCCTCGAGCGCCAGGCGATCGAGCGACTCGTGGACGTCGTTCGCGAGGAGCTGAACGTCGAGCAGGTGCGTTTCGTGGCGGCCGCTGAGGAGCTGGGCTCGTACGAGATCAAAGCCAACTACCGGACGCTCGGGCCGAAGTTCGGTAAGGAGATGCCGCTGGCAGCCGAGGCGATCGCGGCGCTCGACCCGGCGCACGTCGCACAGACGCTGCGCGACGGCGGCTTGCTCGGCATCTCCGTCGGCGGACGCGAGCACTCGCTGACCGGCGAGGACCTGCTGATGACGATGCGCGCGCCTGAGGGCTACAGCGTCGAGCGCGAGGGCGCGCATGCGGTCGCCCTCGACCTCGAGATCGACGATCACCTACGCGAGGTCGGACGCGCCCGCGAGATCGTCCACGCCGTCCAGAACGCCCGCAAGAACGCCGGTCTCGCCGTCGAGGACCGCATCGTGCTGGCGCTCGGCGGAGACGCCCTGCTGCTCGCCGCCGCCGAGTCCGGGCGCGAGTACCTGGTGGGCGAAACGCTTACACGCGAGCTCACCATCGGTGCCGGCGAGGACGCGTCACTCGACTACGCCGAGACCGCGAAGGTCGACGGCCTCAAGCTTCAGATCTCGCTGTCGCGGGTGGGCTGACTCACCGACCTTCGAAGTGGGCACGATCGCGCTTTCCCATCGAGGTGAGGGGATCGGCGCCTTCGCTGTACTCGGCATAGATCGATCGCCAATGGTTGGCCGCCAAGAGGTCTCCGAGCATCGACGCCAGGCCCACCTCGAGCCGCGGCCACACGACCGCCTCGTCGGGCATCGTCAGATGGGAGATGACGTTGGCGGAGGGGCCTGTCGGAGAGCAACGACACTCGATCCAGCGTTCTACGTATTCGGGCGTGATGGTGAATGGCTGCTCGTCCCACAGGTAACGGAACGGCTCGCGCCAATAGGCGAAGGCCTCTTGCTGGCTCACCGGATCCGACACTCGCCAATACCCAGCCTCGACGCATAGGCGCCAGGTCGTATGAATCTCGCCGCCGATGCAGGCCTTGACGATCGCGTGGCCCAGTTGGGTCTGCTCGCGCTCGTAGCGCTTGCAACTGCCGAAGTCCAGAAAGCTCACGCTCCCGTCGTCGTGGAACATGAAGTTGCCGGGATTGGGGTCGAGATTGAGAAGGCCGAAGCGGGTGTAGGAGCCGTAGAGGAAGCGCCACAGAGCCTCACCCCAGCAATCGCGAAGTCCCTGCTCGGCGGTCAATGCATCCAGCCAGCTCCGTCCCGTGCAGAGCTCTTGGGTCAAGACGCGAGAACTGCACAGATTGGGAATCACTTCGGGAACATGTATGAACGGGTGCCCGCGATAGCACCGTGCAAACTCCGCTTGAGCGGAGGCCTCGCGTCCGTAGTCGAGCTCCTTGAGGATGCTCGCCGTCATCTCGCGGGCAGCCCCCCGCACGTCGGCACGCAGACGTCGCGGCGAGAAGCCGGAGATCAAGCTGATCAGCGATGCCAGCAGCTCCACGTTCTTCAGGTCGCTGCGGATCGCCTCGGCGACCCCCGGATACTGGACCTTGACGGCGATCATCCGCCCATCGTGGAGCTGCGCTCTATGAACCTGGCCGATCGAGGCGGCGGCGAGCGGCTCCCAGTCGAATTCGGCGAAGGCGCTGAGCGCTCGCGGGCCAAGCTCCCGTTCGAGCACCTTCCTCACCAGCTCCGGTGACATCGGCGGTGCGTCGTTGTACAGACGCGCGAGCGCGGTTCTGTAGATGGAGCGGAACTCGGAGGGCACCACCGGATCGGCTGCGACGAACGAGAGGACCTGCCCGGCCTTCATCAGCGCCCCCTTCGAGCGTCCGAGCGTATCGGCGTATCGCTCAGCGGTGCGGGCATGGAACTCGCCGCGCCCCGAGGGAGTGACATCTCCACGCACCCATGCGGTCGCCGCCTCGGCCGCGATGCGCGCGGTCAGAGTCACGAGCGGGACGGTGCGACGAACGCGTCCACCGGCGATGCCGTCGCTCACATGCGTCTCTCCGGCGACGTCGGACGACTCCCGCTCAGGCACTAGTCAGATGTCCCTTCGTCACACGCGGCCGGAGAGTCCGCCTAAGCATACACTTAGGCATCCGAATGAGTCGAACAGAGCGCGTGAGCGAAGAGAGCGCGCGCCGCAGGCGTCCAGGCCTTGAGCACACTCGCTTCATTTTGTATAGTGAGTGGTACCCCAAACGAGGAGACCGAGATGGCAGGCACCCTTCCGCAGATCACCGACAACAACTTCGACGCCGAGGTGCTTGACGCCGAGAAGCCCGTTCTCGTCGACTTCTGGGCCCCCTGGTGCGGTCCCTGCCGAGTCGTGGCACCGGTCCTCGAGGAGATCCAGTCAGAGCGCGAGGACCTGAAGATCGTCAAGCTCGACATCGAGGAGAACCCCCAGACCGCCGCTCGCTTCCAGGTGCTCTCGATCCCGACGATGATCCTCTTCAAGGGCGGCCAGCCCGTCAAGACCGTGATCGGCGCCTACCCCAAGAAGAAGCTCGAGCAGGAACTCGAGCCGGCCCTCACGGCTGCCTAGGCACTTCCTCGTTCGGCCCCGGCAAGCTTGCCGGGGCCTCCGGGCCCAGCGGCAGGGCTACTTCGGCGGCAGCGAACGCGCGAAGTCGACGCCCCGTTCGACCCAGCGCTCCAGCTGGCGCTTCGTCTCGACGCCCTCCGGCTCGACCCGCAGCCAGCCTTTCATCTCCTTGCCCCGCATCTCGAACGACCCCGCATGGGGCTTTGCGCGCAACGCATCCGTTTCCTCTGGCGCGCAGCGCAGCAGCAGGCCGCCGCGGCCACTGACGCTCACCGACATGTGCCCGCCGATCAGGAACGCGAGCCCGCCGAACAACTTCTTTTCGGTCAGGTCGGGGGCGAGGCCGATGACGTCCCTGATGCGGTTGGCGAGATCCTCGTCGTAGGCCATGCCGACAATCTAAGCATCCACGCCTGCCTCGACGAACGCGTGGCGAAGGTCCCGCTCAGCGGTCGATCACCAGCCACCCGCCGGCTTCCCTGATGATCGGCGGGTGGATGTGAGTCAGGGTCGTGAACAGGTGGGGTGAGACGTAGACCTCGACGAACGCCGCCGCCACCAGCACCGGCAGGCTGATCGCCACCGTCACGAGCGTCGCCGCCAGCAGCTGCTCCCACTCACCGTGGCGGCTGGCGATGATCCAGGCGGCCAGCGGCAGGAACAGGGCGATCAGCTCGGGGATGGCATGGGGCAGGACCCCCAGCAGCAGCAGGCCCGGAGAGACGCCGAGGAAGTGGGACAGGCCCGCCAGGGTGTGTCCGATCAGGTAGGCCTGGGCGCTGAGTGAGAACGTCGTAGCGCCGACTACGAAGGCGATTGCGATCCTGCCGCCATGTTCGTGTATCCAGCGCGAGACGCCACTGTGATGCTCGGCCTGCAGCGGCAGCGAGCTGCCGGCGATGAACCCCGCCACGCAGGCCATCGCATGTAGAGCAAGCACGAGGAGGTTGCTGCGCAGCACGTGCAGCACGTCGCTGAGGTGCCCCACCGCGAACGGCGGCTGCAGATCCAGCACGTGCGAGTAGCCGGTGTCGAGCGTCGCGATCACCCACACCGCCAGCAGCAGCCCGGCCGCTGCCAGCGCCGATCCCGCGATCCAGCGTCCTACCACCCTCCCGGGCGTGCGCTGCCATTCGCTCAGCGTCGTCCGCGTGTGCCGGACCCCGTGGGCGAACGCGTATGCCGAGGCATCCATCCGTTATGTATCGGCCGCCCGAGCGCTGCTCTGTAGCGCCAGGGCGCCGTCTAGCCGAAGCGCAGCAAGGGGACCAGCCACATCGCCTCGGCGACGATCTTCCAGGACATCTTGCTCGTCCCCAAGTCGCGGTCACGGAAGGTGATCGGCACCTCCTTGACCTTGAAGCCCGCCTGGACCGCTCGGTAGGTCAGCTCGACCTGGAAGGCATAGCCGCGCGAGCGGACCTGGTCGAAACGGATCGCCTCCAGCACCTCGCGGCGGAAGCACTTGAACCCTCCCGTCAGATCCTTTACGTCGAGCCCCAGGACGATCCGCGCGTAGGTCGATCCGCCCTCGCTGATGAACCTCCGCACGGGCCCCCAGTCGGCCACGCCGCCGCCCGGCACGTAGCGCGAGCCCAGCGCCAGGTCCGCGCCGCCCCTGGCGGCCTCCAGCAGCCGCGCCAAATCAGCGGGGTCGTGGGAGAAGTCGGAGTCCATCTCCATCACGTAGCGCGCTCCCGCCTTCAGGGCGTGGTCGAATCCGGCCAGGTACGCAGGCCCGATGCCCTCCTTCTCGGTCCGGTGCAGCACCTGGACCCATTCGTGGCGCTCGGCCATCGCGTCGGCCAGCCGGCCCGTCCCGTCGGGCGAGCCGTCGTCGACGACGAGGATCCGGAAACCGTCGGGGCTGGTCGCGGCCAGCACCTCGCCGGCCGCCGTCAGGATCGCCTCGACGTTTTCGGCCTCGTTGTATGTCGGGAGTATCAGCCAGGGCTCTCCGGGCATGGCCGGTGAACCCTAGAGCGTGAGGGCGATCCTCGCGCCCGCCGAGACACCCTCTTCCCAGCCGCTGCCCCTAGGCTGCTGCCATGGCCACCAGCCGGCCCACCAACGCCGAGATCGCCGACGCCCTCCAGGAACTGGGCGACCTCTACGAGCTCGACGGCGCCATCGTCCACCGTGTAGTCGCCTACCGCTCCGCCGCCAAGGCCGTTCGCGAGGCCTCCGTGTCCGTCGCCGCCCTAGCGGAGCAGGGGCGGGCGACCGAGCTCGCCGGGATCGGCGCGACCCTCCAGGAGAAGATCCAGGCCCTCGCCCAGACCGGGACGATCCCTGCCGCCGAGCGGCTGCGGGCGAAGTTCCCTCCCGGCCTCCTGGCCCTCACCCGCCTGCCCGGCCTCGGGCCCAAGCGGGCCCGGCTGCTGAACGACGAGCTCGGCATCGACTCCGCCGAGGCGCTCCGCGAGGCCGCCGAGGGCCAGCGGCTGCGCTCCGTCAAGGGGCTCGGGCCGAAGTTCGAGGCGAGCATGCTCGCCGCCCTGGAGCAGGCCGGCAAAGAGGAGGACGACGGGCGCTCCGGCCGGACCCTGCTGACGCGCGCAATCGAGGTCGGCCAGGCGCTCATCGACGGGCTCATGAAGGACGCCGGGCCCGACACGCAGGCGATCCTCGCCGGATCGATCCGGCGCCGAGCTGACAGCGTCAAGGACATCGACATCGTCGCCGTCACGTCCGACCCGCAGGCCTTGCTCGACCGCCTCGCCACCCTCGAGGAGATCGAGCGGGTCGGCTCCTCCGGGACCGCCGGCGCGCGCGCCCGCACGCACTCGGGCCTTGGGGTCGATCTGCGGATCGGGACTCCCGGCCAGCTCGGTAGCCTGCTGCAGCACTTCACCGGCTCCGGTCCCCACAACGCCGCCCTACGTGAGGCCGCCGTCAGACGCGGGCTGCACGTCTCCGAGTACGGCATCCTCGACGACGCCAGCGGGAAGACCACGCCATTCGCCGAGGAGAGGCAGGTCTACGAGCGCCTCGGTCTCGCCTACATCGAGCCCGAGCTGCGTGAGAACCGCGGCGAGCTGGAGGCGGCCACGAACGGCCCCGGCGAGCTGCCGAAGCTGATCGAGCTGGGCGACATCCGCGGCGATCTGCACAGCCACACGATCGCCTCAGACGGCCATTTCACGATCGAGGAGATGGGCATCGCCGCCCGTGAGCGCGGCTATGAGTACCTGGCCATCACCGATCACTCCGCCAGCCATGGTTTCGGCAACGCCGTCTCGCCCGATCAGCTCGAACGCCAGATCGAGCTGATCGGAGAGGCCTACGAGCGGCTGAGCAAGACCGACCCGCCCATCGAGCTGCTGGCGGGCAGCGAGGTCAACATCCTCCCCGACGGCTCGCTCGACTACGAGGACGAGCTGCTCGAGCGCCTGGACTGGGTCATCGCCAGCATCCACACGTCCTTCGGCATGGACGAGCAGACGATGACCGAGCGAATGATCACCGCCATCGAACACCCCCTCGTCCGCGCCATCGGCCACCCCACCGGCCGCAAGATCGAGCAGCGCGAGCCCTATGCCCTCGACTTCGAGGCCGTCTTCGCCGCGGCCGCCCGGACCGGCACGATGCTCGAGATCAACGCCAACCCCGACCGCCGTGACCTCTCCGACGTCTACGCCCGCGCCGCCGTCCAGGCCGGCGTGAGGATCGTCATCAACTCAGACGCCCACCGCGTCTCGACCCTCGCCAACATGCAATGGGGCATCGCCACCGCCCGCCGCGCGTGGATCACCGCCGGGCAGGTCGCCAACACGCGACCCTGGGCGGAACTAAAGCGCGCCTGACAGCAGCCGCGGCAGCAGCTCGGAGGCGATCAGCCCGTCGAGCGCGGCCTGGCGCAGCGGCTCGAGCGCGGCCAGCGCCCTGCTCGCATATCCGGCCCGGTCTGAATGCTCGATCGCTCGCATCAGCGCGGCGGCAAGATCCTCGTCGACCAGCCCCGCGTCCAAGCGCTTTGCGATCGGTAGCGCCGCATAGGGACCTGGCGCCGGAGTCGTCACCAGCAGAGCGCCGTCGCTGAGTGCCTCCAACTGGGCCTGGCCGTAGTCCTCCCGCCGAGGAGCGCAGACGAACACACGCGCGCGGCGCAGCAGCGCCCGGTACTCGACTTCCGGCAGGCGCCCCACGTCACGGACGCCCGGCTCGCCCGTAAGGTCGATCCCAGCGCCCGCCAACTCGTCTCGCGTTGCTCCGGCCACGAGCAGCTCGGCGCCCTCCTCCGCCGCCGGCCGCGCCCTTCGCCAGGCGGCCACCACCCTGTCGAGGCCCTTCTTGTGTGGATTGCCCGCGTAGGTGATCGCCGCGATGTCGCGGACGGCCTCCGGGGGCCCCGACGGCTCGACGGGCAGCGGCGTGACGAGTGCCCTCGCCTGTGCCTCGGGCCCGAGCCCGGCCTCCGCGAGCCCGCCCGCGCTCAGCGGCAGCAGCAGCGGCGAGCGCTCCAGCCGGCGACGCTCCAGCGGACGCTGCCAGAGCCCGTGGCGGCCGGGACGGTTGCCGGCGGCGGGCGCGTCGAAGCGGATCGCCCCCGGACGAGGCCAGAGCAGGGCAGCGGTCGTCGTCGAGTAGATCACCGCCCGGGGCCGGTGCTCGGCGATGCCACGGCGTGCCGCTGTCCGCGCCGCCCGCGCCCAGGCCAGGTCGGTCAGCATCAGCGTCCGCAGCTCAGGGGGGCGCTCCGCCACGACGACCACGACGCTCGCCCCGGCCCTACCCAGCGACTCGGCGAGCTGCTCGTCGGCGATGCGCAGGCCCGTGGTGGACGCCAGCGAGACGACCAGCACGTCGAGCGCCACGCCCGGCCGGGGGGCGCTCATCTCAGGTGACGGCGCCGTTGACTCGTTCGACCCGACTCGACTTGAAGCCGGGAGTGCGCATCAGCGCCATCGGCTTCAGCGGAGAGGTCTTGCGGACGTAGAAGGTCGCGCCGTCGCGCTCCTCGATCGCCACCACCGCCGCATCCTGATGGCGCCATGCCAGCGCCCAGATGATCGCGAAACCCGCCGCGATGCCCGGGATCTGCGGAGCCAGGAAGGACAGACCTCCCGCCAACAGCGTGAAGACGAGCAACGGCCACAGGCGGTTGATCAGGATCGCGCTGGGATGCTGCTCGGGTAGCGAGCTGCTCGCCTGGGCCGTGGAGAGCAGACGGGCGATCGGCGGGCTCGTCTCGGCACGGCGGCCGAGCCTCAGGCCGGCGAAGCTGGCGATCAACCACCAGCCGACGGCGACCCCGACGAGCACATGGTCGGAGTGTGAGGCCCCGGCCAGGACCGTGACGACGCCGAGCGCCGTGGCGGCACCGGCGCTCAGCAGCACGGTCGTACGAAGGAAGTCGACGAACCTCACGGCGCTAGAGCAGCGCCTCCAGCAGCCCCCGCACGCCCGGTGGCCCATCGACCGTCAGGTCAGCCTCCTGGGCGAGCTCGGGAGGAGCTTCCTCAGAAGCGACCGCCACACACAGAGCGAGCTCCAGCTCACCCGAGGCGCTGAGCTCGCGCATGCCGCGGAAGGCATCCAGGTCGGTCGTGTCATCACCGACGTAGATGGCCGCGGACAGCCCGGCGCCGCTGAGCAGGGCGGCGATCCCCAACCCCTTGTCGAACTCGACCGGTGGGCGCACCTCGAGGACCTTGCGCCCCCAGTGCACCGCCAGCCCGTCGCGCTCGGCCTCGGCGGCGATCCCGCGAACGGCCTGCTCGGCCGCCTGCTCGTCGGGGGCGCCGCGCCAGTGGAAGGCCGCGATCGACTCCTTGTCCTCGCTGCGGACCCGGATCAGCTGATGCTCGGCGGTATAGACCCGTTTGGCGAAGTCCCGCACCCGTGAGGTCCATGCCTCGAGCTCCGGGTCGACCTCGGCGCTGGTGGTGCCGGGGCGCAGCAGTTCGCCGCCGTGGTTGCCGACGTAGGCGATCGTCCCGATCGCGACGATCGCCCGTGCCGTCGCGGCGCGGCGGCCGCTGACACAGCCGACGAGGGCATAGCGGCGAGAGACCTCGATCAGCACCGACCTGGTCGCCTCAGGCACGTGGGCGTCGTCAGCGTGCCTGACGATCGGCGCCAGCGTGCCGTCGATGTCCAACAGGATGGCCGAGCGGCCGGGCTCGGAGCGGATCGGCCCGAGCGCCTCCACGAGCGTTGCGGCGGGCGACACGCCTCTAGTATGCCGCGCATGGTGGCCGGTCCCTCCGCTCATGCCAGTGGCCACTGACAGCCGCGTCCCTCGCACCCTGAAGCTGGCGGCGATCGGCACCCTCGCCGGCCTGTTCAGCGGGCTGTTCGGGGTCGGTGGCGGCAGCGTCATCGTCCCCCTGCTGATGCTCTGGCTGGGCTATGAAGAGCGGATGGCGACCGCCACCTCGCTGGCGGCGATCGTCTTCATCGCCGCCTACGCAGCGGGAGTCCAGGGGATCTACGGGAACGTGCACCTGCTCGACGCGGCGCTGGTCGGCGTGCCCGCCGTGGCGGGCGTACTGGGCGGGGCGTGGCTTGCCCAGAGGCTGCCCGCTCGCACCATCGCCCTGTCGTTCTCGGCCGTCCTGATCGCCAGCGCCGTCGAGCTGGTCGTGAGGTGATCGGCGCGATCGCCATCGGGCTGGCGGGGGGCGTGATCGCCGGGGTGCTCGGCGTCGGCGGCGGTGTCCTGTTCGTTCCCGGCCTGGTCTTCTTCCTCGGCCTCGACCAACATCATGCCGAGGCGACCTCGCTGCTGGCGATCGTGCCCGTGGCGATCGCCGGGACGCTCCGCCACGACGGCTACGGCAACGTCCGCCGCGAAGACGCTGTGGTGCTGGGGCTCCTGTCGCTGGCCGGCGCCGCCGCCGGCGTCGCCTTGGCCAATCAGCTCAGCGGCCCCGTCCTGCGCGACGCCTTCGCCGCCCTGATGGTGATCGTCGCCGCGCAGCTGATCCGCCGGGCTTTGAGCGAACCCAAGGAGCCCGCCGGAGAGCCTCGCTCGCAAGATCGACCATCAGGGTCCTCACCCACCCCCTGAATGACCTAGACTGGATGTCATGGGACTAGACAACCCACTTCACATCGCCTTTCTGGTCGTGATCCTGTTGCTGGTCTTCGGCGCCAAGCGCCTGCCAGAGATCGGCCGGTCGCTCGGCTCCGGTATGAGGGAGTTCAAGGACTCCGTCAGCGGCGAGTCCAAAACGCCCGCGCTGACCCAGAGCACCCAGCCTCAGCCTCCTCCGGCCCAGCAGGCAACCCAGGCTCCCGCCGAGCCGACGCCGACGCACCAGGCCTGATCGCCTGATCGTCGCGGCGCCCGCCGTACGGGTCGGCGTCCGCATGGCCTGATTCGCAGGCGTACGAGTCCGGCTGGAGCGCTCATACGCTCGGAGATCCTCCCGAGAGCGCTCACGCGTCCCGACCGTCAGTGGATGATCGGGCCGGTTTCGACCGCTTCGAAGGCCGAGCCGGGAACCTGCTTCAGCTCGGCCAGACTGGCTTCGTTCCAGCCGGGCGATGGCGCCCCTGTGATGTACCAGGGCGAGCCGTTGTCGGCGACGATCAGCCCATAGCGCTTGAGCGCCTCGAGGATCACGAGCGCCTGACCGGTGTAGCCCTGAAGCGGAAAGCTCGCCTGCAGGCGCAGTCGCAGGCCCATCGGCGGCAGCACCGGGTTCGTGCTCGATGAGGCGAAGTGGGTCGCCGGGTGTATGTAGCCCTTCTGGCTCTCTGGCACCGTCACCCGCAGGGCGTGATCGATCGTCCCGCTCGCGACGTCCTGATAGCGGGCCAGCAGCGGGAAGATCGGCAGTCCGGCCGCATCCGCGGAAGTCCAGCCTTCGGGTCGCAGCGCATCGCTGCGGAGGTCGAACGTCGCCCCCGCGGCCGCTTTCCAGCTTTCGCCGGTCTTCGCCCGGGCGGCTTTGTAGAGCTCGTAGTCGATGCAGCTGCCTTCTTGGACGACCAGCACGTGCTTGTCGCCCTTGCCCTTCTTGCCGCCGCCCTCGATCGCCGCGTCGGTGGGGATCGGATATGGGCCCGGGTCCGATTCGGAGCGGTATTTCGTGAACTTGACCGACACCTTCGGCTGGCCCGCGCCGACGACCTCGTAGGGGATTCCGTAGGACGGGTTGTTGCCGAAGTCGGGGTGCAGGTAGGCACTCAGGCCAATGCTTTCGACGTACTGGCGGGAGTTGGGGCTCTCCGGCAGCGTTGCGACTTCCTCGTTGATCGCGTTGTCGGCGGGGAAGATCGGACATCCGCCTTCGGCCGCGGCACGCATTGCTTGGCGGGAATGGCGAGGGCGATGGACGGTCCCTGTGAGCCGTGCCTCGGCGGGCGCGGCAGCCGCGCATGCGAGCGCGATCGCGCAAGCGACGCTGGGCATCCCTCGCCTGCCTCCAAGTCCTCTCATCCGAGCCACTCTAGCCCGGCGCCGAGACGCGGATGAGCGGTCTGGACGAAGCTACGGACGGTCCGCGTACTCAGTAGGAGGGCGCACCGTCAAGAGCAGCCGGGCGAGCCTCCTCGAGCAGCGAGGCGCCGCAATGCCAGCAGAAGGCGGCGCCACGGCTGTGGACGGCACCGCAGGAGCGGCACTGCCCGTGAATGCCCGCCTCGGCGCCGGCCAGCAGACGCTGCACCTCGTCCAGCTCGGCGTCGGCCTGCTGCAGCTCGGCGGCTTTGCGGGCGATCACGTCGAGGCGGTAGTGGTCGCGGATCGCCATCTCGTAGGCGAGTCCGCCGAGATCCCAGGTCAGCTCGGCGACCCGCTGGGCGAGCTGGCGATGGCGAGCGCGCAGCTCGCGCATCGACCCACCCGGACCGTCCTCGGCACCGAGACCGCCGACGGGGAGCAGCATCCCGCTGGGAGCGCCCGGGGGCGTCTGGCTGCCGCTTGGCGGGGACATCAGCCCGTTTCGATCGGTTCGGCGCCCAGCGCGTTGATTTCTTCCTGGTGCTTCTTGCCGGTGCTCTCGGTGAGTTTTTTCAATTTCGCGGGGGCGACCTTTTTCGGTGCCTTCGGCGGCGCTTTTTCGGCCTTCGTTTCGTGTTCGCCTTCGGCGGCTTCCTTGCTGGCGCTGGATTTCGAGGCGGCCGTGGGAGTCGAGGTCGTCGTCGCGGGCGTCGTGGTGGCGCTGCCGCCGACGGCCCCGAGGCCCGCCAGCCCTTCGATCTTGATTGTCTGGTTGGCGGGCGCCTTGCTCTGACTGACCCAGTGGCCTACCAGCAAGCCGGCCAGCAGGCAGAGGACCAGCACGGTCAGCAGGCCCATCAGACCGGAGTTTCGCCGCAGCCACGCCGAGGCGCCCTGCTGGCTCTGCACGGGGATGTAGCCGGCCGGGGAGACCTCGATCGTGCCCGGAGACGCCCAAGCGGTGGGAACGGCTCCCGCCGTCGCCGGTGGGGCCGGAGTGAGGGCGTCGAGGAAGGCGAGGCGCACGGGCGTCACGGGCTGACCGCAGGACAGGCAGTAGCGCTGGTCGGCGACCAACTGGGCGCCGCAGTTGGCGCAGGTCGAGTCGGACTGCTCTGACGGGACTGGGACGAGGCTCATCTGGACCTTCGGCCTCTAGCCGAACACGCCGCCCACGTAGTCACGGGTGCGGCTGGCTCGCGGTTCGTCGAATACCTGCGCGGTGCTGCCGTACTCGATCAGGTCGCCGAGGTACATGAAGGCGACCTTGTCGGCGATGCGGTGCGCCTGGGCGAGGTTGTGCGTGACGACCACGACGGCCAGGTCGCGGCGCAGCTCGCCGATCAGCTTCTCGATCGTGTTGGTCGAGATCGGGTCCAAGGCGCTGCAGGGCTCGTCCATCAGCAGCACCTCTGGCCTGGGCGCGATCGCGCGGGCGATGCACAGTCGCTGCTGCTGGCCGCCCGACAGGCGCAGCGCCGGAGCGTCGAGGTTGTCGCGCACCTCGTCGTAGAGGCCGGCGCGGCGCAGGGCGTCGGCCACCAGCGGCTCCAGCTCCTTGCGGTGGGGGCGCTTGCGCGACTGTTCGCGCAGCGCGAAGGCGACGTTGTCGAAGATCGACATCGGAAACGGGTTGGGCTGCTGGAAGACCATCGCCACCCGCGAGCGAAGCTTGGTGTCGGGCAGCTCGTGGATGTCCTCGCCGTCGAGCAGGATCTGGCCGCCGCGAGAGGCGCTCGGGGTCAGCTCCGTGAGCCGGTTGAGCGTCCGCAGCAGAGTCGTCTTGCCACAGCCCGAGGGACCGATCAGGGCCAGCACCTCACCTTGGTGGATCGACAGGGAGACGGACTTGACGGCTTGCTTGGCGCCGTAGTTGATGCAAACGTCCTCCAGCCGCAGGCGTTCGGGCCCGGCGGCGGACAGCTCGGTGCGCACCGACGCGCGCTCGGCCGGCGGCGGGGCAGGCACCGGCGAGCGGTCGAGCACGATCGTCTTGACCGGCGGAACGGCTCCCGCCAGGCGCGAGCCCGAGTCGGGCTGCGGCGTCGCGGCTGAGGCGATCCGCTGCCGAAGATCTGGGTTCTCGTCTCGTGGGTCCATCACGTGCAGCGGGTCGAGCAGCATTTCCTCAGGACTCATCGCTCAGACTCTCCATGTGCTTTTCGAGCATCATGCTCATCGGCATAATCATGTTCATCGGCTTACTGAGCTATGGACGTTAGCGGCTGAGTGTGGGCTTGTAAAGCGGAAGCGGCACAGCGTTTTCAGACAACCGCGCCGGCGACCGTCAGACCACTCGAGTCGGCCTGCGAACGACCGATCCGATCGACGAGAAGATTGAGGGCGAAGACGAGCACCAGCAGCACGAAGGCGGCGGCGTATGCCTTCTGCGGCGCCGCCGATTCCCCAGCCGGCGAGTTGTCGTAGATGAAGCTCGTCAGGGTCGATCCGGTGCCCCGAAACAGGTTGACGACCGGAACCGGTCCCTGGGTTTCGATCCGCAGCGTTTCCCCGAGCAGCAGCACGACGATCGCCGTGTCGCCGATGATCCGCGAGACGCCCAAGGTGACGCCGGTGGCGATGTTCGAGCGGACGCTCGGCAGCAGCACGCGGCGGATCGTCGCGATCCGCGTCTTGCCCAGCGCGTATGCCGCCTCGCGCATGTGCATCGGGATCGCCTGCAGGCCGTCGCGAGTGGCGGTGAACAGCGGCGGCATCGCGATCAGCGACATCATCGCTCCAGCGGCGATGAACGACCGTCCGAACACGCCGCCGCCTTCGGCCCGGAACGAGAACGGCGCCGCGACACTGAGCTGGAAGATCGCCAGGCCGAACAGAGCGATCACGATGTCGGGTGTCCCGGCGACGATCTCGACGGTCGACTCGACGATCCGGGCGAGCCATGTTGGGCGTCCGTACTCGGCGACCCACAGCGCCGTGCAGACCGCGAGCGGCGCCGCCAGCGCCACGCCGATCAGGGTCAAGAGGGCAGTCCCGATCAGCGGATCGAGGAAGCCTCCGGAGCCCGCTTGGGAGGTGCTGGCCTGAGGGCGGCTGGTGATCAGGCTGGGGCGCAGGTACTGGATGCCCCGGTAGCCCATGTAGATCACGATTGCGGCCGCGATCAGACACAGGCCCAGGCCGGCGATCCACGCGAAGGCGAGCGCCAGCCGATCGCTCCATCGCCAGCTCAGCGGCGAGGAGCGCCGCCCGGGGCCCTGGCGCATCGGGCGGGTTCCATATCCGGGCGCGACGCTCATCCACGTACCTGGTACTTGCGCAGCGGCAGCTTGATGAAATAGCCGGCGATCGACAGCACGAAGGCCGAGAACAGCAGCAGCAACGCGAATGCGTAGAGCGTCGATTTCAGTGCCGGCGCGCCGATCCCCTCGTGGAAGTCGACGATCGCCGAGGCCAGGGTCCGCAGGGGCTCGAACAGGAACGTGACGCCGTCACTCGGCCGTGGCGTGAAGTCGCTCGCGCCCGAGACCATCGAGATCATGATCGCCTCGCCCAGGGCGCGGGCGGTGGCGAGCACCGCCGCCGCCACGATCGCAGGGCGGGCCGCCCGCAAGGTCACCGCGAGGATCGCCCGCACCGGGTTGACGCCGAGCGCGATCGCGCCCTCCCGCCAAGAGTTCGGCACCGAGACCAGCGCCTCGCAGATCAGGGCGATCATGATCGGCGTGATCATCACCGTCAGGATCACGATCGCGACGCCGAGCCCCTGACCGGTCAGCTGGACGCTGTTCTGCAGGGAGGTCTTTTCCGCGGGGCTGATCACGTGGTTGCCCACGAACGGCACGAGCACGAGAATCCCGATCAGCCCATAGACGACGGAGGGCACCGAAGCCAGCAGCCGGATCACGGGAATCACGATCCGGCGCAGCCTGGCGGGGGCGAGCTCGACGATAAAGATCGAGGAGAGGATCGCGACGACGATCCCGAGGACCACCGCCACTCCGGTCACCAGCAGTGTCCCGTAGACGAACGGCCAGGCCCGCAGGTGAAATGCCGCGGGCGGTGGGTGCTGCGTAGTCGCCTGCATCGTCGTGAGCTGTTCGGAGAGCTGCCCCCCCGAGCCCAACCACGACAGTCCGTTGTGCTCGAAGGTCGGCCACGCCTGGATGCCGACGAACACGATCATCGCGACCACGGCGAGACCGATCAGCAAAGCCACCGCGCCGAGCGAAAGCTCGGCGCGGCGGTCGGACCATGGGGCTCTCAAACGTTCCAGCATGCTGCGATCAGGTGATCGGAACCCACTGCGTAGCGATGATTTTCTTGGCAGCGGCGGCTTTCTCGATCCAGCCGATGAACGCCGAGGCGGCACCTGTCGCCTTGCCTTTGGTCACCTCGTAGAAGCGGGCCGTACCCGAGTAGCTTCCGTTGGTAACCGTCGTCTTGTTACATGCCGTGCCGTTCAGGCTGACGGCGTTGACGGTGCCTTTGTCGGACTGGTAGTTGGAGACGAACCCGATCGAGGCCGGGTCGTTTTCCACCTGCTGGCGCAGCAGACCCTCGGAAGGCTCTTCGGCGGCCAGCGTCGATACTTTCTTGCCTTCCAAAAGGACGGTCTGGAAGTTCGTCAGCACACCCGCGACCGAGGTGCGGCTGATCAGGTCGATCGTGCCGGTCTGCGCGGCGCCGGGGATGCCCGCCCAGGTACGGGTCTTACCTGTGAAGATCGCGATCGCCTGCGCGGTCGTGAGGTTTGTGACCGGGTTGGCCTTGTTCGTAACCATGCATATCCCGTAGCGGGCGATCGGATAGAAGACCAGGCCTGAGGGGTCGGTGGAGAGCGGGTCGCGTGAGACGTCGCCGATGGTGACGCGTCCGGCGGCGACGTCGTTGATGCCGATCTGAGCACCGCCCTGGGTGATCTTGAACTTCACTTTGTGCGGGTGCACTTTGTTGTACTTCTGAGCCAGTAGCTGCACCAGCGGATATGACGCGGTGGCGCCGCTGATCGTGATCGTCGTGAGTGCCGAGGCGGCCGCAGGCGCCGCTACCCCGAGCACGCCGGCCACCATCAAGGCAGCGGAGAGACGGCGGATGCGATTCATCTGGAAGGGACTCCGTTTCTGTTCATGTGAAAGAGCGTTTGACAACGCCGGAGGGCGAACATATCATAATCCCGATCAAACCGATCCAGATACCCTGTTTTATCGGGAACAAACAAGATCCCCTCGAATCGATGACCAACGACACCGACATCCCACCTGACCAGAGCGCACCCGCGAAGGGTGTCCGTCGCCCCTCCGGACGCTGGGCGGCCGTCCTCGCCGCCGCCATGCTCGGCGCGGGAATCGCGATCGGCGCCGCCATCGGCCCGGCACCCGCGGCCTCGCTGGCCGGCGATGCCGGCGGACTTGCCAAGCAGCTTCCCCTGCTGATCGCCCGCATCGAGGCCGGCCGCTCGGCGAGCACCGCCACGACCCCCACCGAACCTCCCGCCTCGACGCCTGAACCGACCCCGGCAGCGAGCAAGGTCAAGGCTGGGAAGCCCGCCACCACGACAACGCCGGCGGCCGAAGAAGAAGCGGCCAAGACGCCCAAGAGCAACAAAAAGACGACGACGAAGCTGCCTGCAATCACCAACGTCTGGACGATCCAGCTGTCAGGGACGAGCTTCGCGAGCGCGATCGCCGCGCCGTCGGCCGCCCCCTACATAGATACGCAGCTGCTGCCCGCCGCAACGCTGCTGAGCGAATGGTCGGCGATCGACGCGGGGGCCTTCTCCAGCGAGGCGCTGTTGGCCGAACCGCCGGCCGCCGGGGCGGTGCCGCCACAGCTTCACTCGATCGTTCAGCCACCGTGCCCCGAAGGCACGGCGGGCGCCGCCTGCGCACCGGAAACGCCCGGCCAGCTGACGGCGGCCGACGAATTCCTCAAGGCCGCGCTGGCCACGATCACCGCCGGCAGCACCTACAAGGAACACGGCCTCGTCGTCATCACCTTCTCGACCGTCGGCATCGCCGGGCAATCCGAACTACCGGCCGGAGCATCGATCTCGACGCTCTCCTACGAGCCTCCCGCGGGCGTCGCCCTGCTCTCCCCCTTCGCCACGCCGGGCGCGCGCCCGGCGGTCGCCTTCAACCCGACTTCACCCAGGCAGAGCCTCGAAAAGCTCCTGCGCTGAGAAGACCCGTCAAACGAAACGAAACGAACGGAGAATCCCGTTGCACGCAACTCACACAGCCCACCGTAAGGCCAGCCTGTGGCTGCTCGCGATCGTGGGCTGCCTGGCCCTGGCGCTCGCGGCCCCGGCGCTCAGCCAGGCCGAAGAATCCAACCCCAACAACCTCTCCTGCCTGGGCTCGATCAAGGCCGGCGAACCGGAAGAAGGAAGCGAAGAACAGCAGGTGGCCTACACCTTCTACTGCGACGGTCCGATCACCGGCTACCAGGTGCAGTCACAGGTCCCGCTGTCGGGCCAGGGCGCCGCGCCGCTGATCAGCTCCCTTGGCGCCGGCGGCACCGCCGGGCCGGCTCTGAAGGACACGTTCTCCTGTTCGGGAGAAGTCCCCGGCTTCGCCGTGAACTGCGTCGGCTCGACAAAGACGGGCTATGAGGTGGTCGTCGGCCAGTTCGCGATCGAAAAGAAGCTCTGCGTGGAGCCCCGGGTCGACCCGCTGCTGACCGTCACCTACGCCTATCTCGAAAAAGGCGTCGTCACACAGGCGATCTCGGGACCGTTCGACCTCGGCCGGCCGAACGGCTGCAAGCCGGACGCGTTCTCAGGCGGCACTCGGCTGAACCCCAAGCCGGTCGTCGTCCACAAGAAGAAGCACAAGAAGAAGGCGACGGCCAAGAAAGCACGGCACTCCGCCCACCGGGCCGCCTCACACCGCTAAAGAGGAAGGTCGGGAGAGGGGGCGGCGCGGTCCTCAAGCGCGCCGCCCCCTCGACGGGTGCCGATGACAGCAGCGCGCCGGGATGGGCGTCATGCCTAGGCTTCAGCGGTGCGCGCCACCGCCTCGCCCCGCCTGCGGACCCGTTTTTTCAGCCGCCCCGCCGCGGCGGTGGCGCTCGGCGCCTACCTGCTGCTCGCCTGCAGCGCCTGCGGCGCCGCTCCCGCCGCACACAACGCCACTGCGGTGGCGCCATCGGCTCCCAGCGCACCAACGGCTCCAACCGTGCCAGCCTCATGCCCGGAGATCGGGGCCGGAACCCTCGGCGGCATCGCCGGGCGCATCTACCACGAGGCCGTGGCAGGCAGCATCGCCGGGGAGGCCGTCCACCGGCTACGCAGCTCCACCTCGCTGGCAGCAGCGGTGCGCTCAGGCGAAGCGGCCGCGACCGCTTCGGCCCTGCGCTCCCTGACGCTCGGGCAGATCGTCCGCGTGGAAGTGCTGCGCGCAGGAAAGCGGCTGGCCTCTGTAGGCTCAGGGGTGGCGATCGCGCCGGTAACGGGAACGATCCCCGGCAGCGGCGGCGGGCGCTTCGTACTCTCGGTGCAGACGGACAAGACCTTCCTGCAGGTCACCAAGCAGGTCACGGGCGCGGACGTGCTGCTGCTGGACGGCGAGCATCGTGCGGCCGGGACGATCGGCTTGCCCGCGGGTGTGAAGGTGCCGGACACCGGCGCGCTGACGGTATCGGGCAAGGACTATGAGGTGTCGACCCTCACGGGGAGCGCCTATCCCTCCGGAGCGCTGAGGATCGCAGTGCTCGTGCCTGCCGCGGGGATCTCATGCCCAGCCGTCGCCTCACAGACGCGTGCGGCGGTGCTGGGCAAGGTCGGCGAACGAATCTACGAAGAGGAGGCGCACAGCCCCTATGTCGCCGCGACCGTGCGCCGCATGGAGAACACCGCCGCCTTCCGCTCGGCCGTCGCCGCTCACGACGTGGCCGCAACCCGCAAGGCGATCATCGGCTTCTTCGCCGCACATATCCATGTCGTGCGGGTGCGGGTGACGGTGAACGGGAAACTGCTCTACGACCTCGGCGGCCCGCACGTGTTGGCGCCGGTGCAGGGCACGCTGCGCGAAGGCAGCAAGGTCGTCGGCCGGTTCCTGATGGCGATCCAGGACGACGCCGGCTACCTTCGGCTCGCGCAGCTGTTCACCGGCGCGCAGGTGCTGATGCGAACTGGCGCCGAGCAGGTCGCCGGCACCCTCAGTCCCGGGCCGTCGTCGGTTCCCAACCGCGGCACGGTTACCTACAGAGGCCATACCTATCAGGCCTTCTCCTTCACGGGCACGGCCTTCCCCTCAGGGCCGCTTCGCATCTCGCTCCTGTTCTGAGCCTCGGAAGGCTCTAGAGCATGCTGTTGGTCATGCGCTCGACCTCGGCGATCGAGGTCACCCCTTCGCGGACCTTCTCCATACCGTCGTCGCGAAGGCGCCTCATGCCTTCCTCCTGGGCGACCACGACGATGTCGTCAACGGAAGCGTGCTCGAGGATCATCGTCCTGATCCGCTCGCTGACCGCCATCACCTCATAGACGCCGACACGGCCTCGGTAGCCGCTCCCGGAGCAGCGCGAGCAGCCGACCGGCTCATACGGTTCGGCCCCGGCCAGCCCGTGCTCGGCGAGCACGGGCTCGGGAACGTTCTGCGGCTGCTTGCAGTGGGGGCAGAGCTCCCTGACGAGACGCTGGGCGACGATGCAGTCGACGGCGGAGGAGACGAGGAACGGCTCGATGCCCATGTCGATCAGCCGCCCGAGCGCGCTGGGGGCGTCGCGGGTGTGGAGCGTAGAGAGGACGAGGTGCCCGGTGAGGGCCGCCTCGACGGCGATGTGCGCGGTCTCGCGGTCGCGGATCTCTCCGACCATGATGACGTCAGGGTCCGCCCGCAGCATCGAGCGCAAGCCCACGTCGAAGGTGACACCGGCCTTGGTCGCGATCTGCATCTGCTTGATGCCGGGAATCCGCTGCTCGACAGGATCCTCGATCGTGAGGATGCTGCGCTCGCCGTCGTTGACGACGTGGAGGGCCGCGTAGAGAGTGGTCGACTTCCCTGAGCCGGTCGGGCCGGTGACGAGGACGGCGCCATTGGGTCGTTTGATCGCCACTTCGAAGCGTGCGAGATCGGCGGGCTGCATGCCGAGCGACTCCAGACCGTCGACGACGACGCTCTTGTCGAGGATCCTCAGCACGGCGCCCTCGCCGTGGACGAGGGGGAGCGTGACGACGCGGATGTCGACGCGACGCCCGTCGACGGTCAGCGCGAAGCGCCCGTCCTGCGGCACCCGTTTCTCGGAGATGTCGAGCTCGGCGAGGATCTTGATGCGGGAGACGACGCCCGCCGCCATCTTGCGCTTGACGGTCGCGGCCGGAGCGAGGACGCCGTCGACGCGGAACAGGACCTTGGTGTCGCCCTCCTCGGGGTTGACGTGGATGTCGGAGGCACCCTGCTGGATCGCCTGGGCGACGATCGAGTGGACGAGCTTGATGATCGGAGCGTCGCTGTCGGCCTCGTCGACCAGCATGCTGGCGGCGTCGTCGGCGTCCTCGGCGTCCTCGTCGGTGAGGTCCGCGATCGACTCGTCCATGCTCGTCAGGCGGGCGAGCAGAAGGTTGAGATCCTCGACGGAGGCGGCCGCGGGGCGGATCCGGCGGCCGGTCATCATGCCGATGTCGTCGATCGTCAGGACGTTCGTGGGGTTGGCCATCGCCAGCACCAGCGAGCCGTCCTCGGCGTAGCCGACGGGGACCGCCTGGTAGCGCTTGGCGGCATCGACGCTGACGAGGTTCACGGCGCCCATGTCGAGGTCGTAGACGGACAGGTCGACGAAGTCCAGGCCGAAGCGCTCGGCGACGACACGGGCCAACTGGTCGTGGCGCAGGATGCCGCGCTCGACGAGCACCAGCCCGGTCGGCCGGCCCTGCGTGCGAGCGGAGGCGACTGCCTCCTCGACGGTCTCCAGGTCAGCAAAGCCGAGGTCGACAGCGACCTCGCCGATCATCCGAGTCGAGCGGCCGGGGTTCTTCGGCGGGTACAGGCCACTGTCGCCACGCCGCGGATGGCGGGGCCCGTCGCGGCGCTCACCCTCGGCAGGGACCGCCGGGGCGGGCTGCTGAGGCGGTGCCTGCTCGGCGGGCGCGTCGGGAGCGGCCAGGACGGCCTTCTCCCCGCGTTCGTCCGCCGAGTCCGGCCCCGAGGCGCGCTGGGAAGCAATAGTTGGCATGGAGCTGTCGCCCATCATTGATCTCTATCGGCATCGGCCGCTCCCGTCTTGACAGATAGACGATGTCAGCGGAGTGACTGCACCAGGGCGAGCCCGGGCGCGGATCTCAGCGCTGGGGGCGGGCCAGGCCCAGCTCTACGGCGCCCTTGACCTGGGCATCGAGCGCGTTCAGGCGGTAGAGCGCCTGGGCCTCGACGGAGGCGATTCGCTGGCCGGCAAGCGAATCGGCGCCGTGATGGCAGATCACGCAGTGCTCGAGTTCCAGACGGCGCTCCTCAGACAACGAGGCGGGCATGTGCGCGGCGAGAATCCTCAGGCCCAGCTCGACGTGACCGAGCATGGCTCCCTCGCGGCTGCGTTCGATCTCGGCCCCATAGCTGTACTCGCGGGTCTTGCCGAGGTCGTGGACGATCGCCGCGGCGATAAGCAGGTCGCGATCGACGCGCGGGTGCATCGTGCACAGCTCGACCGCCATCGTCGCAACGGCGACGGTGTGCTCGAGCAGCCCACCCAGATAGGCGTGGTGGGCTCCGGGCGAACGGCCTGCCCCCTGCGGACCGCCGGGGATCGAGCAGGGGGCTTGGCGCAGCTGCGCGCGCAGAGCGCCGTCGGCCATCAGCGCGTCGAGCAGCGCTCGCAGGCCGGGGTCATAGACCTCGCGGACGAGGTGTTCGAGGAAGCCCTCGAGCTCGTCGAGGTCTCGATAGGAGCTCGGCAGGAACTCGCTCGGATCGGCCTCTTGCGCGGTCGCGATCGAGTCGATCTCGATCTGCAGCTGCTCGCGGAAGCGCTGGACCTTGCCTCCGACCCGTACCAGCTCGCCTCGCTCGAAGCGCCCGGCGAGCAGATCGGCGTCGCGGAAGGCGCGGCCGACGATCGAGCCGGTGCTGTCGCGCAGCTCGACGGTCAGGTAGGGGCTGCCGCCACGGCTGATCTGGCGCTCCTTGCGAACGCACGCAAAGACGCCGTCGACGGGCTCGGAGTCGCGCAGCGTGGCGACCGTCTGGGAGCCCTCGGGGGGGCTGGACGCGGCGGAAGGCATGGTCTCATGATGTACGGTGATTCGGATGCAACCCCTGATCTGGGACCGGCGTCCCGACGGCCTTCGCGCACCCGCGATGGTCTGCGCTTTCCAGGGCTGGAACGACGCCGGGGACGCCGCGTCGAGCGCCGTCTCGTTCCTCGCCGGAGCGCTCGACGCCAAGCGCTTCGCGCGAATCGACTCCGAGGAGTTCTACGACTTCCAGGCGAACCGTCCGACGATCAAGCTCGACGGTCGCGAGAGCCGCGAGATCGTCTGGCCGGGGGTGGAGATCTTCGAAGCCACAGCGCCTCGGGCGCCCCGCGACCTGGTCCTGGTGCAGGGCGTTGAGCCCTCGATGCGCTGGCGCTCCTTCTGCACCCACATCGCCGACCTCGCCGAGGCCCTGGGAGTGCAGGTCGTCGTCTCCCTCGGCGCGCTGCTCGGCGACGTGCCCCACACCCGGCCGGTGGCGATGACGGGGCACGCATCTGACCCGGCCCTGCTCGAGCGCCTGGGGATCGGCTCCTCAGTCTATGAGGGCCCGACGGGCATCGTCGGCGTGCTGCACGCAGCGTGCGCGGATGCAGGACTGCCGGCGGCCAGCCTTTGGGCGGCCGTTCCCCACTACGTGGCCGCCGCCACCAACCCGAAGGCGGCGCTGGCGCTGCTGCGACGCGTCGAAGTCCTGATCGGTGTCTCCGTCGACGCCTCGGAGCTGGAGTCGGCCGCCGGTGACTACGAGCGTCAGGTCGGACTGGCCGTGCAGAGCGATCCAGACATCCAGGCCTTCGTCGAGCGGCTCGAGCAGGCCGCCGAGTCAGACGAGCAGGACTCCCCCGCCGAGGTCCCCTCAGGCGAGGCGATCGCGCGGGAATTCCAGCGCTTCCTCCGTCAGCGCGGCCCCGAGCGCTGAATCAGGCCTCGGCAGCCGGGCAGACGATCCGGTAGTCGCAGATCGCGCAGGTTGCCGGCGACGGCGTCGGCTCGAAGTCCTGGGCGAGGATGCCCTCGCCGACCTCCATGACGATCTCCTTCACGGCGTCGGCATCGCGCTGGTCGCGAGGCACGGGGACCTTGAGATCATCGAGGACGTAGTAGTAGGCCTGCCGGGAGGACTCGAGGTTCCAGTCCTCCTGTGCGGCTACGGCGTATAGAGACAACTGGATGTCGTCACGCAGTTGCTCGGCGGTCTTGGGGCGCGAGGTCTTGTAGTCGATCAGCTCGTACTCGGCCTCCGAGCCCGGCGCGAGACGATCGACGCGGTCGACCCGCCCGCGCAGGTGGTGGGGACCGATCTGGAAGGAGAAGGCGCGCTCGAACCAGACGGGCTCGGCGTCGTGGCCGCTGAGGCGGGCGTGGTAGGCGACGAGGGCGGCGTGGGCCTTGTCCCACAGCTCGCCGTCGCGCCCTTCGCGCCCGAGACCGGCGCGCCGCCAGCCGGTGTCGAGCAGCTCCAGCAGCTGGGGCAGGGTGCTCGCGCCGTCGGAGTGGTAGCGCTCGAGGACCTGGTGGACGACGATCCCGAAGCGCTGGTGGATCGTCTGCTCGCTGGGGATGCGCAGCACCCGGGCGAACTTGTAGCGAAGGGGACAGCCCCGGTAGGTCTGGATGTCGGAGGCAGACATCGCCAGGCCGTGACCGCGCCGCGGCAGGAAGGCGCGCAGCGAGTGCTCCTCGCGAAAGCCGATCGGCTGGGCGGGCGGCCCGCCGCCGCCACGCTCGGCGTCGAGCAGGGACTCGTCGAGCGTCGAGGTCTGGAGGATCTCACGCTGCAGTGGGGTAGCCGCCGCGAGTAGCCGCCCGTTGATGTCCGCCAGCGCCTCGGCGAGATCCTGGCCCTCGGGGCGCTGCATCAAAGCCGAGACCTTCAGCAGCTCCAGGTAGCGCACGACGCCGTGGGAGATGTCGAGGTCGGTGTCCAGGCGCAGCTCCCCGAGCCGCCCGCCGATCCGGGCCACGCCGTCGAGTAGCTCCTCGCGCAGCAGGCCGAGGGCGACCTCCAGGTGGTCGGGCGAGGGCTCCTCGGGGGATGCTGCATCAAGCGCATCGCCGGCCGCCGGGCCGGCGTCGCTCTCGGGCGTCGCCGCAGCGAGATGCCGGGCGAGCTCACGGGTGCTGAGAGCGGGGCCGCGTCGTACGAACTCATCGGCCATCTCCTGCAACAGGCGCATGCTCTGTTGCTGCTCGGCGGCCTCCTCCGGCGCCAACAGCGAACGACCGGGCATGCCGAGACGCTCGATCAGCGCCGCGAGGAACTCGTCGGGACTGACGGTGTCGAGCTCTGCCGAGGCGCCGCGGTGAAGCTCGACGAAGCGCTGGATCCGTTCCCGGGCCTCCGGTGGCACCTGGGGGGACTCGGTGGCGGCGGCCAGCCCCACGACGAGGTCGAGCTTGCGTCGCCGTGCGACCTGGATGACCCGGGCGAGGTCGACCTGGCGCAAACCGATCGGCGGCCTTGAGAGGGCACGGACGACGGCGGCGGCGTCCCGAGGGTCGATCAGCAGTCGCAGCCAGGCCAGTACGTCTCGGACCTCGGCGCGCTTGAGGAAACGTCCCGCGGGCGCGCCCGTCGAGCCCTGGGGCGGCGGGGCGGCGGTCCTCGGTGCGGGCACGTTCCAAGGATACGCGGGTGCCGTCGCGGAACCCCTCCGCCCCCGGCTAGGCTCATTGAGTGGACGCGATCGACTGGTCTACCGCACAGAGGGTCGGCGAGCTGATCGGCGGCTCACCGCCCTACGGCGGATTGCGAGTCGATGCCGTCGAGCCGCTGGCACACGACTTCGCGGCTCGCGTCAGCGCCTACAGCAGGCTGCCGGTCGAGGGAGAGCTGCCGGCGTTGGAGATGGTCGACCGCGCCACCTGGATCGCGGCGAACCTGCAGACGATGCGTCCGATGCTGGCGCCGCTGGGCGATCGCCTCGGCGAGCAGCGCGGGCTGCTCTCAGGGCCCATGCGCTCGGCCTCGGGGCTCCTGCTGGGCGCACAGGTGGGAGCGCTGACGGGGATGCTCTCCCAGCGCGTCCTCGGCCAGTACGACCTGGCGCTGCTGGATCCGACCGTCACCCCCCGGCTGCTGCTGCTGGCCCCCAACTTGGCCCAGACCGCAGCGAACCTCAATGTCGATCGCGACGAGCTGGTCCTGTGGGTGACGATCCACGAGATCACCCATGCGGTGCAGTTCTCGGGCGCGCCGTGGCTGCGGGAGCACATCGGCGGGATGCTCCGCGAGCTGCTCGACGGTCTGCAGATCTCGCTGATCGGCGACTCGGATGGCAAAGACGGAAACACGAGCGAGGCGGGCGGCAAGGGCTCCCGGGAGGGCGGGGGCGGGCTGCGGATGCCGAAGCTGCCGGACCCCTCGGAGCTGCGCGCGATGGTCGAGAAGGCAAGGCGCGGCGAGTTGCTGCGGCTGACGCTCGGCGAGGACCGCTGGCGACTGGTCGAGCGGATGCAGGCGGCTATGTCCCTGATCGAGGGACACGCCGAGCACACGATGGACGCCGTGGGCGCCGAGGTGCTGCCGTCGCTGCCGAAGCTGAGAGCCGCGATGAACCAGCGCAGGAGCCAAAAAGGCCTGCCCTGGAAGGTGCTCGAGCGGCTGATGGGACTGGAGCTGAAGATGCGCCAATACGAGATCGGCCGGCGCTTCTGCGACGCCGTCGTGGCCGAGGGCGGACCCGAGCTCCTAGCGCGAGCGTGGGCCGGCCCGGAGTCGCTGCCGAGCACCGCCGAGCTCGAACAGCCTGGCCTGTGGACAGCCCGCATCGCCGCACTCGCCGCCTAGCCGCACACCTGCACCGATCGAACGCACGTTCCAGGTGTTACAAAGTGCCGCTCTGGGCGGCCCGTGGTTACAGGCTGTTCACGGGATGGTAGGATCACGCTGTAACGATCTCTCAGCAACGGGTTACAAACAGGTGTTCGCTTATCCAGGCAAATGGGTAGAGGCGAACAGACAAGCCCCAAGACCCGTACCTCGCACCCGGCGAGGAGGAAATAGGAGATCGCACCCAAGATGCCCACCGCCCCCACCACTTCCAAACCTCGCGCCAAAGCCGCCCGTAAAACGGCCGCGCGCAAACCCGCCAAAGCCGCCGCTCGGACGACGAGCGCGAGCAAAGCCAAAGCGACTCACGCCAAGGGCGCACGCACCCGTGCCGCCAACACCGCCCAGGCGACGCTTCGCCAGAGCGAGACCGCGACTCGCGAGACCGCCGGCGTCGTCGGCGACTACGCTGAGCGCGCCGTGCTGATTCCCGTCGGCGCCGCCCTGATCGCCCGTGACCGCGTCGTCTCGACGGTCAGCGAGACGATCTCGAGCTACTCCTCGAGCACCAAGGCTCAGGCTCAGCTGAAAAAATTCGAGCGTCGCGGCGCCACGGCCCGCAAACGCTTCGAGCGCGAGGTCCGCAAAGCCCGCGTCCGCGTCGAGCGCGACATCCGTCAGCGTCGCAAAACGATCGAGAGCACGGTCAGCGACACCGTCAGCGAGTTCGAGGGTCGGCGCGAGCGGATCACAAAGAACGGCAGTGAGCTGGCCAACCGCGTGCCCGAGCTCGCCACCCAGGTCCAGGAGCGGATCCTCAGCCTGGTCTAGGCAAACCCCTTACCCCGTCCGGACCTGGAGAGGGCCGGTAACGGGAGAGTCTGCCGGCCTCATATCCCGCCGGCAGTAGTAGCACCCTCTCCTCCCTCGACTCCCGGGCGGTCCCCACCGTCCGGGAGTCATTTTTTAACAGGGATCGCGCTCGGATGCGTCATATCGCCGGCACATGGCGTCCGAGAGATACCGCCAGTCTGTGAAGATCGCGCCCCCAAACACGGGAGACCGACCCGCGTTTGGCACAATGCAACGCGATGGTCGGCAAGGACGAAATACTCAAGTCGCTGGAGGTCGTGATCGACCCTGAGCTACACCGCTCGATCGTCGAGCTGGACATGGTGCGCTCGATCGAGCCGAGCCCCAACGGCGTCGTCGACGTGACAGTCTCGCTGACGACACCGGGGTGCCCGATCAAGGGTCACTTCCAGACCTCCGTCGCCGATGCCGTCTCGGCCCTGGAGGGCGTGACCCACGTCAACGTCTACTTCGACGTCCTTACCGACGAGCAGAAGTCCAACCTTCAGCAGAAGCTCGGCCGCGGGGCGCTCCCGGCCGGCTCCCTGGCGCAGGTCGCCAACGTGATCTGCGTCGGCTCGGGCAAGGGCGGCGTCGGCAAGTCGACCCTGACGGCCAACCTCGCCGCGGCCCTGGCCGGCGAGGGCAAGCGTGTCGGCATCCTCGACGCCGATGTCTGGGGATATTCGATCCCCCGCATGTACGGCCTCGGCGCGACCCGCCCCGACGTCTCGGCCCAGCGCAAGATCATCCCCCTCGAGGCCCACGGCGTGAAGGTCATGTCGATCGGCTTCTTCGTCGAGGAGGACGCCGCCGTCGTCTGGCGTGGGCCGATGCTCCACAAGGCCCTCACCCAGTTCCTCCAGGATGTCGAATGGGGTGTGCTCGACTACCTGCTGATCGATCTGCCTCCCGGCACCGGCGACGTCTCGATGACGCTCGCCCAGCTGCTGCCCCAGGCGAAGTTCCTGATCGTCACCACTCCGCAGCAGACCGCCCAGAAAGTCGCCCGTCGGGCCGCCCAGATGGCCGACAAGGTCTCCCTGGAGATCGCCGCGGTGCTGGAGAACATGTCTGGCTTCACGACACCCTCCGGTGAGCGCTTCCAGATCTTCGGCGAGGGCGGCGGGCAGGAGCTGGCCGACGAGCTCGACGTGCCGCTGCTCGGACGGGTCCCCCTGACGATGCCGCTGCGCGAGCAGGCCGACGCCGGCATCCCCCTGACTATCGAGAACCCCGACGACCCAGCCGCCCAGGCGATCCGCCAGGCAGCCCGGGGCCTCGTCGCGCTCTCACCCATGCAGCTGCCCACGCTGCCCATCGTCGAGGTCGCCGTCGCTCCGGCGCCCGAGACGAGGAAACCCGTGGGCATGTCGCTGCCGATGGCCTGAGCGCCAGGCCACGCCACAAAGCGACATGCCCTCTTCAGCAGTCCCGCCCCTCCGGGCGCGGGATCGTCCGCGCGCGAGCAAAGCGCCGGCGACGAGTTCTTGACAAGGGCGTACTACGTGGAGGATGGTTTTCGGATGGCAGTACAGGGACAGACAGGCGAGGATCAGGAGGAGCCCCAGGCGCCTGGAGCCGATACGGGCGCTGAGGCGAATGGCGTTGTCGAATTCGACGAACGCCGAGCGAAGATGGAACGGCTGCGCGCGGAAGGCATCGACCCATACCCCGCTGTGACGCTGTGGAACACGCGCACGCGCGTGACCGAGATCCTCGCTGCACACGATCCGGCCGACCTCGAGCAGGGTGAGCACCCCGAGATCCGCTATGTGATCGCCGGACGCCTGATCTCCCGTCGCGGCCACGGCAAGACCGCGTTCCTCGACATCCGTGACCTGTCCGGGTCGATCCAGGTCGTTCTGCGCGTCGATTCGCTGGGCCAGGAGGCCTACGACCGGATCCTCAACTTCGATATCGGCGACATCGTCTCTGTCGACGGCTGCGTGTACAAGACCCAACGCGGTCAGCTGGCGCTGGAGGCGGTCGAGTGCACGCTGCTGACCAAGACGCTGCGCCCGCCGCCCGACAAGCACCACGGCCTCGGCGACACAGGCACCCGCTATCGCTACCGCGAGTTGGACCTGATCGCCAACGAAGAGACGCGTGACCTGTTCATCACGCGCAACAAGATCGTCCTGGGGATCCGCGAATGGCTCGCCGAGCGCCACTTCGTGGAGGTCGAAACGCCGGTGCTGCAGTCGTTGGCCGGCGGCGCCGGGTCGCGCCCGTTCACCACACACCACAACGCCCTCGACCGCGACCTGTACCTGCGCATATCGGTCGAGCTGTTCCTCAACCGGCTGATCGTCGGTGGCATGGAGAACGTCTATGACATGGCGAAGGTGTTCCGCAACGAGGGCATCTCCCCCAAGCACAGTCCCGAGTTCACGATCATCGAGTTCATGTGCGCCTACTCCGACTACAACGACGTGGCGACCGTCACCGAAGAAATGTTTCGCGACGTGGCGCAGAAGGCGCTCGGCCGCACAACGATCGAACGAAACGGCGAGGACATCGATCTGGCCAAGCCCTGGCGGCGGGTGACGATGCGCAATCTGATCATGGAGCGCTTCGGCCTCGACTTCATGGAGTCCACCCGCGAGCAGCTGGCGGAGATCCTCGACGGGCCGATGGACCCGGCGGCGACGTGGGCGGAGGTCGTCTCCGACATCTACTCGGAGAAAATAGAGTCGACGATCAACCAGCCGACGCACGTCTTCGACTTCCCGCTCGAGCCGTTTCCGATCACACGCCGCCACCCCGAGCACCCCGAGCTGGCCGAACACTTCGATGCGGTGATCGGCGGCATCGAGCTCGTCAGTGGCGACACCGAGCTGAACGACCCGGTCGACCAGTGGCAGCGCTTCGTCGACCAGCGCAAACGGCGGATGATCGACGACGAGGACGTTCCCCATCCCAACGACGAGGAATACGCGCGGGCGATCGAGTACGGCTACGCGCCCACTGCGGGCGGCGGCATGGGCGTAGACCGTCTCGTGATGATCCTGACCGAACGCGACACGCTGCGCGAGGTCATTCCCTTCCCGATCGTCAAGGACCTCAGATGAGCGCGCAGGGGGCGCACTCGAAGCTCGACCTCGACCCCGGCGTGATCGCTGCCTGCCGCCAGGCGGCGAGACGAATCGCCGACGGCGTGGCCGAGCGGATCTCCGGGCGGACCACAGTGTCGGTCGAGCGCAGCGTCACGAGGCTGCTGGGCGTCGACGGCGCCGACTCGCTGGAGGTGCCGCTGCCCAACGTGCTCGTCGACCACGTCCACGACCGTGGCCGCCTCGACCACGGCATCGCCCACTTCCTCGGTAACGGGATGCTCGCCACCGGACGCTCCCCGCAGGAGCTGGCGGAAGGCGTCAGCGCCGGAGAGATCGACCTGCTGGAGCTGGAGCAGGCCGAGGACGGCGCGATCCGCGAGCGGGTCCTGGCCGAGTGCCGGGCGCGTCTGACGGAGATCTCTGGGCGC
Organism: Solirubrobacteraceae bacterium; assembly: GCA_036271135.1. Taxonomy (GTDB): domain Bacteria; phylum Actinomycetota; class Thermoleophilia; order Solirubrobacterales; family Solirubrobacteraceae; genus Palsa-744. Next base: position 140,365 of record DATBBF010000008.1, read on the forward strand.
TTCGAGGAGCGGTCGGCGATGCGCGAGCGCCTCGGCGACCGCGACGGCACCCTGCGCTACGTGCTGACGGCCACCGGCGATGTCTACGAGGACGTCGTCCACGCCAAGGCCGTCGCGCAGGCCGGCGGCGACATCGTCGCGGTGATCCGCTCGACCGCCCAATCGCTGCTGGACTACGTCCCGTTCGGCCCCACCACTGAGGGCTACGGCGGCACCTTCGCCACCCAGGCGAACTTCCGAATCATGCGCGAGGCGATGGACGAGTGGTCCGAGCAGCACGGCCGCTACGTACGCCTGTCGAGCTTCTGCTCGGGCTTGTGCATGTCGGAGATCGCCGCGATGGGCGCCTGGGAGGGCTTCGACAACATGGTCAACGACGCTCTCTACGGGATCCTCTATCGCGACATCAACATCGTCCGCGGCCTGATCGACCAGCGTGTCTCACGAATGATCAACGGCCACTTCGGCGTCACGATCAACACGGGCGAGGACAACTACCTGCGCACCGCCGACGGCGTCGAGGCGGCGCCCTCCGTAACCGCATCCCAGTTCATCAACCACCAGCTCGCACGCGACTCCGGCGTGCCCGACGCGCAGATCGGCCTCGGCGACGCCTTCGAGATCGACCTGCCCGTGACCAACGGATTTCTGTACGAGTGGGCGCAGGCACAGCTGACGCGCGAGCTGTTCCCCGACTGCCCCGTCAAGTACATGCCGCCGACGCGGCACATGGACGGCAACCTGTTCCGCACGCACGCAACCGACGCCATGTTCAACCTCGTCACGATCGCGACGGGCCAGGGCATCCAGACGATCGGCGTGCCGACGGAGGGGATCTTCACCCCCCACATCCACGACCGCGTGCTGGGCCTGCAGAACGTCGACTATGTCTTCAACAGCGCCCGTGACCTCGGCGAGGAGATCGAGTTCAAGCGCGGCGGGATCATCCAGACGCGCGCCCAGCAAGTCCTGGCGGGAGCTCATGAGCTCTTGGAGCGGATCGCCGAGCGGGGACTGTTCGCGGCGATCGACGAGGCGACGTTCGGCGACGTCAGCCGCAAGGTCGACGAGGGCCGCGGCATCGAGGGGATCGTCGAGACGGGCGAGGGCTACATGAACCCGGTCGTGGAGCTGATGGGGCAGGCCAGCTATGCCTAGGGAAGTCGACTTGGCCGCAGTGCGCCCCTACGCCGACCACCTCGGCGACGGACTCGTGCAGATGAGCTTCACGCTGCCCGTCCCCTACTCGCTCGCAGCTCGCAAGGCAGCGCTTGAACTGGCGGCGGGGATGGGCTTCGAGGAGCCGGAGGTCGTCCACTACGAGGAGCTGACGGAGGGCTACACCTACTTCGTCATGTACGGGCGCTGCGTCGCGACCGTCGACTTCGCCTCGCTGCAGGGCGAGGGCTTCGACATCGAGTACATGAGCGAGGATGAGATCGAGCGCTTCGCCGAGAACCGGATCGGGCGGCGGATCGTCGTCGTCGGCGCCTCGACGGGCTCGGACACCCACAGCGTGGGGATCGACGCGATGCTCAACCTGAAGGGCTATCACGGCCACCACGGTCTCGAGGGCTACCACTCCTTCGAGACCCACAACCTCGGCAGCCAGGTCCCCAACAGCGTGCTGCTGAGCAAGGCGATCGAGGTCAACGCCGATGCGATCCTCGTCTCCCAGACGGTCACCCAGCAGAACCTCCACGTCCACAACCTGACCGAGCTGGTTGAGATGGTCGAGGCGGAGGGACGGCGCAACCAGCTGATCCTCGCCTGCGGCGGACCGCGGGTCTCCAACGAGCTGGCCAAGGAGCTGGGCTACGACGCGGGCTTCTCGAAGGGCACCTACCCGCATCACCTGGCAACCTTCATCGTCCGCGAGCTGGCCGCCCGAGAGTCCGGCGACCGCGTCACGGCGGCCGGCTGAGCGGCTTGGCGACGCTCGGCGAGCTGACCGCCTCCTCGCGCCGCCTGGCGCTGGTGGGGCTGGCCAAGAACACCGGCAAGACCGTCACGCTGGCGGCGTTGCTGAGCGAGCTGGCGGCGGCGGAGCGACGTGTGGGCGTGACGTCCGTGGGCCGTGACGGCGAGGAGCACGACGTGATCGACTTCCGCATCGACAAGCCGCCGGTGAAGCTCGTCGCGGGGTCGCTAGTGGCAACGACCGATGAGCTGCTGCGTGCCAGCGGCATCCCCCATGAGCTACTGGAGCGAACGGCCATCCGCACGCCCCTCGGGGAGGTCCTGATCGCGGGCCTGAGGGGCGCCGGATCGATCGAGGTCGCCGGCCCCTCAGCGGCCTCCGACGCCCGCCGGGTCGCGGATGCGATGCTGGAGCACGGCGCGGAGCAGGTGCTGATCGACGGCGCGATCGACCGACGCGCCGCCTCCTCGCCAGACGTGGCCGATGGGCTTGTGACCGCCACGGGAGCGATCCTCAGCGAGGACGTCGACGAGCTGGTGCAGCGGACGGCCGACGCGATCGCGCTGGTCAGGCTGGCAGGGCTGGATGATGGCGATCCCGAGTCAGCGGCCGTGCGGCAGCTCGCCGAGGGACAAGAGCAGGGGATCAGCCTGATGCTCGACGAGCAGCTTCAGGCGAGCCCGCTGCCACCGCGCTTCGTGCTCACAGCCCAGGCGCCGGAGATCGCCGACTTCTTCGGGAGCGAGGCCGCACCGCGCTGGCTGCTGATCTCAGGTGCGCTTCCGGAGGCGTTCCTGGAGGGCTTGCTGCCGGTGCTGCGCCGCTCGCGCGGGAGCGTGAGGGTGCTGGTCTCCGACCCGACCCGGGTGTTCCTCTCGCGGCGAGGTCCTGCCGACTACGCCACCGCGGGGATCGAGCTGCTGGCGCTTCGCCCGATCGACCTGCAGGCGCTGACGGTCAACCCGGTAGCGCCCCAATCGCACTCGTTCGACTCGGCGAAGCTGCGAGAGCGGCTGGCGGCGGCGATCCCAGGCGTGCCGATCTTCGATGTGATGCATCCCTCCTACGCGGCCCCCCAGCGCGTCCGCGAGCCCGCTCGCAGCGGAGTGGCGCCGAAGAGCTAGGAGCCTGTTCGCTCGGCGGCGCGACGCTCGCGCGGGCGTGGGCTCTCGCCACGACGCGAGGCGGCCGGTGTGCGCCTGATGCGCAGCTCCGGCCGGCGGGGAGCCGCGGGATCCACGGCTTCCACACCGCTCGGCAGTGTTGCGTCTATGGCGTCGTCACCGGCCGAGGCCTGAGTGGCCTCAGCCGGCGCGACGGGCTCCAGCTCGGCGCCGCGTCTTCCGAACAGGTCGGAGAAGCGCCATCCACGACCGGCGGCCAGGAGATCGCGCTGACGCTCGGCGGCGAGCTGTGCGGCTATGTGGTGGTTGTGGATCATGCATCCCACTGTGACGGCCCCGGGAGCGAGGCCTAACACATTTAGACTGGGCTAAATGGTTGCCGGCTGACGGCGCCGGCGCCCCATCATTGAGAGCGCCATGATCCTCGCCCGTTTCGATACAGAGGCCCTCACAAGGGTCCGCTTCGCGATCTCCCCCTCGCTGGAGCTGATTCGCAGCAGCCGCGTCCTCGCCGATCCGGCGACGGCTGCGCTGCACCTGCCGTGGGTCGAGCGAGCGCTGGCACAGACCCGCGACCTGGACCTGGCACGGATCAGGGCCCTGCAGCGCTCGGAGGTCTACAACCCCGACTTCGTGCATCCGCCGCCGAGCGGGCCGCTGGCCGGCTTCGAGGAGGAGCTGGAAGTGATGATCGCCACGCCCCCGGGGCAGATCGCCGCGGAGGTCCGCTACGCCTACGAGGACCGACCGCTGCCGGAGGTGCTGGAGCCTTTCGTCAGCGACCCGCGCCGCGCGGTCGAGGCGCTTGCGGAGCTGATGCGCCTGTACTGGCGACGCTGCCTAGCCGAGGACTGGCCGCGGATCCGCTCGCTGCTGGAGCAGGACGTCCTCTACCGTGCCCGCCAGATCGCCGACGGCGGCGTGGCGCGGCTGTTCTGCGACCTCGACCCGGGTGTCTCCTGGGAGGACGGTGAGCTGCGGGTCGAGTGCGGCGATGAGTGCAGCACGGTCCTCGACCTCGACGAGCGTGGGCTGCTGCTGGTGCCGAGTGTGTTCGTCTGGCCGAAGGTCACGCTGGTCACGGCCGAGCCCTGGCAGCCGACGTTGATCTACCCCGCCCGGGGAATCGGCCTGCTGTGGAGCCCCGAGCAGGCTGCGCCGCCCGACGCCCTGGAGAAACTGTTGGGCCGCACGAGAGCGGCGCTGCTGATCGAGCTCGACTCGCCGCGCTCGACGACCGAGCTGGCGGGAGCGCTGGGGCTGACCCCCGGCGGGGTCTCACAGCACCTGGCGATCCTCCGCGACGCCGGTTTGATCAGCGGGCGGCGAGTGGCCCGCACGGTTCTCTACGTGCGCTCCGTGGAGGGCGACAGCCTTGTGGCTGCCGCCGGCGCGGACGTCGGACAGGAAGGGGCGGGCAGGCCCGCCCCGGCCGGCGCGGCAATGCTGTGAGCGACTGCGGCTAGCCGGCAGCCGGCGCGCCCGCGCCGCCGGATGCGAAGTAGTCGGCGTTGATCTGGGTGTACTTGCCCCACTCCTCGGGCAGCTGGTCCTCGGCGAAGCAGGCGTCCACCGGACAGGCCTCGACGCAGGCGTCGCAGTCGATGCACTCCTCAGGGTCGATGTAGAGCATCTCGGCCGCGTCGTATCCGGGCTCGTCGGGTGTCGGGTGGATGCAATCCACAGGGCACACCTCGACACAGGAGTTGTCCTTGGTGCCAATGCACGGCTCGGCGATTACGTAGGCCATTCGCTTCTTTCTCTGGTCGTTTGCGTGGGGCTATCGGCGGGAGGGGCATATTGTACGAATCATGCTGCTGCTTACCGGCGCGACCGGCCTGGTGGGCTCCACCTTGCTGCGCCGCCTGCTCGCCGAAGGGACCCAGGTTCGCTGCCTGGTCCGCGATCCCAGGCGGCTGGGAACCCAGCGCGTGAGGGTCCAGATCGCGCTTGGCGACCTGACGGACCCGCCCTCGTTTCGCAATGCCCTACGGGGTGTGGACACCGTCGTGCACCTGGCGGCGGCGATCCGCGACCAGCCGAAGGGCTCGATCGAGGAGCTCGACGGGATCGCCACGTGGCGGATGGTCGAGGCGGCGGAGAGACAGGGCGTCAAGCGCTTCGTCTTCTTCTCTGCGCTGGGAGCCTCCACCCACCACCGCACTCGCCTCCTACGAGCGAAGGCACTGGCGGAGCAGGCGGTGCTGGCGGCGGCGCTCGATTCGGTCGTGTTCGCCCCTTCGATCGTCTATGCCCCCGGCGACCCCTGGCTGACGCTGCTGGAACGGATGGCGCTGCTGCCGGCGATGCCGGTCTCCGGTCGCGGCGACGCCCAGTTTCAGCCGATCTGGGCCGAGGACGTCGCCGACTGCATCGTTGCCAGCCTGCGGGAGCCTTCCGGCACTGCCACGCGCCGCTACGAGTTGGCGGGGCCGGAGACACTCAGCCACACAGAGATGGTCAGGACCGTGCTGCGGGCGCTCGGGCGCAATCGGCCGCTCGTACACGTGCCCACACCTGTCGTCTCACGGGGACTGCGCTTGCTCGAGCGGGCCGGCGGTCCCCGTGCGTTCGCAACCTGGGACGAGGCCGAGCTGATGGAGGTCTCGATGGTCTCCAGGCGCGGCGCGGCCGACGTCGAAGGGCTCGGCGTCAGCCCGCAGCGGATGTCGGCGGTGTTGGAGGCGGCCTAGGCCGCGCGGCGCGTGCTAGCCCTAGACCGTCTGCTCGACGACCGGCCTGCGGTCCGCCCAGGGCTGAGCGGTCTCGAGCTGGGTGGCGAGCGCCAGCAGCCGCTCCTCGCCCGCCGGGGCGCCGACGATCTGCACGCCCAGCGGCAGGCCGTCATCACCCTCGTACAGCGGCAGCGAGATACCGGGCTGGCCTGAGGCGTTGAAGACCGGCGTAAAGGGGGTGAAGAGGCCGGAGCGGGTGAAGGTCGACATCGGGTTCTCGGCGGCGGTGTCGAGCGTGCCCAGCGGCAGCGGGCGCTCCGCCAGCGCGGGGGTCAGCAGGGCGTCGTAGTCCGACAGCCACGCGACGAGCCGCCGTGCGTAGGCCTGCAGGCGCACGACGGCGGCCTGCTGTTCGAGGGTGCCGAGTTTGCCGACCATCGAGAAGATCGCCCAGCTCATCGGCTCCATGTCCTCAGCCGTGGGCGTCCTGCCGCCGACGTGTCCGGAGTAGGCGATCGAGAGGGCGATCTGGGAGGAGAAGACGACGCCGAACAGCTCCGAGAGACCCTCCTCCTGCCAGGGAGGATCGACCTCGACGACCTCGTGGCCGAGCGAGCGCAACAGCTCGGCGGCGCTGTCTGCGGCGCCACCGCAGACAGGGTCCAGCTCGGCGCCGGGGACAGGGGGAAGCTTCGTCATGGCGATCCGCATCCGGCCGGGATCGCCGGCGGCGGCCTCGGCGAAGCTCGTCGCGGGTGGTGGCGCCCAGGTCGCGTCCCCCGGCTCGTAGCCGGCAAGCACGTCGAGGATCGCGGCGGTGTCGGCGACGCTGCGGGTCAGCATCCCGTCGATCCCCAGAGAGGAGTCGCCGAGTTCGGGAGCCACGGAGATGCGACCCCGGGAGGGCTTGAGCCCGACGAGACCGCAGCAAGCGGCGGGGATCCGGATCGAGCCACCGCCGTCGTTGCCGTGAGCGACCGGCACGATCCCCGCGGCGACAGCCGCGGCGGCGCCGCCGGAGGAGCCGCCCGGAGTCCTCTCCAGATCCCAAGGGTTGCGCGTCGGACCGAACAGGCGGGCCTCGGAGACGGGCAGGATCCCGTACTCGGGCAGCGTCGTGGTGCCGACGATCACGAAGCCGGCCTCGCGCAGACGGCGCGTGACGTTGTGGTCGTAGTCGCAGACGAACGAGGACATCAGCGAGCAGCCATAGGTCAGTCGCATGCCGGCGACGGCGCGGTTGTTCTTGACGGCGACGGGCACGCCCGCGAAGGGCCGTGCATCGCCCGAGCCGATCTTCTCGGCGGTGTCGAGAGCGCGCTCGGCGTCGACCTCGACGAAGGCGTTCAGAGCGGGGTTCAGCTCCTCGATCCGCTCCAGCGACAGTTCGGTCAGCTCTCGTGCGGAGATCTCTCCGGATCGCACCATCGCGGCAAGCTCGACGGCTCCGCGGAACATCAGATCGCTATCGGACATCGCCCCTCCTGGAAAGGTTCGCCGGTTCGGCTCATGGGCCCTCGCATGGACCAGCCGGATCACATTGGAGCCTACTCGCGTGCTGATTCCTGCGACGATGTGGGCCTGCCCACAAGGCAGCATCCCCCGTCAAGCATCAAGCTCAGAAAGCGAGTGCCATGAGCGCGGTTGAGTCAGCACCAGAGGTCCAGTCGGGCCTCGAAGGAGTCGTCGCCTTCGCCACAGAGATCGCCGAGCCCGACAAAGAGGGTGGCGCGCTGCGCTATCGCGGCGTGAACATCGAGGATCTCGTCGGGCAGGTCCCCTACGAGCAGGTCTGGGGCCTGTTGGTGGACGGTCACCTGAAACCCGGCCTGCCGCCGGCCGAACCGCATGCCTTGACGGTCCGCTCCGGCGATCACCGCGTCGACGTCCAGTCGGCGCTGGCGATGTTGGCTCCCGAGTGGGGCTTCGGGCAGCTGATCGACATCAGCGACGAGGAGGCCCGGGACAACCTGGCGCGCGCCTCGGTGATGGCCTTGTCGTTCGTCGCCCAGTCGGCCCGCGAAGCCGGCCAGCCGCCGGTGCCGCAGAGCGAGATCGACGAAGGGCGAACGATCCCCGAGCGCTTCCTGATCCGCTGGCGCGGCGAGGCCAACCCCGACCACGTCAAGGCGATCGACGCCTACTGGGTCTCGGCCGCCGAGCACGGCATGAACGCCTCGACCTTCACGGCTCGCGTGATCGCCTCTACGGGAGCCGACGTGGCCGCTGCACTGTCGGGCGCCGTCGGCGCACTGTCGGGGCCGCTGCATGGCGGCGCGCCCTCGCGTGTTCTGAAGATGCTCGAGGAAGTCGAAGCGATGGGCGACGCCGAGAAGTGGGTCTCCGACGCGCTGGACCGCGGCGAGCGGTTGATGGGCTTCGGGCACAGGGTCTACCGGGCGGAAGATCCCCGTGCGCGAGTGCTGCGCAGGACCGCGAGCGAACTCGGCTCACCGCGCTTCGAAGCCGCTGAGGCGCTCGAGAAGGCGGCCCTGGCTGAGTTGCAGGCGCGCCGTCCCGATCGCGTCCTCGCCACCAACGTCGAGTTCTGGTCGGCAGTGATCCTCGACCTGGCCGAAGTGCCGGCCGATCTGTTCACGCCGATGTTCACCTGTGCGAGGGTCGCCGGCTGGTCGGCGCACATCCTCGAGCAGAAGCGGGAGGCGAAGTTGATCCGCCCGACGGCGAAGTATGTGGGGGAGGGACCACGAGAGGTCGGGGCGGTCGCTTAGGCCGCCTCCGTCCCGACGCGCCGCGGTCTCTCGATGCGGGCCCGGCGCGTCGTCCTCCGTCAGGCGGGAGCGCTTGGAACGAGCGAGTCAGTGAACAGCCACGGGTTCCGCTGTCCAATCACCTCGCCTTCAAAGCGCTTGCGCGAACCGTAGACGACCCAGGTCGTGTCGACGGCGCCGTAGCACTCCCTGATCTCAAGAACGTCGGGATGTTCATGGGCGTAGTGGAGATGGGTGAGACCGGCGTCATAGCGACCGTCGAGCAAGTTCCTCCCGATGACCGGCTTGGAAGGCTCATCGATCAGTTCCTCCCAGGCGTCCAGGTCGGTGTATCCCCGAGTGGCATTGACGATCCCGAGGCTGCGGGGCTCCAAGCGGTCCCTGCGGACGAGTAGCGCCAGTTCCTTGGTCGGGTAGAGGAATGTGTCGATCACGAACACCTCGCCGTAGTGACGCTCCGTCACGAGGTGTACCTGCAAGTGCGCGCTGCACTGGACGAGAAACGTCCCCGGAGTGTCCCGGACCTGGACGATCGCCCCGAGCAGGTCCTCGGTCAGGAAGACATCGAAGTCATCGATGCCCTGGAACGCCAGGTAGTGCCGGAGTGCGTTTTCATGGCAGGTCCCAGACGGACCCAGCGTGATGAACCTGGGTCTACTCATCGCGACCCCCCGCCCGTCCCGCTATCAGCTCGTCCTCCATCCGGCACGTGGCGTCGATCAGCAGCTCGAAGAACGACGAACTGAAGTCGCTGGGCAAACCCGCGACTTCCCCCCGCTCGGCATATCGAGCTCGGACCTGGGTCACTCGGTCCGGCTGCATCATCGGGATCTCGTTGTCGCGCTTGTAGTCCGCAACTTCGCGGCAGACCTGAAACCGCTCTCCGAGCAGCCGGACGATCTCCTCATCGAGCACGTCGAGACGCCGGCGGAAGGGATTGAGGCCACTCACACCGCTGCCTCCGAGCGTGCCTCAACGGGTCGCCGCCGTGAAGCGATGACGAGCGCGCCGCCATCGGGGGCAAATGAGACGGAGCTACGAGATGCCCCCTCAGAGCGCCTCTCTACGGCGTCCAGATCGACCTCTTCGAGCACGACCCGAATCACGCGGCGCATCTCCAGAGGGGCGAATACCGCCGCGACGCATCTGCGAACACCACCGCCGAACGGAATCCACGTGTACGTACCTGTAGAGGCATCCAGAAATCGCTCGGGTCGAAAGACTCCCGCATCAGGGTACACATCCTCACGCTGGTGCATGAGGTATACGCAAGGCGCCACGATCGTGTCGGCGGGGATCCGATACGGGCCAAGCTCCATAGGCTCGATCAGGCGCCGCATGACCAATGGGACAGCCGGGCACATACGCAGCACCTCCTTGACGACGGCATCGAGGTATTCCTCGCTATCGCCTGCGAGCACCTCCTCCCGCAGCCGGGCCAGCTTGTCCGGATGGCGCAGAAGGCGCTCAAACGCCCAAGCCAGTGACGTGGCGGTGGGACCGTCGGAGACCAAGGTGATGAGTTCGTCGCGCAGCTTCTGATCGCCCATCTGCGTCCCGCTCTCGGCATGGGAGCGCTCCAAGGTTGCCAGGATCCCCCGCTCCTCGGCTGCGTTGCTCCCGTCGGAACCAGCGAGTGCGCGGCGCTCGCGCACCTCATCGAGCACTATTTGTTCGACCGGGGCAAGCAGCTCCCGGAATTGTCGTCTGGAGGTCATCGAACGTGAACCGAGGGCGGCGAGCACGGCGAGACGGCGGGGATCGTTGATCCAGTTCGTAAGCGCGACGAGATGCTCGCGTAGGCGCTCGAAACGCGTTCCGTCGATCTCGCCGAAAGTCGCGCGCACGACGACCTCGAGACTGATCGCCTGCATGCGAGGCCACAAAGCAAATGGCTGGCCCACCGGCCAGCCGGCGATCTCGCGCTTGGCGACATCGGCCATCATCTCCCCATAGTTGGCCATGAGCTCGCCGTGGAATGCCGGCACCATGCGTTTTCTGTCTTGCATGTGACCGGGCTCGTCCAGCAGCATCACCGAACTGGGCCCCAGCAGAGGCCCGAGCAGCGGGTTCGCTTCGGCGGCCCCGGCTCCGACCAGCTCGGGAGCCGTCGTGAACACCTTCTTGACGTGTTCCGGATTGCTGAGCAGGACCCACGGACGGCGCCGGACGCGGAGCGTGAAGAGCTCGCCGTAACGGCGATGGCAGCGGTCCATCATGTCGAGGGGACGCAGCGCCCAGAGAGCCGCCTGAATAGGGGTGGGCATGCGCGGCCCGGGAGGAAGCGATGCGTGAGCCATTTCAGGCCAACCTTTGTCTGACTCGTGGTTCCCTGTCTCCCACTTTGGAGTCAAAACCTGTCTCCAACTGCTTGCAACCTGTTTTTCGGGCGTAGCACAGCATTAAATTCCCCTCTACCACTGTCGAACACTGATGGGCTTGCTCCTTTACCAGCACTGTGCTTACCATATGATGGAAGGCCACGCAAGGCAGTGGGCCGTGGCGACCAGCAGGCAGGGAATGCACCGAGAGAGGTCGATCGGAATCAGGTCGCAAGCCGCATTTACCGGGGCAACGTACGGTCGAGTCGGTCGTTGGCCATAGGCAAATAATGCGCTAGTGGGGGCGTTTATAGGAGAAGGGATTAACGACTTTTGGATAAATGCTGGTCGGTCGGTCGCGTCCGCCCAGCGCAATCGTCACACATATCTGCACCAGTACCTTAATCGGTGAAAGGGCCGGTCTTAAACACCGGTGATCCGGGTTCGAGCCCCGGCTGGTGCATCAATGTAGACACGAGGAGGCGCGACTGGTGAACAACCTGTTTGATTACTTCGAGCACCTTCCGAGCGGATCGGAGGCTCCCGCTCCATGGGCTGCACGAGCACCACGCCGCCCACAGCGCGGCTACGACATCAAGCTGATGCCGCGCTCACCCGACTGGCAGCATGATCCGGCGTCCTTGGAAGTGCTCGAAACGATCGAACGCGAGCCATGGGTCGATCTCGTCTACCGGCACGCCGACGGCGTCACACTACGTCTAGCGGATGAGTGGATCACGGCCGCGGGAACCGCACTGGAGGCAGGCGGCTTGGCTGAGGAGCCACTGGCAGACTTGGCTTCGGGCCAGCGGTTCTCCGTCCAGTTCTGGGACCCCAACGCCACCAAGGCGCTGCACATCGGCCACCTGCGCAATCTCGCCCTGGGCAATGCGCTCGCCGCGGCGCTGACCCAGGCCGGTGCCCGGGTCGAGCGAAGAAGCCGCATATCCGATGTCGGGCGGGCGATGGGCGAGGCGATGGCCGGCGTCGTCGAGAGCGGACGCCACGCCCAGGGCTGGCTCGCGGGCGATGAGAAGACCGACCACTTCGTGGGGGTCTGCTACGCCGACTACGTGGCCGGAGGCACGGCGACAGAGGAAGAAGACGGCCTAGAGCAGGCGGAGGACTCGCTTTCGCGCGAGATCGTCGTCCACGAAGACATGGCAGATGAACTGATCAAGAAGGCGCTCGCCGGGAACCGAGAGGCGGTCGAGCTCTGGTACAAGACGCGGGCCTGGGTGATAGCCGGTCAGCGCAAGACTCTCACGAGGCTGGGCATCTCCTTCGACAGGGTCCTGTTCGAGTCCGACTTCGTCCGAGAGACCGGCAAGCTGGCCAAAGATGGGCTTCGGAAAGGTGTGCTCAGGCGGCGCGAGGACGGCGTCGTCGTGTATGACACGGGCCTCGAGGAGCTTGAGGAGCTGCCGCTGGTTCGCGCCGACGGCCTATCCACACAACATCTGCGCTCCCTCACCTACGCGCTGTTTGCGCCTGATCTGGAGGGCATCAGCTCACTGCAGGTGACCGGATCCGAGTGGGTAAGCCACCTGACCAGCATTCGCAGGCTCGCCGCTCAGCTTCGACCGAACCTGAACGGCGACTTTCACCCCAGTCGGAGCGTTTTCCATGGCATGGTCTCGGAAGGCACGAGACCGCTCACGTCGAGTGCCGGCGCCCTGCTCGTCGACGACCTGGCGGACTGGATCGACGGGGAGATATCGGGCGAGGAGGAGCGGCGCGATCTGCTCCAGCGCCACCCAAACCCCGAACGGGTCGCTGCCCAGATTGTCCTCGGATACTTCCTACCCCACCCGACTGCCCCGGACATCGCCTTCGATCCCACGAGGCTCCTGAGCGATACCGAGAGCCTCGGCTGGGACTTGGTTCGTGCCCGGGGAAAGCACAGCCAAGGGACGCGACGACTGGGACGGGCGGTTGATGACGCCGACTACCGCTTTGCGGTCGTGCAGTCCGAACTTTACCGGCGTTATCTACGCCTGGCGGTCGAACGCCTGGACGTAAGGCCCTTGGCTCACTACCTCAAGCACCTCTCGATGTGGTATCTGGAGCGAGAGCGCACCGAGTCGGTCGAGCGCGTCGTGCACACGCTGCTGGACCGCAGCGCCCACGGCCTCGGGCTCGAGGTATAGAGATGAGCACCCTCCTAGTCGACAACTACGACTCATACACCTACAACGTCTTCCATCTTCTCGCTGCCGTTTCGGGCGAGGAGCCGATCGTCGTGCACAACGACATGGTCTCCTGGGCCGCGCTCTCACGTTGGGACTTCGACGCAATCGTCATCTCGCCGGGCCCAGGGCGACCTGATCGGTGGCACGACTTCGGAGTGTGCGCCGACGTGATTCGACATGCGGACGTACCCGTGCTCGGCGTGTGCCTTGGGCACCAGGGCCTCGGGCATGCCCTCGAAGGCGCTGTCGAGGCCGCGCCGCTTGCGATGCACGGCCGCCTGAGCAGGGTGGAGCACGATGGACGCGGGCTATTCGAGGGAATCCCGCAAGGCTTCTCGGTCGTGCGCTACCACTCGCTTGCAGTGGACCCGGACCTCGGCGGAGCCGGCAGGGTCCTCGCACGAACCGAAGACGGCGTGGTGATGGCCATCGAACACCGCACCCGGCCGATGTGGGGAGTGCAGTTCCACCCCGAGTCCGTGGCCACAGAACACGGTCAGCGCCTGATCGAGAACTTCTATGAACTGGCCAGGAAGAACAAGCCGGCTCACCCGCGGGGGCGGAACAGACCATTGGTCCCGCCGCGACGCTGCCGTCAGCGCAGCGCAGACTCCGGCTTCCGGCTTGCCACACGCACGATCGACGGCGAGCCTCCTCTGGATGTCGTGTTCGAACGGCTCTTCGGCGAGCGCGAGTATGCGTTCTGGCTCGACAGCGCAGATGCACCCAGCACACTTGCGCAACGCTCGTACGTGGGGACGACCGATGGGCCGAATCAGATGGTGCTCGAGTACGACGTGGAGGCAGGCACGGTCACGCAGATGAGCAACGAGGGTATGGAGACGGAGCAGCGCTCGATCTTCGACGTGTTGTCGCGCGAACTGCAAGCGCGTTCGATCGACCCTCCCCGTGAGACGATGCGTGGGCTACTCGGCGGTTTCGTCGGCTTCCTGGGCTATGAGTGCAAGGCTGACTGCGGCTCGCCGAACCGACACCGGTCGGACATGCCCGACGCAGTCTTCGTGTTCGCGAACCGCCTCGTCGCCGTCGACCACGTGCGCCACCGGACAACTCTGATCGCGGTGTACAGGGGCGACGAGCTGGCGCAAGCCGATCTGTGGCTGGACGAGGCAGAGATCAGCGTGAGAGAGAGCCTCGCGGGAACAAGCGCGAGCGCTTCGCCGGAGAGCCTCCAAGCAGAGGGAGATGCCAGCCCTCTCACAATCAGCTTCCAGTGCGGGCGGGGACAAGCCCAATACCTGGAGGACATCCGGCGTTGCCAGGCTGCGCTTGTCGCCGGGGAGTCTTACGAGGTCTGCCTTACAGACCAGATTCACACCGATGCCCATCCTGACCCGTGGGCCCTCTACCGCACCCTCAGACGACTCAACCCGTCGCCCTTCGCCGCCTTCCTCAAGCTGGGCGAAAACACCATCGCGAGCTCCTCTCCGGAGAGGTTCCTGTCGATCGACAGGGATCTTCGGGTCGAAGCACGGCCGATCAAGGGAACCATCGCGAGGGAGGTCGACCCGACGCTCGACGACGCCGCAAGGTCGGAGCTGCTCAGCGACGAGAAGACCTTTGCCGAGCACCTGATGATCGTCGATCTCCTTCGCAACGACCTCGGCCGGATGTGCGAGATCGACACCGTACGAGTACCGGAGTTCATGGTCGTCGAGCCCTACACCACGGTGCATCAACTCATCTCGACGATCACCGGGGTGCTCGACCGCGACCGCACCCCCGTCGACTGTGTCAGGGCGTGTTTCCCCGGTGGGTCAATGACGGGCGCCCCAAAGCTGCGCACGATGGAGATCATCGATGGCATCGAGCGTGAGGCACGCGGGGTGTACTCGGGCGGCCTCGGCTACTTCGGGCTGGACGGCCAGGTAGACCTCTCGATCGTCATCCGCACGATCGCTCTGCGGCCGGGCGACACCACGATCGGTGCCGGCGGAGCGATCGTCATGCAGTCGGATCCTCAGGAGGAGTTCGACGAGTTGCTGCTCAAGGCACGCGCGCCGATGACCGCGCTCGCGGAGGCAGTCACGGGGCGCCAAGAGGCAGCATTCACAGTCGATGTCGAGCCCGAGCGTGCCAAGGCCGGTGCCGTCTGACAGCAGATTTACGTTGCGGGCTTCGCGACCATTAACGCAAAGGGCCCGGCAGATGCCGGGCCCTCGCAACAACCGGTCCTCCGCCGGGCTCTCGTCCGGCACGAGGCACTCCTTACATCATGCCGCTCATGTCGGGCATGCCACCGCCGCCGACACCAGCGCCTTCCTTCTCAGGGACCTCGGCGACGATCGCCTCGGTGGTGAGGATGTTCTTGGCTATGGAGGCGGCGTTCTGCAGAGCAGAGCGCGTGACCATGGCCGGGTCGATGATGCCCGCGGCGACGAGATCGACGATCTCGTTGGTGCCGGCGTTCAGCCCGTGGCCTTTCTTTGCCTTGCGGACGTCGTTGACGACGACCGAACCCTCGAGGCCCGCGTTCTCGGCGAGCTGACGGAGGGGCTCCTCGAGCGCGCGGAGCACGATGCGGGCGCCTGTGCGCTCGTCATCGGAACCGTCAGCCGAGGCACCGTTCTCACCGATCGTGATCGATGAAGAGGCCTGCAGCAGCGCGACGCCACCGCCGGGCACGATGCCCTCCTCCAGGGCCGCACGAGTCGCCTGCAGGGCGTCCTCGACACGGTGCTTCTTCTCCTTCATCTCCGTCTCGGTGGCCGCGCCGACCTTGACGACGGCGACACCGCCGGAGAGCTTGGCCAGACGCTCCTGGAGCTTCTCACGGTCGAAGTCCGAATCGGTGGACTCGACCTCGGACTTGATCTGGTTGATGCGGCCGCGGATGGCCTCCGCGTCACCGGCACCGTCGACGATCGTCGTGTTGTCCTTCGCGACGACGACGCGGCGGGCGCGGCCCAGCTGCGAGATCTGCGTGTTCTCGAGCTTGAGACCCAGATCCTCGGTGATGACCTCGCCGCCGGTCAGGATGGCGATGTCCTCGAGCATGCGCTTGCGGCGGTCGCCGAAGCCCGGCGCCTTGACCGCGACACCGGTGAAGGTGCCGCGCAGCTTGTTGACGACGAGCGTCGCGAGAGCCTCGCCCTCGACGTCCTCGGCGATGATGAGGATCGGCTTGCCGGACTGGATGACCTGCTCCAGGACGGGCAGCACGTCGCGGACGGAGCCGATCTTCTGGTTGGCGATGAGGATGAAGGGGTCCTCGAGGACGGCCTCCATGCGCTCCTGGTCGGTGACCATGTACGGGGAGACGTAGCCCTTGTCGAACTGCATGCCCTCGGTGAACTCGAGGTCCATGCCGAAGGTCTGGCCCTCTTCGACGTTGACGACGCCGTCCTTGCCGACCTTCTCGATCGCGTCGGCGATGACGTCGCCGATCTCGTCGTCGCCGGCCGAGATGGTGGCCACGCGAGCGATCTGCTCCTTGCCCTGGACGGGCTTGGACAGCTTGCGGATGTTGTCGACGATCTGGTTGACCGCGATCTCGATGCCCTTCTTCAGGCCGAGCGGGTTCGCACCAGCGGTGACGTTCTTCAGGCCGTTGCGGACGATGGCCTGGGCCAGGACCGTCGCGGTCGTCGTGCCGTCGCCGGCGACGTCGTTGGTCGCCGTGGCGACCTCGCGGACGAGCATCGCGCCCTGGTTCTGGAAGACGTCCTCGACCTCGATCTCACGGGCGATGGTGACGCCGTCGTTCGTGATCGTGGGAGCGCCGAACTTCTTGTCGAGCACGACGTAGCGGCCCTTGGGGCCGAGCGTGACCTTGACCGCGTTGGCGACGGCGTCGACGCCGGCCTCGAGGGCCTTGCGGGCCTCCGCGTTGTACTTCAGTTCCTTGTGAGCCATAAGTTCTCCTACTTCTCGACCTTGGCGAGGACGTCCGACTCGCGAAGGACCAGCAGGTCCTCGCCGTCGACCTTGATCTCGGTGCCGCCGTACTTGCTGTAGAGGACCGTGTCGCCCTTGGCGACATCGAGGGGGATGCGCTTGTCCCCGTCCTCGTCGAAACGACCGTCGCCGACGGCGAGGACTTCGCCACGCTGCGGCTTCTCCTTGGCCGTGTCGGGGAGGACGAGACCGGAAGCGGTCGTCTCCTCCTCATCGATCGCTCGCACGATCAAACGATCGCCGAGGGGCTTGAGCTTCATTCTGGTGACCTCCGTTGAGGTGACGTCAAGGACGTTGTGACTGGGACTTCTGCGCGTTTTTGGCACTCACGTCGGGCGAGTGCCAGCGCGCTCTGGCTCGATAGTAGCGGGTCGGTCCGGAGCGTCAAGACTTCGTTGGCACTCTTCACATCTGAGTGCCAAACGGGTCAGTCATGCGTCGAGCGGAGTGATGGTGCGGCCCCGAACCGACGATATGGGGTCCATGGAGCAGAAAGGCCTGCGTAGTGGGCACATCGTGGCGCTCGGGGGAGCGCTGTTGACGCTGCTGTCGCTGTTCCGGCCGTGGTACGAGGTGCGGATCCCGGACTCCGTGCTGCAGATGTTCGGGTCCGGTGGGCAGCTCGGCAGCGACCCGGGGCTGCTCGGCCAGCTGTCGCGCGGGATCGCGTCGTCGCTGCCGTCGTCGATCGAGGCGTCGGGCTGGAAGGAGCTGGCGGGGGCCGACGTCGCGCTCTGCGCGGGCGCCGTGGCCGTGGTCCTGGCGGCGCTCGCGGTCGCGGGCTCGTTCGGCTCCGGCGTCCGCGTCGAGCAGCGCACGG
>DATBBF010000009.1:0-94170 GCA_036271135.1 Solirubrobacteraceae bacterium
GCAGTCAGCAGCAGGTCGAGGTCGGCGTCCATCGAGACCCTCCTTGGGTCGGCGACTGGTTATTGAGTACCGCCGACTTCGACCCTGCTGCCTATAAACCCACCCGTTCCACACCCAAGACCGTGGAATCAATCATCTAGCGGAAGACGCTGAGCAGCGACAGGCCGGCCGGGATCCGCCCGCCGAGGCCGATCATCGCCGCCTCGAGGATCAGCGGCAGCTCGAGAGCCCTGTTGACGGGCTCCGGGGGCACCCACAGATCAAGGCTCGACTCGGTCGTCTTCGTATTGACCTTGTCGAGCACCCGCAGCAGGATCGCCACGGGCAGCAGCAGCGAGTTGAAGTAGGTGGTGCGCTGCTCCTGCCATCCGGCCTGCTCGGCGACGGCCCGCAGCGAGCGGCGGGTGTAGCGGCGGTGGTGGTGGTTGATCTCGTCGTGACCGCTCCACAGCCAGCCGTATGCCGGGACGGTGATCAGCAGGGAGCCGCCCGGGGCGACGGTTCGGCGCAGCTCCCGCAGGGCTCCGAGGTCGTCCTCGAGATGCTCGATCACGTCGAGGCTGACGGCCAGATCGAAGCTGTCGTCGGCGAACGGCATATCCAGGACCGAACCGGCGATCACCTCGCCGCTGTGGCGGGCACGCGCCAGATCCACGCTGGTCTCTGAGAGCTCGACACCCGTTACGGTCCCATGGCGGGCCAGCTCGATCATGTTGCGGCCACTGCCGCAGCCCGCGTCCAGGATCCTTGCGGAGTTGCCCAGATGGAGGTCGGAGATGACCCGCTCGAGGACGGTGCGGCGCCCCCGGTACCACCAGTGGCGGTCCTCGGCCTGGTGGGTCTGAAGCTCGTAGTCGCGATCCATCAGCCACGCATCTTTTCCTAAAGAGCGGAGGAGCGTCTGCTGCCCCGTCTCCAGAGGTGCTCCGGAGAGCGCTATGGAGTGGGGTCGGGCGTGCGCAACGAGTAGACGATCCGCCCGCCCTCGCCTCGCCAGGCGGCGAGCGCGCGGTCGCTGCCGGGCTCGACCGCGACGGTCGCGCCGGCGACGGGACCGGCCGGGGCGACCTGCTCGGGCAGGGCGAACTGGGTCCGGCCCGGGGCCACGTCGATTCCCCGTGCCGCCCAGAGGGTCTCGCTGCTCGCCGAGGGCTCTCCGTCGCTGCCCACGACCGGCTCGGTGAACAGGACGACAGCCTCGCCCCGGGGGCCTGGTGCGAGGGCGCTGAGCAGTGCATCGCCGCTCGGGGCGGCGATCGTGGAGACCGTCTGCAGCCCCCGCTGGTCGATCGGCGCCGTACGGATCACCCAATCCGAGCCTTCGACGCCGGCCCAGGCGGTCATCACGCTCTCCGAGCTCAACCTGATCAGCAGCGGGGAGCTCGGCGGCGACACGATTCCGATCGGATCGGCGTCGCGCTCGAGCAGGCTCGGCCGGCCGAAGCGAGGGCCGGCCGCAGAGTAGTCCAGGTAGGTCTCGGTGGTACTCCCACGCCGGTCCGACCACATCACCATCCCCCGGTTGTCGTCGCTGAGCAGCGCCGCTATGTGCGGTTCGGAGCCGGCCGGCCCTAGCCGCTGCGGCGTCCGCGGAAGGCCTTTCGCGGGCAGGTCGCGTGCCCACACCGAGCCGCCCTGCGCCCAGGCCAGGAGCGCGTCGCTGCGGAAGTCCATCGCGACGGTGAGGGCTCTCGGGCGGCCGCTTGCGACGGCTGTGCGGGTCGCGGGGAAGATCGGATCGAGCGCGGTCGCGAACCAGCGCTCGATGCTGACCGTCGCGCCGCTCGCCGGGCTGGGTGTCGCGAACGCCACGTCGCCGAGGTAGGCCGTCGAGAAGGATTCGGCGGCGGGTGGCGGCCCACCGTCGAGCAGCACCTTGAACGCGCCTCCAGCGCGGCCCTGCACGATTAGCGCTCGCTCTGGGTGGTGAGGATCGTCGCCGGCGAGCACGATCTGGCCATGCGGACCGGCGGCTGCGGCCAGCGGGCCGATGGGGGCGAGCGCGGCGCCGCTTCTGGAGAGCGGCAGCGCGGGTGCGTCCGGCGCCTGGGCGGGCAGGACTCGATCGACTCTCGCTCCGGCGCCACCCCCGCAGGTGCCGGCCGGTGCCCATGCGATTGCTCCCGGCCCCGTCGGCTCATTCGGCTTGTCCTGCGGGAACAGGATGCGGGGCGAGCCTGCCGTCGCCGGGCAGGGACCCACGACGGCAGGCGTCGACCACCTCGGCAGCGGCGCCGCGGTGCCCTCCGCGGTCGTGCCGGCGCTCGTGAGGAGACCGGCGGACGCCGCGAGTGCCCCGGTCAGGGCGATGAGCAGGCGGCGCCTCAGGACAGCGAGGAGCGCAGGAAGCTCACGGTGCGCTGCCAGGCGACGTCACGGGCCTCGGAGTCGAACGTCCCGAGCCTGTCGGTGTCGTTGAAGAACGCGTGCCCGGCGCCCTCGTAGAACTCGAAGTCGACGTCGACGCCGGCCTCGCGCAGCTCGGACTCGAGCTTGCGCGCGTCCTCGACGGGGACGAATTCGTCGTTCGTGCCGAAGTGCCCCAACACCGGCCCGGAGATGCCGGTGAAGTCGGGCTTGCCGTGTGGCATCACGTAGTAGAAGGTCACGGCCGCGCCGATCTCCTCGCATTCCGCCGCCGCCCAGACCGACAGGCCGCCGCCCAGGCAGAAGCCGACCGCGCCCACCGAGGAGCCGGTGACCCCCGGCTGCGCGCGCAGGTAGGAGGCCGCCCCGCACATGTCCTTCTCGGCCTGGCCCATCGAGAGGGCCATCATCTTCTGTTCGGCCTCGCTTGGCTGGTCGGTCGTCTCGCCCCGGTACAGGTCCGGCGCCAGCGCATAGAAGCCTTCGGCGGCGAGGCGGTCGCAGATCGAGCGGATGTGCGCGTCGACGCCCCACCACTCCTGCAGCACGATCGTGGCGGGCCCCGACTCTCCCGCCGGGACAGCCAGGTATCCGGGTGCGGTTCCGGCGCTGGTCTTGAACTCGATGTCGGGCATCTGTGGCTCCTCGTTGTGAAGTGGTCGGCGGCGCCGGGGGCACGGACCTGGCCCGGCCGGCGCATCCTCTCACGGCCGGGAGCGCCGGCGCTCCACAACCTTTGGCGATACGGGTTGTTCTACCCGTTGCCGCAACCGACCTGCTCGAACTCAGCCGGCTATGCGGACTTCAAACGACGAAGGGGGTAGGGCATGACGGGACGAATCTCCATGACCAAATTTCTGCTCGCGGCGGCGATCGCCTGTGCTCTGTCGGCCGCGTCGACGCTGCCGGCGTCAGCGGCGCCGGTGTCGGTCGGTGGCACGGGCTGGCTGTGGGGAGATCCCGTCCCCCAGGGGGAAACGCTCAACCGCGTCGCCTTCCAGGGCCTGCGCGGATATGCGGTCGGCGAAGGCGGGACGGTCCTGCGCTCAGATGACGGCGGCAACACCTGGCTGGGGCTCGCCAGTGGCAGCGAGAGCAACCTGACGCTGCTGCAGGAGGTCGACGCGAAGACGGTCGTCGTCGGCGGCGGCTGCACGGTGCGGGAGTCGACCGACGAAGGCGCCAGCTTCCACCGCCTGCCGGTCAACGAAGCCGAACAGGGCTGCGCGACGAAGGTCGCGGCGTTCTCCTTCCTGAGCTCCACGACCGGCTACGTCGAGCAGGCCGACGGCTCGATCCTGCTGACCAAGGACGCCGGCCAGACGCTCGAACCGAGGACGGCGGTCCCTCTCAACGGCGCGAGTGCCGGCCAGATTCTCTTCACCTCGCCGACGGTCGGCTTCGCGCTCGCCAGCTCGGGGAGTGGCGGGAAGATCTACCGGACGACGGACGGGGCGGGCTCGTGGACTCAGGTCGGCTCCGCGCCGGCGGTATTGAGTGATCTGACGTTCGTCAGCCCGACGATTGCCTACGCCGTGGGTGCTCGCGGCACGCTGCTGCAGAGCACCGACGGCGGCGGGACCTGGTCCGCGCTCCCGCTCGCTCTGCCTGTGGAACCCGTGCCCGCGCTGACGCAGATCTCCTGCAGCGACCCGATGGACTGCCTGATCGCGACGTCTCCGGCCGCCGCGGGCGGGACGAACTCGCTGGTTCGGATCACCGACGGCGGTAAAACCGGCACACTCGTCTCGCCTTCCGGACAGAACCTCCTGTCGGTCGCGTTCTCGACGGCGACGAACGCCGTGGCGGTTGGCGCGGCGGGCGCGACGGTCATCTCGAGCGACGGCGGCGCGACGTTCCCGACGACGATCTCCCATCGCCTGGGAGCGACGCTGGAAGGGCCGATCCGGATCGGCGCGAGCGCACAGGACGCCTACATGGCCGGTCACTCCGGTCTGATCGCCGCCACCACCGACGGTGGCGCCGACTGGGGGGTGCTGCGCGTGCCGACCTCATCGAACCTGCTCGACGTCGCCTTCCCGACGACGAGCATCGGCTACGCCGTCAGCGCCTCGGGCACGGTGTTCCGGACAAGCACTGCCGGGCTCACCTGGTCGATCCTCAACTCGGGCGGCCAGGCTCCGTCGGCGCTGCTGGCGCCGAACGAGAACACCGTCGTGCTGTTCGGTCCCACGGGGCTGCGGCGCAGCACCAACGCGGGCGCGAGCTTCGCGGCGGTCGCTGGCAGCGTCGTGGTCGGCCGCAAACACAAGAAGCTGCTGCGGCGCAAGCTCTCTGCTTTCCCCCTGTTCGCGGGTGCGGAGATGGCGGGCAGCGCGCTGATCGCGTGGGGCGATGAAGCGATCGAGTCGACGGATGGTGGCGCGCACTGGACGCTGATCCCGCGTCCACTGTCGAAGGGGAACATCGAAGCGGTCTCCTTCGTCAGCCCCACGACGGGGTACGTCGTCTCCCGGCAGCGGCTGTTCTTCACGAGCAACCGCGGCCGCAACTGGCGGGAGATCCTCTCGCTCGGCACGCCGGCGCAAGGCTTTCAGGAGAACAT
This sequence comes from Solirubrobacteraceae bacterium, assembly GCA_036271135.1. Classification (GTDB taxonomy): domain Bacteria; phylum Actinomycetota; class Thermoleophilia; order Solirubrobacterales; family Solirubrobacteraceae; genus Palsa-744. The sequence continues at coordinate 4,934 of DATBBF010000009.1, forward strand.
CTCGTTCTCGAGCGCCCAGGATGGCTACGTCCTCAGTCGCTTCGACGGCTCAGAAGACGTGCTGCTGAGGACGTCTGACGGCGGTCGCACATGGATCCCCGAGACGCTGCCACAGAAGCTCAACTCCGTAATGGCGACCGGCAGCGACGACTACGCCGCTACGGTCGGTGGGCTGTTTGCGACGAGCGACGGCGGCCTCAGCCCTCAGTCCTCGAAGCTGAAGCTGTCGATCGCCGGCCCGCGGAAGCTCTCGCGGGCCAAGTTGCACAAGGCGAAAGGCCGGAGCAAGCTGAAGGGACTGCTGAGCCCGGCTCAGGGCGGCGAGCTGATCATCGTCTCCTACAGGACGCCCGGCAAGGCGCTGTGGCACGTACGGACCGTTACCGCCGCCTCCAACGGGGCTTTCTCGCTGATCGTCTCGGGGGTTTCGGCGACGACGGACTTCGTCGCCCAATGGGCCGGCGAGGGCTCGGTCGGCGGCGCCGGCACGGCGGCTGTGGCGCTGACGATCACCAAGAAGTGAGCGTGCGGCCAGGGTCTCCCGCGCGGGGGGTGCCCTCGTGGGAGACGACCGCCGTCGAACTTCAGCGAGGCGGCGTCAGGACGTGTGCGCTCGCGGGATCGATGCGTCCATCGAGCAGGTCCAGGTAGGCATCGCGCAGAGCGTCGGAACCCTCGCCGTGGATGACCTTCAGCCAGCCGTCGGTCCACTCGACGTAGGGACGCCATGCCTCGGCGAGTCGCTGCTCGAGCCCGGGCCGGCCCCAGTCGGCGCTGCGCTTGACGACACGGTCGGGTGCGAAGAAGAAAGTCGGGCGCGGCCCCGGCAGGGAATCGGGTACGCCACCCATCGCATCGTGATGGGTGGCGCCGACGACCGACGAGTGGGCGAGGTCCTCGGCGAAGTGGCTGTGGACGGCCTCTCTGACGGCCGCATCTCCCGACATGTCGACGTAGACGGCGCGGCCCTGGGGCAACGAGTCGAGCTGCTCGTAGGTGAGCACTTCGTCGTAGACGCCGATCGAGCGCGTGTAGTCGGCGCCGCGGGCGGAGGTGAGGCCGAGCACCTCGGGGCCGCCGTCACGTGACAGCAGGAACGCCAAGCCGCTGGCGGTCTTGCTGGAGGCGCTCGAGAGGATCACCGTCTCGGCTCCGAACAGGTCGCTCTCGCGCAGGAAGTCGTCAATCAGCCAGGAGGTGAAGAACAGCGGCCGCAACAGCATCTGCTGGTCCTCGCGGCCGGACTCGTAGCCCGGGTCGGCGTCGGTGCGTGCGTAGCTGTTGTAGGCGGCGGGAAGCTCGGCGCGGTGTGCCGAGGCGTCGGTGAAGCCATGAGGGCCGACCCGGTCGGGCTTGACGATCAGCTCGCTCGACGGCGGCAGGTAACCGTAGATCCGGGTGCCCTCGGCGAGACCCTCGACGCGGCTGGCCGTGACAGTGGCGAACCCCCACACGGGCATCCGTCCCCAGCCTTCGGCGGCCGGGAAGAAGCTCCAGTAGGACATCGCCTCGCCGAATGCTGCGTAGGTGATGTTGTTCGAGGTCAGCCCGAAGCTCTCGACGCGCAGCAGCGCCTCGCCGTCGCGAGGCTCCGGCGCGGGCGCGTCCTCGAAGCGGCACTCGTGCAGGTCGGAGCGCGAGATCAGGAAGTCCACGTCCGCCAGCTTATGGCGAGCGGTACACCCCGCGTCCGCAGGTCTGTGTCCGGAAATCGGCGACTCGCCCGAGGCCGTCGGTCAGCACGAGGGCGCGACCCGGCTGGAGAGGAATCTGTATACGTGTTTATGACGTATGCCGAGGAAGGATCAAAAGGTCGATGGTGCTGAGGCCAAGCTGCTCGAGCTGATCGGTGACGTCTGCGGTCTGCTCGACATCGACGAGCTCCGCCACGGATTGCTGGACGCGCTGCACAGGACGCTCCCTTCCGACTACATCTCGCTGAACGACATCGGCCCGGGAGTGCGGGACATGGTCGTGCTGATGAGTCCGGAAGGCGACGTCGAGAGCTATGCAGCCTGGATGCGCTACGGCGAGCAGAACCCGCTGTTGCAGTACTACCAGAGCACCCTTCACGGAAGGGCGATGCGCTTCTCCGATGTCTGCGCCACCGAGGAGCTGCACGCGCTGGATCTCTACAAGGAGTGCTACGCCCCGATGGGTGTCGAGCATCAGATGGCTTTCACGCTCCCGGCGGGCTCGCGACGCGTGCTGGCGATCGCGATGAGCCGCGGCGATCGCGACTACTCCGATCAGGAGCGAGACCTCGCCGACCGTGCCCGGCCGTTCCTGATCCAGGCCTATCTGAACGCGATCGCCTTCCAGGCGGCGCGAGCTGGAGTCGAGAGCGCCACGCCGGTCACGCCGTTGTTGGAGTCGCTGCTGGCGGAGGGGCTGACCCAGCGCGAGGCCCAGTCGCTGCGGCTGGTCGCACTGGGGCAGTCGAACCATCACGTCGCCGAGGCCCTGGGAATCTCGCACCGGACCGTTGGCAAGCATCTCGAGCGGGGCTTTCGCAAGCTCGGCGTCAGCGACCGTTCCAGTGCAGCCTCTCGCGTCTGGGAGCTGGCCGGCGCGGGCTAGTGGCGGTGCGTGATGCCGAGCAGCGGCTCCTCGGCCGCCGCCGCGGTCTCGCCGGGGACGATCCGCTCGAGCATCCGGGTATCCCGCGGCAGCAGGCCGAGCACGAACGCCACCAGCGCGAGGACCGAACCGCCGATCATCACGGGCACCGCTCCCAGGGCGCTTCCCAGCGGTCCGGCGATCGCGTATCCGAGTGGCAGCAGCGCGCCGGAGATCATCCAGTCGAAGGAGCTCACCCGTGACAGCCGTCCCGGCGGGATTCGCTCCGCCAGCGCGGTTGTCCAGAGGATGTCGAAGACGGCGATGCCGCTGCCGGCGAGGAGCGTCACGGGCAGCACGACGAACAGCGTCGTGCCCGAGGCATAGAGGATCGCCGCGACCGGCCAGGCCATGATCGCGAGCATCGCTGTTCGCATCGGAAAGCGCGGCCGCCATCCGACACCGGCCAGCGCACCGAGGATCGTGCCGAGCCCCACAGTGGCCTCGAGGATGCCGTAGACGGACACGTGGCCGTACTGCCCACGGGCGATGATCGGCCCCAGCACGAACCAGGGCGCGAGCGCGAAGAACAGGGCCGCGCAGAACGTCAACAGGGTCGCCCACACCCACGGCCGCGACCTGACCTCCCGCGACCCGGCCCTGATCTCAGACCACATCCCACCCGAGGCTGCCGCTGCGGGCTCTGTGGTGATGGCGGCGATGGCGGCGCCGCGACGGCGCGGGCGCACGCGGCTGAGGAAGGCGGCGCTGAGCAGGAACGTCGCCGCGTCGAGCGCGAACGCCCAGCCCGCACCGGCGCCGAGCACCAGTGCCGTGGCCAGCGCTGGACCGGCGAATTCGGCGAGATTGTTGGACATCGCCGTGATCGCGCGGGCCTGCTGGATGTCGTGCTCGGGCACCGTCTGGGGCAGCAGGCCGTCGGCGGCGGGCCGGAAGAACGCCTCGGCGCTTCCGTAGAGCATCTCGATCGCGATCAGCTGCCAAATGGGAACCGCGCCCTCGAAGATCAGCACCGCCAACAGTCCGTGCAGCGCGAAGCGGATCAGGTCGGCGGCCATCATCACCCGGTGGCGCGGCAGACGATCTGCCCAGACGCCTCCGACCAGCAGGAAGCCGACGAGCGGTAGGGCCTTGGCGGCGAGCACCAGGCCGAGGTCGCTTGCGCTGCCCGTTTGGCCGATCACGAACAGGGCCAGCGCCACCAGGACGAGGTAGTCCCCGATTACGCTCGAGGACTGGGCGAGCCACAGGAAGCGGAACTCGCGGTGGCGCAGCACGCGCCTGATCTCGGCGAAGCTCGTCATCGACCCGGCCGGCCCGCCACCGGCATGATCGGCGGCCGCTCAGCCTCGCGCCGGCGCTGTCAGGGCTCGCCGTCGTAGTAGCCGACGGAGCTGTCGCTGCCATGCAGTATCACGCGACGATCGAGCCTTCCAGTACGAGCAGCGCACTCCTTTGTAGCTCTAGAGCGGCCAAGGGCTAGGGATCGGCTCCCACTCACCGTCGCTCCAATCCGAGTAGGCATCGTCTGGATCGTCCGTCTCGCGTTCGGCCGAGGCGTCGTACTGCGCGGCCAGCGCGTTCACCGGGTAGTGCGCTCGATCCTCTCGGCGCGACCCGATCAACAGCAGCGCGCACGGGCCATTACCCGCCCCGACGAATACATGCTCGACGCCCGCTGGACAGTGGAAGAAGTCCCACTGCTTGAGCGTGTGCTTCTCGTTGTTGATGATCGCTAGGCACTCGCCGTGCAGCACCAAGAAGTCCTCCTGCACGGGCTCGGAGTGGTAGCGGCAGTTCGGCTGGCCGGGCTGCATGATCTGGACGTTGACGCCCGTATCGGGCCACCGCCGTTCGCCGCCCTCCATGTCGATGATCGACGCCCGGTGGGGATGCTTTCTGGCGGGCGCATCGGCGAGGTTCACGATCAGAGGCGCCTCGGTCTCCATCGTTCGATGTTCGCATATGTCCTCACGGCATCCCGTGGTCCTGTTGGAAATCAGGCTCAGGCGACCCCGAGATCCTTGAGGGCGGCTGTCGCGGCGCCGACGCCGCACATGCCATGGACGCCACCGCCGGGCGGGGTCGAGGCCGAGCAGAGATACACACCGGGAAGCGGCGTCGAGTAAGGGCTGGTGGAGAGGACCGGCCGGAACAAGGTCTGGCGCAGCGTCGCGGCACCCGCGTTGATATCGCCACCGATGTAGTTGGGGTTGTGCGCCTCGACCTCCTCGGCGGTCACGACCGCGCGGTCGAGGACCATCTCGCGGAAGCCGGGTGCGAAGCGCTCGACCTGGGCCTCGATCCTGTCGGCCATGTCGACGCGTGACCCCGATGGGACGTGGCAGTAGGCGTAGAACGTGTGGCTCCCGGCCGGTGCTCGGCCCGGGTCGAGCACGGTCGGCTGGACGGCGATGCAAAAGGGCCGCTCCGGGTGGCGCCCGGCGGCGACCTCGGACTCCCCGTGGGCGATCTCCTCGAACGTCCCGCCGAGATGGACCGTCGCGGTACGCCGGCACTCCGGAGCGCTCCACGGCACGGGACCGCTGAGGGCCCAGTCGACCTTGCAGATCCCAGGGCCGTAGCGGAAGCGGCTCAGCCCGGCCCGATACCGATCAGGGAGGCTGGGTCCAGACATCGCCAGCAGCTGCCGTGGAGTGAGGTTCAACAGCGTCGCCCGCGCCGGCGGCAGCTGCGCGAGATCCTCGACGAAGGTTCCCGTCTGCACCGTCCCACCGAGTTCGCGCAGCTCGGCGAGCAACCCGTCGGCGATCGCTTGACTGCCGCCCTCCACGACAGGCCAGCCGACGGCGTGCGCGAGCATCCCCAGCAGCAGCGCGAAGGCGCCGGTGCCGGGAGAGCGCAGCGGCCGCATCGAGTGCGCGGCGAGTCCAGCCAGCAGCGCCCGGCCCGGAGCTGTCCGGAATCCCGAGGCGAGCACACTCGCCGGGGCCAGTCCCGGCAGGCCGAAGCGGGCCATCGCCAGCGGATGGCGAGGCACCGCCAGCATCGGCGCCAGCACCGACGGGACGATCGACTCCCAGCGCTCGACGAGCGGCCCGAGCAGGCGTCGGTAGGCGGTCCCGTCCGCCAGCAGCGAGTCGGCCGTCTCGCCGACCGAGCCGGAAACGAAGGCGGCGGTTCCACCATCGAGCGGATGAGCGAAGGCGACATCGGGGGTCAGAAGCCGCACGCCATCGGGCAGGCGCTCGCGGAAGAACGGGGAGGCCGCGAGCAGGGGATGGACTGTCGAGCAGACATCGTGGCTGAAGCCCGGCAGCGTCAGCTCCTCGGTCCGGCAGCCGCCGCCGGTGGCGGCTGCGCCCTCGTGCACCTCGACCCGCAGCCCGGCCCTGGCGAGCGTCACGGCCGCCGCCAGGCCGTTGGGCCCCGAGCCCACGACGACCGCATCGAGCCCTTCGTGGCGACCGGGGCCGCTCACAGCTGCAGCGTCTCGCCCTGGCGGGCGAGGGCGACGGGCGGATCCGTCCCGAGGGTGGCGCCGATCTCCTGAAGCTGGGCGTCGGTTCGGTCGGGGCGGTGGTGGAACAGCAGCACCGAGCTTGTTCCCGCGCGCCGGGCCAGCTCGATCGCATACTCGCCGCAGGAGTGTCCCATCGAGGCTTCCGCGGCGAGCTCACCGGCGAGCAGTTGCGCGTCGTGAACCAACAGGTCGCTGCCGGCGGCCAGCTCGAGCGCCGTCTCGTGGTACTCGCCGTAGCCGTCGGGGCCCGGGCCGAGGCTGGTCGGGCAGTGATCGGGCATGTAGGTGATGCTCGCCGCGCCGTCGCTGATCCGGTAGCCGAAGGTCCGTCCACCCTTGTGGGGAATCTCACGGGCGAGCACATCGAAGCCGCCCAGGCGCGAGACCCCCGGGTCGATCGTCGAGAAGCTCCACGCGCCTCGCAGCTGATCCGGGGTCACGGGGAAGAACGGCGGTGACATCATCCGCGAGAGGACCCCCAGCGCCTGCTCGTGATCGGGCTGCTCGGGGAGCACCACCTCGACCTCGCTGCCGTCGTGGTCGCCGGCGGCGAAGAACGGCAGCCCCTGGATGTGATCCCAGTGCAGATGGCTGAGCAGGATCGCTCCTTTGAAGGCGCTCCCGCCGAGCAGCTTCGAGGCGACCTGAAGGCCGGTGCCGGCGTCGAGGATCAGCGTCGGCGCCTCAGCACCGTCGGCGCTCAAGGCGAGACATGACGTGTGTCCACCGTAGATCTCAAATCCCGGGCCTGGGGCGGGGGTCGAGCCGCGCACCCCGCAAAGGTCGATCCGCACCTGCCGCTCAGCTCCGGGCGGCGCGCTTGCGGTCCTCGCGGCGGTGCCCGCCGGCGAGCTCCGAGAGCGCCTCCCGTTCGAGCGCCCCTCCCGGCACCGATGCGACCCGGCAGGCGGTGACGGCGACCAACGTCGAGGTACGGACCCCGCCCTCGAGGTGAGCCCGCTCGCCCAGCAGTGCGCCGGGTCCGTACTCGGCGAGCCGCTCGCCGTCGTGCTCGACGCGCAGCACGCCGTCGAGCAGCAGGAACACGTCCGAGCCGGTCTCTCCCTGGCGCACCAGCGTCGTGCCGGCCTTGACCTTATTGATCGTCGGCTTGGCGGCGCCTTTCATCAACTGGCCCGAGAGGCGCCGCTCGAGCGCCGTCTCGACGGCCGTCACGAGTGCCTTGGAGTCCTGATCGCCCCAGGGGGTGTGGCGCCCGAAGGACTTGCGATACCAGTCCTTGAAGTCCGCCAGGCCGGACTTGTGGGAGAGCGCGCCTTTCGCGTCGTAGACCCAGTGGCGGGGGAAGCGGCTGGCGCCCTCCATCGTGCCATCGGCCCGGCCATCGGCGTGAATGGTGAGCGACAAGGTCGTCCAGACCAGCGGCGCCTGCCATTGGACGAAGGGACGGCGCCTGACTCGCCGCGGGGCTGGGACGCCCGTCCGTCCCCCGCAGGTCTGAACGAAAGTGACGCGATCGCTCAGCCGCTTCGGCTTGCGCTTGATGTCCGGGAGCGCCACTGCTTCGAAGGTGCGCGAGACCGGACCGACCCGGACGGTGGTTGAACCCATCATGCCTCCGCCCTCGTACCCGAAATCGGTGATCTTCCCATCGCGTCCCACCTCGACCCAGGCCTTGAGGATGTTCGCGAAGCGGAACCGATCGGCGTCGCGGAGTGCTTTGACGTCGTCGATCGTTTCCGGCGGCGGCTCGTCGTAGTGGGCCAGGCCCGCCTCGAAGGCCATCCGCTGGCTCCCTTCGACGGCCTCCGATGGGATCCAGGACAGTGAGGTGATTGAGCTGGAGTGACGCATGGGTCCTCGGCTGGCGGAGCCTACCCGATGCCGGCGCGGGCAACGGGCTCTCTCATGCGCTCATCCCCGGTGCGACGGTGGCGTCGTCGGGTTGCGCTGGGCCATCGGCCCGCGTCTCCTCGGATGCGATCGTCCAGACGCCGAGCTTCGCGACGCGGCCGCGAATCTCGACGTCTCCGACACGCACGAGCCGGTCGGCCTCAGAGCTCATCCGTTCGCGGGTCGTCTCGGAGATGAACAGCATCGCCTCGCTGTCCTTGGTCATGCCCTCCAGACGCGAGGCGGTGTTCGTGGTGTCGCCGATCGCCGTGTACTCGACGCGCTTTTCGGAGCCGACGTTGCCGGCCATGACCGGCCCGCTGTTGAGCCCCACGCCCATTTCGAAGGTCCGGTCGAAACCCTGCTCGGCCAACCAGCGGTTGAAGCTCTCCAGACGAGGACCGACCAGCTCCGTCGCGGCGCGAACAGCACGATCGGCATGGTCGTCCTGCTCCAGTGGGGCCCCGAAGACAGCCATGATCCCGTCGCCCATGTATGCGATCAGCGTTCCTCCCGCGGCGAGGATCGACTCGGTCATCTCGTTGAGGTAGTAGTTGACGACTTCGATCACCTTCGCCGCCGGCTGGGTCTCGGAGAAGCTCGTGAAGCCGCGTAGGTCGGAGAACAGGACTGTGCAGTCGCGTTCGACGCCTCCGAGGCGGAGGTTGTCATCAGCGCTGGCGAGGACCTGCTCGACGACGTCCCCAGGCACGAATCGCGAGAAGACGTCGCGAACGCGTTCGCGCTCGATCGCTTCGCCAACGTAGAGGACGAGCAGCGTGCCGAGCGTGCCCAACGCGAGCGCCAGCAGGGGATAGACGAAGGTGATGATGCGGCCGCTGTCGAAGCTGATCTGGGTGGCGACGGCGAACACGATCGCCAGGGCGGCCGCGTCGAGCATCGAGCGCCAGCGCCGCAGTCGCAGGCTGCCCAGCGGCACGGCCGTACCGAGTAGCAGGATCAGCAGCACGTCGATCAGGCCGGAGGCGTTTCGCAGGGGGCCGCCTCGCAGGATTGTTTCGGTGGCATTCGCCCAGACTTCCGGGCCAGACATGTCTTTGCTTGTTGCGGTTGCATGGATGTCCTGGAGGATCGGTGCCGTCGCGCCGACGATGACGATCTTTCCCCGCACCTGCGATGGCGAGAAGCGATTTGTGAGCACCTTCCAATACGGCAAATGCTGAACCGTGCCGGACGGTCCAGCGAAGTCGATCGGCAGGCGGCCATGTTCAAAGCGACTCGACGCGATGTGTCTGCCCGTGGCGAGTTCCGCGGCGACGACGGCGAAACTGTGAAGCCCGTGGAAGGAGTATTCGAAGCGGCGGATCGCACCGTCAGTGTCAATCGGCAGTCGGGCCTCGGCGGGTCGGCCTCCTGCTTCCGGCAGATGGCCGCCGAGGATCGGGGTCTTGCCTCCCGGTTCCACTTCGACCGTCGCCATCGCGACTTTGCCGCGCGCTCTTGCTGCGGCTTCGAACAGGTCGAGGTCTTCCTGTTCGTTTGCGCTCGGGTGGGTGAATTCGAGGTCCACCGCGATCACCTTCGCGCCTGCTCGGCGCAGGTGGTCGATCACTTCGGCGTGATATCTGCGCGGGAACGGATAGAACGAGGTCTTGCCGAGGTTGCGGAGTTCAGCAAGTGTCGGCTGGTCGATCGAGACGAGCACTACGTTTGGGGGTTTGTGCTGCCCACCCCTGATCGAGAACCGCGCGTCGACCGTCTGCAGTTCGCTGCGTTTCAACAGCCCCGTCGCGTAGGCCGCCACGCCGACGCCGCCCGACAGCGTCGCGACGAGGATCAGGGACACGATCTTGCGTCTCTGCCTGCGTCCACCGCCCATCGTTCAGCCCCACTCTCGGTCACTTCCGGCCCCGGAGCGGCGATGCTAGACGAAGCTTGGCTCTGGCACTACGTTCCTTCGCCGTAGTGACACGTGTGTGGGTGGAGCCGATCGCTGTAAAGTCCCGCCCTTACCGGCGCTCGTCACTTTGGGGGTGAGACTGGAGCGCGGGGATCAACAGCGTGAATTCAGAAACCGGCACCCGCTCACGGTCGTGGAGCGTCAGCGCACTCCTGGGGCTGACGCTGATGGCGTCGATGCTCGTCCCCGGCGCCGCCTTTGCCGTGGAAGGCGGCACGCTCACCCAGCTGCCGTTTCCCGACGAATGCGTCGGGAACGAACTGGAACAGGTCGCGATCTGCGGGACGAACGTGACCTCTGGGATGAACGCCGCCTACGAACTCCAGGTCAGCCCGGACGGGACGAGCGCCTACTCGGTCGCCGTCGGCAACGGGCCAGGCGAACCGGGCTCGCTCGTCGAGTACTCGCGCGATCCCGTCACGGGGGCACTGTCGGTGATCGGCTGCGTCACCGCCGCCGAAACGCCGACCTGCTCGGGCGAACATGCGACGACCGATGTGAGCTCGCTGGGCAATCCCGCCGCCATCTCCATCAGCGGTGAAGACGTCTACGTGATCGGACAGGGCGAAGACACGATCGTCGAGTTCCAGCGCGACCCCGCAACCGGTCTGCTCACGAAATTCGGCTGCATCTCCAACGAAACACCGTCTGGCGAATGCGCGACGTCCGCCCCGACGCTGACCACCCCTTACGACATCGCCGTCAGCCCCGATGGCAAGAGCGCCTATGTGACGAGCCTCGACGACGAATCCGTGGTCGAGCTCGAACGCGATCCGGGCACCGGCGAGCTGACAGCGATCGCCGGGCACGAATGCATCGGCAGTCTCGACGGGTGCCCAGACGGGGCGGGCGGCCTCGTGAATGCCATTGGCGTCGTCGTCAGTCCCAACGGCAAGAACGTCTACGTGGCCGCGCGCGCGAAAGGCGAAAGCGGTGATGTCGCTGTGTTCGAACGCAATCTCTCGACGGGTGTGCTGACACAGCTGCCCGGCAACGAAGGCTGCGTCGGCGAAGGGGTCGAAGGCTGCGATCACGGCGTGGCCTTGAAGAGCACCGAGGCGCTGGCGATTACCCCGAACGGCAAAAACGTCTACGCTACCTCGTTCGACGACGACGCGATCGCCGAGCTGAAGGTCGGAACCGGTGGCAAGCTCGAATTGCCCGGCGGGAGCAACGACTGCGTCACCTCGGAAACGATCGCCGGCTGCAAGACCGTGCCGGGGCTGCTCGGCTCACCGCTCGGAGTGGCCGTCAGCCCCGACGGGGCGAACCTCTACGCCTCCAGCAGCGGCGACTCGGCCGTCGCCGAGTTCCAAATCGAAGCGAGCGGCGTGCTGAAGCCGCTGGAAGAAAACGCGGGCTGCGTGACCAGCGGATCGAGCGGATGCGAACCGGGCGGCGATGAACTCGTCGGTCTGGAGGGCGCGAGGCGCATCACCGTCAGTCCCGACAATGTCAACGTCTACGTCGCCGGTCAGGGCGGCAATGACATCGTCGAGCTGGCGCGCCACATCAAACCGGCGATCGCCGAAGTCTCGCCCCATCCGGTCTCCGAAGCCGGGGGAACCGCGGTCACGATCACAGGCTCCGGGTTCGGCGAAGGCGACGAAGTCATGTTCGGAGCGACGCCTGCCGCGACGGTGACGGTCAACTCGTCTTCGTCGATCACTGCTGTGACGCCGGTCGGCGCCGGGCCGCAGGTCGTCACCGTCATCAACGCGGTTGGAGAATCGGAAAACGTGCCGGCATCGCGCGTCACCTACGAAGCTCCCATCCAACCGACGGTCACCGAAGTCAGTCCCTCGACCGGTGCCGAACCGGCCGACACCACCGTGACGATCACCGGCAGCGAATTCATCGAACCGGCCACCGTCCGCTTCGGCTCCGCCGCGGCCGTCAGCGAGAAAGTCAACCTCGGCGACTCGATCACCGCGACCGCCCCGACGGGGACAGGTACTGTCGATGTCACGGTCCAGACGAGCAAGGGCACCTCCGCTGTCACGGCCGCCGACCGCTTCGAATACCAGCCCGGCGGTCTCGGCCAGCTCGCGGGCTACTGCTCCGGCCTCGGCGACGTAGGCAACGGCACGGGCTCCACGGCGTTCCTCCTGGGCGCGATCGAAGGACCGGGATTCGCCTACGACAACTGGGCCTGCGTGACGAGCAGCGGTGCGCTCGTGCGGATCGCGAACCTCGGGGCCGACCCGAGCATGGCCAAAGCGTGTGCGGCCGAATACCCGCTCGTCACCTCCTACGCCTACCCGGGAGACGTCAACAACGCCTTCTCCTGGGGGTGTCACCTGAACCGCGATCCGGCGCTGGAAGCCGAACGCTTCGTCCCCGCGAAAGCCGAACCGAACACGCCCTCCACCGGCACGACCGCCAAGATCGCGGCAGTCGGTCCGAGCGTGCCGCCGCCCGTTCTGGCCAAGACCGGGAACGTCGCGCCGGTCTCCGGCAAGGTGCTGGTCCGCGTCCCCGGCTCCAACAGGTTCGTCGCGCTGGAAACCCTCACCTCGATCCCGTTTGGCTCCGTCATCGATGCGACCCAGGGCCGTGTCGTGGTGACGACGGCCGGTCCGCACGGCACGGTCCAGGTCGGCGAATTCTTCGAAGGCAAGTTCGTCCTGCGCCAGGGTCACGACGGCCTCGTCGTGGCCGAGCTCTCAGGCGGCGACTTCTCGGTGTGCCCGACGGCGAAGGAGCGCGCGCACCGCGCCTCCGCCCATGCGAGCGCCAAGAAGGCCGCGGGCAAGCACGTCGTGCGAAAGCTCTGGGCGGACGCCCACGGCAGCTACTCGACGAAGGGCAACTACGCGGCGGGAGCGGTCCAGGGCACCGAATGGCTGACCGAGGACCTCTGCGAAGGCACCTTCATCAAGGTCACCCGCGACAAGGTCAAGGTCACCAACCTCGTGCGCCACAAAAGCGTGATGGTCAAGGTCGGGCACAGCTACCTGGCCCGCGCGCCGGGCCGCTGAGGCGCGCTCAGCCCTGGTTGCAGCCGGTGATCCCGCCGTCCAGGGGGATCACGGCGCCGGTCAGGTACGAGCCCGCGCGGGAGGCGAGGAACAGCGTCAGGCCCGCCACGTCGTCGGGGCGCCCGATCCGGCCGAGCGGAACGCTCTGCTCGATCGCGCTGCGCGACTCGGGGTCGTCGAGCGCGAAGGCCATCATCTTGCTCTCGAACGGACCGGGGGCGATCGCGTTGACGGTGATGTGCTCGCCGGCCAGGCGCTTGGCGAGATGGCGGGTGAGCATGTGCACGGCCGCCTTGCTGGCGCTGTAGCTGTAGTTCTCCACCGACGGTGTGCGCAGCCCATCGATCGAGCCGATGTTGATGACCCTGGCCGGTTCCTCGGCGTTGGCCGTCGCCCGCAGCGCGTCCAGCAGGCCGACGGTGAGATGGAAGACGCCCTCGACGTTGGTGTGGATCACGCGGTCCCAGCCCTTGGCGGGGAACTCCTCCAGCGCCGCGCCCCACACGGCCCCGGCGTTGTTAACGAGGATGTCCAGCGCCGGGAAGTGCTCGCGCGTCGCCCGCGCCAGTTCGCCTGTGCCCTCGGGAGTGGAGACGTCGCCGACGATCGCCACGCAGCTCCCCAGCGCCGAGAGCTCGGCGGCGGCCGCCTCGACGTCGGCCTGCTTGCGCGAGGAGACGATCACGCTGGCGCCCGCCTCGACGAGGCCTCGCGCGATCATCAGGCCGATCCCTCGCGAGCCGCCCGTGACGAGGGCGGTCTTGCCGGCGACGTCGAACAGGCCCGCCATCAGTCGGCGAACTCCGCCTGGCGCTTCTCGAGGAACGCGCCGATCGCCTCCGGCGGCGCAGCGCCGAACGTCGACATGATCTGCTGGCGGTCCTCGTACTCGATCGCCGCCTGCTCCGATGGGATCTCCAGGGCCGCCCACATGCCCTGCTTCGTCAGCCGCACGCCCCAGGGCGCCAGCTCGGCGATCTGTCCGGCGGCCTCCAGGGCTCGTCCCGCCAGGGTGTCCTGCTCGACGACGTCGGCGACGAGGCCGATCCGCAGGGCCTCCTCGGCGCTGACCCGCCGTCCCGTCAGCATCAGCTCATGCGCCCGCGAGGCGCCGATCAGGCGAGGCAAGAGCCAGCTCGTGCCCATGTCGCAGTTCGAGACGCCGATGTTGATGAAGGCGACGCGAAAGACCGCCTCGGCGGCGGCGTAGCGGATGTCGCAGCCGAGCGCCAGTGCCATGCCGAAGCCGGCCGAGGGGCCGTTTATCGCCGCGATCACCGGCTGGGGCAGCGCGCGCAGGTCGAGCACCAGACGGGACATGTGCTGCTGGTTGGCGAGCCGGTCGCGGGACTCGTCCTCGCCGTAGTTGCCGGGGGCCTGGCCGTAGCCCTGCAGATCCAGTCCTGCGCAGAAGCCGCGCCCGGCGCCCGTCAGGACGACGGTGCGGCAGGAGCGGTCACGCTCGATCTCCCGCAGCTGTTCGTGCAGCGCCTCGCACAGCTCGGCGGTCATCGTGTTGAGCCGGTCGGGACGGTTGAGCGTCAGGCGCCGGACGTGCGGGGCGGGCTCATCGACGATCAGCAGCTCGGACATCGGCGCCATCCTATGTGACACTCACGCCGTGCCCGAGAGAGAAGTGAAGGTCGCCGTCGTAGGCCACGTCGAGTGGGTCCAGTTCGGCCGCGTCGAGCACTTGCCCCGGGCGGGTGAGGTCGCCCATGCGACGGCCGCGTTCGAGGAGCCGGCCGGTGGCGGAGCGGTCGCCGCCGTAGCGCTGGCGCGGCTGGCGGGGGCCTGCACGCTGCACACGGTTCTCGGAGCGGACGACGAGGGCCGGCGCTCGCACGAGCGGCTGACCGAGCTGGGCGTCGAGGTGCGCGAGGGCGAGGCCAATGGGGCGGAACCGGGATCAGCGCTTCCGACGCGGCGGGCCGTGACGCTGATCGACGATGCCGGCGAGCGCACGATCACGACGTTCGGCACACGGTTGGATCCAGCCGGCGAGGAGCCATCGCGATGGGGCGGGTTTGGTGGCCTCGACGCGACATATTTCACGGCCGGTGATCTCGCGGCGCTGTGTCGCGCCCGGGAGGCCAGCCGCATCGTCGTGGCGAGTCCCCGCGCCCGCCATGCCCTCGGTCAGGGCGTGCCCCTCGATGCACTCGTGCTGAGCGCCGACGACGAGATCGAGTTGGCCGACGCGGGGCCGGCGCTGGCGGAGGCTGAGCTGGTCATCTACACCGAAGGCGCCGACGGCGGTCGCTGGCATCGGCGCGATGGCAGGGAGGGTCGCTGGAGTGCGGCGGCGCTCTCCGGTCCGCTCGTCGACTCCTACGGTGCGGGGGACACGTTCGCGGCGGGCGTCACCTATGGGCTCGGCGCCGGCATGTCCCTCGATCAGACCCTGGCGCTGGCGGCCGAGGCGAGCGCCCGATGCCTCGCGGGAGCGGGCCCCTACAGTCACGACTCCGGTGCCGGCAGCGCGAAACGACCCTGACCTGAAAGGATGCCCGGCGCGATGGACTACGAGCAGATCACCACAGAGACATCAGAGGGCGTGTTGACGATCACGCTCAACCGACCTGAGCGCCTCAACGCTTGGACGGGCCGGATGGGCGAGGAGCTGCGTGCCGCCTTCGACGCGGCCGACGACGATGACGAGGTCCGAGCGATCATCGTCACGGGCGCGGGCCGCGCGTTCTGTGCGGGTGCTGACCTGGAGAGCGGCGGCGACACGTTTGACTACTCAAAGCGCGACACCGCGGGCGTAGCCGGTCGCGATGGCGGCGGCGAGTTCACGTTGCGGATCTTCGACTGCAAGAAGCCCGTGATCGCCGCGATCAACGGCCCGGCCGTCGGTGTCGGCGCGACGATGACGCTGGCGATGGACGTGCGGATGGCAGCCGACGACGCCAAGATGGGCTTCGTCTTCTCGCGCCGGGGCATCATCCCCGAGGCCTGCTCCAGCTGGTTCCTGCCGCGCGCCGTCGGCATCAGCCGGGCGATGGAGTGGGTCAGCACCGGTCGCGTGTTCGGCGCTCAAGAGGGACTCGAAGCGGGACTGCTGCGCAGCCTTCATCCGAAAGACGAGCTGCTTGGCGCCGCCCGGGAGCTTGCATTGGAGATCGCCCAGAACACGGCGCCCGTCTCAGTCGCGCTCGCCCGCCAGCTGATGTGGCGGATGCTCGGGGCCGAGCATCCGATGATCGCCCACCGCGCCGACTCGCGGGGGATGGTCGCTCGCGGGCAGTCGGCCGATGTCGTCGAGGGCGTGACCTCGTTCCTGGAGAAGCGGCCCGCTCACTTCACCGACAAGGTCTCAGACGGACTGCCCGACGTTATGCCGGGCTGGCGCACACCCGAGTTCGAGTAGCCCACCCGCCGCAGCGGACGGCGAGTGTACGGTCGCTATGTGGCGGCCCGCTGCTTGGCCGCGTAGCGGATCAGGCCTGCGATCACGATCACGAGTCCGACCAGGATCAGGGACCAGGCGAGCACGACAGAGGTGTCGTAGAGGGTGTCGGACCAGCCCGGGGCATTTCTGAGGACCACCCTGGCGCCTCCCGTGAAAGTGGGCCCGCCGCGGTGGCGGTTCGCCACCTCAGCCAGGATCAATCCGGCGATGACAGCCGCGATGCCCGAGATGACGGCTCGACCTCCGAGAAGCTTGCGCACCAGCTGGATTAAAACGCAGGCAGCTCCTGGACGAGCGAGAGCACCGGCGCGAGCAGGTCGCCCTGTTCGGCTACACGCGCCAGGACCTCATCCGACCCAAAGCTCAGCGACTCCGCCTCGCCACTGTCGATCGCCGCATCGACTTCCTCCCAGGCCAGCGGGGTCGAGACCGACGGCTGCGCGACGGGCCGCAGCGAGTAGGCGCAGATGGTCGTCTTCTTGGCGTTGTTCTGACTCCAATCGATCAGCACTTTGCCGGTGCGGCGAGTCTTCGTCATGCGTGAGACGACCAGGTCTTCCTGATCGCTCTCCAGCAGCTCGGCGACGGTTTTGGCGAAGGGCCTGGTGCGCTCATAGGAGGCGCTCTTGTGGTTCAGAGGGATGTAGAGCTGAAGGCCCTTCGAGCCGGAGGTCTTGACGAAGCTCTGAAGGCCCAGGCCGTCGAACAGTCCATGCAGCCGCCGGGCCACCCGGCAGCACTCGAGGATCCCCGCGGGCGCGCCGGGGTCGAGGTCGAAGACGACGGACGTCGGGCGGTCCATCGCACCCGCCCGCGCCAGCGGCGTGTGCAGCTCGACCGATGCGAGGTTGGCGAGCCAAAGGAGCGTCGGCAGGTCATCGGCCAGCGTGTAGTCGATCGGCTTGTCGTTGGCCGGGACGGTCGCGGTCTGCACCCACTCGGGCCGGTGCGCCGGCGACTGCTTCTGGAAGAACGACTTGCTCTCGACCCCGTCGGGCCAGCGCGTGACGGTCAGTGGCCTGCCCTGCAGGTGCGGGAGCAGCACCGGTGCGATCGCGGCGTAGTAGTCGATCAGCTGGCCCTTGGTGAAACCAGTCTCCGGATAGATGACCTTCTGAAGGTTTGACAGCTTCAGCTCCCGTCCCTCGACGGTAACGACCGCACTCGTCTGGCCCTCAGGCGCGATCGTTGCGGCGGGTCCGCGTTTGGCCCCCGTGTTTGACTTCGACGTCGTTTTTGTCCTCGGCTTCGCGGCGGGCTTCTCCTTCGCTTTGCCGCTCGCCGCCTTCGTCGCCCGCGCCCCCACGGTCAGATCCTCGCGCA
This sequence comes from Solirubrobacteraceae bacterium, assembly GCA_036271135.1. Classification (GTDB taxonomy): domain Bacteria; phylum Actinomycetota; class Thermoleophilia; order Solirubrobacterales; family Solirubrobacteraceae; genus Palsa-744. Next base: position 22,492 of record DATBBF010000009.1, read on the forward strand.
CGACCTGCAGTGGGTCCTTGTCCTCGCGCAGCCCCTTATAGGAGGGGTGGCGGATGCTGCCGGCGCTGGTCCACTCGGCGAACTCCACCTCGGCGACGAGGCGCGGCTCGCAGAAGACCGCCTCGCGTGGCGGGCGCTCGCCGGAGCCGAAGGGAGAGTCCTCACGGACAATCGGCGCCAGCAGTCCCGAGAGCCGCTCGAGCTCCTTATCGCTGAAGCCGGTGCCGACGCGCCCGGCGTAGTGGAGGGTCCCATCGGATTCGTATACCCCCACGAGCAGCGCGCCGATCGTGTCCTTGCGCCGCCCCTTGCCGGGCAGCCAGCCGCCGACGACGAACTCCTGACGGCCCATCGTCTTGATCTTCACCCAGCTGCCGGGACGGCGGCCGGGCTGGTAGGTGGAGTCGAGCCGCTTGGCGACGACGCCCTCTAGCCTTTGCTCGACGCTGGCCTTCAGCAGGTTGGCGCCATGACCGACGACGTGCTCGGGCGTCTGCCAGCTCTCCCCGCTCAGCGCCAGCTCGTTCAGGCGCGCGCGCCGCTCGGCGTAGGGGAGGTCCATCAGCGAGTGGCCGTCGAGCCACAGCAGGTCGAAGATCACGTAGGTGACGGGCGTGGCCTTGGCGAGCCGCCGGGCGGTCTCACGGGAGGCGACGTGCATACGCTGCTGAAGCGCTCCGAAGCTTGGGCGCCCGTCCTCCCCGAAGGCGACGATCTCGCCGTCGAGGACAGCGTGGTGGGAGCCCAGGCTGCGGTCGAGTCGGGACAGCTCGGGATAGCTGTCGGTGATGTCGTTGAGGTTGCGGCTTTCCAGGCGCAGATCCCCCGGGGTCGAGTAGGCGATCGCCCGCACGCCGTCCCACTTGATCTCAAACGCCCAGTGATCGTCATCGGCGGGCAGCTCGGCGGTGCGGGCGAGCATCGGCACGATCCGCTGCGGCATCAATGTGCGGCCGGGATCCTCGGCGGGGTCCATGCGGTGGATCATCCAATCCTTCGGCGGATCCTCCTTGTCGATCGGGAACAGCGCATAGCGGGCATGCAGCCGCTCGCCGTGCAGCCGCACCTCGACCTTGCGCGGCTCCCACTTGAGCGTCTCGTAGGTGCCCTCGTCCCAGATCGTCATCGTGCCGGCGCCGTAGTTGCCCTTGGGGATCTCGCCGTGGAAGTCGAGGTACTCGATCGGATGGTCCTCGGTGTGAGCCGCGAAGCGGTTCTCGCCTGGCTCCTCCGGCATCCCCTTCGGCACCGCCCACGAGGCCAGTGCGCCCTCGCGCTCCAGGCGCAGGTCCCAGTGCAGGCGACTGGCGCTGTGCTGATGGATCACGAAGCGGGGCAGGCCCTCCTCGTCAGGCGAATCGGTGCCGGGCGCGGGCTCGGGCGTGGCGGAGAAGTCGCGTTTGCGCTCGTAGCGCCCGAGCTTGTCCGCCATGGGTCAGTCGAGATCGGAAGGAACCCGAGTGACGTACTGGGCGAGTCCGTCGATCTCAGGGTCCGGGCCGCTGCGGATCAGGATCTCGGCGTCCTCTTCAGCGGCGGCGCGTCTGCGTTCGCGCTCGAGCGCTCTTGTCACCACCGACGCTCGGCTGGGTGCCGCTCCCGACGCGACGACTTCGTCCACGAACTCCACAAGCTTGTCCGGGAGGCGGACGGCGATCTGCTTGCTCATGCCAACACGGTAGCTCTTGGCTACCACCCGCGTTCAGCGTTTGGCAGCGGCTTTGCGTTTTGCCGTCGAGCCTTTGCTGCCGGCCGCTTTGGGCGCTTTCTTGGCGGCCGTCTTTTTCGCAGCGGCTGCTTTGGCGGGAGCTTTGCGTTTGGCTTTCCCAGTACCGCCGCTGTCTGCCTCGCGCTTCTTGACTGCCTCAAGGCTCGCCTTCAGGGCGCCCATCAGGTCCGGAGCGGGGGCGGCGACCTCGTCGGCCTCGGGCTGGACGGCGATCTCCTTGCCCTCGGCCTTGCGCTCGATCATTTCCATGACTTGCTGGCGGTAGGCGTCGCTGTAGCTGTCAGGCTTGAAGTCGCCGGCGAGGGACTCGACGAGCTGCTTGGCGATGTCGAGCTCCTTCTTCGTCGTCTTGACCTCTTGGGCCTCGGCGATCTCGTCGAGACGGTCCGGAGGGATGACTTCGTCGGCGAAGATCATCGTGGCCATGCCAAGCGCATCGCCGATCGGACGCAGCGCGACGAGTGCCTCCTTGGAGCGGATCACGACGCGGGCGATGGCGACCTTGTTCGTCTCGCGCATCGCTTCGACGAGCAGTTTGTATGGCTTGGCGCCGCCGGGGCCGGGGGCGAGGTAGTAGGGGTGGTCGTAGAAGACGGGATCGATCTGCGACAGCTCCACGAAGTCCTCGATCTCGATCGTCTTGGTCTTCTTCGGCGCGATCGCCTCCAGCTCACCTGGCTCGATCAGCACGTAGCGGTCGGGGGCGATCTCATAGCCCTTGACGATGTCCTCGTAGGGGACCTCGTCGCCACTCTGCGGATCTACGCGCTTCTGGGCGATGCGCACGCCGGTCTTGCCGTTCAGCTGATGGAAGCGAACGGTCTTGCGGTTGATGGCGCTGTAGAGCTTGACGGGGACGGAGACCATCCCGAAGCTGATCGCGCCGGTCCAGATCGAGCGGGGCATCGTTCGTAGTGTTACCAGTTGCCAAGCCCCCAAAACAGCCCTGCAAGCGCCCTGCCGATCCTGGCCCGGGGACGCGTAGACACTGCGGGCGCCCAGAGCGCTGAGGATCAGGGACACTGTCTTCGATGAGCGAGGAGGCACTCCAGGACCGCCCCGCCGAGCTGCTCGCGCAGCTGCTGCGGTTCGACACGACCAACCCGCCCGGCGACGAGCAGGCCTGCATCGATTGGATCAGGGGACTCTTGGAGGGGCTGGGCTGCGAGGTCCGGATCATCGAGTCCGAGCCTGGCCGCTCGAACCTGATCGCTCGCATCGAGGGCGAGGGCAAAGCGCCGCCGCTCCTCCTTCAGGGTCACGTCGATGTGGTGGCCGCCCGCGGGCAGTGGACGCATCCGCCGTTCGCCGGCGAGGTCCACGACGGCTTCATCTGGGGTCGGGGGGCGCTGGACATGAAGGGCGGCGTGGCGATGATGCTGGCGGCCTTCATGCGTGTGAAGGCGGCGGGCCGCAAGCCGCCGGGCGACTTGATCCTGTGCCTGATGGCCGACGAGGAGGCCGGTAGTCCGATGGGCGCCGAGTTCCTCGTGCGCGAGCATCCGGAGCTGTTCGACGGCGTCCGCTTCTCGATTGGGGAGTTCGGCGGCTTCCGGATGACGTTGGCGGGCCGCTCCTTCTATCCCGTGATGGTCGCCGAGAAGCAGGTCTGCTGGTGCAAGGCGACGCTGCGCGGCCCCGCCGGCCACGGCTCGATGCCCGTCAAGGGCGGCGCGATGGGCCTGCTGGGCAAGCTGCTCTCCAGCCTCGACAAGGGGCGTCTGCCGGTCCACGTCCCGGCGGTGACGAGGTCGATGGTCGAGGCGATCGCCGCCGAGGTCCCGGCGCCGATGGCACTGCCGCTGAAGGGTCTGTTGAACCCGCGTCTGACGAACCGGCTGCTCGACGTGCTCGGCGAAAGGGGCCGGCTGTTCGAGCCGCTGCTGCACAACACCGTCAGCGCGACGATCCTCAGCGGTGGGGAGAAGATCAACGTGATCCCCGACGAGGTGACGGTCGAGCTGGACTGCCGGCTGCTGCCGGGCTTCTCCCCCGAGCAGGCCTTCACCGAGCTGCGCAGGCTGTCGGGAGTCGAAATGGAGATCGAGGTGGTCCGCCACGACCCCGTCGCGGCAGAGCCCGACATGAGCATGTTCGGCCTGCTCTCAGAGACGCTCAAGGCCATGGACCCGGAGGCCAAACCGATCCCGCTGCTGCTGCCGGGAGTCACCGACGGGCGCTTCTTCTCGAAGCTGGGAATCCAGACCTACGGCTTCCTGCCGATGCAGCTGCCGGCCGACATGCCCTTCATGCAGCTGATCCATGCCGCCGACGAGCGCCTGCCTGTGGCGTCCGTCGAGTTCGGGACGAAAGCGATCGAGCGGGTTCTCGAGCGCTTTTAACCCTTAATTAATTAATAGAAATAAGGGGCCACAGATGCCGTGGTCATGGACCAATCGCCGCCGGCAAGAGATCGTGCTCGGGCTCCTCGCCTGAACCCTCGTCGGGGGCTGACAGGCGCGCGGAGTAGATCGAAGGCGCGCCCATGATTCGCGCCACGAGCGTCGCGCCGACGACCGCCAGCAGCACGGGGACCATCAGCCCGTCGGCGTGGTGGGTCAGCTCCAGCAGCAACACGATCGCCGCCAGCGGCCCCTGCATCGCCGCCCCCAGCACGGCCGCGCCGCCGATGATCGCGTAGCTGCCCAGCGGCGCCCCCGGCCACAGCTCCGACCAAGCCTTGCCCAGGAGACCACCGAACAGGACGCCGTAGGTGAGCGTCGGTGTGAACAGGCCGCCGGGCGCACCGGAGCCGAGGCAGGCGGCGGTGACGATCGGCTTCAGGACCAGGAGGATCGCCAAGAGTCCGGCGCCGATCTGGGCGACCATCGCCAGCTGCACGACGTTCTTGCCGTTGCCGAGTAGCTGTGGGTACTGGATTGCCAGCGCGCCCAGCGCGGTGAATACGAGCAGCGGCGCGCCCAGTCGCCAGGGGCCGCTTGGGCGCATCTTGTGGGCGGCGCCGATCAGCCTGATGTAGGCGAGGGCCGCCAGCCCCGCCAGGGGCCCGACGATCAGCGCCCAGACGACCTGCGAGGCGTGGACGTCGTAGTGGGGGATCGCGTAGGTCGGCTCGTGGGGGATCGCGATCCATGCCACGGCCGTGGCGATCAGGCTCGTCGCCAGCGCCGGCAGGACCAGCGGCAGTGTCAGCGTCCCCAGCAATACCTCCAGTGCGAACAGAGCGCCGCCGAGGGGGACGTTGTAGACGGCTGCCATCCCTGCGCCCGCGCCGCACGCGACCAGCAGCCGACGTTGCCAGGTGGGCACTCCCAGGCGCTCCGACAGTGTGCTCGCGAAGGCCGCTCCGGCCAGCTGTGGGGCGGCCTCCCTGCCCAGCGACGCCCCCAGCGCGACGACGACGATCGAGTGGATCCCCTTGGCGAGGCTGCCGAGCAACGGCAGGTGGGCGCCGCGCAGCCACAGCGACTCCGAGACCTCGCCGCCGCCTCTTCCGGCCAGGGCGATCGTGCCCGCCCCGGCGATGAGGCCGCCGATCGCGAGGACGATCACCCGCCGTGCTGAGGAGGCATGTTCGGCGGCGTCGAGGAACGGGCCTGAGCTGTAGTTCCAGGCGAGGTGCTGGACGGCCCGAAGCAGCTCGATCAGCGCTGCTCCCGCGAGCCCCGTGCCCGCACCGATCGCCACTACCAGCAGCCAGAAGCGCAGACCGTAGGAGGCCGTGATGCCGCGGCCCGGGACGTTCGGCTGGGCGTGGCCGCTCGTCGTCACCGGGCAAGTCTGACGGGCATGTCGGTCCGCACACAAAACTGGCCAGCCAGCCAGTATGATCGCCGGACATCCTGTGGGCGGAGATCGCGGAGGTTCAGATGGCAAGTGTCGAGCGTGACGTCGAGAAGGCCGGCAGCGACATCGAGAGCGTCGAACTGACCGCCCGTGAGCACTGGCTCGACGGGCCCCCCGTGGGGCTGTTCAAGGAGATGCGTTCGGGCTGCCCGATCCATCGCACCGAGAGCTTCGAAGAATTCCCCGAGGAGGACGGCTTCTGGTCTGTCACGACGGCCGAGGACATCCACACTGTCAGCCGCGACTGGGAGACCTACTCCTCTGAACGCGGCGGCGTGATCGCGGCCGCCGGTGGCTTCCCGCTCGAGTTGGCTCAGGCGATGTTCATCGGCATGGACCCGCCCAAGCACGACCGCCTCAAGGCCCTCTTCCAGCGCGGCTTCACGCCGAAGCGAATCGCCGACCACGAGGACGCGATCAGGGCGATCACGATCAAGGTGCTCGACAGCCTCGAGGGGCGCGAGACCGCGGACCTCGTCGTCGACGTCGCCCAGCCCGTCGTGGCACGGGTGATCGGCAGCTTCATGGGGATCGACGAGGAGGACGACATCATCTGGGCCCGCCTGATGGCCTCGACGCTCGGTGCCGGCGACCCAGACCTGAACCCCTACGGCTTCGAGGGCGCCGTCGAGCGCGACGTGCCCGAGATCTTCGAGCGCTGCAAAAAGCTGATCGACGCGCGCCGCGAGAACCCCACCGATGACCTGACGACGGTCCTCGTCAACGCCGAGGTCGAAGGCGAGATGCTCGAGGAACACGAGATCGTCATGGGCTTCTTCCTGCTGATGGCCGCCGGCAACGATTCGACCAAGGCGACCTACTGCTCGGCGATGCGCGCACTGATGGAAAACCCCGACCAGCGGCAGCTGCTGCTCGACGACCCCTCGCTCGTTCCCGACGCCGTCGAGGAGGCGCTGCGGATGTTCCCCGCCTTCGCCCACTTCCGTCGCACGGCTACGCGGGACACGGAGCTGAACGGACAGAAGATCAAAGAGGGCGACAAGGTGGTCATGTGGTACGTCTCCTCAAACCGCGACGAAACGCGCTTCGAGGACCCCGACCGCTTCGACGTGAAGCGCAAAGCCGAGCACCAGGCGTTCGGGGCGGGCGGCAGGCACTTCTGCCTCGGCACTGCCCTCGCGCGGTTGGAGCTGCGGATCCTGATCGAGGAGACGCTGAAGCGGTATCCGGAGGTTGCGATGGATGGGCCGCCGGCGCATGTGGAATCGCTGTTTTTGAATCAGTTGAAGACGCTACCAGTGGCGCTCCGGAGCTGACTCGCGAGCCGCGTACTGCGCGGTGGACAACGGCGGAAGCGCTGCTCACTGAGGACATAGGCGGCTCCCGAGTCAGCTCCTCCGCTTAGCGACTCCAGGGCTGAGTCGTGAGTCGCTGACTGCGTAGCGGCGATCGCTGAGCGCCCTGAGTTACCACGAGAGCGACTCACGACTCAGCCCTTCCGCCGTTGCATGGGTGGCGGTCACCGAGCGCCGTGCGTCTGCGGCTCAGCGCTTCCGCCGGTGCAGGATCGATGCGAAACCGAGAGCGTTGGGCGCCTGATCGAGAGCGACGATCGGATCTACGACGTTCCCGCCTGTCGCGATCGAACATCTGTCGTCCCGGATGCGTCAGAGGGCCGACACTCCCTGCACGGAACTCCAGCAGGCTTCGGGGGCCAGGCTCGGCCGTTCGCCCAGGCGTTGGCGCTGTAACTCAACGAATTCGAAAGATGCGTCGATAGCGGCGACATGACGGATGCTGTGTCCTCCGCCGCCGGGCGCACACCGCTCTCGCCTGGCCTGCACGCGCCCGCCGGCGCTGAGCACCTCGCGGAGTTGATTCGCCAGACGATCGACCCGCTGGCACTGATGCAACGGGTGGCCGATCAGCTGGTGGCGATGATCGACGCTGCCGACGGCGCCCTCGTGGGCCTCCTCATCGACAGCAAGACGATCCGCTACTTGTGCGGCTCCGGTTACCTCAGCGGCTTCGCCGGCGAGCGCTTGGCGCTGGAGGGGAGCCTTTCGGGCAATGCCATCCGCACTCGTCGGACGCTGATAACCGACGACACCGAGGCCGACGGCAGGGTCAACCGCGACGCGACTCGCAGCTTCAATGTCCGCTCCTCCGTGTGCGTTCCCCTCGGTCGCGGCGACGTGCCCGTGGGAGTGTTGAACATCAGCTCGGCGCGCCCCGGTGCCTTCTGCCAGGAGGACGTCTCGCTGCTCGGCGGACTGGCCGAATTCGTCAGCACGGCAATCGGCGCGGCGACCGATTTGATGACGATCACGGCCCGCATGTGCGGGCTGCGACGCTCCGAGACGGACTCGATCGCCGGGCTGCAGGCTGCGGGCGTTCCCGGCGGCCGCGAGACCCCCGGGCTGCGCGACCAGTTCGTCGCCAACGTCCTCGACCCGGCGGGCGCCGAGCGGATCGCCGCCCGCGAGCGGATCGAGCGGGCGATGGACGAGCGGCAGTTCGAGATCGCCTACCAGCCCGTCTTCGACCTGCGCGACGGCAGCATGTTCGCGCTCGAGGCCCTCGCGAGATTCGCGCCCGACCCCTACCGGCCGCCCGATGTGTGGCTGGCCGAGGCGCACCAGGCCGGGCTCGGCGTGGAGCTGGAGCTGGCACTGCTGCGGGCAGCCGTCGAAAGGGTCGGCGAGCTGCCCGAGGGGGCGCTGCTGACGCTCAACGCCGGTCCCGAGGCGATCTGCTCACGCGGGATCGCCGACGTTCTCGCCGGGGTCGACCCGCGGCGTCTGGTCATCGAGTTGACCGAGCATGTCGCCGTCGAGGACTATCCGGCGCTGGCTGAGGCGCTCTCTGGCCTGCGTGCGGCGGGGGTGCGCCTGGCGATCGACGATGCGGGCGCGGGCTTCGCGAGCCTCATGCACATCCTGCGCCTCGCCCCGGAGCTCATCAAGCTCGACCGTGAGCTGATCAGCGGCATCGACCTGGACCCCGTGCGCCGGTCCCTCGTGGGGTCGCTGCTGCGCTTCGCCGAGGAAACGGGTGCGCGGATCGTCGCCGAGGGGGTCGAGGCGGCCACTGAACTCGCCGTGCTCGACGAGCTGGGGATCCACCACGCGCAGGGCTTCTACCTCGCCCGCCCAGCGCCGCTCCAGGACCTCGCCGCGATCGCCCATGGCGGTGCCGCGCGGGTGCGGCGCCAGACCCGCGGGCTGTCGATGGGCGGCGAACGTATTCCCCGGGCCGCGTCCCTGTCGGCCTGAGTACGCGCTCCCCGCGTAGTCGTACCGGCTGTTGGAATCCCCATTGCTGTAGAAAACGGGTGGGCCGGCAGCAGCCGGCGAGAACAGACAGCAAGGGGGAAGCATGAGCATCGACGACGGAGACGCCGGCGGACGGCGCACGCCGAGACGAACGGGCGCGGGTTGGATCGCGCTGGTGGCCGTGACCATGACGGCGCTGGCGAGCGCGGCGAGCGCCTCGGCGGCCGGCTACACGGCGGTGGTCGCGCCGATCGGGACGGGCTCCTACGTGCTGAGCGTGCAGAACACAGGCCCGGAACCGATCAGCTCGGTGGTCTTCTCGGCCGGTGAAAAACCGACGAACATAGTCCCGTCGAGCTGCACCTTCGGCAACGTGCCAGTCGTCAATGCGATCAACTGCACAGTCAACGTGGCGTCCGGCGGGGATCTGCAGGTCTGCTGGACCGGCGAACCCATCGGGGAACTGCTGCCCGGGGACAATCTGCTCGTCGGCAACAGCTTCGGCTCGGCGACCCCCGCCCCGACTGTCAGCAGCTGTCCCGTGGCGGGCTTCAAAGGGGCCTCGAGCTCGGGCGGCGCGACGGGCGCCAAGTGCGTCGTACCAAAGCTCACGGGCAAGACAGAGGCGGCAGCCGTCAAAGCTTTGAGCGCTGCCCACTGCGCCCTCGGCAAGGTCAAGAAAGCCAAATCGAGCAAGGTCAAGAAGGGCAAGGTCGTCTCTCAGGGGACCGCTTCGGGTAAGTCGCTGGCAAGCGGCTCGAAGATCGGTCTGACGATCAGCAAGGGCAAGTAGGCCGAGCGGCGGATGGGCCAGCGGGGTCGATCGGCTCCCGCTGGCCTCGCTCAGCCGGGGAGGCTCAGGTCGACCACGACGGGCGCGTGGTCGGAGGGCTTCGTGCCCTTGCGTGCCTCGCGGTCCACGTAGGCGTCTCCGACCTTGCCTGCCAGCCGGGGGTCGAGCAGGACCAAGTCGATCCGCATGCCTTCGCCTTTGTGGAACATCCCCGCGCGGTAGTCCCAGTAGGTGTAGGGCGCGCCCTTGGCGATCCTCGGTTGCACGTCGGTCAGCCCCAGCGACAGGAGCTCCTCGATCGCTTGGCGCTCGGGTGCGCTGACATGGGTCGAGCCGGCAAAGGCGGCGGGGTCCCAGACATCGGCGTCGGTGGGGGCGACGTTGAAGTCACCGCAGAGCAGCAGCGGCGGACCGTCGGCGAGCCGCGCCGCGACCCCGGCCTTCAGCGCCTTTAGCCAGGCGAGCTTGTACGCGTAGTGGGGGCTGTCGAGGGTCCTGCCGTTGGGCACGTAGACCGACCAGACCCGCACGCCGCCACAGGTGGCTGCGATCGAGCGCCGCTCTGGGTCGGGAAACCCGGGCTCGTCGTCGAAGCCCCTGGCGACGTCCTCGATGCCGACCCGCGAGAGGATCGCAACGCCGTTGTAAGGGCCGTCGCCGTCCGCTACCGAGGCGTAGCCCAACGCCTCCAGCTGAGCTGCCGGGAAGCTCGCCTCGGTCGCCTTGGTCTCCTGTAGGCAGAGCACATCCGGTTGGGTCGTCTCCAGCCAATCGCTCACCCGGGGCATGCGGGCGAGCAGGGAGTTGACGTTCCAGGTGGCGATTCGCAGTTGACCCATCGGCGCGGTTCGAACCTTAGGCGCCGGGCGGGGGTCCGTGCGCTGACCTCCGAGTCGGCCGAATCGCCGTGAGCTGATGCCCGAAAGGGGGTAGATGCTGGGTAAGCGTGGTCAAAGCTGCCCAAACCCCTCCAGAGCTCGATGGCCCCGGCGCGAGCCGGGCTCGGGGGCTCTTGGGCCGAGGCGTGGGAGTGGTGTTCGTATCCCTCTTGTCACTCCCCGTCTCGGCCCACGCCGCCCTTCCAGAACTGCAGGTTCCTGTCCTTGCCGAGGTCGCTCGGATGGCGGCTTCCGTCGTTCCGACCGGCGTGCAACCGACCAGCACGCCGGCCGTGGCGGCGCCTGCCCCGGCGACGATTGCCACCCCAGCTCTCGGCCCGGTAGCCCAGCCGGTTGCTTCCGGGGCGAGCGGCTCTGCTGTGCCTCAGGCCGCTGCCGTGGCGGTGCCCCAGGTCTCGCCGACCGCGCCGGCTGCCGCCTCAGCTCCGGCCGAGAGCTCCGAGGGGACGACCACGGGCACGGGCGGCGTTCTCGCCATTGCGGAGCGGAGCGCGGGGGCGCCCGCGTCGTCTGTGCGCCGCTCGCTGCCGCGCGTTCGCCGCGCCGTGGCGCCATCCCTCCGCGCCGGCTTTGCGCTGCGTCCTGTGGCGCGCGCCGCGCCGCCGCTCGAACTGAGCCAGGCGGCGACGCGCCCGGCGAGTCTCGTCGCGGCGCTCGGCCCGTTCGCCGCCTCGGCGCCGTTGACGGGGGCGGGCACGCTCGTGACGCTGATGGTCCTGCTCGGCGGCGCGCTGCTGATCGCTCTGATGTGCGCCGACGCAGTCGGCGTTGGGCCGCGGCACGACTATCTGCGGCGTCAGGTCACCCACCACCGCTGGCCTCCGTGGCGATGAGCCCTGACTGCCGCCAGCGCCTCATGCCCGCAAGCGTGGCCTGCTCGGCGGCGGCCGTCGTGCTCGTGCTGATGGTCGGTGCGCCGATCGCCGAGGGCTCCCAGAGCACCACTGAAGCTCAGCCGAAACCCGTTGCGGCTCTGTTGGGAACTGTCGCGGCGACTGTCGATCAGGTCGCCGGGCAGCAGGTGCCTCCCGCTCCTGCTGCAGTCGGGTCCGCACAGGCCCCGTCGCCCGTCGAGACGGTGGTGTCGGCGGCGACCGGCCAGAGCGCCGCGCCAGGTCTCGGCGCTCCGTCTCGCAGTGACGCTTCGGAAGGGCCTGCGGGGGCCGCGCCACGCCGGAGCGCGCCGGACGCCGGGGCGACTCTGCGCAAGGTCGCCGAGCCCGTCCGGCGGGTGGCCCGGGGCGTGCTGCACGGCGCATCGCAGAGCGTCGGCGGTGTCGTCGCTCAGGTGCCGGTGGTAGGTCAGCCGGCTAGGCGTGTGGCCGGCTCGATCGTCACCGGCGCCGGTGACCTGCTCGCCAAGACACCGCTCGCGCCGGCTGTCACACAGACTTCGGTCCTTCTCGCCGAGACCTCAGGTGGGGGAGCGCTTACCGGGCTTGCCGGCGAGCCCTCGCCCGCGGGGGCTGCGGGTTTCATCGCAAGCTCTGTTCCCGCGACCATGATCGCCGCGCCTGGTGAGACATCGGCTTGTGTCCCCTGCACCGCTGGTGGCCCCGCCGGTATTCCCGGCTCGACTGTCGCCACCATCGCCGCTGCGTCAGCGCCGGGTGTCGGTTCTTCGGCGGCGCGGCCGGGCGCTTCGCTCGCGGCCGGGTCGGTGCCCACGAGCTCCTCGCCTTTCCACATGCCCTCGATGCCGCGCTCGCCCAGCCCTGGCGGCGGCGTCACCTCCGCGGCCGGTGGCGTGGCGGTCGGTGCCGGGCTGGCGTTGGCGCTGGCCTGGCTGCTCGCGACTGTCCTTCCGGGCGTCGCGAGACGCCTTGGTGAGGGCCCGCGGACCCGTCTCATCGCTCCTTTCGAGCTGATTCTCCAGCGACCCGGCTAGACGCCGTCGCAGGTCGCACCGAGCCGCCTCCGGGCCGGCTCGCCGGAATCAGCAGCGAACCTTTGAAAGGAGCAGTCCCGATGACGCGCCACGATGTGGCGAGGAACGCCCAGCCGCCCAGCGGCGATGGCGTCGCCCGCGCAGTGACATACGAACAGGAAGGCCAAGGACGAGGCCATCCGGATCACTGGGAGGGAGCCCGCAGAGTCCGAGGTCGGGTCGAGCGACCGGGTCGTGGCCGAGTGCGGCCGGGATCGAGCAGCGATGGCGATGGGGCGGTGCCGATCAGGCCCAGGGTGATTCGCACGCACCGGCTGCGGATCCGGGGAGCACTGGGCCACGACAGCGCCGTGACGCTCGAAACAGAGATCGATGCGCTACTCGAGTCGGGGATCGACGAGCTGCTGCTCGACCTCGGTGAGCTGCAGGCGATCGATGCGACGGGCGTCCGGGTCATCGCGATGCGCCGCGAGCTATGTCGGAAGCGAGGCATGCGGCTCGAGCTGACGGGCGCCGTCGGGGATGTCGCGGAGGCGCTTGCGGCGGCGGGTCTCGAGGCGGCGGAGAGGCGTGTGCAAGAGGCGGCGCCTTCGGAGGGGAGCCTTGATCCGAAGGCCGTGCGGATCGTCGAAACGCGGTGACCCGAATGCGGACTAATCCCATCGGCTGCATTGGGCGGGCGGTGTCTGCCAAGCGCAGGAGTCGACAGGGCAGAGACGAAGTTCTCATGCGACCAGCCGTGGGCTCTACCAGCCGGCCCTCGGAGCACATGATGAGAGGAGAGGTCGATGTTGACCCGCAAGCTTTCCCTGGAGTTCCTCGGCACGTTCGTCCTGGTCTTCTTCGCCGTGGGCGTCGCGACGCTGACGTTCGGCTTCAAGCTGATGGGCGGCAGCACCGCCGCGGGAGTGCTGACGACGGCTCTGGCCTTCGGTCTCGTGCTGCTGGCGCTGGTCTACGCGATCGGGCCGATCTCCGGCTGTCACGTCAACCCGGCAGTGACGATCGGTTTCGTGTTCTCCGGGCGGATGCCGATTCGGGAAGCGGTGGGCTATTGGGCCGCGCAGTTCGTCGGCGGCATCGCCGGCGCGGCGGCGCTGTGGGCGGTGTTCTCCGGAGCCCATGGCTATGACCGAAAGACCCAGGGTCTCGGAACCGATGGCTGGGGTTCGCATTCGATCATCGGCTTGAACGCGGGCGGCGCGTTCGCCGCGGAGGTGATCCTGACGGCGCTGTTCGTGCTGGTGGTGCTCTCAGCGACGAGCCACGTCGCCTCTGCCGGCTTCGCGGGGCTGGCGATCGGCATGGGCCTGACCGTCGTGCACCTGATCGGCATCCCGCTGACGGGCACCTCGGTGAACCCTGCGCGCTCGCTTGGACCGGCGCTGATCGTCGGCGGCGATGCTCTCAGCCAGGTCTGGCTGTTCATCGTCGCGCCGTTGCTGGGTGGCATCCTGGCGGCGGGGATCTGGCTGCTGTTGATCGCCGAGCGGCCCGAGGAGGCCGCGGCGGGTCAGGTGCTCAGCTCCGACATCGTCGCCTAGCCGCTCCCTCGCCGGGTGACGGGCCGTCAGGTGCGAGTTCGCTCGAAGGCCCGCGCGTAGGCGGGGCGGGCCTCGAGGCGTGCCATGTAGTCGCGCAGGTTTTGCGGCAGCTCCTCGGCGAAGCCGACGCGCTGGGTGAATTTGACGGCCGAGCCGACCATGATGTCGGCGACCGTGAAGCTCTCGCCGACGATGTGCTCGCGATCGCCGAGGGCGCCGGCGACGGCCGCGGCGCGCTCGTCGAAGCGCTTGCGGGCCTTGACCGAGCGCTCCGGGTCGGTCTGGGCGTGCATGGCGCTCTCGATCAGCGGCGACTCCATCTCGGACGGCCCGAAGACGGTCCACTGGTAGACGAGCGCGCGAGCGTGGCTTCCGGGCGCGGGGATCAGGCCGGCGTCGGGGTAGGAGTCGGCGATGTGCAGGACGATCGCGGCCGACTCGAAGACGAACCCCTCGCCGTCGTCCAGCACGGGGACCTTGGCGAGAGGATGACGTGTGCGGTGCTCGTCGCCCTTGCCCTCCTCCGTCGTCATTTTGACGATCTCGTAGTCCTGCCCGGCCTCCTCCAGAGCCCAAGCGGCGCGGAGTGGGCGTCCGGTGTGTTCACGGTGATAGATGCGCATTGGCGCGGACTATATGGACGGCGCGCGGTCCATGCCGCCGCATGACGGGCGCCACGCGCTTCAGCTCTTGGTCGAAGGCGGGAAGCTCTCAGCCAGCAGGATCTGGATCGCTTGGAGGCGTTCGGTGGAGAGCGGCCCCTCGCGGCGCAGCTCCCGCGCCAGACGGCGGACGCTGTAGAGCGGATAGCCCTGCACACGTAGCGTGCGGAACGCGGGAAGCTCCGCGCTGGCCAGCCAGCCCTCGGGGGCGATGAAGCAGAGGCATCCCGACACCTCGATGTCACCGGCGATCCCGGCGAGACTCTCCCTGACCAGCGATACCTGCTTGTCGAGTCCCAGGATCAGCTTGGTGCGGTCGCGCCCGGCGATCCGGAGGCGCTGCGGTCCGCGCCAGGGCGTCTCCACTTGGATCTTGCCCTTGTAGCGCTTGGCGTCGATGACGAGGATGCCGGAAGGGGCGACGGCGATGTGGTCGATGTTCGCCCTGCTGCCGGGAATCCGCAGGTCGTGCAGCATCACGACGCCGGGGCAGCGCGCGGACAGCTCTCTGGCGAGGATCGCCTCTCCGGCTGCTCCTGTCGTCCACGCTCGTTCTTCTCTGAGCGACTTCTTCTCCGTCGCGGACGGTCCAAAGAGCACACGCCCGACGCGCTGGGCGATGCTCCGCTCAGCGGCCTGTCTTTCTCGCCGCGTGCGAATCGCCTTGCCCTGGGTGCGCGCACTCTCTCCGGCATTGCCGACTTGGGAAGGGTCGATGGCGGACATGAGCTATTTGACGACGGCGGGTCGCTGGCGTGACATCGCCCGCCCTCAGAGAACCCGCCGGCCCCAGGCGAACTGCTGTGCCAGCCAGCCGGTGGTCAGGGGGAGGACGTAGACGCCCTGGCCGGAGGAGTGGATCGCCCATTCGCTTGAGAGGGCGATGCCCTCGTGGATCACGTTGGCCTCGGTGGCCTTGGAGTTGAAGTGGGCGGAGCCGAAGAACAGCAGGTCTGCGGGCTGCACGGACTGGAGGGCAATGCGTGCGCCCTTGGAGATTTCCCCGGCCTGTTCGGCGGCTGTCCGGCCGAGGATCTTGGTACCCCAGGAGAGCCCGGAGACCTTGTAGACGCGCCAGGCGAAGCCCGAGCAGTCATAGCCGCCGTGTTCGAGGCCGTCTTCGGTCCCGTCGGTCGTGCCGCCCCAGACGTAGGGCATGCCGATCTTCGAGACGGCGATCCGCAGCACCTGGAGCTGGGCCGCCGAATAGTGGGGGAGCGAGAAGCCTTCGAGCGTTTCGCGGGCGCTCGAAACGGCCCATCCGCCGGCTTCGAGGACGACGGCGAAGGAGTGGGCGGCTTCCGCGCGGGTGATGGCGTTCCAGGGATAGAGCTCCAGCGAGTCTTCGCCGGCGGGGTGGTCGTAGCGCAGGCCGACGTAGCGGGCGACGACCTCGGTTCCGAAGTAGCCGGGCGGCTTCAGGCCCGCTGCGGAAGCAGTCTGCTGGATGTGGGCGGCGACATCGGCGAGCCCCAGCTGATCGATGAGCAAAGCGTCGAAGCGGGTGACGCTGATCGATGCCGCGGCGGTCACGGCGGGTGTGACGGGCGGCGAGGCGGGGGTGGTTTCTTCGGGGGTCGGTTCCTGTCTGGCTGCGATGGCGGCGAGAGCCTGGCTCTCGGCATGCCCAGTCAGGTTCGAGGCGCCGGCGAAGCCGCCTCCGGAGGCTTCGGACATGACGCCGTCTTTGATGACCAGCCGCTGGGCACCGGCGTCCCAGTTGGCGGCCGTCAGCTTCTTCGCGGCGGCATGCGCGGGAACGGCGAAGACTGTCGCGAGGGTTGCAAGGCAGGCAAGCGCGAGCAGCCACACGGGGCGCAGGGCGCGTGTCGAGGCCGATCCGGCGCGCGAGGGCGGGCTGATCACACCTATTGATCGGCGCGAAGCCGATGCGCGTTAGCCGCGAGCTGCGTTCTTGGACGCCGGAACGAGCTTGGAGCGTTGTCGGTCAGGGCTGATGCGGACGACGTTCCAAGCGAGGCCGGTGCGCTCGAGTGCGACGATCAGCCAGGCCGAGGGGTCCAGTTGCCACCAGCGCAGGCCGTGGCGTGCGGAGGTGGGGAATGCGTGGTGGTTGTTGTGCCATGCCTCGCCGAGCGTGGGCAGCGCCAGCCAGGAGACGTTGCGCGACTGATCGCCGGTCTCGAAGCGCCTGAGGCCGAAGAAGTGACAGAGGGAGTTGATCGAGAAAGTGGCGTGGTGGAGGAAGAAGATCCGGACCGCTCCGCCCCACAGAAGGCCGGTGAGGCCGCCGATGACAGAGCCCGTCAGGGCGACGCCGAGGCCGAAGGGGAAGGCAAGGCCGAGGAGGACCCAGAGGACGAAGGTGCGGTCGACGAACCGCACCACGGGGTCGGCGAGCAGATCCTTGGCGTAGCGCTCCTGGCTGGCCATCGGCTCGTCGTTGAGGATCCAGCCGACGTGTGCGTGGAACAGGCCAGCCCAAGCGCCGCGCCAGCCGCCGTCGTGGCCGACGTGGGGGCTGTGGGGATCGCCGCTCTGGTCAGAGAACTGGTGGTGCTTGCGGTGGTTGGCGACCCACTCGATCACAGGGCCCTCGACGGCGACGGAGCCGAGGATCGCAAACAGGGCCCGCAGCCAGGCCTTCGTCTCGAAGCTGCGGTGCGTGTAGAGGCGATGGAAGCCGACGGTGATGCCGAGGCCGGCGAGCAGGTAGGTGATCGCCAGGACGACGAGATCGGGCCAATGCAGCAGTCCGCCCCAGGCGAGCCAGCCGGCGAACACGACGAGTCCGATGGGGGCGATCGTGACGACGAGGTTGGCGCCGCGATCGAAGTTGTCGGCCGCGGCGGAACGCGGCGGTCCGGCGGGCTCCTCGGCCGTATTCATGTGCAGATCCACGCCCCGGCGGCTTGGAGGCGGCGCGCGGAGAGGAGTTGAACTTCTGGTGCCGGCGTCCGCCGGAGAGATGACTTCAGCTTGTTGCCCCTTCGCTGCGACGATAGCGAGGTGTGCGGCGCTGGGCGCCGTGGGCGTCAGCAGCTGCGGGGTATATAGCTGAGACGAGCAACCGGCTTCTCGAGGTCGGAGCCATGCCAACGACCACGGGAGAAGGACATGCAGATCACGAGAAACTCAGTCGAGACGGCGCCGGGACCGAGCGACTGGTTCACGGGAGCGGTCTTCATCGACGCGGTGGCGGCCCCGGCGGGGCCGTCGCGCCTAGCGGCCGCCAGCGTCCATTTCACCCCTGGAGCCCGCACCGCATGGCACGTCCACCCAAACGGACAGACGATCTTCGTCACGGAGGGCATCGGCCGCTGCCAGCGAGAGGGCGGGGAGGTGGAGGTGATCCGGCCCGGCGACCGGGTGTTCTTCGAGCCGGGCGAGAACCACTGGCACGGAGCCGCTCCCGACCGCTTCATGACCCACATCGCCATGCAGCAGGCCGACGAGGAGGGCAACGTCGTCGCGTGGGGCGAGCACGTGACCGACGAGCAGTACGGGGTGGCGCCGGCGGCCTGAAGGACCCTCGTAAAGGGCAGAGCCCGGCGACGCTCTCGAAGCGCCGCCGGGCTCAGGTGTTTCAGGGGGTGGTGGCCCGCATGGTGGTGGCGTCAGCGATGCCCGTGCTGCTTGTGGCTCGTGACGTGCCGGCGTGCGGTCCGGCCGTTGTGCGACCAGCCGCCGGGGTGGGGGCGCTGGCCGTAGCCGCTCCCGCCGGCGCCTGGTGTCCAGGGCTGCAGGTAGGCCCGGTAGGTGTTGACACCGGTCGGGAACTCCGCGTTGAACAGCAGGTCGCCCCACTGGTCGAACTCGGAGAAGTAGGGCAGAGAGCCCCAGCCGACGAGCAGGTTCCCGTCTGCGGTCGTCTGCCCGTTGCCCTGCGACGGCGCGGTCAGGGCGTCGGGCTGGTTGAACGTCTTCAGCAGCGTGGCGGTGTGGCTGTAGGGGTCGAGCTTGAAAGTGACGACACGACTCAGCCCGAACTCGGCCGTCGGGTCGACGCCCGTGTTGCCGACACCTGCGGCCTCGTTGTCGAAGACGGTGTAGATGCCGTTGCCGAGCGCCTCGGGGTCGTGCTGCCAGGCGAAGAGGTCGCCGGCTTTGTTCAGGGACTGGCCAGGGGCAGCCTGGATTTTGAAGCTGCTCGCCTTACCTCCGAGCTGCCAGAGGATCGAGCCAGTGTGGCGATTGACCTTGTAGGTCGTCCAGGTGTCACGTGCGTCGATCAGCAGGTTGCCGTCGGTGTCGAGGTGAACTGCGTTGATGTGGAACCAGTCCCACGGTGTGCCCGCCGAGGCGGGCAGCGGCTGCTCGCTCTGGGAGTAGGGGACGTGATCGGATGCCTTCCACTGGAACAGGACTTTGCCGGTCGGGATGTCGATCTCCTGGACGACGCCGTCGATCACCGTCTGGTTTGACGGGCCGCCAATCGAGCTGAGGTCGGCGGTGGTCGTCGTGTAGGAAAGGATCAGCGCGGTGTTCTGAGGCGTGATCAGGAACTCATGTCCGTCGGCGCTGAGGCCGTTGCCGGCTTTGACCGTCGCGATCTGCTGGTAGTGGCTGTTGTAGATGTAGTCGGTGCCCTGTGCGAGGCCACCTAGGCCGGTGCCCTGCCACCAGGTCAGCACGGGCTGGCCGTGGTAGGTCTGGGTACGGAAGTCCGAGGCCTCCTGGCCTGCCGGAACCGACTGGAACCAGACGACGTTGCCGTTCTGATCGAGGATCTCGGGACCGTTGGCGTAGGTCGCGGTGCCGCCGAACGGCGAGATGAAGAAGTCGCCGTTCCCGACTTTGCCGTGCGTCAGGATCGTCACGGGCGGCGGCGAGGTGGGGTCGGCTGAGGCGGTGGCGGCCGTCACGCCCGCCAGGGCCAGAGCGGCGAGGAAGGTTGCCGCCAGGATGGCACGCGGACCGCGCCATCGACGCGCGGGTGCGCCCTGCCCATGCGTGTTGGTGATCTCGGACATTTCGCTGTGATTCCTTTCGTGGAGAGACTGCGGAGGGGTGGTCTGCGGCCGGCTCTCGCTCAGCCGCGGCGCAATCTAGCACGAAAGAGCATAATCTCCATCAAGTTTATGAAGTTTGTGTCTTCCGACACCCTCCATCGAGGAGTCGGTGATCTCGTGACGACCTACCCAACGACGGACGGCCCCCGCATGAGCGGAGGCCGTCATCAAGGAGAGGTGCCTGCCGGGGCTAACGAGCCGAGGCAGCGACCAGGACCGTTTTCGCCGAAGCCTGCTTCAGGCGAACCTGCGTGAAGGAGGCCTTGCGGATCTTCGCCGCGATCGCCGTCGCCTGGACTTTCACCGTGATCGGTGAGCTGGTCGCCGGAGCGGCAACGTCGCAGCCCCATTCGAAGGACGCGAGACTCTCCTCGTGAACCCGGGCTTCGGCGTCTTCGACTTCCGCCTGCGCTTCGGTCGGCGTCATTTCCGGGTGGACCCTGTTTTCCTGTTCTTTCTTGTTCTGGATCGCTTCGAGCAGACCTTCGTAGGCCTTGTCGTAGGCAGAGCCGATGCCGGTGCAGGGGCTGACGCCGCCGATCGTGAAGTTGGTGTGCGTGATGCATTGTCCGGCAATGCAGTAGGTGTGCCACTGGGCCTGCGCGGCGGTCGGGATCAGGGCGGCGCCGCCGAGGCTGAGCGCGGCGATGAGGGTGACGACGGTGGTGCGGATCTTGTTCGTGAGCATTTCATGTGCCTCCTGAGGGCGAGTTGGTTTGTGAGTCCATACTCGTCGTGCGGAGAGCTTCCTGAAAGCCACCCTAAGGGTGTGAAGTCCTTACCTTGCGGCGTGCGTGGGGCCGGTCTTCGCGTCCCCGGGTGTCTGCCCCCGCCGGCTCTCCCGAGGCGTAACGGTCGATGCACGCGATGTACCTGTGCCGCCAGCGTGTCGTTCCGATCTATGGGCGCGGCGGGTTTCGAACCTGCGACCTCTCGCGTGTGAATCGGGAGTCGCACGACTCGCGGGGCCCTTGATGGATGCCAGCGTTACATGTAACATCATGGTCAATGCCTTCTACTCGAGACCGAGTGCGCCAACACCGCAAGCGCCTTCGCCAACAAGGGCTACGCCCACTCCAGATCTGGGTGCCTGATGTTCGCGCCCCCGAGTTCGCTGCCGAGGCGCACCGCCAGTCGGTTGCGATCGCGACGAGCGAGCACGAGATAGACGACCAGGCCTTTGTCGATGGGATCTCCTCTGATTGGGACGATGGCGACGAGCAAGCGCTCTCGCGGTGAGGCGCGGCGAGATCTATACGGCCGCAGCGCGGGGACCGTACACCGGCAAGCCCCGTCCCGTGCTCATCGTCCAGGACGACCGCTTCAAGGCCACTGCCTCAGTCACCGTCTGTCCATTTACCACGAGCCCTGTTGAGGCTCCGCTCCTTAGGCTCCCGATCGATCCCTCTGAGGAAAACGGCCTCGACCAGTCCAGCCAGATCATGGTGGACAAGGTCACGACCGTGCCGCGCTCAAGCCTCGGGGATCGCCTCGGCAAGCTACGCGACGACGAGTTCGTGGCGCTGAACCGGTCGCTGCTTGTCTTCCTTGGGCTCGCCTCTGCTCCACAGACCTGAAGCAGGCCACCTCAACCCGGTGCTTCAGGGTCTGCAAGCTCATGGCGATGCAGTGCCCGCAACTCGCCGCGAGTAGCTGCCTTGAGCTCGGCAAACCCGCCGGGTTGATCTAAGAAGCCGTGTGGCCGCGCTCGTTCGAAATCGCTCAAATCCAGGTATTTCCTGGTCCGAGCCCTCTCAGACCCCAGCGTTTCGGCCGGCCTCGACGTGTTGCGTAACCGCGTTTCGTCCACAGGCGCCAATCGGTCGTGGTGCCGAGATCCAGCCGAGCCGCTGATGCTTGTCGCTTCGGAAATGCAGACGCGCTGGACAGTGCCCGATGCCGAACTGCAGCACAGGCGCAGCTCCCGCCACGTGCGCGACCCGGCAATCGTCAAAACCGCTGCAACCCCGGGGCTACACGGTCGAACAATGAGCTTTGTCCCAAGCCACGTCTAGCCTACTTCTCGATGAGAAAGCCACCGTCACACAAGCAATGCGCTCGAACGCGACTGGTTGTCATCGAGGACTCCTAGATTTAGGCAACCAATGGGCAAAATCCCGACACCCAACGATTCAAGCTAGACGCAGCGCCGCCAAAACCACATATTTGCAGGGACTTTCATGGGCGCGGCGGGTTTCGAACCTGCGACCTCTCGCGTGTGAAGCGAGCGCTCTCCCACTGAGCTACGCGCCCTAGGCGAGCGATTCTATTGGCTGCGCACGGGCGCCGACCCTGCCCCCGGCACTGGCCAGCTTGCAGCCCACCGAACCTCGCTATCGCTGGGGTGAACCTACGCGAGCCTGTAGCTCAGGATCACGATCCCGCTGTTCAGCGCGAGCGTGTCGGCCAGCTCGAACTGCGCGAGCTCCCCGTCGCGGTAGATCAGGTCGGCTGGGCCGCCATGGCCGACGAAGAAAGGGTGGACCCAGAGCCGCAGCTCGTCGAGCAGTCCATGCCTCATCAACAGGTGGGCGAGGTGCCCGAACCCATACTGGACGATGTCCTTGCCGGGCTGCTGCTTCAGCTCGGATATCTCAGTGATCGGGTCGCCGACGATGACGGTGGTGTTGTTCCACGTGGGGTCCGTCAGGGTCGACGACACGACGTACTTGCGCATTGCGTTCGTGTGATCGCTGTAGGGATCACCGGATCGCGACGACCACACCGGAGCGAAGCCTTCATATGTGCGCCGGCCCATCAGCTGGGCATCGCAACTGAGCAGGAGATCGGTCTGAATCGTCAGGCCGCCGTCATCGGAGACCTTGCCCGAGGGCCAGCCCTGCGGGTCCTGGATCACGCCGTCGAGCGAGACGTAGGTCGAGTTGATGATTCTGCGCATGTCGATCTCCTTTGAGCTCTAGGGTCCCGTCGGACTCTCCACGCCCCACCCGAACGCCAGCATCGAGCTCGCCGTCAGATCAATCGCGGGCTCGACGGTCGTGTAGCTCTGGACGGTGTCGGCGAACACGGAGCCGGCGCCGTTGAAGCGAGCGTAGGGGTCCCCACCCCCGGCCGGGCAAGGCCTCATCCCTTCGAGTTCCCCAGAGCTCGATTCGTCGCTCGGTCCCTCCACGACTCCTCCCGCCAGCACCGGCGGCGAGCCGTCGAGAGAGCCGACGAGGTCGGTGACCTGATGTGAGGGACAGTCCGGCCAAGTCGTCCCGTCGCCGATGATCATCGACACGCCCCAGGCGTTGGCGCCGAGGACGTTGCCCAGCCAGCGCGTTCCGTCAGCTGCGAACGTCGAGCTGCCCGTCAGCCAGTCGTACTCCCCGGCCATCACTGCCAGCCCGTCGCCGTGGGAGGCCGTATCCGCTTCCGCCCACGGGAAGCCGAAGCCGAACGGATCGTGGTCGGCCTGACCGGCCGCTCCCTCGAGCTCCGCCCGCAGGCCGCCCAGCAGCGCCGATTCGCTCGTTTCAAGGCCGCTCCCCGACGGGTTGCCGGCCGTCCGCAGCGCCCGGATCAGCTCAGCGTGGGCGAGGCCGCTGACGTCGTAGAGGTTCAGCGTGTCGACGCTGTGCTTGGCCTTTTTCAGCTCCGCCTTGGCCCACACTGCCGCCTGCGAGAGGTAGAAGGAGGCTTCGCCGTGAGGCAGCCCGCCCGGCAGCGTTCCCGGTCCCGCCGACTGCAGCGCCAGCGCCAGCTCGCCGGCGCCCAGCTCGAGGTCGTCGCGCCATTCCTTCTCTGGGTAGAAGTCGAACGGGATCGTCGTCAGCAGCTTGCCTTTGTGCTTCGTGTCCGCCAGCGCGTAGATGTCCTCGGCCGCCCGCAGGCAGCGTTCGGCCAGCGACGGTTCGCTCGAGTGGAACACCTGGAAGCACTCCGCGAAGGCTGCCGCGTCGCGTCCGGCGAGGTTGGGGCTGATCAAGGAGCCTGGAGGTCCCGCCCGGAAGACGGGACGGTGGCGGATGTAGCGAAATTCGGGGTTGCTCCCGCCGAAGTCGTCGTCTGCCTGTGGCAGTCGCCAGACGTCGTGGTCGCCGGCCGTCGTCTTGTTGCCCTCGCCGATCCCCACTTGGTAGTAGAGGGTCCTCGTCTGCTCGTCCCACATCCGCAAAAGCCATTCCACGCCGAAGCGCCCCTCGGAGGTGAAGTCAGAGGCGGCCGGTCCGCTGGCTCCCATCAGGTTCGGGAAGTCGCGGATTCCCGCCAGCATCAGATCGAGCGTGTAGCTCGTCGTCTGGACGAACTTCAGATAGTCGCCCGCGTCCCACCAGCCTCCGGAGGCATCGATCGTCGTCCCCAGGCTTTTCAGATCCCCTTTGAAGGACCCTCCGCCGTTGACCTTCGGCGTCGCATACGTCATCGCCGTCGAGTCGTTCAGATGTCCGGGGGCGCTGCGCAGCGGCGAGGGGATGTATTCGGGGCCGTCGCGCTCGTTCTCGTAGAACGACAGGGAGTTCGCCAGCGGCCCTGCGTACAACGACGCGGCCGGCCCGATCGCGAACAATGGCGAGCTTGCCGGAGCGCCGCCGCCGACGCTCACCAGGTAGCGGCCCGGTGACTGTACGGAGTCGAAGTCGATCGCATAGACATCGGGGAAGGCTTTGCTCCACGAGCCCACCGCCGCACCGACGGTGCCCGTCAGAACAGTCGTGCCACCTTCGCTCTGGATCGAGAACGGAGCGCCTGCCTCGGAGCCGCTCGACATCAGGTAGGCCCGCTTGGCCGCCGCAGTCGGGTAGCCGACTTGGTCGACGCGCACGAACGCTTCCTGCGCCGCTGCTACGGATGTGCCGGTCAAAGCGCCGAATGCCGAGCAGGCCAGAGCGATGCAAGCCAAGCCCCCCAACCTGCGTGCTCCTCCCGGCCCCCTCATGGGCCCATCATCTCACCCGGCGATCAACTGCACGGCGATCAGGCAGGCGATCGAGGCGAAGCAGAAGACATGCTCGCCGAGTGTCCGCTTGGCCAGGGCGCTTTGCGCAGCCAGATCATCGCGTCGCGTACCCAGCCTGACGGCCCCCGGGACCGTCCGTCCACCAGCCAGCAGGATCGGCGCCAGGGCGAGCGCCAGGGAGACCCAGCCGAGCCACGTCCCGCCGGTGCCCTTGGCGATCTCCACGACGATCGCCGCGAGCGTCGCGAGCATCGCTGTCACGACCAGTCGGTTCATCGGTCGCGCCGCGGTCGTCACACGGGCGTAGTAGGCGGCGATGGAGGCGAGAACCTCCTCGGGCAGTTCCCCAGCGTCGTTCGTCTCGGCTCCCCGCGCTCCCGGCCCCCGCCGCGCGGCCTGCACGTCGAACATCAGGTCGAACCACAGGACGGACAGCAGGAAGCCGGCGCCCGCGACGACGAAGGCGTTCACGAGCCGAGTTTCACACCCGCGTGGGGGTGCAGGCGGCAGCTCGATTCGGAATAGGCGCGCGCCAAGCGCTCGACTTCGGCGCGGGGCAGGCTGGAGCCGAAGATCGCCGGGCCGCCGAGCTTTTCATAGCCCGCGAGGAGCTTCTTGCCGATCTGGGCGAGCCCGAAGTGGGCGTCGTAGACGGACTCGATGTAGAGGGCCACGTTGGCGCGGTCGAAGCTCGCCGCCGAGGTGTCGCTTCGGCCCGCCAGGTAGGAGGCCTGGATCATCTGCCAGCCCCTGCCGCTCAGCTCGGCGAAGCTCCGGAAGGTTCCCGCCAGCGAGGCTCCCGCTCCCGTCAATCCTTCCGAGCGGCGTTCGTCGAGTACCCCCGGCAGCTTCAGTGCGAGCGCAAGCCGGGCGGCCGTTGCGATCTTCGCTTCGTCCTCGGTCGCGATCTCGGCCGGTAGGCCGTTGGCGACGAGTGGCCAGGCGGATTTGGTCGCTGCGACCTCGCGGGCGACCTCTCCTTGGGCCTGTCCAAGCGCCTGGGCGGTCGCGATCAGGTCTTCGCGCTGCAGCCTCAGGCCCGTCTGGGTGGCCTGGGTTCCGGAGCCGCAGCCGGCCATCGACAGTGCGGCGCCACCCGCCAGGAGCAGCGCCGCTCTGCGCAATATGCCGGTTTGCACCGCGACCGCTCGGCCGCCGACGCTAGGCCTTCAGCAGATCGACGACGAAGATCAGTGCTTCGTTCTTGGGGATCTTCGGGGCGTTGCCGATCTTCCCGTAGGCTTCTTCGGAGGGGATCCGCAATTCGCGACGGCCGCCGACTTTCATGCCCACGACGCCGTTGTCCCAGCCCTTGATGACCTCGCCGGTGCCGATCACGAACAGGAACGGTTCGTTGCGCTTCCAAGAGGAGTCGAATTCCTTGCCGTTGGTCCACAGCGAGCCGACGTAGTTGACGTAGACGGTCGAGCCTTTCTTGGCTTCGGCGCCGGTGCCAACGACCAGGTCCTTCGTTTCCAGTTTGGTCGGCTTCGAGCCTTTGCCGGCTTCGATCACCGGCTTTGTCGCCAGCGGACCGCTCGTCGGCGTTTTCGGGATCGAGGTGTCGACGGCGTTGATCAGCTTGTTGTCGGCCTTGCTCTCGTTGCCGATCGTGATCGTGCTCGATTCGCCCGAGCTGCCGCAGCCCGCGATCAGTAGGCCGATGCCGAGCAGGGCGAGCCCGGCCAGCACCCGCGCGCGGATACGCCGCAGCGACGGGGGTGTGGGGGAGATGGCGTCTTTGAAGTAGTTCACGGTCGCGCAGCCTACCGGAAGGTGCCTAACTGCGAGCTAAGCGTTACCGGCGGACCGCAATTGCAAGCGATTTCGTGGTCTGCAATCCGACGGTGCTTTCGATCGAAGCGGCCACGGTCGCCGAGACCTTCTTGTGCTTCTTCAGCGCCGCGGCGATCAGCGTTTGCTGCTTCTTGGTGAGCTTCAGGGCGATTTTCGCCTTCTGTCCCGTTTTGATCGAAGTCGGAGACGAGCGAATCTTGAACTTGCTCTTGCCCGCTGTGACCGTGGCCGTGATGACGACTCGGCAGGCCGCCACTTCGCAGAGAAACGACGCCGTCAGCGACTTGCCCGGGTTCTGCGTCGGCACGGTGCCAAGCCTGCCGGCACTCGTGACTTTGTCTATCGGCGGGATGATGATGGGTGCGGGGCTTTCGGGCGTAGGCGTCGAGGTGGCGGGCGGCGCGGCTGGCGTGGTCTCTTCGGCAACCATCCACTGGAAGCTGGTGGTTTGCTTTGTACCTTCGGCTTTGTTGGACGCTTCCAACGTCACCGTTGTGGCTGCTTTAGGTGCCATCGGGATTCCACCGATCGTCCATTCTGCTTCGGAGACTTTCGTCAGTTCCAGGCCGCCGGGAAGTTCTTTGGCGCCGAGCGATTCGAGGCCTGTGCCTTTGACGTGGATGGTCGTGATCGCCACCCCCGCTGTGGAGTTCTGCACGCCTGGGTTGTCAAGCGTGGGTGAGCCTTGTGCGACCGTCCATTCGAAGGTGGTGCTCACCGCCGGGCTGTTTTCCTTGTTGGATGCTTCGAGCGTGACGGTCGAGGCGCTGGCGGTTGTGGGCGTTCCCGTGATTTCCAATTCGGTTTCGGGGTTCGTTGCGCTTGCTGTCAGGGCCAGGCCGTCGGGGAGCGCTTTGGCGATGACCGTCGCGAGGCTGGTGCCTTTGACTAGGACGGTCGTGACCGGCACCCCAGTCGTGCCCACCTGTTCGGCTGGTTTTTCGAACGTCGGCAGCGGTTCGGCAGCTGACGCGCCTGCCGCGAGGCCCAGCGTGAGCAGCCCGGCGAGGAGAACCGCCGATGCGCCCAAGGTCGGCCTGAGTGGATCGAAGTGACGTCGCATTGCCTCTTTCCAAGACCCGTCACCGGGACCGGAAGTTGCGCAGCCTAGCCGTCGTGGCGTGCGAGCGCTACGATCGCCACGGACCGTGCTAGGCGGGGAGGTAGCGGTGCCCTGTATCCGCAATCCGCTCTAGCGGGGCTGAACTCCCTTCCGAGGGGTTCCGCCCCGGTCGCTCCGCCGTTCGGTGCGTCGATGGTCCGGGTCCCGCGCGGTGTCGGCTTGCGAATCAGGTCAGGTCCGGAAGGAAGCAGCCTTAAGCGATCACCGGCAGGCGCAGCGGGAGCACCCGGGCCGGAGCAGTGGGTGGCGATCAGGCGGCCGGGTGTCGGACTCTCGACGCGGGGTGCACGGTCCGCTGCCCGCTCTTACCCTTCGCAGCGGTGGAAGATCAGCCACGAGCGGTTCGCCCCAGAAGCGGTGAAGCCCGGCGGCACGGTGACCTTCTCGTGGGGGTCGTGGCTGTCGAGGATGTATTCCGTTTCGACGTAGATGCTGGCCGGGTCGACGTAGACGCCTCGATCGATGTGGCCGGCCTCGGCGCTGACGATTCGCGCGGGGCTGGTGCGCAGGTAGAGGGCGAGCAGCGGCACGGAGGCGTGGTTCGAGACGCCGACCGGTCCGCAGCGGAGGTTGATCGTCCGGCTTACGACGAGTTTCTCGAGGTCGCCTTCGATCCGCTCCTGGGCGGCCAGTTTGCGCAGTTCGTGGCGGGCCGTGCGGATCTGGGACGGGGCCGTCGCGATCAGCCCCACGGCGACAACCAGCCCCAGCGCCATCCAGGCCCGGCGCCTGCCTTGTCCCGCCGGCAGGGAGATCCAGCCGAACACTCCTGCCCCACAGAAGATGCACAGGAAGGATGCGGCGAGGAAGGCGTAGCGCGTATTTATAGGAAGACCGATGATCGCGAAGGCCGCGAAGATCGCCACGGCAGCAACGCCCGCGAGCGTTCCGGGCAGGGCCCTCCCCCGCAGCCACACGAGCGACAGGACCCCGCCGATCGCGGCGCCGGTCAGCGCAAATGCTCCCAGGACCTCGCCGATCCTTTTCGGTATGTACTTGGGGACGTCGGCGACTCCCGTCTTGCGATCGAGCGTCGAGGCGGTGTGGCGGGTGTTCGTCAGAGACCACAGCGGATTGCCGGTGACGAGCAGGTCGCTGCCCAGCCAGATCAGCGGCCCGGCGGCGGCCAGCAGCGTCAGTCTGATCGCCCGCCCTCGCTCCCGGACGGGCTCGCCGGGCGGTAGCAGCGCCAGCACCCATGCGGGCATCAGGCCCAGCAGGTAGAGCCAATAGAGACCAGAGAAGACCCAGGCCTCTGGGCGCAGGAGCCCCGCTAGGGCCAGCAGCGCCAGCACCGGAGCGCCTGCGCGCGGGCGGCGGACCTCGATGAGCAGCGCGCCGAGGACGAAGCACAGGTAGGGCAGGTCCAGGTAGGCCCTCACGCCGTAGGAGATGACGGGCACCCGCGTGAGGAAGACGAGTGCCGCCAGGGCTCCCGCGGCCCGGCCGAACCAGGCCTCGCCGAGGCGGAAGATCATCCAGCCGCAGCCCGCCAGCGCCAGGAAGCCGAGCGCCACGACGACCTCGATCTCCTGGTGGGGGGAGAGCGGGCGGAGGATCACGCCGAGGATCTCCAGCAGCGGGTGCGGCGTCGGCGCGATCGCCACGCCGTAGGCGGGCGTTTCGCCCTGGGCTAGCTGCCCGCCCCAGGCCAGGCCGTAGAGGGTGTCGTAATTGGCGAAGCCGACGCCGGCGATCAGCCGCAGCGCCAGCGCCCCGGCGATCACCGCCGCGGGGCCCACAACCGGGAGGGCACGCAGGCGGCTCATCGTGGCGCTCACCGCGCGGACGCTATCCGCTCCGGCGGGCATCGGGCGAGGCCGTCGAGGTGGCTCGCGGGCGGCGCGGGGCGCACCGGCGGCGGAGGCTAGACTCAGCCAACGGTGTCGGCAGAGGAGCAGCATTCAGAGCAGGAGGGACGGGTGGGGTCCCTGTATCGCAGGCACCGGCCGCGGACTTTCGCCGATGTCGTCGGCCAGGAGCCCGTCGTTCGCACGCTGCGCAACGCGATCGAGCGCGGCAAGGTCCACCACGCCTACCTGTTCGTCGGATCCCGTGGCACCGGCAAGACCTCGATGGCGAAGATCCTCGCCGCCTGCCTGAACTGCGAGAACGGCCCGACGATCGAGCCCTGTGGGGTCTGCGACTCCTGCCGCTCGATCGCCACGGCCACCTCGCTGGACGTGATCGAGATGGACGCCGCATCCAACAACTCCGTCGATGACATCCGCGAGCTGCGCGAGTCCGTGGCCTACGCCCCCGTCAGCGGCCGACGCAAGATCTACATCCTCGACGAGGCCCACATGCTCTCGACGGCTGCCTGGAACGCCTTTCTGAAGACGCTCGAGGAGCCGCCTCCCAACACCGTCTTCGTGCTGGCGACGACTGAGGCCAACAAAGTCCCGGCGACGGTCATCGACCGCTGCCATCGCTTCGATTTCCATCGCCCCACCGTCGAGCAGATCGCGAGTGTCCTGCGCCGTGCCGCCGACGCCGAGTCGATCGAGATCCCGCCTCCGGCGCTCGCGGCCATCGCCCGCTCGGCGACGGGCAGCTTCCGCGACGGTCTCGGCACGCTCGAGCAGCTCGTCACCTACAGCGGCAGCTTGATCTCCCTGGAGGACGTCCTGGCGGTGCTCGGCGTGGCCGACAGCAGGCTGCTGGCGCAGGCCGTCGACGCGGTCGCCGCCGGTGACGCACGCGCTGCGCTCGGAGCGCTCGAGAGCTGCGCGGCCCAGGGTCGCGATGCCGCCTCCTTCGCCGTCGACCTCGAGGTCCGCCTACGCGAGCTGATGATCGTCGGCACGCTCGGCGAAGTTCCCGCGGAGCTGTCGCTCACACCGGAGTCAGATGCCGCCCTGGCCGAGCAGGCCGCCGCGATCCCGCCGCCGGTCGTCGTCAGGCTGCTTGAGCTGCTGGGCGAGGCATTGGAGGCGATCCGCGCCGGGGCCGACGCCCGCACGCGCCTGGAGCTGGCTCTCGTCAAGGCCTCGCGCCCGGAGACCGACACCTCCCTGCGAGCCCTCCTGGCCCGCATCGAGCGTCTCGAACAGTCGGGCGCCGGGACCGTTTCCGCTGTCGCCTCTCAGCATGAGGTGGCGATTCCGACGGCTCCCACGCCGGTGCTCACCTCTCAGCCGGTGCCGGCGGCCGACGCGTCGCCGGTCTCCTCGCCTGCACCCGCTGCGCAAGCCGCGCCAAACGCCTCCGCCGATAGTGCCGCCCAGGGGTCCGCGGCCCTGGCCGCGCAAGCTCCGTCCTCTGCCGGGGAGCCCGCATCGTCCGTCGGGCCGGATGCCCCGCCGCCCGCTGCCGGTCAGCCGGCGACCGTGGCGGGCGCGATGGTGGCCGAGTCGCGCGTGGCGGTCGAGGATCCCCCGCCGGCGCAGATCGCCGCAGGTCTCGACTCGGTGGTGGCCACGTGGCCCGCCGTGGTCGACGTGGTCCGGGCGGAGAACGCCCTGCTCGGCGCCCTGATCGCCGAGGCCCGCCCTGTGGAGGTGCAGGGCGAGGAGCTGACGCTCGCCTTCGCTTCGACGTTCTTGAAGAAGAAGGCCGAGGATCCCGCCAACCGGATGACGGTTGCAGAGGCGCTGCGGGTCGTCACCGGTGGGCGCTGGAAACTGCTCTACGAACTGCGTGACGATCTCGGTGAGGTCGCGGCCATCGACGCCTCCGGCGACGGCGATTCGGAGGCGCGTTGGCTGGCACGCTTCATGGAGGAGTTCGACGCCGAGGACATCACGCCCGGGGCGGGGCCGGGCGGCGAGGAGCCGGATCTTTCGACTCTCACCAGCAACGAGAAAGGCCCCTGATGCCCAAGCAGCCGCGGATGCCCAACATGCAGCAGATGATGCAGCAGGTCCAGAAGATGCAGAAGGACATGGAGCTCGCGCAGGAGGAGCTCAAGAACGAGGTCGTCGAGGCCTCGACGGGTGGCGGCATGGTGACAGTCAAGGTCAGTGGCGACCTGCAGGTCCGCGAGGTCCGCATCGACCCGGCGGCTGTCGATCCCGAGGACGTCGAGATCCTCGGCGACATGGTCCTGGCGGCTGTCAACGAGGCCCTGCGGATGGCCCAGGAGCTGGCCGAGCGCAAGATGGGCGGAGCGACCGCAGGTCTCGATCTGGGCGCTCTCGGCGGCGGTTTGGGCGGGCTCGGCCTGCCCGGCATGTGAGCACTTCCTACGCACCACCCGTCCAGCGGCTGGTCACTGAGCTCTCAAAGCTCCCCGGCATCGGCAA
The DNA here is from genome assembly GCA_036271135.1 of Solirubrobacteraceae bacterium. Classification (GTDB taxonomy): domain Bacteria; phylum Actinomycetota; class Thermoleophilia; order Solirubrobacterales; family Solirubrobacteraceae; genus Palsa-744. The sequence goes on from DATBBF010000009.1 coordinate 54,090, forward strand.
CCGGACCGCCCAGCGGCTCGCTTTCCACCTGCTTCGCGCCTCCGCCGAGGACGCCTCGGCACTGGCCGAGGCGATCGTCGAGGTCAAGGAGAAGATCGGTCTCTGCGAGATCTGCTTCAACCTGACCGACGAGAGTCGCTGCCGGATCTGTCAGGACCCCCGCCGCGATCACGGTCTGATCTGCGTCGTCGAGGAGCCCAGCGACGTGATCCCGATGGAGCGCACGCACGAGTACCACGGCGTCTATCACGTGCTCGGCGGGGCCCTGTCTCCGATCGACGGGATCGATCCGGAGGACCTGAAGATCGCCGAGCTGATGGCGCGTGTGCGCGGTCAGGGCGCGGTCGCCGACGACGCCGGGACGGCGATCCGCGAAGTCGTCCTTGCCACGAACCCAACGACGACAGGCGAGGCGACGGCGCTGCACATCGCCGAGGAGCTGCGTGCGATCGTCCCCGAGGTCCAGGTCACTCGCCTTGCCAGCGGCCTGCCCGTCGGCTCGGATCTGGAGTATGCCGACGAGGTCACGCTCGGGAAGGCGTTCGCCGGACGCCGCGCTGTGTAATCCTCGGGTCATGCCCGGCCTGATCTGCATGAAGTTCGGCGGCACCTCGGTGGCCGACGCCGAGCGCATCAAGCGCGCGGCGCGGAGGATCGTCGAGAAGCGCGAAGAAGGCAACTCCGTCGTCGTCGTGCTGTCCGCGCGCGGCAAGACCACCGACGAGCTGATCACGATGGCCGAGGAGGTCTCCGCGACCCCCGACCCTCGCGAGATGGACATGCTGCTGTCCTCCGGCGAGCGCATCTCCTGCGCCCTGTGCGCGATGGCGATCAACGACCTCGGCCACAGGGCGATCTCGCTGACGGGTTCCCAGGCGGGCATCGTCACCGACGAGTCCCACACCAAGGCCCTGATCCTCGATGTCCGCGCCGATCGCATCAAGGCGGCCCTCGAGGAGGATCACATCGTCCTGGTGGCGGGCTTCCAGGGCGTCTCCCAGACGGCCAAGAACGTCACGACCCTCGGTCGCGGCGGATCGGACACGAGCGCCGTCGCCGTCGCCGCCGCGCTCGGCGCGGAGGTCTGTGAGATCTACACCGACGTCGCCGGCATCTACTCGGCCGACCCGCGGATCGTGCCCAACGCGCGGAAGCTCGACACTGTCTCCTTCGAGGAGATGCTCGAGATGGCCGCCTCCGGAGCGGGCGTTCTGCAGCTGCGCTCGGTCGAGTACGCCCGTAACCACGGCGTCAAGATCCACTGCCGCTCATCGTTTGACTCAGAGCCCGGTACCGTTGTGGTCGCTGAAGGAGAAACCATGGAGCAGCCACTGATCACAGCCGTCACCCACTCCATCCAGGAGGCTCGGATCACGCTCACGGGCGTACCCGACGAGCCTGGGGCGGCGGCACGCATCTTCGAGGCGATGGCCGAGGCCAACGTCAACGTCGACATGATCGTCCAGAACGAGCCCGTCGCCGCCGGCGGACAGGCCGAGATCTCCTTCACCGTGCCGCAGGACGACTTCCGCACCGCACGGGCCGCGATCGAGCCGTTGCGCGGCTCCTCCTATGCGGAGCTGACGGCGAACGAGAACACGGGCAAGGTCTCGATCGTCGGCGCCGGCATGCGCTCGCACCCCGGGGTCGCAGCGAAGGTGTTCGGCGTGCTGGCCGAGGAGGGAGTGAACATCGACATGATCTCGACCTCGCCGATCAAGATCTCGTGCGTGATCGACGTCGACCGCGTGCCCTCGGCAGTGCAGGCGCTGCACAGCGCCTTCGGCCTCGAAGGCGAGGGAACCGTCGCCGTCGAGGAGCCCTTTCGCTAGGTCTCCCAGCCGCTCCCGCCGACTCATATCCTCGCAAGTGGGCGCTTTCCGGAGCAGGGCGCCACGAAGCTGAACAGGCGCGCGCTTTACCGCCTTTCTGTCACAATCCCTACGCATCGCTTCACGTACCGCGACTTTCAAGGATGAAAGGCATATGCGAACAATCAAGCGGCCACGCCGCTACGTAGCTCGACACTGGCTGGCTCTGGGCCGCCCCGTCCTCCGTTTCAGCGAACACCGCGACGCCTATGTGCTTCGCGTGGTGGGACGCAAATGGGGCCCGGTCCTACGCATCGACCGCCGCGAGACCGGCCGCGCTTTCGAAGGCGCGGCCGATCGCCGCGGCTCTCGCGCCCGCGTGGCGTAGCCCCAGCTGCGTCCGAAAGAGACGTGTTGGCAGGCCCGGAACTACCGCGCGGAAACACCGCTATCGCCCCCCGCCGCGCCGCCATGGCGCTTGCCATGAGTAGGAGACCGGCGGGGCTCCCAAGCTCGTGTCGTTTGAGCGCGGAACGAGTCGGCGCATCCGAAATCGGCTTCCGTCAGCTCCAACAGCAGCTCGATCGGAATCTCGCGGAGGCATGACTGGAGTTCTAACGGAGTTTACATTTTCGCGGGAAAGCCCTGTGTTAAGCACTTATCAGGCTTGACAGTTAACCGCGACCCGCTGTCCAAACGGCTTTCTACAAATGAAGGCTTGCGCTAGCGACCAGTGTTCGGTACTAATTCCCTGCGCAGACATAAGTATGTAGGCAAATAGCAGAGCATCTCTCCCCAAAGGGCAACACGGAAGGGGGCCTTTGAGTGTGTTTCTCACCTCGGGAGTGGCAAGAATGCCCGACCGGTGCCCGAATCCGCGGACGCGGTTGGTTGTTCGTCGCACATACAGGGTGCAGGGCGGTTAGATGATCGAGCTGGGGGGGCCGGTCACGACAGATCTGCAGACGGCGAAGGATCGTCTCAGGGCTGCGCAGTCACAGAGCTCGGTTACCTCGATCGAAGAGGAGCCCTGGGTCGCGACGGCGACGGCGACGGCCACTGGTTCGAGTTCGGCTCGCGCGTGGCCGGGCAGGCTCCGCTTGCGACTGTATGGGGCTTCCGGCGAAGGTGTCATCGGAGCCGGCCCGCGTGCCGAGCCAGCGCGTGGACCTGCGGCCAGGATGCTGCGCGACTCGCTGTTTCGCCGCGCGCTGCTGCTCGGCGACGCGTTCGCCTTGCTGGGCGCGATGGTCGCGGCCTCATTGCCGGCGAGCCATCCATCGGCGTCCGTGCCACTGCTCTTGCTGGTCATAGTCCCTTTGGTCATCAGCGCGAAGCTGCTCGGTCTGTACGACCGTGACGACTCGCTGCTACGAAAGACGACGCTCGAGGAGGCGCCGAAGCTATTCGAGCTGGCGACCCTTTGCACGCTGGTGGCGTGGCTTGCGAGTGGTCCGATCGGTCGTTACGGGATGACACGCCACCAGGCGTTTGCCATGTGGGTGGCGCTGGCAGTTCTGCTGCCGTTGATGCGCACCGTCTCGCGTGCATTGGCGCTGCGCATGGCGCCGCTCGAGCGCTGCTTGGTCGTGGGTGATCGAATCGCGGTCGAGACGATCTCAGGCAAGCTGAGCGAGCGGCGGGGTGGCTTGAGAGCCGAGATGGTCGCACACGTAGACCTCGACCAAATCGCACCGTGGTCCGCCTCGGCACAGTCAGAAACGCGTCTTGACGAAGTTCGGCAGCTGGCGCAGGCTCTCGACGTTCACCGTGCAATCGTCGCTCCGACGACGGCGGACGGGGGTGAAGTTCTCGACCTCGTGCGCACTCTCAAGGCGGTGGGCGTGCGCGTCAGTGTTTTGCCGCGCTTGCTCGAGGTGATCGGCTCATCGGTCGAGTTCGACGATCTTTATGGGATGACCTTGATGGGTGTGCGCCGTTTCGAGTTGACGAGGTCCTCCGCGTTGGTCAAGCGCTGGTTCGATATCTGCTGCGCGGGCGTCGCGCTCCTCGTGCTTGCGCCGTTGATCCTGATTGCCGCGATTGCGATCAAGCTCGACAGCGATGGCAGCGTGCTCTTCCGGCAGCGAAGAGTTGGACGCCACGGAGAGCACTTCTACGTCCTCAAGTTCCGCACGATGGTGCAGAACGCCGAGGAGTTGAAGGAGTCGCTGCGCGATCGGAACGAGGCCAAGGGCGGGATGTTCAAGATCGCCGACGACCCGAGGATCACGCGGGTGGGCAAGCTCCTACGAAAGACCGCGCTCGACGAGTTGCCGCAGCTTTTCAACGTCCTGAAAGGCGAGATGAGCATCGTCGGGCCGCGACCGCTGGTGCTCGAGGAGGACGAGCGTGTGATCGGTTGGCATCGTCGTCGACTTGAGTTGACACCCGGGATGACGGGCCCGTGGCAGATCCTCGGGCCCTCGCGTGTGCCGCTCAGGGAGATGGTCTCGATCGACTACCTGTACGTCGCCAACTGGTCGTTGTGGAACGACGCAAAGATCATGCTACGGACCGTTTGCTACGTGTTCTGCGCACGGGGCATGTAAGCCCGCGATTTGTGTAATTCCGACTATTTGACTATCTGGTGTACGATTACATTTGTTCACAAGCTCGAGGTCGCTGTGTGGTCTCGGGACGTTCCCAGAGCCTCGAGTGCTTCGACAAAAGTCGAACAACTCTCAACAAAGTTGTAACAACCTCCCCTGCTGACCTGCTCCCCCTAGTCATATGGTTTCGAGTTGGGAGGTTGAGGTCCACATCCGCTCAAGTCGATCTGATTGGAATTGATGCAAATGCCAGTAGATGCTCCAAATCAGGTGATGCCCCAGGGAGATGTCGACATCGACTACGACAAGATCTTCGGGTACGACGAGTTCTCTGTCAAGACACCCAGGCGGGCAGTCATTACCGAACAGCCGGTAGTCAAAAACATCATCGACGTGACGCTGGTGGGCCTCGTCGGCGGTGGGCCACGGCTGGCCGTGAAAGCGGCGCGTGTGATGCTCGAGGATGCGTACGCGTCGCGAGACACGACTGCACGGTTCCGCACCCGACGGCTGCCGAGGAGGCGCCAGGCTCGCTAGAGGCAGACCGCGTGATGGGCAGGGAGGGTGGCAATGGGTCTCGTCATTGACCCGTCAGTCACCTATAGCCGTGAACCTTCGTCGGGTTGTGATGAGAGGCGCTCACCGCCACGGGTGGCCGCAGCGATCCGGCAGGCACAATCGGGTGATCGCGAGGCGTTCGGATTTCTGTATGCCCGCTATGCGGATGACGTGTACCGCTATGTCCGTAGTCTCGTGTGCGACCAGCACGAGGCAGAAGACGTTACGCAGCAGGTGTTTGCGAAGCTGATGCGAACGATCGGCCGGTACGAGGAACGAGAGGTGCCGTTCTTCGCCTGGGTCGTGCGGATCGCGCGTAACCAGGCCATCGATCACATGCGCGCTCGCCGCTTGATCCCTGTCGAGGAGGTGAGGGCCAGCGATGGCGGGGCTGGAGACCCCGCCGCGTTCAGGCCGCTCGGCGATCTGTGCGAAGCTCTCGCGGAGCTGCCTCAGGATCAGCGTGAGGTTGTCGTGCTGCGTCATCTTGCGGGCCTGTCGCCGTCTGAGGTCGCTGATCGGACGGGTCGCTCCGAAGCCTCGGTCCACGGGCTACACCACCGTGGGCGACGGTCTTTGAAGGCTGCTCTTGCCGGCCGTGGTGCTGCGCCCTCGACGATGGACCGCGCTCTTGGGACGACGCGCCCCGTGACCTAACGCGGCGCGGCTGCGGTGGTCGGTTGCTTACAGATGATCTTTGCTGTGGTCCTGGGCATGCGGGCTCGATGAGATACGGCGCGCTAGCCGGCCGCTGTCGATGTCGGCGAGGTAGTAGAGGACGGAGAACGTGACGAGCTCCTCGACTCCAACACCCTCGGAGCCGGCCTCGGACTCGAGTGCCTCCCACGCGAAACCATCCAGTTCGACCGTGACAGCGTGCCCGCGCATCGCTTCGCAATGCTCGGTCGAGCGCCGCTCGGTCACGGCCTTACCGGCTCCATCTGCGGGTCACGACCCAACAACGATCTGCGGATGCCGGAGTTTTCACGTCGCGCGACGACTTGTGGGATCCTTGTCGAGGACTCGGGCTGGACATCAAGTACGAGTCGTAGAGTCCGATTGACACCTGGGGGCAAGTCGGCGTCCGGTCCCGCAAGGGGCTCCACGGGAACGCCGCGCGCCACATCTAGATCACTAGGAGCCTCAAAGTTGTTGCCGACCATACGCATGCCGCGGGGCCGCCAGTTCGCTATCGGAGCAGTCTGTGCGTTGATGCTGCTCCAAGGCGGCTTGGGCGCAGAAGCCGCCTTGGCTGGTCGTAAGGCGAATGGTCATAGCGCCACGCGATCGGCTTGCAGGGCAAAGAATCGCCGTCGACGACACCCGCGACACGACGCGTGTGCGGCGCATCGTTCGGGTGGGCACTCGAGGCGGCGCACCAGGCACACCGCAAAGGGGGTAAGTCCGACCGTGTCCCGGAGCGTCGGGGTGAGCACGCAGCCGGTCTCGGCCGGCGCGCCGGATGCCGCTTCGCTGACCAGCCTCGTGGAAGTCTCGATTCCGGTTGGGTCGGTGTCAGGACCAACCAAGGGCCCATCGCAGGGTGGCACTGAACCGCCGGGCGACAGCCCGCCAATCGAAACGCCTGTTGTGACGGGCCCGAGCGAAACACCATCCGAAGCACCGAGCGAAACACCATCCGAAGCACCGAGCGAAACACAGTCGGTCTTCCGTATGTTCGCTGCCACGAGCGTTTGGAACGAACCCGTTCCGGCCGATGCACCTCTCGATCCGAGTTCTGAATCGGCGATCGTGGCGCTCTCCCGCGAAGAGCAGGCCGAGCAGGCAGAACGGCATGGCCCGGCAATCAACACGAAGAGCTGGTCGGTTCCGATCTACACGGTGCCGCTCGATCAGCCGCTTGTGCGCGTGACGCTCGTTGGTGCCAACTCATCTGCGTTGCAGTCAGCGTGGAACCTGGTGCCGCTGCCGTCCGACGCGCACCCAGCCGCCGGCACTGATGAGCACCTCGTGGTCTGGCAGCCGAGCACCGACCGAATGTGGGAGTTCTGGCACCTCGAACAGGCGAGCGGGACATGGCGCGCAGGGTGGGGTGGAGCGATGGACGATGTCTCATCGAACCCTGGGGTCTACGGCGCCAGCGCGTGGCCGGGTGCGGCCACCTCGTGGGGTGCGTCGGCGTCCTCGTTGCCGATCGCCGGTGGACTGATAACCCTCGAAGACCTCAAGCGCGGTGTGATCGAACACGCTCTGGCGATCTCTATTCCCAATGTCCGTGCCGGCGCGTTCGCTTCGCCTGCCCAGCGCACCGACGGAGAATCAACGGAGCCATATGCTCTGCCCGAGGGTGCACACCTACGCTTGGACCCGAGCCTCGACCTCGCGTCGCTGCACCTTCCGCCGCTGACGCTGATGCTCGCAGAGGCCGCTCGACGTTACGGGATCATCATACGGGACAAGGCTGCCAATCTTGCCTTCTACGCTCAGGATCCGACCCCGACCGGCACCGAACCATTTGGAGGGGCGGGCGGATATTTCGAAGGGCGCTCCCCGGCTTCGCTGCTCGCATCGTTCCCGTGGGACCACCTCCAACTACTGAAAATGGCTCTACACGTCAAGCCCTCTTGAGCTTGCTGCTGCGACGCTAATCTGCCGGACGATGGCCGGACCCGAACAGCAGCTGATCCGGCTCTGCGCCGGTACCGCTCTGCGCCGTCGGGAGATGGCCGCGGAAGGCGCGCGACTGGTCGAGATGATCAGTTGGCAGCGGCTGACGGCCACGCTGTACCAGCGGCGGCTGCTCGCCACGCTCGGCCCAAGACTGATCGAGTTCGGCGGTGCAAACGATGGCTTTCGTGAAGCTGTCGATCAGGCGATCTCGACGGGACGACGTCACGGCGCGTTCTTGCAACTCGTCTCCTTGCGAGCGATCGCCATGCTCGCCGAGGTGGGGATCAGCGCCACTGTGCTCAAGGGTCCTCTGCTTGGCGAGGCGATCTATGGGGACCCCGGCCGGCGGCCATCGAGCGACATCGACCTGCTCGTCTCGCCCGAGCAGCTTCGGGCCGCGGTCGAAGTGGTGCAGCAGCTCGGCTTCGCCGCGCCTGTCGATCATGTCTATGACGACGGTTTGCCGCTACTTCACTTCGTGCTCGTACATGAGCGAGGTGAGCTGCCGGCAGTGGAGCTGCACTGGCGGGTGCACTGGTACGAGCGTCGCTTCGCCACCGACCGGTTGCTCCCACCGGTGCCGGATCCGCGAGGAACATGGCGTCCCTCTCCTCGCGATGAGCTGGCATCGCTGCTTCTCTTCTACGCTCGAGACGGTTTCGTCGATCTTCGCCTCGCCAGTGATCTGAGCGCCTGGTGGGACGTCCGCGGCGAGGATTTGGCGCCCGGTGCGCTGAACGAGGTGATCTCCACTTACCCAGGCCTAGCCCGCGTCATCCCCGCCGCGGTGCACGTCGCCGAGAAGATCGTCGGTCTGCCGGGCAAAGAGGTCCTTGGGCCGATGCCCAAGTCCGGGCTGCGCTGGCGTGCAGCGGCCCGGCTCGCCAATCCGCACCCGCAGGCGAGCAGCTCGCAGCTCTATGCCGACATAGGGTTGATCGACGGGCTGCTAGCTCCCCGGGGGAGCTTCGGCGCGTTCCTGCGACGTAACCTGATGCCACCGCCGGAGGTCCGCGACCAGCAGGCACGACACGGAGCCAGGCGCCGGGCACGGTCGCGCCTGGGACGCAGTGCCGGCGTTCTTGCACGCTACGGGCTAACAGTGACGCGCCTTCTCCCCGGGCGCGCCTCCTCGGACTAGTCTCGCGAGCGCCGCTTGTGGGTGAGCTCTGAATAGAAGGTTCGAAGGCGAGCGTCGATGACGTCGATCCCGTGCGTCTCGATGCAGAACTTGCGGCCACGTTCGCCGATCATTCGGGCTAGGTCCGGTTCGGCGAGAAGCTCGGTCAGCCGATCCGCAAGGGCGATCTCGTCCTCTACGGGCACAAGCAGCCCGCCGGCGCGTGCGAGCTCCGGGATGCCGCCGACGGGTGTGCTCACGAAGGGTCGCCCGAGGCTCATCGCCTCGATCAGGATCATCGGCATTCCCTCCGCTCTCGACGGCAACGCGATCGCGCGTGCGCGGCGTAGCAGCTCCCTCATCTGCGAGTGATCGACTGGTGAAAGAAGCTCCAGACGCTCCGCATCTGGAGGCAGGTAGTCGTGAACTGGGCCGACCATCAGGCACTGTGCGTCAGGACGACGCGAAGCGACGAGTTGCCAGGTGCGCCACAGCACGTCAGCTCCCTTGCGAAGCCCGATCTCGCCTGCGAACAGGACCAGCTCATCAGTCGTGTCAGCGGGCATGAAGATCTCATCGGGCTCGGCGGGGTTGGCCAGTAGCTCGCAGCGAACTGTCGGAGCGGAGCGCTGCGCGATGTCGAGCGCCTCCTGATCGAGACAGGTGATGAGATCCGCGTGACCCAGCACCCGGGATACAAGCGAGCGGTGCGTGCACGCGAATGGCGCGAAGTCTGCGCCATGGATAGTCGCGACCGTGCGCAAGCCCCTATGCCGAGCGAGCGCGACGATCGCTCCCTCTCTCACAAATGAGCCGCGCTCGGAAAGGTGTACATGCGCTATGTGGCACGAGGGCGTTCCCAGAAGCTTGCGAGTCGCTTCTGCAGCAAGTCGCAGGCTGCGAGGCCCCGAATCGGGCATCCAGGTCGGAATGCAATCGACCTCATCGGCGCCGATGCGATGCTTGCTGAGCACACGGATCACGCTCGCTATGCCACCGACGGTCGTGGGATCCGGACCGAAGTGGTGAACCACCATTCGGTCCGGCGAGTGACGGTCGGCAGAGGCGGTCTCAGGCGGGAGCGCGAGCAATCTCGCCTCCCAAGAAAGGGTCATTTGCAGTTTCGGGCAGGCGCTGGCGCCTCGGCTCCCCACCGCTGGACAGGACGGCGCCGAGCACGATCGCGAGGGCGTATCCGGTCGGGCTGTTGAGCAGCGTGTTGTCTGCTAGCGAGTTGACCAGGCACCCTATGATCACGGCGATCGCTAGCGACGAGGCGTTGAAGCCTCGGGCGCCGGGCAGGCCGTCTAGGCGCCGACCGCGCAGCAACGTGCGGATCAGCGTCGACAGCCCGGCGATCAGGATGAGCACGCCGAGGACCCCGGTCTCGACGAGATAGCGAATGTATTCGTTGTGGGGCAGCAGACTGTTGAGGCGGTTGGCACGGGTGTTGGTGCTGGTCGTCGTGGTGCCAAGGCCGCGCCCCCACACGGGCGATTCTTCCCACTGGGGTAGGAGCGTCCTCCATCGGTACAGGCGCGTGTCCAACGTACTCGTCGTTTCGCCACGTTCGGCGGCGCTCAGGTTCGTTGCGGACTCGCCGGCGACCCGCTTCGAGCCCAGTGGCGTAGCGATGAACACGACCACGACCAGGATCGCGGCGCCCCATGGGATCAGCCTAATGCGTGTGAGGCCCGGGTGCAAAGCACCGAGCACTATGAGCATCGCGGCCAGCGTGATCATGCCGTCGATGCTGAAGGTCGCCACCAACGCCGCCGCGAACAGCGCACTCAGGAGACAGTCCAGTCGGTTTCGCCCGTCGTCCATGTACCGCCACAGGGAGATCGTTGTCGCAATCGCGAAGAACATCGCGGCGCTGTTCGGGTGGGCGAACGTCCCGTTAGCTCGGACGTTGTGCGCGACGTAGAGGCCGGTATGTGTCGCCAGTTGATAGAGCGCGAGAACGGCCGGAAAAAATCCGACGAGTTGGACGAGCCTAGTTGCAGTCGGGACGCCAATGGCCTCACGTGCGTTGTAGATGAGGACGCCGATCGCCAGTACCGACGCCTCTCGGACGCCCTCGCGAAGGGTCTCGCCCGATGCCCCGCTCGTGTTTAGCGCGATACCGGTCCACACAAATAGCCATACCGCACAAATTCCTGTGGGAAGTACTCCACGCCGGTATCGCGCGACCATATAAATGGCTACAGAGATGAACAGCACGGCGATCACGGCGGACAAATTGAGGGTGCCCGACGATCGACTGTTCGGATTGGAGCGATCGTCGGTGACGACGCGAGCGAGCAATAGGAGACCGATACTCGAAACGAGCAGGGCATCGGATCGACCGTCTGCAACGAGGCGAAGACGCCAAGAGGCGCGACGTTTAGGGTCTGACAAGGACGTCCTCATCTCACGCAGGCGAGGGCAGGCACATCTAACTGGCGGGCATGATTGGAGGATCTCCCATTAGATGCTTTTCCAAGATGCCACGCTTCTCGACGGATGCCAGGCCAGCGGTATCAAGCCAGTCCTCGACATGCCCGGACACATACTCCTCAACGCTCTTGATAGGCCGGGCAGGCACACCGGCGACGACAGTGTTCGGGGGTACCTCCCGCGTTACGAGGGCACGGGCTCCGATAATGGCGCCTGCTCCTATGTGCACTCCTGGCAGGAGCCACGCGCCAGCTCCGATGAACACACGATCGCCGACCGTGATCGGGGCGTAATAGAAGGCGCCAGGATGTTCGTGACGTATCACGCGCAGGCCACCATCGTGTGTGATAAACACCACTTCGTTGCTGATGGTCACGTCGTCGCCGATAGTTATCAGGTAGGGCTCGCTGCCGAATGTTTTTGGGTGACCTCCAATCAGGTCCAAACGCTCGCCGATGTGGACTCCTTGGCGACGGTGATAACCGATCGGATCGCGTTTGAAGCTCGTGTGTTCGTGGAGCTTGCGGAGTGTGGCGCGAAGCATCACCTAGCCGCCAGCTTCTCGAGAACATCGGCATACGAGCGGCACACCTCATCCCACGAATAGCGTTCCCGGACGATCGCTCGTCCACGCTCGCTCAGTGCTGCCTGTGACGAAGGTGACGCCAGCAGCGACTCAATTCGCTCAGCGAGAGCTTGGGCGTCGCGCGGAAACCGCTGATCAGCGTGGGGCAACACCTCGGCATTGAAAGGCGTGTCAAGTGCAAGGGTCGGTGCACCCGCGCCCAATGCTTGCAAGAGCGCTGGGTTAGTGCCACCCACCGAATGGCCGTGAATGTATACGGCGCTATGTGCCCATAGCTGGATCAGGAGACGTTGATCGTCGACATGTCCGAGCCACGTGACGCGACCGGCCGTCTCCAGGGCACGCAAGCGAGCCTCGATGGGTGAATCAAAGTTCGCGCTACCGACGATCACCACGCGTGGCGACCGGTTACCGAGCATTTCCAAAGCGTCCAAGGTGAGATCAACGTTGTTCTCGGGCGCTAGGCGTGCAACTACTAGAAGATACGGACCCTCTTGGATTCCGGCGGTCTCCAGTCGATCGCGACCGATATCCTCTAGCACCGACGCGCCATACGGAATAAATGTGGAGGATCGCCGATAAAGACGTTCCCAAATCAGGCCGATCTCACGCGAGTCGCAAATCAAAGCGTCAGCGTTCTGCGCCGTCATCCGTGCTCCTGCTCGGAATGTCGCTCGGCCAAGCCGGCTCCACTTGCCGCGCTCCCACTCGATACCGTCGGTGTTGACTGCAAAGGGGGTACGCGAGGCGCGCAGCGCCGGGAACCAGAAACCGTTTGCGATGTTGAGAACAAGGACCGAATCGAATCGCCGGAAGCTCGCGTCCAGCGTCGCGGTCAACCCGAACGTCAGGGTCGACAGCGACTTGGAGTCGTAGCCTGGTGTGGCGACGCACCGGACTCCCTCGGTTCGCCAAACTCGTCGTCCGGCATCGCGCGTGCGACAGTAGACCGTCACCTCGTGGCCTGCTTCCAAGAGGTACGGGGCGAGCCGCCGGACGAGGGTCTCGTAGCCTCCATATGTGCTGGGAAAGCCTCGGCTGCCGACGATGGCGAGCTTCATACGGTGCTCTTAGTGTGCATGTGGCTGAGGTAGACGCGGCGGACGGTGCTCCTGGGGGCCTTACGTCGCCTCAATCCTAGCGTTGCGATCTCCTGGCTGCGTGTCGACGAACCCTGCAATGATGACCCCTTGAAGCACGCTGGCGATTGGTGTGCCATCTGAATATGCGAATTCTGCAGATCCACAAGTTCTTCTATCCGCATGCAGGCTCGGAGACGGTCCTGTTCCACACGCGAGACCTTCTTTCCAATAACGGTCACGAGGTCATCGATTTTGCGATGGAGCATCCTAAAAATGTTGACTCGGAGTATCGCGAGTACTTCGCACCTCGCCGCGAGTACACCGACGCCTCCCGCCCCGCCTTCCTGCGCGCTAGGGACGCGCTCTCGTCGGTCTACTCGCTAGCGGCGCGTAGGCAGCTCCGACGCTTGCTTGCGCAGGTGCGGCCCGACGTCGCCCATATGCACATCATCTATCACCAGCTGACGATGTCTGTCGTCGATGAGCTGGCACAGGCTCGGATACCGATGGTCATGACGTTGCATGATTACAAGATCGGCTGCCCCGCATACGTGCTTTATCGGGACGGGAGACCATGTTATGACTGCACTACCGGCGCCGTGCACAACGTCGTGCGCCACAAGTGCATAAAGGACTCGCGTGGCGCGAGTATGCTAGCCGGCGCTGAGGCAGCCTACTCGCTCCTCGGTCGCAAGTACCAGAAGATCGATGCATATGTCTGTCCAAGCGCCTTCGCTGGGCGAATCGCTGGCATGGCAGGAATACCAGACGAGCGGATCCACGTCGTGCCGAATTTTATTCCGGATAGTGAGCTTGGATCCCCAGTACCGTCACTCGACGGCTCAAAGCGATTTTTCTTCGCCGGTCGGCTGGAGGAGCTAAAGGGTGTTGGCGACCTGCTCGAGGCCTTTCGCGAAGGAGATCCGGCCATGGGTACGCTCGTCATTGCGGGTGCCGGAGGCGAGATGGAGAAAGCCGTCAGTCGTGCCGCGACGGACTGGAGCAATGTGGAATACCTTGGCCGCCTGACTCGAGCGAGAGTGTTGGACGAGCTCCGCCGATCGAGGGCGGCGGTTCTCCCCTCGCGCTGGAATGAGAACAACCCGATGAGTATCATCGAGGCTCGCATGCTGGGGGTCCCAGTCATCGTCAGCGACCGAGGAGGTTTGCCCGAGATGGTCGCTGACGGGGTCGACGGACAGGTGTTTCACGCCGGTGACGTTGCAGGCCTTCGCCTAGCGATAAGAGGTCTCGCGACAGATCGGTCGTACGCGGAGGCCCTCGGACGGTCTGGCTATGAGCGATTCTGTCGAGACAACACCGCCACGAACCACTACGCAGCTCTGATGGGCGCGTATACAGCGGCCGTCGAGCGAGGCGCGCCGAGCTCGTGAGAGCGCATGCGTTTACCGTCGCAAGGTGACGATCACGGCACTAGCGCGGTGCATCTCGAGGTAGAAGTATCCTCGTCTTTTTGCGAGGGTGACTCGAACCGGATTCAACTCGCCTGTCGCGTCGAAGGATGAACGCCCGAACGACACGCCCGTCGTGGCGCTGACAGACGGGGCCTCAAGGAACTCTGCGCTGGCCGTCTGTGCGCCGCGCAGCTTGATGCGTAGCGGTCCTGATCCCGCGACGGCGAAGCTATCAATCGCAACAGTGACCGTCTCATGACGGTGCTCGGTTGCGTATACAGCAAGAGCTTCAGACGTGTTTCGACCGGATAGGGCTACGGGAACAAAGTCTCCGCCCTCGAGCTGCCGGGCGGCAAACAGGCCGTAGTACTCCGGCCGAGCCGTTACCTGCCCGTGATCGAACGCATAAGCGGTGGGAGCACATATAGGACTGAAGGTGTTCGGCAGACAAAGACCGAAGTTCCCATGGAAGTTAAGTCCGGCTACCCCGGTGCTTGCGGCGCGTAGCACCCAATCCAGCGACCACAGGGCGCTCGCGAAGACCGGGCTTGTAGCCGGTCCGCCGGGCGCATCGCAGGAGGCGGTGTCGTTCGTCTCACTGATCCTGACCCGCCGCCTTGCTACTCGTGCCGCATTTGCCAGGACTTGGAGAAACCCGTTCTCGCCGTCGCGGACTTCGGGCGCTAGAAGGTCTGCTGCGGTGGGAACGGGGGTTCCTTTGCAAGGGGCTTTGGCGACACTATAGAGGGTGGGGTAGAGGTGCTCAGTGAGGACACCAAATGGCTGGTGTGTGGTCGAGGCGAGCCGCGAAAGCCATTCGGGGTTTCCCGAAAGGTCCGGGCCGAACAGGCTGACGTCGGGGGATACGGTGTGTATCGAGCCGGCGTAGACCGCAGCTTCCGCCATATAGTCCAGCACGCTGTAGGAGCTCGGTCGAAGTTTGACCTGTTTCGCACCGTATGCATCAGGCTCGTTACCGATCTCGATCCCGAGCAGTCTGGAGCCGAGAATGCGCTTGGCAGTTTGGGTCTCGTTTGCAGCACGGGAGGGATCGAAGTGGCCGAGATCGACTCCAAGGATCACGCGCCAGCCGACTGCTACGAGCAGCTCTCGTAGGCCGACGAGAGCTGAGGGTGTCACGGTGCTTGTAGCCCATGCAGGAGCCTGTTCCCCGTTGCCTGTCCACCACGAATAGTCGACGGAGTTGCCACCGATTCTCAGGACGCCGGGTCCGAGCTGACGTAGGTAGGTGACGAGCGCCCGGTTATCGGCTCCCAGTCGCTGGGTTGCAAAGCGACTGATCTCGATTGAGAGCCCGATTGTTCCTGGCGCAAACGATCGCTTCTGGGGCACGCGTGAGATATCTATCGTCACATAGCGCGAGCTGCTTATCGTGGATCCAGTAGGCCGAACAGTAACAGAGTCACCGAAATGAGAACCGAGCACGATCGCCACAAGTACTATTACGAACAACATTGGCAGCGCGAGCCGGCTCCCGCTCCTCCGATGACGGCGATCGAGTTGGGCACTCACGCGTCTACGACATCCTTCCGCAGGCCTCAAGGCGAGCCCAAGTCTCGTCGATGGCGCTTATCAATCCAGCCGGGAGGATCGACAGCAAGCGATTCCTATCATCGTCATTCTGCTCCGTTACTGTGACCGTAGACGCCGCATAAGCTTCGGTGCGAGGGCACTCAGCCAGCCCGCAGAAGCTGAGTATCGCGCTGATCTGCTCCCGTGGTTGCCGGACGAGGGTCTCATAACGCACAGGGTAGCTCGATGGGTCGGACTCGACGAGGGAAAGCGCTGCTCGCATCGACAGGAGCCACTCGATACCTGCGCGTATCCGTTCGTCGTTCGCACTCGCGAGTTCCAAGGTGCCGATGTCAGCATTCTCCGGCCTCTCTAGAACTCCTTGTGTCCAAAGCGTATGCCACTTCTGATCGCGTACTCCCCACCAGTTCGCGCCGTCAGCAGCGTGCGAGGCCGACCAATTGGAGACCGACCTAAGCGTCGTCCAAGGCGATCGAATGGCAACCAGGAAGAGCGCATCCGGAAAGACGGCTCGCACGAACGCATCCCGAAACACTAGCTCCGGATACTTGTCGACTACGCGCTTGGACCGACTGAGCCACAGATACCACGCGAAGAGGGCGTGCGCACGCTCGACGACGGAACCGTCCGCATCGGAGGGCCCCAGATACAACCGCCCGTTGCGAAGTCGACTGTAGGAGCCGATTATGTCCTCGTCATCCCGGATGACATGCCACATCGCCTTCGGCTCGTTGAGGAACCCGACGTCTGGATGCGCCGCGAGGATGCGTCCAAGAAGGGTCGTTCCGGTTCTACCCATCCCAACGATGAAGATCGGCGCCGCGACATACCCGCCCCGTCGGCGTACAGCAAACCTCAGGTTTCGAAAAACGACCGGATTCCACCAGCGTCCCTTGGTGGTGGCAGGCCGGCCCTCGAAAAGCGTATAGCCGATAAGCCGGGAAGCTGTTCGTGAAGGTGCGGTACGGATAAATCTGGAATCAAGTTGGGCAATCATTCGAAGAATCCAAGCGGTGAAGGTCGCTCAGCCACCCGTAAAGGGGCCGTCATTTGGTGAGGAAGATGTAGGCGGTTGATGGGTTTTTGTGGAGCGAATGTGACGAAAGGGTAGCGCGAGACCGGTGAAATTAGTGTTCATGAGACGACGTATGACGATTAGATAAAGGGACGCGTTCACACAGCGGTAGATTGTACTGGACAGGGCTATGCCCCTCACGCCAAGCCAATTTGCGCCGACTATGTCGAAAACGAGATTGGTGACAAATGAACATATCGCGAACCACGGGAGCAGATAGGTCGACCGCGTCGAGGCAAGCAGCCGCGCACCGGCGTTGATGACAAAGGCTCCAGGGAGCCCTGCGAGCAGAAGCGCGATGATCGTAATCACCCGGCCTGTAGGGACACCCGCGAAGGTCGGCCCGGCCACGAGCGCAAGACCGGCCAAGCATGCAGCCATCCCTGCGAGCATCACCAGACAGATCATCGTGCCTCGCACCATTGTGCGACGGAAATGTCGCTGAAGCGCCGGAATGTCGTCGGTGAGCATGTTCGCCCAGTGGGTGCCGGCGACGAGGACGAAGGAAGTCGACAGGACTGTTACTGGCACGAGGAACGTCTTCTCACCAAGGTCGATCAGCGTCACCGAGCCGACCGGTAGAGAGGCTGCGACACCGCGGTCGATCAATGGACTGGCTGCGGCGATCAGCAGCGACAGGCCGTGCGGCCCTGCTACTCGCCACAGAGGGAGTTCATTGGTATATCCCGCCGGTGGCGGGAGGTCATCGATTGATATGACCGTTTGGCGAAGCTGTAGATACAGCGAGCCCGTTCGAATCGCTTCGCCTGCTGCGATTAGAGATGCCACGAGTAGCAGCCCGCTTGGCGTTCGGGATACGAACGGGACGCTCGCGAGCGGTGCGAGCGACTTAAGCGCCTGGGAGGCGGCCGGAACGAAAAAGCTATCGAGCGCATTGAGCGCTGCGGAAAGGACGCTGTTCACGGCGCTGGTCAATACGAACACAGCGAAGATAGCTGTTGTGACAAGCAGGACGGTGTGCTGCTCCGAGGTCCAGTGCGATTGGTGGTCTATATAGACGACTGAACCAACCGCGATTACTGCGTATAGCAGCGATGAGACTCCAGTTGAGCTGAGAATGATTGCTTGGAGCCGTTTTGTAAAGGCCGTCCGTCCAAGGCGCTTCATCCGCTGAAGAATCGGGAGCACATTGGCCTGGAGCACTCCTGTGAAAACACCCGAGGCGAAGAGCGCGACGCCTAGGGCAAATGCGTACGCGTCAGTGAGATGGCCAATGTGGAAGTGAAGCGCGATCGCAAACGGCAGCAAGAAGCCAGGCACATTGCCGACGATTGTGCCGAGCAGCGCGCGCCCCGTCGCCCGCCGAAGCATTCCGGTGGCCTTGAGCCGTAGTAGTCGGGCGCTCAACTCTGCACAGGGCCCCGTACGGCCTGAAGGGCGGCCAAGAGGCTCGACGTGCTGCGTGCTGTCGAGAACCGGGCGAACCAACTTCTAAGGTCGGCGGTCGACCCAGGATCAAGTAGGGCAGCGCGCAGAATTGCCTCGGCATAGGCCTGTGGGCTGTCCTCCATGGCAAGTTCTCCTGTGATGCCTGGCACAATGGCATCGGCCACGCCAAGAGCCCGAGAGGACGCAACCGACGGTATGCCTGCGGCGGCGGCCTCGACGAGGACGTTCGCAAAGCCCTCTACGTTTGCCGTGAGAAGTAGGCAATCGACGTTATCGACGGCTCCCCACCATGGCTCTTTCCATCCGAGGAACGACACGCTGAGGCCAAGTCGTTTTGACTCGAGTTCCGTCGACTCTCGCAACGGGCCGTCGCCGATCACCGTCCCCCGCACCGTGATTTCGCGACTCGACAGCTCGGCGAGGACGTGCAAGAAGAGCTGTGGTCGCTTTTGCTTGACCTGACGTCCTACAAACACCACGTGGAGGTCGCCCGGTGGCGGACCCGGGGTGTCTATTGCCGGGTCTGGCGAAAGGACTACTGGGTTAGGGACGACAAAGACTCTTTCAGGGCGTACCCCAAAGGTCGAGACCAAATTCGTCGCAACAGGGTGTGATATCGCCAGTGCTCCGTTTGCCCGACGGTAGAGGCGACGGGCGAGCCATGCCGTGACTTGGTCACGTCGCTTTGTGTTGTCTACTTGAAGGCTCGGAACGTTGCGCTCTGAGATCATTAGGGTTACCTCACTATGAACGCCCACACGCATCGCTATGAGTGAAATGACGTTGCTGAATGGCAAAAGCGAGACGACTACGTCGGGAGTATCTCGGCGGATCCGAATTCTTAGCCACGCCGGCATGAAGACCAGTCGCATCGAACCCCAGTGTCCGGGGTAGGTGTGTACAGCCGTCCCTTGGGGGATGGCAACACGAGGCTGATCGCGTGCATACACGTAGACGGTGACTTCGTGGCCGTCGTTGCTGAGCACGGAGAGCCACTGACGAACGACAAACTCGGCACCACCACCGTGAAGGCTAGGAAGGACAAAGGCGATATGCATTGATAGTTAGGATGCAGTAACGAATTAGACAGGATGGGCGGGGGGGAACGCTAGCTGCGGCGGAGTGCTCGCGAGGTCGCCTCTGGCGTATGGCCTCGGCCGAGGTGTGCTCACCACCGCGATGACGAGTAGTGAAATGAGGATTGTCACGTTAGTGTGACCCTCGATCGCATTGAAGCCGCTGATGTCGATCAGGAGCGCAATCAAGGCGGCAGTCTCGCCCGTAACGGCATCGTTCCGCAGCCCATACGCCACAACCGAGAGAAGCAAGCATGTGAAGAGAAGCGCACCGATCGGACCGAGGCTGACGGCGAGCTGCGCGTAGCTGTTCTCAAGATCCTGTTCCCATCCGGGTAGACGCTGGGCGCGACGATAGGCTTCAGACTCTCCAGGGCCAGCTCCAAACGGGCCAACCCGCTTGACAACTTCGGTGGCTCTTTTGATCACGGCTACACGAATTTGGGCGGACACCTGCCCTCCTCGCGATTCCTCGCGAGCTTGAAGTCCATACACTAGGACGAGGGCGGCGACGATGAGACTCATGGCCAGGACCAGCCGTCGTGCTGCTCCTGTTCTGCCTAGGGAGCGGCTGAAGATAATCACCACGAGGACTCCAACGCCGAGCGCGATTGTTGCGCCGCGCGAATGGGTTGCGTCTGTTGCGCCAACGAGCACCAGGAAGCGAACCAACGAAGGAAGCGTGCGACGCGATCGTTGCGCAAGATCGCTCGCCGCGAGTACCGCAGCGGTTGAGAACACGAGGCCGTTGACGAGCGGGTGCCCGAGCAGGGTTGTAGCTCGATACGACGCGCTCCGAGTCTGCGATGCCCACCAGCTGGTGTGTTGGAGAAGTGTTCCGAACAGTGGGTTGTGGTGCAAGACGAAGCCTTCGAGGATCGCGTAAGCCCCAAGAACGGTTGTGACTTTGAGGAACAACGGTCGGAACGCGTCTGAGCGCAGTCCCTCGGGTGTGCTGAGGATGGAAAAGACAAGTGCCATGCCGACACTGACGAACCACTCGACGCCTTTGTTAGTTCGCAACGGCTCAAAAGACAGGCACAGCACGAGCCAGACGGCGAAAGTCAATGCGAAGAGCCTCAGGCCAACCGGTATCTTTGCGGACCTGGGTGCCCGGATCGTCCAGACGACTAGGGGAACTATGCCCAGAGATGCGCCTTGAAGTTCTCGTGGAAACAGGGATAGTTCAGTGGGCACAAGAAGCGCGGCGAGGAGCGTGATTGCCGGGAGATACCGAAGCGGCAACGCAAAAAGCGTGCCCACCACGGCGAGCGCCAGGAATACAGCGACCAGGATTGATAGGCCTCCGTGCGTACCTGTGAACGGGACGAGAACACCGACGGCGAGGGCGGCGACCAAGGGCGCGAGCACTTGAAGTACGATGCGAAAACGGCGAGCCGTGGCGAAGGTCAACCCCGTGTTCCATGAAAGGGGGCGAATATGCGTGATGGAGGACGACAAGTGGCCTATAGAGCCCGTGGTCCCGGCCTTCAGGCCTTGGCGCTCGGGACTAGCTCGTCCGACCTCGAGGTGCCGCTGCCGGACGCGGGGGGAGATGGTCTCCTGTCGGTGTCAGCTTTGGAAGCGTAAGGGTCGGGCGCCCGTGATTTCACGCCGTTTGCAATCACGCCGAGCAGCCGGACTGGGCTTCTTGCAAGCGTCTGATGCACCCGCTCTGCGTCCTCACGGCGGCTCCCCATTCGGCCTACGATCACAACTCCGTCAGCCTTGTCGAGCAGCGGGTATGCATCTGAGACGGCTGCGAGCGGTGGAGCATCGATCACCACGAGGTCGTAAGTGGATCTAATGCGCTCGAGCACCACCCCCATAGCATGGCTCTCGAGTAGTTCTGCCGGGTTCGGAGGCATCGCAGAGCCGGCTGTCAGCACATCGAGCTTGCGTCCCTCAACCGTCCGAACGCCGGACGCTGCAAGGTGAACCGCGCGACACGCCGTCTCCAACGCTGTGGTCCCTACCAGGACTTCGGGAAGGCCCGGCCCGGGATCTATCCCGAACTGCCTAGCGATTTGAGGGTTACGAAGGTCGACCTCCAGCAAGAGGGTCCGTGACCCGAGCATTGCTCCTGCTTCAGCGAGCTGACGTGCAACAGTGGTGCTCCCGTCGCCGGAACTCGGTGAGGCTATGACGATTGTCCGAAGCTCGCGCTCCACGTCAAAGAAGCGTAGGCGGGCGCGAATCAAGCCGAAAGCCTCGACTTCAGCAGACCTGGGCACTTCATCGCGCGCCAGCGTCGTGCTCTTGGGCACCGCGCCGAGCAAAGGAATGCCGTAGATCGACTCGAGCTCCTCAGGGCTGCGGATCCGGCGGTCGAGACGCTCCAACATAAAGGCGATGCCCAAGCCGAGGATCAGGCCGAGAAATCCGCCAAGGGCCGTGTTTCGTTTCGTCTTGGGTGAGGATGGATTTGATGGAGCTACAGCTTCGCCAGCCAGCTGAACCCCGTCGTAACGCAATTGAGAGAGCAGGCCAAGCGTCTGAGCGCGGTTCTGAAGTTGCAAGCCGTCAGCTCCGACCCGTTGCTCTGGTGACAAGGCAGCAAGCTGTTTGTGGACGAGCGAGAGCGCTGACTCTAGGAACTTCTGGTTGGCTTGTTCCTGCTCGTGAACGAACTCACCTGCGTACGTGTTCGCGATCGCTGCGGCCAGCTTCGGAGATGTCACCGTGGCAGCGATATCGACGACACCTGATTCTCCCTGTCCGGTGATCTCAAGGCTGCTGGCAACTGACCCTTCGGTCAAGCCGTTACCCAGCGCGGCGGCTGTCTTGACCGCCATGTTCCCGCGCTTGACAAGTTCGAGGTTGTTCGCTTGTTGGGCGAGCAGGGTGCCGCCACTTGTGTTCGAGGGCAGCCCGACGATCTGTTGGCTTAGAGAGTTGACGCCGAAGGAAAGGGACGACGTTGCGGTGTACTTCTTTGTCTGATGCTTGGAGACCCCGTAGGCCGCCGCTGCCGCGACTATGCAGACCAGCGCAATCAGTGGCAACCGCCGACGGAGCACGCCGAGCGTTCGCTCGAGGCTTAGTGCTTCAGCATCCTGCACGCATCTGTCCTCTCAAGTTGTTCTGTGCCTGCTCTGCGAACCCCATTCGTGCTCGTGAAGATACTTGGTTTGCTGTGCTGTTCTGATCGCTGGGGGAACGCATTTTAGACGCGGACGCCCGGCGCTGCGTTTGTCGATAGACGCCGTGCTTTGCACGGCAATCGCGGCGCGGGCGGAGGGGCGTCATCCCCATTGCTCGTCTGATCGACTGCGGTTCAACACAGCGGAGGCCATCAGGCGCATGGAGAACGGCAAACCATCGATGAGGTAACGTCGTAGAAGTCGACGCGTGGGTTCTTGCCACAGACGGTAAGCCCACTCCAGCCCTAGGTTGCAGATCCATCCGGGGGGGCGCGATAGCTCGCCGGTCGCGTAGCTCAAGCTGATGCCGACGCCCAGAAACGAGGCCTGGGGCAACGACCTTTTCAGCATCTCAATCAGTCGGTCCTGCTTGGGAAAGCCGAGCGCTACGAACACGATGTCCGGCGCCGCCTCCACTACGTGACGACGTATGTGCTCAAGTTCGCGCGGGTCTAGCTCGAAGCCAACTGGAGGGCATACCGTGCCTGCGATCTCAAGCGCTGAGAACCGCTCGCGGAACACATCGGCGGCCCCCTCAGCTACGCCGAGGTTCCCACCAAGCAGAAACACGCTCTGCAGCCGAGCGCTCGCCTCCTCGCAGATCGACCAGATCATGCTTGATCCCGATACGCGCTCGGGAAGGGGCACTCCGGCGAGGCGACTGGCCCAGATCAACGGCATGCCGTCAGCCACTACGAGGTCCGCTGCGTCGATCAACCTCTTCTGCCCGGGGGTGCTGTTGTAACGACGAACATGATCGAGATTGGCGGTGATCGTCCAGTGGCCGCGCCCGGCCTGCGCAGCGTCTGTAATCGCCTGTACAGCCTCCGCTTCGGTCACCGCGTCCATCGGGGCGCCCATCAGACGTATCCGTCGCGCCGGCCTAGCCGAATCATTGGTTGGGCATCCAAAGGACAATGTCTTGGCGACAGACGGCCAACTGCTATGGGTGCGTTCCGCGGCAGTAGCCAATTTATTCCGGAAGGGACTTCATCGCCCCCGTCTAGGGGACTTTGCGCACTCGTCCCCAGGTGCCCAAGATACTCGTCTGGGCTGTGTGTCCGTAGCAGTGCTAACTCGTCTTAGTTGCCTATTTGACATGCACTGCCAGCCTGTGAGGCTCATTCCGACTGGTACCGAGGGCGCGGGGAGGCGCAAGTTGGGCATACCCGTTAACGGTCGGCGGTCCGCGTTACTTCCGCGGTCGACGTCGAGGTGCGTCCTCAGCCGAGCTCTGGCAGCGACTCCTCAGGCGATATGTGCAGGATCCCGGGTCCCAGGCCGCTCTCTCGGTCGAGGATCAGCTCGGCCGCGGCGTTGCGCGACTTGACGCCGAGCTTCTGGAACGCGGAGGACAGGTGGTTCTTGACGTTGCTCTCGGTGACAAACAGCTTCTGGGCGATCTCGGCATTCGAGAAGTCCAGCACGATCATCGCCAGGATCTGGCGCTCGCGGGGCGATAGTGGCGGGCGATCGACGATCTGACGGATCGTTTTGGGCACGACACATTGCCCAGCGGCGACGGCAGCCAGCGTAGGCTCGAGCGTGTGCCCGAGGTCGATGGCCATGACTGCTCCCTCGAGGCGAGCCGCAACGATACGTGCTCCGCGGGGCGCCGGGCTCTCCGCCAGCACCGCGACCAGCGGCCCGTCGTGCCGGTCACGCAGACTCTTCAGCGAGGAGACCTCCTCCTGGGAGGCTGACTTCCAGCCGAGCAGACCGATCAGCGGCGTGTGGTCAGCCCCTCGACCATCTGGCAAGGCCGACTTGATGCTGTCAGCCAGTGATGCCCGGTCATCGAGCAGGATTGCGCCGTAGGCGACTGCGCTGCTCACGACAGCTCCAACGGCTGGAGCCCGCCGGATGCCTGCCGTGGAAGGTCATGTTGGCCGGTCTCCCGTCGGGAGACCGGCCCGCACGATCCTACGGGGACGTCTGGAGGTGGCCGCCGGTGCCTTCGCCTTTGTGAACGGTGAATTCGCCGTCGAAGAACGCACCAGTCGAACCTGCTGCGGTCAGCTCCGTCAGATCTCCGTGATCCTCGATGCGCGGAGCCTCGTACTCGGGAACCATCTTGTCCTTCTCCATGCTGCCTCCTTCGCTTGGTGGAGAGGACGCATTCTATGGAGGCATCTTGCCGCTCCACAAGGCCTGAAAAAGTACAGCGGCCATCGTCGCGCCGAGTGGCCGGCGCCCGCCGGATTCCGATCACGTCCCGCGCTCCATCTCGGCCAGGAGCCACCTGTTTGCGATCGCGACCCGCCACAGCGATCCGGCGCCAAGCATCGGCCGCTGCGCAGGCGGGACCTCGATCCTGCGGTCGAGTGCGGGCTCGGACACGAACGCACGGACCGGCGCGTCGGCCCGGCCCAGTGGTGCCAGGAGTCCCGTTTCCTCGCCGTTGATCCCGGCGAGCACGAGTCGCGTGAAGTGGCTCTTGGCGTGGCGGGTTCGCACCGCCTCGGGGATTAGGCCGCGCACCGCGTCGCGTAGCAGCGGGCGGTCCCGAAGCGGATCGAACTGCAGTTGTGGCGGAATTCGCAGCACAGTCTCGATCAGCCGGAGGTCATGGAGAAACGGGTGGCGCCGATCGACCTCCTCGTCGGCGGCTGCGCGCCGGTAGTGGCCGCCGAGGTCGAGCAAGTCTCTTGTGTCGATTACGCTCTCAGCGAGCGAGCGCCACCACAGCGGCCCCTCGTGACGCTGCTCGATGCGCTGCTCGTGCATATCCGCGAGCGCCTGAGCGTCGGCGAGCCTGACGATCGAGCTGGACGCATTGGTGCGCTCGCGCCTGGAGCTCTCGCGACGCCGGCGCACGCCGCTCGGCAGAAGAGGGGCGAGGCCGCAGCGGCGCAGCTCGCCCAGACGTGCTCGTGTGTTCGTATCGGTCGCCAGACGCGGCATCCGGGCCGTGAGCGCCCATGCCTTCCCAAGGTGGCCGGCGCGCAGCATGTCGGCTATCAGGTGCGGTGAGAATCCGAAGAGCTCATCGCCGCCCTCGCCGTCGAGCATCACCTCGACGCCGCGTTCTCGGGCACGCCCCATCAGTGGCTCCCACAGAAACGTGTTGGGCGTGGCGGGCGGCAGGCGCCAGCGCGCGATGTGCTCGATCGCCGGATCGAGCATCGACCTCGCCAGGTCGAAGCCGATCAGCTCCAATGAGAGGTGAGCGTGCTCGGCGCTTTGCCGTATCAGCTCGCGCTCATCAGCCTCAGGAAACTCCGGGAACGTGCCCCCGAAGGCGAGCGCGCGGCCTGCGAACCCCCGAGCCTGCAGGCCCGCTGCCACGCAGGCCGAGTCGAGGCCTCCGCTCAGCTTCACCGCAAGGCGCTCAGAGCCGGCCGAGGCTCGGCCGATTGCCGCGAACGCCTGCTCTCGCAGGAGCAGCGCGAGCGAGTCGGGGCTGCCTTGCTCGGTGCCTCCGTAGCGGAGCTGCCACCAGCGTCTCACCGCTGCGCTGGTGCCATGCAACTCCAGCATGTGTCCGGCGGGTAGACGACTCACATCCTCGAACAGCGTGTGGCCCACGGGTGTGAGCCCGTTGCCGATCCACTGCGCGAGCGCCAGCCGATCGGGACTCGGTGTTCGCCCGAGCGCCTCGAGCAGGTCACGCTCGTGCTCTGCGAACAGAGTGCCCTGCCCGACGTTCGCGTGAACCAGCGACTGCGCGCCAAGCTGGTCGCGCACCACCATGCAGCGCCCATGTTCGCGCTCGAGCGCGACGAGCACGAACCTGCCGCACAGTAGCTCACAGGCCGCTGCTCCCCTCACCTCGAGCGACCGTGCCAGGCTCGCCACAAGGCTCTCACCCGGGGTGCGCTCGAGTCGCTCCGAGAGCTCGTCGCGGGCTTCCGGTGCGCCGAACAGCCAGCAGCACCAGCTGCCCTCGATGACATCCGGCTGCCTCATCATCGTCAAGTCGGCGATTCTGTGCACTTGTGTCGAGTCTCGCTCGGCTAGACGCTCGAGCAGCTCGCTGGCATGGGGCCCCCATGCTCCGATCAGCATCGTCTGGTCAGCTCGCCGGCGAACGCGTTTGATGCTCTCGAACGACCCTCGCGAGCTGAGTGGCATCCACGCCCGGTTGCACGCGCAGCCGGTGGGCCAGCTCACCGGAAGCGATCGCGGAGGCGACGTCGAGCTGGCGCTGCAGCCGTGCAGGCGTGCGCACCGAGAGATTGAACGTGCTGCCGATCAGCTCGAACGGGTTGACCGCCGGCAATCGTTCGAGGACCGGCTGCTCGGAGGAGCGTTCGAGCAGGAACAACGCTGCGAGTGGTGCTGCGGCGGGCACCGACGGACCCATATAGCGATGCTTGCCGGTGAAGGATCTGAGCGGGCTACCGAGCCGCGCGCGACGATCCTCGGGGAGCCGTTGCTGCTCGGTAGAGCGCAGCTGCAGTACTACCGAGCCGGCATGTGCGAGCAGCCCGCGCTGCCGTAGCTGCAGCGCGACCGCGTCATCGCTGAGCAGCTGAGCTCCATCGCTGACGAGCGCCGCGGCCAGCGAGCTCTTGCCGGCGCCCGGCGGTCCCGCGAAAAGCAGTGCCCTGCCATCGAGCACGACGCCGGAGGCGTGCATCACCTCGAGGCCCCTGACCGTCGCCGCCAGCGGCAGCGCCTGCGCCGCGAGGATGCTGGCCCAGTCCTCGTTGACCGGGTCCGGCTCGCACAGCAGCTCGAGGCCGTCCGGTGAGATCAGCACGCGACCGTGGTCGAGTGCCCACATCAGGTAGCCGGCGTGCTCGTCGAAGTCGACGGATAGCAGCAGGACGCCGTCGCTGCGGAGCTCGCGCGCGCGCAACGGAGTGCCAGAGAGCGTCTGCCAGCGATCTTCGAGCTCACCGTCATCCAGGCGCACGCGCGAGCGCCTCTCGCCGGCAGTGAGGTCGTCGGCGTCGCCGAGCCCTGCGATTGAGATGCGCGGGTCGATCGACAGCGCCAAGCCGAAGCCGGTGCGACGGTGCTCGGCCTCCGCACCGTCAGGCGATCGCTCAGCCAGTGCCGCCATCCGCGGTGACGATCAGACCGCGCCCGAGCAGTCCCCGCGTCAGCGCCAGTAGGTCATCCCGGATGCGCTGTTGCTCGAGTCCATAACCGCTGGCCAGAGCCGGCACGGCCGCGGCTACCGTGTCCGCCGACTCGAGCGCTTCCAGCATCTTTCCGGCGGTTGGGTTCAGGCCGTGGTACTTGCCCGTCCTGAGATTCAGCACAACCGTCTCGGAGACGAAGCTGCGGTGGACGACATGCTGTGGCAGCCTCACCCGGGCCGCCAGCAACTCGGTGTCCGTCATGGGCACCATGGTCGGTGTGTCGGTCTTCTCCTCAGTCACGTCAATACTCGGCGATCGTTCCGCTGCGTTGACCGTATCGAATCGACGCGCGCAGGAGCAGGAAGCCTGCCGGTAGAAGCACGGCGATGAATCCCACCAGCTTCAGAAGCTCGATCGCTGCTGGGTGGACCAGTGGAGTGTTCACCAGCAGATGTCGCAGCAGATCCGTGGCCGGGGTGAACGGCTGTACGTCTGACATCCACCTGATCCATCCGGGTAGCAGTGCGATCGGGAAGTACAGGCCGCCGACGATCGCGACTCCCGCGACGATGAACTGCGTGGCGCTCGAGGCCTGCTTGAAGGCCATCACCAGTGCAACCAGGAAGAACGCAAAGGGCATGAATGCGAGCGTCCCCAGCAAGGCAACCGGGATCGCGAGTGGAGCCGTGCTCGCCAGCGGCAGCCCGAAGATCACCGTTGCAAGCGTCAGCATCAAAATTCCGCTGAACAGCGCGTTGACGAGCGGGAACAGCATCGTGCCGAGGATCCCGTTGATTGGCCCGTGGGCGCTGACGAGGAAACGCTCGATCGTCCCTGACACGAGTTCTTGTCTCACCGTCACAGGCATCACCCCAAGTGAAATCGTCAGGATCTGCACGATCACAAGTCCCACGATCACGAACCCGAAATAGCCGCCGGGAGAGTGAATGCTCCTCGCGGTCAGCAGGTGACTTATGTAGTAGAAGAGGGTGATCGAGAACAGCGGGCCGAGAAACTGCGCGACCAGCTGGCTGCGGTAGCTGACGAACAGGATCGCGTCGCGACGCATGATCCCCCACATCGCATCGCCCCACAGGCGAAGGCGGCTCACTGCGCCGGCTCCAGGCGACCGTCCTGCAGCGTGTAGCCTGCGTCGCAGTCGATCACGCGGTCCTCGCCGCGCGGCGAGCACCAGAGGATCGCCGCGCCCCGCTGCGCAGCGCTCGAGATCTGCTCGTTGAGCAGGCGGTAGCCGTCGTCGTCGAGCGAGTTGCGCGGCTCGTCGAGCAGCAGTATCCGCGGTTCGTGCAGGAACGCCATCGCAAGGCGCACACGTTGCCGCTGACCCATCGACATGCGATCGACGCGGCTTGTCGCGAGTTCCTCGAGCTCGAATCGTCGCAGGCTCTCGGCCACCTGCTCGGCGCGACGGTCGCGAGGCACATACGCCAGGCGTCCCCAGTAGTCCAGCTGCTGGACGACGCGCATCCGTGCCTGTAGGCCACGATCGCCGGCCGAGAGGAAGCCGATCTGGCGACGGTAGAGCCCGCCCTTGTCGCTCGGCGTCAGCTTGCCGATCCGCACGTTTCCCCGCTGCGCCAGCAGGATCCCGGCGGCCAGACGCAGGAGCGTCGTCTTGCCGGCGCCGTTGCGTCCTCCGATCCAGGTGATCTGCCCGGCGCGCAGCGTGAGGCTGACGTCGTCGAGGACCGGCGGCTTCGGCCCCTTCCAGCGGTGGTACAGACCCTCGAGCTCGAGAATCGGCTCCGGGGGGGTGGAAGTAGCGGTGGTCGGCTGGTGGGATAGGGGTGCTGAGGAAGGGCTCATGGCTCGAATATCGGTCGCCAACCATCGCAGATCATCTGCTTCCCTGGCCGGGCATCGAGGTCATCAAATGTTCGCCAGCAGCACATCGGCAAGCGTCGTCGGGGGTGCGTCGAGGTCGGCGCGCAGTCGCCACAGCGGCACCCGCTCTGCGAGGTCGCTCGCCAACTCGAAGCGGCTGCGCTCGCGTGCGGCCGTTCGTGGGAAGCGCATCAACGAGCTGAGAAGGGGAGCGAGCGGGCTCTCGACCCGCTCCATCGAAGTCGGGCTCGGTCCGGACCGTCGGTCGAGAAGCACGAGCGCCTTCAGCGGCAGCGGCTCGGGAGCGGCGGGCACCCCGATCCACCGCTCCCCGTCCACAGACAGGATCGTCTCGGCCGACGCCGGGACGCGCTCGGCAGGGACCGTCATCAACGGCGGTCCCGGATACGCCAGCGGTGCGTCCGGCGCGCGCGACCGCATCACCAGCACGTCGTCTGTCATCAAGTTGGCGCCCCTGCTGAGCAGCTCCGTGACCAGTGTGCTCTTGCCGCCGCCGGTCGCTGCCACGATCGCGATGACGTCCCCTCTCAGCGCGACCGCGCCGGCGTGCAGCGCCTCGTAACCCTGCAGCAACGCCACAGTGAACAGCACCGAGTCGAGCACCACGCGCCACCAGAACGGGTTCGCGTGACTGTTCGGCGCGCAGGTCAACAGCCTGCCATCGGACGACAGATGATGGGTTGCCCTGGCTCTCGTCTCGTCCACCCGGGGGTCCAGGTTCGCGTCGTGCACGAAACGATGATCTCCCTCGAGGCCCCGCTCGACGACGAACCTCGCTCCGTCGATCAAGCCCTCCCAACCGGGCTCGCCGTACCCAGACCAGCGTCCGGCGACACTGGCCGCATCGCCAAGCTGGATCTGGAGCTGCGGGCCGACCGCAGGGCGCGCCTCCCATCTGCCGGGCGGCCTCCGTCCGGCCATCTGCAAGCTCAGCCCGAAGGCCGCCAGCCCCGGTTCGCACGCGGCGCTCAGAGCTCGACCAGCCTGCCGTATGGCTCCTCGCCGGGATCGAGCACCGGCTGGCCGTCGTGCTCCACCCACGCGTGCGCTGCGAACTCCGGCTCGGCGCGAGCGCCGATCACGAGCGTTGCCTGCATGCCACGGCGGGCCAGCAGCCTCGTGAGCACCAGCGATCTGACCAGGCAGCGCGTGTCGCCTGGCAGGTAGCTCAGCATCCGTGCCACCGCACGACCGAGCCGGCGCGCGTCGTACAGCGAGTTGCCGGCGGGTGCCTCTGCGGGCGGAGACTGTTCGCGCAGGCGCCTCACGATGGTCTCCATCGGAGCACCTCGCAGCGCCCGGCGCGAAGCTGCGTACGTGGTGAGGATCTCCAGCGCGAGGCTCGCTCGCACCCGATAGCTCATGCGATCTCGGCGTGATGATCGCGCCAGCGCCCAGCGCGGCTGGAGCGTTCTCACTTGGCCTTCTTGGACGCCCGTTTCTTGTGACCCGGAACGCAGGTGTGGTAGGTGCGCTTGCCCGAGACACGGTTGCCGCGGAAGGTGATCGCGGTGATCTTGACGGTGAAGGCGCCATGCGGCAGGCCCTTTAGGTTGATCGTCGCCACGTACACGCTGCCGTGGAGCGCGGCATGCAAGCGTTTGCCGGCGAGCCTCACCGACACGGCCTTGAACGGGTCGTACTTGGCGTTGCGGATGTGGATCGCGAACTTTCTGGCGCTGAAGCACTTCTTCGCGCTGGGTAGCGACACCACTTCTTTGAAGCTGCCGACCTTGGAGCGCGCAAGCGGGGCGGTGAGCGCGGAGTTGCCGCAGCCGTAGCTCGCGCCGATGCCAGAACTGCCGGGCGGGATGCTCGGCTGACCGGTGCCGGGCGAGCTCAGGCAGACACGCAGGTAGCGCGAGCCGTCGGTCTGATCGACCACTCGGTACGCGGTCGGGCCGAGCACCGGGTTTTCCTGACAGTTTTCTGTTTTGTACCACTGGTGCAGACCCCAGTAGGAGCCGTCCGTCTGCAAGGTGATGCCTTTCCAGATCTCCTGTCCGATGGGATGCACGCAGCTCGCGAAGGTCGTCGGAGCGACGACGATCCCCTCGTACTTGCCGCCGCCTTCGGGCTGGATCGCGATCTCGCCGCCGTTGAAGGACCACACGCCTTCGATCGTGGAGGCACCGGCCGCTGTCGCGGCACCGGCGGTGAGCAGCATGACGGCGACGATCAGTGCGGCCCAGTGGGAGCGACGGCGCCGAGCGAGAGGTGAGTTACGACGAGCATTGGTAGGCATACCTCTAAATAACGATGCCGGCGCGAACTTCTTCCACGTCGTCACTCCTCCAGTGACCGCTGCAGCGCCTCCAGCACCCGCACGACCCGCAGACCGCTGTGCCCGTCCGAACGCGGCGCCTCGCCCGTGCGGACGCACTCGATGAAGTGCTCGCACTCGATCCGCAACGGCTCGCGGTTGGGGATCTGCGGTGAGAAGGTATCCCCGGAGCGGGCTATGTACTCACCCCACGAGCGCGTGTCCTCGTCGAAGCCCTTGTCGTAGACCGTCAGCTTGCCCTCGATCAGCATGTCGTCGAAGGTCGCCATCTTCTGCGAGCCGACGACCGTGATGCGCCGCTCCTTGTGGGGATCGAGCCAGGAGAGGTGCAGGTGCGCGACGGTCCCCGAGGGGAAGCGCAGGTAGCAGAAGACGACGTCCTCGACGCCTTGCCGGACGTAGGAGGCGCCGTGGGCCTCGCAGACCACGGGCTCCTCGCCGATCAACGCCAGGGCGACCGAGACGTCGTGGGCGCCGAGGCTCCACAGGGCGTTCTCCTCCGAGCGCAGCTGCCCGAGGTTCAGGCGGTTGCCATAGACGTAATAGAGGCCGCCGAGCTCGTCGTCCTCGATCATCTCCTTCAACCGCGTCACTGCGGGGTGGTACTCGAGCAGATGACCGACCATCAGCACTCTGCCGGCCTCCTCGGCGGCCGCGACCACCCGTTCCGCATCCGCCGCCGTCGTTGCCAGTGGCTTCTCCACGAAGCAGTGCTTGCCGGCCTCGAGGACCGAGATCGCAAGCTCGGCGTGGGAGGGCACTGGTGTAGCCAGCACGATCGCGTCGAGCGCCGGATCGTCGAGCAACTCGCCGATGTCGGGTGTCGAGCGTGCGCCGGGGATCGAGCGCTCGAGCTTCGTGCGCGCGTCGGCGGAGGCGTCGCACAACCAGCTCAGCTCACAGCCTCCGATCGCGGCGAAGTTGCGGGCGAGGTTCGGGCCCCAATAGCCGAGGCCGACAACCCCGACTCGCACGAGCTGGCCGTCGGGCGCGCTCACATCGCCCCGATCGCGGCCACGCAGCGCTCGGCGGCGTGGCCGTCGCCGTAGAGCTGCGGGTGCTGCTCAGGATGCGGTCGCTCGAGGGCTGCCAGCGTGGCGGCGGTGTCGAGGCCGACGAGTGTGTTCCACCCAGTCTCGACCGTCTCGGTCCACTCGGTGTTCGCTCGCAGCGTCAGGCAGGGCACCCCGGCAAGGTACGCCTCCTTCTGGACGCCACCGGAGTCCGTCAGCACCGCCCGAGCTTGGCAGACGAGCGCGCTGAACTCCGCGTAGCCGAGCGGCTCGGTCACGATCACGCCTGGCAGTGCTTCCAGCGATGCCATCTGGCCGCTCTCGACGAGGCGTGCTCGGGTGCGGGGGTGTAGCGGAAACAGGACGGGCTCCGGCAGCGCGCCGATCAGCTCGACCAGCGCACCGAGCCTCTCGGGATCGTCGACGTTGCCGACGCGATGAGCGGTCAGCAGCAGATAGGAGCCGGGCATCACGCCGTGCGCGGCGGTCGTCTCGGCGTCGGCGCGAGCCGCCGGCTGCCAGCGCATCGCGACGTCGACCATCACGTCGCCCACCACCTCGACCTTGCCCGCGACCGACTCCGCCCGTAGGTGCTCGGCGGCACTCTCAGCG
Organism: Solirubrobacteraceae bacterium; assembly: GCA_036271135.1. Lineage (GTDB taxonomy): Bacteria > Actinomycetota > Thermoleophilia > Solirubrobacterales > Solirubrobacteraceae > Palsa-744. Next base: position 87,350 of record DATBBF010000009.1, read on the forward strand.
GAGCACAGCAAGAGGTCTGAGAGATGGTCGCTGAGCACGCGGTTTCGCTCCTCGGGCATCGTCCGGTCGAACGAGCGCATGCCCGCCTCGACGTGGATCACTCCGAAGCCGGCCTGGGCTCCGGCGAGGGCGCCGGCGAGGGTCGAGTTGGTGTCGCCGTAGACCAGCACAGCATCGGGGCGCACATCGGTGAGCAGCGGCTCGAGTGCGCCCAGCATCCGTGCCGTCTGAGAGGTGTTGCTGCCGCCGCCGATGTGCAGCTCGCGATCCGGGCGCGCCAGGCCCAGCTCGTTGAAGAAGACGCTCGAGAGCGTGTCGTCGTAGTGCTGGCCGGTGTGGATGAGGATCTCCTCGTGGCGCTCTCGCAGCAGGACTGACACGGCGGCGGCCTTGATGAACTGGGGCCGGTTGCCGACGACGGTGAGGATGCGCACGGGGGCAGCCTAGAGCGTCCCCCCGCGGGCTAAGGTGCGGGGTATGGCCGTCCGGCACGAGATCCCCGGCCTGATCGTGACCGACCGGGAGCATTCGGTTCCCCTCGACCATGCCGATCCCGATGGCGCCCGGATCTCGGTCTTCACCCGCGAGCTCGCCGATCCCGACGGCCAGGAGCGCCCGCTGCTGGTGTTCTTCGAGGGCGGCCCGGGCTCGGAGGCGCCGAGGCCCTCCCGCCGGGCAGGATCACCGCCGTGGCTGGAGCGGGCGCTGATCGACTTCCGTGTGCTGATGCTCGACCAGCGCGGCACCGGGCGCTCGACGCCGGTCTCCCCGCACATGCCCGGTACCCCTCAGGAGCAGGCCGAGTACCTCGCCCACTTCCGCGCTGACTCGATCGTCGCCGACGCCGAGTCGGTGCGCCGCGAGCTGGAGGTCGAACGCTGGAGCGTGCTCGGTCAGAGCTTCGGCGGCTTCTGCGCGCTGCGATACCTATCGGCGGCGCCCGAGGGGCTGCGCGAGGTCCTGTTCACCGGCGGCGTGCCGCCGCTTCACGAAAGCATCGACGAGGTCTATCGCGCCACCTATACGCGGATGCGCGAGCGCAACCGGCGCTTCTTCGAGCGCTACCCCGCCGACCGCGGGCGGCTACTAGGACTGCTGGATGAGGTCGCAGGTGAGCCGCCGCGGCTTCCCGGTGGTGGCGCCCTGCACCCAGGGCGGGTGCGCCAGCTCGGCAACCTGCTCGGGATGAGCGACGGCATGGAGCGCCTGCACTACCTGCTCGAGCTGGATCGCCGCTCGCCCGGGTTCCTGCATGACGTCGAGGCGGCGACGAGCTTCGCGCGCAACCCGCTCTACGCGATCCTCCACGAGGCCTGCTGGGCCGACGGCGGCGCCACCCGCTGGTCCGCCGCACGGATCTTCGCCGAGCAGCAGGAGTGGCCGGAGGAGTACATGACCGGCGAGCACGTCTTCCCCTGGGTCTTCGACGACCCAGCGATGGAGCCGATGCGGGAGGCCGCCGAGCTGCTGGCCGCGCGCGAATGGCCACGCCTGTATGACCCCGAGCGGCTGGCGAACAACACGGTGGTGGCGGCCGCCGCCGTCTACGCCGAGGACCCCTACGTCGAGCGGAGCTTCTCCGAGCGGACCGCCGCGGCGGTGCCCGGCCTCAAGGTCTGGCTGACCAGCGAGTACGACCACGACGGGCTGCGCAAGGACGGCGCCCGCGTCCTCGGGCGCCTGCTGGACCTCGCCCGCGGGCAGATCTAGTCGACGTGCACCCAGCGTGCCTGCGAGGGGATGCGCTGGGCGTTGTCGGCGAACAGCATGTACCAGCCGGAGGGGACCAGGCCTGCCTGCGCCGGCACGGTGACCGTTACGGTGCCCTTGCCACGCACGAAGCCCAGTGCGACGAGGCGCTGCTCGGAGTCGGTCACGTGGGTCGTGGCGCTCGGGCGCACGAGGCTCATCGAGCTGATCGCTCCCGCGTCGGGAGTCGTGAAGGCCGTGCTCTCGCCTCGCCTGAGCTTGGTCGGGCCGCCGCTGATCTTGGGTCGGCCGGAGTGGTAGAGGTAGGGCGGTGAGTAGATCTCGATCCGTTTCTCGAAGCCGCCGGCGCTGGTGTCCGAGCGATTGGCATACAGCGGGTTCCCACCGAGCGTGACGATCCGCCCGTCGGGTAGCAGCAGCGCCTCGGCGTGATAGTCGCGCCCCACCTCCGGGTCTGCTAGGCGCGTCAGCTTGTTGGTCGAGGGGTCATAGGCGTGGCATTCGTAGATGTCGCTGTCGTGCTCGCCGCGGTAGCCGCGGGAGCCGCCTGTGATGATCACGCGGTCATCGGGTGTGATGACGGCCTCGGGGTAGCGGGTCGGCTGGGCGAGGCTCGGTCCCGGCGTGAAGTGTGGTTCCGGTTCGCTCAGGTTGGCGATGTCGGTGCGGGCCGTCGACTTTGGTGAGTTGCCGACGCCGCCACCGCCGATGACCATGTAGCGCTGAGCCTGGGCGGGCGGCAACAGGACGCTGCCGCTGGTCTCTGTCTCGGTTGGGTCTCTGAGTCCCGGGACGACCTTGAAGGAGTTGTCGGTCAGGTTCCAAATCCCTGGAGTGCGGCCGACCGACGTCGAGCCGTAGCCGGCGTTCGAGCCGCTGTAGAAGAGGTTGCCTTCGGGCATCAGGAACAGTGCCGGGTAGGTGGGGAGCACGCGCGTCAGCGCCGGGTCGATCTTCCAGCTGCGCGTCGCGGGCGTGTAGATCTCGTTCTGACCCTGGATCATGCGGCCGTACTGGTCGAGGCCGGAGACGGCCAGCGCGCGGCCGTCGCTGAGTGTCACGACCGACGGGTACCAGCGGGCCATCTGCAGATCGCCGACTCGTTCATAGCTTTCGGTGGCGGGGTTGAAAAGGTAGGACTTGTTATCGCCCCAGAAGTCCTGCTTGGCCATCGTCAGGCTGCCCGAGATGCCGAACAGGTTGTGCGCATCGGCGCCGGTGACTCCGGCGATCGCGAACTGAGTCTCGCTTTCGACTTTCGAGGAGGTGCCGCCCTCGATTGCTTCGACCCACGTTTCGGTCGTTGAGGCCTGTACCGTCGCGACCCCTTCGGCGTCGATCACCTTGCGTGCCGGGCGGACTGTGACGGCTTTGATCGATCGGAACGAGACGCCGCTGGGCGAGGTGAATTCAGAGCCCGCGGGGAGGTGGATGGAGTGACCGTCGGGTGACTGGTTCTGGATCTGCATCACACCCGAGGCGTGGGTGACTTCACTGCCGAGCACCTCGTAGCGGCGAGTGCCGCCGGCGATCAGGAGCTTGCCGTCGGGCAGGAAGGTGTGCCCGCCGCAGAACATGTCGCTGGGGGTGTGGATCGTCTTGAACTTGTTCGTCGCCGGGTCCCAGATGATCGATTTGAACGTCCCCGCCTTGAAGTAACCGAGGTTGTTGCCCGAGCCGGCGATGATCAGCACCTTGCCGGTGTAGAGCAGTGCGGCGTGGACAGCATCGATCCGGTAGCGCGCGGGGACCTTCAGGATCGACCAATGACCCTTCGATTCCTTGTAGCCCTGCGAGTTGATCTTGTATCCGTGAATCGCCTTGACGGCCGCTGAGGTCATCGTCGGCAGGTTGACGGCCAGCAGCACGCCGCCGACGGCGATCAGGGCGGCCCACTTGAATACGCGCTCGCGACGGCTGGGGGAGCCGCTCATGCCGCTTCGATCCGTTCGCCGAAGGCGGCCTTCTCGATGATCGGCTCAGGCCGTGGGTGTCGCGCTCTGGCATCTGCTCCGATGCGCCGCCTGCGCGCACGATCGCGTCCGCGGCTCGGTGGGGCTGGGGTGCCGGCCCGCTCCAGACGCCAGATCGCGATCGGGACGAGACAGACGAGCAGTCCGAGGACGGTCCACAGGTACATCCAAGGGTCGGCGATGCTACCCAGGGCCAGCGAGACGGTCAGAGGCAGCACGAGCAGCGCCGCCCAGCGCAGGTGGATGGCGAAGGTCGCGAGGCTGTCGGTGCGCTGCGCGCCGCCCTTGGCGGTGACGACGAAACCACGGCGGCGGCGCAGGACGGCGGCCGTCAGCGAGGCTACGTAGATCGGCGTCGAGAGCGTCGAGATGAACATCCCCGAGATGCCCGAGGAGCCCTGGCGCTCGTGAGGGCTGACGTTGTGGCGGCGGTTCCAGAAGTACAGACCGATCTGCAGCGCCGCGGCATCGACGTAGAGCATCAGCCACAGGTGCATCGGCACTGTCACCCCGCCGGCGTGGAGGGTCAGGTAAAGCAGGCCGTTCAGCACGCCCAGCGTCCAGGCGATCGCCGTCGTCGGGTAGTAGGACATCAGCAGCGCGTAGTGGACGATCTGACGTGGTGAGAGCCGGCGGGCTTGCCGCCAGAAGCGCGTGAACAGCACATCGTCGGTTCCCCGCGACCAGCGGTACTGCTGGGAGAAGTAGTCGGTGAAGGTCTCAGGGCCCTCACCGACAGCGATCAGATCGGGCGTGTAGACCGAGCTCCAACGCCGTCCCGTCGCGCGGTTGCGCCGCGTGTGCATCTGCAGGCTCGTCGCCATGTCCTCGGTGATCGAGTCCTGGAAGCCGCCGGCTGCTTTCAGTGCCGAGATCCTGATCGCGTTGTTGGTGCCGACCAGCATCGGCGTACGCGAGCGGTTGCCGGCGCGCTGCAGCAGGGAGTGGAACAGGAACTGCTGGGACTCCGCCGCGCGGGCGACGAACCCCCGGTAGTTGCCATAGACCTGGGGGCCGATCACGAACGCCACGTCAGGGTCGCGGAAGTAGCCGAGGAACCGCTCGCAGAAGCAGGGGAAGGGAACGTGGTCGGGGTCGACGGAGATCATCACGTCGTAGTCGCCGCCGTGGGCCTGCAGCCAGGAGTTGTAGTTGCCGTGCTTGCTCTTGGCGCGGAAGCGGCCGCTGGGGCGGTTCAGTCGTGAGATGCCCTGCCGGGAGAAGTGATTGACGCCCAGCTCCCGGCACATCGCCGGCACGCCAGGGTCGCCCCCCTCGTCGAGCAGCCATACGTCGAAGGGGCCGTCATGACGGATCTCCAGGGCTGCTTCCAGCGTCTTTCGGACCATCGCCAACGGCTCGCGGGCGGGGACGATCGTCGTCAGGAAGGCGACCCTCAGCCCCGGGTCGTGGCGAACGGGTATCGGGTCGCGGGCCGCCAGCGAGGCACGGCAGAGGGTCGTGACGTTGATCAGCGCCAGCAGGCCGATGATGCCCGTGTTCGCGACCATCACGTCGGAGGCGATCTGCATCGCCCGGCTGGCGTCGTGCGGCCAGTGCTCGGGCAGCATCAGCCAGACGAGGAAGCCGCCGACGAAGATCAGGGCGAAGGCCACGAGCAGCAGCGTCCTGACCGGCCGCCAGTAACCGAGTCTGCGGAAGGCCACCCGGTAGTCGCCCTCGGGCGGCTCGCTCAGCTCGCCCGCGAGGGTGCTGAAGCGGTCGTAGTCGAAATCCCGCTTCGCGTTCGATGTCGAACGGGAAGCGCCGCGCGCTCGCTGCATTTGTCTTCCGTAACTCCAGGCTGTGCGGGGTGGCCGGCGGACCATCCAGGCCGCCGTGGAGGCTGAGTGTAAACCCGAGTGGACGAAAAGGCAAAGTCATATATTCGTCCAGTCGAGGGGGTTTTCACTGTTGCAGAGCGGCTTTTCGGGGTTGCTCTCTGGCAGCCAGGCCTTCCGCTCACGGGGTCGCTGCCCTATGGTCTCCGCCGATGCGAGCCCGGATACCGGCCTGTCTAATTGCGCTGGCGATGACCCTCTGCGTGGCCGGTTGCGGCGCCGCCAGTGGCGCCTCGAGCACAGCCGGCTCAGGCGCGGGCGACCCCCCCGGTGTCTCCGCTGCCGGCTCGCTGTACGTCGACCCGGACAACCCCGCTGCCCAGGAGGTCGCCCAGCTGCACACCGAAGGCGATGCAGCCGGTGCCGCGGCGGTTGAGCGGATCGCGACCGAGCCGACGGGCAACTGGTTCACCGAAGGCCCGAACGTCGAAACGAGCGTTCGCGCTCTCACCCGGCGCGCCTCCGCGGCAGGGCGCGACGTGCTGCTCGTCGCCTACTACATCCCCGGCAGGGACTGCGGTGGCTACTCCTCTGGAGGAGCCCCTTCACCGGCCGCCTACATGTCATGGATCCGGCGCTTCGCGGCGGGGATCGGGCCGCGCCAGGCGACCGTGGTCCTCGAGCCTGATGCGATCGCCCAGGCCCTCACGGGCTGCTTGGGCGCGGTGGAGACGCGGGAGCGCTACGCGCTGCTTCGCTTTGCCGTCGGCGTCCTGAAGTCACATTCACAGGTCGGCGTCTACGTCGACGCCGGCAACCTCGGCTGGATCCAGCCCTCACGGCGGCTGGCGGCGCCGCTGCGCCGGGCTGGGATCGAACGTGCCGACGGTTTCTCTCTGAACGTCTCGAACTTCTATGCGACGGAACCGACGATCGCCTACGGCACGGCGCTCTCGAAGGCGCTGGGTGGCACGCATTTCGTGATCGACACGGGCCGCAACGGCAATGGGCCGCTCGGCAGCGCCCGCAGTTCTCTGGATTGGTGCAACCCGCCGGGGCGGGCTCTGGGGGTGACACCGGGGACGAAGCCGGCAAGCCCGCTGGTGGATGCCTATCTGTGGGTCAAGCAGCCGGGAACGAGCGATGGTTCCTGTAGCCCTGGAGAGCCTCGTGCGGGGCGCTGGTGGCCGCAGTACGCGCTGGCGCTGGCGGGCGGCTAGATGGTTGATTCCACGGGTTTAGGCGCTGTAGTTGACGAGTGCGCGGCTGGGGCGGCCGAGTTGGTGGTTGAGGCTGATGGCGGCGGCGAGGGTGAGGAGGCGTTGGAGGATGCGCTCTCGGAGGCCGGGGAGGGTTC